>NZ_NSDX01000005.1:0-1120468 GCF_002300195.1 Rhodococcus sp. ACPA1 | reverse complement strand
GCACTCGGTTTGCCAATCAAATTTCCTTACCGCAGGTCAGGGCGCACACATCAAGGACGATTCGCTGACACAGGACATCACGTCATTTGCGTCCCACTTCTCGCCGCGCTCGGGAAATTGTCAGCGGACGACATCTATGCGCCTGGTCAGGAGCGTCCGATGGGCCGGTATCGGAATGCACCTATCAGCGTTTTTACGAAGGGGCACGCCCCAGAGGCTGGTGTAGATGCGGACCTTCGAGTGTCCGTCCTTCAACTAGACAGGGGCTCCGCTGTCTCAGTCGTCCGGGTGTGATTGTCCGAAGCGTCCGGCGTCGAAGGCGACGTGTCCGACGCCGATGTGGGCGGACATGAGGGATTCGGCGACGGTGCGGTTCTGTGCGGTGATGGCGTCGGTGATGTCGCGGTGGAACTGGATGCTGCGGGCGATGTCGGTGTCGGAGTAGTAGAAGTAGGTGCCGAGGGTGACTGAGGTGTAGGCGAGTTGCTCGGCGATCTTGTACAGGCGAGGTGAGCGTGCGGCCGAGAGGACGAGCAGGTGGAACTCTCGGTTGTTGTGGTGGAGATCGTCTTTGTAGGTGGACTTCTTCGCTTCGGCGATCTTCGCCATTTCGTCGACGGACTTGCGCAACTCTGCGCACTCGTCCGCGGATCGGCGTGCGGCGGCCAGGCCCGCGCCGCGGGATTCGAGGATGCAGCGCAGTTCGAAGACCTCGTCGACGTCCGAGCGGGTCCATTGCGCGACGAACGCACCGCGATGTGGCTCGGTCTGGATCAGTCCTTCCTCGGTGAGGCGGCGGAGCGCGGCCCGGACAGGGGTGCGGCTGACATCGAGTTCCTCGCAGAGCTGCCCCTCGGTGAGGTGCGCGCCCGGCGCGTAGTGTCCGGCCATGATTCGGCTCCGGACCAGTTCGTAGACCATCGAACTCGATTGAGCCATCGGGTGTCTCCTCTGTGTGCGTTGTCCCCCGGTGCGACGGGCGTCCGGACCGCTGCACCGGGTGCTGTAGACCGCTGCGATTAGTCAGATTGTACTTCGATCGTACTGTTCCTGATGGGTCTGGGCGGGCTCGCCGAGGCGAGCCCGCCCAGTGCGGATTGGTGAGGGTGGTTAGGAGACGCGGACGTCGTCCTTGTCGGATAACTCCCGGGCGGCGTCGGTGGCCGCGAGTTCGCGGGCCTTGGCCTCGGCCTCTCGGACGAACCGGAGCCGGGTGACCAGGCCCGCGGCGATGACGAGCATGGCTGCGACGATGGACAGGCCCCAGTAGATGCCGCCGGTGGCGGTTTCGAGGGCGCCGAAGCCGAAGGGGCCGACGAAGCCGCCGAGGTTGGCGAGCGAGTTGATCGAGGCCAGGCCGACGGCCGCGGCGGGTCCGGTCAGGAACAACGAGGGCAGCGCCCAGAACGGTCCGTAGGTGGCGTAGACGGCGACGGTGATGACGACCAGCAGGATCACCGAGAACCACAGGCTGTCCTGGACGAAGACCATCGAGACCAGGCCGGCGGCGGCGACGAGCAGCGGAATCCCGACGTGCCAACGGCGTTCACCGTTTCGGTCCGAGTGCCGGGCCCACCAGACCATGAAGATCGCGGCGGCGGCGTACGGGAGGGCGGTGATGAACCCGACGGAGGTGTTGCTGAGCTTGTCACCGAGGCCGGCGACGATGCTGGGGGTGAAGAAGGCGAGGACGTAGATCGCGACGGACTTGCTGTAGTAGATGAACGACAGCGACAGGGTGCGGATCCCGGCCAGGCTGCGCAGGAACGACACCTGGCCGTGGGCGGCGGCCTTGGCCCGGTTCTCGGCGTCGATGGTCTCGGTCAGCCAGTCCGCTTCGTCGCGGGTGAGCCACTTGGCCTTGTGCGGGCCGTCGACCAGGACGAACAGGGTGACGAAGCCGAGCATGACAGCGGGGATGCCTTCGAGGATGAACACCCAGCGCCAGCTCTCGACGCCGAACCAGTGCACGTGGTCGAGGATCATCCCGGACAGTGGGCCCGCGATGAGGGTGGCCACCGGCAGGGCGATCATGAACTGGGCGACGACGCGGGCGCGTTCCCGTTCGGGGAACCACAACGTCAGGTACAGAAGCACGCAGGGGAAGAAGCCGGCTTCCGCGATGCCGAGAACCGTTCGGGCGATGGCTAATTGGGTGAAGTCATGTACGAAGCCAGTCAGGACGGCTACGGCGCCCCAGCTGAAGAGAATGCGGGCGATCCACTTGCGGGCGCCGACCTTACGCATCAGCATGTTGCTCGGCACCTCGAACAGGAAGTACCCGATAGAGAACAATCCCGCGGCGAGCCCGAACTGCGCCTTGGTGATTCCGAGGTCGGCGTTCATCTCCAGGGCGGCATAGCCGACGTTGGCGCGGTCGATGAACGCCATGATGTAGAGCACCACCAGAAACGGCAGCACCCGCATCTTGATCTTGCGGATCACCGCGCTGCGGTAGGCGCCGATCTCGGGCGCGTCCAGGTCACGGGACATTGGTGAACTCCTTCGTACAAGCTGCTGGGAAGTCGAGAGCGGGCGTTCATCCCGTGGGGCTGGACTCTGCCATCGTGACGAGCCGCATCAGGTTGCTGTGTTGCGCGCCACACTCGATCTGTAACGAACATACAATCTGAGAACAATATTGGCAATACTGCCGTGTTTAGTCGGTCATACCTGTGTTTTTGTTCCTTAAATTGTCACCGATCGGGCGGCGGGGTGCGCGGAGGACGCCTCTGGCCGACCCCGGGCCCACAGCCGGGGTCGGCCAGAGGGCAGACGGTGCGCGCGGAGATGGGCTCAGACCACGGCGGGGGTGTCAGTCTCGGACACGCTCAGTAGCCACGCGAGTGCGGAATCGATGGATGCCGCGGCGTCCGGGCCGGGCGGGTGGGCGGCGAGGGAGTGGACAGTGCGCTCGTAGAGGGTGCGCGTGCCCGCAAGTACCGACGAGGGCAGGTTTGCCTGATCGAGTTGGGCGACGGCGCGTTCGACCTCGTGCGCGCGGCGCTCGGCGTGCAGGAGGTGACTGCGCACCACCGCATCGAGGAAGGCGGTAAATCCCTGGGTGTCGATGTCGCCGAGCACCCGGTAGAGCTCCTCGCGCACGCCCTGCTTCTCCGCCGACACGAGGCACTCGACCGCCAGCGCCTCGATCCCCTTGGTCAGCACGGTGCGCAGCAGCTTCAGTGCCGCCGCATCCCCGGGCCGGGCGTTCTCCAGCGCCCGCGACGGTGCCCCAATCGTGGCGAAGTCGGCCACCGCCGCCTCGGCGGCGTCCCCGGAGACCAGCAGGGACGTGCGCAGGCCCGTCATGCCGATGGCGCCCATGATTACCGCATCCGCATACTCGATCCCCCTGCCGCGCAGGAAGTCCGCCGAGAACCGCTTGTCGGCCGGGGTGGCGGTACTCAGGTCGACGAACATTGCCTCCGGCGACAGGAAGGCTCCGGATTGCTCGGCCACCGCCGCGGCGACGTCGCCGGTCACACACGACCACACCCGGTCCACGCCGGCGAGCCAGTCGCCCACACGCTCATGAAGCGTTAAGCCCAGCTCGATCGCCAGCTCACGCGCAGCCGGTGACGGATACGCATCGCAGAGAACGACATCACAGGACTCCGCCGCGGCCCGGGCATACAGGCGGCCCACTTCACCACATCCGATGATCGCCAACTTCATGGTCTTCTCCTACCTCAGAGTGAGTACAAAATATGAGCGATAGTCCGGCAACGGCCCGTCAACTACCTGATCGAATCCCTATGATGACAGAGATTGTTCTGATACTGTACTTTTTTGTCGGATCCGTTACCAGGTGCCACCGCACCCGGCAACGGAGGAAGCCCTCGCCCTCCGGCGCCGGTGACCCGCGCCGACCGCGCAGCACCGGGGCGCCTCCATGAAACCGACGCTCCACCCCTGACCGCCGGGCCGCAGTCCGCCGGTCACACCTCACATCTGCAGAGCCGCAACATCTTCGGCAGACCGCACCACCATCGCGGCGACACAACCGCGCAGAAACAGGAGAACACCATGAGCACTCGACCCACCGGCGAGCAACTCGCCCGCCTCCGCGAGCTCGGTGCCGCCACCATCTACGAGGCCCAGGGGCAACGTGGCTCCATCGGTGCCGTGATCAAGCCGATCGACCCGTCGATGAAGCTTGCCGGTCCCGCGCTCACAGTGGACGCCGGTCCCGCCGACAACCTGATGCTGCACGCCGCCCTTCAGCACGCCCGCCCCGGCGACATCCTCGTCGCCGACGCGCGCGGCTTCCTCGACGCCGGAGCCTGGGGTGACGTCCTCACCGCCGCAGCGCAAAAGGCCGGGATAGCCGGCCTGGTCATCCACGGCGCGGTCCGCGACGCCGAGGAGATCATCGACATGAAGTTCCCGCTCTTCGCCAAGGGCCTGTCGATCCGGGGCACGACCAAGGCCTACAAGGGCAACATCGGCCAACCCGTCGACATCGCGGGCACCACCGTCCACAACGGCGACATCATCGTCGGCGACCGCGACGGCCTGGTCGTTGTCCGCGCCGGTGAGGTCGAATCCGCCCTCGAGCTCGCCCAGGCCCGCGAGGACAAGGAAACCAAGTTCCGCGAACAGATCGCCGAGGGTGCCTCCACCGTCGAACTACTCGGCCTGACCGGCACTCTGAGCAGCTACTTCCCGAACTGACCTCGAGCTAAACGAAGTGGAGCGGGACGATGCCATCGCTCAGCCTGACGCCGCACCTACCCCAGCCCTGTACCCAGCTCTGGGACTGGCAGATGCACGCTCAGTGCCGGAACACCGGCACCGAACTGTTCTTCGCCCACGACGACGAAGGCCGCGGCGCGCGCATCCGTCGCGAACGGCAGGCGAAAGCCGTCTGCGCCACCTGCCCTGTGCAACGCGAATGCCACACCCACGCGATCACCGTCGGCGAACCCTACGGCGTCTGGGGTGGCACCACCGAAGCAGACCGGCGATGGCACGAACCCGGCCCACCACCACACGGCCACCCACGCACACGGAACGGCCAGAGACGGGTAATGCGCATTTCCTCGAAACACCCTGTACCCGGACATAACTCGGACCGTCTACCACGAAAGACTTAGCGCCGCGTGACCCGACAGTGCAGGAACCAGAGCACCGAGGTCGGCCGCTAGCGTGCTCGTCGGTCGGCGACGTGCGTGTAGCGCTGCCAAAAAGTACAGCGGTTTCACTGGAGAGGCTGCGCACGTGTTATTTGCTTCACTCATCCCACAGACCGGCAGCACCCTGCAAGCTCCTCAGCCGGAGGTGTGCAGATCCTCCCGTGCGGACACTTACGGTGAGGCAGTCCACTCCCCTGCCAGCTCAGCCTCGTCGGCGGCTCATGAGGGTCATTGGGAACTATGCGAGATGAGGGCCGGTTCGGCAGCCGCGACGACGATAAGGAGGCGTGAGTGGAAGCCCTCTTAAGCGTGATTACCGGACAGTCAGTTCGCGGAGCTACCAAGGCCTGCATCATTGCTCGCCATAGGTGAACACCCTTCCACCCACTCCACTAAGTCCCTGGCCAGCGACTCAGCGGCCAGGACTCTTCTTGTTCGCGGCCGCACCACCCCGGCACACGGGCGGCGTACACACCGACTTGTCGGTACCGGAAGGCAGACTCCTGTGATGGACAGAATCACGCAGTAGCGGGTTGACCCAGTCCAGTGTCAACCGCGCTTCTGCTTCGTCAACTGTGAGCGCGGCCAGGGCGTCTTCAGCCTTGGGGACGATGCGTTTCCCGTTCTCATCGGTGGCGCGTCGGCCCGTGGGTTTCTGCGCGACAAGCCGCATCGCCGGGAACAGGGGCGCGGTGGGTTCGCCCCGCCTCGGGTGTGCGGCGAGGTTGTCTCGCAACACCGCGACGGTTGCGGGGCTCAGCGGCACCCTCCGCCGGCTCCCCTTGGTCTCGGGGGTGTCGTACGCCAACGCGCCTTCCACGGTGATGATGGTCCGCTCTACCCCCAGGGTGCCGGGCTTGGGTCGCGCGTTCGGATTCAGCGCCAAGGCAGGGAGTTCCACGCCGCCATGTCTGGGTCGTCGACAACGTCCACCACGGCCTGCGCCGGCACCATCCGCACGACGAAGTAGGCGTGCCGCACCGTGGAGGGCGACTTACCCGCAGCAACCATCCGCTGTACCCAGTCGGCTATCTGCTGGCGGGTGATCGCCCCAACCGCCTTGCCGCCGAATGTCGCGATGATCGCCAGGACGGCAGTGCTGTTGCCGTTAGAGTCCTTGCAGGCGCAATCACCGAGCCGAGGGAGCCGGCCGAACCACGGATTCACCCCCGAGGCCGATGCCCACGACCAGAAAGAGAATCGAGCACGTAAACCATTGGAGCAGAGTATTTCCTACCACAATGGCAACATTGTATTCGTGATCAGCAGCGCAACTTCGTCTGGTTAGTCGTAGTCTCCGAGCAAGAGAGACTGATACTCCGCGTGGGCCGAGAATCCCACAACGAGCACCGCACCCGCCGCGCCTACGAGGGATGACAGTTGCAACCTGGAGCACTTCATCGCAGGCGACGAACCATGGGGCAACATATGTGTCCAGCCGATACCCGGACGCGAAGGGGGCCGCACGCATAGCGGGGCAGGCTGCAACTGGACGTCTCTAGCGTGTCCACCGTCGACGAGCGCTGGCGCATCCTTACGGCGCCCCCGCTCAGCGTGGATGCGGTCCCTGAACCCGGTGGCCCAAGCACGGACCTGACTGAGATGCATGACGCCAACCTCCATTTCCTTACTCATTCCTTACTCAGGCCGCTCTCCATGCCCTGCACACCGCCGGAATCCTCCTGACGGCAATTCGCATTCGGATGCGATTTCGTAGACATGCGGCACCAGCCCAGGTGGAACCGATGGCAGGCGAGGGCTGTCATCGGTGGCTATTGCACGCCGGAGATACCCTGTGTGTCCGATGTTGTAGCGCCACAACGTTGTAGCGCTACAACGCCGTTCCCCCCTGATGCCTCAGCGTTTCAGCCCCGCCCCCAGACCTGCGATTGTCCTGCCGGCGACCGTTTTTGGGGAATGTTCCAGGGGTTGGCGTCCCGCAGTGGTTCGGGGAGCCAGGAGTCGAAGTAGTTCTGGAAGGCGACGGGGCGGAGGAATCGCTCGACGGCTGCGGTTCCGACCGCGGTGTGTAGTGGTGATGTCGTCGAGGGGAAGGGTCCGCCGTGGTGCTGTGCGGGTGTGACCGATACTCCGGTCGGCCACTCGTTGAGGAGGATTCGCCCGGTTCGTGTCTCGGCCAGGCGGAGGAGGTCGTCGAGTGTGTCCGCGTCGGCTTCTTCTGCGTGCAGGGTGATGGTGAGCGAGCCGTGCAGGCGACTGGCGGCGTCGGTGAGCTGCTTGACGTCGGTGTACTCGACGATTATCGAGAACGGGCCGAAAGCCTCGGTGAGCACGTTGTCCGCGTGCTCGACGAAGGTGGGGTAGTCGATGGACAGGAGTGCGGGCTGATGGCAGCCATCGACCGTTGTCGGTTCGACGAGCATCCGTCCGCCGATCTGGTCGCCGATCTCCTGGAGCCGGTCGGCGAAGCCGGATGTGATGGAGTCGGTAAGTAGTGCGCCGGTGCGTTTTCCGCCGATACGCTCGGTGAGGATGTCGTCCAGGCCGTGGCCGGCGGGCAGGAACACGATGCCCGGCTTGGTGCAGAACTGGCCGCTGCCGAGGGTGAAGGAGTCCACGAATCCCTCGGCGATCGCCTGTCCACGCTCGTCGATTGCGGCCTGGCTGACGAACACCGGGTTGATGCTTCCCAGCTCTCCGTAGAACGGGATGGGTCGCGGTCGGTCGGCCGCGATGCCGGCCAGGAACAATCCTCCGCGCACCGATCCGGTGAAGGTTGCCGCGTCGACGCGTTCGTCGCGGAGCGCGTCGATGCCGGCGTCACGGCCCTCGATGACGTGGAAGGCTCCGGCCGGGGCTCCGGCATCGACGAGTGCTGCGGAGACAAGTCTCCCGGTGAGCTCACTGAGTTTCGGGTGCCCTTCGTGGGCTTTCACGACCACCGGGCACCCGGCGGCCAGCGCCGACGCGGTATCGCCTCCCGCAACCGAGAAGGCGAACGGGAAGTTGCTCGCGGCGAAGTTGAGGACGACGCCGATCGGGATTCGCATGCGGCGGAGGTTCGGCCTCGGTCCGGAACCGAAGTCCGGATCGGAGTCGTCGATGCGGACGTCGAGGAACTCGCCGGTCTGTGCTTGTTCGGCGAACAGGCGCAGTTGCATCGTGGTCCGGGCGAGCTCGCCCCGCAGGCGGGGCTCCGGGAGGTGCGTTTCTTCCATCGCGACGGGTACCAGCTCGTCGGCTGCGGCGTCGAGACGGTTCGCGATTTCTACCAGTTGCGCGTACCGCTGCTGTGGGGTTTGACGGGCAAACTCGGCCGTGGCGGCTGCCGCCTGTCCCAGCACGTTGTCCAGGTCCATGTCTGTACCGGTTCCTCTCATTTGCGCCACTCCGGGATCCTGGCGGCATTCCGGTGCGGCAGTTCGATGAGTTTCGCCGCCCCGTCTGGGGAAGCGATGAGGATTTCGTGGGCGATTCCGGTGAACAGCCCGTTCTCGACGACGCCGGCGATCCAGTTGAGGTTCGTGTCGAGCAGGGCCTTGTCGGTGATCGCGACCATATGGGCGTCGAGGATGAAGTTGCCGCTGTCGGTGACCACGGGCTGCCCGTTCCGGTGTCGCTGAATGATCTCGATGTCGGTGTAACCGAGGTCGGTCAGCAGTGCGGAGATCGATCTCCGAGTCGCCTTCCACCCGAACGGGATGACCTCGATCGGAAGCGGGAAGGAGCCGAGCTGCTCGACCAGTTTGGTGTCGTCTGCGATGCACACCATCTTCGACGAGGCCTCGGCGACCATGCGTTCCCACAGCAGGCAGGCGCCGCCACCCTTGATCATGTCTCCGTCGTGGTCGACCTCGTCGGGCCCGTCCAGCGTCACATCGAGTGGGCGGTCGAGGTCGTTGAGATCGACGAGGGTGATACCGACCGACAAGGCCAGGTCGCGGGTTGCGGTGGAGGTGGGGACACCGACGACGTCGAGGCCGTCGGCGACCTTCTCTCCGAGGGCCCGCACGAACCATGCGGACGTCGTTCCGGAGCCGAGTCCGAGTTGGGCGCCGTCGTGCGCGTAGCGCTCCACCGCGGCCCGGCCGACGGCGTATTTCGCCGCGTCCTGGGGGGTTTCGGTCGTGTACATGTGGAGGAGTTCCTTTCGGGTGGGTCAGATGAGGGCGAGCAGGTCGTCGAACGAGTCGAGCCGGAAGTCGGCGTCGATATCGGGGTGTCCCCAGCTCACATGGGCGTAGCGGATGCCTGCGGCCGCCGCGGTGTCGCGGTCGATGTCGGTGTCACCGACGTAGAGCACTGTCGAGGGGGCGCCGAGGGCGGCGATGGTGTCGGTGAGATGCCGGGGATCGGGCTTGGGCCCGTCGGTGGCGTCGGAACCGATGACCGCCCCGATGATCTTCCCGAGCCCCAGTGCATCGAGGACCGCGTGGGCGATCAGTGTCCGCTTGTTTGTGCATACTCCGAGCTGGATGCCCCGGGCGTCCAGCTCGGCGAGCACTGCGGCGGCGGTGTCGATCAGGCGGGTCTTTCTCGCCGGATTCGCGCGGTAACGCTCGGAGTAGGTCCGGAGGACGTCGTCGACGATCGGTGCGGTGACGGGCAGGCCTGCGACCCGCAGGCACTGTTCGACGAGTGCGCGGGGGCCGCCGCCGAGTGCGTCGGCGACCTGCCGGACGGTGACCCGGTGATCACCGTGAGAGGACAGTGCCTCGTTCATGGCCGCGGCGATGTCCTCGCTGCTGTCGACCAGGGTGCCGTCGAGGTCGAAGACGACTGCCGTGAATTTCGTCTGCGTGGTGCTCATGTCTTCCTTGCGATGTCGATGTCGGAGAACACGTCGGTGAAGTGTCCGAACAGGTTTCGGTAACCCTCGAAGATCCGGGTGTAGCGGGTGACTTCGGTGGGACCGGGAAGATGTCGCGAGGACACCTCCAGGTGCCCGTAGGCATCGTCGAAGGATTCCCAGGTGCCTGCCCCGACCCCGGCGACGATCGCGGCACCGTACGCGCCGCCTTCGCTGCTGCCGGTCATGGTGACGACCTCGGTGTCGAACACGTCGGCCATCGTCTGCAGCCAGAAGCCGTCGCGGGTAGCTCCGCCGGAGGCGATGATCCGGTCGCACGGAATCCCCAACTCGGTGAAGGATTCGAGGATCTGCCGCATGTTGAGCAGCGCGCCCTCGATCACGGCGCGCACGAGGTGCCCGAGCCCGTGCATGCGGGTCAGCCCGACCATGGCCCCGCTCGCCGAGGGGGCGTAGTGCGGGGATCGCTCGCCGGCCAGATACGGCAGGAACAGCAGGCCGTCGGCGCCGACGGGCACCTTCTTGGCCAGGTCGATGAGTTCGGTGAAGCTGACGTCCTGTGCTCCCGGCAGTTGGTGGATGACGTCGGCGAGCCATTGCAGTCCCCCGGCGGCGGACAGGGACACTCCCATGACGTGCCAGTAGCCGGGCTGGTTGTAGCAGGACACCTGCACGGCGCCGGTGACGTTGTCCGGGCACGATTGTGAGACCGCGGCGACGATGCCGGCCGTGCCGAGGGTGACTCCGATGTCGCCGGGGCGGGTGATGCCCATCGAGGCCGTTTGGACGACCGCGTCCCCGCCTCCGCCGTAGACCTGGACGTCCTCTCGCAGGTTCCAGGCGTGGGCGATGTCCGGGAGCAGGGTGCCGGTGGGTTCGGGGGACTCGACGACCTCGGGGAGCATCGACTCGCGCACCCCGACCGCCGCGAGCATCGCCGGGGACCACGTGCGGTTGGCGACGTCGAACAGGCCTGTTCCGGACGCCTCGGACACGTCCGTGACGAATTGTCCGTTCATCCGTAGGCGCAGGTAGTCCTTCGGGTTGAGGATTCGGTGGGTCCGGGCGAAGTTCTCGGGTTCGTGGTCGCGTAGCCAGGCCACCTTGCCTGCGGTGAATCCGGTGATGAGCCGGTTGGCGGTGGCGTCGAGGACCGCGTGGGGGCCACCCACGGTGTCGGTGATCGCGACGCATTCGGCTTCGCACCGCTGGTCGTTCCAGAGGATGGCGCGCCGGATGACCGTGCCGGTGTCGTCGAGGGCCACCAGGCCGTGCATCTGCCCGCTCAATCCGATGGCGACGATCTCGTCACCGCGGCGGGGCAGCTGTGCGGTGACCTCTCGAATGCAGGCATCGGTGGCCGCCCACCAGTCGTGCGGGTCCTGTTCGGACCACCCGTGACGGTCGGAGAACAGCGGGTACTCACGCACGGCGGTGGTCATCACCGCACCGGTGTGGTCCACGGCGACGACCTTGCAGGACGAGGTCCCGATGTCGACGCCGAGGTGCACTCGCGCGGCGGCGGTCATTACCGTGTCCCGTACTGGATGCGGAGGTGCTTGTACTGCAGGTACCCCTCCAACCCGGCCTTGCCGTGCTCGACGCCGAACCCGCTGCCCTTGCGGCCGCCGTAGGGGGCGTTCATGATTCCGGCGTCGACGTTGTTGACGGCGACATTGCCGAAATCGAGGAGCCGGCCGAGGTCGTGGGCCTGCGCGAGATCACCGGTGTAGAGGTAGGCCGCGAGACCGGCCTCGGTGCCGTTGGCGAGGTCTACCGCGTTCTTCAGGTTGCTGAAGGGCATGACGCCGACTACGGGGCCGAATGTCTCCTCGTGCATCACGAGCATGTGCGGGTTGCAGCCGGCGATGACCGTCGGCTGGTAGAAGTTCCCGGGCGCGAGCGTCTCGATCCGCGTGCCGCCGGTGGTGACGGTGGCGCCTCGGGCGATGGCGTCGCGCACGTGCTGGTCGACGACGTCGAGGCCGGCGCGGGTCGCCATCGGTCCGACGTCGACCGTGGGGTCCATGCCGTTACCGACGGTCAGCTCGGACACCTTCGCGGTGAGTCGGTCGACGAACTCGGAGTACACCGTTTCGTGCACGTAGATGCGGTTGATGGCGATGCAGATCTGTCCGGCGTTGCGGAACCCGCGGCGCGCGGCGCCCGCGACGGCGGCGTCGATGTCCGCCCGGTCGGTGACGATCATCGGGCACGAGCCGCCCAATTCCATCGTCAGGGGTTTCGCGGCGGGCACGCCGCGGGCGATCTTGCCGCCAGTCGCCGTCGATCCGGTGAACGCCAGCTTGTCGAATCCGGGATGACCGGCCACCGCCGGGCCCGTCTCGCCCCCGCCGAGGACCAGGTTCGCCACCCCGGCCGGCAGTCCTGCTTCGTCGATGCAGGCGAACAGCAGTGCCGGTGACAGCGAGGCGTACTGCGACGGCTTGATCACGATCGTGCAGCCGGCCGCGAGTGCGGCGCAGAGCTTCCACCCGACCAGTTCGAGCGGGTAGTTCCATGGGGTGATCGCCCCGATGACGCCGATCGGTTCCTGGACGACCATGCTGGCGAAGCCGTCGACATCGTTGGGGATCACTTCCCCGTGGATCCGGGTGGCCTCTTCGGCGTAGAAGTGGAACGCCTTGGCGAGTTTGTCGACCTCGCCGGTCGCCTCACCGATGGTCTTACCCATCTCGGTTGTGATCGCTTCGGCGAGTTCACGTTCGCGGGTCTTGACGATGTCGCCGATGGTGTGGAGGTAGCGGGCTCGCACGGTCGGGTTGACGTGTCGCCAGTCGGCGAAGGCGCGGCGGGCCGCGGTGACGGCGGCGTCGACATCGGTGGCGGTCGAGGCGGGGACCTCGGCGATGACCTTCTCGTCGGCCGGGTTGAGAGCCTTGAAGGTCGTCTCGCTCCGGACCCACCCGCCGTCGATGTAGTTGTTCAGTGTGGTGATCGTCATGGCATGCGCCTTTCGCTCGGGGGTGGTCAGTTCAGCGGGCATCGCAGCGGCTCGCCCCGGATCGCCCGGGCCGCCTCCTCGGCGGCGAGGCGCTGGAGATCGCGCAGCGACTGTTCGGAGTAGAAGGCGGCGTGCGGGGTGAGGACGGCATTCGGGTGCGCGCGCAGCCGGTGGTCGGGGGCCAGAGGTTCCGGATGGAAGACGTCGAGTCCGACCCCGGCCAGCGCGCCGGAGTCGAGTGCGTCGAGCACGGCGTCCTGCTCGACCAGGGCGCCGCGTGAGGTGTTGACCAGGAACGATCCGAACGGCATCTTGGCGAGATTGTCGGCGTTGACGATTCCGCGGGTGTCCGCGGTGGCGGGGGCGTGCAGCGAGAGCGCGTGGGACCGTCGGAACAGCTCGTCGAGGTCGACGAGGGTGATGCCGTGGTCGGCGGCGACGTCGGGGTTCGCGTACGGGTCGTGGGCGATCAGGTCGAACCCGAAGGGCTGCAGCCTTTTTGCGACGGCAAGCGCGATCCGTCCGGTGCCGAGCAAACCTACCGTCGTCTCGCTGGTCGAGCGGATCGGGGCGAGTTCGGTCGCGGACGGCCAGCCGCCGGCCGCCAGTGCGCGGTCGAACTGGGCAACTTTGCGCAGGAGCATGAGCGTGAGGGTGACGGCATGATCGGCGACGGTGTCGGCGCCGTAGTCCGGCACATTGCACACCCGCACCCCCAGCCGGGTGGCGGCGTCGAGGTCGACGTTGTCGAAGCCGATGCCGTAGCGGACGACGACCCCGTTCGGGTTCATCGCGGCGAGCGCAGCGGCGGTCATGGGGGCGAAGTTGACCAGCGCGACGTCGGCGCCGCGGACCGCCTCGATCGCCTCGGCCTCGGTGGTGGCGTGAAAGACGGCGAAGTCGGCGTCGAGTTCTTTCGCGGCGGCGCGTTCGAAGTCCTCGCCGGCGAAATTGTGGTCGGTGATCACCATCCGCATCTCAGGCACCGACCTTTCCGACCAGTCCGCGCCCGTGCAGGTTGGCGATGAACGACCGCAGTCCGAACTCCCAGCGCTGCGCCTTCTCGGAGTGGTTGACGCGGTTGACGAGGGTGCCGAGTTTCGGGCTCGAGATCCGCACCACGTCGCCGATGTGGTGGGTGAATCCCATGCCCTCGCCGCCGCGGTCGTGCGTCGGGGAGAACAGGGTGCCGGTGTAGAGGACGATCCCGTCGGGGTACTGGTGGGCGTCGCCCACGGTGTATTCGGCGAGGGTGCTGATGTCGCGGGAGATCTCGCGCATGTAGCTCACGTCGTCGAGAACGAAACCGTCGTCCTCCCCCAGTACCTGCAGGCGCACCTCGGCGGCGCGGACGTCGTCGAGGGTGAACGATTCGTCGAGCAACCTGATGAACGGTCCGAGCGAGGCCGAGGCGTTGTTGTCCTTCGCCTTGGGCAGCAGCAGCGCCGAGCGGCCCTCGACGTCGCGGAGGTTGACGTCGTTGCCCAGCATCGCACCCACGATGCGTCCGGTGGAGGTGACCGCTAGGGCGACTTCCGGTTCCGGGTTGTTCCACGAGGAGACCTGCGCGACACCGATTTCGGAGCCGCACCCGACCGCCGAGAGGACCGGCGCCTTGGTGAAGACCTCCGGGTCCGGTCCCAACCCCACCTCGAGGTACTGGGACCACTGGCCGCGGGCCTTGAGGTCTTCCTTGAGCCGGGCCGCGTCCTCGCTGCCGGGTTCGATGGAGGACAGGGTCGTGCCGATGAGCCGCTCGAAGTCGCCGCGGATGGCGTCGGCCTGTTCGGGGTCGCCGCCGGCGCGCTCTTCGATGAGCCGTTCGAGCAGTGACGTCGCGAACGTCACCCCGGCGGCCTTGAGCACCGACAGGTCGACCGGTGCGAGCAGATACGGGGCGCTGGTGCGGGCGGCGAGCGAGCTGGCGAGGACGTCGGCGATGGGCCAGGAGCGGGTGCCGACAGCGCTGCGGACGGCCTTGACCGGGTCCGGTGATTCGAGGAGGTCGGTCATGGTCGGGAAGGCGTCGGTGATGTCGACCACCGCACCCGAGCGCAGGGTGACGATGCACGGGCCGCCGATGGCGTCGTCGTGGACGCGACCGACGAGGGTGGCATTCGCCGCGTCGGCGGGCAGGACTGCTGCGTGCTGATCGATGAGGTTCATGGTGTCGAGATCCGTTTCGTTTCTATTGTGGTGGAAGTGTGAAGGCCGCAGGTGGTCAGCGGAGGCTGTAGCCGCCGTCGGCGACGAGTTCGCTGCCGCAGAAGTAGCCCGACTCGTCGCTGAGCAGGAAGGCCACCGCGGCCGCGATCTCCGAGGGTTCGGCCATCCGCTGCTGGGGGGTGGCGTCGAGCCATTGCCGGAACTGGTGTGCCTTCCGGGCGAGCAGCGGTGTGGCGACGTAGCCCGGGGAGACGGCGTTGACGCGGACGCCGCGGTCGGCCCATTCGGAGGCCAGCGACTTGGTCAGTGCGGTGGCCGCCGCCTTCGAGGCGTTGTAGGCGCACTGTTTCTGGGGGACGTTGACCACGTGATTGCCGCTCATCGAGGAGATGTTGACGATGGCGCCGGAGTTCTGCGCCAGCATCCGCCGGCCGAAGGCCTGGTTCGTGATGAACAGCCCTCGCAGGTTCACCCCGAGGGTGCGATCCCACTCGTCGAGGGTCATCTCCTCGGCGGCGATGTCGTCTTCGACGACGCCGGCGGCGGCGACCAGTCCGTCGATGCGGCCTTCACGTTCGGCGATGCGGGTGGCGACTTGCTCCATCGCGTCCGGATCGGTGATGTCGACGATCGTCGACTCGCCGAGCGGTGAAACCGTTCGGTCCAGCGCATACACGCTCGCGCCTTCGTCGATCAGCCGGGCGCACACGGCCTCACCGATGCCGCCCGCCGATCCGGTCACTGCCACGACTTTCCCGTTCAATCCGCGCATGGTGTTTCCCTTGCCGGTTTCTAGTGCGCGGCCGCGGCCGCGGCCACGGTGGGCGTGGGCGGGGCCGTGGGGGTGCGCGGGCGGGCTTTGCGTGCCCGGGTCTTGAGGACGCCGACCTTGGCCGCAAGGATCGCGCCGATCAGGACGACACCGTTGAAGACCGGCTGCACCCAGGTTTGAGCGCCGAGCATGAACAGTCCGGTGGTGCCGGCCGCGACGAGCACGACGGCGGTCATGGTTCCCCAGACGTTGTAGTAGCCGCGGCGGATCGACGTCTCACCGAGGAAGCAGGCGGCGATGGCCGGGAGCAGGAATTCCGAGCCGCTCGTCGGTGCTGCCGAACCGACCTGGGCGACCTGCAGGACACCTCCGATTGCCGCGAGGACCGCGCCGCCGACGAACGCGCCGACGGTGAGCTGGTCGACCTTGATGCCGGTCAACCGTGCGGCGTCCCGGCTGCCGCCGATGGCGTAGAGCCGTCGGCCCACCGGACGGAAGTACAGCACGTACCAGAGCACGATGCCGACGGCGACGGCGAAGATGAACGGCAGCGGGATCCCCAGGGGGCGGTCCTGCCCCAGGTCCTTGAACGCCTGCGGGATTCCGCTGTAGATGACCGCGCCCTTCGAGTACCACAGGATCGCACCGAAGAGGACGGACTGCGTGCCGAGGGTGACGACAAGTGCGTTCAGGTTCAGGTAGGCGACGAGGAATCCGTTGATCAGCCCGACGACGACGGCCACGACGACGACGATCAGCACCGCCAGTGGCCACTGCGAGACGGTGCCGTTGGACATCAGCCCGGTGGCCAGGACGCCACCGAACCCGGCCATGGCGGCGACCGACAGGTCGAAGTGACCGACGATCAGCGGGAGCATCAGTCCGAATGCGATGAACATGATCGACGCATTGGCCTGCAGGATCGAGCCGAAGTTCGCGATGGTCGGGAAGGTATCGGGACGCATCACCGAGAAGAATCCGATAATCGCGATCAGGGCGATCACGATTCCGTAGTCGGTGAAAATCCTTTTGAACGCTCCCGCCGGGCGACCAGGCGCTCGTTGAACGGTCATGGTGTACTCCAAGATTCGATGATGGCCGCTAGGCCGTGGAAAGGTCCTGAACCGCGTAGCTCGCCGCGGCGATTCGTTCGGTGGTGATCTCTGCGCCGACGAGTTCGGTCGCGATACGCCCACGACGCATCACGAGCACCCGGTCGGCGTAGCGGGCGACCAAGTCGATGTCCGAGTCCAGCAGCAGCACAGACAATTCACGCCGGGCGACCTGTTCGAGGACGGCCTCGAGGATCGTCTTGCGGGCGCCGACATCGACGCCGTAGGTCGGTTCGTCCAGGATGAGGACATCGAGGTCGAGTTCGAGCCACTTGCCGAGGACGATCTTCTGCTGGTTTCCGCCGGACAGCTCACCGAGCAGACGTTCGGGGTCGGCCGGCCGTACGTCCAGGCGCTCGATCGCGCTCGCGGTTACCGTCCGCTCGCTGCTGCTCGACAACCGGCCGCCGCTCATGTGCTTGTCCAGGCTCGCCAGGCAGAGGTTGTCCGCCAGCGTGAAGGACGGGATCGCGCTCTGCTTGCGGTCCTGGGGGACGTATCCGATGCCGCGTTCGATGCTGAGTTTCGGCGAGATCCGGTGCAGCTGCCGGCCGTGCAGCCGGACCTCGCCGGCGGTGATGGCCTGGGACCCGAAGATCAGTCGACCGAGTTCGCTGCGGCCGGAACCGACCAGACCCGTGACCGCCAGCACCTCTCCCGGCCGGAGGTCGAGATCGACATCCTGCACGAACGTTCCGCATACCCCTCGCAACGACAGTTTCGGCGCCGTTCCCGGTTCGACGGCCCGCCGGGCAGGTGCCGGGATGTCGGCGGCGTCGCTCGTGGCGGCCCCGCCGGTGATGATCTGCGTCAGGTGCTGGTCGTCGGTGGCGGCGATGACGTCGTCGAAGACGAGTCGGCCATCACGCAGCACCGAGACCCGGTCGGCCATCGCGAACACCTCGTCGAGGCGGTGTGAGACGTAGATCAGGGCGATGCCCTGATCGCGCAGCAGCCTGCAGCGGTTGAGCAGTTCGTCGACCTGCGCGTTGGGCAGTCGTGCCGTGGGCTCGTCGAGGACGAGCACACCCTTCCCCGGTTGCAGTCCCCGCAGGGCTCGGGCCATCGCGACGAGGGTTTGCTGTACGGGTCCGAGCGCACCGACCAGGGTGCGGGGGTCGAGGTCGTCGAGTCCGACCGCGGCCAGGTCCGCGATCGAGGTCGCGCGCTGGCGGCGCCAGTCGATGGTGGCGGCGCGCTTTTCGTAACCGAGGGCCAGTGCCAGGTTGTCGGCGATCGACATCGATTCGATCAGACCGAGGTCCTGGTGGACGAAGCGCACCCCGGCGTCGTGCAGCACCGTGGGGTCGGCGGGCAGTGCCAGTTCCTCCCCGTGCACGCGGATGCTTCCGGTTGTCGGGGTGTGGTATCCGGCGAGCAGCTTGATCAGGGTCGACTTCCCGGATCCGTTCGCGCCGAGCAGGGCGTGGATCGAGCCCGGCCGAAATTCCAGATTCACGTCGTCCAGAACCCGGTTTACTCCGAATTCTTTTGACAGTCCGATGATTTCGACACCCGGTGACGAGTCATTCGATGTCATTGCGGTTCTCGTTTCTCGGTCGGTGACCATGTGTTATCCGATCCCCCACAGCTGTTCGAACTTCGCGCGGAAGTCGAAGTTGCCCTGCCATCCCTTGGTTTCGAGTTCGGCCGACCGGTCCGGCGGGAGCTGGGACAGCGAGTCCTTGTCGAACAAGGCGACCGGGATGGATTCGGTGAAGTCGAATGCGGGTAGGCCGTTGGTCATGCGGTTGACGTTGTCGATTGCCGCGTAGGCCAACCATTCTCGCGGGTCGGCGAAGCACACCTTCTGCACGCCCCCGGCGCGAATGATGTCCAGGTTCTCCGGGTTGCAATCGAAGCCGGCGCCGGAAACAGAGTCGGTGAACCCTGCGCGGTTGAGGCCGTTGCTGACGCGGAAGAGGCAGGAGTCGAAGCAGGAGACCCAGTTGAGCTGGGGGTTCGCCAGTCTGGTGGCCACCGCTTGCGCGGCGGGGCCGATCGTCGGATCTTCGAAGGTCGCCAGACTCCAGTCCTGGGTGACGACGTCGCATCCCGGGCAGTTCCCCGGGGTGTCGAGGTAGTCCTGCGAGCCTTTGTACTGGCCGTTGACCACGATGTACAGGTCGGCGTTGCGCATCTGCAGCATGCCCAGATCGCCGCCGCTCTTCCACACCGCGTACTGCGCGACCGACTCTCCGGCACGCACCCAGTCGAAGGACACATCCGGGACCGTGTCGGGGGTGTTCTTCAGCGATCCGAGGGTGACCACCTTGACGCCCGCCGCGAGAGCACGCTGGAGCGCGGACTGGACGCGGGTGGTGTCGACGAAGATGAGGATGACGGCATCGACCTTCTCGTCCACAGCCGTGTTCAGTGCGTTGAGCTGGACCTCCGGCTTGCCCTGGCCGTCGGAGATCTTCGGTACCCAGCCGAGCTTCTCGACCTCCGATTCGATGGCCTTGGCCGGTCGACTCGACCCGGTCGAGGCCATTTGCTCCGGGATGAGGGTGATCCTGAGGCCTGGCCGGGGCGGCGGGCTGTTTTCCGGTCCCGTCCACTGGTTGTCGTGCATTCCTGCGTCGAGGAGTTCGGCCGCGCCGCCTTGTGCTTTCTCCACCGCCGCCTCCCGTGCGGCCGGGTCGACTGCCGATCGATCCGAAGGTGCTGTCGAGCAGCCCGTCAGCAGGAGAATCACGCCAATGATGGCGACTACGACTCCGCGCCTTTGCGAAGCGGTCCGTGCGATTGCCATGTCGTTCCTTCTGCGTATACCACCCGTCGGCGTCACCGAGAATGGACGAGTTGAGTTGTTCTGCAGGCATATGCGGTCACTGCAGCGCCCCGGAAGGTGATTTCGAGGCATGTTTGGCCGCCACGATCACTTCGCAGAGTGATCGAGTACGTGTAGGTAAGGCGGGAGGAGGCGATCCGCCCCGTCAGCGCGTGGTGTCGGTCATTCCCTCTGACGGGAGGACGTCAGCGTGGCCCGGTGGCGCACGATTCGGCGGAGGTGGTTCTCCGCGGCGAACCGTGCCCGGGCTGGATCGCCTGCTGCGATCGCTTGGGCGATCTCGAGATGTTCCTGGACGGTGTGGCCGGCTTCGGACGGGTACCCGGTGCCTGCGCTGTAGGAGTCGCTGAGGTAGTCGTTGACCGGCCTCATGACCAGGAGGAAGAAGGGGTTCCCGCTCGCCTGCGCGATCTGCTCGTGAAAGGCCAGGTCCGCGTCCAGGAACTCCGATGTCGACGGGTCCGCCGCCTTCAAACGCTCATTGAGTCGCGTCAGCTCGGCCAGGTGGTCGTCGGTGCGCCGAGCGGCAGCAAGAGCGGCCATCTCGAGTTCCAGAACGAGCCTGAGCTCCATCAGCTGTTCGAAGGAGCCCTCGCTGAGCCGGAGCAGAAGACCGTACTGTTCGGCGATCACACTGCCGTCCACCGCCGCCACGGCCATCCCGCGCCCCGGGCTCACCGTGACCAGGCCACGCTGAACGAGCAGTCTCGTCGCCTCCCGAACCACCGTCCGGCTGACCTCGAAACGCTCGGCCAGTTCGGCCTCCGTCGGAAGCCGGTCGCCGACGGCAAGACCCAGGATTTCGTCCTGAAGGGTCTGAGCGACGACATCAGAGAGGCGCTGCTTCGAGCGAGTGGTTTCCGACATGAAAGAAATGTATGACAAAGATTGCGTGTGGTCAAGCTCACGTCAGGGATTCTTCGTACTTTTCGTCTCGATTCACGGGTAGAACCAGCAGATATACGCCTTTCCGCTCTTTGTGCCGATGGAGGCAGGTCGACCTTTGTATGATGATTGAGGTCGATCGCCCCACGAGCGCGTTGAGCCCGGCGCCCATGGAGGGCAACGTCAGGCCCCCACCCCTCACCCCGGCTTGATACGACGACTCTCGACGAAACGGCTGGTGAATCGTCCAGCCGGGATACTTCGCACGGGGACTCACCTGAGATCGGTGAGCGGTGACGGCCCGCGGGCGGCCGCACGTCCGCTACCCCTCCCGCCGGCTTTACGCCCGAGCGCTCACACCCATCCATGAGCTGCAATGAGGGATATTTGATGGGTTTTTCGTCTTGATTGAGGCATGCATCACAGCAAGACTGGCTGCATGAGCAAGAGCAACGCTTCACAGGCACGGGATGTTCGAGTCGGGTCCCCCGTGCGCCCCAGTTCGTTCCCCTCGAGGGAACGGCGCCGACGAAGCCCTCTCGACCGGTCACAGCACGCGCGTTGACCGGATAACCGGGCGTCGCCGACGCCCAGCCTCATACAAGTCACGGCGGGTCCGGAACTGCCATCGACACAGACCTTTCGATTCCCAACCGAATAGCCACCACCAGTCCTGCTGGTGCGCTGCCCGGTTCGGCAACAGACGTTTCACTTGCAATCAATGTCCCCTCGGCACATGCAGGGGTGACGACGAACTCGACGTATGGAGTCCTGACATGGATATGTTGCTCGCCGGTGAATGGCGCGGCGCCGCAGACGGCCGCACGGAGACCGTCCGGTCACCGTTCGACGGTCATGCGGTCGACACGGTGCCGGTCGCCTCCGCCGCCGATGCCGCCGCGGCCCTCGATCGAGCCGAGGTCGGGGCGCGGGTGTTGCGGTCGATGCCCGCGCACGAACGAGCGGCGATTCTGATGCGTGCTGCGGATCTGGCCGATCAGCGCGCCGAGGACATCGCGCAGACCATCAGCGCGGAGACCGGCAAGCCGATCAGCGAAGCCCGGGGTGAGGCGGGCCGGTCGGGCAGCATCATCCGACTGGCAGCCTTCGAAGGCAGCCAGCTCTACGGCTCGTCGTTGCCGCTCGACGCGAACCCGGGCACCGGCCTCGAGAAGGTCGGCTTCACCCTGCGCCAGCCCTGCGGCATCGTCGTGGCGATCACCCCGTTCAACTACCCGGCACTGCTGGTGTTGCACAAGATCGCTCCCGCACTCGCCGCGGGTAATGCGGTGGTACTCAAGCCGGCCCGCACCACCCCGCTGACCGCACTGAAGCTCGCCGAGTGCTTCGTCGACGCCGGCCTGGCGCCCGAAGCGCTGTCGGTGCTCACCGGACCGGGCTCCGCGCTCGGTGACGTCCTGGTCACCGACCCCCGGGTGCGCAAGGTGTCGTTCACCGGTTCCACGCAGACCGGCACCAGGTTGGCCTCCATCGCGGGAATCAAGAAGCTGTCCTTGGAGTTGGGCGCGTCCTGCCCGGTGATCGTGCTCCCCGACGCCGACATCGAACTCGCCGCCTCGGCGGTCGCTGCCGGCGGCTACATCAATGCCGGTCAGGTGTGCATCAGCGTGCAACGCGTGATCGTCGACGAACGTGTGGAGGCCGACTTCCTCGACGCCCTGGTCCCGAAGGTCGAAGACATCGTCGTCGGCGATCCCGCGAACGCCGACACCAAGCTCGGTTCACTGATCTCGGAAACCGAAGCGACACGAGTGCATTCGGCCATCGCCGAGGCCGCTCTGGCCGGTGCGAAGGTCCTCACCGGCGGTGACCGGGACGGCGCCGTCGTCTCCCCCACCGTCGTTGCCGGCGTCGACCCGACCTCCCCGTTCAGCCGCGACGAATTGTTCGGCCCCGCAGTCGCCGTCTCCTCCGCCCCCGACATCGAATCCGCGATCGCCCTCGCCAACGACAACGACTACGGCCTGGGCGCCGGACTGTTCACCTCCGACGTCAGCGCGACGACTCGGGCGATGCGCCAGATCGACGCCGGCAACATCCACATCAACTGGACGCCGCTCTGGCGCGCCGACCTGATGCCGTACGGCGGTCTCAAGGGCAGCGGCATCGGCAAGGAAGGTGTCCGGTCCGCGGTCGAGGAAATGACCGAGGAAAAGACCATCATCCTGCACGGCCGTCCCTGGTAACCGTCTCCCGCTCACACACATTCGTGGCACTCACAGAAAACGACGACATGACACCACTGAGCACACACAAGACAGTCCGGCTGACCACGGCCCAGGCGGTCGTGAAATACCTCGCCGCGCAATACTCGGTCGCCGACGGCAACCGGCGCCGCCTGATCCCCGCCGCACTGGGCATCTTCGGTCACGGCAACGTCGCCGGCCTCGGACAGGCCCTCGACGAACTGTCCGATGACCTGCCGTTCATCCAGGGTCGGCATGAGCAGTACCTGGCGCACATCGCCACGGCCTATGCCAAGGCCAGCCGCCGCCGCGCCACCCTCGCGGTGACCGCGTCCATCGGTCCGGGTGCGCTGAACCTGGTCACTGCCGCCGGGTTGGCGACGATCAACCGGCTTCCGTTGCTGCTGCTGCCCGGTGACACCTACGCCACCCGCCATCAGGGACCGGTGCTCCAGCAACTCGAGCATGCCAGCGAAGCCGACCTCACCGTCAACGACACGTTCCGCCCGGTCGCGCGGTTCTTCGACCGCATCACTCGACCGGAACAGTTGCTGACCGCGCTCCCCCAGGCCATGCGGGTGCTGACCAGCCCCACCGATACCGGCGCTGTCGTACTCTCGCTGCCGCAGGACATCCAGTCCCACGCCTTCGACTTCCCGGTCGAGTTCTTCGAACCCCGCGACTGGAAGATCCGCCGCCCGCTGCCCGACCCCGCGGAGGTCGACGCGGTCGCCGCCCAGATCCGCGAGGCGGCGCGTCCGGTGATCATTGCCGGTGGCGGCGTGCACTACTCCGATGCCACCGCGGCACTCGAGCGGCTCGCCGAGCAGGCCGGTATCCCGGTCGTCGAATCGTTCGGCGGCAAGGGCGCAGTCAGCCGCGACGAGTGGTGGCAGCTCGGCGGTGTCGGACTCGAGGGCAACTTCGCCTCCAACATCCTGGTCAAACAGGCCGACCTCGTGCTCAGCGTCGGGACCCGGCTGACCGACTTCGTCACCGGATCGCAGTCGATCTTCGAGAACGAGAACGTCCGGTTCGCCTCCCTCAACGTCGTCGACGGCGACACCCGCAAGCAGGGGGCCACCGGAATCCTCGCCGACGCCCGCCTCGGACTCGAGGCCTTGACCACCGCGCTCGCCGGGCACACCACCAGCACCGCCTGGCAGGACACCGCGCGGACGGCGAAGGCGGACTGGGCCCCGATCCGGGCGGCCGCTCTCGACCCCGACACCGCGTTCGTCCCGGCCGAGCACCCGCACGCCCCGGTCACCGGCGCCGTGCTCACCCAGCCGCAGCTGATCGGGCTGCTGCAGGAACACGCCCGCGGCGGCGACACGATCATTGCCGCGGCCGGTGGCCCGCCCGGCGACCTGCAGAAGGTCTGGGACGCGACCGGGAATCGGCACTGCCACCTCGAATTCGGGTTCTCCTGCATGGGGTACGAGATCCCGGCCGCGATGGGTGTGCGTCTCGCCGAGGGCAACCAGGGACAGCGAATCGTCACCTTCATCGGCGACGGCACGTTCCTGATGGCACCCACCGAGCTGGTCACCGCCGCCCAGGAGGGCCTGGACGTGACCATCGTGGTGTCCGAGAACCACGGCTACCAGGTCATCCACCGGTTGCAGATGAACCGCAACGGCCGCGAATTCGGCAACGAGTTCCGCTACCGCACCGACGGTGACATCATCGCCGAGACCGGCGAGAAGGCACGCCTCGAGGGCGACTACCTGAAAGTCGACCTGCGGCAGATCGCCGAAGGACTCGGCGCGCGGGCCATCCGCGCCACCACCGCCGACGAGTTGCGCACCGCACTCGACGAGACCCGGACCGCGTCCGGTCCGGTCGTGATCGTGGTGCCGACGGTGCCGCACGTGGACCTGCCCGGCGGGGACGTGTGGTGGGACGTCGCACCCGCCGAGGTGTCCGATCAGGAATGGGTTCAGACCCTGCGCGCAGACTACGACAACGCCGTGGGACGGCAGAGGTGGTTCGGATGAGCAACACTCCACTCGACAGGGGCACGCTCCGTCAGCGATTGGCCGACGGGGAGACCACCGTCGGCACCTTCGTCGGCATGGCGTCCTCGACCGCAGCCGAGGTGTGCGCCGCCGCCGGCGCCGACTGGATCCTCATCGACCTCGAACACGGGTCCGGATCCGAGGACGTATTGCGCGACGGCATCCTCGCCGCCGGCAGCTACGGCGTTCCGACCGTCGTGCGGATCGAATCCGGTGAACGGATCCGGATCGGCCGGGCCCTCGACCAGGGAGCGGCCGGGATCATGGTCCCGCGCCTGGACAAACCCGACCAGGTCGCCGACGCGGTCACGCATCTGGCGTACCCGCCGCACGGAGACCGCGGGGTCGCCACCTACAACCGCTCCTGCCGGTGGGGCATGGACCGCTCCCCGCTGCTGACGGACGAGCAGTCCGCACTGGGCGTCATCCAGATCGAAACCCTCGCCTCCCTCGACGCCGTCGACGAGATCGCCGCACAGGACGGGGTCGACGTGCTCTTCGTCGGACCGTTGGACCTGTCCTTCGCCCTCGGGGTGCCCCTGCAGTTCGACAGCCCGGTGTTCACCGCCGCGCTCGGCCGGGTCCTCGAGGCCGCCCACCAGCACGGCAAGACGGCCGGCATTCTCGCCGCGAACGCAGCGCTGGCCGCCGGCTACGTCGAACTGGGATTCCGCTTCGTGGCCATCGGCTCCGACTCGACCATGCTCGCCGCCGCCCTGACCGAGGCCTTCGCCACCGCCCGGCCCGAGCAGACCGCCTAGCCCACTCGGGCAGAACCACCTAGCCCACTGGGGCAGAACCACCTAGCCCACTGGGGCAGAACCGAAAGAGGTAACACCGTGAGCACGAACGCACGCACCGTGGGCGTCGGCCTGATCAGCGTCGGCTGGATGGGACAGCTGCATTCGCGCGCCTACCGCGACGTCCCGATCGTCTACCCCGAGCTCGGGATCACCCCGAAGCTGGTGATCGCCGCCGACACCGCACCCGGCCGCGTCGATTTCGCTCAGAACGTCCTGGGTTTCGCCGAGGGCACCACCGACTACCGTGAGGTCCTCGCGCACCCCGACGTCGAGGTCGTGTCCATCTGTGCACCGAACTTCCTGCACGCCGAAATCGGTATCGCCGCGGCGAAGGCCGGCAAACACTTCTGGATCGAAAAGCCGGTCGGGCGTAGCTATTCCGAGACCGCCGCGATCGAGGACGCCGCCACCGAGGCCGGGGTGATCACCTCGATCGGTTACAACTACCGGCACGCCCCGGCCGTCGAGCACGCCCGGAAGCTGATCGCCGACGGCAAGCTCGGCCGCATCACCAACGTGCGCGCCTCCTTCTTCTCCGGCTACGCGAACGAGCCCAATGGCGCGCTGTCGTGGCGGTTCGACCGTGAACTCGCCGGCTCCGGCGTGCTGGCGGACCTGTTCAGCCACGCCAGCGACCTGTGCCAGTACGTGGTCGGCCCGATCGCGGAAATCAACGCGCTCACCAGCACCGTCTACACCGAACGCCCGAAGCTGGAGATGGGATCGGGAACTCACTTCGCGGTCATCGAAAACGGGGACATGGGGCCGGTCGAGAACGAGGACTACGCCGCGGCGTTGGTGCGATTCGGATCCGAGGGCCCTGGATCGGGTGCGGTGGGGACCATCGAGGCGTCCCGGGTGATCGTGGGCCCCGAGTGCGGATACCAGATCGAGGTCTACGGCACCGAAGGGTCCGTCAAATGGGATTTCGAGCGGATGAACGAGCTGAAGGTGTGCCTGGGCCGCGCGAACGCCGAACAGGGCTACACCACGGTCAACGCCAGCCCGCAGCACGGCGACTACTCCCGCTTTCAGCCCGGACCCGGCAATGCACTCGGCTTCGACGACCTCAAGACGATCGAGGCGAAGAAGTTCCTGATCGCGGTATCCGGTGGACCGCAGGAGAACTCGAACGTCCACGACGCCGTCTCCGCAGCGGCGATCGTCACCGCCGCCGAGGTCTCCGCCGCAAGCGGGCAGTGGCAGAAGCTCGACGACGTCGCCGGCACCACCGCCTCCCGCACGGCCTGATCCCCCGCCCCGCACCTCTCGACACCTGCAAGGACTGCGATGACCACGACCACCTCGACTCAACTGTTCGTCGGCTTGGGCCCACTCGACCGGGAGCTCGTCGACCCGTATCTGGCTGAGAATCAACAGCTGGTCCTCGACCCGACCGAGGAACAGTTGGCCGTCGCCGAGGCCGCGATCGTGCGGGCGGCGTTCACCGTCGACGCCGCGGTGCTCGACCGCATGCCGGCGCTGAAGGTCCTCGCCCGTACCGGTGTCGGAACCGACCTCGTCGACGTCGCCGAAGCACAACGGCGCGGCATCCCGGTGGTGATCACCCCGGGCAGCAACACGGTGTCGGTCGCCGAAGGGGTGTTCGCGCACTTGCTGTCACTGGTCAAGAGACTTCCCACGCTGACCGGCCTGGTCCGGGGCGGGCGGTGGAACGACCGGGGTGCAGTCACGGTTGGTGACCTCGAGGGCGCCACCCTCGGCGTCGTCGGCTTCGGGCGGATCGGCCGCAAGGTCGCCCAGATCGCCGAGGCGTTCGACCTGCAGGTGCGGGCGTACGATCCGTTCGCCGACGTGCCCGAGCAGTATCGGTGCGCCGGTATCGACGAACTTCTCGAAGCAAGTGACTTCGTCACCCTGCACCTGCCGCTCACTGCCGAGAATCATCATCTGATCGACTCCACGCGGCTGGCCGGGATGCGGGCGGGCAGCATCCTGGTCAACTGCAGTCGCGGCGCGCTGATCGACCTCGACGCCGCGCACGCGGCGATGCAGTCCGGGCACCTCGCCGGGCTCGGTCTCGACGTATTCGATCCCGAACCGCCCGCGTATCACCCGGTGTTCGACCACGCCAATACCGTGTTGAGTCCGCACCTGATGGGTTTCACCGATCGGGCGATGGCGTTGACCATTCGCGCCGCGGTCGAAGGCGCTGTCGCGGTCCTCGACGGGCGGGCGCCGGCCGCGGTGGCAGCGTCGTGAGCGTGCGGGTGGGGGTGATCGGTGTCGGGGTGATGGGCGCCGATCACGCCCGGACCCTCGCTCGGTCGGTGTCGGGTGCGCAGGTGACGGTGGTGACCGATTTCGACGCGGCCCGTGCGGACGCGGTCGCGCAGGAGGTGTCGGCGCGTACCGTCGCGACCGCGACCGAGTTGATCACCGCCCCGGACATCGACGCGGTGGTGATCGCGTCCCACGACTCCGCTCACGCCGAGCAGGTGGCGCTGTGCCTCGATCACCGCAAGCCGGTGCTGTGTGAGAAGCCGCTGGCCCCGACGCTCGCCGAATGCGTCGACCTGGTCGCCCGCGAAGAGTCTCTGGCACTGGCGAATCCGCTGGTGTCGGTGGGTTTCATGCGACGGTTCCACGCCCCGTACCAGGCCCTGGTGCAGGAGATTCGGTCCGGTTCCGTCGGGGCCCCGCTGCTGGTGCGCAGCTCCCACCGCAATGTGACGTCGTACCCGGGTGGCGACTCGGCAAGCACCATCACCAATTCAGCGATCCATGAAATCGACATCACCCGTTGGCTTCTCGGGTCCGATATCGTCGAAGTCAGCTGGCATGCACCGAAGCCCACCTCGTTGGACACCTCACGTCACGACCCGCAGGTGCTGATGCTGCGCACCGCCGACGGTGTGCTGACGGTGGTCGATGTGTTCGTCAATGCCCGATACGGCTACGACGTGCGCTGCGAAGTAGTCGGCGAAACCGGTGCCGTGAGTCTGGCACCGAGCCACGCCCTGACGGTCGACTCGTCGCTGCATTCGGCGGCGACGTATCCGGCGGACTGGCGCCCACTGTTCGCCGACGCCTACCGGCGCCAACTGCAGGCCTGGGTCGACGCCCTCGACGCACAGGTGCCGTCCCCGCTGGCGTCGGCACGCGACGGGTTGCGGGCCACCCAGGTGGCCGCCGCCCTGATCGATTCGATGAACAACGACGGTGCCACCACCAAGGTCGACTACCACTGATCACTGCTCGATCCCATCAGTTGTGCATCCCCGAGAAGAGATAGAGCGAGCGCAGTGACATTTTCGAAGGTATTGGTCGCCAACCGTGGCGAAATTGCGATCCGCGCTTTCCGTGCCGCCTACGAACTAGGTGCTGGAACGGTTGCGGTGTTCCCGTACGAGGATCGGAACTCGATCCACCGTCTGAAGGCCGATGAGAGTTATCAGATCGGCGAGGAGGGACACCCGGTTCGGGCGTACCTCTCCGTCGACGAGATCGTCTCCGCGGCCAAGCAGGCAGGCGCCGACGCCATCTACCCCGGCTACGGCTTCCTTTCCGAGAACCCGGATCTCGCCGCCGCGTGCGCCGAGGCGGGCATCACGTTCGTGGGTCCGTCCGCCGAGGTGCTCGAGCTCACCGGCAACAAGGCGCGCGCGATCGCCGCGGCGAAGGCGGCCGGTCTGCCGGTGCTGGCGTCGTCGGAGCCGTCCGCCGATGTGGACGAGTTGCTGGCCGCGGCCGAGACCATGCAGTTCCCGCTGTTCGTGAAGGCCGTCGCCGGCGGCGGTGGCCGCGGCATGCGGCGGGTCGCCGAGCCGGCGCAGCTCGAGGAGTCCATCGAGGCCGCCGCCCGTGAGGCCGAGTCGGCGTTCGGTGACCCGACGGTGTTCCTCGAGCAGGCCGTCGTCGACCCGCGTCACATCGAGGTCCAGATCCTGGCCGACGGTCAGGGCAACGTCATCCACCTGTTCGAGCGGGACTGCTCGCTGCAGCGCCGTCACCAGAAGGTGATCGAGCTCGCGCCGGCCCCGAACCTGTCGGAAGAGTTGCGGGCGAAGATCTGCGCGGACGCGGTGGCGTTCCATCGGATCGGTCCAGCAGGTCGAGGGCGGCGACCTCCTCGCCGTCGTCGCCACCGAGGAGGCCCCGGAGTGAGGCCACACCGCCGGATACATCTGCGTTCTACGATCGAGACAACCACTGAAGGGTACGAGGCATGAACAACTCACCGGGGCCGGAACTTCTGGCCGCATGTTGGACTTCAGCCGGAGACGTGATGCCGGCGCGAGGCTCGGACCGCAGTCCGGTCCCGATCCGCGAGCGCATAGAGGCCGTCGCGCAAACCGGTTACACCGGGTTTGGATTGACCCGCCCCGACCTGGTCGCCGCCCGAGAAACAGTAGGACTCGGTGAGGTCGCGAAGATGCTGGCCGACAACGGAATTCATCATGTTCAGCTGGAGTGGATCACCAACTGGTGGACCACCGGCGAAGCCCGCGCGGTCTCCGACCAGGTCCGTCGGGATCTGTTCGAAGCAGCCCCCATCCTCGGGGTCGACAACATCAAAGTCGGCGCGGACGACGACGGCGCCCCCGTCTCCCGGGACGTGCTGTGCGAGCAGTTCGACGCCCTGGCTTCCGACGGTGCCGCGGCAGGGGTGAAGATCGCCTTCGAGAACACCCCGTTCTCCCACCACGTCAAGACCACCGAGCAGGCTGCACAGTTCGTCAAGGACGTCGCCAACCCCAATGGCGGGTTGATCCTCGACATCTGGCACGCATTCCGCGGTGGCACGGACTACGACACTCTGCCGCAGCTCGTGCCGGTGCAGTTCGTGTTCGGTGTCGAACTCGACGACGGCTGGTCCACCGTGCGGGGAACCGATCTCGAGGACACCTTCGACAACAGGGTTCCCTGCGGGGAAGGCGAATTCAACGTTCCGAAGTTCATCAACGCAGTCCGCCGCATCGGCTTCGACGGGGCGTGGGGTGTCGAGCACATGTCACAAGAATTTCGGCAACTGCCCATCACCGACGCCCTCACCCGGGCACGCGACGGAGTTCTGCACTGCTTCGAGATCGCCGACCAGGCTGCGGGACCCAGGGACGAACACTAACAGCCGAATCAGCACCTGATCGCCGGTCGGCCACCTCCGAGGTGGCCGACCGGCGATCCGCCGTATACGGGCACAGCGCGATGACCGACACCTCGTCAACGAGGCGCCCTCGTCCAGCATCCGCTGTGAGTAGCCTGCCGATCACACCCCGCCCGAACACAGCCGGACACCGTCGAACACGACTCCGATGCCGGTGAATCGGCGGGTTCTCTTCCCAGAGATGCCCCCGACTCGATTCGAGCGCCGGCCCAGGCCGAATACCCCGCCTTGAGGTGAAAATGATGTAAAAGCAGACTTGATTGAGGCGTGCGTCACAGCAAGACTAACAAGGGCACACGGCCACGACTCCGATCCACAACACCCCCGCAAGTGGGGATGTGTCAGCGAACCGAGAGATGGTTCCGTCTGCCGACCGATCCTCCGGCACCGATGTCGGAGGGCCGCAAGATCGAAAGGAATACAGTGGCCACCCTGTTGAACGGGAAAGTCGTTCTGATCAGTGGAGGGACGCAGGGCGTCGGCGCCGGCGTCGTGCGGGCAGCGGCCCGCGAAGGGGCCCAGGTGGTCTTCACCGGACGCCGGGCCGAGGCCGGCAAAGCCCTCGCCGCCGAACTCGAAGCGACCGGAGCACAAGTTCGCTTCGTCCAGGCCGACATCTCCGACGCGACCGAGGCCCGTGATTCGGTGACCCGGACCATCGAGGAGTTCGGCCGCATCGATGCGCTGTGCAACGCCGCGGGTCTGACCACCCGCGGCACCCTCCTGGATACGACACCCGAGTTGTTCGACCAGCACATGGCGGTCAACCTGCGCGCACCGTTCTTCACCATGCAAGCCGCCGTGGCGGACATGGTCGAACGTAAGGCACCGGGGACGATCGTCAACATCATCTCCATCGCCGAGCACGGCGGGCAGTCCTACCTGGCCCCGTACGTCGCGGCGAAGGCCGGACTGGCAGGGCTCACCCGCAACGCGGCCTACGCGCACCGCTTCGACCGGATCCGGATCAACGGCCTCGACATCGGCTGGACCGAGACCGAGGGCGAGACTGCGATCCAGCAACGCTTCCACGGCGCCGACGACAACTGGGCGACCGAAGCCGCGGCGAAGGTGCCGATGGGCAAGCTCGGGCAGGTCGACGAGATCGCCGACATGGTGGTGTTTCTGCTCTCGGAGCGCAGCGGCGTCGTCACCGGCTCGGTGATCGACTGGGACCAGACCGTCATTGGAGGACAGGACTGATGGGATCAACTATCGGCGTGATCGGCCTCGGCCGGATCGGCGCATTCCACACCGACACTCTCGCCCAGCTGCCGGGAGTCGACGGACTGGTGGTCACCGACGAGCGTCCCGACGTCACCGCGACTGTTGCCGCCAAGTTCGGCGCCAAAGCAGTCGAGAACGCCGCTGCCGTCTTCACCTCCGGAGTGGACGGAGTGGTGATCGCAGCCGCGACCCCGGCGCATGCGCCCCTGATCCTGGCCGCCGTGGAGGCCGGGATCCCGGTGTTCTGCGAGAAGCCCGTCGCGTTCACCGCCGACGAGAGCTACCAGGTCGTCGAGCGGCTGAAGACGTCGACGGTGCCGGTCCAGATCGGCTACAACCGCCGGTTCGATCCCGCCTTCGTCGCCGCCCGCAACGCCGTCGTCGGCGGGGAACTCGGCTGGCTGCACACCGTGCGCTCGACCACCCTCGACCCCGCGCCGCCCCCGGCCGACTATGTGGCCGCTTCCGGTGGGATCTTCCGCGACTGCAGCGTCCACGACTTCGACATCGTCCGCTGGGTGGTGGGCCAGGAAGTCGTCGAGGTGTACGCCGCCGGCACCAACCAGGGCGATGCCATCTTTGCCGACTGCGGTGACGTCGACACCGCCACCACAACGTTGACGTTCGAGAACGGAGCTCTCGGCGTGGTGTCGAACACCCGCTACAACGCCCGCGGCTACGACTGCCGGCTCGAGGTCCACGGGTCGCAGGACAGCGTTGTCGCCGGCTGGGATGCCAGCGCGCCGGTCCGCAACCTCGAACCCGGTGTCACCTTCCCCGACGGACCGCCGCACCGATTCTTCATGGACCGCTTCACCGCCGCCTACCGCGCCGAACTCGGCGCGTTCCTCGAGGTGATCGCCGGCACCGCGCCCTCGCCGTGCACCGCCGCCGACGCCCTCGAGGTGGCCTGGATCGCCGAGGCGGCCACGCTTTCCCTCTCCCAGCACCGACCCGTACAGATGAGTGAGGTTCGACGATGATTCGTATTGCAGGAGCACCTATTTCGTGGGGTGTCTGTGAAGTCCCGGGCTGGGGTCACCAGCTCGGTCCCGAGCGCGTGCTCTCGGAGATGCGCGACGCCGGTCTGGAAGCCGCCGAGATCGGCCCCGAAGGCTTTCTGCCCGCCGACCCGCAGGAGCTGGCGGCGACGCTGGCCTCCTACGACCTGAAGGCGGTCGGCGGCTTCACCCCGGTGCTGCTGCACGACTCCGGCCACGACCCGGTCCCCGACATCACCGGCACCCTGGCCGCGTTCACGGCCGCCGGCGCCGACGTGCTGGTGCTGGCCGCGATCACCGGGACCGACGGCTACGACTCTCGCCCGGACCTCGACGACGCCGGATGGAAGACGCTGCTCGGCAACCTCGATCGTCTCCACCGGGTCGCCGCCGAGCAGGGCATCCGCGCCGTCCTGCACCCGCACGTGGGCACCATGATCGAGAAGAATGCCGAGGTCCAGCGGGTCCTCGATGGCTCCTCGATCCCGCTGTGCCTCGACACCGGGCATCTGCTCATCGGCGGCACCGATCCGCTCGAACTGGCTCGCGCCGCCGCGGACCGGATCACCCACACGCATCTGAAGGACGTCGACGCCGAGTTCGCCGCCCGCGTGCAGGCCGGTGAGCTGAGTTACACGCAGGCCGTCGCCCAGGGTATGTACACCCCACTCGGCACCGGTGACGTCGATGTCGAGGGCGTGGTCCGCCACCTCGTCGCCTCCGGTTTCGACGGCTGGTTCACCCTCGAGCAGGACACCATCCTCGCCGGCGAGCCCGAGGGCGAGGGACCGGTCGCGGACGTCGAGACCAGCGCCGCGTTCCTGCGGAGTCTGCAGCTGTGACCGAACTGCGGATCGGCGTTCTCGGCGCCTCGCGGATCGCGGAGTTGGCGATCGTGAAGCCCGCCCAGATTCTGGGGCACCGGCTGGTCGCGGTCGCCGCCCGCGACCGCGGCCGCGCGGAGGCCTTCGCGCGGACGCACGGGGTCGAACGGGTCGTCGACTCGTACGCGGATCTGATCGCCGACCCGGAGGTCGACGTGATCTACAACCCCCTCGCCAATGCGTTCCACGCCAAGTGGAATCTGAAGGCGATCGCGGCGGGAAAGGCGGTCCTGACAGAGAAGCCGTTCGCTCGCAACGCCGCCGAAGCCGAGCTGGTTCGGAACGCCGCACGCGAGCGGAATGTGCCGATCATGGAAGGGTTCCACTACCTGTTCCACCCGATCATCGGGCGGATGTTCGCCCTGCTCGGGGATGGCACCCTCGGAGTCCTGCAGCGGGTCGAGGTGATCATGCGGATGCCCGAACCCAAGCCGGACGATCCGCGGTGGAGCTTCGACCTCGCGGGCGGTGCGGTGATGGATCTCGGCTGCTACGGCCTGCACGTGCACCGGCAGTTGGGCCGGTTCGCCGGCGGCGAACCCACTGTCGTTGCGGCCCGCGCCGTCGAACGCGATCCCGGAGTCGACGAGTCCTGTGAAATAGAATTGGTATTCCCTAGCGGCGCAACAGGTTCGAGTGTCAACGCGATGACCGCGGAGCGGTTCGAGATGACCCTGCGCGTGGTCGGAGATCGGGGCGAGGCCTTCGCACACGATTACGCGCTGCAGTCCGGCGACGACCGGATCACCATCACGACCGACGCCGGGACCACGGTCGAACACCTCGGAACCCGGTCGACGTACACCTACCAGCTCGACGTATTCGCTCAGCACCTCGCCGACGGGACCGCGTTCCCGATCGACGTCGACGACGCGGTCACCACCATGGAGCTCATCGACTCCACGTACCGCGCCGCCGGCCTGCCCCTGCGGTAGGTCACATTCTCCCCGCCGGGCCGTGAGGAACCGACTTCCAACCTCCGGCCCGGCGGGGCCTCCACTCCCTCTGCGTTTCACTCCTCTTCACCCTCCCTCGCTGCTTCTCCATGCCTGCATGGTTGCGGCTTCCGAAAGGCCAACCACATGGATACACACGACGGCCGGCCCGTCCCGTTCACAGGCAAGCGCACTCGCCGGGTGACCACCCTGGCGTTGGGCATCACCACAGCCGTGCTCCTCGCGGGATGCTCGGGCACGGGCGGCAAGCCCGAGGCAACCGGCAATGGCATGGCCTCGGGCACCGCCGACACCCCCCGCGCGACCATTGCGATGATCACACATGAGGTTCCGGGCGACACCTTCTGGGACCTGATCCGCAAGGGCGCCGAAACCGCGGCCGCGAAAGACAACATCGAACTGCGCTACTCCGCGGACCCCGAGGCTCCGAACCAGGCCAACCTGGTCCAGAGTGCCGTCGACAGCAAGGTCGACGGTATCGCCGTCACCCTCGCCAAGCCGGATGCGATGGCGCCGGCGGTTCGAGCGGCCGTCGACACAGGCACCCCGGTGGTCGCCTTCAATGGGGGGATGGACCAGTACAAGGCCCAGGGCGTGGCCCAGTACTTCGGTCAGGACGAGAAGCTCGCCGGCATCTCGGCCGGGCAGCGTCTGACCGCCGACGGTGCCAAGAAGGCGCTGTGCATCATCCAGGAGCAAGGGCAAATTGCACTCGAGACACGGTGTGCCGGCGTCATCGAGGGGTTCAAGGGGCAGACCGAGATCCTCAACGTCAACAGCAAGGACCTGCCGTCGGTCGAGGCGACGATCACCGCGAAGCTGCAGCAGGACCCCTCGATCGATCACGTTGTCGCGTTGGGTGCGCCGATCGCGTTGACGGCCATCCAGTCCAAGGCCAACGCCGCCAGTTCCGCGACGATCGTCACCTTCGACACCAACGCCGCCCTCGTGGATGCGATCAAGGCCGGGGACGTGCAGTGGGCGATCGACCAGCAGCCGTTCCTGCAGGGGTATCTCGCGGTGGACGCGCTGTGGCTGTACCTGAACAACCGCAACACCATCGGAGGTGGGATGCCGACACTGACCGGTCCCGCCTTCATCGACCAGTCCAACATCGACTCGATCGCCGAGTACGCCAAGGCCGGAACCCGCTGAGCACGGTGCCCGGCACACCACCGCGCGTGCCGGGCGCCGTCGGCGTAACGGAAGGAAAGTCATGTCCACACAGCAAGATCTGGACCTTGCCAGTCACAAGGTCGTCCACGACGAACGGGTGAAGGAGCAGAAACGCCTGCAGCGTCTGCTGATCCGCCCCGAGGTCGGTTCCCTGTTCGGTGCGATCGCCATCTTCGTCTTCTTCATGATCGTCGCACCCCCGTTCCGCAGCCCCGAAGCGTTGGCCACGGTGCTCTACGCCTCCTCGACGATCGGGATCATGGCGTGCGCGGTCGCACTGCTGATGATCGGCGGGGAATTCGACCTCTCCGCCGGCGTCGCCGTCACCACCAGCTCCCTCGCCGCGTCGATGATCGCCTACAACCTGCACCTGAACCTGTGGGCCGGCGCCGCCCTCGCCCTCGTCGTCTCGCTGGCGGTCGGGTTCTTCAACGGGTACCTGGTGATGAAGACGAAGATCCCCAGCTTCCTGATCACGCTGAGCTCGTTCCTGATGCTCACCGGCATCAACCTGGCCGTCACCAAACTGATCACCGGGCAGGTCGCCACCCAAAGCGTCTCCGACATGCAGGGGTTCGACTCGGCGAAGAAGGTGTTCGCGTCCTCGTTCGTCGTCGGTGGGGTGTCGGTGCGGATCACCGTGCTGTGGTGGCTGCTGTTCACCGCGATCGCCACCTGGGTGCTGTTCAAGACCCGGATCGGGAACTGGATCTTCGCCGTCGGCGGCAACCAGGACTCCGCCCGCGCCATCGGTGTCCCGGTCACCAAGGTCAAGATCGGGTTGTTCATGACCGTCGGGTTCGCCGCCTGGTTCGTCGGGATGCACCTGCTGTTCTCGTTCAACACCGTCCAGTCCGGGCAGGGCATCGGCAACGAGTTCCTCTACATCATCGCCGCGGTCATCGGCGGCTGCCTGCTCACCGGCGGGTACGGCACCGCGATCGGCGCCGCGATCGGCGCGTTCATCTTCGGCATGACGAACCAGGGCATCGTCTACGCCGGCTGGAACCCGGACTGGTTCAAGTTCTTCCTCGGCGCGATGCTGCTGTTCGCGGTCATCGCCAACAACGCCTTCCGCAACTACGCCGCCAAGAGGTGACCCGTATGAGTACCATCGAACAGATGCCCGTCGATACCGAACCCGGTGGTGGCGACAAGATCCCGCTGATCGAGCTCAAACACGTCGGCAAGCAGTACGGCAACATCATCGCCCTGCAGGACATCAACCTGCGGGTGCGGGCCGGGGAGGTCACCGGTGTCCTCGGCGACAACGGGGCCGGCAAGTCCACCCTGATCAAGATCATCGCCGGCCTGCACCAGCAGGGTGAGGGTGAGTTGCTCGTCGACGGCGAGGCCCTCACGTTCGGCTCACCGAAGGAGGCCCTGTCCAAGGGCATCGCCACCGTCTACCAGGACCTGGCGGTGGTGTCGCTGATGCCGGTGTGGCGGAACTTCTTCCTCGGCCAGGAACTGCGGAAGGGACCGCTCAAGACACTGGATGCGAACGGGATGCGGGCCACCACGATGTCCGAGCTGTCGAAGATGGGCATCGAGTTACCCGACGTCGACGCCCCGATCGGTTCGCTGTCCGGCGGTCAACGCCAGTGCGTGGCGATCGCCCGGGCGATCTTCTTCGGCGCCCGCGTCCTGATCCTCGACGAGCCCACCGCCGCCCTCGGCGTCAAGCAGTCCGGGATGGTGCTGCGCTACATCTCCGCCGCCAAGGAACAAGGGTTCGGGGTCGTGTTCATCACCCACAACCCGCACCACGCCTACATGGTCGGCGACCACTTCGTGCTCCTCAACCGCGGCCGGCAGAAACTGGACTGCACCTTCGACGAGATCAGCCTCGAAGAACTCACCCAGCAAATGGCCGGCGGCGACGAACTCGAAGCACTCACCCACGAACTGCGCCGCTGAACTACCTTCCACGCCACATCACACTGCACCGCCCCGGAAACTCCGGGGCGGTGCAGTCGTGCGCCGATACTCCAGAACCACACCCTCAGGGCATGTTGTAGGGAGTGATGATCCGAATCGGTGACATCGCCGTGGTCACACCCGACAGCCCGCCGCGTCCCTGAATCAGCATGCGGCACGCCAAGTTCGCATCCGACCGAAGATCGTGATCGAGGACGGCCGAGATCTTCTTGTCACGGAGCAACTGCCTGTTGTCCTGATCGAGGTCGTGGGCGATGAAAACACGGTAGCTACGACCGAGCTTCTCGAAGGCACGCACCGTCGCCATATTGCCGCCACCGATCGAATAGACCGCCTCGATATCAGGGTTGTGTTCGAGGGCGTCGAGGACGAGATGCTCGACTGTCGTGTCGAGGCCCTCACTCTCGGAGATGTCGATCAGTGTGCGCTGCGATCCGATACCCCCGACGTTGCCCGAGCGGCGCAGTGCGCCGCGGAACCCCATCTCACGCTCCTCCTCGCCACGAAAAGCATTGCTGCTCAGCGTGACCAGCACGCTTGCCGAGGTGTCGCACAGCCATTGCTCGAGCAGGTACGCGGCGGTCTCACCGGCCGCCCGGTTCTCGATACCGACGTATCCGACCCGACTGCTGCTCGGCACGTCGGTGGCGTAGGTGACGACCGGGATCCCCGCCTCGGTAAGCCGGTCGATGGCGTCGGAGACCTCGATGGTGTCGGGAGCCTTGACGATGACGCCTTGCGAGGGGCGTGTGACGAGCTTGTCGAGCACCTCGACCATGGCCGGTACCGAACCGGTCTCCCGGAAGTGGAACCGGGTCCTGACCACCGCAGGTGCCAGGGAGGGTAGTTCCGCCTCCACCGCCTCGCGGAACGCTCCGGAAAATCGCGGCGGAGCCTGCATCACGACATCGAAGAGGAACTTTCGCCCCGCCAACCGCAGTTGGGAGCGCTGTTTGTCCAGGTCGATGATCGCTTGCGCGACTTCGGCGCGGGTTCCTTCCCTGACGCCCGGGCGGTTGTGAAGCACGCGGTCGACCGTCGCCTCGCTGAGACCTGCCTGCTGGGCAATCTCTCGAACCTTGTAACGACTGTGCGCCACAACTTCCCCCTTGAGGTGAAAATGATGGATGATGGCGGTTGATTGAGGCACGTATCACAGCAAGACTAACAGGGGTAAGCGAAATACGCTTCTGACGAGCAACTCCCCCAGTTCTTCGGCAACGAGCCTCCCGGCGTGGTCCGTCCGCGTAGACCCGTCACCCGATCCCGGGCGGCGAAGACCGAAAGGAAAGCAGTGGCCACCTGTGGCACCGATCCTGCCTGTACTGCTTTCGGACCGGCCGTAGTCGAGACCGGGCTGCCGACACCGCAATCACTCGGTGACCGATAGTCCGACATTTCGGTATTCAGGCACGCAGCTCGCCGCCGACCTCAACTCCAGAAATCTGCACGCATACTTCGGAGATCGAACAGGACTCCGCCGGAAAGGCTTTCACATGACCACGCCAGCGCACCAGAACCCCGAACGCCACCGGGTCGTGGTGATCGGCTCGGGATTCGGCGGGCTGTTCGCTACGCAAGGCCTGAAACGAGCCGACGTCGATGTGACCATCATCGACCGCACCACCACTCACCTGTTCCAGCCCCTGCTCTATCAGGTGGCCACCGGAATTCTGTCCGAGGGAGAGATCGCGCCGTCGACCCGGACAGTGCTGAAGGACCAGGCCAATGCGAGGGTGCTACTCGGGTCGGTAACCGATATCGACCTCGCAGCCCACACGGTCACCTCGCGGTGCGACGACACGACGACTGTCACCCGCTATGACAGCTTGATCGTCTCCGCCGGCGCGCAGCAGTCGTACTTCGGCAACGATCACTTCGCCGAGCACGCACCCGGCCTCAAGTCCGTCGACGACGCCCTCGAAGTGCGCGGTCGCATCCTGCACGCCTTCGAGAAGGCTGAGCTGACCGATGACCCCGTCGAACGGGCTCGTCAGCTCACCTTCGTCGTTGTCGGCGCCGGACCCACCGGAGTAGAACTGGCTGGTCAGATCGCCGAGCTCGCTCACCGGACCCTCGTCGGGGCATTCCGGTCGATCTCCCCCAAGGCTGCCCGGATCGTGCTGCTCGATGCCGCACCGCAAGTGCTTCCCCCCTTCGGCGCCAAGCTCGGCAGTGCCGCGGCCCGCACCCTGCAGAGTAAGGGCGTGGAGGTCGAACTCGGATCCATCGTCACCGATGTCGACGCGCACGGTTTGACCGTCAAGGACGCCGACGGGCATTCCCGGCGAATCGAGGCGGCGTGCAAGGTGTGGTCCGCGGGAGTCGCGGCCAGCCCCCTCGCGAAACAACTTGCCGAACAGACCGGGGCGCCGCTCGACCGCGCCGGCCGCATCAGTGTCGGCGCCGACCTGACCCTGCCGGGTCAGCCGAACGTTTTCGTCATCGGTGACATGATGAGCCGCGACCAGCTTCCCGGTGTCGCCCAAACCGCCATCCAGGGGGGCCGCTACGCCGCAAAGCACATCGCACGGGAAGTCCGTGAGACCTCACGTTCGCATGAGCGGGCACCTTTCCAATACCGGGACAAAGGCAGCATGGCCACGGTCTGCCGGTTCAGTGCGGTCGCGCAAGTCGGACGGTTCGAGTTCAGCGGCTTTGTAGCTTGGCTGCTCTGGCTCGCCGTGCACCTCGTCTACGTCGTCGGCTTTCGCAGCCGCATCGCCACTCTGTTGTCCTGGACCTCGTCGTTCCTCGGCCGCGGACGCGGCCAGTTGACCACCTCCGCGCAGCAAATCCGCGCCCGCGCCGCCGTGACAGGGCAACACAACCAGATCCGCAACCCGCGCCTAGCGCACATCGAACCTGGACTCGGGAACCTGATCGGCACCGCTGCACGCGAAGCCGAGCCGGCAACCCGCGCCTCCTGATCAACAACCCCTTCGCTTTGTCCACTCATTCGATCGGAGATCCAATGAAAGAGAAACGTGGTGACGACCTCATCAACTTCGCTCTGCGTTGGGCACCGTTCGGTGGGCCGCACGACGACGACCTCCTCGTCGAATTTGGTATGACCTCGCGCACCTACTACAACCGGCTCGCGCGCGCACTGCGGGTGCGGCCGGCGAGTGAGGTCGGCGAGGACATGCACCGCACACTGCTGGGTCTGTGTTACCGACAAGAACCCACCTCGTACGGGCCCGAGCCCTCCCCGCCGGCGCACCACCCACACCCCCAACCCCTCCACTAGTCACCAGCTCGAAACGTGAAAGGTTCACCGATGTCTGACGTCATCTCTCATTGGCTCGACGGCAAGCCGTTTGCCGGTACCAGCGGCAACACCGCCCCGGTCACCAACCCCGCCACCGGTGCCGTCACCGGTCAGGTCGCCCTGGCCGGCGTCGAGGACGCCCGCGCCGTCATCGACGCCGCCGCCGCCGCGTTCCCCGCCTGGCGCGACACCTCCCTCGCCAAGCGCACCCAGGTGATCTTCACATTCCGGGAACTGCTCAACGCCCGCAAGGGCGAGTTGGCGGAGATCATCACCGCCGAACACGGCAAGGTCGTCTCCGACGCATTGGGTGAGGTCTCCCGCGGCCAGGAAGTCGTCGAATTCGCCTGCGGCATCGCGCACCTGCTCAAGGGCGGCATGACCGAAAACGCCTCCACCAACGTCGACGTCTCCTCCCTCCGCCAGCCCGTCGGCCCGGTCGGGATCATCTCCCCGTTCAACTTCCCCGCCATGGTCCCGATGTGGTTCTTCCCCATCGCCATCGCCGCCGGCAACACCGTCGTCCTCAAGCCGTCCGAGAAGGACCCGACCGCCGCGATCTGGATGGCCGAACTCTGGGCCGAAGCCGGACTCCCGGCCGGCGTCTTCAACGTCCTCCAGGGCGACAAGACCGCCGTCGACGAACTCCTCACCCACCCCGCCATCAAGGCCATCAGCTTCGTCGGCTCCACCCCCATCGCCCAGTACGTCTACGCCACCGGCACCGCCCACGGCAAACGCGTCCAAGCATTGGGTGGGGCGAAGAACCACGCCATCGTCCTGCCCGACGCCGACCTCGACCTCGCCGCCGACGCCATGGTCAACGCCGGCTTCGGCTCCGCCGGCGAACGCTGCATGGCCATCTCCGCCCTGGTCGCGGTCGGCGACATCGCCGACGAACTCGTGACCAAGATCAAAGAGCGCACCGACACGTTGAAGATCGGCGACGGCACCCGCGACTCCGACATGGGACCGCTGGTGACCAAGGTGCACCGCGACAAGGTCGCCTCCTACATCGACGCCGGCGAAAACGACGGGGCCACCATCGTCGTCGACGGGCGCACCGTGCAGGCCGACGGCGGCAAGGACGGGTTCTGGCTCGGCCCGACCCTGATCGACCACGTCACCACCGGCATGAGTGTGTACACCGACGAAATCTTCGGACCCGTCCTCTCCGTGATCCGCGTCGACTCCTACGACGACGCCCTGGAACTGGTGAACTCCAGCCCGTTCGGCAACGGCACCGCCATCTTCACCAACGACGGCGGCGCCGCCCGACGGTTCCAGAACGAGGTCGAGGTCGGCATGGTCGGCATCAACGTCCCCATCCCCGTCCCCATGGCCTACTACTCCTTCGGCGGCTGGAAGAACTCGCTCTTCGGCGACACCCACGCCCACGGCACCGAAGGCGTCCACTTCTTCACCCGCGGCAAGGTCGTCACCACCCGCTGGCTCGACCCCAGCCACGGCGGCCTCAACCTCGGCTTCCCCCAGAACAACTGACCGACGATGCCCGGGTCGGGCGAACGCCCGGCCCGGGACGTCCGCTCGCTCGTCTGCAAGATCTCGCGTTGGTTCCGCTCTGATCTTCAGGGTCCGCGGCTCGTTCCACCAACGCCGACGACCATCGATCGTCCTACCGCCGGCGCCAGCCGGCCGCCCGGCAAAGACTCGACAAATGACCACCCAGGTTCGATACAAGAGTCTCTGCTACAGCAGAATTCGCACTTCCTGTCATGGAGTGCAACGAGGAGAAGTGTTTCATGTTGACCGACTCTGGCCGCGAAACTGCCGCGACATCCAGTCCCACTCGCAGCAACCGTCCCTCCAAGCGTCTTGGCCTCATCGCCTTCATCGCAACGTTCGGCGGTCTGCTCTTCGGATACGACACCGGTGTCATCAACGGTGCCCTCGAACCACTCGAGGAAGACCTCGGGCTCACCGCGCTCACCGAGGGCTTCGTGGTCAGCATTCTCATCTTCGGCGCGGCATTCGGAGCACTGATCGGCGGCCGACTCTCCGACCGATACGGCCGTCGCCACAACATCCTGGTGCTCTCGGTCATTTTCATGATCGGAACTCTCGGCTGCGTCCTCTCACCGACGTGGGAGGTGTTAGCGGTCTTCCGTTTCATTCTCGGTCTCGCCGTCGGTGGGGCATCAGCAACCGTTCCGGTGTATTTGGCCGAGATGTCCCCCGCCGAGCGTCGCGGCAGCATCGTCTCACGCAACGAGTTCATGATCGTCTCGGGACAATTCGCCGCATTCGTCATCAACGCGATCATCTTCAACATCTGGGGGGAGCACGATTCAGTGTGGCGGTACATGCTGCTGGTCGCCGTTGCCCCGGCGATCGTTCTCCTGCTCGGCATGCTTCGGATGCCTGAAAGCCCGCGGTGGCTGATCTCGCAGGGCCGTCACGACGACGCGTTCTCCGTCCTGCAGCAGGTCCGCACACCGGAAGCCGCGCAGGCAGAAATGGCGGAGGTCGAGGCTCTCGCCGAGGAAGAGAAGCTCACCCAAGTCGGCGGTCCGATCGACCTGTCCGTGAAGTGGATCCGCCGACTGATGCTGATCGGGATCGGACTCGGGGTGTTTCAGCAGTTCACCGGCATCAACTCGGTGATGTACTACGGAACCCAGCTTCTCGCGGATGCTGGATTCTCGTCGAGCGCCGCCATCGTCGCGAACACCCTCAATGGTCTGGTCAGCGTACTCGGCATCACCATCGCGCTGAAGGTGATGAACAAGGTCGACCGCCGCACCATGCTGTTCGTCGGTTTCGCTCTCATCACCATCTTCCACCTGCTCATCGGTCTCTCGGCAGTGCTGCTGCCGGACGGCACCGTCAAGGCGTACTGCATCCTTGTCTTCGTCGTCCTGTTCGTGTTCTCCATGCAAGGCACAATCGGGCCCCTGGCATGGTTGATGCTCGCGGAGATCTTCCCGCTCAAGATCCGCAGCTTCGCCATCGGCGTCTGCATCTTCGTTCTCTGGATCGCCAACGCCCTGGTGGCGCTGTTCTTCCCGCCAGTTGTCGCCGCAATCGGCATCGCGATGACCTTCTTCATCTTCGCCGGCCTCGGTCTTCTCGCACTGATCTTCACCACCCAGGTGCCTGAAACCCGCGGACGCTCCCTCGAGGAGCTCGAAGACCAGTTCCGCGCGAACTACTCATGAGCAACCACCCCCACAGAAGGGTCCGTCCATGACCGTGCTCGTCGCAGTAACCGACACACCAGAAGGCGCCCACGCCCTCACCGTGGGTAAAGAGGAAGCCGAACGCCTCCGAACCGAACTCCTCGTGCTCAACTTGTCGCTCACTGAGTTCGCACCCACCGAAATCGCAGTGGTTAGTGGCGTGGACGTGCTCGATCGCGCTGGACGTGAAGCCCGCGACCCTGCCGTCGCAGTTCTCGACCTCATTCAAGAGCGCCCCGATATCGAACGACTCGTCATCGGCGTCAAACGCCGCAGCCGTGTCGGGAAAGCCCTACTCGGCAGCGTCAGCCAGCGACTGATCCTGCACTCACCCGTGTCCGTCTTGGCCGTCAAGAACGAATGACACGTCGTCGGTGCAGCGACGCTGATTTCGCGCACCGCAACCTACAACGACCACGCCTTCCGCCGGGCACGGGTGGTCCGGCACCGACGATGCAGCCATCCGACACGGAGTTTGAGCGGATCTGGCCGAGAACGCAGCGCGCTGCTGCTTGCTGCTGACGTACTGACGGCGCCCGACGAAGCCATGCAATCCTGGACGTGAGAGCGGAGTTCACGTTCGTCACGATCGCGACCTAGCGGCTAGAGCAGTGTTGATCGTTCGATCGTCACTGTTGACACGTGGCGGGATGGGCACCGATGTCGGCGCCCATCCCGCATTGCGGTCATCCCTCAGGCGTTTGCGAGATCGGCCTTGGCTTTGACGAAGTCGTCGATGATGCCAACCGTGCGTTCCGGGTCTTCGTAGTGCGGGTAGTGCCCGATGTTGTCGAGTGAGCGTGTCTCACAGTTCTTGTCCTGGCCGGTGAGTACGACTTCTACACGCCCGTCGAACTCCTGGAATTGCCACTGCACCGTCCCGATGCTCATTCGTCGCTGCCGAGTTGGCAGGATGAGTCACTGGGCCCCAACGTCAGTGAGTGTCGACGCGAAGAATTCCGCTGGCAGCATCGCTTTACGTCGCACCGCGCCAGCATCAACGAAGCTGCGTGCTGGACGGACCGAGACCTGCGCGAGCAGACTGGTCCGGTCGACTGTCCCCTCCCCCCGGGTGTGTGCCGCGCTGGAGCGGGTGCTGGTCATAGACGGTGGTATAGCCGAGTCGCCAGACGGGCAACGCGAGCATGGCTCTTGTGGTGGGCGGTGCTGTATCTGCGCGGCTTGTTCGTGACCACGACCGCGTAGCCGATGGCCGGCATCGATCCGCTGCGCCGGTCACCATTGCAGGACTTACCTCGCGCAGTCGCCCTGGCACCGCCGTCCACTCGTCGGACTGCCCACCGAATCCGGGCTAGCCCGATTCTGTCAATCGGGGCTCGATCACCAGGGCAATGGTCGCGGCCACGACGCTGCCGCTGAGGACTCCGGCAAGCGCGGTAGCCCACCGCTGTCCAACCGAAGCATCGATGGAGGTCAGTGCGCTTACCAGCATTGCGGCCGACCCAGCCAATGCCAGGGTGACGGTCGAGCGCAGAAACTGGCTGGCGCCGTTCTGGAATCGCAGAAGCGTCGGGGGGATCAGTACGTTCGAAACAATGAGCAGCGCAATACCGACGTAGAGCAAAGCATTCATTGGTTTCCTCTCACAGGGCGGTGGACGGTGAGGGGCGAGCTCCTAGCTTGCCGAAGACCAGTGCCACCCACCGACGTGACGGGTAGTCAAGGCGTCGTGGTTGCTCAGGCGCACGTGTCCTGACCTCCTTCCAGGAGTGTCGTTGTGCACACGCGCGGATATCGAGATTCCGGCAAGGGCACCGGGAGAGAAGAAGTGGCTCGCCGCCACGTCATATATCCGCGGGACTGCGTATGGGGTTACTCCCGCCAACTTCACCCACTCTTCCATTGATGCCCGGGCGCAACGCTGGTACTCCCCTACCAAAATTTGCCAACTAATTGAGCAAACATCGCCGATGCCTTCATGCGCGGGGCAGATGTTTTCGCGGCATGCGAGCGTTGATTGCCCCAGTCGCGCATGTCCCGCAGGTGAGGGTGAGGTTGCCGTAGGGGATGGCCGGCCCCCGCCAGTGCTTCGTCGTTCCCGAAGGGCCGCTCAACGACATTGCGGCCCTTGCACTTCTCCTCTTCGAGGCAAACAGGCAGACTATCACCGCCGCCCTTGCGGGCGCGTGTGCGCTTCCGGTCGTCCGCTTCGGCGATGACCGCCTCGATCCCCGCGGGCGCAGGTGGGTGCGGATCACTTTCGGCGAAGACGCTCGTCACCCAGCACCGCCGGGACGAGTCCGAGCAGCTCGGATCCGTGATCGTTTATGACACAACATATTCTGCTGCTGTCGTTCGGACCCTTGATGCGTACCTCGCGAACCGGAGCGAGCGTTCTCGACACGGCCACCGCTGATCGGCTACAAACCCTCCATCTCCACGACCCGCAATGCAAGCGCCACATCCAAGCGCAGAATCGGATCCGTCGTGAAAGGGCCGACGATGCTCTCCAACTTACCGATCCGGTAACGCAACGTGTTGTAGTGGAAATGCAGGGCGCGTGCAGTCTCGGCGACGTTGCAGTTGGTGTCCAGGAGTACCTGGAGTGTCTGCCGGAGATCGATCGCCTCGTCGGCGTCGCCGGCCAGCGAACCGAGGACCTCACTGGCGAAGGCTTGGAGTTCAGCGCTGTCGTCGACCAGGGAGAGCAGTCTGTGCACGCCCAGGCCGTCGAAGTGGGCGACAGCACCGTTCCCGCGCATGCGCCGCCCCACCGTCACCGCCTTCCGCGCCTGGTCGTACGCCTGCGGGATGCCGGCCACCGAGTCGATGACGCGACTGACTCCGGTGCAGAACGAATGCCGGCCGCCTCCACGGTCCCCGGTGACAGCCGCGATCAATTCCTCGATCACAGTTTTGGTATCACTGCCGCCCACCGGCATCAACGCCACCACTTCATGACTGAAGCCAACTACCGGTGCGAACCGATCCCTGCGACGGACCACCTGCTGCCAGGCAGCGGTGAGCCGCTGCTGCGGCATTCGCCCGGCAACCGGCGGGGGTGTCGTCCGGCCGGCCGTCGCCGGATCGGCGTCCGGGTCGAGCTCGGCGACGACGACCACCATGCTGCGGTTCACGTCCCATTCGAGCTGCGCGCAATGTTCCGTGATCTGGGCGGCCGTCCCTGCCGTGCCGTTGAGAACATCGCGCAGGAAGTCGCCGCGAAATTTGGATTCGACGGCCGACACCGCGAGCTGCTTGGTGACCGCCAACGCGACAACGGTTGCGGCGCGCTCGAGCGCTTGCACGGTGACCGGGCCCAGTCCGCCATCTGCCACGAAGGCGACGATGAGGCCGTGGTCGGTGCCGCCGGCGACAACCGGCGCGACCGCGATCTGACCTGCCTCGGTGCCCGGTGCCGGCTGCAGGCCGTGGTGTAGGCGCTCGGTACGAAGCCGGCCGGACGGGTCGAACAGCGGCAACCCTTGCAGCGCCTGCAGGTTGGGAGTCGCACCAGCTGTCGCCTGCACTCGCCCGTCGGGCGTGCAGATGAGGACCGCGGCGTCGAACAGCGCCGCGACCTCGTCCGCAATCTGCGGCAGATCCCCGCCCTCGAGGACGATCTTGGTCAAGGCACGGTGCATGCGGTCCGCAACGTCCAGTGCCCACGCCTGACGATCGACGAGGTGCGTAAACACCTCGGACATCACCTCGTCGAATCCAATCTCCCGCGGGATGAGGAACAGCGGAAACCCGAGACGGTCGGACGCCTCGAGCATCGCGGCGGGAAGCTCGTCGAGGTACCGGCCCTCCTTCACACCGAGTGCGGCCGCGCCGCGCTGGGCGAGACCTTCGATGAGCTCGACCAGTGCGGCGGGGTCGAACGGCTGGCCCGAGTCGGCATGCCGCAGCGGGAATCCGGTGGTGATCAACAGTTCGTTCGGCTTGACCCACGGCAGTATGTCCGGCACCTCGATGACGTTGACCCGCAGGACGATCTGCTCCAGGCCGCCAGCCCCCGCGATCAGCTTCGAGCCGGTCAGGCTAGGCAGGGTCAGCAGCTCTCGAACCGTCAACTCGTAGCCGACCAGTGTTGGCAAATCATGTGCCTGTGGCCGCTCTCCGTTGGCAACATCTTCCATATACCAACCGTACGCCGGCGACGATACAGCGCCGCGTCACCAGCACGGCTCAGCCCGGGAGGAGCGCGGGCGGAAGCACACGCTCCACCCACTTCGTTGCCTGCTCGTACGCGTGGGCGAGTTGGAGAACGGCCCGGTCTGCGCCGTGTCGTCCGATGATCTGGATTCCCATGGGAAGCCCGCGGTCATCGAAACCGACCGGCATCGCAGCAACCGGAAGACTCGCCATCGTCCACGGTGCGACGGTCTCCATCCACCGGTGATAGGTATCCATCGGCCGGCCCGCGATCGTCGTGGGCCAGTGTGTGGCCTTGTCGAACGGAAACACCTGCGCACTGGGCGCGAGGATGTAGTCATAGGTGTCGAACATCTTCGTGACGGCCGCCTGCCAGTCGTTGCGTGCCGCCGCAGCCCTGGTGACGTCGAGCGCGGAGAGAGCGAGTCCGTGCTCCATCTCCCACACGAACTCGGGCTTCATCTGCGCGCGTGTCTGCGGGTCGTTGTAGAGGTCGACCAAGCCGAGTTGCGCCCACCAGCGCCACCTCAGAAACAGCTGCCAAATGTCCTCGGGCTTGTAGTCGGGGAGCGCCGCCTCGACGCGGCAACCGATGTTCCCGAACGCCTCGAATGCGGACTCGCACAGTTCGAGGACTCCGGGTTCCGTCGCCAGGTACCCGCCCCAGTCCCCTACCCATGCGATCCGCGTCCCGCTGAAGTCGCGTTCGAGGCTCCGGGTGAATACCTCGGGGTCCTCGTCGATGCCCAGCGGGGCGTTGGCGTCGGGACCCGCCATCGTGGAGAGCAGGTGCGTCACATCAGCCACCGACCGCCCCATCGGACCGACAACCGCGCCCTGCGCGATGAATCCGGCCTCGGGGATGCGGCCCCACGACGGGCGAAAGCCCACAACGTTGTTGAAGGCCGGCGGATTGCGCAGGGACCCCATGTAGTCGCTGCCGTCGGCGACCGGAACCATCCGCAACGCCAGGGCCGCAGCAGCGCCGCCGCTGCTTCCACCGGCGGTGCGGGAGGTGTCGTACGGTGTCGCCGTCGTGCCCCAGACCGGGTTGTACGTTTGGGATCCGAGTCCGAACTCGGGGGTGTTGGTCTTGCCGATGATGATGGCACCGGCTGCCCTGATCCGGGTGACGAACAGGTCGTCCGCGTCGGCGATCCGGTCGGCAAAGATGGGTGATCCGGAGGTGAACGGTAGGCCCTTGACCGCGGAGAGGTCCTTGACGGCGTGCGGGAACCCGTGCATCCAGCCCAGGTAGTGCCCGTCGGCCAGTTGGCGGTCCCGCTCGCGCGCCTCGGCCAGCAACTGGTCCCGGTCACGCAGGGCGACGATGGCGTTGACACTGCGATTGTGCAATTCGATGTGGTCGAGATAGGCGGTCATGACGTCGATGCACGACACCTGGCGGCTCTTGATCGCACTACTGAGCGTCAGCGCGTCACACATGACGAGCTCTCCGTATTCGCGCGGCTGGCACGAGGGTCCCGTGCGAGGGCCGGAATCGCCGACGGTGACGGGGTCGATGACGTGTGACATGGGTGAACCTCTCCACGTTTCAAAAACGAATACCGGCGAACCGCCGACGTGCATGGACTCCGACCGCAGCATCGTTCGAGATCGGCGGTTGGTGTGGTCGAGGTCGCGCCGCGGCCCGTTGCCGGGCCGCGACGCAACCTCACTCACGGTGTGAGCACGAACTATTGGCCGAGGTCGACGATGGCGGCCACGGGGCCGCCGCCCTCCGGACCCTGGTGTGCCGCCGACACCGACACGAACACCGCCGGATCCCCCGTCACCGACGACGCGACACCGCCCACGCAGGACTTGATCTGGCGGTGCCAGTGCACGTCCGAGTCATCGAGCATCGCGTTGCGGCGGCCACGGACCGTCCCATCCTGGCTCGCTTCACACTTGAGGAAGACGTTGACGAGCCGGCCGTCCAGGTCGCTCGTGTGGGGCCGCTCGGGCAGCTCGAGTCCGGCGTCCCGGATCGCCGCCCAGATGCCGTCCTGGTCGAGCGGGTCCTTCATCACGCTGTGCCCGATCCGGTATCGACCGCCGACGCCACGCGCATTGCCGACGACGACGACCTGGGCCCTGTCCAACTCGACACCCGACGAACAGGATGCCACCGACGAGAAGAGGTCCCGGCGGTGCATGACATCGGCATCGCTGGGCATGTCGACCTCGCCGAGGGCGACGGCAATCCCCAGTGCCGTAACACCGTTGGACAGGTCCATCGACTCGTGGGTGTGCTCGGTCCACACCGTCTCGCCGCGGCTCTTGGCGTCGCGGATGGTGTGGATCGTCAGCAACGGCGTCTTCGTCTGCACGTAGTGCACGTCGGCCGGGTCGCTGATGCCGGCATTGGCCATCGCCATCTTCACCGCCGCGGCCACCTTCGTGATCATCGGCGTGCGACCGATGTCCTCGGGCAGCAGCTGCTCACTCATCGCGACACCGACGGTCAGCCGCGGCTCGTCGGTCTTCGCCGCCTTCCCGGCTGGCACAGTCGCGAAGATCGTTGCGTGCGGGCTGATCACACCGTCGGTCCCGCCGGACCAGACAATGGGCACCTCGGCCACCTCGTCGGCGCTGCGGCGGCCCTTCGCCGAGAGGACCTCACGAAAGGCTCGGTCCGCGATGATGCGCGTGTAGTCGTTGACGCCGCCGTTGCCCTCGGTCTTGCCGATGACAGCGACGACACGGTCCGCTTCGAGCACGCCGTCGTCGATGAGCTTGGCCAGCTCGCTGGCGTCGGACACGCTGTGCAGCGGAACCTTGCGGACCTCGATTGCGTCGGGCATTGACATCTCCTCTATGTGGGGCGTGCGGGGTAGGAAAATCAGACGGTGACGATCGTTCGGCTGGCATCGGCGCGTCCACGGTGAACACGGTGCGGGATGTCGCGACCACCCCGCCCCATCTCAACGAATCGGCATGCGGGTCGTGACCTCGGCGAGCACCGCCAGAAGCCACCACCTACTGGGCGGATCACCGGGAACCCGATCAGAACTCTCACGCCGCCCACGCTATGAGGGCGACCACCTTTGGGCACTGGCAATATTTGCCCAAACCAGAGCTGCTATTGGGCAGATCTGACTCACCGCCGCCGCGCGGCGCGACGGCATCCCCGTCTCGCTGACCAGGGATGCCGGCGTCTTCCACGGCTTCGTCACCGAGATCGGCGCGTTCGCGCAGACGAAACAGGCGATCGACGAGGTGTGCCTGCACCTGCGCGAGACCCCGCGGGCATAGCTCCGCACCCGCGGTTCCGCCGAATTCGAGGCGCCCCTATCGACGCCCACGGAGGACGCGACCAACTCCGTGTCACTCGTGGTTCGGCCTCGAATCTTCGCAGGGAGGAGTGTGAGCACTTCTCCAAACGGAAGATGAGCGGGAGATAAGTAGGCTGCGCAAACCAGGGCCTCGGGTCACTTGCCACGGTAGGTTTTCGGAAATCGAACCAGCTTCCCGCCCGGTCGGCGAATCCTTGACCGAGACATTCGTGGAACCCGACGAGTGCCCGGTAGCGACGCGCCGGATCGGTTATCCCGCAACGGTTCTTCCGCGCGATCCCATACCTCGAGGAAACACATGCTCTCTTGCACAGCTAAATCCGGACTCGTCACCGGAGCCTCCGGTGGTCTCGGCCGAGCAACGGTTCTGGCGCTGGCCGCCCACGGCGCCAATGTCGTCGCCCTGAGCCGCAACGCCGACAAATTGCAGGAAACCGCGCAGATGGCCCACGACCTGCCTGGGACCGTTTTTGCGGTACAGGCCGATGTCACCGACGAACGGAGCGTGGTCGACGCCCTCACGCGGGTCGAGACCAGCTTCGGAACGCTCGACTTCGTGGCCAACAATGCTGGGCGTCAGATCGAACGGAACTTTCTGGAGACGACCAACGAGGACTGGGACACTATCGATCTGACCAACGTGCGCGGCCCCTTCTGGGTATGCAAACACGCCGCAGCGGCGATGCTGCGACACGGCCGCGGAGGGAGCATCGTCAACATCGCCTCCGTCCTGTCGGTGAGCGCCGACCCCATGCTGACCGCGTACACCGCCAGCAAGCACGCGGTCCTCGGACTTACTCGGAGCATCGCCGTCACGCGCGAATTGGCGCGCGCCGGGATTCGCGCGAACGCGGTGCTTCCCGGCGACATGAACACCCCGATGGTCCAGCAGTACTTCGCTGCCCACGCCGACCCCGAGCTGGCACGGCAGGAAATTTCCTCCGCCTATCCGATGGAGCGCATCGCCGAACCCGCGGAAGTCGCCAATGTGGTGCGGTTCCTCGTGTCGGACGACGCGTCGTTCGTCAACGGCGCGGCCATCGTCGTCGACGGCGGACTCGGCGCGGCCCTGTACACGAACTGACGTCGCGGCAGACACACGAAGACACCGCCGCGTGCTTGTCGCTGAGGAGCCGACGACGTTCCTCGGCATCCATCCTCGAGGTCGACACCACACTCCGCTCTCCATTAGTGGACAGTGGGGCAGATGCACCGGGTAGTGCCGCGAGACCGCGCCAAACAAATCTGCGTCTCCAGCGGACACAACGACTAGCCATATTTGGCAGATGCCTTACCGTATAATGGTGTCGCGGACGGCGACGTACGAGGAGGGCAATCGTGAGGGACTTCAGGCCGGTACGGAGCCGTAGCGCGGGCGGTGACGTCATGCATCAGATCATCGACCGCATCAAGTCTGGTGAGCTGCGCGAAGGCGATGTTCTGCCCGGGGAGCGGGCGCTCGCCGCACAGATGGACGTCTCGCGTCCGACGGTCAGTAGCGCGATCTCCAAGCTGGTCGAGGCGGGCATCCTCAGGAGCCGCCCGGGCCGGCACGGCAATCCCGAGGTGATCTCGATCTGGATTCCCGAGGGCCTCGAGAATTTGCCGGAGGCCGACCCGCTCCAGGCGGACGAGATCTTTCGCATTCTGGAGGCGCGCAAGACCCTCGAGCCGCGCGTGGCGCAGCTGGCCGCCGTGCGTGCCACGGACGAGCACTACCAGCTGATGCAGCATTCGATCGATCTGCTGCGCGCCCACAAGGACCACCTCAGCCGGGCCGCTCAGGCCGAGCTGCTGTTTCACCGGACCATCTGGCGCGCTGCGGGCAACCCGTCCCTCGAGGCGATGATGAAGGGACTGGAGAAGGAGCTCGCGCCCGTCCACGACATGATGCTGCGCACCCCGGAAGACTACGAATGCGGGGTGGAGTTGCACGAAGCGACGCTGGCGGCCCTCAAGCGGGGCGACCCGGTCGAGATCGAGCAGGAGATGTACCGGCATCTCGGCCACTTCGAGAGCATCGTCGCGGACGTTCTCCAGCGCACACCGCATCGGCAACTGCCGGCCTTCCTCACCGCGGGAGTCCCCTGACCCGTGCCCTTCCCTTCCCCCTGAGGCGGATGATCTGACGATCATCCGCCTCAGTTGTATTTACCTTGCCAAAAATGGCCAAGTTAATTATCCTCTTGGGTGTGATCGGCGTCTCGGCGCCGCGTGAGTGAACAGACGAGTGAATGCGCGACCTGCGGTTGCCGTCTCGCTCCGGTACGACCCAAGGCCGTGAGGCCGGGAGGAGATATCCCGATGACAATCGGCGATGGGACACCTACACCTTCGGATCGGGCGGACGTCCTGATCATCGGCGCCGGCCCCTCCGGGGGTGTCGTGGCCGAGCACATGGCCCGGCACGGGTTCTCGGTGGTCTGCCTGGAGCAGGGCCGCTGGATCAACAACAGTGAGTTCCCTGGCGACAAACCGGAATTCGAACTGCTCTCGCAGAAGCAGTGGTACCCCGAGCCGAACGTGCGCGGCACCGCAACCGACTATCCGACCAACGTGTCCGAGTCGGACGTCTCCCCGGTGATGTTCGCGGGCGTCGGGGGCAGCACGCTGATCTACAGCGCGCACTGGATGCGACTGCTGCCCTCGGACTTTCGAATCAAGACCCTCAACGGTGTCGCCGACGACTGGCCGATCACGTACGAGGACCTCGCCCCGTACTACGACCGGATGGACGCCGCCGTCGGCCTCGCCGGGCTCGAAGGCGACCCGATGTACCCCGACGGCATGGTGCCTCCGCTGCCCCCGCACCCGATCGGCCGGATCGGGCGGATCGCGGCCCGCGGAATGAACAAGCTGGGCTGGCACTGGTGGCCCTCCCCCAACGCGATTGCCTCCCAGAAGCATGGTGAGTTCGCGCGATGTGCCCGGTGGGGCACCTGCGAGACCGGTTGTCCGGAAGGGGCGAAGTCATCCTTCGACCTCACCCATTGGCCGACCGCCATCCGGCACGGCGCCCGGCTCATCACCGGCGCCCGGGTCAGCACGATCACCGTCGACGCCAAGGGCCGCGCGGACGGCGCCGTCTACGTCGACGCCGCCGGACACGAACACCGGCAGAAGGCCCGGTTGGTCGTCGTGGCCGCGAACGGCATCGGCACCCCACGCCTGCTGCTGCTCTCCGCGCACGGCGGCGCCCCGAACGGGCTGGCGAACTCGTCCGGTCTGGTCGGCAAGCGGCTGATGCTGCACCCGAACGCCGAGGTCACCGGCATCTACGACGAGCCTCTCGACAGCTGGCTGGGGCCGGCCGGGCAGGCCATTCACTCCCTCGAATTCTACGAGACCGACCCCTCCCGCGGCTTCGTCGGCGGCGCGAAATGGCAGGTGATGCCCATCGGTGGGCCGCTGCGCGCGCTGTCGCTACACGATCGGCGCCCGTTCGCCGAAAAGTGGGGGCCTGCCGTGCACGATCGCATGGACGAAACGCTGGGCCGCGGCCTGCAGTGGGGCATCAACTCGCAGGACATGCCGGAGGAGACCAACCACGTCGATCTCGACCCGACGCTCACCGACTCGAACGGAATCCCGGCTCCGCGCGTCCGCTACCGGTTGTCGGAGAACACGAAGAAGCTCCTGCAGTTCAACCTCGAACGCGCCGTCGAGGCGCACGAGGCCGCCGGAGCGGTGCACACGGTGGCGACCGACCTGTGGCCGGAGCAGCCCGGACACCTGCTGGGCACCGCCACGATGGGCACCGACCCCGCCACGTCGGTGGTCAACGAGTGGAACATCGCGCACGACGTGCCGAACCTGGCGATCGTCGACGGCAGCGTCATGCCCACCTCGGGTGCGGTCAACCCGACCGCGACCATCACGGCACTGGCGCTGCGTGCCGCCGAACACCTCACGAACAACGCACGCTGGCAGGAGATCTCCGAATGACCCACCTGAGCGAGCAGGAACGGCAGACGCTCTGGCACATCGCCGACGTCCTCATTCCCGCCACGACGACCCGGCCCAGCCTCCGCGACGCCGACCCCGAGGGCATCTGGCTCGAGCGAGCTCTCACGGCACGCGTGGACCTGGTCGGTGCGCTGCAGGCGGAGCTGGCACTGCTGGCGACGGCCTCAGACCTCGAACCGGCAATCGTCGACCTGCACGAGAGCGACCGGGCGCGGTTCGACGTGGTGGCCACCGCGGTCAGTGGCGCCTACTACCTCGTCCCCGAGGTACGTGCCCTGATCGGTTACCCCGGTCAGCATCGCAACCCGCCCCGACTCGAGGAAGCCGCCGAGGAACTCTCCGACGAGATCTTCGAGGCAGCGATGAACTATCCCGGCGCCTACCGGCCGACACCTCGATAGCCCCCGTCACCCATCACACCTGCCTCACAGCAAAGGACTCCACCCATGACCCTCTCCACGATCGGATCCGACCAGCGTTCGGTTCTCCACAAGCTCGCGGGACGAGTGACCGGCAACTTCGTCAACGGCCGCTGGACCCCGTCGAACTCGCCGGAGACCATCACGGTGCTCGACCCGTCCACCGGCCGCGAGATCGGAACGGTCCCGGCCTCCTCCGCTGCCGACGTCGACGCAGCGGTGGCCGCCGCCCGCGCCGCGCAGCCCGGATGGGCGGCCCTCACCCCCGCCGCCCGCTCGAAATTCCTGCTCGACATCGCCACGCTGACCGAGGAGCTTCTCGAGGAGATCTCGGTCATCGAGGCCGTCGATGCGGGCAAGCCGATCACCGCGGTCCGGGACGAGGAACTGCCCGGGGTGATCGACGCGATGCGGTTCTTCGCCGGCGCCGCCCGCACCCTGCCGGCCCCCTCCAGCGGCGACTACCTCGAGGGCGTCTCCTCGATCATGCGCCGCGAACCGATCGGCGTCGCTGCAGGCATCACGCCGTGGAATTACCCGCTACTGCAGGCGGTCGCGAAGGTGTTCCCTGCGCTGGCGACCGGCAACACCTACGTCCTCAAGCCCGCCGAGACCACTCCGTACTCGACGGCGTGGCTCGCCGAGATCATCGCCCGGGTCCTCCCGGACGGAGTGTTCAACGTCGTTTTCGGCACCGGCGCCGTCGCCGGTGACGCGCTGGCCCGGCACCCGAAGGTCGACGTGGTCTCCTTCACCGGCTCCATCGACACCGGCCGCAAGGTCGGCATCGCGGCCGCCGACGGCGTCAAGAAAGCCATCATGGAGCTCGGCGGCAACTCCCCGGTCATCGTGTTCGGCGACGCCGACCTCGAATCCGCGCTCGATGCGATCGCGACCGGTGGGCTGTACAACACCGGTCAGGAGTGCATGTCCGCAAGCCGGGTCATCGTGCACGCGCCCCTGCTGGACGCGGTCGTCGACGGACTGAAGGAGCGGTGCAGCCGGGAGAAACTCGGTGACGTCCTCGACCCCACCACCACGGTGGGACCGATGAATTCGGCTCTGCAGCGTGACCGGGTGCTCGCCAAGATCAACGGCCGCAGCACCGGCGCCCGCGTGGTGTCCGGCGGCGAGAGCTGCGAGGGTGACGGGTTCTTCTTCCCGCCGACGATCGTCGTCGGAGTCGCCGACGACGAAGAACTGGTCCAGGAGGAGATCTTCGGGCCGGTGTTCACCGTGCAGACCTTCGAGACCGAAGAGCAGGCGATCGCGCTGGCCAACGGCACCCGGTACGGGCTGGCGTCGTCGTTGTTCACCAGGAACGTCGGTACCGCCACCCGCGTCCAGAACGCCTTGAACTTCGGCACCGTGTGGGTCAACAACCACCTGGTCTTCGCCGCAGACCTGCCCGTCAGCGGATTCGGGGCCTCGGGCATCGGCACCGAGAACGCCGAGGCCGGACTGCTCGAGTACACCCGCCTCAAGCACGTCATGGTGGACAACCGCTAACCGGCCCGCCGCGACCTCGACCCCACCAACCCTCCCCTGTCCGGGCAGCGTCACGCCGCCCGGACAGGTCGAAAGAAACGAAGGAATCACTGTGGCGCAACATATTTGGGACCGCCCCGCGCAGTACATCGGGGGCCGTTACCGAGACGGAAAATCCGCCGACACGTTCGACGTGCTCGACCCGTCCACCGGTCGGGCCGTCGTCACCGGCCCCCTGGCGTCGACCGAGGACGTCGACGACGCCGTCACCGCGGCCACCGGCGCCCTACCGGAATGGGCCGGCGCCACCCCGGCCCACCGCTCCGAGGTGATGACCCGGTGGGCCAGGGAACTGGAGACGATCGCCGATCAGCTCGCGACCGTCGAGTCGGCCCAGGCAGGTAAGCCGATCAAGTTGACCACCGAGTTCGACGTGCCGGGCAGCATCGACAACGTCGCATTCTTCGCCGGCGCGGCGCGCAACCTCGAAGGCAAGGCCTCGGGCGAGTACTCGGGCGATCACACCTCGAGCATCCGCCGCGAACCGATCGGTGTCGTCGGGTCGATCGCCCCGTGGAACTACCCGCTGCAGATGGCCGCGTGGAAGATCCTGCCCGCAGTGGCCGCCGGCAACACGATCGTGCTCAAACCCGCCGAGATCACCCCGCTGACCTCGTTGCTGTTCGCCGAGGCCGCCACCCGCGCCGGGATCCCGGACGGGGTGATCAACGTGATCACCGGAAGGGGCACCAGCGCGGGCAACGCACTGGTGACCCACCGGGACGTCAGCATGGTCTCGTTCACCGGATCCACACCGGTCGGACACAGCATCGCCGCCGCGGCAGCCGGCAAGCGGCTGCACCTGGAACTGGGCGGTAAGGCCCCGTTCGTCGTCTTCGACGACGCGGACCTCGACGCCGCCGTTCAGGGGGCGGTCGCCGCGTCGCTGATCAACACCGGCCAGGACTGCACCGCAGCGACCCGCGCCTACGTGCAGCGCCCGCTGTTCGATCGGTTCGTCGACGGTGTCGCTGCCGTGATGGACACCGTCCGGCTCGGTCCCACCACCGACCCGTCCACCGATCAGGGGCCGCTTGTCTCGCGCCGTCAGCAGGGGCACGTCGCCGGGTTCGTCGACCGCGCCCGCGCCGGTGGGGCCACGATCGTGCGGGGCGGGAGCATCCCGGGCGGCGACCTCGCCGACGGCTTCTACTACGAGCCCACCCTGGTCGTCGGTGCCACCCAGGACAGCGAGATCGTGCAGCAGGAGATCTTCGGCCCGGTCCTGGTCGTGCTCCCCTTCGACAGTGACGACGAGGGCATCGCTCTAGCCAACGACACCCCGTTCGGTCTCGCGGCGTCGGCGTGGACCCGAGACCTGTACCGGGCGCAACGCGCCACTCGCGATATCGCCGCCGGGTGCGTGTGGGTCAACGACCACATCCCGATCATCAGCGAGATGCCACACGGCGGATACAAGCAGTCCGGCTACGGCAAGGACATGTCGACCTACTCGCTCGACGAGTACACCAACGTCAAGCATGTGATGTCGGATATCACCGGCGTCGCCCACAAGGACTGGCACCGGACGATCTTCGGTGACCGGTAAGTCCGTCTGCCCACCGGACCCTGCGGGTACCCCGAAAGACAACCTCAGCGCGCATCGGTAGCGCCGAAAGAAGAGAGCGAACAATGCGATTCAGCCGCGTACTCAATGTGGTCAACTGCCACGCAGAAGGCGAGGTCGGCAACGTCATCGTCGGGGGCATCGGCGACGTTCCCGGCCAGACGATGTTCGACAAGCGCGTCTACCTCGAGGAGAACCTCGATCAGATCCGCCAGCTGATCCTGTTCGAGCCGCGCGGTGCCGCAGTGCAGAACGCCAACATCATCCTGCCGTCCAACCACCCCGACGCCCCGCTGGGCTACGTCATCCTCGAGTCGACGGAGTACCCGGCGATGTCGGGATCGAACACCATGTGCGTGGCGACCGTGCTGCTCGAGACGGGGATGCTGCCGATGTCCGAGCCCGTCACCGAAGTGGTCCTCGAGTCCCCGGCCGGCCTGATCAAGGTGCAGTGCGAGTGTAAGGACGGCAAGGTCGAAAACGTTCGGCTGACCAACCAGCCGGCCTTCGTCTACCACACCCAGGTGCCGCTGGAGGTCCCGGATCTGGGCAAGCTCACAGTCGACATCGCCTACGGCGGAATGACCTACGTCGTCGTCGACGCCGCCGAAGCAGGTTTCGACCTCGAGCCCTCCGAAGCCCGCGCCCTCTGCGAACTCGGCCAGCGCATCAAGCAGGCCGGCGCCGAACAGTACGAGGTCAAGCACCCCGAGAACCCGGAGATCCCCGGCATCACCCAGACGGTCTTCACCGGGCCGCTGTCCCGGCAGGCCGACGAGAACGGCCAGTATCTGACGTCGAAGAACGCCGTGGTCGTCTCCCCCGGCCGGATCGACCGGTCCCCGTGCGGCACCGGCACCTCGGCACGAGTGGCGGTCCTGCACGCCCGCGGCGAACTCGCCGTCGGCGAGCGATTCGTCCACGAATCACTGATCGGCACCAAATTCGACTCCCGCGTGGAGTCCGTGACCACCATCGGCGGGTACGACGCGGTCATCCCCAGCGTCGCCGGACGGGCCTGGATCACCGGAACCACCCAGCTCGGGCTCGACCCCAGCGATCCCTTCCCGAACGGATACACCCTGGGCGACACCTGGCTCACCGCGCTCTGAACAAACACACACGGAAGACCGAACCAGCCTGCACGCCCCCGTATTTCGGGGGCGTGCAGGCTCGTGTTATCGCAGTCCCAGTACTGCCACACAACATTTACCGGATAGCATTGCCAAAAATGGCCAGGTGAATTAACCTTAATGGCACAGTGACATGCATCACTGAGAGGTCGAGTTGAAGTCGATCCGCACACTGCGTCGATCTTCGATTCACTCGGTCAGTCCCCATCCCCGGAGGAAACATGCTAGAGACGCGCGATACGGGTAACAGCCGCGAAGTCGCCCCCCATGGAGATGACGAGCATCTCCGCGCCCTCGGTTACGAACCGAAATTCGAGCGCAAGATGAACCTGTGGGCGAACTTCGCCCTCGGCTTCATCTACCTGTCCCCGATGGTCGGCGTGGTCTCCATTTTCGCGCTGGGAATCTCCACTGCCGGACCCCCAGCGATCTTCTGGATCTTCATCGTCGGCTTCGGACAGCTGCTGGTCGCCCTGGTCTTCGGTGAGATCGTCTCCCAGTTCCCGCTCGCGGGCGGCCTGTATCAATGGGCGCGCCGGCTCTGGAACGGCCAGTACGCCTGGCTGATGTCGTGGGTCTACATCTGTGCCATCACCATCGGCATCACCACCACTGCCATGTTCAGCTCCGACTTCATCGCAAGTTTGCTGTTCGGCACCGCGGACGAGCCGTCGGTCTCGGCCACCGGGCTGCAGAAACTCGTCATCACCCTGTCGGTGCTGACCGTCTGCCTGCTGTTCAACCTCACCGGCACCAAGACCCTCGCCCGGATCTCCGTCGTCGGCCTGACCGCAGAACTCATCGGCGTCGTCGCGATCGGCCTGTATCTGCTGATCTTCGAGCGCAAGCAGCCCTTCTCGGTCTTCTTCGACACCATGGGCGCCGGAGGCGGGCAGAGTTACATCTATGCCTTCATCGGAGCATCACTGGTGGGCCTGTACATGTTCTACGGCTTCGAGGCCTGCGGCGAGGTCGCCGAGGAAACCCCCAATCCGGCCCGCGCCATTCCTCGGGCGATGGCATTGACGGTCCTCGTCGGCGGCGGTGCCGCCCTGCTCGCCTTCTCCGGATTCGTCCTCGCCTGCCCGGATCTGGCCGCCGTCGTGGCCGGGGAGGACGCCAACCCCATCCCGACGATCCTGCAGGGCAGCCTCGGCACGGTCGGTTCCAAGGCGTTCCTCGTCATTGCACTGACCTCCTTCCTGGCCGGTGTCATGGGCCAGCAGACGGCCGTCAGCCGGCTGGTGTACTCGTTCGCCCGCGACGACATGTTCCCCGGCAGCCACTTCTTCGCCCGCACCTCCTCGAGCCACATCCCGGTCAACGCACTGCTCGGTATCAACGTCGCGCCGGTGCTGCTCACGGTCTTCGTCTACTTCTTCCCCGACTCGCTGTTCCGGATCGCCGCGTTCCAGGTCATCGCCGCCTACTTTGCCTTCCAGATGGTGGTCCTGGCCGCGCTGCGGATGCGGTTCAAGGGCTGGAAGCCGGGCGGACCGTGGACCCTGGGCAAACTGGGCGTCGCCGTCAACATCGCTGCCCTGGTCTACGGCATCATCGCCATGATCATCCTGGCCCGGCCCAGCGGCGACGAGAGCCTCCCGTTCGTCGACCGCTGGATCGCGCTGATCGGGTTCTCCATTATCACCGTCGCCGGGTTCCTCTACCTGGTGATCGCGAAGCCGGGCGCCGACTCCACCGCACCCGAAGGTGACGCCATCGAGGTCGCCGAACGGCTCCGCGCCGGTCGCGCATGAAACCAGACGGGGACGGCCACTAGGCCGAAATCCGCACGGCGGGAGACGAAGTCACGACTTCGTCCCCCGCCGTTCGTCGTGCGTCGGAGCGGACCGACGCCGCCGCCCGCGCCGAGGCACCATGACGGTACGCACTCGGCTCACTGCGCGACATGACATGGCAAGGGCGAGACCGACTCGTGGACAGAGCACTCCAGGTCGTCCTCGACGCGATCGAGAACACACCACGGTCGATCATCTCCCGATCGGTGTGGCCGATTCAGATTCCCGCACAGCAAGAAACCCCGCCCACAACGATGATCGCCGGCCCCATGTCGGGGCCGGCGATCATAGATGCCGACGGGGGCGGGATGTCCCCGCTTACAGTGCCGCGAGGGCCTTTTCGAGCTCGCGAAGGCGAGGACCGGTCAGGGCGGCACCGGGTGCCCGCTGCGGCCCGGCGGGGTGACCGACCAGTTCCATGCCGGCCTTGACGGCCGCGGTGTATCCACCGCTGACGAGGGTGCTCATCACCGGGAACAGCGTGGCCCACAGCTTACGAGCCAGCGCGAGGTCGCTCGCCTGGATGGCGTCGTACACGGCGATCAGCTGACGCGGCACCACGTTCGCCGCACCGATGACCGAACCGGCGGCACCCTCGAGCAGGGCGGCATAGAAGAGGGTGTCCCAACCCACGAACACCGAGACCCTGTCCCCGAACTCATGGATGAGCTGCGCCGCGGCGGTGAAGTCACCGCTGGTGTCCTTGACGTATCTGACGTTGGGAACCTCGTCGATCAGTTCACCGAGGATCTGCGGGGTCAGGTTCACCCCGGTCGCGGCCGGCAGGTTGTAGGCCATCACGGGGATCGACACCGATCCGGCGACGTCCTTGTAGTAGCTCTTGACCTCTTCGATGCTGAACGGCTCGTAGTACGGCGCCACCAGCATCAGCGCGGTCGCACCCGCCTTCTCCGCGTGCTGGGACAGAGCGATCGCCTCGGCGGTGCTGGTCGCACCGGTGTGCGGCACCACCGGCACCCGCCCTGCGGTCTGCTCGAGCACCACCTCCAGCGCGCACTCGCGTTCGCCGCGGCTCAGGGCGAAGAACTCACCCGTCGAGCCCAGCGGGACGAGCCCGTGAATCCCAGATTCGATGGTGCGGTCGACCAACCGGCGCAGACCGGCCTCATCGAGATGCTGATCCTGGGTGAACGGAGTGGCGACCGCCGAGTAGACGCCCTCGAGATCTTCTGACATGGATACCTCCTGGGGAACAAGTGACCCATTAATGGTAAATGAATCTTGCCAATAACGGCAAGCATGGGATGTAATGGGGGTCACGATGAAGCCGGGCAGCGTGCCCGACGGACTGGAACGTCCCCAGGGCGCCACCGCCGCCCCCGAGCAATCCGGAGTTCGCAGATGAACGTGACCGCAGGTGAACTTGCCCCGCCCTCCTGGGCCGTGCTGTGCCGAGACCTTCTTCGCGAGATCTGTTGCAGCATGCCGATGCAGATGTCATCTCCGTTGGTACTTCCGGAAGAGGATCGGATCCGTGACTTGCCTCGCGTCAGATGAGCTCACACAACCCTCGGTACTGCTGGTGGGCGTCGGGTCGCCGAACCTGCTGAGCAAGCTCGGATCCCACGGCCTTCGGGTGTCCTGCACCGACCTCCGCGACCTGACTCCGAGCAGACTCGACGCACTGTGCCCCGATTTGATCGCCTATTTTCAACGAGAGGGGGTCGAGATCGTGTCCACGGTTCAACGGCAGCGACTCGACGGAGTCGCTGCCGGAATTTGTGTCATCAGCAGCACCGCGTCCAGCGCCGACCGCATCGCCATCCTCGATGCCGGCGCCGACGACCACGTGGTGATGCCCTGCACCGTGCCCGAACTCGCAGCGCGGTTCCGCGCCGTTCTTCGCCGTGTGCGCTGGGCACCGGTCGAGGACCTCGCCTTCCCCGCGTTGACCATCAGCCTTACCGGGAGAACCGTTCACTCCAACGGCCAATGGGTCGACGTGAGCCGACAGGAATTCAATGTTCTGGTCGTCCTTGCCAAGGAGGTCGGGCGCGTCGTTTCCCGCGAAGATCTCCTCCGCACCATCTGGGCGCTGCCGGTGTCGATGGCGGCACGGTCGAACGTGCTGAACGTGTGTATCAGTTCGCTGCGAGGCAAGCTGGAAGCCACGGGCGCTCGACGAATGATCCACACCGTACGGGGGATCGGTTACGTCTTTCGGGCGTGACAGGGGCGATCCCGGCACGAGGTCCGGGCGGTCGGGCAGTCAGGTTGCGGCGCGACGCTAGGCCACTAGCGCGACCAGCTCTCTGCCGGGACTTGCCCCTGCGGGGCACTTGGCGGCTCGATCGCCGCGGCACCGGCGGCCCGGTGTGCGATGTGATCGTGCTGAACGAGGCGTTCGCGTCGAAGGCGGTCGCGGTGATCCGGGACGCGAATCCGAACCCGGAGAAGACCAACCCCAACCCCTACGGTGGTGGGATCGCGCTGGGTCACCCGGTCCGGGCGACCGGGGCGATCTTGAGCCTGCGCTACGAAAGACGGTGCGCGGCGAGCCACGCCGAAGCCCTGGCCGGAGATGCCCGACAGAGCCAAGCATCCTGAACCACCTCAGTCAGCTCCTGCAGCGTCAGATCACCAATTCGACTTGCCCGCAGTAGCACCGACGGATGTCCGTCGAAATGCGGAGTGGTAAAGAACGGCGACGCCGGGTCTTGAACCATTGCTTGCTTGTCGGACTCGGACGGCACCCAGAACACGATCACATCCGTATATCGTTCACCGGTACGAGGATCGAAGGCATCGGGGCGAGGCGTTCGGAAGAACACAAACGATTTGCCGCCGACCTGATAGACAGGATTGCCCCGCGGCCCACATTCGACCTTGACGTGGGGCATACCCAAGGCCAACTCATGCACATCGTCCACCCGTGCGCGGCGCGGATCTGCCCTCATCGCAACATCATAGAACGGGACCCGCAGGTTCGTGCGAGTCACGTGGGAACTATGCGGAACGAGGGCATTCGGACTCGTGGCTCGCGCAACTGAACTCGATCACCGAAGTCCTCGACCCTCGGCAATCGCCGGGACTGCGCGATCTCGCACACGAGGTGCGCCGGTGGGCGGAGTAACCGGCGCACCGTTTTCGTGGGTTCGCGCCTTACCCACCCAGACTTCTCGTCGGCCCACCTCCAGGTCCGCGACCGAAAGACGACCAGCCACGTTCCCCCTCAACGAGATTGGCCTCGGCAGTGGTCGAAGCACTCCGCGAGTCACTCGCCAGCGGCGTTTTCCGGCCGGGCAGCGCATCGCGGAAAAGCCTCTCGCCACCCGGCTCGGTGTCTCCCGCGGACCGATCAGGGACGCCCTGGACGACGTCGTCCGGAATGTCGCGCATGCGCGACATTCCCGGCACGGGCGACGCCGACATCCGGTGGCAGGACGCCCTCGCTGCCGCAGCCGACATGCCGAGAATCGAGAAGATGTTTTCCGACTGTCGCTGCAGTTGCGGATGTTCGTCTCGATTCTCGGTCTGGAATACGCGTACTCGGTCGATGAGATCGTCGCCGACGACACCGCGATATTCCATGCCCTCGAGGCCCACGAGCCCGAAGAGGTGACGCTGCTCTGGCGCCGCAAAATCGACAACGCCGTGACCTACATGGTCGAACAACTCGGCCATCTCGACGTCAATGCATCTCGCCGGGCTCCGGAATCGAGTCACTGGAAGTAGGACGCATAGTCGCTGAAAGGAATCTGACCGGTGGGGCTCGAGTGTATTGCGTCGGCGACCGGCGGCGGAATGGGAGTCCAGTGGGCAGGCATCGCGGCCGCCAGGGAAGGATTCAGTATGTAGAGCAGGGCAAAGTTCACTATCCAGAGCGGCGGCGCCATCGACATGCCTACCTCCGAACTCACACCCCCCTTGGTGTTCGTCACCAGTTGAGCTGCGCCCGAAATCTGTTGCGCTGCGAAGCCGTAGACCGCTTGCACGGTGTACGCCGACCGGTAGAGAGCTATCAGGGTTCGTGTCGCATCATTGTTCCTCAACCAGGTACCCACGAACCCGCCGGGAGCGATCAATGAGTTCACCTGCCTCGTCGGGGCGTCCGCGTTGGCCGGACTCTCCAACAGTCCGCTCGTGTTCACGTAGAGCCCGTAGCCGGCCAGAACCGACGGTGTGAGGTGTCCATCGACGTTGGAATACAGCGGACGGCCGTTCGTGTTGGTGAGGATCTGGGCGCATGCATCGATCACCTCGGCAGCTTCGCGGCTGCCGCCGACTCCGCCGCCGGTGATGAGGTCGCGATACTGCTGTTCGGATAAAGCGTCAGCCCTGGTGAGCCCCACCTGGCCGGCAATCTCGTCCGCCGCTTGCTGACCGAGTGGCTGGTTGAGCTGCCCCGGACTGGTCACTTGCGTCGGAGCCAGGCTCTCATAGCCGGGTGCCCCGGCGAAGGGGATCGCGAACCCGGTGTCGACGGTGGCCGCTGCCGGGTCTGCGCTGGCTGTCTGGGTGATTGTCGGGGAGAGAACGCACACACCCACCAGTGCCAGTACCCAGATGGTCCTGCGATGGGAGGTTGCTCCGCGTCGGTGGCCCGGACCCGTTAACCCTGTGCCGCGCATACGTCAACCTCCCAGAACACCATCGGGCGAGCCCACACGAGCTTGCGTTCCAGTCAAACGCCGTGATCAATGCTGTGTCAATCCCTTCCGACTACGAGTCCTTCACCTCGGTCTCGGTGACCCCGAGTGCCGCCATCACGGGCGGCCGTCACGTTCGGAATATTGACCCTGACGAGCTTTCGATGAACCTCGTCCGCGTCGTTGTTTCGCATCCCTCGATCGAACCATTGCAATCGGCTGCAACGTTTATTGCGCACGTCATATCTCCCTACATTCATGTCCCGGGTTACACGAGGCACGAACCGTTCCGACGCCGCAGTGCGATCGGAGACGGGCCCCGACGTGGCCGGCGACAACGGAGAAACCAAGGGAGTGCAATGGCGCTGAACAAGAACTCGCTACTGAGCGCGTATCGGAGGATGTCCGAGATCCGCGCGTTCGAAGACCGTCTCCACGAAGAGAACGCCACCGGCGACATCCCCGGCTTCATTCACCTGTACTCCGGTCAGGAAGCCATTGCCGTCGGCGTGTGCGAGAACCTGCAGGACACCGATTACATCGGGTCCACCCACCGCGGCCACGGGCACTGCATCGCCAAGGGTTGCGACCTCCACGGGATGATGGCGGAGATCTTCGGCAAGGACGACGGCCTCTGCCACGGCAAGGGCGGTTCCATGCACATCGCCGACCTGTCCGTGGGCATGCTGGGCGCGAACGCCATCGTCGGCGGGGCACCCTCCCTGGCCATCGGTGCGGCGCTCAGTGCGAAGACATTGCGAAACGGCGGCGTCGCGGCCTCGTTCACCGGCGACGGCGGCTCCAACCAGGGAACGGTCTTCGAGGCCATGAACATGGCTGTCGTGCTCGACCTTCCCATCATCTTCGTCACCGAGAACAACGGATTCGGCGAGGCCACCGGACGGGACTACGCCGTCGGCGCACCCAGCATCGCCTCCCGCGCGGCATCCTTCGGGATGCCCGCCGTCACCGTCGACGGAACCGACTTCTTCGCCGTGCACGAGGCGACCCGTGAGGCCGTCGAGCGTGCCCGGATGGGAGGCGGTCCCACCTCGATCGAGGCGATCGCGTACCGCTGGCACGGACACTTCGAAGGTGACGCGCAGCTGTATCGCACCGCGGAGCAGGTCGCGGAACTGCGCAAGACGAAAGACCCGCTGCTGAACTTCCGCAACCACCCGGACAGCAAGAAGGTGTCGGCGAAGGAACTCGATGCGATCGATTCCGACGCACGAGCCCGCGTGGACGACGCCGTCGCGAAGGCGCGGCAAGCCGAATATCCGCCGTTGGCAAACCTTCTGACCGACGTCTACGTGTCGTACTGAGAGTGAGAACAGAGATGACAACGTCGAAGACGACGTACCGCGAAGCAATCAAGGCCGCGCTCGCCCAGGAGATGGAACGCGATGCGACGGTAGTGCAGATCGGTGAGGATCTGCGTGGTGGCCAGGCGGGGACCAACCCGGAACTCGAGTCCGGGAAGCTCGAGGCGTTCGGTGGTGTGCTGGGTGTGACCAAGGGCTTGTGGACCGAATTCGGTTCCGACCGGGTCATCGACACCCCGATCACCGAGTCCGCGATCATCGGCATGGCGGCCGGCGCCGCGTTGACCGGGCTGCGTCCGGTCGCCGAACTGATGTTCATGGACTTCTTCGGAGTCTGCTACGACGCCCTGTACAACCAGGCCGCGAAATTCCGCTACATGTTCGGCGGGAAGGCGCGCACCCCACTTGTGGTGCGCGGCATGATCGGCGCCGGATTCTCGGCGGCGGCGCAGCATTCGCAGTCCCCGTACAACGTGTTCGCCGCGGTCCCCGGCCTCAAGGTGGTGGCCCCGTCCAACGCGTACGACGCCAAAGGCCTTCTCATCCAATCCATTCGCGATGACGACCCGGTGGTCTTCTGCGAGCACAAGACGCTGTACGACCTCAAGGGGGAGGTGCCCGACGAGCCGTACACCATCCCGTTCGGCGTAGCCAACTACACCCGGGAAGGCACGGACGTCACGATCATCGCGCTCTCGGCCATGGTGAATGCCGCCAACACGGCCGCCGACAAACTTGCCACGGAAGGCATCTCCGTCGAAGTGGTCGACCCGCGGACCGTCTCACCCCTCGACGAGGAGGGCATCCTCGAATCCGTCGCGTCCACCGGGCGGGTGGTGATCGTCGACGAGTCCGCGGCACGCTGCGGATTCGGCCACGACGTCGCAGCGCTGATCGCCACCAAGGCGTTCGGTTCGCTGAAGGCACCGATCGAACTGGTCACCCCACCGCACACCCCGGTGCCATTCTCCCCCGTGCTCGAACAGGCATGGCTTCCCAACGCGGCACGCATCGAGGCCGCGGTACGCAAGGTGGTGACCGCCTGACCATGAGTGACATCAAACTGATCGAAGTTCCCAAATGGGGCCTGTCCATGGACGAGGGCACCGTCACCGAGTGGTTGATCGACGAAGGAACCCCCTTTTCGAAGGGCGATCTGATCTGCGAGATCGAGACCAGCAAGATCACCAACGAGTTGGAGGCGCCGTTCGACGGAGCGCTTCGTCGCATCGTCGCCAGGCCGGGTGCCACGTTGCCGGTGGGTGCGGTTCTGGCCGTGTCGGCTGACGCGGCCGTTTCCGACGCCGAGATCGAGGAATTCCTGACCGGCATCGGAGCGGATTCCGTCCCCGCATCCGAGCCCGAGCGGTCGCCGGGTGGACAACCCACCCCCGCGGAACCGCGCGTGACACCCACCCCGTCAGCGCCGGCGGCACAGGAGTCGGAGAGGACTCCCGGCACAACCACCGTCCCGGATTCACTACGGGGACAGACGATGGGTGACGTGTTCGCGACACCACACTCCCGCCGATTGGCAGACGAATTGTCGATCGACCTGCGCCGTGTGGCCGGGACCGGTCGCGAAGGCCGGATCTCCGTCGCGGATGTCCACGACGCGATTCGTTCGGCAGGTGGAACCGTCGCGGAAGCACCGTCTCCGACCCGATCGAGTGTGCCCGGACGCACCTCCGACGACGACAGCGGAGTCGATGCGACGCCGGTGGCGCGTCGACTGGCGAAATCCCTCGGCATCAATCTGCACGATTGCCGGGCCACCGGTTCGCGGGGACGCGTCTGCGAGGCAGATGTCCGGGAGGCCGAACGGACGTTTCGGCTCGTTCCCGATCCGATGGCGGCGTCCACGGGCGGCGCGGACACCCCGCAGCACACGGCACCCGAGTTCGAGACGATCCCGTTCAACTCGATGCGCAAGGCGATCGGTCAGCGTCTGCAGGAATCGAAGCGCAACGCCCCGCACTTCCGGCTCACCGTGGACCTCGAGATCGACAATCTCCTCGCACTCCGCAAGGAGATCAACGCGACCGTGCCCTCGGTCAAGCTGTCGGTCAACGACTTCGTCGTCAAGGCCTGCGCGGCGGCGCTGCGCAAGGTCCCCGATGTCAACGTCCAGTTCGACGAAGCGGCACAGGCGGTGCTGAGATTCTCCGCCGCCGACATCTCGGTGGCCGTCGCCCTGCCGTCGGGTCTGATCACGCCCATCGTTCGGGGGGCGGAGAGCAAGAGCCTCGCCGAGATCTCCGGTGAGGTCCACGCACTGGTGACGAAGGCCAAGACCGGCAAGCTGACCCCCGCGGAGTTCCAGGGCGGCACGTTCACCATCTCGAACCTCGGCATGTTCGGCGTGCGCGAATTCGACGCGATCATCAACCCACCACAGGGCGCAATCCTCGCCGTCGGGGCGGGGCAGCAACGGCCGGTCGTCGTGGACGGCCGGGTGGAAGTCCGCACGGTGCTGACCGTGACGCTCTCCTGCGACCACCGGGTGATCGACGGCGCCCTCGGCGCGACGTTCCTGCAGGAACTGCGGCGCTTCATCGAATCACCCGCGTTGATGCTGGTCTAGGGGGTATAGATGACTGACAAATACGACGTTCTGGTGATCGGAAGCGGCCCCGGCGGCTACGTCGCCGCCATCCGCGCCGCTCAGCACGGACTCCGCACCGCGGTGATCGAACGGGACAGGCTCGGCGGTATCTGCCTCAACTGGGGTTGCATTCCCACCAAGGCACTCCTGCACGGTGCCGACGTTGCCCACACGCTGGCGAATCTGCGTCCCCTCGGATTCTCCACCAGCGGTGTGGAATTCGACATGGCACAGCTGGTCGAGTTCAGCCGTGGGGTGTCGGGCCGGTTGTCCGACGGCATCGGATATCTGATGAAGAAGAACGGTATCGACGTGATCACCGGCACCGCACGCCTGACCGGAAAGGGCGTCGTGGGGGTTCGGGAGACCGCGGACTCGGGTTCGCCGCTCACCGAGTACCGGGCCGACCACATCGTCCTGGCCACGGGTGCGCGCCCACGGTCGGTGCCCGGGGTGACACCGGACGGCGATCGGGTCTGGACCTACTTCGACGCACTGGTTCCCCAGGACCTACCGAAGTCGTTGCTGGTCATCGGCTCCGGTGCCATCGGCGTCGAGTTCGCCAGCCTCTACCACGATCTGGGCAGCGAGGTCACGCTCGTAGAGCTGGCACCGCAGATCATGCCAGTCGAGGATGCCGCGGTGGCCGGCCACGTGCGCCGGCAGTTCGAGAAGCGCGGGATCGAGATCCACACCGGCGCCTCGGTATCCGAACTCACGGTCGGCGCGGACTCCGTCGCTGTGACGGTGAGATCGGCGGACGGAACCCTCGAACAGCGTGTCGTGGAGCGGGTTCTCGTCGCAGCCGGCATCCAGGGCAACGTCGAGGATGTGGGACTCGAGGACCTCGGCGTCGAGGTCGACGGTGGCTTCGTCACCACCGACCAGTGGTGCCGCACGACCGCATTCGGGGTCTACGCTATCGGCGACGTCGCAGGCGCCCCGTGCCTCGCCCACAAGGCCGGCCACGAAGGCGTGCTGTGTGTCGACAAGCTGGCGGGCGTCGCGCACGTGACCCCGCTGGACAAGGACTATGTCCCCGGGTGCACGTACGCCCGGCCCCAGGTCGCCAGCCTCGGCCTCACCGAGGACCAGGCGCGGGCGACCGGTCGTTCCCTGCAGATCGGGCAGTTCGATCTGCAGGCCTCCGGCAAAGCGCTCGCCATCGGTGAAGCGGACGGGTTCGTCAAGACCATCTTCGACGCCGACAGCGGGGAGCTACTCGGCGCCCACATGGTCGGTCCCGATGTCACCGAGCAGATCCAGGGCTTCGGCATCGCCCGATCCCTGGAGGCCACCGGCGACGATCTCGCGGAAGTGATCTTCGCGCACCCGACGCTGTCCGAGGCCATGCACGAATCTGTCCTGGCCGCGCTGGGTCGCCCGATCAACATGTAGCACTCCCGCCGAGCCGTGGTCGCCCTCCGGCACCACGGTTCGGCGGAACCACCCCCAGGAATCGACACGTGACTGCCACACCAGGAACATCGTCCGACGCCGCGCAGGCCCCGCCCGGCCGCAAGCTGCTTCGACTGGAGATCCGGAATGCGGAGACTCCGATCGAACGCAAACCGAACTGGATCAAGACGAGAGCGAAGATGGGCCCGGAATACTCCGAGCTCGAGAGCCTCGTCAAGCGCGAGGGTTTGCACACCGTCTGCGAAGAAGCCGGCTGCCCCAACATCTACGAATGCTGGGAAGACCGCGAAGCGACCTTCCTCATCGGCGGGCAGCAATGCACCCGCCGCTGCGACTTCTGCCAGATCGACACCGGCAAACCCGACGACCTCGACCGCGACGAACCCCGCCGCGTCGCCGAATCCGTCCAGGCGATGGGACTGCGCTACTCCACCATCACCGGCGTCGCCCGCGACGACCTCCCCGACGGCGGCGCCTGGCTCTACGCCGAAACCGTCCGCCTGATCCACCAGCTCAATCCCGGCACCGGCGTCGAACTGCTCATCCCCGACTTTGGCGCCAAGCCCGACCAGCTCGCCGAGGTGTTCTCCACCCGCCCCGAGGTGCTCGCCCACAACGTCGAAACCGTCCCCCGCATCTTCAAGCGGATCCGGCCCGCGTTCCGCTACCAGCGCAGCCTCTTCGTGATCACCGCCGCCCGCGAAGACAACCTCGTCACCAAGTCCAACCTCATCCTCGGCATGGGCGAAACCCCCGACGAGGTCACCCAGGCGCTGCACGACCTGCACGACGCCGGCTGCGACATCATCACCATCACCCAGTACCTGCGCCCCTCCCCCCGCCACCACCCCGTCGAACGGTGGGTCAAGCCCGAGGAATTCGTCGAGCACTCCAAGACCGCCGAGGAAATCGGCTTCGCCGGCGTCATGGCCGGACCCCTCGTCCGCTCCTCCTACCGCGCCGGCCGCCTCTACGCACAGGCGATGGCCCACCACGGCCGCGACCTCGCGGACCCTCTCACTCACCTCGCAGCCGTCGAACCCGACAGGAGTGTCGGCCCGTAATCAACGATTCGGGTCATCGGCGCGGCGTCAGCCACCTCGATTCGGAGCTTCGCGTCAACCGTCGACGTGCACGTCGACGCCGTCCGCGAACCGATAGGGATGGGTGGACAGAACGGGGCCGAGGCTCTTCCGGAGACGGGAGATCTCGGCGCGCACGGCCACCACGTGGTCGCGGTCACCGAACAGTGCCACACTCAGTGACGCGGCATCGATTCCGGCGGAACCTGTTTCGGTCAACAGTCGCAGGATCTGCGCGTGGCGGGGTGAGAGGGCTCGGGTCCAGCTCGTGTCGCCTCGCACCGTTGCTCGCGGGGTGTCACCGAGATCGAGTTCCACTGCGATGGTCGTCGGTCTGCCTCCGCGTCGCACCAGCCAGCCGTCACCGAGCGGTTCCGGCATGCACAGCCCCAACCCGGGCACGAGCAGTGGCATGCCCGGGCACGGGGGTGACACCCGGTCGGGAACGGCGAGCCCGCGGGCGTCGGCGACCCAGCCGTGCCGGTCCACCACGAGCGCCGGACCGGCGGTCGCCCCGAGCACCGGTGCCGCATGACCGCGGAGCTTCTCGAGAGTGATCGTGTGCTCCTGCCACAGTGTGGCCTCGGCCAACCGGACCGCCGTCTGCACCAGTGCCACCGTCGTCGGATGAACCGACATCGCCGAGCCACTGATGTCGACGACGCCGAGTACCTCGCCGCTGCGTGGATCGTGCACCGGAGACCCGGTACACGACCACCCGCAGTGCGACCGTGCGTAGTGCTCTGCCGAGAACAGCTGCACGGGAGCATCTTCCACCAGCGCTGTTCCGATGGAATTCGTGCCCACCGACCTCTCGGACCAACGGGCGCCCTCCATGAACCCCAGCGCGTCGGCGGCCTTTCGCACGCCGCGTGACCCTTCGCGCCACAGCACCACCCCGTCGGCGTCCGCGATCACCACGATGAAGTTCGCGTCTTCCGCCACCTGGGTCAACGCGTTGCGAAGCTCGGGAAGGACCGATCGCAGGGCAGTTCGCGTACGCCGGGCCTCGACCTCGGCATAGTCGGCGAGCACCACGTCCTCGCAGCGGTCGGGGCTGACCCCGTCCGCTTGTAGCCGCGACCACGACCGGCCGACGACGTCGCGCGGTTGCGCGGGCGGTTGCCGTCCCGACAGCACGGCATCGTGCACTTGACTCAACAACCTCGCGTGCCGGGGTAGATCGACGCCCGAGCCGACCGCGGGAAGGCGGTGTCGAACCGAACCGGTGGTACTCACCCGGCCGAGCCTACCGGGGATGCGAGCGCTCGACCAGAGCCGGGTTCCACCCACTTCGATTGGGAGCGAACGTAATCGACAGCGGGCGGGGCAGCAGTGCAACCGACTGCAACCCTTGAATACCCGCCCTGGCGATGCTTGGCTCTCGTGTGAGGACCGTCACGATGGACAGGAGCTAGGGATGAGCATCAAGGGCAAAGTCGCGTTGATCACCGGCGCGGGCCAGGGCATCGGACGCGCGATCGCATTGCGATTGGCGTCGGACGGCGCCGACATCTCGCTCGTCGACGTCAACGGCGACCGGGTCGATGCGGTGGCCGACGAGGTCCGGGCGGTAGGCGTGAAGGCGATCTCACTGGTCGCCGACGTGACGGACCGCGATCAGGTGCAGTCTGCTGTCGACCGGACCGAGCGCGAACTGGGCGGCTTCGACATCATCGTCAACAACGCGGGAATCGCCCAGGTCAACCCGATCGCCGACGTGACACCGGAGGAGGTCTCACGCATCCTCGCCGTGAACGTCGAAGGCGTGCTGTGGGGAATCCAAGTCGGGGCAGCCAAGTTCCGAGCACGGGGACATGGTGGAAAGATCATCAACGCGTCGTCGATCGCCGGCCACGAGGGATTCCCGATGCTCGGCGTGTATTCGGCGACCAAGTTCGCCGTCCGCGGACTCACCCAGGCCGCGGCGAAGGAGTACGCGTCCGACGGCATCACCGTCAACGCCTACTGCCCCGGCGTCGTCGGCACCGACATGTGGGTCACCATCGACGAGCGGTTCTCGGCCCTCACCGGCGCACCGAAGGGCGCCACGTTCGAGAAGTTCGTCGGCGGCATCGCCCTCGGACGCGCGCAGACACCCGAGGACGTCGCCGCGTACGTCTCGTATCTGGCCGGTCCGGATTCCGACTACATGACCGGGCAGGCGGGACTGATCGACGGCGGTCTGGTGTATCGATAGGCAGCCACTCGCGGCCGGGTTTCACGCTCGGATCCACGGGTAGACGGACGTAGTGGTGATGCGACAGCGCGTCCGGGGATGAAAGGGGCAGCTGTGGACGTCGACGACCTGGTGGAGCGCACCGCTCGGTTGCGCTTCGATCTGCAAGCACTCGAGAACCGCATCAAGGAGTTGACCGACGCGTTCGACACACTCGACCGCACAACCGACGGCGCTCCGAAGGAACAGGTGATCGACAGCCTCAGCGATGCCCGGCTCGACCTGAGCACCGCGGACAGGCACCTCGAGACCGCGGTGCGAAACGCGGAAAGGCTGTCGACCGGCTGAACCCTGCGTCGGACGACGGGCTCGTCATGCCGTCGACCCCCGCGCACCCCACACAACCCGATCCCACCAACTGCTGAGCGGACTGGGGTCCGGCGACCGAATGGGCTCGTCCTCGCGCAGTTCCGTAACGCGACGTTGCGCACTCTGATTCGACGATCCGTCTTCTTCTCGACGCACAGCACTGCACCTCCCGAATTCCTGCGCGCCCGTCACGGCGGCGGGCGCGGCCCACTGTGCAATCCGGAATTTAGCACCGCGGCGTCCGAACGACCAGCTTCCGACGCAGTAACCATTCGATAGCGGCCATCCAGGTTTCGGCTGACACCACCGGAACTGGCACTCAAGATTGCCGAGTGCTAAATTTCTTCTGCACAGTGGTTGAGGTGCTCGCCGAGGTGGCGGGCCATTTTGACGATCACGGGAGGTGTGTTGCTGTGCTGCGTTCCGATCGACTCGCCGAGGCTCCGCCGATGACCCGATCTTTGCTGGAAGTCCACAACGGATCGTCGCGACACAATCCCGACAGCCCCCCGGCACGATTCTCCCGGCTCGCCAGACCACAGCACCTGCAGGGCGAACACTGGAGCGACATCTCGGTCATGCTGGGGGCACTGTCGATAGTAATGTTCTGGACGTTCGGATTCGGCATCGTTCTCGGCGTCTGCGCCATCGCTGCCGGCATCGCCGCAAACCACCACCCTGCCGTCGAAGGAAGCGAGCCCAAGTCTCTGGAAGCACTGCTGGGCATTCTCACCGGTGCTTTCGGAATCGCCGCCGGCACAGTCTTTCTCACCGCGGCGCTCCCACACCTCTGACATTCGTCACAAATCTGGCCCGACACCCGGCGAGATCAACTCGCGGGTGGCGGGCCAGGTGACGGTTGATCGGCCGGGGCCGATCAACCGTGATCAGTCGAGGTCGAACCGGTCGAGGTTCATCACCTTGTTCCAGGCAGATACGAAGTCCTGCGCGAACTTCTGCTGCGCGTCGTCGGTGGCATACACCTCGGCGAGAGCGCGCAGTTGCGAGTTCGAACCGAAGACGAGATCGACGGCGGTGGCGGTCCACTTGGCGTCACCCGTGACACGATCGGTGCCTTCGTAGACGTTCTCCGCCGAGGCCGAGCCCTTCCACTGCGTACCCATGTCGAGGAGGTTGACGAAGAAGTCGTTGGTCAACGCCTCGGGCCGGTCGGTGAAGACGCCGTGCTTCGTTCGGCCGAAGTTGGCGTTCAGTGCGCGCAGGCCGCCGACGAGAACCGTCATTTCCGGAGCGGTCAGGTTCAACATGTAGGCCCGGTCGACCAGAAGTGCCTCGGCAGGCAACTTCTCCCCTTCTCGGAGGTAGTTGCGGAACCCGTCGGCCCTCGGCTCGAGTACGGCGAACGACTCCACATCGGTCTGCTCCTGCGTGGCGTCGGTACGCCCCGGCGTGAACGGGACCGTGATGTCGTTGCCGGCGTTCTTCGCCGCCTTCTCGACCGCCGCGGCGCCGGCCAGCACGATCAGGTCCGCGAGCGAGACCTTCACCCCGCCGGACTGGGACGAGTTGAAGTCCTGCTGGATCTGTTCGAGGGTCTGCAGGACCGTGGCCAGCTCGGTGGGGTTGTTGATCTCCCAATCCTTCTGCGGCGCAAGCCGGATTCGCGCCCCGTTGGCGCCGCCACGCATGTCGGTGCTGCGGTGGGTCGCTGCCGACGCCCAGGCGGTCGACACGAGCTGGGAGATGGACAGGCCCGAGTCGAGGATCTTGCCCTTGAGCGCGGCGATCTCGCTGTCACCGATCAGCTGGTGATCGACTGCGGGGACCGGGTCCTGCCACAGCTGCGCCTCCGGAACCCACGGGCCGAGGTAGCGCGTGACGGGCCCCATGTCGCGGTGCAGCAGCTTGTACCACGCCTTGGCGAACTCCTCGGCGAACTCCTCCGGGTGATCGAGCCAACGCCGGGTGATCTTCTCGTAGGCCGGGTCGATGCGCAGGGAGAGGTCCGTGGTCAGCATCGTGGGAGCACGCCCCGCCGACGAATCGAACGGGTCGGGGATCGTGCCGGCGCCCGCGCCGTCCTTGGCGGTCCACTGCCAGGCACCCGCGGGACTCTTGGTCAGCTCCCACTCGTAGCCGTACAGGACTTCGAGGAAGCTGTTGTCCCACTTCGTCGGTGTGGGGGTCCACACGACCTCGAGACCACTGGTAATCGCGTCCTTGCCGACGCCGGTGCCGTAGGCACTCTTCCAGCCCAGGCCCTGCTGCTCGATCGGGGCACCTTCCGGTTCCGGACCGACCAGGTCGGCGTCGCCTGCGCCGTGGGTCTTGCCGAAGGTGTGGCCGCCTGCGATCAGCGCGGCGGTCTCCACGTCGTTCATCGCCATGCGGGCGAAAGTCTCCCGGATGTCGCGGGCGGCTGCCAGCGGATCCGGCTGGCCATTGGGTCCCTCCGGGTTCACGTAGATGAGACCCATCTGCACGGCCCCGAGCGGACCCGAGAGTTCGCGATCGCCGCTGTAGCGCTCGTCGCCCAGCCAGGTGTCCTCGGGACCCCAGTACATCTCCTCGGGCTCCCAGATGTCCTCGCGGCCGAATCCGAACCCGAAGGTCTTGAACCCCATCGACTCCAGGGCGCAGTTGCCGGCGAAGACGAGGAGGTCCGCCCACGAAATCTGCTTGCCGTACTTCTGCTTCACCGGCCAGAGCAGCCGGCGGGCCTTGTCGAGGCTCGCGTTGTCGGGCCAGCTGTTGAGAGGGGCGAAACGCTGGGCGCCCTGACCGCCACCGCCGCGACCGTCCGCGATGCGGTAGGTGCCGGCGGCGTGCCAGCTCATCCGGATGAAGAGGCCGCCGTAGTGGCCGTAGTCGGCGGGCCACCAGTCCTGCGAGGTCGTCATGAGATCGATGACGTCGCGCTTGAGCGCCTCGACGTCGAGCTTGGCGAACTCCTCGGCGTAGTCGAAGTCCTCGCCCATCGGGTTCGACTTCGACGTGTGGGCGTGCAACACCGACAGCTCCGGCTGGTTCGGCCACCAGTCGCGGTTCGTCCTCGGGCGATTCGCCGCCGGAGTGGGAGACGGGATTACGGGGTTTTCACTTTCACTGGTGCTCTGAGTGTTTCCCTCATGAGCGACCGGGCAGCTATCGGACACAACATTCCTTCCGGGAGAGACCAAATTGGGCTGTGGTCATGGGTTCGATCGAGAAGTCTGTGATGTCGAGCAGTCGGGGCACAGACCCCAGTAGATGACCTCGGCCTCCTCGACGAGGAAACCGTTGTCGTCGGACGCAGTCAGGCAGGGCGCCTCGCCGACGGCACAGTCGACGTCCGCAATGACCCCACACGACCGGCAGATGACGTGGTGGTGATTGTCTCCGACCCGCGACTCGTACCGAGCAACGGAGCCGGGCGGCTGAATCCGCCGCACCAATCCCACAGCGGTCACTGCGTGCAGCACGTCGTACACAGCCTGCCGGGACACCCCTTCCAGAACGGTGCGCACCGCTCCGAAAATCGTCTCCGTATCGGCATGTGGACGCGCGTGCACGGCCTCCAACACCGCGACCCGCGGACGGGTCACGCGAAGCTCAGCCCCGCGCAGCAGCGCTGCGTAATCCGGCATCGACGGCACCCACCCACTATGACTTACTTTTCTGGACTCAGCCAAGACTTTGCGGAAACAATTTGCCGTGACTTCGACTCACGCATACATGGTCCGTTGGCCCACCGCGGCTCCGGCACACCTTTCAGGGAAGGTCGAAGGTGACCACGACCGAGGGCACCGAATCCGTCGAAGACAGTCCGATCGTGCCGCCCGACGGCACGAGGGAGAGTCCGCCACCTCCGCCGCCCGGTGGCTCGTTCGCCTCGCCGGTGCCACCGATCCGTCCCCCGGCGGCGCCCCCACCACCGCCGTACCAGCCGGCCCCACCTCCGCCCCCGGCCCCGATCCCGTCACCGACGGCCGCCGGGAGCATCGCCCCGGAACTTCCTGCGCTGCCGCCGTATCCGGGACCACCGGCAAGCCCCGCCGGGCTCGACCCGTCGGATCCGAACACGCCCTGTCCGCCGCCCTGCGCGAACGAGCCGTAGCCCGACGGTGTCGCGCCGCCGCGCGCACCGCCTCCCGGCGCTCCCGCATCGCCGCCGGGCGACACCATCCCGCTCGCGGTCGACGCGCCGCCGCCTCCTCCGGCCGCGATGACCAGCGGCAGTTCGATTCGATGCGGAACCAGCACGCTCGACCTTCCGGTATCGAGGACGACGGCCGAAAGACCTCCCCCGTCGCCGCCGTTGATGTTCGGCGGAGTGGTGTTGCGGCGCCAGTCGGTGGTGCCGCCGCTGCCCCCGCCGCCCTCGACCTGCGTCAGAGCGTCCGACCCGCCGCCGTGCCCGTTCTCGCCGACCCGGACGTACACCGTCGATCCCGGAACGAGCCACGCGTCACCACCGGCTACCGCTCCCCGGCCGCCGGAAGCGACCGTGCTGCAACAACTGTCACCGCCTCGGCCGCCGACCGCCTCGATGTGCACCTTCCGAACACCGTCCGGAATCCTCAGCGGCACACCGTGAATGCCTCCGGAAGGAGACACTGCGCCGGTACTGTCGGCATACGTGCAGGTGACCGTCTTCTGGGACTGGACGCACTGCGACGGCAACTCCGCCGCTGCCACTCCCGAACCCGCGAAGACCGCCAGCCCGCTCGCGGCGGAACTCACCGCCGCGGCCATACCGAGACGCCGCACCTTCGACACCGACCCCATACGCTCACCCTCCCCGGTCGCGCACCGGCCCTGTGACCGGTTCCCACTCGACTGTAACCGCGCACCACATACCACGCACGATTCTTCGATACGGCACGGCCGCAACGTGACTGGGAGTGCCCGTCCCTTTCAGGTGCGAGCGACGACGAGAGAGGTCGAGTAACGTGGTGATCCGAGGATGAGTGCTGACGGCCAGTCCCGCATTCACCTTCGGCCTCCTCCCCACGCGATTCGTCGCCGGTGTGCGCCTTGCGTGAGCCTGTCAGTACCAGTACTGTCGTCCGCCGACCTTGCGGCCCCGCAATCCGACGAGCAGGAGAACGACGCCGACGACGCCGACGACGAGGCCTGCGATCCACAGTGACGAGATCTTGACGATCAGGCCGATGACGATGAGAACCACACCGATTGCGATCATGATCGATTCCTTCGTGGGGGTGAACGAATAGTAAGCGCAGAATGCGGCCCGGCGTCAGGAAACGCGCTCCGGCCCGGTGTCGCCCGGGGAGACGATGCCGTGATCGAAGGCGTACACGATGGCGGCCGCGCGGTCGCGGAGATCGAGTTTGAGGAAGATGTGCCCGACGTGACTCTTGACGGTCACGCCCGAGATACCCAGCTCACGCCCGATCTCACTGTTGCTGTGCCCACGCCCGATGAGCGCGAGCACATCGAGTTCTCGCGCGGTCAACTCGGCGAAGCGACTACTGCCGCCGTCGGACGACGGCGCGACGGTGCGATACGTGGCGAGAACGCGTCCGGTCACCGCGGGGTCGAGGCAGGCGCCACCCTCGGCAACGGTGCGTACGGCGCGTATCAGGTCCTCGGCCGGCGAATCCTTGAGGATGAAACCCGCCGCACCTGCGCGGAGCGATCCGGACAGCAGTTCGTCGTCGTCGAACGTGGTGAGCACCAGCACCGGCGGCGGCTGGACGCCCGACCGGAGATCGCGGGTCGCGCGGATCCCGTCGACTTTCTTCATCCGCAGGTCCATGAGCACGACGTCCGGGGTGTGCTCCGCCACCGCGCCCGGCACCTCCGAGCCGTCGGCGCATTCGCCGACGATCACGAAGCCGTCCTTGCGCCGCAGGATACGGCGCAACCCCGACCGCACCAGTTCCTGGTCGTCGACCAGCAGCACCCTGATCTCCGGGCCCGTCACGACAGCCCCGGGATGTGACGGAGGATCGCCGGCCTGCAGGAGTCTCGGGGCAGTGGGACCGCGGCGTGCACCGACCATCCCCTGCCGTCCGGGCCGGCGCGGAGTTTGCCACCGAGCAGCGCCGCGCGCTCGCGCATGCCCCGCAGACCGGAACCGAGTGAGCCGTCCGGTGGGGTTACCCGGTCTCGGGTCGGGTTGCGGATATCCAGCGTCACGCGTTCCGGCTCGATCGTGAGTCGCACGTCGGCACTGGCACCGGGTGCGTGTTTGGCGACGTTCGCCAGCGACTCCTGCGTGATGCGGTAGATGCCGAGACCGACTGCACCGGACACCGCGGAGAGGTCCCCGCGCATGTCGAAGGCCACCGGCAGACCCGCACGGCGGAAGTCGTCGATCAGATCGGGAAGATCGGCGACACCCGGCTCGGGGCGGGTGCCCGCCGGACCTGCGTCGAGCAACCCGACGGTGCGCCGGATGTCGGCCATCGCCTGCCGCCCGAGTCGCTCGGCGTCGGAGAGCGCGTCCACTGCGTCGTCGACGTCGCGGTCCTGCTCGAGCGCGCGACGGGCCGCGGTCAGATGCAGCAACGTGATGCTCAGCGAGTGGGCGATGACGTCGTGAACCTCGCGAGCGATTCGCTGGCGCTCACGGGTGGCGGCTTGCTCGGATTGGATCGCCTTCGAGGCCCGCTCCTGGTGAAGGAGGCGCAACTGCGTGAGCATCAGGTAACCGAAGGCCCAGCCCAGCACGACTCCGGCGAGAGCGTAAGGCGCACCGTCGAGTCGGCCCGTCAGTGCAAACGCAGACAGGACTGCCATCGCGGCAGCCAAGGTGGCGAGGCTGACGGCCAGTGACGCCGTTGCCGCGACCTCGGCGGTCAGGATCACCAGGATGAGCGGAGCGAAATCGAACGCGGTGTCGGGCTGCTGCAGGAGCAACAGTGCGGCCGCCGCGATGACGACGACGGCCAGGAACGGACGCGGAAGCACCACCCCCGGTCTGATCATGTCTCCCGCAACGGGGGTCACCGCGGCGACCAGGCCACACAGCAGGACCCACCCCGGCGGCACGAAGCCGTCGCGTTGCGCGACAGCCGCACCGGCGATGGCAACGACGGCGATGTGCGCGAACACCGGCACAGCGAGCGGGTAGTCGTACTCACTCTCCGCCACGCGTCGACGAAAAAATGCCGTCACCTGCACACGACCAGCGTAGGCGAAGACCCACCCACAGCGCGTCCTCTCCGGAGCGGAGACACCCTCCGCCCACGGTAGGAGACGAGAACGCGACCGTGGCACGGCGAAACCGCTGCCGCGAATCCGTAGCGTTGCCGTCATCAGCGGAACTACGGAGGTGGCCGAGATGTCGTGGAACGATTTCCGCGCACGCCGGGCGGTATTGGAAGAGATACTGGCGCGGGCGCACGCCGACCCCGCACTGGCGTTGCGGTTCGACGAAGTGCCCGGCGCGATCGAGCTTTTCGGCTCGGCCGACAACATCCTGCTCTCACTTCAGCACCGGTGGAGCAATCACCTCGCGGCCCGCCTCGACCAGGCGGTCGAGGACGGCACCCCTCTGAATGCGACGTGGAAAGCGCTGGCCGCCGAGCAACCGGCGTTGCGCGCGCTCCTCGACGCCGCGGCCGCCTCCTCCCTGCCGTTGCGCGGGTCTCAGCGCGCGGAGCAGCGGATGATCGAGGCCCACCACACCGGACGCCTGTCCGGCCACGGGATCGTGCAGCGACCGATCGGCGCGCGAACGCCGACGATGACCCCCGCGTGACAGCGGGGCAGCTGGCGTCGGGTTTCGCTAAGGGTGCGCGAAGGCCGCCTCGAACGCGTCGAGCGCGTCGTCCGGATCGTTCTCCGCCCACCCTTCGAGCCCCACGACGCCGGTGTAGCCGATGTCGCGGAGGGCCGCGGCGACAGCCGGGTAGTGGATTTCGCCGGTTCCGGGTTCGCAGCGTCCGGGGACGTCGGCGACCTGGATCTCCCCTATGTAGGGCAGCGCCTTTCGGACGAGTTCGATGAGGTTCCCCTCGCCGATCTGGGCGTGATAGAGATCGAGATTCATGCGTAGGTGTGGGCTGTCGACCGCCTGGACGAGAGCGAGAGTGTCGGCCGCGGTCGCGAACGGGGTACCGGGATGATCGACGGCGAGGTTGAGGTTCTCGAGCGTGAACACCCGCCCCGCCTGTTCGCCGAGTTCGGCGACCTTCCGCAGGGTGTCGGCGGCGGTGAGCCACATTGCGGGCGTGACCGTTTCGACCGGCAGGACGGGCAGGCCCCGGTTGTCGAGTCCAGTTCCGTGCAGGTTCAACCGCGGGCAGTCGAGCCGTTTCGCAATATCGAGGGACTGCTGCGCCGTGGTGAGCAGCGCCTCGATGCCGTCGGGTTCGGTGAGGTTGCCCTCCAGATAGCCCGTCATCGAGGAGAATTCGGCGCCGACGGCGGCGAGGGCGTCGATGTCCTTGGTGGACCAGTCCCAGATCTCGACCTGGAGTCCGCGTTCGGCGATGCGGTGCACGCGGTCCAGGAACGGCAGGTCGAGGTAGAGCATTTCGGCGCTGGCGGCGAGCGTGTACGTGGCCATCGGTGTCACCCGTCCAGGTCGACGGCGGAGCCGGTCTCGACGCTGCGGATGGCGGCGAGTGCGATCGACAGCGCGGTGCGGGCGTCCTGGCCTGTGACGACGGCCGGTGTGTGGGTGCGGATCGCGTCGACGAAGGCGGTCAGTTCCCCCAGATACGCGGAGTGCAGGAGGTCGGTGTCGCGGCGCGCGGTGTCGGCGTGCAGCCCGGCGGGGCCGTAATAGGTCATGTCGGTGCTGAGCCCGCTGCCTGCGGTGACCATGCCGCCGGAGCCGAATACCTCGGCGCGCACGTCGTATCCGTACAGCGCGCTGAAGCTCGCCTCGGCCGTGGCGATGGCACCGTTGTCGAATTGAACGGTCACCACTGCGGTGTCGAGGTGGCCCGCGCTCTTGGCGTCCGGTCGCACCAGGGCGTCGGCGACCGCGTGCACCCGCACCGGGCGTGCGCCGGGGTTGAGGAAGCAGAGCGTGTCGAAGTCGTGAATGAGCGTTTCGAGGAAGATCGTCCACTGCGGAACACGTGCCGGATCGGCGGTGTACGGCCCGGGATCGCGGGTCAGCGAACGCAGCAACTGCGGGGTTCCGACCTTCTGCGCGTCGATCGCGGCGCGGGCGGCGGCGAATCCGGGAGCGAATCGGCGATTGAACCCGACCTGCAGGACGATGCCGGCGTCGGCGGCCGCCGCGATGGCGCGGTCGGCGTCGGCGAGGGTCACTGCCATCGGCTTCTCGACGAACACGTGCTTGCCGCCGGCCGCGGCCGCGACGACCAGGTCCGTGTGACTCCGCGCGGGGGCGGTGATCAGCACCGCATCGACCTCGTCGCTGGTGAGGACGTCGTCGACGGTCGTGGTGGCGAGCGGCGCCCCCAACGTGGTGGCGAGACGCTGCGCGGCCTCGCCGACCGGGTCGCTGACCGCGACGAGCGACGCCCCCGGGACCAGGCGGGCCACGATCTCCGCGTGATTCGAGCCGATGCGTCCGGCACCGATCAACGCGATGCGTACCGAGTGGGAAGCGGGCGCCGTCGAGTGGACGGCTGCGGCTTCGGTGAGTGACATGGGTGCGCTCCAGTGCAGTGGAAGGGGGAGGTCGAAGCGAACTAGTACGTTCTAGTTCTAGACCGTAGAACTCGTGCGATCATTGGTCAAGAGCAGCTTCGAGCGGAACAGCCCGGGGCCCGGAAGACAGGAGCCGTGCACGTGGTCGAACCGGTGGCGGGATCGACCGGTGGCGCTCGTCCGACGATGGGCGACGTAGCGCGCGCAGCAGGAGTCTCCACAGCGCTCGTCTCGATCGTGATGCGCGGCGTTCCCGGCGCCAGCGAGGCCACTCGCAGGCGCGTGCTCGACATCGCCGACGAGATGGGCTACGTGCCGGATCGGCGCGCACAGAAACTGCGCCAGGCCAGTTCCCGGTTGCTCGGCGTCGTCTTCGAACTGCAGCAGCCGTTCCACGGCGACCTCGTCGAACAGATCTACGCCGCGGCCACCCGCCGGGGTTACGACGTGATGCTCAGCGCGGTCGCCCCGAGCCGTGCCGAGAAGGTCGCCGTCCAGGCGCTCATGCGGGAGCGCTGCGAGGCCGCGATCCTCCTCGGCACCCGGTTCGACACCGATGCGCTCGGCGCCCTGGCCGATCGCGTGCCCACCCTCGTCGTGGCGCGCGCAAGCGGCCTGCCCGGCGTCGGTGCCGTGCGGGGCGACGACGTCGCCGGCATCACCCTGGCCGTCGACCATCTCACCGAACTCGGGCACCGGAACATCGCCCACATCGACGGCGCCGACGCGCCCGGCGGTGCCGACCGGCGGGCCGGTTTCCTGGCCGCGATGGACCGGCACGGACTGTCGGCTTCGGCAACGGTCGTGGCGGGCGGCACGACGGAAACCGAAGGCGCAGAAGGCATGCACAAACTTCTGGAACTGCCCACTCCCCCGACCGCCGTCGTCGCCTTCAACGACCGATGTGCGACCGGCGTGCTCGACCTACTGGTCCGCCGTGGCCGGGACGTGCCCGCGGACATCTCCGTCGTGGGCTATGACGACTCCCGCCTGGCGAGGATTCCGCACGTGCAGATGACGACGATCTCGCAGGACGCCACGCACATGGCCGAAGCCGCCGTCGACGGAGCGCTGGCTCAGATCGCCGGCGACAAGGCGATCGACCTCGTGCTCGCGCCGCACCTCGTCCGCCGCGCGACCACCGGCCCTGTCGCACAGGTCAGGAGCCTACGTAACTGATGTCGAGATGCGACCGATGAGCATCAGAGTGGGCCCAAGCGGGCCCTGAGCAGGCAGAACTCATTGCCTTCGGGGTCGGCCAGGACATGCCACTGCTCCTGCCCTGTCTGGCCGATGTCGGCCGGGCGCGCACCGAGCTTCAGAAGGCGGTCGAGCTCGGCGTCCTGATCGCGGTCGGTGGCGTTGACGTCGATGTGCAGCCGGGATTTGCCCTTCTCCGGCTCGTCCCTGCGACTGAGGATGATCGTCGGCTGCGGACCGCCGAACCCTTCGCGCGGTCCGATCTCCACCGAGCCGTCGTCCTCGCGATCGAGCACGACGAAGTCGAGGACCTCGCACCAGAACCGCGCCAGCACCTCAGGGTCGCGGCAACCGAGCACGAGTTCACTGATACGACATGCCATTAACGACACCTGCTCTCGGCAAGGCCGTTGGCCATGCGGTAGGGAAGCTGACTTCGAGACACGACGTGGATCCCCTGCCCGATACTAGGCCGACGACCAGACACCGAGTTCGTTGCCACTCGGATCGGTGAAGTGGAAGCGGCGCCCGCCGGGAAAGTCGTACGGGCCGTTGACGACGGTGCCGCCCGCCGCCCGCACCGCATCCACCGACGCGTCGAGATCCACCGAGTACAGCAGCACCAGCGGTCCGCCTGCCGGCTTCCGTTCCGGCACCTGCAGCAGGCCGCCGACCTCCTCACCGTCCGCACCGACGATGCCCGCGTACTGCGGGCCGTAGGAGTTGAACTCCCAGTCGAATGCCGAGCGGTAGAACGCTTCCGCGTCCGCGAGGTCCGTGACCGACAACTCCACGTAGTTCAGTCGATGATGATCTGCGGCAGAAGGTGACATGCCGGAACTCTAGCCGGAATCGGCTCCTCGATCAGGAGTTCGGTCGGCGAGAAGCATGTTCACGAAACCGCGGGTGCTCGCCGTCTGGGGTCGGCCGGCGACCTGGACGAGTGAAATGGTGCGTTCGACCGTCGGCTGCAGCGGTATGTGGACGAGACCGGCGAACGAGATCATGGGAAGCACGAGTTCGGGCACCGCGGTGACACCGAGCCCGGCCGCCGCCAATCCCGCTACCGCGCCGATGTTCTGCGCCTGCATGACGGGTCCGAGTTCGATGCGCGCATCCTCGACGGCCCGGCGGACGGGTGCCGCGATGCTGCTCTCGGGTCCGAACGCGATGAACGGCTGTCCGGCGAGATCCGACCACCGGAGCACCGGCCGATCGGCGAACGGATGTGTCGGCGCGACGGCGCAATAGAAGGAGTCGCTCGTCAGAACGTCCTGCTGCAGGCCGGGCAGAATCCCCGAGGTGGTGACCAGGGCGAGGTCGACCGTGCCCGAGTACACGGCGTCGAGAACCTCCTGCCGCAGTCCGTCCCGTATCTGGAGGCGTACGTCGGGGTGCTGCTCGCGGAAGCTCACCACGTACGGGGGAAGGAACGTGGCCGCGAGCGAGGGCAGGCATGCCACCGTCACGATTCCGCGGTCACCGGTGACGAATCGTTCGATCTGCGTGAGTCCGTCGTCGAAGTCGTGGAGCATCCGCCGGGCGTGCTCGATGATCTCGTGCCCGTGCGTGGTCAGCTCGACACGGCGAGTGGTGCGTTCGAACAGCGTGACGTCGAGTCGGCGCTCGGCCTCGGCGACCGAGCGGCTCAGCGAGGACTGAGACACGTCGAGCGCGTGGGCCGCCGAGGTGAAGCTCGCGTAGTCGGCGATGGCGACGATGCTCCTCAGGTGAGAGATCCCGAGATTGATGCTCATGCGCATCAGTATGGCCGGTATTCATGCGCCGGGTATTCATGAGTTCAACTCATGAATCGATCGTCCATTGATATTTGACGCACAATTGTGAGGCGCGCGACACTGAGACTCCATTTCGAAGGAGGTCACATGGTTGCCGCGCTCGGGTTCGCCACGATCGCTTGTTTCCTGGCGCTGGCGTTCAGCCGTCGGGTCTCGGTGCTGGTCGCACTGATCCTCGTTCCCGTCGCGTTCGCGATCGTGGGCGGATGGGCACCCGACCTCGGGGAGATGGTGGGCGACGGTCTGCTGAAGGTCGCGCCCGTCGCCATCATGATCGCCTTCGCGGTCCTGTATTTCAGTCTGATGGTCGACGTGGGACTGTTCGACCCGGCGATCCGCCGGATCGTCCGGTGGGCAGGGGGAAATCCCACCAAGATCGCCGTCGGAACCGCGGTGCTGACCCTGCTCGTCGCGCTCGACGGCGACGGAACCTCGACCTTCCTGATCACCATCTCGGCGTTGCTGCCCATCTACCAGAAACTCGGGATGCGCCCGGTCGTCCTGACCGGCATCGTCTGCCTGGCTGCGGGACTGATGAACATGATTCCGTGGGGCGGCCCGACCGTCCGCGCCATGGCCGCGCTCGACCTGACCAGCGCCGACATCTTCACGCCGGTCCTGCCCGCGATGGGGGCCGGGGTCCTGTGGGTCCTGTTCGCCGCCTACATGATCGGTCGCACGGAACGTAAACGGCTCGGCGTCACCGAACTGGCATCTCCCGCCGGCGGTGGTCCCGGCACGCCGCACGTCTCCGACGCGCCGGTGCGCACCGGTCGCCAACGGGCGGTGATGGCGTTCAATACCGTGCTCACCCTCGTTCTGATCGTGATCCTGCTGTTCCAGCTCGTGCCGCTGGAGGTGGCATTCGCCATCGCATTCGCACTCGCGCTCGCCGTCAACCGCCCGAAGTGGGACGACCAGCAGGCCCTGTTCGCCAAGCACGGCGGCAACGTCACCATGGTGGTGGCGATGATCCTCGCGGCAGGCGTGCTCACCGGAATCCTCAACGGCACCGGGATGATCACCGCGATGGCGCAGACCTTCGTCTCCTGGATTCCGCAGTCCGCCGGGTCCCTGATCCCCGTCATCACCGCCGTCACGTCGATGCCGCTCAGCCTGGTCTTCACCCCGGACGCCTACTACTTCGGCGTCGTACCGGTGCTGGCGGAAACCACCGCATCGTTCGGTGGCGACCCCGCGGAGATCGGCCGCGCCGCCATCCTCGGCCAGATGACCACCGGGTTCCCGCTCAGCCCGCTGACCGCCGCGACGTTCATCCTGATCGGACTGAGCAAGGTGGACCTCGGCAAGCACCAGCGGTTCATCTTCGGCTGGGCCTTCGGAACCACGATCGTGATGACCGTCATGGCGCTGCTCACCGGTGCCATCTCGCTGTAATCGTCCGCGACACCACCTCAGGCCGGCCCACCCACCGCCCGTCGAACAAGCAAAGGACTTCGAGCCCGTGACACCATCGAGCACCCGCGGCAGCGCTTCGCGGAGCGTGCGACTCGGCGCCGGATCCGGGTTCTCCGGGGATCGCATCGACCCCGCCGAGAAACTCGCCCGGCACGCCGACCTCGACTACCTGATCTTCGAATGCCTCGGCGAACGCACCGTTGCCGCCGGAAACTCTCGCCGACTCGAGAACCCGGACGAAGGATACGATCCGCTCCTCGCCGCACGCATGCGCGCGGTTCTCCCGCACACGCTCGCGTCCGGGACCACGGTGATCACCAATGCCGGTGCCGCGAACCCTCTCGCCGCTGCCGAATTGGTCTCCGGCATCGCCTCCCGGTCCGCCGACCGGCGGGTGCGCATCGCTGCCATCACGGGCGACGCGGTACTCGAGCAGGTGCTGCGCCACGACCCGGTCGTGTGGGAGACCGGGAAACGTCTGTCGGAGCACGACGAGGAACTCGTCTCCGCGAACGCGTACATCGGCGCGGAGGCCGTGATCCCCGCGCTCGAACTGGACGCCGACGTCGTGGTCACCGGGCGTCTGGCCGACCCTTCCCTCTACGTCGCCCCACTCGCCCACCACTTCGGATGGGACCTGGCCGACCACGAAACCATCGGCGCTGCAACCGCGATCGGGCACCTGCTCGAATGCGCCGGACAACTCACGGGCGGGTACTACGCGGATCCCGTCACCAAACCGGTGAAGGGTATGGCCGATCTCGGCTTCCCGTTCGCCGACGTCCTCGCCGACGGATCGGCGACTTTCGGCAAACTCGACGGATCCGGCGGGATACTCACCGAACGAACCTGCGCCGAGCAACTCCTGTACGAGGTGGGAGATCCCACGTCGTATCTGACCCCGGACGTCACCGCGGACTTCGGCAACGTGTCGTTCACCAGCGTCGGACCCGATCGGGTCGCCGTCACCGGTGCAACGGGGCGCCCCCGCCCACAGCAGCTGAAGGTCACCCTCGGGTTCCGCGGCGGCTGGCTCGGTGAGGGGCAGATCAGTTACGCGGGACCGCGGGCCTACCCCCGTGCCCAGCTCGCCGCGGACATCGTCACCGAACGTCTCGTCGACGTGCACGGCTTCGCCGAGGGCGCCGTCTCCGTCGAATACATCGGCGCCGGTGCCGCTTTCCGCGGACTCGACACCGACACCGATGCCCACGAGGTGCGCGTGCGGGTCACCGCCCGCGCACGGACCCGCGAGGAAGCCGACCTCGTCGGCTGGGAGGTGGAAAGCCTGTACACCAACGGACCGGCCGGCGGCGGCGGCGCCCGGCGGTCGTCGACCGAGGTACTCGCGATCCGCTCGTGCACCCTCCCCCGCGATCTCGTGCCCACCCGGGTGCATCTCACGGAGGTGTCGAAATGACCACGCCCGCAACTGTTCAGAAGATCGACACACTCGCAGACGTCCGTGCCGGCGACAAGGGGGACACCCTCATCGTCGCCGTGCTGGCCAGGAGCCGGGCCGCCTACCGGCATCTCACGGAGAGACTGACCGAGGACGTCGTCGCCGCGCACTACGGTGAACTGATCACCGGACCGGCCCGGCGCACCTGCCAGCCGAACCTGACGGCGATGGTGTTCGAGTTGCCCGGCGTCCTCGGCGGCGGCGTCACGGGTTCACCCGCACTCGACGGACACGGCAAGACGCTGGGCTACCACCTGCTGAGCCTCGAAATCTGACGGGCTACGCGGGATTCCGGTCTCGAGAGGCTGCCAGGGTGGCGGCGAGCGCCTGACGATCGAGCTTGCCGCGCGGTGTGCGAGGCAAGCTGTCGACGGCGAGAACCTGAACCGGCATGCTGGGGCTGGGTAACGTGGCGCGCAGATGCCGCCAGATCTCGGTGGAACTCGGCCCGTCGCCGTCCACCACGATCGCGGCGGCCGGTGCCTCGCCCATCCGGCTGTCCGGTACTCCGATGCACGCAGCCTCCGAGATCCCGGGAATCGCGGTCAACGCCGCCTCGATGGCGGCAGGTTCCACATTGAGTCCCGCCCGGATCACCGTGTCGCTGTCCCGGCCGAACAACTGCAGGCTGTTGCCCGCCACCCGGCCACGGTCCCCCACCGTCATCCACCCGTCGGCGGGGCCGTTCACCACGCCGTCCTCGGTGAGGTAGCCGTCGAACAGCATGTTGCTGCGCACGTGAACCAGGCCCTCGCGAATCTCTGCGTCGACACCGTCGAACAGTTCGCCTGCCGCATGCTCGTCGGCGGCGCCGAGACCCCGGTCGAACGACACGAAGCTCAGTTCGGATGCGCCGTAGAAGTGCACGAGCGACGCATTCGGCAACACCTCCTGCAACGCCTGACGTCCCGTCCGCGGCCACCGGGCCGCCGACGACAGCACCTCGCGGACACTTCCGACCGGACCGATCCCCGATCGCACCACATCCCAGGCGATGGTGGGTACCGAGTACAGATGTGTGGCCGCGTCGCGCAGCGAGTGCGTGACCGGGCGCAGATCCACCGTCGCCCCGCGAGTGAGGCCGTGCAGCGCGCCGTACAGGAAGTGCGTGTGGTCGAGAACTCCGGGCACCGCCACGCGATCCCCGCTGCCGATGTCGAACGTCGCGTCCGAGCGGTCGAGGGTCGTGGCCCACGAACGCTGATTGCGCACGAACAGCTTCGGCTCACCCGTGGTGCCGGACGTGATGCCGACCAGCAGTTCGGTCTCGGGACGCGCCCGGTCCGCAGCGCCGTCGGATTCGAGGCTCTCCGCCGTTTCGACGGTCCCGTCGAATCCCAGTCTCCGCAACCTGGCGTGCTGGTGCGACGCGGCCACCACGGCGCCGGGTTTCGCGAGCTCGAGCACCCGCGTCAGCTGCGCGGGCAGGAGATGCCGATGCAGCAGCACGACGCTGACTCCGGCGTGCATCGCCGCCGTCACCACGACCAGCGACCCGACATCCGACGTCGGCAGCACTGCGACCCGATTCATGCCGTCGAGCCCGGCGGCGGTGCGTGTGACCCGCGACCAGAACCGGCCGTAGTCGAGGGTCTCGCGTGCGGACACGACCGCTGTCGTCTCCGGGTTCTCGGCAGCCCGTCGAGCGACACGCTCGGCGAGCAGCTCAGTCATCGTCCACTCCCCGTGCGACGAGGGCGTCGCCCATCGCATCCGCGGTCCGGAGGGCGCGGACCAGAACCGGTGTGGCCAGCGCCGTCATCGACCATTGCAACCCGCGTGCCTTCCGCGCCTGCGCCACCTCCTGCACGATCCCCGTCAACAGCGGGATACACCGGATCGCCAACGCGAGCAGGAGCCCGATCCGGTCCGGATCGACCCCGAACCTCCGCAGGGGCCCGAGTGCGCGCGACACCGTGTCGAGCATGTCGGTGACCCGGGTGGTGAGCGTGACCAACGCGGCGAGCGCCACCGAGATCAGCAGCACCCCGCACACGACGACCGCCCGCGCGGGCGACGTGATCAGCACCTGGAACACGGCGATGATCAACAACATCCACACCACCGGACGCAACTGCGCCACGGCGACCCGCCACGGAATGGAGGCCACCGCGAACAGCAGGCCCACCACCAGGACGACGACACCGACCTCGAGCGGGGTGCGCACGAACACCGTGGCCGTGACGATCGACACGATCAACAGCAGCAGTTTCAGCCCGGCTGGCATCCTGTGCAGGAGCGAGTCGCCCGGGCGGTACAGGCCGATCATTCGACCAACTGCCGGTACGCGGGGACGGCGTCGTCCGGGCTGCCGTCGAACGCGACGAGACCGTCGTCGATGACGATGACCCGTTCGAAACTCTCCAGCAGCGCCAGTTGGTGGGTCACGACGATCACCTGCTGGTCCATCGAATCGAGTGCTTCGGAGACGACGCGCGCGTTCCGCAGATCCAGCAGCGTCGTCGGCTCGTCGGCGATGATCACCTCCGGCCTGCGGATGAGGACGGCGCCGATGGCGAGCAGCTGCTTCTGGCCCCCGGACAGCAGGTGCGCGGGGTGATCGGCGTGCTGGTCGAGCCGGAACCGCACCAGGATCTCTTCGACGCGGCCGGCGATCTCCTGTTTGCTCAGACCGGACCGGCGCAGCGAGAACGCCAGGTCCTCGGACACCGTGGGCATGACGATCTGGGTGTCGGGGTCGGTGAACACGAACCCGACCTTGCGGCGCACCTGCGCGCCCTTTCTGGCGGCGTCGACACCGTCGACCGTGACGGTGCCGGAGGTGGGCTTCAGCAACCCGTTGATCATGCGCGCCAGGGTCGACTTGCCGGAACCGTTGGAACCGATGATGCCGACGCGGCGCTCGGAGAAACGCAGGTCGACGCCGCGCAGCACCGGGCGGTCCCCGAAGGCGTGCGTCACCGAATCGAAGACGATCTCACTCACGACACACGCTCCACGAGCATCGCGATGCCCTGTCCGCCGCCGATGGCACAGGCCGCGAGCCCGAGCGGGGGTCCGTCCTCGCGCAGCATCTGACTTGCCAAGCGCACCAACAAGATCGCTCCCGACGCGCCCCACGGGTGCCCCATGGCGATGGCGCCGCCCTGCGGGCAGATCACAGATTCGTCCAGGCCGAGTTCGTCCGACACCGCCAGCACCACCGACGCGAAGGCCTCGGTGATCTCGACGACGCCCAGATCCGCCACGTCGTATCCGGTCCTCTTCAGGAGTTTGCGGATCGCGGGAACCGGTCCGAGTCCGGGCAGCGCCGGGTCCGATCCCGCGACGGCCGAGCCGAGAATTCGCAACGCAGGCAGTCCGGCGGCCAGCGACTCGGTCGTCACCGCAAGCACGGCGGCGCCGTCCGAGATGCCGCAGGAGTTCCCTGCAGTGGCCGTTCCGCCGGCTCCGAAGCTGGGGCGTAGCCGCGCGAGCCTGGCCTCGGTCATGCCTGCGCGAATGCGCTGGTCCCGCTCGATGTCACCGACCGGCACGATTTCCGACGAGAAGTCGGCGGCTGCGGCGAGCGTGTGCGACCGCGCCGCGTACGCATCCTGCCGCTCACGGCTGATTCCGCGCACCCGCGCGAGATCGTCCGCGGCCGCCCCCATGTCGGGGTCGGGGAAGTCTTGCGGCGCAAAGGGAGCGCGGGTGTAGCGCACCGGATCGGCGCCCGGCGCCGGCGGCCAGAACCGCCACGGCGCCGTGCTCGCCGATTCGACGCCCCCGGCCAGAATCAGCTCGTCGGCGCCGCTGCGCACACGGAGCGCGGCCTGCATCACCGCGTCGAGTCCGGAACCGCACTGCCGGTCGACGGTGACACCGGGAACCTCCACACCCATCCCCGCCTGCAGGGCCGCGACCCGTGCCGGATCACCGCCCGGCCCGAGGCAATTGCCGAGGACGACGTCGTCGACCTCGGCATCGATGCCCGACCCCCGCAGCGACGTCAGAACCTCGCGCAGCACGGGGGCGGCCAGGTCGGTGGTGGTCAGATCGGCGAACCCGTGCCCGGCATTGCCGATCGGCGTCCGACGCGGCGCCACCAGAACAGGGACAGAGCTCATGCCAGCCAGTCTCTCACTCGACCTCGGGCGACCTTGCCACTGGCGGTCCGCGGCATCGCCTCGATCGGCACCCAGCGGCGGGGCAATGCTTCCTTCGTCAGCGTCCGGCGTGCTCGGGAACGGAGCTCACCGATCTCCGCGGTGCCGTCGAGCTCCACCACGGCGGTGACGGTCTCGCCGAGCACCGAATGCGGCGATCCGACGACGGCGGCCGCGGCGACACCGTCGAGCGTCTCGAGGATGCGCTCGACGTCCTCGGCGATCACCGTGGTGCCGCCGACATTGATCGCGGATTCTCCCCGGCCGCGCACCGTCAGCTCGCCGTCGTCACCGAGTTCGGCCAGGTCACCGACGCCGAACCACTCCGGGACTCCGATCACGCTGTATGGCGACCGGACGTACAGCAGACCGTCGCGGATGTCGGCGTCGACGCCGTCCAGCAGCCGGAGCGGTTCGGGCACCCGGCGCGCCGCGACGAGGGAGAGTTCCGCGGCGCCGTAGTACTCGACGATCTCGATGCCGTCCGCCACCGCGCGGGCGCCGTCGTCCAGGGCGGTGCCGGCGACGATCGCCGTGCGCAGCTTCGGGGCCTTCCCCACCACCTCACGGAGAACGGCGGGAACAGCGTGCACCACCGTCGCCCGGGACGGGTCGTCGGTGACGCACGCACCTCGCCAGAGTGCGTGCACTGCGCCGAACAGATGCATCGTGGCGTGCAACGGGCCGGTGATCAGCACATGGTCGGTCGCGTCGATGCCCGTGATCGCGGTGAAGGCGGGGAAGCTGTCGAACCAGGAGGCCGCGGTGCGCGCGAGCGGACGCGGCCTGCCGGTGGAGCCGGACGTCGCGACCAGCAGAAACGCGGCCGGAGGAATCACCGCGCGGTCCGGGCGCGCGTCGGGGTTCTCGACGATCACCGCCGTCCCCTGCCGCGCCGCCGCGCACACGCAGATCAGGGCATCCGGGACCGGCAGCATCGACGCGTCGTAGGCAGGCGCACCCTGGCCGTGCTCGAGGATCCATCGGTCGATGGCACGGTCGAGTTCGGCGTAGGTGTAGGTGCGGTCTTCGAAGTCGAGAGCAGGCTGATCGCCGGAGCCGCCGAGTTCGGAACTCACGTACGGATCAGGCCGGGGTACGCGCGATGCACGCTCTTGGCGACCACGGTCGCGACGACGACCTTGAGCAGGTCGCCGGGGATGAAGGCGAAGTTGGTGGTGATGGCGGCGCCGACACCCAGATCGGTGCGGAGCAGGAGTCCGACGGTGCCGAAGACGTAGATGACGACGATCCCGCCGAGGGCATTGATCAGCAGACCGAGCGCGATCGGGTACTTCGGCAGGATCCGAGCGGTGAGGAGGCCGATGATCAGCGTCGCGGGAATCCAGCCGATGAGGTACCCGGCGCTGGGGCCTGCGAGCGCGGTCAGTCCGGTGCGGCCACCGGACAGCAGGGGCAGGCCGATCAGGGTCAGTGCGATGAAGACCGCGACGGCGGCTGTGCCCTTGCGAGCGCCGAGCACCGCGCCGGCGAGGATGACGCCGAGCGTCTGCAGTGTGATCGGCACTCCACTGAAGCCGACCGTGATGGCGCCGGGCAGACCCAGCGCCGCGATCAGCGCGGCGAAGACCGCGATCTGCGCCATGTCCCGCGCTGAAATACCGAGCCTCGACACCCGCGCACTCTCGACACCTGCCATGACGACTCCCTCTTGCTTCAAACTTGAACGACGTTCAAGGTATCAGGTCGGCGCGGACAACGGTGCGGCAGACTCCGCGACGCCGCCCTCGTCGGGCGTCGTGCGCGCCCCGGCCCGCGCTGCTCCGATCCCCGCCGCGACGACGAAACAGATCCCGGCCACGGCCGCGTGGTCCGGTACCTGATGCAACACGACGAGCCCGATGATCAACGCGAACGCCGGTTCCAGGCTCATCAGGGTCCCGAACGCCGCGGTGTTCAGCCGGCGCAGGGCGAGCATCTCCAGCGTGAACGGCACGACCGGCAGCAGTATCGCCAAACCCAGCCCGATGATCAACAGGTCCGGCGTCATCTTTCCGAGCATCGACGGTCCGCCCACCGCAGTCGCGACCAGCCCGGCGACCGGCATGGACACCGCGAGCCCGTTGAGACCGGCCACCTCGTCGCCCACGCGCTGGGTGAGCACGATGTAGAGGGCCCAGCACGCGGCGGCCCCCAGTGCGAACAGGATTCCGACCGGGTCGACGCCGCCGGCCCAGGGTTGCGTCAGCAGCAGCACCCCGACGGCCGCCAGCGCCGGCCACTTCAGGCGACCGCGTCCGTGCAGAACAGCGACGCCGAGGGGCCCGAGGAACTCGAGCGCGCTGGCGGTTCCCAGCGGGATCCGGTCCACCGCGGCCATGAACAGCAGGGTGACCGCCGCCGTGACCACTCCGAGCAGGACACACGCGCCGAGGGACGAACGCGTGAACGCCTTCCGACGAGGCCGCACGATCACGGCCAGCAACACCCCAGCCCATGCCAGGCGCAACCAGGCGGCACCCTCGGCGCCGACGCGTTCGGACACGCCGACGGAGATCGCGAGTCCGCTCTGCACGCACAGCATCGAGGTCAGCGCCATCGTCGCGCCGACGTGAGTCGAGTTCCTGGTCATGTCTGCATTGAAGGCCACCTCGACCGTTCACGTCCACGTGACTTTCATGGACAAACCGTTCGGATATCGCGAACAATTAGTGGGTGGATACCCGACGCCTGCATCTCCTGCTCGAGCTCTCCCGTCTCGGCTCCATGCGCGAGGTCGCCGAAACACACCGGCTGACCACCTCAACTGTCTCCCAGCAGATCGCCGCACTCGCGAAGGAGACGGGTGCGCAGCTCGTCGAACCGACCGGCCGCCGGGTGCGGCTCACTCCGGCCGGTCGCCGGCTGGCCGACCACGCCGTCACCATCCTGGCGGCCGTCGGCGCCGCCCGGCTCGACCTCGACCCCCACGCCGAGCCGGTCGGCACCCTGCGCGTCGGGGGTTTCGCGACGGGCATCCGGGTGTCGCTGCTCCCGGTCGTCGCCGAACTGGCACGCACCCACTCTCAGGTGGACGTGGTGATCAGCGAATACGAGCCGGTCGAGGCGTTCGCATTGCTCGCCGACGACGAACTCGATCTCGCCCTGACCTACGACTACAACCTGGCACCGGCATCCCCGGGCACCGCGCTCGAGGCCGTCCCGTTGTGGTCGACTCCCTGGGGACTCGGCGTCCCCACGCCCGCCGGGAACGGACCCGCAGACGTCGCCGCCTATGCCGGTTCGCCCTGGATCGTGAACTCTCGCAACACTGCCGACGAGGACGCCGTCCGCACCCTGGCCTCGCTCGCGGGTTTCACACCGCACATCGCCCATCAGATCGACAGCCTCGACCTCGTCGAGGACCTCATCGCCGCCGGCTACGGGGTGGGCCTGCTGCCCGCCGACCGTCCCACGCGCAAGGAAGTCACGGTCCGCCCGCTCACCAACCCGAAGGTCGTGCTGACGGCCTACGCCGTGACCCGCCGCGGGAGGTCGACCTGGCCACCGCTGCGGCTGGTCCTCGACCGCCTGGCCGCCGTCACCCGGGAACGGCGATCAGCCGGCGCGACATGACCCACCGGATACACGACGCCCCGCCTGCGGGAGTACCAGGCGGGGCGGTTTCGAGCGGGAGCGCGCAGGGTGGGTTCTAGCGGGAGGCCACCGCGGAAGCCGCGTCCTTCAGGGTGCGGGCCGCGACCTGCAGCCCTTCGAGCTGTCCCAGTTCGACGTCCTCGTGTTCGATGTTGACCGCCATGTCCGGGTCGACCCGTTGCAAGGCGGCGAGGAAACGGGACCAGAAATCGACGTCGTGCCCGCGACCGACGGCGACGAAGTCCCACGCCGAGTCCTCGGGCCACTTGTTGACCACGTGCTTGCCACCGAGTCCGGTGGGGTTCTGGTCGGCCGGGATCCGGGTGAACCGGTCGTCGAGGACACCGTAGATCTTGCAGTTCTCGTTGATCCGGGTGTCCTTCGCCGCGGCGTGGAACACGAGGTCGCCGAGCCAGTCGACCGCGGCGACCGGATCGATGCCCTGCCAGAACAGGTGCGACGGGTCCATCTCGGCGCCGACGTTCGTCGCACCGGTCTTCTCGACCAGGCGCTCGAGAGTCGGCGGGTTGAACACCAGGTTCTGCGGGTGCATCTCGATCGCGACCTTGACGCCGTTCTCACGGGCGAGCGCGTCGATCTCCTTCCAGAACGGCACCGCGACCTGATCCCACTGGTAGTCGAGGGAGTCGAGATAGCCGCTGTCCCACGTGTTCACGTGCCAGGCCGGCCACTGGCCGCCGGCATGCGCGGCCGGCAGCCCGGACATCGTGACCACCCGGTCCACACCGAGCAGGCCGGCGACCTTGATCGCGTTGCGCAGGTCCTCGGCGTCCTCGGGGCCCACCTCGGGATCCGCGTGCAACGGGTTGCCGTTGCAGTTCAGGCCGGCGATGGAGACGCCGGTCTCGTCGAAGACCTTCAGGTACTCCTGCGGTGACACCTCACCGGAGAGGAGTTCCTTGACAGGCAGGTGCGGGGTGGGCAGGAAGCCGCCCGCGTTGATCTCCGCGCCCTCGAGCCCGAGGGACGCGATGGTCTCCAGCGCCTCGCGCAGGCTGCGGTCGTGCAGGACGGCGGTGTACACACCGAGTTTCATGAGGGTTCCTTGCGTGGTGGGAAGAAGTTGGGGTTCAGTAGTTTTGCGGTTCAGCCGATCTTGACGGCTGCTCCGTCGGCGCGGGCGGACTCCGCGACGGCGGTGACGATCTGCATGCCGCGCAGGGCGTGGGCGAAGGACGGCAGCGGGCCGAGGACGTCGATGCCGGCGATCTGGTCGAGGAAGGCCCGGGCCTGGTAGGCGAAGAACTCCGCCTTGCCGTGGCCGACGCCGCCGGCATCCATCGGCAGGCCGCCCTGGATGTACGGGTGCTGCGGTCCGATGATCACCCGTCGCTGACCGTTCACGGTGCGGTCGAGGCCCTCGCTGGACACCGAGAACTCGGCGGCGCGAGCCAGGTCGAACGCCGCGGAGCCGGACGTCCCGAACAGCTCGAAACCGAGTCCGTCCGGAAGCTGGTGCGCGACACGGGAAGCGGAGAACGTGCCGACCGCGCCGTTCTGGAAGCGCGCCGTGAACGTCGCGAGGTCCTCGTTCTCGACGGGTGCCATCTCACCGGTGGTCTCGGCCTTGGTGTGACCGTAGGTGACTCCGGCAGGCACGGGACGCTCCGTGATCACCGTGGCGAAGGTCGCGCCGCTGATCTCGACGATCGGACCGCACACGAATTCGGCCATGTCGAGCAGGTGACTGCCGACGTCTGCCAGAGCGCCCGTTCCGGGACCCCCGCGGTACCGCCAGGTGATCGGCGAGGCGGGGTCGAGGCCGTAGTCGCACCAGTAGTGCCCGTTGAAGTGGATGATGTCGCCGAGTCGGCCCGTCGCGAGTTCGTCGCGGATCGCCTGGATGGCCGGCGACCGGCGGTAGGTGTACCCGACCGTCGCGATCGTGTCGGCATCCGCAGCGGCCGCGACCATGGCCTCGGCGTCCGTGATGGACCCGGCCAGGGGCTTCTCGCACAGCACGTGCTTCCCCGCGGCGAGGAGCCCTTCGACGATCTCCCGGTGCAACTGGTTGGCGACCACGACGCTCACGGCGTCGATGTCCGGCGATTCGGCGATGGCCTGCCAGCTGTACTCGGCCCGCTCGTACCCGTACCGCTTCGCGGTGTCGTCGGCGACGGCCTGGTTGGTGTCGGCGATCGCAACCAGACGCACGTCGGGGCGGTCGGTTCCGAACAGCGTCGACGCCATGCGATATCCGGCGGCGTGTGCTCGTCCGGCCATGCCGCCGCCGATGACGGCGACACCGATCGAGTTGGAAGTCATGAGTGGAAGCCTTTCGGTGTGATGTTGACCCGGCGGAAGTGCACGTCGGCTACCCGCAGACACCCGCACGGATGAGTGAAGACGCCCTCCGGCTAGTTCGGTCTATTTAACCGGTCTAGTACGACTACTATGAGCTGAGTCACGCCACCCTGTCAAGCCCCGGCTCGCGAGCCGGCGAGCGGGCCGCGTCCCTTGACGAACACCCTTGACGCGCACATACTGAATGCAATTTCACTGAATATTGATTCAGCGGATGGGAAGTCGGGAGGATGTATGGAGGTCATCGTCGCAGGCGGAGGTGTGTCCGGGACCGCGACTGCAATCGCATTGCGCCGCACCGGTTCCGACGTCACCCTGTACGAAACACACCCCGACCCGGCAGGACAGGTGGGCTCATTTCTGAGTCTGGCATCCAACGGACTGCGGGGGCTGAAGGCGCTCGGTTGCCTGGACCAGGTCCGGCAGGCCGGTTTCGCGGTGGCCACTCAGCGGATGTGGTCCGGCACCGGGAGGCTGCTGGCGGAAGTTCCGCGCGGACGGCTGTCGGGGGATCCGCTGCACAGTACGACGCTGATGCGGGGTTCCCTGGTCGAGGTGCTGCGTGAGTGCGCCGCCCAGGCCGGGGTACGGATCGTCACCGGCCGCCGACTGGTAGGGGCCGAGCCCGCGGGAAACGGTATCCGCGCGCTGTTCGCCGACGGTCCCAGCGTCCGCGCCGACCTACTGGTCGGCGCCGACGGTCTCTGGTCGGCTATCCGGTCGGTCCTCGATCCGGGCGCGCCCCGACCCGCCTACGGGGGCCTCTACAGCGTCTCGGGCATCGCCGGCGGCGTCCCGGCCGAGACCGGCGCGTTCAACATGATTTTCGCGCGGAGCGGCGCCTTTCTCCACATCCCGGCGCCGGACGGAACCGTGTGGTGGTCCGCGCAGGTTGCCGATCCCCGGCCACCGGACCTGACCGGTGTCGGCGACGACTGGTGGCTCGAGCGACTCGCCGAGCTGTACCGGTTCGAGCCGCAGGCGCTCGAGATCATCAGGGCGACCACGCAATTGCACCGTCCGACGCTCATGCACACGCTGGCCGAAGTCCCCGTCTGGCACGACGAACGCGTCGTCCTCGTCGGCGACGCCGCTCACCCGGTCGGCGCGGGGCAGGGCGCCTCGATGGCCATCGAAGACGCCGTGGTCCTGGCCCGGGTACTCGCCGAGGCCGGCTCGACCGGGGAAGGTCTCGCGGAGTACGACCGGCTCCGCCGCGCCCGAATCGGGAAGATGGCCAAGGCGGCCCGCACCAACCGCGACGCCAAGACCAGCGGCCCGCTCGCGCGCCGGCTCCGCGACCTCGTCATGCCGATCGCCTTCGGGCACTTCTACGAAAAGGCCACCACCTGGCTCTACGCCCACGATCTGGGCACACTGCCCGCGCAGGCCGAGGAATCCCGGCCCGCCGAACACTGACGGCCGCCGCAGGTCAGGACACGCCCGACTGGGATCCTTCCATCGGCTCGGGCGCGGGCCCGGTGGTACGGCGCGCGACGAGCCGCGGGCGGAGGACGGTCGCGACCGATTCGGTCCTCCCCCGGTCCAGCCGCTGGATGACAGCGTCCACCGCCGTGGCGGCCTGCTCCCGCGGTTGCTGATTGACCGACGTCAGATCGATGTGCGCGAGCTGGGCGAGCACGCTGTCGTCATATCCGGAGACCGAGACGTCTTCGGGAATACGCACGCCCCGGCTCCGCAGTTCGCCGATCAGCCCGATGGCACTGCGGTCGTTGGCCGCGATCACCGCGGTGGGAAGCTGCGACCGCCCGAGCAGCGTCTCCGCGGCGACCGTTCCGGCGCTGTCGGTGAAGTCGCCCTCGACGACGTCGATGTCGAGTCCGTGACGACGCATGGCACGGGTGTATCCCGACTTCCGGTCGGCCGCAATCGTGCCCGTACCACCGCTGAGGTGCGTGATTCGGCGATGCCCCAGCTCCACGAGATGGTCGACGACGGTGCCGATCCCCTTGCCGTCCGCTGTCCGCACGACGTCGACGGCGCCGTCTCCGACGCGGCGACCGACCACGACCACCGGTACCCGCTCCCCGAGCGTGTCGAGAACGTCGGTGCCGAGTTCGGTGCCGAGCAGGATCAAGGCTTCGCAGCGGAAATCGAGGAGCGTTTCGACGACTTTCGGTTCAGCGTGCGTGGGAGTCAGCGCACCGAGCACCACCTCGTACCCGTGGTCGTCGGCGGCGGCGACGATGTACTCGACCATCTCGGCGTGGAAGCTGTTGCGAATATCAGCCGTCACACCCACGAGGTGGGTCCGCCGGAGCGACATCAGGGCGGCCGTACGGTTCGGTCGGTACCCGAGCTCGTCCGCGACGTCGAGGACCCGCTTCCGCGTCTCGGCACTCGGTCCGGGAACGCGCCGAAACACCATGGAGACCAATGCCTTCGACACCCCCACGCGGTCGGCGATGTCCTGCATGGTCACGGCCTGCCGGGGCATCGGAGCAGGACCACCACTCCTGGCGTCGTCGTCGCTTCGCATGTGCAGACCCTTTCGCTCGCCGAGCACGAGGCACACCCAGAGTATCCGACATAGACCGAGGTACTAGACCGGGCTACCTACTTGAACCGGCGCTGATCTCAGCCAGTAGTTTCTCCCCCGGCGCCAGGGCAGAGTGTGGGCATGGATTCACGGGAGAGCGGCGACGCGCTGGGGATACTCGCCGACGCGATGGTCGGCGAACTGACGGTGGACTCGGCCGCGGTGCGCGAAGCACTCGACGGGGTCGCTGCCGGCCCGGCCGACAGGGCGGCGTTCGCGGAGAAGGTGCGCCGGCACCAGCTCGAGCTGACCCGTTTGCGGCGACGGGAACGCGAACTCGGGGTGTTGTTCTCGAGTGCCCGCGAACTCGCCGAACTCCGTGACATCGACGCCCTCCTCGGACGGTTGGTGAGCCGCGCCCACGAGATGATGGGCACCGACGTCACCTACCTGTCGGAGTTCGATCCGGCGACGCGGGAACTGAACGTCCGCAAGACCGCCGGCTCGGTGACGCCGCAGTTCCAGCACCTCCGCGTTCCCCCGGGAATGGGGCTGGCCAGTCAGATCGCCGATTCCCGCGCCGCGCAATGGGTTCTGCGTTATCAGGACTACGCGGAGGGACCGCACGAGGAACTCATCGACGACGCTGTCGCGGCGGAAGGGATCGTGTCGATTCTCGGGGTACCGATGCTCTCGGACGGTCGCGTGCTCGGTGTGCTGTTCGCCGCGACCCGCCAGGAGTACGCCTTCACCCCGGACGAGATCGCCGTGCTGTCCGCGCTCGCCGATCACGCGTCGGTGGTGCTGCAGACCGCCAGCACCCTCGAACAGGTTCGCAGGTCCGAGGACGAGGCCCGCACGGCACTCGACCGGTTGACCGACTACCTGCAGGTCCGCGACCGGTCCACCGTGGTGCACCAGGAACTGATCGAGGCAGTTCTGGTCGGGGGCGGATTCGAGCAGGTGGCCGGCACTCTTGCCACCGCACTCGGGCGCACGGTCACGATCGTCGACCGGGATCTGCACGTCGTCGCCTCCCACCCCACGCCTGCCGGGCAGGTATCCGTCCAGTTGCCGCCGGTGATGCTCGATGCCATCACGAGGAGCCGGACCACCGGCCATTGCGTTCACGTCGACGACCCCGGGACGCCGATCGTGGCCGCGGTCATCGCAGGCGAGTTGTATTTCGGCGCGGTGCTGGTCGGGTCCGGGAACGTCGAACTCGGACCGGTCGACGAGCGCACCATCGAACGCGCCGCGCAGGTGGGCGCACTGCTGGTGCTGCAGCAGAACGCGGTGGCCGACGCAGACCTGCGGGCCCGCGTCGAGTTGGTCGCGGACCTGCTCGACCCGGCACCGGAGCGGCGGCGCGATCTGGAACGACGAGTGCGCGCCCAGCGAGTCACCCTCGCTGCCCTCGCCATCGTCGTGCTGATCTCGGTCCCGGCCGAGAACCGGGCCACCGCCGCCCGTGCGGCCACAGCGTTCGTCGGTGATCGCGGTCTGGTCGGGGAGCATGCCGGCATGGTCGCGGTGGTTCTCACCACCACCGCCCCGCCCGACCTCGTCACGGACCTGCGCGACTACCTGCGGGAAACGCTGCACGGCCCGGTCCTCGCGATCACGACACCCCGGGCGGAGTCGCCGGACGCGCTCCCCGCACGATTCGAGTCCGGGCTCCGCACCGCTCGCCTGCTGGCTGCGCTCGGCACCACCGACGCCGCGGCCAGCACCGACGCCTACCTGCCGTACGCGCTCCTGTTCGACACCGATGCCCGGACGTTGAACGCGTTCATCGACGAGACGATCGGTCCGGTGCGCGCCTACGACGACGGCAAGGGCACAGACCTCCTCGCCACGTTGCGCGCCTTCGTCCGCAACGAGGGCAGTCCGACGAAGACGGCACGGGCCCTCAACTATCACACCAACACGATTCTGCAGCGCCTCCACCGACTGGAGATGCTGTTGGGGCCCGAGTGGCGCAACGATGAACACCTGTTCCGCATCTCGGCCGCGGTCCGCCTCGACGAACTCCGCGAGCAGTGACAGTCACACATTCCTGAATGAAATACATGTGCGATTGATACATGTCGGGGCCGGCGGAACAGCCCTACCGTGTGAACCGAAGCACATGACAGGGTTGCCGCCGGAACGCACCACACGTCCGGCCGCCCGTGAGTACGTGGAGGAACGCCAGTGCCCGTCAACAGCCGCATCCCCGGTCTGAAGGATTCCAGCGCGCAGCAGCGCCGCAAGGTGGTCGCCGAGAGGACCGGCCTGTCCGACCTCGACGTCGCCGTGTTCGATCCCGAACAGGGTCTCGGCGTCGCCCAGGCCGATCACATGATCGAGAACGTCGTCGGGGTGATGGGAATCCCGGTGGGTGTCGCGACCAACTTCACGGTCAACGGGCGTGACTACCTCGTGCCGATGGCCACCGAGGAACCGTCCGTGGTGGCCGCGGCCAGCAACGCCGCCCGGATGGCGCGGGTGCACGGGGGCTTCCACACCTCGAGCACCGATCCGGTGATGCAGGCCCAGATCCAGATCCTCGACTGCCCCGACCCCGAGGCCGCCCGGCTGCGGGTGCTCGAGGCCCGCACGGAGATCCTCGAACTGGCCAACGCGCAGGACCCTATGCTGGTGCGGTTCGGCGGCGGCGCCCGCGACCTCACCGTCCGACTCGTCCCGACGCGCACCGGCGTGCACGTCGTGACACACATCCACGTCGACGTGCGAGATGCCATGGGCGCCAACGCCGTCAACACCATGGCCGAGGCCATCGCACCGCGGCTCGCCGAGATCTCCGGCGGTCGTTCGCTGCTGCGGATCCTGACGAACAAGGCGGACCTGCGGATCACCCGGGCCCGGGCCGTATTCGACAAGGACCTGCTCGGCGGCGACGAGGTGGTCGACAACATCGTGCACGCCTCCGCACTCGCCGAATCCGACCCCTACCGCGCCGCGACCCACAACAAGGGCATCATGAACGGCATCACCGCCGCCGTCCTGGCCACCGGCAACGACACCCGCGCCGTCGAGGCGGGCTGCCACTCGCACGCGATCGCCGCGGACGGCCGGTATACGGCGCTCTCGCACTTCGAGAAGACCTCGGACGGTCACCTCTCCGGCACCCTCGAGGTACCGATGGCCGTGGGCCTGGTCGGCGGTGCCACCAAGGTCCACCCCGTCGCGCAGGCAGCGGTGAAGATGCTCGGCGTCTCCACCGCCTCGGAGCTGGCGGACGTGATCGCCGCGGTGGGACTCGCACAGAACCTGGGCGCCTGCCGCGCGCTCGCCGCCGAGGGCATCCAACGCGGCCACATGAGTCTGCACGCCCGCACCATCGCCGCCTCGGCCGGCGCCACCGGCGACGAACTCGACGTCGTGGTCAAGCGGCTCATCGACGACCAGCGCATCCGGGTCGAGCACGCGGAAAAGGTGCTCGCCGACCTTCGTTCCGGACACTGACATGACCACCCCCGCGGATCTCGACCCGGTGTGGCGTCCGGCGCCCCACGAGTTCGCCGACCCCTCACTGCCCCCTGCGGTTCGCGTCTACGAGGTCGGACCGCGCGACGGACTCCAGGCCGAGTCGACCCTCGTTCCCACCGCGGTCAAGGCCGAGTTCTGCCGTCGGCTCGTGTCCGCCGGCGTCCGATCACTCGAGGTGACGAGTTTCGTTTCCCCGAAATGGATTCCGCAACTCGCCGACGCCGAAGCGCTCATGGCCGAACTCGACCTCCCCGACACCGTCCGCCAGGTCGTGCTGGCCCCCAACGAGCGGGGGCTGGAGCGGGCGCTTGCCGCGGGCGCCCGGGAAGTGGCCGTCTTCGTCAGCGCCACCGAGACGTTCGCCCGGAAGAACCTGAACACCACCGTCGCCGGGGCGCTCGACAACGCCCGGCCGGTGGTCGAGGGTGCCCGGGCGGCCGGTATCGGCACCCGTGGCTACATCTCGATGTGCTTCGGTGATCCGTGGGAGGGGCTGGTCGATCCCCGCCGTGTCGCCGACATCGCCGCGCAACTGACGGGCATGGGATGCTCGTCGATCTCGCTCGGTGACACCATCGGCGTCGCCACCCCCGGCCACGTCCGAGCCGTGCTCGACGCAGTGCAGGCCGAGGATGTTCCGATCGACTCCATTGCGGGACATTTCCACGACACCTACGGTCAGGCGCTGTCCAACGTGCACGCCGCACTGATCTCGGGATTCACCGAATTCGACACCGCAGCAGGGGGACTCGGCAGATGCCCCTACGCGAAGGGCGCCACCGGGAACCTCGCCACCGAGGATCTGGTGTGGATGCTGCACGGCCTCGGCATCGACACGGGCATCGATCTCGACGCACTGACCGACACCTCCCGCTGGATGGCCGGACACATCGGCCATCCCAGCCCGTCGCGGGTGGCGACGGCCCTGACCGCCGCCCGCTCCTGAAGCACGACCCCCTCACACGGAAGAACAGACGATGTCCATCGATAGCCAGCCCGCACCGCAGGCTCCCCCGCCCACCGACGATCAGACGCCTCGGCCTCGTTACCTCGAGGTGTGGGGCGACACGGTGGTCGGGCGAGATCTCGCCGTCTCCGTCGTCATCGGTATCGTTGTGAGCGTCTGCGCGCTCCTCGGCGCGACCGCACTCTTCAACTCCTTCGTCACGGATTCGTCTCTGGCAGAGGCATATGCGCTTCTGGTCGGAATCGCCGCATGCCTCGTCGCGGGGGTCGTCAGCGGGAAGCTGTTCCGCCCCAAGCGGAACATCGCCGTCGACTCGTCCGAGGGCGACAAGGTCGGCGACGTCATCCGGGTGCTGCAGGAAGAGCGGCAGGGGCTGGGGTCGGTCGGCGACCTGCCCGCCCAGACGGTCCGGGAGTTGAAGGATCTCGACCTCTACGACCGGTTCGTCGAGGCGGAGACGCAGGCACACGAGACGGGCGGACGATCATGAGTGTGCTGTTCACCAACGACGTCCTCGTCGCGATCGCGCTCGGCGTGATCGGCGCCATCGTGTTCTCCCTGATCGGGCTGGTGTCCGGGACCGACGAGACGGCCACCATCGCCCCGCTGACGCTGCTGGTCATCCTGCTCGGCGCCCCGCCCGCGGCGGTGTTCACCTTCTTCCTCGCCGGCGCCGTCGCCAAGCACATGACCCACGCGGTGCCCACCACGTTGCTCGGCATCCCCGGCGACACGATGGCCGTGCCGCTGATGCGTGAGGCGCGGTTGCTGCGCAGCCTCGGGGTTCCGCACATCGCTCTGCGCAAGGCGATCTCGGGCGCGATCATCTCCGCGTTCATCGCCGTCCCCGTGGCCGTGCTGTTCGCCACCCTGCTCGCACCGGTGGCGGACACGGTCCAATCGGTGGCACCGTGGTTGTTCCTCGTCGCCGCCGTCGCGATCGCGTACACGTCGCCGGGCAAGTGGTCCGGGGTGGCCGCGCTCGTGCCGTTCGTCGTCCTCATCCTGGCGCTCAAGTCGCTGACGAAGAGCTACGACGTCTCCCTGAACATCAGCTACTTCCTCGGCATCGCGGTCGGCCCGCTCATCGCGGACCTGTTCCTCGTGCTGGGTGCGTCGGGGCGCAAGGACATGGCCCGCACGGAACCGGCGACGGTGTGGCTCGCCCCGGAGATCAAGGGGTGGAAAGGATACTTCCCGAACCCGTTCCGGATGCTCGACGGCAAGCAGACGGCACAGGTCGCGGCGACCGCGACCGTCTCGAGCGCCACATTCGTCTTCAGCCCGGTCGCGATGACCGTGCTCATGGGTGAAGTCGTCGGTTCCCGGGTCAAGCAGGGCTACCACCGGTTGACGTCGGTGATCGCCGCCCGCAACGGAACCACCGAATCGACCTACATCGCCGAGGCGCTCATTCCGCTGATCGCGTTCGGTCTGCCGCTGAGCCCCGTCGCCGCGGGGCCGGCCGCCCCGCTGTTCAACGCGCCACCGGTTTTCACGACCGACGACGGCACCGGGCAGATCCGCAACCTGTCCACGGCACTGACGAACTGGGAGTTCCTGCTCTACGGTCTCGGCGCGGTGGTGATCGCCGCGATCATCGCGTACCCGTTCGCGATGAACTTCGCTCACCGCGCGGCCACGCTCGTCGTCCGGTACGTCAGCCACGAGGCAATCATCGCCACGTTCACGGGCCTGGTCGTCGTCATCAGCGTCTGGGAGGGCGGCGTCCTCGGACTCGCCGTCACTCTCACCGTCGGACTCGTCGGCGGTCTGCTGTCGCGGGCGTTCAAGATCCACGCAGGCGTCCTGTTCATGGGGTACTACGTGGCAGTCCTCAGCGTGCCCGCCATCCTCGCGCTCTGACCGTGCCGACTACGTGGTGACCAGGTCGATGGCGACGGCCGATCCCTGCGGATCGACGACCGCGTCGAGGATGGTCTTCTGCGTCTGGGTCAGGTGCTCGGTGCAGGCCGCGGCAGCCGCCGGTCCGTCGCCGGCGAGGATCGCACGGCACATCGCCCGGTGCTCAGCCAGCGAGACGTCCAGTCGTTCCGGGTGGGAGTGGGCGATGTTGCGCAGTCTCTCGGTGTGCGGCCGGAGCTCGGCAATCGATCGGGCCAGTTGCGAGTTCCGGGTGTGCGCGATCACGGCCTGGTCGTAGGTTTCGGTGAGTTCGTAGAAGCGATCCCGCCGGGACTCGGACGGGTCCTCCTCCGAGATCGCCCCGAGTGCTTCCGCTACCTCTTCGAATTGCTGCCGGGCCGCCGCGTCCCGGCCGACGGCCTCGGCGACCATGCGCGCCGCGGCCGCTTCGAGCAGGATGCGCAGCTCGAACAAATCCCGAACACTCTTGATGGAGATGGGAGCGACCCGTGCCCCCTGCCGGTCGGTGAGCGAGACCAGCCCGTCCGCTTCGAGCCGAAGGAAGGCCTGACGCACCGGGGTGCGAGACGCCGAGAACCGCGTGCCCACGTCGATGGCACTCAGCGACTGACCCGGAGACAGTGTCCCGTTCAGGATGTCCTGCTTGAGCTGGACGTATACCAGTTCGCTCTTGCTTTCGCCCGCCATGCATACATCCTAACGTTCGCTACCGTATGAGCTAAGGTATACGCTAATGCGCACCATAGAACAGGGACAGCATCCCGGAGTAGGCGTCCACGCGTGAACGACGTGCAATCCACCGAACGATCCGTGCCGACGCGCGCGTCCGAACTGCGCCGTCACGGACTCCGATGGGCTGCACTGATCGCACTCTCGATCGGCGGCTGGGCGCTCGGCGAGAGCGTCGGACTGACAGCGGCGGGTCTCTTCTCGGCTCTGATCGTCGCGGCGACCCTGGCCGTCACCGGCTGGGGGCCCTCCCGAGTGCCGCGCCCGCTGGGAAAGCTTGCCCAGGGGGTGCTGGCGAGCGCGGTCGGGCTGATGGTGCACCGGGACACGATCGCCGCCCTGGGCTCGATGTGGGTGCCGGTGGTCTCGATCGCGGCCGCGACTCTCGCGCTCAGCGTGGCGGCCGGCGCCCTCCTCGCGCTGCACCGTGACGTGGACGCGGTGACCGGATCCCTCTCCATGACTGCGGGCGGCGCCACCGGACTCGTCGCGATGGCGCGTGAACTCGGCGGCGACGACCGGGTCGTCGCAGTGGTGCAGTACCTGAGGGTGGCGCTCGTCGTCGTGTCGATGCCGATGATCGTCACGTTCGGCTTCCGTGCCGATACCGGTGCAGAGACCGTGACAGGCACCGATGGCGGCGGGTCCGAATGGTATGTGACCCTGCCATTCCTGGCACTGTTCATCGTGGGCGGCACCGCTGTGGCATCTCTCGTGCGACTACCCGCACCCGCGACATTGGGTCCGCTGTCCGTGAGTGCCGGGTTCGAACTCGGCGGCTGGAGCGACGCGGTCGCGGTCCCGCCGATGCTGATGACCGCCGCGCTGATCCTCATCGGCTGGCAGGCCGGGCTCGCGTTCGACCGGGCGAGCCTGCGGGCGATCGGGCGAATCCTGCCGTACGCGGCGCTGCTCACATTGCTGGTCGGGGCGGCCTGCGCCGGGCTGGGTGTCCTACTCTCCCACCTCACCGGCGCGAGCCTCCTCGAGGCGTATCTCGCCACCACGCCCGGTGGCCTGGCGGCGGTGCTGGCCGTCTCGGCATCCACCGCCTCCAACGTCACGTTCGTCGCGGCCGCTCAGGTGTTGCGCCTCGTCATCATGCTCGTCACCACCCCCATCATGGTGAAGGTGTTTGCCCACTTCAGTTCTCGGCGCCGACGAGCGTAGCCGGGGATCCTCTCCGGACAGCACGGTCCGGCCTGCGTCCGGGCCGTCTCGACCGGAGAGGAGTCCCGTACACCCCGAGTTTCGTTGCAGTTTCTCCGAACTCGGGGTGCACCGGGAAGTGGGTTCCTCGAATGTCGGCGCATGGCATCTACCTCCGATTCTCTAGAGCAGCTACCGAGCTGCATGGCGGGTCGGTGTCGGGTCGGTCAGCCGTAGACCCTCGAGATGAAGGCGGCGAGGTTGACGCGGACCCGCTCGATCCTCTCCTCGGGTTCGAGATCCTCGCGGTACTGCCTGCCCAGTGCGGGCGACTTCTTCCGGCGCGCGTAGAGCGAGCAGGCGAGATCGGCGCACATGTAGGTGCCGATCGAGTTGCCCCGCCGTCCGGATTCACCCGACTTGCGGGCGGTCATCAGCGAGACCCCGCCATTGGCGTGTGTGGTCATGCAGACGGTGCACATCTGCGCGCGGCGATAACCGCCCGTTTCGTAGCGCAGCGCGACGCCGACCAGACGACCGTCCCGCGGCACGACGACATAGCAGCGGCCGGGAAACGACGGGTCACTCCAGCCGAGGAAGTCGAGGTCGTCCCAGGGCCGATCGTCCAGGTCACGAGGGACCGGGAGGCGCTTGGCGTCGCCTTTGGAGCAGTTGATGAACGACGACCTGATGTCGCGTTCGGTGACGGGTTCCATGACGAGATGAACTCCTTCTGTGAACGGGTTGGCAAAGCCACGTGACAATACGGACAGCGGTGAGGTCGAGCAACGGATTTTCGGAACGATCTCTGGCTGCGTTGCGGCCGTTGAATCGCCGTCTGCGGCGACAACGGGACGAGCGGTCGGAATCGGTGAGAGTATAGGTCTGTGAGCGCACAGGCAGAGCATGAGGAGAGACGTCGCCCGATCCCGGACACTCCGTTGGGTTACCTAGAGCAGCTACCCGCCCTCGTCCTGCTCGAGCGCCTTCCGGTTCCCGTCCTGGCGGTCGAGAGCGACGGCACCGTCGTCCACGCGAACAGTGCTTTCGAGGAGATGCTGGGTTATCCCGTCGCTTCACTGCGCGGACACCCGGTGTCCGAACTCCTCGCCCTGGACGACGACGCGCCGACGGGTGCCGACGCGGTCGAGCACCTCCGCGGGTCCGCCACCTCCCCAGTCGACCTCGCACATCAGGACGGGTCCCGAGTGCGCGCACTCGTCAGCCGGCCCATCCTCCGTCGGCAGGACGATCCGGTGACCCTCGTCTGTTTCCACGACGTCACCGAACAACTGTGGAACGGCGGCCGGGCGCCCGGCTTCTGACCCCGCCCCACAGACGCACGGACATTGGCCGGATTCCGATGCAATTGCCTGTGAATCCAGCGAAACCGTCTGCAAACAGCGCGGGAGCGAACGAGTGCGGGTTAGGTTGACTGCATGGCGACCGGTAAGAGCAAGGCTCCCGCTGTCGAACTGGAGGTCGGCGACCGGACGGTGCGGATCTCGCACCCGGAGCGCGTCTACTTCCCCGCGACCGGTGCCACGAAGCTCGACCTCGCGAACTACTACCTGAGCGTCGCCGACGGGATCGTGCGAGCACTGCGCGAACGCCCCTGCATGATGCACCGCTTTCCGGACGGCCTGAGCGGCGAGAAGGTGCACCAGAAGCGGTTGCCGCACGGTGCGCCGGACTGGGTCCAGACGGTGCGGGTGACGTTTCCGCGGTACAACCGTCACGCCGACGAACTGTGCGTGACGCACCCGGCGGACGTGATCTGGGCGGTGCAGATGTCCACGGTCGAGTTCCATCCGTGGAACTCGCGCCGCGCGGACGTCGAACGTCCCGACGAGTGGCGGATCGATCTCGATCCGATGCCCGAATGCGGGTTCGACACGGTGAAGCGCGTGGCCGGGGTGGTGCACGAGGTGCTCGACGAACTGGGTGCGACGGGCTGGCCGAAGACGTCGGGCGGAAGCGGCATTCACGTCTACGTCCGGATCCGGCCCGACTGGGGTTTCGGCGACGTCCGGCGGGCCGCGCTGGCCTTCGCCCGCGAAGTGGAGCGCCGGGCCCCGCAGGACGTCACCACCACGTGGTGGCGGAAGGACCGGGATCCGCGCAAACTGTTCGTCGACTACAACCAGAACGCCCGCGATCACACCATCGCCAGCGCGTACTCGGTGCGGGGTGTGCCCGACGCGACCGTGTCGACGCCGGTGACGTGGGACGAGATCGACGACGTGGACCCCCACGAGTTCACCATCGCCACCGTCCCCGACCGCTTCGCGAAACTCGGTGACCTGCACGCCGGAATCGACGAAGCCGTGTTCTCGCTCGAACCGCTGCTCGAATGGGCCGACCGGGACGAGGCCGAAGGCGAGTCGGATCCCGGTGGCGCGGAGGACTGATCGCGGACGACAGGTCGAGGGCGTCTCCATGACGCGACACACGCCCCGATCGTGCGACCGAGGCGCGTGTCTCGCATGCCGAACTCTTCCCTACCGTGGCGGCGGGGGCGGTGGCGGCGGAGGTGGTGGTGGGTTGGGATTGCAGAGTTGGCAGCTGTCGCCGATCGGTGGTTTGGGAACGGGTGCGTGACAATCGTTCTGACATGGTCTGGCGCCGGCGATTTCGGCCGTCCCCACCAGTGAGATCGAGAGGGCTGCGAGGACCGCCCCGATGGCCGCCACGATTCTGGCGGAAGTTCTGGAAGTCGACATGTGGGTTCCTCCTGTGAGCTGAAGAACGGTGTGCACCGTCCATAGAGCTTCGGCGAATCGCACGACGGCGGCCAGGCACCCTGGGGGTGGAAATCGCGCCACCCGCTATCCCATCCGGCTGATCACGTCCAGCACGTCGCGGAGCGCGGACACGGAGTGCGCGGGGAGGAAGGCATCGCAGAAGGGCAGCGCAGCCGCCATCGATCCGGCGAGCGGCCGGAAGTCGGGGTCACCGGCACGGGGGTTGAGCCACACCAGTCGGTGGGCGCGGCGACGGACCCGGGTGAGGGCATGTGCCAGGCGCTTCGGGTCGTCGCTGTCCCAACCGTCGGACGCGATGACCACGACTGCCCCTCGCAGCGCGTTGCCGTGCGGGGACGCGAGCAGTTCGCTCACGCTGCCCGCGATGTGGGTGCCACCGAATCTGTCGACCACCTTGTCGTTCGCCTTACGGACCGCGGTCTCGGCGCTGCGGTGGGCGAGCACAGGCGTGAGCCTCGTCAGCGACGTGGAGAACGCGAACACCTCCGGCCTGCCCGCGGTCTGTCGTTGCACCGCCGCCCGCATGAGATGGAGATAGATTGCGGCGTACGGCTGCATCGACCGGCTCACGTCGCACAGCATCACGATGCGCCGCGGACGGTTCCGGGCACGGCTTCGCGCGAGGACCACCGGCTCCCAGCCCGTGGCCCTCGACCGGTTCATGGTGGCGCGCAGGTCGATACGCCGGCCGCGGCGATGCACTTCGCGACGCCGGGTGCGGCGGGACGGCCACGCGGCGGTGGCCTGCTCCAGCCACGAGCCGAGGAGCCGGAGGTCGCCGGCGTCGAATCGGGCGAAGGGTTCGTCGGCGCGAGCCACGAGCCTGCTGGGCAGGGTGTCCGGCACGGCGGTGAACGCGTCGTGAATGTCGTCCTCGCCGCTGTCGTCGCCGCCGGTCATCACCGGTCGTGTCATCCAGGGCACGCCCCCGGCGTCCTGCGCGTCACCGGGCCGGTCGCGACCGTCGCGGACACCGGCGAGGGCCGTCTCCCGTCCCGCCGCACCGGCGCGGCGCGCGTGCGGATCCACGGACAGTACGGCGTCCTCGAAGACCGCGGAGAACACCGCGTCGAACGGCGCGAGGTCGTCGACGCGGTTGACCAGGGTCAGGCGCGCCGACCAGTACAGCCGCGACCGCGAACTCGGCGGCGACAGATGAAGCGCCTGCACGAACACCGCGGGGCCACTCGCCGAGACGACGACGCCACGGGAGCGCAACCGGGCGACGAGTGCCACAGCGAACGCCGCGAGATCGACGCCCCGCAGGACACCCGACGCGCTCATCGCCTGCGGCGGCCCACCACGAGGACGACCACTATTCCCGCGAGGATGGCAGCGAGAATGGGGGCGTACCGTTTCCACGCACCCGCGCCGGACAGCGCGAGCAGATCCAGCGGCGCCGGTTCGGCGGCAGGCGGGGCCACGGAAAGGTTCGTGGTGCCGGCCGCCTCGGGCGCAGCCGCGGCCTGGTCGGCGGGTCCCCCGGCGAGCTTCGCTTCCAGCGATTCCGCGAACTGCCCCATGAGTTTCTCCGACACCTGCTGGATCATTCCGCTGCCGAACTGCGCGAGTTTGCCGACGATCTTCATGTCGGTGTCCACGGTGACGCGGGTGCGGTCGCCCACCTCGTGCAGTTGGGCGGTGATCGTCGCGGACGCGTTGCCGGAACCGCGCGAGTCCCTCCCGCGGGCGTCGATCACGGCGCGGTGCTCCTTCGGGTCACGCACGACGAAGGCGGCCTTGCCTTTGAACTCACTGGTCACCGGGCCGACCTTGACCTTCACCTTCCCCAGGTAATCGTCACCCTCCCTCCCGGTCATCTGGGCTCCGGGTAGCAGGGGGGCAACCTCCTCGAGGTCGCTGAGCACCTCCCACGCCTGCTCGATCGGGGCGCTGACGGTGAACTCGTTGGCGATCTTCATGGCAGTTGCCTCTCATCCGGTGGCCAGGCCGTGCGCGTAGTCGGCGAATGCGTCCTGAACTATTGTGCGGTCGTCCGGGGTCTTCGCGAGGGCACTCAGGCTCTGGATTGCGTCGTCGCGAACCAGATCGGCCACCCCCAGCGCCGCGAGGGCGGACACCCAGTCGATCGTCTCGGCAATTCCGGGCGGCTTGTCGAGATCGAGTTCGCGGGCCCGGCCGACGAAGCGGGTGGCGTGCTCGATGAGGGGCGCCGCCGCCGCGGGCACCGTGCGGCGCACGATGGCGGCGGCCCGCGCCGGCTCCGGGTAGTCGATCCAGTGGTAGAGGCATCGTCGGCGCAGCGCGTCGTGGAGGTCGCGACTCCGGTTGGACGTCAGCACGACGACGGGGTGATGTTCGGCCGTGAACGTTCCCAGTTCGGGAACGGTGACCGATGCCTCCCCCAGGAATTCGAGGAGGAGTGCCTCGAACTCGTCGTCGGCTCGGTCTATTTCGTCGATCAGAAGTACGGGCGGGGTCGGTCCCCGATATCGCACGCAATGGAGGATGGGACGTTCCAGCAGGAATTCCTCGGTGAACAGGTCGTCCTCGGTCAGGCCGTCGCCCCGCGATTCGGCCAGCCGGATGGTGAGCAACTGCCGCTGATAGTTCCAGTCGTAGAGAGCCTCGTTCGCGGTGAGACCCTCGTAGCACTGCAACCGGATCAGCGGGGCGCCGAGGACGGTCGCGAGAGACTTCGCCGCGGTGGTCTTGCCGACTCCGGGTTCGCCTTCGAGTAGGAGCGGGCGGCGCAGGGCTGCCGCGAGATACAGGGCCGACGCGGTTCCGAAGTCCAGGAGGTAGTCCTCGGCATCGAAGCGCCGGACCACGTCCGCCACGTCCTCGAACGCCTCCGTCATACCGCTCCCGTCTCCTGCGCGAACGATGCCCGGCAACCCGGCCCGCAGAACCAGAAGTCGGCGTCGTCCCGCCGCAGATGGGCGGTATCCGGCCCCACCACGACTCGCATCCCGCACACCGGATCGACCGCTTCGGTCACCGCCGCCCGCGGAGGCGAATCGCCCTCGGGCGCGCGAAGTCCCGCGGTCCGCAGTTCCTGCACCAACTCGGCCGCGATCGACACCGCGATCTCCGCCGACGTCCGCGCCCCGATGTCGAGACCGACGGGGGTGTGCACCCGCGACCGTTCGGACTCGGTGAGACCCAAGGTGTCGAGGATGGCCCCACCGCGTGTTCGGCTCGCGACGAGCCCGACATACCCGACCCCGGCGTCGAGCGCCGCACGGATGACCTCCGCTTCGGGTCCGCCGTGGCCGGCGAGCACTACCGCCGTGGTCCCGGAGAACTGCTCGACACCGGCGTCGTCGTGCTCGACGGTGAATCCCAGCAGTTCCGATATGCCCCCCAACGCCTGCGCGATCGGAGTGGTGCCGAAGATCCGCACCAACGGGGGTGGCAGTTGCGGCTCCAGGAAGATCTCCATGGCACCGCCGGACAGGCACGGATTCACCACGACGGACGCGCCCGGAGTCTCCGGGAATTGCACGGCCCCGTCGGGAAGGACCCGCAACAGCACGCTCTCGTTGGTCGCCAGCGCCCCCAGGGCGGCCGTGCGCACCGAATTCTGCGCGCACTGACCGCCGACGAAACCCTCGATCGTGCCGTCCTGCAGGAGGATCGCCTCGTCGCCGGAATGACTGGACGTGGGCGGCTGCGCCCGCACCACGGTCGCATGGACGAACGGCCTGCGGTCGCGCGCCAGTTGCGCCGCACGCTCTTTCAGATCCACCGGGCCTCCTCGCAGCCGACAGGCGACATTCAGATCGGGGGTGTCGCGCGGCCCTGCATGGCCTCCCACACCCGGGACGGGGTGAGCGGCATGTCGGCGTGCCGGACACCGAACGGGGCGAGCGCATCCACGACAGCGTTCACCACGGCCGCGGGCGATCCGACCGTCGCGGACTCGCCGATGCCCTTCGCGCCGATCGGGTGGTGCGGCGACGGGGTCACGGTGAAGCCGGTCTCGAGCTTCGGAACCTCGAGCGCGGTGGGGATCAGGTAATCCATCAGTGATCCGCCGAGGCAGTTGCCGTCCTCGTCGAACTCGATGATCTCCATGAGCGCCATGCCGATGCCGTCGACGATGCCGCCGTGGACCTGCCCCTCGATGATCATCGGGTTGATGCGGGTGCCGCAGTCGTCGACGGCGAGGAACCGCCGCACCTTCACCACGGCGGTGCCGGGATCGACGTCGACGACGCAGAAGTACGCGCCGTAGGGGTACGTCAGATTCTCGGGGTTGTAACAGATCTGCGCGTCGAGTCCGCCTTCGATGCCCTCCGGCAGATCGCCGGCGCCGTGTGCCCGCATCGCGATGTCCTGGATGGTCACCTTCGCCGAGGGATCGCCCTTCACATGGAATTCGCCCTTCTCCCATTCCAGATCCGCGACCGAGGCCTCGAGCATGCCCGAGGCGATGATCTTCGCCTTGTCCCGCACCTTGCGGGCCACCAGCGCCGCGGCCGCCCCCGACACCGGTGTCGACCGGCTGCCGTACGTCCCGAGCCCGAACGGCGTGTTGTCGGTGTCTCCGTGCACGACGTCGATGTCGTCCGGTGGGATCCCCAGTTCCTCCGCCACGATCTGTGCGAACGTCGTCTCGTGACCCTGCCCCTGGGTCTGCACCGACAACCGCACGACGGCCTTGCCCGTCGGGTGGACGCGCAGTTCGCAGCCGTCGGCCATGCCCAGGCCGAGGATGTCCATGTCCTTCCGGGGGCCGGCACCGACGGCTTCGGTGAAGAACGACATGCCGATTCCCATCAGCTCGCCGCGCTCGCGGCGTTCCTTCTGCTCCTCCCGCAACTGCTGGTAGCCGATCATGTCCATGGCCTTGCGCATGGTGGTCTCGTAGTCACCCGAGTCGTACACCCACCCGGTCTTGCTGGTGTACGGGAACTGTTCCGGCCTGAGCAGATTCTTCAGCCGAAGCTCCGCCGGATCCATCTTCAGGTCGAACGCCAGGCAGTCGACGAGCCGCTCGACCAGATACACGGCCTCGGTGATGCGGAACGAGCAGGCGTACGCCACCCCGCCGGGCGCCTTGTTCGTGTACACCGCCGTCATCGCGCAGTGCGCGGCCTCGATGTCGTAGCTGCCGGTGAAGACGCCGAAGAAACCGGCCGGATACTTCACCGGGGCCGCCGTGCCGTTGAACGCACCGTGGTCGGCCAGCACCTTCGTGCGGATCGCGAGGATCTTGCCCTCGCTGGTCGCCGCGATCTCGCCGACCATGATGTAGTCGCGGGCGAAGCCCGTGCTCATCAGGTTCTCGCTGCGATCCTCCATCCACTTCACCGGTTTGCCCGTCACGAGCGACGCCACGATCGCGCACACGTATCCCGGGTAGATCGGGACCTTGTTACCGAATCCGCCGCCGATGTCCGGGGACACCACCCGGATCTTGTGCTCCGGGATCCCCGAGACCAAGGCGTAGATCGTCCGGTGCGCGTGCGGTGCCTGGGACGTGGTGTACAGGGTGAGCTTGCCGGACACCTTGTCGACGTCGGCGATCGCACCGCACGTCTCCATCGGCGCGGGATGCACCCTGGGGTAGACGATCTCCTGCTTCACCACGACGTCCGCCTTCGCGAACACGGCCTCGGTCGCGGCAGCATCGCCTGTCTCCCAGTCGAAGCAGTGATTGTCCGTCTTGCCCTCGAGGTCGTCGCGGATCACCGGCGCGTCGGGCGAGAGCGCGGCGCGTGCGTCGACGACGGGATCGAGCATGTCGTACTCGACGTCGATCAGTTCCAGCGCGTCGCGGGCCGAATACCGGTCCTCGGCGATGACGAACGCGACCTCCTGGCCCTGGAAGCGCACCTTGTCGGTGGCCAGCACGGCCTGCACGTCGTTGGACAGCGTCGGCATCCAGGCGAGGTTCTTCGCGGCGAGGTCGGCGCCCGTCACCACTGCCGTCACCTTCGGGTGTTCCTGTGCCGCAGTGGTATCGATGCTCACGATCCGCGCGTGCGCGACCGGCGACCGCAGGATCGCCAGGTGCAGCATGCCGGGGAGCGTGATGTCGTCGACGTAATTTCCGAGCCCCCGGATGAAGCGGGGGTCCTCCTTGCGCAGCATGCGGCCGTGGCCGCAGGGTTTCTTGTCGTTGTCGACGACGTCGGCGTCACCCGACGGTGGACGGGATTCGACGGTGGTCATGATGCACTTCCGGTGGTCGCGTGTTCCTCGACTGTCATCGGTGCGCCCTCGGCGCCCCGTGTCTTGTCCTCCTGGACCTCCGCGTCGAAGTCGCCGGCCGGTTCCGGCTCGGCGGCCTCGCCCGCCCGATGGTCCGCCGCCCACTGGATCGAGCGCACGATCGTGGTGTACCCGGTGCAGCGGCAGATCTGCCCGGAGATCGCTTCCCGGATCGTGGCCTCGTCCGGGCTCTCCTCCCGGTCGAGCAGTGCCCGCGCCGTCATCATCATGCCGGGGGTGCAGAACCCGCACTGCAGTCCGTGGCACTGCATGAAGCCCTGCTGGACGGGATCGAGTTCGCCGTCGTGTTCGAGGCCCTCGACCGTGCGGACGTCGTGCCCGCTCGCCATCGCGGCGAGCATCGTGCACGACTTCACCGGATCGCCGTCCACGGTGACGACGCACGTGCCGCAGTTGCTGGTGTCGCAGCCCCAGTGGGTTCCGGTCAGGCCCAGCTGGTCGCGGAGGAAATGGACCAGCAGCATGCGCGGTTCCACCTCGGCGCTCACTGCCTCGCCGTTGACGGTCATGTTCACCTGCATGGCTATGCCTCTTCTCCGGTCGGCTCGTGCTCCACGTCGCTGCGGAGCACCCGGTCGACCGCTGTACGGAGTGTGCGGATCGTGAGTTCGGATGCGAGATGGCGTTTGTAGTCGACGGTGCCGCGTGCGTCCGCGACTGGCTCGCAGGCCTGCGCGGCCATCCGCCCGGCCTGGGCGAACGCCTCCTCGGACGGGGGACGTCCGGTCAGGTAGTCGGCGACATCCGAGAGTCCGGACGGATCCGGGTGGACCGCGGTCAGGCCGACAGCGGCCCGGGCGATCTCGCCGCCCTCCACCGTGACGGCCGCTCCGGCCGCGGTGACCGCCCAATCTCCGGTCCGCCGTTCGACCTTGGCGTACGCACTGGAGCTGTGGCCGTGGACCGGTATCACGATCTCGATGAGCATCTCGTTGTGTGCGAGCGCCGTCTCGTACGGTCCGACGAGGAACTCGGACATGGGGATCTCGCGGCGTCCGCCGGGCCCGCGCACCACGCAGGTGGCGTCGAGAACAGAGCAGACAGTGGTGAGATCCTCGGCCGGATCGGCCTGGCACAGAGATCCGCCGATGGTCCCGCGGTTGCGGACCACCGGGTCGGCGATCACCTTCTCCGCGTCGCGGAAGAGTGGGAACGCCGCCGCGAGCTCGTCCGATTCGAGCAGCCGGCGGTGCCGCGTCATCGCACCGATCCGCAGCCTCGACCGCTCGGTCGTGATGTAGCCGAGTTCGCCCTCGAGGTCGTTGATGTCGATGAGGTACTCGGGATTGGCGAGGCGAAGTTTCATCATGGGGAGCAGGCTGTGCCCGCCTGCGACGAGGCGGGCTTCGTCGCCCAGCCGGTCGAGCAGGGCGATGGCGTCGTCGACGCCCGTGGCACGCTCGTATTCGAAGGATCCTGGAACTTGCATTGTGACCTACCTCACAAACGTGGATGCTCTCAGCCTCCGCAAGAACCGGTGGTCCGTCAACCCCGGGTGAACCGCCCTAGTCGACGCAGAAATCGACGGGTTCCTCGTGGTGGATCCGACCGCTCGACTCCGCCAGCGGGCGCCCCGTGCCACCCCACCGGCGGGCGATGATCTCGGCGGCGATGGACACGGCCGTCTCCTCGGGTGTCCGGGCACCGATGTCCAGGCCGATGGGGCTCGACAGCCGGTCGAGCTCGGTGTCGGTCAGACCGGCCTCGCGCAGGCGTTCGCGCCGGTCCAGGTCCGTTCTGCGTGATCCCATGGCGCCGATGTAGGCGACGTCCCGGAGGCGCAGCGCCGTCTCGAGGAGAGGAACGTCGAACTTGGGGTCGTGGGTGAGCACGCAGATCACGGTCCGGCCGTCGATGGCCTGGGCCTCAGCCTGGGCAGCGAGATACCGGTGCGGCCAGTCCACCACCACCTCGTCGGCCGTCGGGAACCGCGCGTGCGTCGCAAACACCGGACGGGCGTCGCAGACCGTCACCCGGTATCCCATGAAGGCGCCCTGCCGGGCCACCGCGGCGGCGAAGTCGATGGCCCCGAACACGAGCATGCGCGGCCTCGGCGCGTAACTGGCGACAAACACCTCCATGCCCTCGCCGCGACGCTGACCGTCGGCGCCGTACGTCAGGACCGTGCTGCCGCCCGCCGCCAGGAGGCCCCGGGCGTCGTCGGTGACCGCGGAATCGGCCCGGTCCGAGCCGAGCGAACCGCTCACGTGCTCGGGCCGGACGACCAGCCGGCGCCCCACCCGAGCCGCGTCGAGATGCGCCACGACGGTGGCCACCGCGACCGGCAGGTGGTTCTCGATGTCCCGGGCGATCTCACCGAGCTCCGGAAAATTGTCCCGCGACACGGGCTCGACGAAGATGTCGATGATTCCACCGCAGGTGAGACCCACCTCGAACGCGTTCTCGTCGCTGATCCCGTACCGCTGCAGCAGCGGCGTGCCGGACGCCGTGACCTCGGATGCGAGTTCGTAGACCGCTCCCTCGACGCACCCGCCGGACACCGAACCGGACGCGCTGCCGTCGGGCGCCACGACCATCGACGCCCCCGGCGGTCGCGGCGCCGAGCGGAACGTGCGGACCACCGTCCCGACACCCGCCGTCCCACCCGCGGTCCACACCGCCATCAGGTCCGCCAGCACGTCGCGCATCAGCACCCTTCCCGCTCGAGTCCGACGTGTGATACACGCTCAGCTACAAGCCTATTCCGCCGAGGCGAGTTTGGCCCGGGAGACGGGAACCTCGACTTCGACCGGCGTCAGCGGGAACGGCGGCGTCCCCACCCCGGAGATCCGATAGTGGCCCCACGGGTCGCGCTCCGCGAGCGCCGCGGGCGCTTCCGGACCGTCCCCGATCGTGAGGAACAACGGCGTGCGGTTGCGTTGCTTCGCCACGTCGACGCCGTCACCGACGACGCGGCCGTACCAGTGGTAGCGGCCGTCCAGCGGTTCGATGTGACCGTTCAGAAAGACCTCGACGGCCACCGTCAGGTCGCCGGACGTGAGCACGCCGGGCCCGCGGTACTCCGTGTCGTCCTCGCGCTCGGCGAGCGAACTCAGCTCGAAGTGCCGATCCTCGGGGCTGCGCATGCGCCGCCAATAGGATGCGCTCGACCCCGGCCACGCCGCCCGATTGTGGCCGGTGGAATCGAGATACCAACTGTCGCAACCACCCGAATTCCACACCGAGCCCGCGAGCTTGCGGTGGACCACCCGGTTGAATTCGCGCTGCGCGCCCGCACGCACCTCGATCCGCGTCGCGTCGCGCTTCTTCATCAGCGCCAGGCATCGGGTGATGTAGTGCGCCTGGGCCTCGATGACGAAGACGATCGACTGATTGCCGCCACCGGAATTCGGCCCCATCATGAGGAAGAAATTCGGGAACCCCGTGACCGCGACACCGAGGTACGCCTCCATGCCGTCGCGCCACGCCCGCTGGATCGTCAGCCCACGCCGGCCCACGATGTGCTCGTTCTCGAACCGGTCGCCGACGGCGAAACCGGTGCCGTAGACGATGACGTCCGCCTCGTGCATCGTTCCGTCCTCGGTGCGGATCCCGCGCTCGGTGACCTCCGAGATGCCCGAGGTGACCAGATCGACGTTCCCGCGTTGCAGGGCCGGGTAGAAATTGCTGGACACCAGAATCCGCTTGCAGCCGATGGTGTAGTCGGGGGTCAGGGTGGCGCGCAGTTCGGGATCACGCACCTGCCTGCGCAGCAGACCCCGGGCTGCCGACTCCAGCACCGTCATCAGTCGCGGGTGCAGGAACCCGGCGATCAGCGATTCGTGACTCCAGTAGATCGCACCGCGGTAGGCCTTCTGGACTCCGGGAACAGCCGTGAACACCGCCTTCTCCCCGGCCGTGATCTGGCGGTCCAGCTTCGGCAGGATCCAGTGCGGAGTCCGCTGGAAGACGTCGACGTGCGCGGCCGTCTTCGCGACCTCGGGAACGAACTGCACGGCACTGGCTCCGGTGCCGACGACCGCCACCCGCTTACCGCTCAGGTCGACCGAGTGATCCCACTCGGCGGAATGGAATGCCGCACCCGAGAACGACTTCCGTCCGGAAAAATCCGGGACGCTGGGTTTGTGCAGCGGTCCCGGACCGGCGACGACGATACGGGGTGATAGACGGAACCCGACCGGGTCTCCACCCGCCACCGGTCGGTGGTCTCGTCGAACTCGTAGGAGATCACCTCGGAGCCGAACCGGATGTGTGGTGCCAGATCGTATTCGCGGACCACCCGTTCGATGTAGTCGAGAATCTCGGGTTGCCGCGCGTACATCCGCGTCCATTTCCGGTTGGGCGCGAAGGAGAACGAATACATCAGCGACATCACGTCGCAGCCACACCCGGGATACGTGTTCTCCCGCCACGTTCCACCCACCCGATCGGATTTCTCGAGGACGACGAAGTTCTCCTCGCCCGCCTCCTTCAGTTTGATCGCCATACACAATCCGGCGAATCCGGTGCCGACGACGAGGACGTCCGGCTCGGCGACCCCGGGTGTCACAGGAATCCCCCGCGCCGCCACAGCGCGCGGGAGGTGGCTCGCATCAACCCGTTCTCCTCGAGGAACGCGGCCAGCGACTCGAACCCGCGTCGCTGATTCTCGCGAAAATTGGGGTTTGCCAGCGCCTGTCGACGCGCTTCCTTCGGGTCCAGTCCGGCCCGCTCGTACATGGCCGGGTTGGTGAACAGCCGCTGGAACAGCGGGCCGCCGATCCCCTGCAGCGTTCCGACCCACAGCCGGTCGATCCGGTGGCCTTCCGCGACGCGGCGACGCACCCCCTCGCGCGCGAATCGGATGTGCCGGGACTCCTCGGTGACGTGGATCCGCATCAGCCGGGAGATCATCGGCTGCAACTGCGGGTCCTCGAGGACGCGCCGCTGCGTGGCGTCGAAGATCTCCTCGCCGATCAGAGCCGCAACCCAGAGCATGGTTCCGCGAAATGTCTTGGGCAGCAGATTGACCACGACTGCCTGATACCACCGGAGCTGGAAGGGCTTGGCGCCCATCTGCTCGATGGCACGCCCGAACATCGTCATGTGCCTGCACTCGTCGCCCATCTCGGTGAGCGTGTACCGGGTGTGCAGCGAGCTCGGGTCGTTGTGCAGCAGCGCGCGCAGGAGCGCCTGGTTGAGGATGTTCTCGAACCAGATTCCGACGCTGAGGATGTTCGCCGATTCCTGCCGGGACAGCTCGATGCGCTGCGCCTCGCTCATCCGGTCCCACATCTCGGTTCCCCACAGGGACAGGACCTGCGGCGGCAGGAAGTACTTGCCGTCCTCGAGGGGCGCGTCCCAGTCGATGTCGACGACGGGAGCGTACGAACGCTTGACGGATCCTGCGAGGAGCCGGCCGGCGACTTCTTCCCGATCGATCGTGTGTGAACGCTGAGACATCGCTGTTCCCTTCGTCGAGCGCGATTCCATCTCGTTTCCGTTTATAGGTAAAACGTAAACCCGGGTGTGACGCAGGTCAATGGTTATCTGTGACTCGAGTTCACATTTGCCGCTTCTGTTTGCGCCCACCCCACCCGAACAGCACAATCAGGGCCGTGAGGACGCAGCCGACGACACCGACCCCCGGCGAACTCCGGGATCGGATCCTCGATGCGGCCGAGGAATGCCTGATCGAACTCGGCTACAGCACCCGGCTTCACGCGGTCATCGCCGAGCGAGCAGGGCTGTCCCGGCCCACGCTCTACAAACACGTCGGCGATCAGTCCGCCATCCTCGAGGCCCTCTTCCAGCGGGAGATCTCGCGGTTCTTCGTCGTGCTCGACCCGGTGCTGCGAGGACGGCAGAGCCAACTCCAGGTGCGATTCGTCGACGCCGTCGTGTTCGCCGTCCAGTACGCACGCGGACACCGGTTGCTGCAGAAGGGCTTGCGCGACGACCCCGACGTTGTACTCCCCTGGTTCACGGTCAAGGCGAAGCCGATGATCGAACTCGGGGCCCAACTGCTCACACCGCACTTCGAGCGCCTGTTCTCGCGCGAGCAACTGTCGGGAGTGAGCCCCACCGCCATCTCCGAATGGGCGTTCCGCGTCATCGGCTCGCTCATCATCACGGAGGGGATCGTGGACACGTCCGACGAGCGGGCTCTGCGCGAGTTCGTCCGGTCCCTGCTGTCGATCGCGTTCATGCCGGAACCGAACGTTCATATTCCTTGACGCGTATATACGCGAAGGAGCATACTTGCACCATGGCACCGGACGTGTTCGCCGTGGTCGCCGAACCGCAGAGGCGCAGGATCCTCGAACAGCTGCGGGCCGGCCACGCCAGCGTCGGCGAACTCGTCGACCAGCTCGCCCTGCCCCAGCCGACCGTGTCCAAACACCTGCGGGTGCTGCGGCAGGCCGGATTCGTCACCTGCCGCACCGCCGCCCAGCAACGCATCTACAGCCTGCACCGCGAACCGTTCGACGAGTTCGACGCGTGGCTGCAGCCCTACCGCCGGCTGTGGACGCATCACCTCGATGCGCTCGAGCGGCACCTCGATTCGAAGGAGACCCCGTCATGACCGAGTCAGACGCACGACGCGACTACCGCCCCGGCCCACTGCGGCACGTCGAAGCACGACCCGACGGCACCCGATGGGCCCTCACCTTCGTTCGCGAGTTCACCCACTCGCCGTCGGCGCTGTGGACCGCGCTCACCGACCCCGGCGAACTTCCGCTGTGGGCGCCGTACACCGCGGACCGGAACCTCGGAACGGTCGGTCCCGCAACCCTGATCATGGTCGACGGGCAGAATCGCACCGAACTCGACGGCACCGTGACCCGGGCCGACTCACCTCACGTCCTCGAACACGCCTGGGGCGACGACGTCCTGCTCTGGACGATCGGCGAAACCGACGCGGGCACGCGACTGACCTTGCGACACACGCTCGACGACCAGCACACCGCTGCGATGACGGCCGCCGGGTGGCACATGTGCCTGGACGTCGCCGACGCCCTGCTCGACGGAAATCCGATCGGACCGATCGTCGGTGCCGAGGCGATGAACTACGGCTGGCGCGAACTCAACGAGCAGTACTCCACACGCCTCGGCGTCGAACCGATCGATCCGACGCTGCAATGAATCCGTGACGGGCGCCGACCGCTCCCCGTACCGTTGACGCATGGGACTGCAATGGGAAGCCGTGGTGGTCAACGCTCTCGATCCGACAGCCCTGGGACGCTGGTGGGCCGAGGCCCTGGGCTGGGGCGCCGTGACCGACTCCGACGGCGACGTCCACATCCGGCCCCGGGCCGACAGCCACCCGGAAATTCTGTTCGTGGCCGTTCCGGATGGGAAACGGATTCCGAATCGGCTGCATCTCGACTTCCGGCCCGATGATCAGGAGGCCGAGGTTGCACGGCTTCTCGGACTCGGCGCCCGGCACGCGGATGTCGGTCAGGGCGAGCAGAGTTGGGTGGTGCTCGCCGATCCCGAGGGCAACGAGTTCTGCGTCCTGTCCGGTCGGCGCTGACGCCGGTCAGGCCACCTTCGCCCGCAGGGTCCGCAGCGCCTGGTGCTGCACTACGAGGACCCGGCCCACAGGGAGGCCGAGGAGGCCCGCGGTGTCGTGCACGGACAGCCCGTCGATGACCCGCAGCAGGACGATCTCCCGGGCCGTGGCGTCGAGATGGTGCAGCAGCCCGGCCACTTCCGCCGGAACGTCGGGGCTTCCGGCCGCGCCGCCGTGCGCGTCCGCGACGGTCCGGCTCACGACGCGATACACCTCGCGGACGGGATAGTCACTGCGAGCGAGAGTCGGAAGCTCGCGCGCCACCGCGAGCAGCGCTTCGTGCGCCACCTCGTCCGCCGGCCGCGTGACCTGCGTGGAATTCCCCACGCGCGTGCGGCAATACCGCACCACCTGCGGCCACAGCGTCGTCATCACTCGCTCGACGGCCTCGCGATCCCCCGCCGCGGCGGCCGTCGCTGCCGAATGCAATTCCTCGTCAAGCACACTCATGTGACCCTCGATCCCCCGACCTCGCCGCCTCCGGTCATCCGTCACGGCGCTTCCGTACTCATCTTCCGGCACACGAGGGGTCACCACATCCGGGAGATTCCCCATTTCCCGGTGCGTGAAACCACCTACATGTCCGGCTTCCTCCGCAGGTTCTTGGTCTGGCCGCGTTGTTTCTTGGCGTCGAGTCTTCGTCGGTGCGAACCCTTGGTCGCCTTGGTCGGACGCCGGGTGCGGGATTCGGCGAGGACGGCCGCGCGCAGCAACGCCGCCATCCGGGCCCGCGCCGCGCGCCGATTGCGCAGCTGCGAACGGGTTTCGGACGCCGTCACGGTGACCACCCCGTCAATGATCCTGTGCCCCAGCTGAACCTGCATGCGTTCGAGCTGGGACGGCGACAGCGTCGACAACGTCCACAGGTTCACCCGCAACTCCACCCGCGAGTCGGTGGTGTTGACGCCCTGACCGCCGGGACCGCCGGCGCGGGAGAACCTCCACTGCAACTCGGCGGCCGGAACGACAAGCGACCGCGTGATCTCGAGGTCGTCGGTGACCTCGCCACCGGGAAACACCGGAGGAACTTCGCTCACACTCCCAGCGCCCGGGCCAGCACCGGCCAGGAATCGTGCAGGTCGTCCTGCCAGTATCCCCACGAGTGTGTACCCGAGTTACGGAAACTCGCGGTTGCAGGTATTCCCAGTTCCCCCAGGCGATCCGTGAATCGATGGGTGCAGTAGTTGGTCACCGCTTCGATGGGACCGCCCGCGTAGATCTGACGCGCGAGCGTAGCGACGTTCCCGTCGATCCCGGGGCCGTCCAGGGTCTCGTGGCGCCCCGGCAGACCGTTGCCGTTGGAGAGGAACAGTTCCGTTCCGCGCAGTTCGGCGGCGTGAACGTAGGGATCGTTCGCCGCCCACGCCGGATCGTCCGCCTCGCCGTACATGTTGGCCGGGTTGCCGTAGCCGTAGTTGTCCATGGTGATCTTGATGAGGAGCTGACCGAGCGGATCACTGGTCAGAGCGCAACCGCTGTAGGCGGCCACGCCACGGAACAGACCGGGGGCGGCGATCGCCAACTGCAGAGCGGCAGTACCCACCCGTGACATGCCGGCGAGCGCGTTGACTCCGTTGGTGCCGAGGGCCGCGTCGACGACCGGCGGAAGTTCCTGAGTCATAAAGGTCTTCCACTTGTTCACCCCCATCACCGGGTCGGGGCTCTTCCAGTCCGTCCAATACGCGTTCTCGCCGCCGGAAGGGCTGACGACGTTCACGTTCTGATCGGCCAGGAACTCTTCGACATCGGTCTTCTCCCGACGGACCTGACCGTCGAGGAAGTACAGCGTCGGCCTCGGCACTCTCGTGTCGGCAGGGCGCTGGACGTACACCGGAACGACCCGCTGCATCGACGCCGAGAAGACGTGCAACGTCAGGTGTCTCGGATCGACCACGGTGACGTGATCGAGCGTCGACCCGTTCGACGCCACCGCGGAACCGAGCGCCTGACCGGTGTCGACGATCGGATCGGCGGCCGCCGCGACGGTGCCACCGAGGCAGAGAGAGACCACGGTCACGGCCGCGACGGCCGCTGTGCGCAATTTCCCCCGAAACATGTGTCGTCTCACGACCGACTACCGCCCTCCACCCGCACGAATTCCGGTCCCGGGGCATGCTAACAGTTCCCGCGATGCCGAGTAACGGAAGAGCCTTTCCGCGCGATGAACATTCGACCCCCCACGTTCATTGAAGGACCGGCATGACGTTTCCCCCGCCCTCATCACCTGCCACTCGCAAGAAGTGGCCCTGGATTACCGCCGGGATCGTCGTAGTCGTGGCCGCGGTCTCGTTCCTCAGCCCCGGACAGGACGACCAATCGGCCCAGGCCACAGCGGTATCCGCGTCCGTGACACCCACGGTCGCCGATTCGACGACCGTGCGTGCCGCGTCGAGTTCGTCGACACCGGTGCCGGTTTCGTCTGCGCTCGCCCTCTCGCCGGTCGAACCCGCCGCGGTCGGCGGCGCCGAGGCGACCGCCGCGCTGCAGCAACTCGCCGGCCTCGAGATCAAGGGACGCGCACCGAAGACCGGTTACGACCGTGATCTCTTCGGCCAGGCGTGGACCGACGACGTCACGGTCGAGGGCGGCCACAACGGGTGCGACACGCGGAACGACATCCTCGGGCGCGACCTCGAACAGATCGTGTTCAAGCCGGGCACCCGCGACTGCGCGGTACAGACCGGAACGCTGCTCGACCCGTACACGGGCAACACCATCTCGTTCGTCCGCGGTGAGGGCACGTCGAATGCCGTACAGATCGATCACGTCGTCGCGTTGTCCGATGCCTGGCAGAAGGGCGCCCAGCAGCTCGACACCGCGACCCGGGTGAACTTCGCGAACGATCCGCGGAACCTCAAAGCCGTCGACGGACCCGCCAACCAGCAGAAATCGGACGGCGACGCCGCCACCTGGCTACCCCCGAACAAGAGCTACCGGTGCACGTACGTGGCCGATCAGGTGGAGGTGAAGGCCGTGTACGGCCTGTGGGTGACCCAGGCCGAGCACGACGCGATCGCCCGGGTACTGCAGGACTGCGGGGCCGCAGCGCCCGCCGCGGCGCCGCAGCCGACGACCACCACGGTGCCGGAAGCGGTACCTGCGCCCGCACCCGTTCCCGCTCCGGCACCGGCGCCCGCACCCGTCCCGTTCGTCGACACGGCACAGCCGAGCGACGTCTACTACAAGAACTGCTCCGCGGCGAAGGCGGCCGGTGCGGCGCCGGTACGGATCGGCGAGCCGGGCTACGGGACGCATCTGGACCGCGACGGTGACGGTGTCGGCTGTGAGAGCTGATCCGGGCCTGCCGAGACACGCACCGCCGCCGCAGGTTAACCTGAACTGCCTGCAGGGACGTCGGGTACCTGTAGCTCTCTGTACATGTCAGAAAGATGGAATCGGCATGACCACTGCACCCGACGCACTCGGGCACCCCCCACATACGGGCGAACCGCCCGTAACCCGCATCTATCCGAAGCCGGCGTTGTCGGCTCGCGAAGTCGAGGTTCTACGGCACTGGTTGCGCGGCGACTCCAAGCTCGCCGTCGCCGCCGACCTCCACATCGCCCTCGGAACGGTCAACACCCACCTGACCCGCATCCGCGAGAAGTACGCGCTGGTCGGACGTGACGCGTCCACCAAGACGGCGCTGCTGGTGCGGGCCCTTCAGGACGGGATAATCACGATCGCCGAACTCTGACGGCCTACGCCCTGCGCAGGGCGTCCCGGTCGATCTCGGCCACCGACGTCAGGCCACTGAGCCCCATCGTGAGGTCGAACTCGGCGATCACGTTGGCCGTGGCGTCCCGCGCACCGGCCTGACCTGCGAGGGCCAGGCCGTACAGGTGGGGCCGGCCGAGCGTCACCGCGTCCGCACCGAGCGCGAGGGCCTTGAAGACGTCTGCTCCCGTGCGGATTCCGCTGTCGAGGAGCAGCGTCAGCCTGCCGTCCACGACGGGCGCGATGTCCACGAGCGCGTCCAGCGACGACACGCTGCCGTCCACCTGCCGCCCACCGTGATTCGACACGACGATGCCGTCCACCCCGGCATCGAGAGCGCGCCTGGCGTCGTCCGGGTGCAGCACGCCCTTGAGGAGGATCGGCAGCGACGTCCTGCTGCGGAGGGTCTCGATATCGGCCCAGCTCAGCGACGGCCGGGAGTAGATGTCGAGGAACGTCTCCACGGCGGCCCGCGGTTCCGGCGACCGCAGGTTGTCGAGGAAGCGGCCCGGGAAGCGCCGGGTCATCGACACCAGTGACCGAATCGCGCCGAGCGTCACCTCGACGTCCGCCTTGCCGGCGGCAGCCTTGATCCGCTCGTGCACGATCCGGCGGAACACCGGATCGGACGTGTACTGCGCGATCCCCTGCCCCTGCGCGAAGGGCAGCGAGCCGAGGTTGAGGTCTTCCGGGCGCCAGCCGAGCATGGTCGTGTCGAGGGTGACCACGACCGCGTCCGCACGAATGTTCTCGGCGCGCTGGAGCAGGCTGTCGACGAGATCGTCGTCGGTGCTCCAGTACAACTGGAACCACCGGGGCGCGTCGCCCATCGCCGCGGCGCTCTCCTCCATCGGCGCGCAGCCTTGATTGGAGAAGATGTACGGCACACCCAGTTCGGCGGCAGCGGCGGCGATCGCCACATCCGCCTCGGGGCCGGCCAGTTCGGCGGCACCCACCGGGGCGAGCAGGACCGGGGCCGGAATCCTGCGCCCGAACAACTCGACGCCGATGTCGCGCTTCGAGACATCGCGCAGCACCCGGGGAACGATCTGCCACTTGTCGAACGCATCGCGGTTGGCCTGCATCGTGCGACCCAGTCCCGCGCCGCCGTGCACGTACGCCCAACCCTTCGCGCTCATCTTCCTCCGCGCGCGTCGCTCCAGCGTGTCGAAATCGGTGGGAACGGAGGGTGTGCGACCGAGGACGCCGTCGCGATAGATCAGATTCTGGCGGGCCCGGCCCGGGCTGTCCTGGTTCTCGCTCGCAGACATGCGCCGAGTCTTCCACAGCGCGTCGCGAACCGACGGCAGGTCGTCGGGACGCGTAGGTTTGTGACCGGCACCACACCGTGCGCTGCCCCGACCATGTCCTAGGAGACCGAGATGCCCGACCGTCCGTCCCTCACCGGCGCTCCCTGCTGGATCGATCTCACCAGTTCCGACCCCCAACAGGTCATTCCGTTCTACACCGGGCTGTTCGGCTGGAGGTCCGACACCAACGAGGATCCGCAGTACGGCGGGTACTCCATCTTCAGCAAGAACAGCAAACCCATTGCGGGCCTTGGTCCGCAACAACAGGGCAACCCGTACGGCAACGTGTGGACCACCTACATCGCATCCGAGGACGCGGAGGCCACCGCCGCGAAGGCGGCCGAGGCGGGCGGGCAGGTGATGATGCCCGCGATGACCGTGGGCGACCAGGGCACGATAGCCATCCTCGGCGATCCCGCCGGCGCCGTGATCGGCGTGTGGCAGGCCGATCAACACGACGGCTTCGGCCTCGTGGACGAACCCGGCGCGCCCGTCTGGCACGAAACGCTGTCGCGGAACTACGCGGCGGCGCTCCCCTTCTACGCGGACGTCTTCGGCTGGACCTATCGGACTCTCGGCGACACGGACGAATTCCGGTACTCACAGGCCGACCTCGGCGACCGCACGGTCGCCGGAGTCATGGACGCCGACTCGTTCCTGCCCGAAGGCGTCCCCTCGTTCTGGCAGTTCTACATCGGCGTCGACGACACGGACGCGGCAGTCGCGAAGGTGACCGAACTGGGCGGCAGCGTCCGGCGCGAACCGGAGGACACACCGTTCGGGCGGCTCGCGTCCGTCGCCGATCCCCTCGGCGCCACGTTCCAGATCACGACCCTGCAGTCCTGACCCGGCGACGGTGGCGTGCAGACCGCGCCACCGTCACACCGGGCCGAACGGCGCCTGCGCCTCCTTGGCGTCCCAGATGTCGAGGAGCGAGCGGAGAATCTCCTCCGACATGCCCAGGCCCCCGAGATGGCTTTCCCCGTGCATCGTGTGGAATTCGGCGTCGGGAAGAAGCGACACCATGTGCTGCCCGTGCCGGAGCGGGATGATGTGGTCGCAGTCGCCGTGCCACCACCGCACCGGGGTCTTCACCGCGTTCACGCGGAATCCCCAGTCCCGCGCGAACAGGACGAGGTCGGCGAACGGTGCACTGAGCTGCTTGCGGCCGCCGTTGAGCAGATCGTCGAGGAACATCGCTTTGAACTCCGGCCGCGCGAGCAGACGACGGTCGCCTTCCGGAGAAAGCCGTCCGTACAGGTCGATGATCGGCGACGCGAACGGTCTCGCCAGCCTGATCACGGAACTCGCCGCCAACCCGACGGGAACACCGCCCGCCGACAGCACCGGAGCCGCCAGGACGGCGAGATCCATCAACCCGCTGCGGATCGCGTCGGGACCCTTCGTCGGCGCGACACCCCCGAGGATGCCGGTCGCGACCACGCGGTCGGGCATCGCGTATGCCGCGGCCAGCGTGTAGGGGCCGCCCCCGGACAGGCCGACCACGGCCATCTGGTCGATGCCCAGCGTGTCGGCGACCGTGCGCAAATCTTCGGCGAAGTCGATCACGGCGCCGTAGCGGTGCGGCGTCGACGAACCGACCCCCGGCCGGTCGATTCCGATCAGCCGGACGTGCTCGCGTTCGGCGAACGCGCGCGCTTCCATCGGCACCTGCCGCCGCGCTCCGGGCGTGCCGTGCAGCCAGAACACGGCCCTGCCCTGTGCCGAACCGAACTCCGCGAAGCCGAGCCGACGCCCCTCGCCTACCGCGACCGTGCCCTCCAACTGCGGGCGTGCGATATCCACCATGCCCACAGCTTCGCACGTGACACCCGTCACGTTTCCGCCCGGGACCCGCTCAGCGGTGTGCGGTGGACGTGAACTGATAGGTCGCGGCATCGACGATCTGCTCGGGAGACACCTCGATCTCGCCGTTCAGCCACGACGTCATGAGTTCCGCAAGCCCACCCACGAACAGCAGCGCGGTGATCTCGTCCTGCGGCGACGACCACGCCCGGTCGCCGTAGAGTTCCTTCGATTCCTCCGCGACCAGCAGGGCGAACGCCCGCAACAATTCACGCCGACGCGTCCGCAGCGGTTCGGCGCCCGCCGATTCGATGATCGACACCCGCCCTTTCCGCGGGTCCGCCGTCAGGATCTCGACGAAGGTCGCGATCGCCGCCCGCGCCCGTACCTCGGGGTCGCCGGTCACGGTCTGGAGGGTGACCCGCGCCGCCTCCGCGATCTCCGCGGCGATGCCCTCGATCACCTGCACCAGCAGGTCGTCCCGGCTGTGGAAGCTCTCGTAGAAATAGCGTTCCGTCAGTTTCGCCTCGGCGCAGATCGCGGTCATGGTCGCCTTCTCGCCGCCCACGGTGCCGAACACCTGCAGGCCCGCCTCGAGCAGTCGCACGCGACGGTCCGCGGCGCGTTCCTCCGAACTTCGACCGCGGTACTGGCGCGCCGGCTGACTCATGACTCGATGTTGACAGACCCACAGGCGTGACGCACACTACACACATCTGACAGAGTGTCCTGTCACATATGCCGACGAGGAGGGCCGATGCCCAAAGTTCTCGCTGCTCCCCCACCGCAAAGCACCCTGCAACCCATCTCGGGCAATGCCGGATTCCCCGTCATCGGACACTCACTGGACTACTTCCGCGACCCGATGGGACTGCTGCAGAGTCGCTGGGATCGCTACGGCCCCGTGTCGTGGCTGAGCATGGCCGGCAAACGGTGGGTCACCGTGCTCGGACCGGACGGCTGCCAGACGGTGCTGCAGAACAAGGACCGCGCCTTCGTCAACAGCGACGGCTGGAGCGTGCTTATCGGGCCGTTCTTCCACCGCGGGCTGATGCTCCTCGACGGCGACGAACACCTCGCCCACCGGCGAATCATGCAGCAGGCCTTCACCCGCGACCGGCTGTCGCGCTATACCGAGGCACTCCATCCGGCCGTCGAGAAGGGGCTCGACGGCTGGCAACCCACCCCGGGCTTCGCCGCGTACCCCGCGCTGAAGGAGCTGACACTCGATCTCGCCACGAGCATCTTCATGGGCGGTGCCGAGGGGTCGACGCCCAGGGAGATGGCCGAGATCAACAAGGCCTTCATCGACAGCGTGCAGGCCGCCACGTCGGTGGTGCGGTACCCCCTGCCCGGAACACGATGGAAGCGCGGCATCGACGGGCGCGCACGACTCGAGGAGTTCTTCCGCCGCTACCTGCCCGCGCGTCGAGCGGGTGCCGGCGACGACCTGTTCTCCGCGCTGTGCCACATCGAATCCGAAGAGGGGCAACGGTTCAGCGACGACGACGTCGTCAACCACATGATCTTCCTGCTGATGGCGGCGCACGACACATCCACCATCACGCTGTCGACGATGATGCAGTACCTCGGCCAGCACCCCGACTGGCAGGAGCGGTGCAGGCGGCAGTCGGCGGCACTGGGCACGTCCACCCCGACCTACGGTCAACTCGACGAACTGACCGACCTCGACCTCGTCATGAAGGAATGCCTGCGCCTCGTTCCGCCGGTCCCGGTGGTCGCCCGCCGCGCGGTCGAGGACACCGAGGTGCTCGGCCACTACATCCCCCGGGGCACGTACATGTCGGTGGTCGTGCACTTCACCCATCACATGCCCGAGTACTGGCCCGATCCGGAGAGGTTCGACCCCGAACGGTTCACACCCGAACGCCGCGAGGACAAGGTTCACCGGTTCGCGTGGGAGCCGTTCGGCGGCGGCGTACACAAATGCCTGGGGATGCACTTCGCGGGCGCCGAAATCAAGACAGTCATGCACCACCTGCTGCGGCGATTCGACTGGCAGGTGAGCCCCGGCTACGTCGCCCCGCTCAATTACACCTCGCTGCCGTTTCCCTCCGACGGCCAGCCCGTGGACCTGTATCACCGCGTCGGCGGAGCCGACACCCCATAAGTGCAGCCGGAGCCGACAACCCATAGTGCACTCCGAGCCAATCCACCATAGTGGAGGTCATGACCGTTACGGCGCCCCCGCTCGACGTGTATTCGCAGCCCACGCTGTCCGCCCTGATGCCGTCCGTCCTCGCCGCACTGGGCGTTGCCGGCGAACCCAACCGGCTGCACCTGCCGGACAGCAGGCACACCGTGGTGTTCTTGATCGACGGCCTCGGCTGGACGTCGCTGCGTCGCCACCGCGACCACGCCCCGTTCCTCGACAGCCTGACCGGACGGCCGATCCGGGCCGGCTTCCCCACCACGACCGCCACCAGCATCGCGTCGTTCGGCACGGGGTTGCCGTCCGGCGGTCACGGCATCACCGGCTACCAGTCATACGTTCGTGAGGTTCGCGGCACTCTCAACTGGTTGTCGTGGCGCGCGGGCCACAAGGGCGACGAACTCACCCGCCTGGTGCCCGAGGTCGTCCAGCCCGCGCCCACCGTGTTCGAACGCGCCGCGGCAGCCGGCATCACGTGCACGACCGTGGTTCCCGCGAAATTCGACGGGTCCGGGCTCACCCGGGCGGTCCTCCGCGGCGGCACGTTCACAGGAATACACGCGTACGGCGACCTGATCGCGCACGTGGTCACCGCGGCCCGGGGAGGCGAACGGACCCTCACCTACTGCTACCTCAGCGAAATCGACACGCTCGGGCACATTTACGGACCGGGATCCGAATCCTGGCTGCACCAGGTCGCCCTCGTCGACCGGCTCGTCGAGAAGCTCGCCGCGGGACTCGCGGCGGCACAACCCGACACCACGCTGTACGTCACCGCCGACCACGGCATGGTCACCGTCGACGACGCCGACAAGATCGACTTCGATGCCACTCCCGCCCTGTCGGACGACGTGGTGGCGCTCGCCGGCGAACCCCGGTGCCGGCACGTCCACACCCGAGCCGGAGCCGGGCACGACGTCGCCGCCCGGTGGAGGAGCGAACTGGGACACCGCATGTGGATCGGCACGAGGGACGAGGCCGTCACCGCGGGACTGTTCGGGCCGGCCGTGCGATCCGAAGTCCAGGGCCGCATCGGCGACGTCGTCGCCATCGCACAGGGCGGCGTCGCGGTGGTCCGGCGAAAGGCGGAGTCGAGGCTGTCCGCCCTCCCCGGGCAACACGGCGCCCTCACCGACGACGAGTTGCTGATTCCCCTGCTGCACAACGCGACCACGTAAACCCGGGCCGATCACCGGCCCGCGGGGCCACTCCTGATAGAAATGACGAACAGCGTTGATTTCAGGAGAGATTCATGCCCCGCTCTGCGGTACCGAACACCGGCTCCATCATCACGACCATCCGCACCAAGTGGCCCTGGATCCTCGCCGGGCTGCTCGTCGTCGTGCTCGTCACGATGCTCACCCCGGACCCCGACGACACCCTCGCCGCCGGAACCGGACCGGTCGCACCCTCGGAAGTCACTGACGCACAACAGATACAGACGGCTTTCGCCCAGCTGTCCACCCTCGAGGTGAAGGGCCGGGCACCCAAGACGGGATACGACCGGGAACTGTTCGGCGCCAGCTGGACCGACAACGTGTCGGTCGACCTCGGACGCAACGGCTGCGACACCCGCAACGACATCCTGCGGCGCGACCTCGTCGACATCACCTCACGGGACCGCACCCGCAACTGCGTGGTGCAGTCGGGCACGTTGCGGGATCTCTACACGGGCACCATCATTGCGTTCACCCGGGGCACGAAGACGTCGGACGCCGTGCAGATCGATCACGTGGTGGCACTGTCGGACGCGTGGCAGAAGGGGGCTCAGCTCCTCGACGCGCAGACGCGGGCGGACCTCGCGAACGATCCCCGCAACCTGCAGGCGGTGGACGGGCCGACCAATCAGCGCAAGAGCGATGCCGACGCGTCGACGTGGCTGCCCCCGCTGGCGGCGTACCGCTGCACCTACGTGGCGCGTCAGGTGGAAGTGAAAGTGGCGTACCGCCTCTGGGTGACGCCACCCGAGCGCGATGCGATGGCCGCCGTGCTCACCGGCTGCGGCGCCCGGTGATCACGCTCCGGGTGGGGTGAGCCGGTTCTCCGAGCCCGTGTCGACCGTCGGGGCCGTCGCGCCGGAATCCCAGTCGACGGAGTTGTTGGATCCGGTCAGTTCGAGGGAGTCGAGGGACACGGCGCGCACGAAGTTGTCGTTGCCACTCACCGTCATGGCACCGGAATCGTCCACGTTCACGGAGTTCCCGCTTCCGCTGATCGAGATCCGCTCCGCCTGTTTGCCGAGCACGGTCACGGCGTTGCCCTGCAGTTCGATCGACTCGACGACGTCGATGGTGGAACTGTTGCTGCGCCCCGAGATGGTGAGCGTTCCGGTCTGCCCGCCGACGACGTTGGTGTCCTGACCGCGCACGATGACCGCGTTCGACGTGGCGACGTTCGCCGAGACGCCGTTGGCCTCGATGGTGACGGTGCCGCACTCGCCGTCGAGGACGACCCCGGCACCGTCCTTGTTGACGATCACGTCGCGGCCCGCGCAGTCACCGCCCGAGTTCAGTTCCACCGCTGAGCCGGACACCGTCGAGGTGCTGCCGCCGCCGGTGCTCCCGCCGCCGCAGCCCGCGAGGAACACGGCGCCGGACATCAGGACAGCGACGGCGACCGACTGCCGGGTGACGCTCATCGACCCCTGCTTTCCTGTCCCCTACGGGGCCGGGTCAGTCCTTCGCGAGTACCGGCATCGTCACGACCTGGGCCGCGTAGGACAAACCGGCACCGAAAGCGAGCAGCAGGGCGGTGTCGCCGGGCTTGGTGGCGCCGGACTGCAGCATCTCCTCCATGGCGAGCGGCACCGATGCCGCCGACGTGTTGCCGCTCTCGGCGATGTCGTCGGACACGGGCACGTTCTCGGGGAGTTTCATGCTGCGCGCGATCACCTCCGTGATCCGCGAGTTGGCCTGGTGCGGAACGAACGCGTCGAGATCGTCGACCGACATGCCGGCCTTCTCGACCGCCCGCAGTGCCACCTTGCCCATCTCGAAGGCGGCCCAGCGGAACACCGCGGTACCGGCCATCTTGATGTACGGGCGCGTGGCACCCGGCGTCGTGATGTACTCGTACCAATCGAGATCCTGCACGATGGCGTCGGCCTGGGCGCCGTCCGAACCCCACTCCACCGGTCCGATGCCCGCGACGTCGCTCTTGCCCACGACCACGGCGCCGGCACCGTCACCGAAGATGAACCGCGTCGAGCGGTCGGTGGGGTCGGTGGTGATGCTCATCTTCTCGACACCCACGACGAGGGCGTAGTCGACGGATCCTCCGCGAACCAGATCCGACGCCACCGTCAGCGCGGTGCAGAAGCCCGCACAACCACCGCCGAGATCGAACGCTCCGGGCCCGTTGGTGCCCAGCGCGTCGGCCACCACCGCCGCGGCGGGCGGCGTCAGCAGGAGGTACGTCGACGTGGCGACGATGACGCAGCCGATCTGCTCGGGATCGATCCCGCTCGCTTCGATCGCCTTGCGCCCGGCGGCGATGGACATCGTGACGACGTTCTCGTCCTCCGCCGCGAACCGCCGGTTGCGGATCCCCGAGCGCGACTGGATCCACTCGTCGTTCGAGTCGATCAGTTCACAGATCTCGTCGTTGGTGACGACCCGTTCGGGCCGGTACACGCCGAGCCCGAGAAGGGCGGACTGCCGACCTCCAGCCACGGTGGCAATCTGCTTTCCCATCGATCGATCTCCTCATCAGGTCCCGCGTGGTTACGCGCAGTGTGGACTTGTCGCCAGCACACGTTACGTCGGCGACCGCCCAGCGGGTAGCACCGGTTCCTGTTACTCGTCGGTAATATCGGTTCGGTGGTGGTGCCGATGAAACGAACAGGGCGGTCAAACCGACACTGTCGTAAGAACAGACTTGTTAGACTTCTGGCGATTTCCAGCAGTTGATCACCGGTAGGGGGAGTGGTCTCTTCGGGCCACGCAGTGCCGCCTGCTGCTAGAGATGGAGTGTCCTTCGTGAAGCGAACCAGAGCTCTTGCAGCAGCGTCACTCGTCGGCGCGGCCGTGACGTTGATCGCATTCGCCGGCCCGGCCGCCGCGAATCCCAACGCCATCAATCCGATCCCCGGACTCAACGGCACCAACGGGATTCCACACCTCACCGGCCGTACCCAGGCGGTCGCACAGCAGACCGGCATGCTCAGTCCGAACCGAACCCAGGACGCCAACGTCCTCGGCACCGACCTCGGGATCATGTGGGACAACGGCCAGGGCCAGGTCCTCACGGCGTTCGGCGACTCCGCCGGGCTCGGACTGCCCAACCTGCTGTCGGGCAGCCTGTGGGCCTGGCGCAGCAGCACGCTGTTCCGCAGCTCGGACGGCATCCTCTCCGACGGGATGAACTTCGACAGCTCACCGCGCGACATCTTCGGCCAGTCCAAGGAGCTCGTCCCGAGCCCGAAGATCCCGTTCGTCGAGATCAGCCGAATCCCCACCGCCGGCGTCGCCGTCGGCAACACCCAGGTTCTGAGCATGATGTCGGTGAAGAACTGGGGACCGGCGGGAACGTGGGACACCAACTACTCCGGTCTCGTCTACTCACAGGACAACGGCGAGAACTGGACCGTCGCCCCCGAGACCCAGCGCCCGAACGTCGGCGGCAACGCCAACTTCCAGATGAGCGCGTTCGTCAAGGCCGACGGCTTCGTCTACCAATACGGCACGCCTGCCGGTCGCGGCGGACTCGTCCACATCGCGCGGGTCCCGGAACCCCAGATCATGGACCTCGGCGCGTACGAGTACTTCGACGGCGCCAAGTGGATCAAGGGCAACCCCGACGTCGCCAAGCCGATCATGCCGGGCGGAGTCGGCGAATTGTCCGTCGCGTACAACGAGTACCTCGGCCAATACCTCATGCTGACCACCGACCAGTACAACTCCGTCGTCATGCGCCGCTCACCGTCGGTCACCGGACCGTGGGGCCCACCGGAGGTACTCGTCGACACCCGGGAGCTGCCCACCGCGTACGGCGCCTACATCCACCCGTGGTCGTCCGGGCGCGACCTCTACTTCCTCACGACGGTGCACAACAACTACAACGTGCTCCTCATGCGGACCACACTCACTCCGTAGCCCGCGTACTAGCGTCGGGGCATGGATGCAGCTGCCTGGGACGAACGGTATTCACAGAGTGAACTGGTGTGGGGCGCGCCACCCAACGCCGTCGTGGTCGAGCGGGTCACTTCGCTCACCCGCGGCCGCGCACTCGACCTCGCGTGCGGGGAGGGCCGCAACGCGCACTGGCTCGCCACCCGCGGCTGGGAGGTGACGGGGCTCGACTACTCGGCCGTGGCCCTCGACAAGGCTCGCCGGGTGGCCGCCGAAGCACCCCGCTCCGTCCGGGAACGGCTCGACTATCGCGTCGCCGACGTCACCGATTCGGACCTCGGCGGCGGGTACGACCTCGTGCTCATGATCTACCTCCATCTCGCCCCCGAGGAGCGTCTACAGGTTGTGAACCGCGCCATATCTGCGCTGAAACCTGATGGAATCCTCATGATTTTGGGGCATGACGCCGTTAACTTGTCGCAGGGAGTCGGGGGTCCCCAGGACCCCGAAATCCTGTACACACCAGACGATTTGGTGAACTCGTTCGACGGGCGGCTGGTCGTCGACGTTGCCGAACGGCGCTTCCGCGAGACGGACGCCGGAACGGCGATCGACGCGCTCGTCGTCGCGCACCGCCCGAGTCTTGGCAGTCAGGTAAATGGGGCGTAATATCGCTGATGTTACCGACGAGTAATAACTTGGGCGGTACTAACGGATAGACCGCACCATCTCACTGGGAGAGACAGAAGACATGGGCCATTACAAGAGCAACGTCCGCGACCTGGAGTTCAACCTCTTCGAGGTACTCGGTCTCGAGCAGCCGCTGAGTGAAGGCGTGTGGGGCGATCTCGACGCCGACACCGTCCGCAACATGCTCAGCGAAGTTGCCCGCCTCGCCGAGGGACCGCTGGGCGAGTCCTTCGCCGACGCCGACCGCAACCCTCCGGTCTTCGACCCCGAGAACCACACCGTCACCCTGCCGGAATCCTTCAAGAAGTCGTTCCGCGCGCTGTGGGACGCCGAGTGGTACCGCATGGGACTCTCCGAGGAGATCGGCGGCGTTCCCGTCCCCCGGTCCGTCGTGTGGGCCATCGGTGAGCTGATCCTCGGCGCCCAGCCGGCCGCACATATGTACCAGGCCGGACCCGCGTTCGCGGACGTGCTGTTCCACAACGGCACCGAAGAGCAGAAGAAGTGGGCCGCCACCTGCGTCGAGCGCGGTTGGGGTGCCACCATGGTCCTCACCGAACCCGACGCCGGCTCCGATGTCGGCGCAGGCCGCACCAAGGCCATCAAGCAGGACGACGGCTCCTGGCACATCGAGGGCGTCAAGCGGTTCATCACGTCCGCCGACTCCGACGACCTGTTCGAGAACATCTTCCACCTGGTCCTGGCCCGCCCCGAGGGCGCAGGCCCCGGCACCAAGGGACTGTCGCTGTTCTTCGTCCCGAAGACGCACTTCAACTTCGAGACCAACGAATTGGGCGAGCGCAACGGCGTATTCGTCACCAACGTCGAGCACAAGATGGGCCTGAAGGTCTCCGCCACGTGTGAGGTCACCTTCGGCGGCCACGGCATTCCCGCCCAGGGCTGGCTCGTCGGCGAGGTCCACAACGGCATCGCGCAGATGTTCGACGTCATCGAGCACGCCCGGATGATGGTCGGCACCAAGGCCATCGCCACCCTCTCCACCGGCTACCTCAACGCCCTCGACTACGCGAAGGAACGCGTCCAGGGCGCAGACCTCACCCAGATGACGGACAAGGCCGCGCCGCGCGTCACCATCACGCACCACCCCGACGTCCGTCGCGCCCTCGCCATGCAGAAGGCGTACGCGGAGGGCCTGCGCGCCGTGTACCTGTACACCGCGGCGCATCAGGACGAGGCCACCGCCAAGCTGGTGTCCGGTGCCGACAAGGACCTCGCGTTCCGCGTCAACGACCTGCTGCTCCCCATCGTCAAGGGCGTCGGCTCCGAGCGGGCCTACCAGTACCTGACGGACAGCCTGCAGACCTTCGGTGGCTCCGGCTTCCTGCAGGACTACCCGATCGAGCAGTACATCCGCGACGCCAAGATCGACTCGCTGTACGAGGGCACCACCGCCATCCAGGCGCAGGACTTCTTCTTCCGCAAGATCGCCCGCGACCGTGGTGTGGCACTCGCCCACGTCGCAGGCGAGGTCAAGAAGTTCATCGACAGCGAGGCAGGCAACGGTCGCCTCAAGGCCGAGCGCGCCCTGCTCGCCACCGCCCTCGAGGACGTCCAGACCATGGCCGCCACCCTCACCGGGTACCTCATGGGTGCACAGGAGCAGCCGTCCGAGCTGTACAAGGTCGGCCTCGGTTCGGTCCGCTTCCTGATGTCCGTCGGCGACCTGCTCATCGGCTGGCAGCTCCTGCGCCAGTCCGAGATCGCGATCAAGGCCCTCGACGAGGGTGCCTCCGACAAGGACAAGGCGTTCTACGAGGGCAAGGTCGCCATCGCGTCCTTCTTCGCGAAGAACGTCCTGCCGGAACTGACCGCCACCCGCAGCATCGTCGCCAACATCGACAACGACATCATGGAGCTCGACGAAGCAGCGTTCTGATCGGCTTCACACGGCCCGGCGGCCGGGGTACTTCCCCGGCCGCCGGGCCTTTTCGTGTCCCGACCGGCCGAGCTCCGGCACTCTTTCTCCGTCGACGCACACCTTTTCGGGCCCGGCAAGCAGTGCGCGAGCCGAAAAGGAGTGCGGGAGTTGTCCACAAGCTTCAGTTCATCCACAGCAGGGTCCTTCGGACCGGATTCTTCCGGTGGCCCCGGCGAGAATCGTTCCCATGGAACATGACCCGGGGGCGATGCTGCGACGCCAGGAGGCGTTGAGCCGCGGCTACAGCGACGACGAGATCCGACGCCTGTACACACGCGGCGAGTGGCAAGGCATCGGGCGCGGCGCGTACCTCTCCGCGTCGATGTACACGGCCCTGAGCGAGGAGGAACGCCATCGCTTCCTGATCGACTCGACAGTTCACGCCGGACGACGCGGTGCTCAGTCACCAATCCGCGGCCGTCGTGTACGGACTGCCGCTGTGGAAGACACCCCTCGACCGCGTGCACCTCACCAGAAATCGACGCGGAGGTGGCCGGATCACGCGGCGGACCACGGTGCACTGCGCCCCGATCGGAGAGCACATGGCAGTAGTGGACGGCCATGCGCTGACTCTCCCGGCGCGGACGGTGATCGACCTCGTTAGAACGCTGCCGTTCGAGCAGGCCGTCGTGGTGGGTGACGCGGCCGTCCGCAGATTCGGGGTCGGCCGTGAGGACCTGGAGGCCGAACTCGCCCGCGCTGCGCGTCGTCACGGCGTCGATGCGGCGCGGAAGGTCGTCCGGTTCCTGAGCGGGCACAGCGAAAGTGTCGGTGAATCGCGAAGCCGGGTGATGTTGTCGCGTGCCGGGCTGCCCGCCCCGTCCCAGCAAGGCGAGGTGTTCGAACCCGGCGGGCGCCGGATCGGGCGGGTCGACTTCCACTTCGACGGCATCGTGCTCGGGGAGTTCGACGGACGCGTCAAGTACGGCCGGCTGCTGAAACCCGGGCAATCCCCCGGCGACGCGGTCTTCGCCGAGAAGCAACGCGAGGACGCGCTGCGCGACCTCGGCTTCCAGGTGGTGCGGTGGACGTGGGACGGCCTGGAGGCACCTGGGCAGGTGGCGGAGCGTGTCCGCCGCGCGATCGCGCGTGCCGCGACGCCACGAGGCTGGGTCACGCAGGCCCCGCTCCCGTCCGCCCAGCGGCTTACGGTGCGGTCGCTGTAGCCGCACCCTTTCTCGGTTCGCACTCTCCTTTCGGGCTCGAAAAGCGATGCGCGAACCGAGAAGTAGTGCGTCTACTCGCCGTCGTTCGGCTTCGGCTTCGGGGTGGTGGTTTTCGGGCTTTCCGCCGGGGCGGACGGCGCCGGCGAGGCGGCGGGAGTGCGCTCGTCGGGTTTGGGTGCGGCGGCGGGTGCCTCGCACTTGACGATCGGGACGGGGTCGTACCGGACGGTCCTGGTGTCCCGGGAGATTTCCTGGCCGGTGGCGTGGTCGGAGATCACCCGGGTGTCGCTGGCCGTGAATCCCGGTGCGCCGCTGGAGGCGATGCAGTGATCGCCGGCGGGCAGGGTGACCGTGTCGGGCTCCGTCGGCTTGGTCCGGTTGCCGGTGATCGACTCGACGTCGACCGACTTGGTTCCCCAGAACCGGATGGTCAGATCCGAGGCGCCGCCGATGGCCTGGATCATCACACCCGTCTTGCCGGTGTTCCGGAACTGCAGGTCGATGGCGCCTTCGAAGACGGTGGCCTCGCGCGCCTCGGGGTATCGCGAGATGTAGTACGAGTGCTCGGTGTGCGCGACGTCCTCCATGCCGGCGAAATATGCGGCGTTGTAGAGCGTCGTCGCCACCTGGCTCACACCGCCCCCGACGGCGGTGTCCGGGCGACCGTTGTTGATGATGCCCGACTCCACATAGCCCTGAGCCGTGCCGCGCGGGCCGGTGTACCCGTTCAGGGAGAACGTGTCGCCCGGCTTGATCAGCGCCCCGTTGATCTCGCTGGCCGCGAGCCGGATGTTGGTACCCGACGCCGCAGAGAAGCCGCCGGTCGTGAACTCGCCGATCACTTCCTTCACGCCGAGCGCCTGCGCGGCCTCCGTGGTGAGTGCGGGCGGGACGGGCCCGTACACCGCGGCGATGGTGTGAGAACCGTTGCCGCGCAACAATTCGGGCAGCGTCTCCAGCGTCTTGGGCCACTGCACCAGGTCGCCGACGACCGCGGGGACGACGGTGGGTGATCCGCCGTCGAGGGTGATCGTCGCGTCCTTCGGTGCGATCTCCGTCGAGACCAGCTGCGGCGCCAGGATGCCGGTGGCAGCCTCGATGTTGTAGGTGGGCTTCAGCCCGCCGTTGCCGTCCGGCTCGAAGCCGACGATGGCACCGATCTGCTGACGCGCCGCGGTCGCGACCTTGCCGTCGCGTCCGGTCACCACCAGATCGGCGGAGGCAGCGGGCGCCGCCACTTCGTCGAGCGCCCTCTGGACGCCTTCCTTCGTCACCGTCACGGGCACGACGTCGACGGGCAGGTCCACCGTCCGGCCGAACGCCCATTGCTCGGTCAACGCCGCCTCGGCGCCTTCCCCGTTCAGGTTCTGCCCGGTCGACGGGTCCACCGGCACCGGGGTCGGACCCTCGAACACGACGGTCCCCTCGCGGGAGGCGCGATCGGTCTCACTGCGGAGGCCGTCGACGGCGGAGGCCAGCGCGGCCTCGTCGCGGGTCGACACCACACCGATCTCGTCGGTGGTGAAGAACGACGTGAGCCTCGTGACCGGGTTGAGCGGCTGCGAATCGGCCCGGTCGAGGGTGGCCTCCCAGTCGACACCGAGCCCGGCGGCGGACGGAACGAGTTGCGTCGACACGTCGCCGGCCGTCACCGTCAGCGGCTGGTCGGCGCGCGGGCCGACCTGCGCCTGCAGAGTGGCCTCGGCCTCCTCGCGGGACGAACCGCCCACGTCGACGCCTGCCACCGTCACCCCGCGCGGGACGTTCCCGGAGGACACCGCGAGGTCCGCGGCGTACGCGATGCCGATCAGGGCGATCACACCACCGGTGACTGCTGCGATCTTCACCCAGGGAGCACGGGCCGGGGTGGTCGGTTCTGCGGAGGGCTCGGCGGGCGCGGAAGGTTCCGGTGCCGGCTGCGGCGGGATCTGCGCCGCGGCGGCCGGCGCCACCACGGTCGGCTCGTCGGCCGGTGTGGTGTACGCCGGCGTGGGCCCGGGAACGGGACCCGGCGGAATCGCGGGGATTACCTGTGTGACGTCCTCGTTCGCCGGCGGCTCCACCCACAACGGCGCGTCGGGAGCCGGCTCCTCGGAGCGTTCCCCCAGGTCACCGAGGTTCAGCTGCGTCGTCGGGGCGTCGTCGGCACTCGGCTGTTCCGCCGAATCCTCGGGAGCCGGAGCGTCGTCGGGAGCCGGAGCGGTTTCCGGTTCCGGGACCTCGTCCGGTTCCGGAGCGGGCGGGTCGGCCACATTCTCGGGTTCGACACTCTCGGGCGTCGCGGAAGGGTCCGGCGTCGACCGTTCGGGTGCCTTGCTCCCCTTGTCGCCGTCTTCGTCGTTCACCGTGGCCCTCTCACCGAGTTGTCCTTCGTGCGGGCCTCAGCTTGCCGTCGGTGCTCGTTGCATTTCAAGCGCGATCCGATCCGAGCGAGGCCCGGTCGAGACCCCCACGTCAGCGTACCGGCCGCCGGAAATGCAAGAGCCCCGCGCTGCTGCCAGGTCGGGGGTCAGGCAGCAACACGGGGCTGACAGGGATATCGCCAGCTAATCTCCAGCGTTACACCTGTCGGAAAAGATTTCGGGGATCCGGCCACCCCTCGTTGCCGGATCCCCGCTCGCACTGCGCGCACGCTGGCCTTTCCGGTCTCCCAGCTACCGGAAAGGCCAGTCGGATCACGCCTCTATGATTGCCGTCACACCCTGGCCGCCGGCGGCGCAAATCGAGATCAGGCCGCGGCCCGAGCCCTTCTCCGCCAGCATCTTGGCGAGCGAGGCGACGATGCGGCCGCCGGTCGCGGCGAACGGGTGCCCCGCCGCCAGCGAGGACCCGTTGACGTTCAGCTTGCTGCGGTCGATGGACCCCAGTGCGCCGTCGAGGCCCAGGCGTTCCTTGCAGTACTCGTCCGATTCGAACGCCTGCAGCGTCGCCAGCACGACGGACGCGAACGCCTCGTGGATCTCGTAGTAGTCGAAATCCTGCAGGGTGAGGCCGTTGCGGGCCAGCAGGCGCGGGATGGCGTACGTCGGCGCCATCAGGAGCCCGTCCTTGCCGTGGATGTAGTCGACGGCCGCGGTCTCGGAGTCGACGAGATGCGCGAGCACCGGAAGCTTGCGCTCGGCGGCCCATTCGTCCGTGGACAGCAGGACTGCGGACGCGCCGTCGGTGAGCGGGGTGGAGTTACCCGCCGTCATCGTGGCGTCGCCCGCCTTCACCCCGAAGACCGGCTTCAGCTTGGCCAGCTTCTCGGCGCTGGAGTCGGGCCGCAGGTTGTCGTCGCGGGTGAGCCCGAGGAACGGCGTCACCAGGTCGTCGAAGAATCCGCGGTCGTAGGCGGCGGCCATGTTCCGGTGGCTGGCGGCGGCGAGTTCGTCCTGGTCCTCGCGGCGGACGCCGAATTCCTTCGCCGTGATCGCGGCGTGCTCGCCCATGGACAGCCCGGTGCGGGGCTCGCCGTTGCGGGGGATCTCGATGCCGAGCATGGACGGGCGGACGTTGCCGAGGAGCTTGATGCGGTCGCCGGTGCTCTTCGCGCGATTCAGGGACAGCAGGAACTCGCGGAGTTCGTCGTTGACGCCGATCGGCGCGTCCGACGTGGTGTCGACGCCGCCACCGACACCCGCATCGATGCGTCCGGCCGCGATCGCGTCACCGACGGCGACGATCGACTGCAGTCCGGTGCCGCAGGCCTGCTGCAAGTCGAAGGCCGGCGTGTACGGGCTGAGAGCGCTGCCGAGGACGCATTCGCGCATCAGGTTGAAGTCGCGGCTGTGCTTGAGCACGGCGCCGCCTGCGACGAGGCCCAGCTTCTCGCCCTGGAGGTTGAAGCGGCTCACCAGTCCGTCGAGGGTGGCGGTGAACATGTCCTGGTTGGACGCCTGCGCGTACTTCCGGTCGGAGCGGGCGAACGGAATGCGGTTTCCGCCGACGATCGCGACGGGACGCTGCTGCTTTCCGCCTGGCTTCGGCGCCGCTGCGGAGTTCGAATTGGTGCGAGCTTTGCTGGTCACTGACGTCTCCAAGGATCTGGTGCGATTACCTGTTGGCTACTATTCTTACTCAGGAGTAAGTTACTTGTCGACACCGCACTTCACTCGGTGCTCGGTGACTGACCGCCAAACGACGACAGAAGGTAGGACCGTGGCAGCCAGCAAGGGAGCTCCCGACCTCTATTCCCAGTTCCTCTCATCCGCACCCGGCGCGTTCATCGCCGCGAAAGCAGGACTGCCGCGACCCGAGAACCTGCGCCGATACAAGCACGGCGAACCGCCGCTCGCCGGTCCGGTCCTGATCGGCGGCAAGGGCCGCCTCGTCGAACCGCTGCGCGAACTGCTGTCCGACTACCCCGCCTCGGGAACGGGCGACGACACGTACGGCGCTCTGGTGTTCGACGCCACAGGCATCGGTTCGGTCACCGAACTCGAGCAGCTGTTCGAGTTCTTCCAGCCGGTCGTCCGCAACCTCGCGCCGTCCGCGCGCGTCGTCGTCATCGGCACCACCCCCGAGGAGACGTCCGGCGTCGACGAGCACATCGCCCAGCGCGCGCTCGAAGGCTTCACCCGCAGCGTCGGCAAGGAGGTCAAGCGCGGCGCCACGGCTCAGCTCGTCTACGTCTCACCGAAGGCGTCCGCAGGACTGTCGGGTCTCGAATCCACGCTGCGCTTCCTGCTGTCGGCCAAGTCCGCCTTCGTCAGCGGCCAGGTCATCCGGGTCGGCGCCGAGGATTCCGTCGCACCCGCCGACTGGGACAAGCCGCTCGACGGGAAGGTCGCCATCGTCACCGGTGCGGCCCGCGGCATCGGCGCGACCATCGCCGAGGTCCTCTCCCGCGACGGCGCCCACGTCATCTGCGCCGACATCCCGGCCGCCGGTGAGGCACTGTCGGAGACAGCCAACAAGGTCGGCGGCACCTCCCTCGCGCTGGACGTGACCGCGGACGACGCGGCCGACAAGCTCGCCGAGTTCGTCCTCGAACGGCACGGCGGCGCGGACATCATCGTCCACAACGCCGGCATCACCCGCGACAAGACCCTCGCCAACATGGACGAGGGCCGCTGGAACATGGTGATCGGCGTCAACCTTCTTGCGCCGCAGCGCATCACCGATGCCCTCGTCGCCAAGGGCGCACTGAAGGAAGGCGGCCGCGTCATCGACGTCTCCTCCATCGCCGGTATCGCGGGCAACCGGGGCCAGACCAACTACGGCACCTCCAAGGCCGGTGTCATCGGACTCGTGCAGGCCTCGGCGCCGGTACTCGCGACGAAGAAGATCACGATCAACGCCGTCGCACCGGGCTTCATCGAGACGGCGATGACCGCGGCGATCCCGTTCGCCACCCGCGAGGCCGGACGTCGCATGAGCTCCCTGCTGCAGGGCGGCGAGACCGTCGACGTCGCCGAGACCGTCGCCTACTTCGCGAGCCCCGCGTCCAACGCCGTCACCGGACAGATCGTCCGTGTCTGCGGCCAGAGCCTGCTGGGCGCCTGATGTCCGGCAAGGTCGTGCAACTCACGGAGAAGCCGGGCACGCTCGACATCTACACCCGGGCCGTGCGCAGCGCGCTGCCGGTCATCGGCGCGAGCGGGCACAGCGCCCCGGACACGACGCTGGTCCTGAACGGGGTGCGCGTGGACCTCGACAACCTGGCGGCGTACGACCGGGTGACCGGGCTGCGTTTCGGCGACCACCTGCCGCTCACGTACCCGTTCACGCTGGTGTTCCCGGTCGTGATGAAGCTGATGGTGTCCGAAGGCTTCCCCTTCCCCGCCATCGGTTCCGTGCACGCGGAGAACGTCATCGAACAGTTCCGTCCCATCTCGGTGATCGAACCCCTGGACGTGTCGGTGCACGCGGAGAATCTGCGAGAGCACCGCAAGGGACTCCTGATCGACGTGATCAGCGAGATCCGGGTCGGACGCGAACTGGTGTGGAAGCAGACGTCGACGTTCCTGCGTCAGCAGAAGACGTCGCTGTCCGGTCAGCCCGGTCCCGAGCCGAAGGCCGAGGAGGAGCCGCCGCGTCCGCTGCGGACGCTGCGGGTCGATCAGAAGACGATCGGCAAGTATGCCGCGGTGTCCGGCGACCGGAACCCGATTCACGTGTCGACGTTGGGCGCCAAGGCTTTCGGATTCCCGAAGAGCATCGCGCACGGCATGTGGAGTGCTGCCGCCGTCCTCGGGTCGGTGGAGGGCCGGATCCCGGACGCCGTCACGTACGGCGTGCGCTTCGGCAAGCCGATCCTGCTGCCGTCGACGCTGAACGTGTACGCCGATCAGACCGGCGACGGCTGGGATCTGTCGATCAAGCACCCGAAGAAGGGGTACCCGCACCTCACCGCGACGCTGCGGTAGCTGCTGCCCGGGCGAATGTACCTTTCGACGCCGCCAAGGCGTCGAAAGGTACATTCATTCCGGCTTCTTCTTACCCGCGAGGCCGCGCCACGCCAGGGATTCCAGCAGGTCTGCGGCGGCGTCGACCTCGATCTCGCCGCCGGCGACGCGGTCGGCCACGGCCTCACCCGCACCGACCAGGGCGATGGCGATCAGTTCGAAATCCTGCCCCGGCTCGGGATCCTTGGTGCTGGACTCGAGCAGGTGCGCGGTCAGCTCGATCAGCCGGTCGCGGCTCGATTGCACCGACCCCACGAACGCCTGCTGCCCCATCGCCTGGCGATACAGCACCATCCACGACTTGCGGTGCTTGCCCACGAACCCGAGAAACCCCTCGAGGGCCCGGCGCAGCTGTTCGCGCGGGCTCAGCCCCGGATCGCCCGCCGGAGCGAGCGCCTCGACGAAACGCAGACCCTCCCGCTGGATGCATGCCGCGAACAGTTCGTCCTTGGAGCCGTAGTACAGGTACAGCATCGGCTTCGAGATTTCCGCCTTGGCCGCGATCGCGTCCATGGACGTCTCGTGAAAACCTCTGTCGGAGAAGACGTCGACAGCAGCATCGAGCATCTGCTGCTCGCGCACTGCGCGCGGCAGTCGCTTGGTGCCGCCGGCCATTCGTCCTCCATCATCGTCGAACCCGCTATCTTACTCTACGGTAATAAAGCGGGCCCGACCGGCGGACGAGAAGAATACCAGCACCCTGTCGCGGACCGCGCACTAGCAGGCCAGCACGCCCTTGGCGCGCGCAACGGTCAGCACCGCCTCGTCGACACGCTGCTGCGGCAGCTTGCCCGAGGCCACCACGCTTTCGAGGTGATCGAGGACCCGCGGGACGTCGTCGGTGGTGAGCCACAGGGCGACATCCACACCGGATTCCAGCGCGGTCTCGACGGCGACCGTGATGTCGTAGCGGTCGGTGATCGCCTGCATGCCGCTGAGGTCGTCGGTGAAGATCGGGCCGGTGAACGGCGGCGCACCGTATCCGGTGCCGCCGCGCAGCAGCGCCACGGCGTCGGGACTGATGCTGGCAGGGACACCGGGGGCGGTCAGACCCGGCACCTCGAGGTGGCCGAGCATGACGCCGACACCCGTGGACACCAGGTTCCGGAACGGGACGAGGTCCTTCGTCTGCAACTGCTCGAGCGGCGGGGTGGTGACGGCCCCGGTGTGCGAGTCGCCGGACGCCGATCCGTGGCCGGGAAAATGCTTGATGACGGGCAGGATTCCCGCGTCCCGCATCCCGCGCGCGTACGCGTCGGCGTAGCGGGTGACCACGGCGGGATCGTCGGAGTAGGAGCGGTCGCCGATGACACTGTCGTCGGGCTGGCGGCTCACGTCCACGTCGGGGGCGAAGTTCACGGTGACACCGAGGTCCTTCAGTCCGCGACCGCGCTCGAGCGCCATCTGGTACGTCTGCTCCTCCGTCATCGTGGCTGCGGTCTGCCGGGCGGAGGGATCGGCTCCGAGCAGGTTCTCGACCCGCGACACGCGTCCACCCTCCTCGTCGATCGTCACCATCAGGGGCAGCGACGACGCCGACGCCACCTGGGGAATCTCACGGTTCGCGAGCATGGCCTCGTCGGTCCAGCTCCCGACGAAGATGCCGCCGATCTGCTCGTCCCGGACCACCTGAGCCGCATCCGCGGTGCCGGTCACTCCCACGTTCAGCAGCTGAGCGAGCTTGCGCCGCAACGGCAACGACTGCAGGAACTCCGTCTCGCACGACGCCGGTGCGGCGGCGGGCGCTGCGGTGCCGGTGTGCGACGCCGGCTCGACGGAGGACGGCGACGGCGTCGCTGTCGCCGACGACGATTCCGCGACCGTCTCGCCACCACCCGACGAACATCCGGCGACGAGGCCGGTACAGGCAGCGAGCGCGAGTGCATACTTGATCCGCATGGGTTCGACGGTAGCCCAGTTCGCCACCGGCGCCCCCGTGGCAGGCCCCGAATCGGCGACCGCTGCCGCCCGTCTTGGTAATCTGGACGCAGAGGAAGCCCGTACTCAGGAGGTCGTAGTGCCCGGTGGTTTGATGTTGATCGCCTACGACGGATCCGACAACGCCAAGCGTGCGGTGGAGTGCGCAGGTCGATTCCTCGCCTCCAATCGCGCTGTGCTGGTGACGGTGTGGGAGCCGATGGTCCGTCAGGCCGCGCGCATGTCGGGCCTGTCCGGTGTGATGCAACCCGAGTGGGTGCCCGACGAGGAGACCGAGGACGTCGCGTTCTCCGACGCCAAGGTCACCAACGAAGAGGGCGTCCAACTCGCCGAGGCCGCCGGGCTCGCCACCGAGGGTCGCTGCATCGAGTGCACCAGCACGATCTGGACGGCCATCGTCGAGACGTCCGACGAACTCGCGGTCGACATCATCGTCACCGGCACCCGCGGCACCACCGGTCTGCGGTCGTTGCTGCAGAGCAGCGTCGCCGACCACGTGTTGCGCCACAGCCACCGCCCGGTGCTGATCGTGCCTCCCGGGAAGTAGTCCGGGCGCCCGACTACTGTCGGGTCACCATGGACGGCTTCCTTCTCTCCCGCGCCGACCGGACGCTGCGCACGTCCGGTGCGCGGCACGGGTACGACACCGCGGCAGCCGCTGCCGCGGCCCTCGCGAACGGTGACACCGAACTGGTCGTCGGAGCGCTGCCGTTCGATCCCGAACGTCCCGCCGCGCTGACCGCCCCGGAGTCGTGGGAGTTCACGGACGGCCCGTGGCGGCCCGGCACCGTTCCCGACCTCCCGCCGGTCCACCTCACGCGGGAGGTCCCCGACCCCGCCGAGCACGTGGCCCGGGTGCGGTCCCTCGTCGACCGCCTGCGCGAGGGCACCCTCGGCAAGGTGGTGGCCGCACGCAGCGTCATCCTCCGCGCAGACACCCCCATCTCCGCAGAATCGTTGGCCGCGAGAATGATTCACCAGAATCCCACCGCCAACGGGTTCGCCGTCGACCTCTCCGCGGCCGGCGAGAGCTTCCGCGGACGCAGCCTCGTCGGCGCCAGCCCCGAGGTGCTGCTCAGCCGGCGCGGGCGACGCGTCACCTGCCGTCCCCTCGCCGGAACCGCCCCGCGGCGCGCCGATCCGGAGGCCGACGAGAAGGAAGGTCGCGGCCTCCTGGAGTCCACGAAGAACCTGGCCGAGCACGCGTTCGTCACGGCCTGGATCAGGGAGGTCCTCGCGCCGCTCTGCACCGAGCTGACCGTCCCGGACTCCCCGGTACTGACGAGCACGCACGAGGTCTGGCATCTCGCGACCCCCATCGAAGGCGTGCTGCGCGACCCGTCGACCAGCGCTGTGAGCCTGGCAACCCTGCTGCACCCGACCCCCGCCGTGTGCGGCACCCCGACCGACCTCGCCCTCGCGACCATCCGGGACGTCGAGGAGGATCGGCGGTTCTACGGCGGCGCCGTCGGGTGGTGCGACGGCGCGGGCGACGGCGACTGGGTGGTGGCCATCAGGTGCGCCGAGATCGCCGCGGACGGACTCGAGGCGCTGGCGGCGGCGGGCGGGGGCATCGTCGCCGAGTCCGACCCGGAGTCCGAACTCGACGAGACGACCACCAAACTGCGCACGCTGCTCCGGGCGCTCGGAGTGCAGCAGAGCCCGTGAACTGCAGAAACGGTGGCCCACGAGCACCAATCAGCAGTTCGGCGGCCCCCGGGTGATACCTTGACCCGAGCAATTCGTACGCGGGAGTAGCCGTGTGCGTCGATGGCACGACGGTGGGAGATGTCTGATGGGGAAGTTCCTTGTGCCCGGTGTGGTCAGCGCCGTGGTCGGTGTCGCTCTCGGCACCGTGGCGACGCTCGGCATCACCGCAGCCGCACAGGACAACACGCGTCCCGAGATCGACCGCAGCGGCAACGCGGATTCCTCGCTCCTGAACCAGGTTGAGTACGGCAGCCGCTGAGAGCGCCGGCTCAACAAGTTCCCGCACTTCCCCCGAGTCGGCGGCCATGTCGTCCATGGCGCCCTCGGCGGAGCCTCTGTCACGGCGGTGGCTGTTCGGCGCCTCTGTCGTAGCGTTTCTTCTCGCATTCCTCCAAACCCCCGGTCGGCTCGCCGCTGACACCAAGTACGACCTGTCCCAGAATCCGATCGGATTCCTGGAACGGGCCGCGCATCAGTGGAGCAGCCAGGCCCCCATGGGCCAGGTGCAGAACCAGGCCTACGGTTACTTCTTTCCGCACGGCGCGTTCTTCGCGCTCGGCGACGTCCTGAGCGTCCCGCCGTGGATCACCCAGCGGGTCTGGTGGGCCCTGCTGCTCGTCGCCGGATTCTGGGGAATCGTCCGTCTCGCCGAAGCACTCGGCGTCGGCAGCCGCTCGTCCCGCATCATCGCCGGTGTCGCGTTCGCGTTCTCCCCCCGTGTCCTCACCACCCTCGGTTCGATCTCGTCGGAAACCCTCCCGATGATGCTGGCGCCGTGGGTCCTTCTGCCCGTGGTCGTCGCCCTCTCCCATGTGAGTGGCAATGCGTCCCGGGACACGCAATGGCACTCACCTGCACGGTTGGCGGCACAGTCGGCGCTGGCCGTCGCGTTGATGGGCGCGGTGAACGCCGTCGCGACCGTGGCCGCGTGCCTCGTGGCAGGCCTGTGGTGGATCTCGCACCGGCCCAACCGTCGGTGGTGGGTGTTCACCGCGTGGTGGTTCCCGTTCCTGGCACTGGCCACGTTGTGGTGGATCGTGCCGCTGCTTCTGCTCGGCAAAGTGAGCCCGCCGTTCCTCGACTACATCGAATCGTCGGGGGTGACCACGCAGTGGACGTCCCTCGCCGAAATCCTCCGCGGCACCGACAGCTGGACGCCGTTCGTCTCCCCCGAGCGCATCGCAGGCGCGGTCCTCGTCACCCAGCCCGCCGCGGTCGCGGCGACCGGCCTGATCGCCGCCGCCGGGCTCGCCGGACTGTGCATGCGGTCGATGCCGGCCCGCGGTCGCCTCACTCTGATCCTGTTCGTCGGTGTCGCCGGACTCGCGGCCGGGTACATCGGCGAACTGGGCTCCCCGTTCGCCGAGCAGGTGCGACTGTTCCTCGACTCCACCGGGGCGCCCCTCCGGAACGTGCACAAACTCGAGCCGCTCGTCCGACTGCCCCTCGTACTCGGGCTGGCGCACCTGCTGGCGAAGGTGCCGCTGCCCGGGTCCGTGCCGGTCGCGCGGTGGCGCAGCGCGTTCGCGCACCCCGAGCGCGAACCGATGGTCGCGGTGACGAGCCTGGTGCTGGTCGCCCTCACCCTGGCGACGTCGCTGGCATGGACGGGCAAGCTCGCACCGCGGGGCACGTATTCCGAGGTCCCCGACTACTGGCAGCAGGCCGCCTCGTGGCTGGAGGACAACGCCGGGGGCACGAGCCCCGACGGTTCCGACGCGGAGCGGGCGCTCGTGGTGCCGGGCGCACCGTTCGGCAGCCAGCTCTGGGGTCTCACCCGCGACGAGCCGATGCAGGCACTGGCGTCCACGCCGTGGGCGTCCCGCGACGCCGTCCCGCTCACCCCGCCCGGCACCATCCGCGCCATGGACTCGATCCAGCGGCTGATCACCGACGGTCGCCCCTCGGACGGCATGGCGCAGACCCTGCTCGGCCAGGGCATCCACTACCTCGTCCTCCGCAACGACCTCGACCCCGAGACGTCGCGGTCGACGCGCCCGCTGCTCGCGCACCAGGCCGTCACCGGCTCGCCCGGATTCACGCAGGTCGCGGAATTCGGTGAGGACATCGGCCCCGGCGACGTCGAAGGCCTGGTGATCGACAGCGACCTGCGGCCCCGGTACCCGGCGATCGAGATCTTCGAGGTGTCGATGCCGGACGGTTCGCCGACGACGAGCGGGCCGTACACCGCGAACCTCGACGGCATCCCCCGGGTGCAGGGCGGTCCGGAATCGCTGCAACGCCTGCGGGAGAACGGCGTTCTGCCCGGAGCCGGACCGGTACTACTGGCCGCGGACGCGAAGCGCGCCGGACTGCCGGTCGACGACGTCACCGTCACGGACACGCCCCGGAACCGCGAAACCGACTACGGCCAGGTCGACAACCACAGTTCGGCACTGCGCACGCCGGACGACGCCCGCCGCACGTTCAATCTCGTCCCGGACTATCCGGTGGCGGACACCCCGCTGGTGGAGGGGCAGTGGGAGGGCGCGACGCTGAGTGTGTCGAGTGCGGCGTCCGACGCCACGCAACTCGGCGGCACCTCCCCCGCCAGCAGCGCCGCCGCGACCGTCGACGGCGACCCGGCGACGGGCTGGTTCAGCAACGGCATCGAGCGGGCGCTGGGCCAGTGGCTCCAGATCGACTTCGACACTCCGCTCACCAGCTCGCTGCTGCACATCACGACCAGCCCGGCCGCGATCGGCGCCCCCGTCCGCTGGATGGAGGTGTCGACCCCGAACGGCAGCACGGCCGTGAAGGTGGACGCCCCGGGCAAACCGATCGCCGTGTCCGTCCCCGGCGGCGTCACCCCGTGGGTGCGGATCACCGCGACCCGCACCGAGAACGGTTCCGCGGGAACGCAGTTCGGCATCAGCGAGGTGTCGGTCGAGGACTTCTCCCAGCGTGACGCCCCGGTCACCGTGCCGATCCGGTACCGGACCGTGTTGCCGCCCACCCCCGAGGGCGCGTCCGTCTCGGGTTGGGATCTCAGCCAGGAACTCCCCGGCCGCAACTCGTGCGCCGAGTCCCCGGACCGGGTGCGGTGCAGCAACGCCTTCGTCCTGCCGCCGGAGGAGGTCGGCACGTTCGAGAGAACGTTGTCGGTGCCCGAACCCACGGCGGTCACACCGCAACTCATGCTGCGTGCGCGGCACGGCGCACCACTGGAAGAGCTTCTCACCCAGCGGGATTCACCGTCCGCGCACGGGACCAGCAACATCACCGACCTTCGTGGGTCGGCGTTCGCCGCCACCGACAACGATCCGCGCACCAGCTGGTCGGCGAAACAGGACACCACCAGCGGCAAGGGCGCGAAACCGACACTCACGATCGACCTTCCCGAACCCACGCTGGTCACCGGCCTGCAACTGACCCCCAGCCTGGGTGCCGTGCCCGCCGCCCCCGACCGGGTCGCCGTCGACCTCGGGAACGGACCGCAGGTGCGCGACGTGGACGAGGACGACGGGACCGTCACGGTCGAACCCCGGGTGACCGACCGGATCGTGCTCAGCCTCGTGTCCTGGAAGAGCACCCTCGATCAGAACGCGCTGGGTTTCGCGCAGCTGCAGCCCGCCGGCCTCGCCGAGGTCGGGGTGCTGGGCGAGGACGGCGTCCTGCTGCCCGGTTCGGGTCCGATCGACGATGCCGGCGCCCGCCCGGTGACGGTGCCCTGCGAGGAGGGGCCGGTCGTGACGATCGGCGGGCTGCCGGTTCGCATGAGCGTCACGGCAACTGTCGGGCAATTGCTCTCCGGTGACCCGGTTCCCGCGACCCTCTGTGACACGGCCGGCCCCTTTCCGCTGGGAGCCGGATCCCAGGACGTGACCGTCGACCCGGAGTCGGCGTTCTTCGTCGACAGTCTCCGCCTCGACGCCGGACCGCAGGCCCAGGCCGTTCCGACCGAGCAGGTGTCGACCACAGCGTGGACGGAGAACCACCGGGAACTCACGGTGCCGCGCTCGGACGCCGAGCGTGTCGTCGTCGTCCCCGAGAGCACCAACGTCGGCTGGGTGGCCACCGCACCGGACGGCAGCGAACTGACACCGATCGTCGTGGACGGCTGGCAGCAGGGGTGGATCCTGCCCGCGGGAACCGAGGGGACGGTGACCCTCGACTTCCCCACCGACCACTGGTACCGCCTCGGGATCTTCGGCGGTCTGCTGCTGCTGATTCCGCTGATCGCCGCCGCGCTGTGGCCGCGTCGCGCACGTGAGCGCGATCCCGGCCCGGCACCCCGGACCTGGGGCAGCGCGACGGTCGGGTGGCTGGGAATCCTCGCTGCCGCCACCGTGATCGGTGGTCCCGTCGGCTCGGTGACGACGGTCGTGGTGACGCTGCTGGCCGTGACCCTCGTCCGGCTACGCGGACCCGCCACCACGGCGCGCGTGCTGGTGGGGGTCGCCGGAGCGTCGACGATGCTCGGCATGGCGATGCTCTCCACCGGCCCGTGGCGGGCGCCCGGCGGGTACGTGGGGCACTCGTTCCTCGTTCAGTTCCCACTACTGCTGGCGCTCGTCGCCACCGGGCTGGCGGTGCTGCCGCTCGGACGGTCGGCGCTCCTGGCGCGCGCCTCCCAGCGTTTGACGGCGCGGCGAGCCGGTTCCTCCACCAACGCGTAGCTGGCCGACGCGACCGCGACGCTCATCACGGTCGTCAGGAACAGGATGTAGACGAAGTGGCCGGTGAACGGAACGAGCCCGAACACCGGAAAGACGATCGACAGCACCGCGAGGTGCCAGATGAAGATGCCGTACGACCAGCGGCCCACGGCGAGAGCGAGCGGACTCGCGAGGTAGCGGTGGGTGGACGTGTCGGACAGCACCAGCGGGGCCATCAGCGCGAAGCTGATGACGGCGCCGAGCGCCATCTTGACGGCGTACTGCCACGGTTCGGGACGCACCAGCCCCTCCGGGCCGGCGAGGTCGGTCGCCGTGAGGGCGAATGCCACTGCGGCGACGAGGAACATCCGGACGCGATGATGGGCCCAGCGGTGCATTCGTCCGGGCGGACTCACCGCCAGTTCGGCCAGCAACATCCCCGCTCCGAACCAGGGCAGGTACCCCGGCAGCCAGTTGTCGTGATGGATGCCGCCCGGCGTGGACACCGGCACGAATGCCCACGTCAGGCTCACCGCGATCAGCGCGAGAATCGCCGGAACACGCAGCCGCGCAGCCGGACCCCGCAGCCGGACCAACGCGAACGCCAGCAACGGAAGCACCAGGTAGAAGGCCACCTCCACCGACAGACTCCACATCTGGGTCAGACCGTCGGTGAGCGTGAGGGGCACGAACACCTGCACGAGACCGAGATTCGCCCACCACGTGCGGTAACTCGCGTTCGCGGTGGGCAGGAACGTCAACACCACCGCCACGGCGACCCAGTACGCGGGCAGGATGCGCGTCGCCCGCGAGATCCAGTACCGGACGATTCCCTGGGCGGGGCCCATTCCGCGCGCCGCCCCGGCATGGCTGCGCCACAACAAGAATCCGGACAGCGCGAAGAAGACCGCCACCGCCAGATCGAATCGTCCCCAGATGCGGCCGAGGACCGGAACGTGCGTGGCACCGGTCTGGAACGCGACGTGCGTCACGAGCACCCCCAGCGCCGCGAGACCGCGCATTCCCTCGAGTGCGGGAATGAAACTGCGCGGGGTTGCGGTCGTGCGCGTGGTGGTGGCCGAGGTGCTCATCACCAACAGTGTGCCTGGTCCCGGGGTTGTGACGGAAAACTCCGTCCGAGTCACTTCGCTGGCGAACGGCCGATGCGTTTACTATCCGATGGGGCAAATGCGCATTCGAGACTGTTAGTGTTTTGCCTCACGTGGTGTCGATGTGGGCTCCATGCGATCCGTGCAGCCGTGCTGCCGGTGGGGGAATCTCAATCGACAGAATTGGGTTAGGAGAGAAAGCATGGCGGAGCGCTCAGGGCCGAGCCGGATACTTGCTTGCATTCTGGTGGGCCTCGGTGCCTTCCTCTTGGCCGTCGCCATTCTCATTCCCACCTACACGGTGGGCAAGTTGGAGAAGACGCCCTTGGACCTCGAAGTGACCACGATCGCCGAAGGTTCCGGCAGCGTGCTCAACTCGCAGGCTCTTCTCGCAGGCAAGGCCGAAGTCAACACGAACGTTCCACTGGTGTCACAGCGCTACGTCACCACCGAAGACCCCGCGGACGCGGACGTCGTCACTCTCCAGGCGGGTCAGACGCTGCGGCGCACGGACAAGCAGGGCGACACCGGGCTGCTGTCCGCGATCGTCGACCGCAACACCGTCGACCGCAAGACGGCGATGCCGACCAACGACCCGGTGGGCACCATCCAGACGCAGCCCAACCAGCCTGCCGAGGAAGTTTCGCGCGACGGACTGCAGTACAAGTTCCCGTTCAACTCGGAGAAGCAGAGCTACCCCTACTTCGACCTGAACGCGCGCGCCACCCAGGACATCAACTTCGTCGAGGAGACGGAGATCAACGGCCTGAAGGTGTACCACTACAACCAGACGATCGATCCGGTCGACCTGTCGAAGGTGGTCAGCTCGCCCACCAACAAGCTGACACTGCCCGCCGAGGCGTGGGGCGTCCCCGGTGGCACCCTCCCCGTCACGATGACCCGCTGGTACACCAACGTGCGTGACCTGTGGGTCGAGCCCGAGACCGGTGTCGTCGTCAAGGGCCAGGAGCAGCTGCACCAGTACTACGCCCGCAACAAGGACAAGCCGGAGATCGACGTCCTGAAGGTGGAACTGCCGTTCAACGAGCAGACCATCGAATACCAGGTCCAGCAGGCCAAGGACGGCATGGACAAGATCAGCACGTTCGGTCGCACCGTGCCGATCATCGCCGGCGTCCTCGGAGTCATCGCCCTGATCGCAGGACTCGTGCTGGGTCTGCGCGGCGGCAAGGGCAGGCAGCCCGCGCACACCGCCGGCGACGACTACCCGCCGAGCGACGGTGGCCGCCACGTCGACCTGGACAAGTCGGAGGCTCCCACCGAGCAGCACGACTGGACCACGGACAAGACGGAAGAGATTCCCGTGCAAGATCCGCGGCGGTACGACGAACGCTAGACGTACAGAGCCGGACGCCACGTAGTCCGGTACGAAGGGGACCTCGGTAGTGCACCGAGGTCCCCTTCGTCGTTCCCGGGGGCGGCCTGTGCGGTGTCGCCCGATGTCACAGGCGGCTCGTCGGGTTGAACGGATGTCACATCGGGCGCGGGGCATCGCGCCGCGCGCTGCGCACGGCGAGGACGCCGGCGACCAGTGCCGTGCTCGACGCGACCGTCACGGCGACGGCGATGAACTGCCCGATCGTGGACGCGAGGGTGAGCATGGCGGCCATCTCGACGGCGAAGCCGATCCACGCGATCACGGCGAGGTGCGTCCGCTCCCCCGCGATCGCGGAGAGCAGGGCACCCTGCAGGACGGCCAGGCAGGCGCCGTGCAGTGCGAACAGCCACAGCAGCGACTGGACGGGCTGATACGCGTCGCCGACGAGGAGCGGGACGAGGGGGGCGGCCACCGCGACGCCCGCGACGAGTACCGCACCGAGTCCGACGAGGACGGCGAGCGCCGACCGGATCGCCTGCGCGGAGTGCGCGGGATTCGCCATCCGGGGGTAGAGCACCACCCCGACGGCCTGCGGCAGCCAGAACGCGGCCTTGGTCGCGACGGCGCCCAGCGCGTACAGGCCGGCGTCGTCGTTGCTGAGCACGATGCGGGCGATCACCAGGTCCATCGACGACAACGCGATCAGCGCCAATTGCACCTGCGACGCCTTCAGCACGGCCGCGACGCCGATCCGGGTGCTCGACTCCCCGGTGATCCCCGAATCGGCGAATAGTCGCGCGCACAGCGCCACCAGCCCGGTGCCCACCGCACTGGCGGCGAGCGCGAGCCCCGGCCCGGCGCCGACGGCCAGCACCACGACCGCGGGAACGACCTTCGCGACGCCGGCTCCCGCGAGGACGACGCTCAGCGGACCGAACCGTGCCGCGCCCTGCAGCAGTCCCTGTTCCGTGGCGAGCAGGACGAGGACGGGCGCCGTGATCAACGCCGAGGACGTCGCGAGCATGCCGGTGTCGAGGGCCCACGACACGAGGGGCGCGAGCAGCATCGCCGCGACCGCGACGATCACCGCGCAGCGGTATCCCAGCAACCGGACCGCGTAGGCCCCCTTGCCCCGGACGACCTCGCGGGCGACGACGGTCTGCAGTGCGAGGGCGGGGACGGCGAGGACGAGTTGGGCCGCCAGCAGACTCGCGAACTCCCCGTAGCCCGCCGGTCCGAGCCAGCGGCTCGCCGGCAGATGCAGCAGGTAGGACGCGATGTTCGCGATCATCGAGCCCGCCGTCACCATCGTCACCCCGGCGACCGCCGAGCTGGTGAGGGTCTGGCGTGGCATGCGCCCCATGATGCACTACGTGCCGTGCGAGCCGGGTCGATGCACCACGTATCGTGACGGCCCATGACCGCCCGGCGCCGAGCACCGTTCGTCGCGCCGGGCTACAGCCTCCTTCTGGCATTGCTGATCCTCGGGCCGCTGCTCGGTCCGGGCTACCTGCTGTTGCGGGACGCGGTCAGCACTCCCCGCTCGTATCTGACGGATTCGGCGCTCGGTCTCACTGATGCCGCCGCGCGGGCCGTGCCGCAGGACGCTCTCCTCGCGACGCTGAGCGTCGTCGTCGACGGCGGCCTGGTGGTGAAAGCGATCCTGTTGCTCGCGCTGTGGGCGGCGGGCTGGGGCGCGGCCCGGATGGTCCGCACCGTGCTGCCGACGGCGGGGCTCGGACCACAGCTCGTGGCCGCGACGGTGACGGTGTGGAATCCGTACGTCGCCGAGCGACTGCTGCAGGGGCATTGGAGCCTGCTCACGGGGTACGCGGCGCTGCCGTGGACGGTGTGCGCAACGGTCGCGATTCGACGGGGTCACCGCCGGGGGTGGTTCGCCCTCGCGGCCTGCCTCGCCGCGGCCGGGCTGACCCCCACCGGGGTCCTGCTCGCCGCGGTGACGGCGGTAGCCGTCCTCGCACGGCCCGGCGGACGATCGGCCGCGTGGCTCCGGGTGACCGGCACGCTCGGCCTGTTCGTCGTCGCGAGCGCGCCGTGGCTGGTGGCCACAGCCCTGGCCGGAGGCGGCGGGGACGGCTCCGATCCCGCCGGGGTCGCGGCGTTCGCGGCGCGCGCCGAACCGGGGCTGGCGACTCTCGGCAGTCTCGCCGGACTCGGCGGCGTGTGGAACGAGACCGCCGTCCCGGACACCCGGACCACACTGTTCGCCCTCGTCGGAACGGTCCTGCTGCTCGGCGTCGTCCTGTGCGGACTCCCGGCACTGTGGCGGCGGCGACGGCATCCCGTGGTGGCCGCACTGACCGCACTCGCGCTGGTGGCGGTGCTGCTGCCCACACTCGGCGCGACCGCGTGGGGACTCGACGCCGGCCGCTGGATGGTGCAGAACGTCCCCGGCGCGGGGTTGCTCCGGGACGCGCAGAAATGGGTGGCGCTCGCGGCGCCGCTGTATGCGCTCGCCGCCGCGGCCGCGGTGCTGCGACGCCCCGGCACGTGGTCCCTCTCGGCCGTCCTGATCGTGCTGCTCGCCCTCCCCGACCTCGCGTGGGGCGTCGGGGGCGCGCTGCGCCCGGTCCACTATCCGCCGTCGTGGCAGCAGGTAGCCGCCGAGGTGGAGCGCGACGCGCACAGCGGGGACGTCGCCGTGCTGCCCACCGGCATGTTCCGCAAGTTTTCCTACAGCGGTGCCGCTCCCGTTCTGGACCCCGCCCCGAGGATGCTGCCGGAGGACGTCCTGCAGACGGGCGAGCTGGTGGTGGCCGGTGGCACGGTGAAAGGCGAGGGGTCCCGGGCGCAGCAGGTGGAACGGGTGCTGCTCACCGGCGGTTCCGCCGCCGATCTCGCGTCGCTGGGCGTCCGGTGGGTTCTGGTCGAGCGCGACACGCCCGGACCGCGCGGCGAATCCGCGACCACCCTGGCCGGTCTGGAGCGACAGTTCTCGGACGAGCATCTGGAGCTGTACCGCGTCGGCGGCGACGTCGCGCGGCACCAGGCGTCCGACCGGGCGCGCGCGACGGTGATCGCGGCCCACGTGCTGTGGGCGCTGCTGCTGGCCGGCGGTCTACTCGGCGCGGGCGTGCTCGAGGCCCGGACGCGCCAGCGCCGGCGACACCAGCCCTGACGTCCGCAGGCCCGCGGCCGTACCCGCCAGCACCTCGTGGACGCCGTTACCGGTGTGCTTCCAGGAGAACTCACCCGCACGGACCCGAGCCTTCTCACCGAGGACCATGCGTGTCTCGGGGTCGAGCAGGAGGGCGTTGACGGCTGCGGTCAGTTCGCCGACGTCGGCCGTCGCCGCTTCCGCACTGCCGACCAGAACACCGGTGACACCGTCGACGATCGAATCCGTCAGCCCCTTGGAGCTGCGGTAACCGACGGTCGGGACGCCGTGCTGGGCGGCCTCGATGACGGCCAGACCCCAGCCCTCCTTGCGGGACGGCATCACGTGCACCCAGGACTGCGACAGCAGCTGGTGCTTACGGGTTTCGTCGACGTGCCCGTGGAACGTGACGGCGTCGCCGATGCCCAGTTCGTGCGCGCGGTCGCGGAGATTCTGTTCCCACCAGCCGCCACCGATGACGTCGAGGTGCACGTCGGCGATCGTGGGACGCAGCGCCGCGACGGCTTCGAGGGCGTCCTCGATCTGCTTGTGCGGCACCAGCCGGGACAGGACACACACGCTGGGGTGCGCGGTCCGGGTGTCGGCGCCGCCGACGTCCACGCCGAGAGGGATGTCGTCGGCGCCGTTGCGCACCACCGCGATCCGTTCGCGCTCGACGCCGAGTTCGACGAGTTCGTCGGCGGACGGCAGCGACACGGTGAGGTACTGGTCGTCCCGGTGGGTGCGCGGCGACAACCGGGATTCCACCCACCAGCCGATCTTGCCCATCAAGCGGCCCGCCACGGGCCACTGCTCGCGGTGGCAGTGATGCACGAGCAGCGTCACGGGTGCACCGGCGACGACGCGGGAGAAGAACGGGATGCCGTTCTGGGTGTCGATGACGGCGTCGGGCCGGATCCCTCGCAGCGGTCCGAACCCGAGCCGGCCCGCGGCGATCGCGGCGAGGGCGCGGGGGTAGACGCTGTACCGCCCGCCCGCCCGGCTGATCTCGATGCCGTCGACGGTCTCCTTCTTGACGGCGCCCCGGTAACCGGCGGTGCGGAGGGTGACCTTGATTCCCCGCGCCGCGAGCTGGGCGCCCACCTCCTCGAGGTACCGCTCACTGCCGCCACCCTGCGGGTGACCGGTGTCGCGCCAGCAGAGCAGCAGAACCTCTCGCACGTTCATATACTCCTGTGGTCGGTGCGGTACATGTGGTCTCGGGCGGGACGTTCCGCGCTGTAGTCCCCGAACACCCTATCGGTCGCGTTCCACCGGATGTTGCAGCCACCGCGAACGGATTGCGGCCCCGACGGCTGCACTCGCTAAGGTTCAGTCTCGTGACGACGCCTCCCGTGACCCGGCGATTCGGTCGACGGGCAACCCTGAAGCGGTCGTTCGGCCTGCTCAGCGACTTCCGGCACGAACAGACCGCACCCGACCTGTTCTACGGCGCCCTCGCCCGCGACTCCGTCGAACTGATCGGCGACCTGTACGGCGGTCTTACCGAATCGGATCTCACCGGGACGACGGTCCTGGATGTCGGCGGCGGACCCGGTTACTTCGCGGACGTGTTCCAGCAGGCCGGCGCCCGGTACGTCCCGGTGGAGCCGGATCCGTCGGAGATGCATGCCGCGGGCCTCGCCGTGGGCGGTGCGGTACGCGGGTCGGGGTTGGCGCTGCCGTTCCGGACGTCGTCCGTGGACATCTGCTTCTCCTCCAATGTCGCCGAGCACGTCAGCGAACCGTGGGCAATGGCGGACGAGATGGTTCGGGTGACGAAACCCGGCGGCCTGGTCGTGCTGTCCTACACGTTGTGGTGGGGTCCGTTCGGCGGCCACGAGACCGGACCGTGGCATGCGCTGGGCGGTGAGTACGCCGCCCGCCGCTACCTGCGCAAGAACGGCCGCGAACCCAAGAACCGATACGGGGTCTCCCTGTTCAAAGTGGGTGCGGCCGACGGTCTTCGGTGGGCCCGGCGCGCCCCGGACGCGGACTTCCTGGCGGCCTTCCCCCGCTACCACCCGCGCTGGGCGTGGTGGATGGTGCGAATCCCCGGACTGCGGGAGTTCCTGGTGAGCAACCTCGTTCTCGTGATGCGGAAGCACTGACGGTGGTCGCGCTGGCTCTCGACATCGGCGGCACCAAGATGGCCGCCGGGATCGTCGACGCGGGCGGCACGGTGCCGCACCCCGCGACCACCCCGACGCCGGCGACCGGCGTCGCCGACGCGTGCGCCGCCCTGCTGCGGGAGGTCGCGGGAGCGGCGACGATCACGTCGGTCGGCATCGCGTGCGCGGGACCGGTCGACACGGTCGCCGGCACCGCGTCACCCATCAACATCGACGAGTGGTCGAGCGGATTCGGCCTGGTCGGCTTTGTGCAGGAACTTTTTCCCGGCGTGCCCGCGAGGCTGGCGATGGACGGCGCCGCGGCCGCTCTCGGCGAGCATAACCACGGTGCCGGGCGCGGTGTCCCCGACCTGCTGAGCCTCGTGGTGTCCACCGGCATCGGCGGCGGAGTGGTCCTCGGCGGCCGCATCGCCACCGGCCGGACCGGCAACGCGGGACACATCGGTCACCTGGTGGTCCCCGGCGGAACGGAGCCGTGCACGTGCGGCGGGACCGGGTGCCTGGAGACGGTGGCGAGCGGGCCGTCGTCCGTGCGCTGGGCCCGCTCCCGGGGATGGCGCGGGACTACGGGAGTCGAATTGGCGAGGGCCGCCGCGGACGGGGACGACGTCGCCGTGGCCGCGCTCGATCGCGCGGGGACCGCCCTGGGCCAGGCCATCGCGTCGGCCGCGGCTCTCCTCGACGTCGATCTCGCGGTGATCGGTGGCGGATTCGCGCAGGCCGGACCCCCGTTGTGGGACCCGATGCGCCGGGCCGCCGCCCGTCACGCCCGGTTGTCCTTCGTCGCGAATCTGCGGGTCGTCCCGGCGGAACTCGGCGCCTCCGGAACCCTCGTCGGGGCGGGAGTCCTGGCCGTCGACGAAGGCTGACGCAGCGGGATCTCCTCACCTGTTCCGAAATTCTGTAACGTGTTCTAGTGTTCAGGGTCACACCACGTTCAGGAGAGGAGGTGACCGTGAGCACGAGCACTGCCCGATCCGCCGACGACTCCGATCACTCGTCCGAAGTCGCCCGGCCCACTGACTCCCGTCGCGACCCGGAGGTGCTGCGAGACGCGCTGCAACGCTGGCTCGCCGCCCAATTGCCCGCCGACGCCGCACCGGAAGTCACGCATGTCCACCTCCCCGACGCCAACGGCATGTCGAGCGAGACCATCCTGTTCGACGCCACCTGGTCCGGCGAGGTTCACCCATTGGTCGCGCGGGTCGCGCCGGCCGACACGACGATGCCCGTCTTCCCGAGCTACGACCTCGACGGACAGTTCCAGGTGATGGCGCAGGTCCGGGAGCACTCCGCCGTCCCGGTCCCGGTCGTCTACTGGTCCGAATCCGATCCCGGTCCGCTGGGCGCCCCGTTCTTCGTCATGGCCCGCGTCTCCGGGCAGGTCCCGCCGGACGTGATGCCCTACAACTTCGGGTCGTGGGTGACGGAGGCGACCGAGGAGCAGCGCGCGCTGCTGCAGCACAGCGCGGTGAATGTGCTTGCGCAGCTGCACGACATCGACCGGCCGTGGGAGCGGTTCGCGTTCCTGCGACTGCCCGGCTCGGGTCCCACCGTCACCGAGGCGCTCGCCGCGCACATCCGGCAGCAACGCGACTACTACGAATGGACGACGCTGTCCGGTCCCCGGTCCCCGCTGATCGAACGCGGCTTCGCGTGGATGGAGGAGAACCTCCCGGACGACCCCTCCCCCGCCGTCTTCTGCTGGGGCGACGCCCGCATCGGCAACATGATGTTCGAGGACTTCCGGCCCGTGGCCGTACTCGACTGGGAGATGGCCGCACTCGGACCCCTCGAACTCGATCTGGGCTGGATGACGTACCTGCACCGGTTCTTCGAGGACATCGCCGCGGCCGCCGGACTCGACGGGATGCCCGACTTCCTGCGACTCGACGACCTCGCCGCCCTCTACGAGGAACTGACGGGCCACACCCCCCGCGATCTCGAGTACTACACCGCCTACGCGGCACTGCGGCAGGCCACCATCATGCTGCGGATCCAGGAGCGCGCCATCCACTTCGGGCAGGCCGTCGCTCCGGAGGATCCGGACGACATGATCATGCACCGCGCGTCGCTCGAGGCGATGCTCGACGGCACGTACTGGGAGAAGATCCGATGACCGCCGACTACGCCGGAAACCCGCTCTCCCCGATGGACGACTACCCCATCCATCAGGTGGCCGAACCCATCCGGCGCGTCGCCACCTCCGACCGCAACTTCTACGACCGCTACTACTTCAACTGCTATCCCTCGGCCGAGTCCGACCTCTTCCTCATCATCGGTCTCGGGCAGTACCCCAACCTCGGCGTGACGGACGCGTTCGCGGTGCTCCGCCGCGGCGACGACCACATCGTCGTCCGCGGGTCGGCGGCCCTGGGTCACGACCGCTCCGACAGCACCGTCGGACCGTTCCGCGTCGAGGTCCTCGAGGGTCTGCAACGCTTGCGCGTCGTGCTCGAGCCCGGCGACTACGACCTCTCCTTCGACCTCACCTTCGACGGCGCAATCCCCGCGACATTGGAGCCCCGCCACTTCCGCAGGCAACTCGAACGCGTCACGTTCGACACGAGCCGATTCGTGCAGACCGGCAGCTGGGCAGGCGAACTCACTATCGACGGCCAGAGCCGCCCCGTCACCCCCGACACCTGGCGCGGCAACCGCGACCGGTCGTGGGGGGTGCGCCCCGTCGGCGAGTCCGAGCCGCCCGGACGGCGCGCGGTCGACGGGATCCAGAACTTCTTCTGGATCTACTCGGTGATGCAGTTCGAGGACTACTCCGTCTCCGTCGTCCTGCAGGAGGACGAACTCGGCAGGCGCATCGTCGAGGAAGCCGTCCGCATCTGGCCGGACGCCGACCGCGAACCCGAATGGCTGGGCCGACCCGAGCACGAGCTGAAGTTCGAACCGGGGACACGGGACGTCACGGCGGCGTCGCTGAGTTTCCACCGCCCGACCGGCGAGGTCGTCACCGTCACCTGCGACCTGCTGGTTCCCAACTACATCGGTATCGGCACGGGGTACGGACTCGAAGCCGATTGGCGGCACGGCATGTGGCAGGGCGAACTCGTGGTGCAGGGACTGCGCAAACGAGCGTCCGAGATCGAACCGGGACTCCGGATGTTCTGCCCCGTCGACAATCTCACCCGCTTCCGGCTCGAGGACGGCGGCCGGAGCGTCGTCGGGACCGGGCTGTTCGAGGTCGCGGCGATCGGCCCCCACGCACGGTACGGATTCGACAGTTTCACCGACACCGCCTCCTGACCGGGGGGAACGACACGAGGAATGGACTCATGACCGACTACGACAAGCTCTACATCGGCGGCAAGTGGGTGGCCCCGGCCACCGATCAGGTGCTCGAGGTGTTCTCCCCGGCCACCGAGGAACGCGTCGGCAGCTGTCCCGTCGCGTCGCCGGCCGACATCGACGACGCCGTCGCGACGGCCCGGCGGGCATTCGACGAAGGCCCGTGGCCGCAGACGACTCCCGCCGAGCGCGGGGAGATCCTCGCCAAGGCGGCGAAACTCATCGAGGAACGCGGCGACGCCCTCAACGCGCTGATCTCGTCCGAGATGGGCCAGCCACCCGCGATGGTCGGGATGATGCAGCAGACGCCGTCACTCGCGACCCTGAACTTCTATGCCGGTCTCGCGAACGAATTCGAGTGGGAGCAGACCCGCACCGGGGCGTTCGGACAGACGAAGGTGCTGCGGGAGCCGGTCGGCGTGGTGGCCGCGGTCCTCGCCTGGAACGTGCCACTGTTCCTCGCCGTCAACAAGCTGTCCCCGGCGCTGCTCGCCGGCTGCACCGTCCTGCTCAAGCCCGCACCCGAATCCCCGCTCTCCACCCACCTTCTCGCCGAGATCTTCGCCGAGGCGGGTGTCCCCGAGGGTGTCATCTCCGTCCTGCCCGGCGGCGCCGAGACCGGCGAATACCTGGTGTCGCATCCCGGGATCGACAAGATCACGTTCACCGGCAGCAGTCCCGTCGGCCGCAAGATCGGCGCCATCGCTGCGCAGAACCTCAAGCGCTGCTCCCTCGAACTGGGCGGCAAGTCGGCGGCCATCATCCTCGAGGACGCCGACCTCGCGTCCACGATGCCGATGCTGGTGATGTCCGGGCTCATGAACACCGGGCAGGCATGCGTCGCGCAGACCCGGATCCTCGCCCCGCGGTCCCGCTACGACGAGGTCCTCGACGCCCTCGTGGCGGGTGCCGGATTCATGACCGTCGGCGATCCGTCCGACCCGGCCGCGCAACTCGGTCCGCTGATCTCCGAGAAGCAACGCGACCGCGTCGAGGGCTACATCGCCAAGGGCAAGGAACAGGGCGCCCGCGTGGTGCTCGGCGGCGGCCGCCCCGAGGGCCTCGACAAGGGCTGGTACGTAGAGCCGACGATCTTCGCGGACGTCGACAACTCGATGACGATCGCCCGCGAGGAGATCTTCGGACCCGTCCTGTCCGTGATTCCCTACGACTCCGAGGACGAGGCGATCAAGATCGCCAACGACTCCGACTACGGACTCGCCGGCTCGGTGTACACCACCGACATCGATCACGGTCTCGCCGTCGCGAAGCAGATCCGCACCGGCACCTACGCCATCAACTGGTACGCATTCGACCCGGGATCACCGTTCGGCGGCTACAAGGCCTCCGGCATCGGTCGGGAGAACGGACCGGAGGGGCTCGAAGCGTTCTGCGAGACCAAGTCCGTCCTCATGCCGCCCGGCTACAGCGGATAGTCGCTTCGCGTGATCGGGTGACCGCACCGACTCCGGACACCAGCCGTGACGACGCCGCAGGCGAGAGCGCGCTCACCGTCGTTCTCGCGTTCGGCGCGAACATTCTGATCGCGCTGGCCAAGACCGTCGCCGCGGTGATCACCGGCTCGGCGTCGATGGTGGCGGAGGCCGCCCACTCGTGGGCCGACTCGGGCAACGAGATCCTGCTCCTGATCGCCAATTCGCGGGCCAAGCGCACGCCGGACCGCGTCCACCCGCTGGGGTACGGGCGTGAGGCCTACGTGTGGTCGATGTTCGCGGCGCTCGGACTGTTCGCGCTGGGTGCGGGGGTGTCGATCACGCACGGCATCCAGGAACTCGTCCACGCCGAACCGGCAACGGACTTCGCCGTCGCGTACGTGGTGCTCGGCGTCTCGTTCGTTCTCGAGTCCATCTCGTTCCAGCAGGCGTACCGGCAGTTGCGTACCGAGGCCATCGCCATCGACCGCGACGTGCTGGCGCACGCACTCCGCACGTCGGACCCGACCACCCGGGCGGTGTTCGCAGAGGACGCCGCGGCACTCCTCGGTTTGGTCATCGCGTTCCTGGGTGTTCTCCTGCACCAGATCACGGGATCGGCGATCCCGGACGCCGTCGGCTCCATCCTGGTCGGAATCTTGCTCGGCGTCATCGCGCTGATCCTGATCGATCGCAATCGGCGCTTCCTGATCGGCGAGGAAGCGTCGCCCGCTCTGCGCCAGGCCGGCATCGAGGCCCTCGAGGCGCTGCCGGAGGTCGACCGGGTGACATTTCTCCGCATGGAGTACCTCGGACCGCGACAGGCGTACCTGGTGGCGAGTGTCGACCTGGTCGGCGATTACGCGGAGTCGCGCGTCGCCCACACTCTCCGCGACCTCGAGTCGCGGCTGGAGCGGAACTCGCACGTGGTTCGCGCGATACTCACCCTGTCCACAGCGGAAGAGCCGACGATCACGGTGTGATCGCCGGCCCTGCTCCCGGATCTAGCTGCCGAACTGGATTCCGCCCAGAGGGCCGCCGACCAGGACGATCTGCGGCAGCGTGGTCTGGGGGTTGGCGACGGTGGTCAGCGACAGGCATTCGCCGATCACCGCGTAGGCGCCGTCCGGGAGTTCCGGTGTGGTGAACGTCTTGACGGCGTCGCCGGCCTGGTTGGCGAGGACACGCTCGATCGGGTTGGTGGCCCACGTGACGAATCCCGGTTCGAGAACAACGGTGGGATCGGCGAGCACGGCGGGCAACTTGGTGGCGTCGAAAGCGACTGCACCGCAGGACTGGGCGTCCAGCAGATTCAGGACGTTGGGGTTGGTGACGGTGATGGCGAGGGTGTTTCCGTCGGCCGCGGTCACCACGGTGGGAGGCTGGACTTCCGTTGCTGCGGACGCCGTCGCCGGCATGGTCACGGCTACGGTGGCGGCGGCTGCGGCAGCGAGTGCGGCGCCTCCGGCGAGTCGTTTCATGCCCCTGCTGGTCCCTGTCTGCATCTGCAATCCTTTCGTCGCGTGCGAGCTTCGAGAATCGAGCCCTTTACAAACCGAATGGTATGCGTTTACTGCAGAATCGCCCCTCGAACGACGAATGTCACAGTGGTTCAGTCGAACTGAACCACTGTGACATTCGGTCACCGGGGAGGGACTAGCTCAGGCGCTGCTTCAGGGCCTCGAACTCGTCACGGATGCCGGAGGGAACCTTCTCGCCGAGGAACTCGAACCACTCCTCGATGAGCGGCAGCTCCTGCTTCCACTCGTCGACGTCGACCTTCAGCGCCTCGTCGACGTCGTCGGCGTCGACGTCCAGGCCGCCGAGCTCGAGATCGGCTGCGGTCGGAACGAATCCGATCGGGGTCGACTCGGCGCCCGCCTTGTGCTCGATGCGGTCGACGATCCACTTCAGCACGCGGGAGTTCTCGCCGAAACCGGGCCACAAGAAGCGACCGTCGTCACCGCGACGGAACCAGTTGACGTAGAAGATCTTCGGCAGCTTCTCCGCATCCGCGTGCTTGCCGAGGTTGATCCAGTGGTTCAGGTAGTCGCCGGCGTTGTAGCCGATGAACGGGATCATGGCCATCGGGTCGCGGCGGACGGTGCCGACGGCACCCTCGGCGGCAGCGGTCTGCTCGGACGACAGCGTGGCGCCGAGGAACGTGCCGTGCTGCCAGTCGAAGGACTCGCTGACCAGCGGCACCGTCGTCTTACGGCGTCCACCGAACAGGATCGCGGAGATCGGCACACCCTGCGGGTCGTCCCACTCGGGGGCGAGGATCGGGCACTGCGACATCGGGGTGCAGTAGCGCGAGTTGGGGTGCGCGGCCTTCTCGCCGGACTCGGGCGTCCACTCGTTGCCCTTCCAGTCGACGAGGTGCTGCGGGTCTCCTTCGAGGCCCTCCCACCAGACGTCGCCGTCGTCGGTCTGCGCGACGTTGGTGTACAGCGAGTTGCCGGCCTCGAGCGTCTTCATCGCGTTCGGGTTGGATCCGTAGTTGGTGCCCGGCGCAACGCCGAAGAATCCGTACTCCGGGTTGACGGCGTACAGGCGGCCGTCCTCACCGAACCGCATCCACGCGATGTCGTCGCCGAGGGTCTCGGCGCGCCATCCGGGGATGGTGGGCTGGATCATCGCGAGGTTGGTCTTGCCGCAGGCACTCGGGAACGCGGCCGCGATGTAGTACGGCTTGTCCTCCGGGGAGATCAGCTTCAGGATCAGCATGTGCTCGGCCAGCCAGCCCTCGTCGTGGGCCATCGCCGACGCGATGCGCAGCGAGTAGCACTTCTTACCGAGCAGAGCGTTTCCGCCGTAGCCGGAGCCGTAGCTCCAGATCTCGCGGTCCTCGGGGAAGTGGGTGATGTACTTGGTGTCGTTGCACGGCCACGGGACATCGGCCTGGCCCTCTTCGAGAGGTGCGCCGACGGAGTGCAGCGCCTTCACGAACGGCTTGTCTTTGCCGAGCTTCTCCATGGCGGCGGTACCCATGCGCGTCATGATGCGCATCGACACGACGACGTACTCGGAGTCGGTGATCTCGACGCCCAGCTTCGGGTCGTCGGCGCCGAGGGGACCCATGCAGAACGGCACCACGTACATGGTGCGTCCGCGCATGCTGCCGCGGTAGAGGTCGGTCATGAGCGACCGCATCTCGGTCGGGTCCATCCAGTTGTTGGTGGGCCCGGCGTCGATCTCTTCACGCGAGCAGATATAGGTGCGGGATTCGACGCGTGCGACGTCCGACGGATCGGAGTTGCCGACGAACGAATTCGGCTTCTTCTCGTCGTTGAGCCGGGTGAACGTGCCTGCCGCGACGAGCTGCTCGGTCAGTCGATCCCATTCGGCGTCCGAGCCGTCTGCAAAGACGACGCGTTCGGGCTGAGTGAGTTCGGCAACCTCTCGAACCCAGGCGAGCAGCTCACTGTGCTCCGTGGGGGGCGTGCCGTCAGTTCCGTTCAGACCGGGAATGGTCGCTGAGGTCATCAAACTCTCCTGGGGTGAGCCGGAACCGGACCATCTGCCGTCCGCTGAGAGAGCCTCGCAGCGACTGCCAGACGGTCCGATTTCCCCTCTCGGCGGGGTCCAGCCAGGCCGTCCATGCCACATGGAAGACGCGGGCGCCGGGTGTCCTATCCCTAGAGGTTAACGCCGCGAGTCCCATCTCGGGGAATCGGGTGCGGTTGGAATGGTCACAGAAACGATTCAGTAGCGCTGCCAGGGGCCTTTCCCGGGTCTGGAGTGCGGATTTCGGAGGCGTTCAGCCGTTACCGAGAGTGCCACCATCGGTCTGCTGCCAGTGCACGACGCCGTCGCCGTCGCGATGATCCACGACGAGTAGGCACCGTCCTCGTGGATCATCCTCAGATGGTCTGCTTCGCCGTCCGAGTCGAGGTCAGAGGCGACGACGACCGCGTCTCCGGCGTCGACGGTCTGGGTGTCCAGGACGCCGTCGCCGTCGATGTCGTGGGTCGGATCGGTGAGGGTGACCGCCCCGGAATCGTGGCCGAAAGTGTTCGGATCGAGGTCCGGCACGTCCGGGACCAGAAAACTCTCAGTGGTCGCCACCGCGGTCTCCCTTCACATTTCGAACCAGTTTCACGCACAAATCAAGACACATCAAGATAATTCAACACGATCCCACAGGAAACCGGGCGAACATCGGTCGGATACCTATGTATTCAGACGTTCGACGCGCCGATTCGGTTCCCCCGACCGCCGGCGGACCTCCTGCAGCCCGCGGTCGACCGCCACGAGGTCGCGTTCACAGGAGGACAGCTGCGCGTTCCGCCGCGCGACGAGCCGCCGGAGTTCGGCGTCGATCTGCGCGACCCGCTCGTCCACCTTCCCGGCACACACCCGGCTCTCGGCGATGATCGCCTCACTCACCCGAGTCTCTGCCGCGAGCACTCGGCCGAGGGCGAACTGCTCCCACTGGGACCGGACGTGGACCAACGCCTCGCCGGCCCACTGCAGGACGTGGGCACGCTCGGCGACGTGCCCGCGCGCCCGAGTCAGCCACCACGCCGCGACGGCTCCCAGCGCGAGGGTGAGCGGGATGGTCGCGATGTCGAGGGCGGGCACCATCGACAGCGGCGAGACCACCAGCCTGCCCAGGCCGAGACCCGCGGACGCACCGATCAGGATCGTCATCCGGTCTTCGAGCCCGCGGTGTCCGGGTTCGGGCCCGTCCGGCGCAACCGGCAGCGGACCTACGGTCTCGGGCGCGGACGCGGTGATGCCGACCCGCGACCGCATGTCGTCGAGGCGCGCGGTCACCGCGGCATCGACCGCACCGCCCCTTTCGCTCACCACGTCGACGACTGCCCGGCGCAGGCGAGGCGTCGGTAACCGCGCGAGTTGCGCACGCCACCAATCCGCGCACCGGACGGCGTCCGCGGCGTTGCGCTGCCCCCGGCGCCTCCGCGATCAGCTCTGAGATGGAGTCGGGCGACGGCTGCGAGCGCGACGGCGTGGTCGGCGACATATCTGTCCAGCACGTCTCGGACGCCGGTCCGCGCCTGGTGGTGGTGCCCATGACGCAGTCACCGTTCAGGAAACGTGTAAAAACGTGTCCTGAGTCGACGCCTCACGGTGTCGACGTTGGCCTGCACCATGCGGTGCGGGTCTTCCCGTGGCAATACCCGTTGCCCGCATGGTGCGGGACTGACATGGGTTTCCAGCGGGCTCGTTTTCCGTCGCCCCGCAACTCGGGGAGGACGCCTCAACCAGGGCCGCGAGGTTGCGGGCCGCGTTGAGGTCACGATCAATGCTCATCCCGCAGGATTCGCAGACAAAAATGCGTTCGGACAGGCGCAGCTTGGCTTTCACCACACCACATCCCGAACACGTCTTGGAACTGGGATACCACCGGTCCGCCACGTGCACCCGCTGCCCGGACCAGCCGGCCTTGTACTCGACCTGACGACGGAACTCACCCATCCCGACACCGGCGATGTGCCGGGCCAATCTTCGGTTGTGGACCATCCCGGCCACGTTCAGGTCCTCGACCACCACCACGGTGTGCGAGCGGACCAACCGGGTCGAGAGCTTGTGCAACCCGTCGCGGCGGGCGTTCGCCACATAGCTGTGCAGACGCGCGATCCGCGCCTGAGTCTGTCGCCACCGCTTCGACGGCTGCTGCCCCGTACCACGATCAGGGCCTTGCCGTCGCGCCGCCTGACGCCCGAGCCGTCGCAACTCTTTCAGGGCGTGTTCGAGGTGTTTCGGGTTCCGCACCACCTCACCGGTGGACAGGACCGCAAGGGACTTGACCCCCAGGTCCACCCCCACCACCGATTCCGGCAGCGTCGGCGCTAGACCACATCGTTCGACCTCCACGGAGAAGGACACGAACCAACGACCGGACCCGAACGACACCGTCGCCGACCGGATCCGCGCCGTCCCGGCCGCGACGCGGCGGGCGAGCTTGCGTGTGGACTCGTGGGTCCGCACGATCCCGATCCGGGGGAGTTTCACGTGCCGACGATCGGTGTCGACAAGCCCGAATGCCCCGGTGGTGAACCGGCACGACAACCCCGCACGTTTGCCCTTGAACCTCGGGAAACGGACCCTCGGACCCTTCCGCTTCCCCGACCGGGAGGACGACCAGTTCGCCAGCGCCGTCGCCAGGTTCGCCAGCCCCGAGGAGTAGGCCTCCTTCGAGTTCTCCCCCCACCACGGCGCCGCCTCACCCTTGACCTGGTTCCAGTCCTTGCGGAGGCTGTAGGCAGACCACGACATCGACGGTGTGAGTTGCTCACCGGTCACGCCGTAGGAGCGTTCCGCCTCGCGTTGATCCAGGTTCGCCCTGACCCGCGCAAGACCCCAATTGAACGCGAACCGCTGACCACCACAATGCGACCGCAACGCCGTCTCCTGCGCGCAGGTCGGGTCAAGCGCGAACCGGTACGCCTGCAGAAACGTACTCACCCACCACCCCCTAATCGAATACGTGTTCGATCCTACGGGGAGGGTACAACAAGTTCCGCGAGCCTCGTTGGAAGTGTGGACCGAGGCTCCGGCCGGTCGCGGACAGGGCGGTGGCGAGGTGCCCGGCGAAATTGGTTCAACCAGTCCCCATGCCCGACCACGATGGACCTAGACCGCGAATCAGCCGACAGTGTCCGCATGGAACCACTTAACGCCAGTCCGGTGGAAACCCCCTGCACACCCACCCCTCCTTCAACTTTCACCGGAATATTCCTACACCGAAGACATTCTTCGACCTGCATGCGCGAACGGCCTGCAACTCCCTTCGTACCGCGACGATTCCGTCAGACTCGCACCGAATCGCTACCGGCAACCATGCAGGCTGGGCGCCGGATTATCGAAAAGTCTCAAGGTGAACTTCAGACCCGTATGCCAGAAACGCCCCTCATGCGTGACAATGGTCCGGTGAACCACGCTGATCAGGATGCACCCGCCGTCCCCGAGGAGGGGCAGATGAAGGACTCGAAGGGGTCCCGTCTCCACCCGAGGGTGACAAGTTTCCGCTCGCGGAGGGGCGCTCTGACCGCTGCGCAGCAGGAGTCATGGGACCGGCAATGGCCGAAGATCGGCGCGGAGGTCTCCGACGATCGCCTGGATGCGACGTCGTGGTTCGGCCGTGACGCCCCGCTGATCCTCGAGATCGGCTCGGGTACGGGCACCGCGACCGCGGCGATGGCGAAGGCCGAACCGCACGTGAACCTCATGGCCGTCGAGGTCTACCGGCCGGGGCTCGCGCAGTTGCTTCAGCAGATCGAGCGGGACGAGATCCCGAACATCCGGGTCTTGCGCGGCGACGCCATGGATGTCTTGGAAAACATGATCGAACCGGAATCGCTCACCGGAGTCCGTGTCTTCTTCCCGGACCCGTGGCCGAAGGCCCGGCATCACAAGCGGCGTCTGCTGCAGGGCCCCACCTTCGCCCTGATCGCGAGCCGACTGAAGGCCGGCGGTGTGTTGCATGTCGCAACAGACCATGCCGAGTACGCCGAGGCCATCGCCGAGGCGGGCAACGCGGAACCCTGCCTGACCTCCCTCGACTGGGAATCGCCGATGACGCACGAGCGTCCGGTGACGAAGTTCGAGGACAAGGCCCACCAGGTCGGCAGTGCGATCACCGAGTTGATTTGGGGGAAGATCAGGTCATGAGCGTCAGCGAGCAGTACTCCGACATAGCCGGCACGGCACCGGCAGGCACCGCGGTGTCGTCAGGATCACCCGTAGTGGGTGCACGTGACGGACGCCACCAGAAGCGGGTCCTTCTCGTCTGGGACGCACCCAACCTCGACATGGGCCTCGGCGCCATCCTCGGCGGCCGGCCCACGGCGGCCTACCGGCCACGATTCGACGCACTCGGCCGCTGGCTGCTCTCCCGGACTGCGGAACTGTCCGCGTCCGGCACCGACACACTCGAACCCGAGGCGACGGTCTTCACCAACATCGCGGCTGGCAGCGCCGATGTCGTGAGACCGTGGGTCGAAGCCTTGCGTAATGTGGGCTTCGCGGTGTTCGCCAAGCCGAAGATCGATGAGGACAGCGACGTCGATTCCGACATGCTGGACCACATCGCGCTTCGTCATGGCGAGGGGCTGGCCGGTGTCATGGTCGCCTCCGCCGACGGTCAAGCGTTCCGCGAGCCGTTGGAGGACATCGCCGCGACCGGCATTCCGGTCCAGATACTCGGGTTCCGCGAGCACGCCAGCTGGGCGGTTGCGTCCGACCTTCTGGACTTCGTCGATCTCGAGGACATCCCCGGCGTGTTCCGGGAGCCGCTCCCTCGGGTCAGCCTCGACACACTGCCCGACGAGGGTGCCTGGTTGCAGCCGTTCCGACCGCTTTCCGCCCTGCTCGTCGGGCGGAAGAGTGCTGCCGAGTAGGAGTTGATCAGTGTTCGCGAGCTGGGGAAGCGTCGTCTACCGGGCCCGATTCACCGTCATCGGCATCATGGTTGCCTTGTTGCTGGGTTCGGCCGCGTACGGCCTGGGCCTCGAGAAGCATCTCAGCCAGAGCGGCTGGGACGATCCGGGCTCGGAGTCGGTCGCCGCGGCCAAGCTGGCTGACGGCACCTTCGGTCGCGACACCAACAGCGACGTCGTGGCGCTCTACACGGCGCCCGAGGGCAAGACGATCGAGGACCCGGAGTTCCAGGCGAAGGTCGCCGAGAACCTCGAGCGCGTGGCCGCTGAACACCCCGACAAGATCCTCAAGATCAACGGCGGTTACTTCAAGGTCGGCAGCGCGCCGCAGCTGGCGTCCGCCGCGGACGCCGACAAGCAGCACGCGATCGAGAGCATCGCGATCGTCGGGAACAACGACACCGAGGTCACGGCCAATTTCCGCGACGTCAAGGACGAGTTCTACATCGACGGCGTCGACGTGCAACTCGCCGGACTCCAGCCCGTGTCGGGTGCGCTCAACGACACGATGGCCAAGGACATCAGACGAATGGAGATCCTGGCGATCCCGGCCGTCGGTATCCTGCTGTTCTTCGTGTTCGGTGGCGTCGTCGCGGCGGCGCTGCCGCTGATCATCGGCGGCCTGACCGTGGTCGGCGCCAACGGCGTCGTCCGGTTGATCACCAACTTCACCGAGGTCAACTCGTTCGTCGCGCCCGTGGTCTCCCTCGTGGGGCTCGGTCTGGCCATCGACTACGGATTGTTCATCGTCAGCCGGTTCCGAGAAGAGATGGCGGAGGGGTACGACACCCGCTCCGCCGTCCGCCGAACGGTGATGACCTCGGGCCGCACCGTGGTCTTCTCGGCGACGATGATCGTCGCCAGCCTCGGCGGTCTGCTGCTGTTCCCGCAGGGCTTCCTGAAGTCCGTCGCCTACGGCGCCATCGCGACGGTCGGCCTGGCGGCGCTGACGTCGATCACGATCCTGCCCGCGATCCTCGGCATCCTCGGCAAGCGCATCGACGCCCTCAGCCCCGACCGTTTCCGTCAGACCAAGAACACCGAGGAGATCGAGGCGAGCATCTGGGGCCGGCTCACCCGCTGGGTGATGCGTAACCCGCTCAAGGTCACCATCCCCATCGTCGTCGGTCTGCTCCTGCTGATCGTGCCGCTGACGGGCATCAAGTTCGGTGGCATCAACGAGACCTACCTTCCCCCGGACAGCTCGACCCGCGCCGCGCAGGAACAGTTCGACGAGATCTTCCCGAATCTGCGCACCGAACCGGTCAAGCTCGTCGTGTCCGACGCCGACAACAAGGCGCTCGGCCAGATCATCAAGGAAGCCAGTGGCGCGCCGGGTCTGATCGAGCGATTCACCCCGGAGGGCGCGGCCAAGGACGGTGTGGTCGTCCTCAAGGCAGGTCTCGTCGACCGCAACGAGTCCAAGCCGACCATCGACTATCTGCGCGCCATGGACAGTCCGGACGGCGTGCAGGTACTGGTGGGCGGCACCCCGGCGATCGAGCAGGACAGTATCGCCGCGCTGCTGGACCACCTGCCCACGATGGTGATCTCCGTCCTCGTCCTGACGACGCTGCTGATGTTCCTGACGTTCGGCTCGCTGGTGCTGCCGATCAAGGCGGCGTTGATGAGCGCGCTGGGCCTCGGGTCCACGCTCGGCATCCTGACGTGGATCTTCATCGACGGTCACGGTTCGGAGTGGTTGAACTTCACCCCCGGCCCGATCATGTCGCCGGTGCTGGTGCTGATCATCGCGATCGTCTACGGCCTGTCCACCGACTACGAAGTGTTCCTGCTCTCGCGCATGGTCGAGGCGCGGGCGCAGGGGGCCAGTACGACGGAGTCGATCCGCATCGGCACGGCGCACACGGGCCGCATCATCACCGCGGCCGCGCTCATCCTCATCGTCGTCACGGGCGCGTTCGGGTTCTCGGAACTCGTGATGATGAAGTACATCTCCTACGGCATGATCGCCGCGCTGATCATCGACGCGACCCTCATCCGTATGTTCCTCGTGCCCGCCACGATGAAGCTCCTCGGCGACGACTGCTGGTGGGCGCCGGCGTGGATGAAGCGGATCCAGGAGAAGACGGGTCTCGGTGAGCCCATCCTCGACAACGAGCTGATGCCCACCGACGTCCCGGAGCTCACCCCGATCGGTGCCGTCCCGCCGCAGCGCAAGCTCGCGGCGCCGCCCGCACCCCGGAAACCGGAACCGCTCACCGAGCCGATCCCGTTGGTCACCGCGCGGGCGCTGGCCGCGAAGATGTCCGAGGACGACGCGAAGGCGCGCCGGGCGCAGAACGAGGCCCGCCGTTCGGCGACCGGCCGCCCCGCTCGGGCACCGGAGGAGATCGAGGACACATCGACCGCGGAACCGCAGACCACTGTGCTGCCGCAACCTGCTCCGCCGCGTTCGGCCCCGACGCAGTCGCGGCCCGCACCGCAGTCGCGGCCCGCACCGCAGTCGCGGCCCGCACCGCAGTCGCGTCCTGCTCCGCGGCCCCGTCCCGCGGCCCCCGCCCCGGGTCCGGCCACCGAGTCGCGTCCGATCGAGAGTTGGCTCGCGGACCTCCGGTCCACGTCGGCCGCCGAACCGCGGCCGATCTCCTCGCCCGCCGAACCGCGACCCAGTGCGTCGGCGCCGTCACTGCCGACCCGCTCGCCGCGGTCGGTGCCCGCGCCGTACGAGCAGGAGACCCCCCAGTCGTCTCCTGCCCGCCCGGTGCCGCCGATTCCGTCGAGGCGTCGTGCCGCCGAGCCTTCGGAACCCGTGAACGGCGGCAGGCGCAGCAACGGCTCGCCCGCGAACGGCACCCCGCCCAACGGCACCCCGACCAACGGCTCGCGCCGCCGCAGCGTCGAGGAACCGCCCGTCGATCCGGACGATGCCTCGAGTGGCAGGCACCGCGCGGACGACGGCAACGCCGTCAGCGTCAGCGAGCTCATCGCTCGGCAGAACCGGCGCTGACGGAGCCGTTCGGCGTTCCCCGTCCGGCCTCCCGCTCCGCGAATTCACGCGCGTAGCGGGTGCCGGCGAGGAGCAACAGCAGGCCGACGACGAGGAACGCGAGGACGCGGAACAGTCCGTCGAGGGTGGCCAGGTCGAACAGGAACAGTTTCGCCAGCGCCGCCGCGGTCAGTCCGAGCCCGACGCCGAGCGCGGTGTGCGCGTAGTCGCGTCGAGCCAGTCCGAACACCAGTGCCGCCGTCGCCGCCGCCATCCACGCGATGGTCGCGGCGCAGTGTCCGGCGATGAATCCTGCGGACGTCCCGGTGAGCGCCGTGCCCGCGGACACCGTCGCGGTGGTGACGGCGTACAGGATCACCAGCCCGGCGAGCACCCACCACGGCTGGGCGGTGTTGTCGCTCAGCAGTTTCAGCGTGTGCGCGTACCAGACGAACAGGAAGACGGTTCCCGCCAGCACCAGCGAGGACAGCACCGTGGTCACCCCGAGCGAGTCGAGCGCACTGTGCTCGTCGACGAGGACGAACGGCGGCGCGGTGATCACGAAGGCGAACCCGCCGACGACGGTGAAGACTGCACCGACGGCGTACGTGATCCGCGACTCCGCCTGCCCGCCGATGGTGAGGAACAGTGCCGCCACCCCGAGCAGGACGAGCGGCGCGAGGTCTTCGCTCGAACCGATGAGGCAGGCCTCGAGCAGGGCGAGGGTACCCATGCCCGCAAGCGCGATCCGTGCGTGTCCCGGCAACGACCGCGCCGCCGCGAACGCGGCGAACATCGCGGCGGCCAATGCCAGCGCGATCAGCGTGGACCCGAGCCGGTCGAAGAGGTGGCCGATCACCAGCATCGGGACGGCCGTCGTGACGATCATCGCGGTTGCGGTGACGTCACGAGAGTTGCTGCGCAACAGGATGATCGACGAGACCAGCCCGAACAGGGCGACCAGTGCGGCGGATGCGAGCAGCCAGAACCTCTCCGGCCGGTCGGACAGTCCGGAACTCGCGATCGCGATCAGCAGCGCGATCACCACCGGGCACGTTCGCGCGATCGCCAGGTACAGCCAGTCGCGACCGAGTTGCGCGGGGAAGCTGGCGACCTGGATGACGAACAGGAACCCGATGAGGGTGAGCGTGATGCCGTCGGTGAGGACGGGGGCGAGCACGGCGGCGCCGGTCACCACGAGCAGAGCGAGGGGTTGCGAACCCCACCTGACGGCCAGTGCGACACCGGCTCCCGCGATCCCGAGTGCCACGACCATCGCGAGCACCGGCAGCAACCAGTGATAGACGACTGCCACGGCCACGACGTCGAGGTAGGCGCCGGCGATACCCGTCGCCGCGAGCGCGATCCCGCCCACCCGGCCGCCGGGCCGGCCGAAGACGCGGGCACCGGTGTAGACGAGGCCGGCCGAGAACAACCCGCCCGCCACGACGCGCAGTTCCGGACCGAAGAAGCCGGCCTGCGCCGCCAGCACGAGCAGCATCACGACACCGATCAGGGTGACGGCGACTCCCGCGACGGCCAGCACGCGGCTGATCACCCCGTCGCGCTGCCACCAGGGTTCGCGAGCCACCCGGGGCGGTGGCGCCGGAGCGGGACGGTATGGGACGGCCGGCGGGGGCGGCTGGGCGACCGGGTGCGCCTGCGGCACCGGGGGTCGGTACATCGGCTGCGGCGCGGGTTGGGGTGGGGGTTGCAGTTGGGGCCGCGGGACGCTCGCGAGCTGCGCCTGCAGGACGGCGAGGTTCTCACCCACGTGACGCATCTGCTGCCCGAGCGCCGAGAAGTCACCGGAGAGCTGCGCGACCAACCGGGGGTCGATCGAAGGAGTACCAGGTGTGGACATGGATCAATCGTCCTGCGGCGACGGCACCCACACATGAGTAGGCCTACTCGAGAGGCCTGCGTCGTGCTACCCGAACATTCGGCGAATCGAGGTGCCGAAAGGGTGTTTGGCGGTCACGTTCCCGAACCTCACCTTGCCTCGCACGACGACGTGCAGCGGGCCGATGGGCGGGCCGGTCCGCACCTTGTTGGTCGCGGAACCGCCGACCGTTTCGACGCCGTTGAGGTCGACCGTCGCCTCTTCCGGCACGATCAGCGAGATCGTGCTCGCGTAGTCGTCGATCGTCACGTGCACCACCTGCGTGGTCATGACGGCCCGCGTGAAATCGAGCGTCACCGTCGACAGCCGGGTGTTCACCTCGAGGGCGGGAGGAACGTTCCACGAGCCGGTGCGGCTGACCGACGACATCCGGCCCCGGATGACGTCGCCCGGCGGCGGCGCGGGCGACCGGTGCGGGACCGGCGGAACCGGCGGCGCCGGGCGAGACACGTACGGCTGGTCGGGGTACGGCGGCGGCGTGAACTCGGAGATCAGCTGGATTCCCGGCAGATCCACCAGCACGACGTTCAGCTCCGCCCGCGTCTTCGCGGCGAGTGCCGTGTCCATCCGTTCGGTGAACTCACCGAGCGAGAGCATCCCCTGGCCCACCGCCCGCTGCAACAATTCGCCGACGTGTTCGCGCTCCGCATCCGATACGCGTAGGTCCCGTGCCTCCATACCGACCAGGCTAGTGTCCGTGCGCCTTCGGCGCCCGTGAGTACTTATTAAATTAACCGCCCGCGGTTAATAAGTACTCACGGCTACTCGAGGCCCTGCTCGATGGCGTACCTGGTCAGCTCGACGCGGTTGGCCAGCTGCAGCTTACGGAGGGTGGCCTGGACGTGGTTCTCGACGGTGCGGTGACTCAGCGACAGTTTGGTGGCGATCTGCTTGGCGCTGAGCCCTTTCGCGACGAACCGCAGGACCTCGGTCTCCCGTTCCGTGAGCTTGGGGACGGCGGGACCCTCCTCGTCGGCGGGCGCACTCGACATCCGGCGGTACTCCCCCAGCACGAGACCGGCGAGTCCCGGTGTGAACACTGCCTGCCCCGCCGCGGTGGCCCGCACCGCGTCCAGCAGCTCCGCCACGGATGCGCTCTTCACGAGGTACCCGGACGCACCGGCCTTGACGGCGTCGAGGACGTCGTCACGCTCGGACGACGCGGACAGCACCAGCACCCGGCTGTCCGGCGACACCTCGAGGACGGCGGCGGTGGCCGCGGCACCGTTTCCGTCGGGCAGTTGCATGTCCATGAGCACGACGCCGGGACGGGTCGCCGCGGCCCGACGTCCCGCGGCGGCGACGCCGTCGGCCGTGGCGACCACGGTGAACCCGGCGCCTTCGAGGTCGCGGGCCACCGCGTCCCGCCACATCGGGTGGTCGTCGACGACCATCACGGTGATCTGTTCGCCGGTCTCCGTGTCATCCATGCGTTTCGTCTCCCTTCGGCATGCGGATCTCCCATTCGGTGCCCTGACCGGGTTCGGTGTCGAGTTCGGCGGTACCGCCGAGCGCGCCGACGCGGCCCAGAATGGATTTCGATACTCCCATGCGACCTTCGGCCTCCGCTTCAGCCAACCGTCCCGGGGCGATTCCGCTGCCGTCGTCGCGGACGCTGACGATTACCTCGTCGCCCAGATCCTCCAGCAGCACGTACGCTCGGGCGCCGGTCCCCGCGTGCTGTGCGACGTTGGACAGTGCCGTGTCGACGATCGCGACGAGTTCCGTCGCCCGGCCGCGCTCGATCGTCACCGGATCCGCGGGGGTCGACACGGACACGGTGGTGCTCGCCCGCGTGCCCAGCAGCAGTCGCAGATCAATCGCGCTTCCACCCAGATCCGACGCCACGCCTGCGCCCTGCTCGGAGATGAGCATGCGCAGGGCCACCTCCTGCTCGCCGGCGAGATCCGCGAGTTCGGCTGCGGGTCCCCCGATCTCGTTGCCGCGGCGGCGGACGAGCGCGAGCACCTGCAGGACGCCGTCGTGCACCTCACGGGCGAGTCGTTCCCGTTCCTCGGTGGCGGCGGCCAAGCGCACCGCCTGCTCCAGTTGGGCCTGCGCACGCCTCGCGGTGGTGGTGGCGAGCCCGAGCGCCAGCCCCACCGACACCAGCACCGGCGCCGTCGCGTCCCGCCACAGGTCGAGGTTGACCTGGTCGCGCACCACCGCGCTCACCGTCGCCATCAGCACACCGGATGCCATCCCGAGCCACGGCCCGCCGAAGACGGCGGCGGAGATCACCGCGTTGGTGACCCACAGCGTCGTCGGCAGCGTCTGATGATTGTTGTACCAATCATGATCGGAGACAAGGCGGGTCGACGCCATCAGCGCGATGACGATCAGCTGGTCGGCGATCACCACTTGGTAGCGCGGGACCTTCCCGTGGGACAGCAGGACCGCTGAGAGTCCCGACCACACCGCCATCAGGGCGACGAGGAACCAGCTCAGCCGCTGATGGGTGTAGTACTGCACCGACACGATCTGGTAGCTGATCGCATACACCAGCGTGACGAGGCGGAACGCCTGCGCCGCCCGCCACAGCGGTGCGTCCGGCTGGGTGTCGAGCTCGGTCGTGGCCCGCGGGCGGTAGTGCAGTCGGGTGCGGTGCTCATTCCGGTCGGTCATGGGTCTGCGCAGTGTCGTCGAAGTGCGGGTCGCTGGGGTGCGGCGGGTGCGGGCCGTCGGCCTCGGCCGGATAGAGAGGGACTGCCGGGTCGTCCACCTCGAGTGCGTCGTAGGTGGCGTCGGGATCCGCGGACATGAGCGAGCGCACCGCCGTGTTCAGCAGCGCGACGATCGGCACCGCCAGGAGGCCGCCGACGATCCCCGCGAGCACGATGCCGGTGGTGATGGCCAGCACCACTGCGAGCGGATGCAACCGGACCGCGCGGCCGAGCAGCAGGGGTTGCAGCACGTGGGCCTCGAGTTGCATCACCCCGATGATGATGCCGAGCACGATCAGCGCGGTGAGAAATCCCTTGGTGACGAGGGCAACCAGCACAGCGAGGAACCCGGTGAGGAACGCACCGACGATCGGGATGAACGCACCGATGAACACGAGCGACGCCAGCGGCAGGGCGAGCGGAACCCCCAGAATCGCCAGTCCCGCGCCGATTCCGATGGCGTCCGCGGCGGCCACCGCCACCGTGGCCCGGACGTACCCGATCAGCGAGCCGAACCCCTGACTCCCCGCCAGCCGGACCCGCCGCCGTGACGCGGTGGGGACGAGGCGGGTGACGAACTCCCAGATCTGAGATCCGCCGTAGAGGAAGAAGATGAGGGTGAACAGCGTCAGCAGGGCGCCGGTGAAGATCTCGCCGACGACGGTGGCGGTGGTCAGTGCCCCACTCGTCAGCTGCTGGCGGTTGTCCTGGATGGACTTCACCACCGAGTCGCCGGCCTGCCGGATCTGATCCTCGCTGAAGTGCAACGGGCCGTCCGTGAGCCACCCCTGAATCTGTGTGACGCTCGCCTCGAACTGTTCTGTCAGGCCGGGAAGACCTTCGATGAACTGCTCGACGACGAACGTCATGATCCCGGCGACGATGCCGATCGAACCGATGAGGACGACCAGGACGGCAGCCGACCGCGGCACGCCCTTGCCCTGCAACCAGTCGACGAGCGGCACCAGCAGCGCCGACGAGAGCAGCGCCAGACCCACCGGAATGAGGACCGTGTCGAGCCTGGTCACGATGTAGCCGAGGGTCAGCAGGCCCGCGAAGATGACGAGGAGCCGCCACGTCCATTCGGCCGCCACCCGCACCACCGGGTGCACGGACGCCGAGGGGTGACCCCCGCCCTGTGTTACCGCGGCAGTGTCCGAGCGTTGCTCGTTCGCGTTCACGTGCGGAGCGTATCGAGGTTCGGACAGTGCCGGGCGATTCGCGTGGGAGACACGCGCGCACGGCACGCATATGCGCCCTTTAGGGGACGTGTCCTACGCCACCCGGTACACCCCCCGCTAAATTGAACGGCGTGCGGAAATCCTATAGAGCGATCGCGGCGACGGTCCGCAGCAGATGGCCGCTCTATATGGTGTCGATGCTCCTCGCCAATTTCATCGGCGCCATCCTCGTTTTCGCGTTCGTGCGTTACGGCGTGCCGATCCCCGAATCGCAGGAAATCATCGCCGACCGGGTCCGCAACGTCGCGATCTTCGGTGGCTATCTCGCGTTCGCCGCCGTGGTGAGTCTCACGGCGGCGGCGATGATGCTGAGGTCGGTCGTCCGCTGGCAGTTGCGTGGGGGTCCGCCGACGCGCAGCGAGCAGATGTCGGCGCTGCACGCACCGCTCCGACAGGCGATCGTGCACCTGGTGCTGTGGATCCTCGGCGGAATCATCTTCGTGCTGCTCACCATCACCGAGATGCCGGAACTCGCCGTCGCGGTGATCGTCACCGTCTGCATGGCCGCGACCACCACGTTCGGTTTCACGTACATGCTCGGCGAACGCATCCTGCGTCCCGTGGCCGCCCGCGCGCTCAGCGAGGGAGAGTTCGACCGGACCATGGCACCCGGCGTCGGCACCCGGATGGCCATGACGTGGGGGCTCGGAACGCTGATGCCCGTCATCGGCATCATCCTGCTGTGCGTGACGCAGATCACCACCGACCTGGTGTTCTCCCCGAACGCGCTCGCGTGGGCGATCATGCTGCTGTCGATCATCGCGATCGCGCAGGCGTTCGCGCTGTCGATGCTGACGGCCAGCCAGATCTCCGACCCGATCAAACAGCTGCGGCGGGCCATCGAACGCGTCCAGCGCGGTGCCACCGACGTCCGCGTCGAGGTGTTCGACGGCAGCGAGATCGGGCGACTGCAGGTCGGGTTCAACCGCATGATGCGCGAATCGGACGAACGGCGGCTGCTGCGCGAACTGTTCGGTCAGCACGTCGGTGAGGACGTCGCGCGGCGGGCACTGCAGTTCGGTACCGAACTCGGCGGGGAGACGAGGTTCGTCGCGGTGCTGTTCGTCGACATGGTCGGTTCCACCGGCGCCGCCGCGGAGCGTCCCCCGGGCGAGGTCGTGAACCTGCTCAACGAGTTCTTCCGCGTCGTCGTCGACGTGATCGACCGGCACCACGGCTTCGTCAACAAGTTCATGGGTGACGCGGCTCTCGCGATCTTCGGCGCCCCGCTCGACCGCCCCGACGCACCGACGGCGGCGCTGGCGGCGGCCCGGGAGCTGCGGTTCGCGTTGAACGAGATCACCGGCCTCGACGTCGGCATCGGCGTCTCCGCAGGCCTCGCCGTCGCCGGCAACATCGGCGCCGCCGAACGCTTCGAATACACGGTGATCGGCGACCCCGTCAACGAGGCGTCGCGGCTCACCGAACTCGCCAAGCTCCACCCCAGCCGTGTGCTGGCCTCGACGAGCGCCCTGTATTTCGCGGACGACGACGAGCAGGCGCACTGGGAACTCGGCGAGCAGGTCCAGTTGCGGGGGCGTCGCCGCAATACCCATCTGGCTTGGCCGGAGGACTATCCGGAGTAATCCGCTACCCGTTGGTTACGCTGGCCAGGTGGCCCAGCCTCGATCCGACCCGCCCACTGCCGAGCCTCCTCGGCAGCGAAGCCGATACTGGTGGATCAAATGGCTACTCGGCGCCGGCCTCCTGGCCCTGCTGACCGTCGAGGGCATCTACCTGTGGCCCACGCTCAGCGACTCGTGGAAAGCGCTCACCGAGATCCACTGGGGGTGGGTCGCCGCATGTATCGCAGCCCAGGCCGTCTCCCTGAGCGGGTACGGCGCGGTCCAGCAGCGGTTGCTGCAGGCGGGCGGTGTCGTCGTCAGCCAGCTGAAGTCGGTGTCGGTGATCTACGCGAGCACCGCGATGGCCGTGAGCCTGCCGGCCGGTCAGGTGTTCTCCACCGCCTTCACCTACAAGCAGACCCGCAAGTGGGGTGCCACCCCCATCGTCGCGTCCTGGCAGCTGGCGATCTCCGGAGTGATCGCCGCGGGCAGCCTCGCGCTGCTCGGCGCCGCAGGCGCGTTCGCGGTGGGCACCAAGGTGAGTCCGGTCACGCTGGCGCTGTCTCTGGTGGCCGCGTTCGGCCTGTTCTACGGACTGCGATACATCTCACGTAACCCCGACTCGATCGAGTCGATCGGACACTGGGTCCTGACCCGGTACAACAAGTTCCGCAAGAATCCCCCCGAGACCGGCGTCGAACGGTGGAAGGAGATCCTGAGCCAGCTCGATTCGGTCGAGCTGAGCCGCAAGGATTCCGTCATCACGTTCGGGTGGTCGGCGGTGCACCGGCTCGCCGACGTCGCGTGCCTCGGTTTCGCGTGCTGGGCGGTGGGCGCGGAACCGTCGTTCGCGGGTCTGCTCATCGCGTTCGCCGCGGCCAAGGCCGTGGGCAGCATTCCGCTGGCACCAGGCGGGCTCGGGTTCGTCGACGGCACCCTGATCGCCACGCTGACGGCGGCGGGGGCCACCGCCTCGCAGGCCCTGGCGGCCGTGTTCGTCTACCGCGTCGTCAGCTACATCCTCGTCGCGCTCGTCGGCTGGGTGGTCTTCCTCATCCTGTTCCGGCACAACCAGCACGAAGACCTGGAGATGGATCTCGAGTTCGAGCGCCGGGAGCAGTCTTCCCCGACCACCAAGCGCACGCAGCACACCGGGGACCCCGAGCCCGACTCCCAGCCGTGAGTACTTGTTAACCGCCGGACGTTGACAAGTACTCACAGGCGGCGAAGCCGCGCGAGGTGCGCGGTACTGATCCGGGCGGCCTGCTCGGCGTCGCCGTCGGCGATCGCCTCCACCAGCAGTCGATGGACCTCCGCGTCGGGCTCACTGTGCGCGGTCAGGTCCAGCACGTCCATCAGGTCGAGCATCGCTTCGCGCAGCCGCGGGACGAACGTCTCGAACAATTCGGTCAGCACCGGGTTGTGCGCCGCGACCACGACCGTGCGATGCAGCGCGATGTCTGCGTCGACGAACGCGGTAGCCCCGGTCCCGGACGCCGCGGACCGTGCGTCCAGGGCCTGGCGGAGCGCCGCGACATCGTCCTCGTCGCGCCGGGCCGCCGCCAGCCGGGCCGCCTCGATCTCGACGGTGTTACGCACCTCGACGACGTGCCGGATCTCCTCGGTCCGGAGCACCCGGTCCCAGTCCTGCCGTGGCGACGACCTGCGGAGGAAGACGCCGGCCCCTTGCCGCGACTCGAGCATGCCGAGGCCCGCGAGCATCCGGACTGCCTCGCGCACCGTCGACCGTCCGACGCCCAGTTCGGCGGCCAGGGTGGTCTCCCCGGGAAGCTTGGCGTCGACCTCCCATTCACCGCTCTCGATCCGAGAGCGCAGCAGGTCCGCCGCCTGGTCCGTCAGCAGGTGGCGTCGTATCGACGAGGTCACGCAGAACTCCTCAGGTTGTCTGATGAGTGGTTTTCTCCTAGTCTAGCGCCGTGGCGTTCCGTGGACTTCTCCTCCACTGCCGCGGCGGGGCCTGAAGGCCGGCACCCTGCCGCGGGGTTTCGCCGCGTCGGTCGTCTCGTGCACCCCATTCCGAGGAGAAGACCGTCATGACCAGCACCGTCCCCACCTGGAACACCCAGCAACCCTCGCCGATGCCCTCCGATCGCTACCGCGCGATCTGGGACCGCGTTCCCGTCCCCGACCTCGACCGCACCTGGCCGGCGCGACGCACCACCACCGCCCCGCTGTGGGTTCCCGTCGATCTGCGCGACGGCAACCAGGCCCTCGCCGAGCCGATGGATCCGGAGCGCAAACGCAGGTTCTTCGAACTGCTGATCTCGATCGGCTACAAGGAGATCGAGGTCGGATACCCGTCCGCGAGCCAGACCGATTTCGACTTCGTCCGCGACCTCGTGCGTCTGGACTTGGTGCCCGAGGACGTGACGATCGTCGTCTTCACCGCGGCCCGCGACGATCTGATCGCCAGGACGTACGAGGCGGTCGAGGGACTGCCGAACGTCGTGGTGCACATGTACACGGCGACGGCGCCGACGTGGCGCTCCGTCGTCCTCGGCAAGGACCGGAAAGCGCTGCACCGGTTGATCTTCGACGCTGCGCAGGAGGTGGCGCGCGGCGCCGGTGACCATCCGGGCCGGCGGTTCGAATTCTCACCCGAGGTGTTCAACCTGACCGAGCCGGACTTCGTGCTCGACGTGTGCAACAGCCTGACCCAGCTGTGGGACGCGAGCCCCGACCGTCCCGTGATCCACAATCTGCCTGCCACGGTGGAGGTCTCGACGCCCAACGTGTATGCCGACCAGATCGAGTACATGCACCGGCATCTGGAGCGGAGGGAGTCGGTCATCCTGTCGGTGCACCCGCACAACGACCGCGGCACCGGGGTCGCCTGCGCCGAACTGGCGGTGCTGGCGGGTGCGCAGCGGGTCGAGGGCTGCCTGTTCGGCAACGGTGAGCGGACCGGCAACGTCGATCTGGTGACGCTGGCCCTGAATCTGCACGCGCAGGGCGTCGACCCGATGATCGACCTCTCGGACATCGACACGGTGCGGCGAACCGTCGAGTACTGCAACCGGATTCCCGTTCACGAGCGGCATCCCTACGGCGGCGACCTCGTGTACACGGCGTTCTCCGGCACCCACCAGGATGCGATCAAGAAGGGATTCGCGGAGCATCGGGCGTCCGCAGCGGCAGCCGGGCTGGATGCGGGGAGCGCACCGTGGGCGGTGCCGTACCTGCCGATCGACCCGGCGGACGTGGGACGCGACTACCAGGCCGTCATCCGCATCAACAGCCAATCCGGCAAGGGCGGCATCGCGCACCTGCTGCAGACCGAATACGGTGTCACGCTGCCGCGGCGGCTCCAGATCGACTTCGCCGCGAAGGTGCAGGAGGCGGCGGACACGTCGGGGCTCGAGATCACGGCCGAGGAACTGTGGACACTGTTCTGCGCCGAGTACGGCTATCGGGGCGGCCTCGGCCGCTGGTCCGTCGAGCACGGCACGGACGGCGACCGGCTGTTCGTCGTGTTCGACGTCGACGGCGTGGAAGTGTCGGGCGAGGCGGTGGCCACCGGCCCTGTCGAGGCGATGACCCACGTCCTCGCGTCGAAGGGTGTGGACGTGGACGTCCTCTCCCTGACCCAGCACTCGCAGAGGTCGGGTAGCGACAGCGCGGCCATCACGTTGGCGGAGTGCCGCGTCGGCGATCGGACGGTGTGGGGCATGGGCTCACATCAGTCGGTGACGGCCTCCGCGATCCGGGCGGTATACCGAGCCGTGAGTGCTTGTTAACCCCCCGCGGTTGACAAGTACTCACGGGCGGCGAAGCCGCAAAGCCTCCGCAATCACGTCGGGGCGGTCCTCGGGCATCAACGTGTAGCTGTCCTCGATCTCCTGCAGTTCGGCGTGCGGGTACAGTTCGGCCAGGCGCCGGCCGTGGTCGCGGGGCATCACCTTGTCCTCGACGGCCCACAGCACGAGGACCGGCCGGTCGAAGCTCCGGTTCGCTTCCGCCCATTCCCGGAGCGTCGACTTCGGCGGCACCGACGTCGTGTACTTGCGCAGGTCTCGCCGGACCCGGCGGTCGGTGGTCGCGGGCCGGAACCACCCGTCCATCACCGACTTCGGTACGGGCCGCTTGCTCATCCAGCCCCACCCCGCGGGCGCCCGGCGCATCGCCCGGAATCGCAGCGCCTGCATGGTCAACGCCAGACCACCGGGGATCGCCACCGCGATACCTATTGCGCGACCCGGAATTCCGGGCGGATAGTTGTCGAACGCCTCACACGGGGTGAGGACGAGAGCCCCGACGCGGCCAGTGTCGCCGAGCGCGATCAGCACCTGCGCGCCGCCCCAGTCGTTCTGCACGAGGGTGACGTCGGCGAGATCGAGCCGTTCGAGGAACTCCCCGATGAGTAGTCCGAGACCGCGTAGCGACAGGTCGGCGTCCTCTCGCATCGGAATGCGGTGCGCACCGAGCGGGAGGTTCGGGACGATGCAGCGGAAGTCCGGGGCGAGTCGCTCCACCACGCGTCGCCATACGGTGCCGCCGATCGTCAGCCCGGAGATGAACACGAGGACGGGGCCGTCGCCCCCGGTGTCCCGATACTCGACGGTGCCCGCGGAGAGCTCGATCTGCTTCATGGCACTCACTCCATTTGATAGATCGTTCTACTGAGAATCACGTTACGATGAGGTACGCACCGAGCGCAACGTCCGGAGGGCAGGAAAGTGAACGACACGAAGGCCCGGATCCTCGGCACCAGCAGCGACCTCTTCCGTCGCAACGGCTACACCGGGACCGGACTCAAGCAGGTCGCCACGGAGGCGCACGCCCCGTTCGGGTCGATCTACCACTTCTTCCCGGGCGGAAAGCAGCAACTCGGCGAGGAGGTCATCCGCTCGTCGGGCGAGGAGTACGCCCGGCTCGTGTTCTCCATCCTCGACGCGCATCCCGACATCCTCGAGGGGATCGAGGTGGGGTTCCGGCTGGCGGGCGAGACCCTGGTGGCCACCGACTACGCGGACGCCTGCCCCATCGCCACGGTCGCACTCGAAGTCGCGAGCACCAACGAGGTGCTCCGCGTGGCCACGGCCGACGTGTTCACGCGCTGGATCGACTCGGGCAGCGCCCTGCTGCGCGCCCGCGGATTCGACGAGGCCGATGCGCGGCGTCTGATCCTCGGCTTCGTCACCAGCCTGGAGGGCGCGTTCGTCCTCGCCCGCGCGCTCCGCAGTACCGAACCACTCGACGCGGCCGGCGCCACCGTCCTCGCCGCCGCGCGGGCCTGCCTCCCACCACGTGAGTGAGAAAGCGCCCCCGGCCACACCGTGCCACTCACATGCGTCGTGTGACGGGCGTCACATTCGGGTTGCGGAAGAAATTCACCGGGTTCATAGTTGAAGCTACAAGCACTTGAAGATTCAACTAATTGAGTCGACGATCCGAGGAGTTTTCATGACCACCGCCACCGCCACCCTGCCCAACCTCACCGCCGGAACCTGGGCCATCGACACCGTCCACTCCACCGTCGGCTTCTCCGTCCGCCACCTCATGGTCAGCAAGGTCCGCGGCACCTTCAACGACTTCACCGGCGCGATCACCGTCGCCGAGGACGGCACCGCCGCCGTCACCGCCGAAATCCAGGTCGCGTCCATCGACACCAAGAACACCGACCGCGACGCCCACATCAAGTCCGCAGACTTCTTCGACGCCGAGCAGTACCCCACCGCCACCTTCACCTCCACCGCCGTCCGCGCCAAGGGCGACGACTACGTCGTCGAAGGCGAATTCACCCTCCACGGCGTCACCCGCCCCGTCGAGCTCGCCCTCGAGTTCAACGGCGTCAACCCCGGCATGGGCAACGGACCGGTCGCCGGCTTCGAAGCCACCACCGTCCTCAACCGCAAGGACTTCGGCATCACCATCGACATGCCCCTCGAAGGCGGCGGAGCCGTCGTCGGCGACAAGATCACCATCACCCTCGAGATCGAGGCCGGCCTGCAGGCCTGACCCCGACCCGCACCACGCGCCCCGTCATCCACCCGGAAGGCGGGGCGTGCTCGTGCCACGGGCGTATCGTGCGGCGAACAGCACTGCCCACCCGATCGCGCCGATCAGCGCGAAACTGATCAGCCGGTACAGCATCACGGCGGCAGTCGCCTCGTCCGTGCCCAGCCCACCGGCGACGAACGCCACGATCAGGGCACCGTCGACGACGCCGATCCCGCCGGGAATCAGAGGGATGCTCGACGCGGCCATGCCTGCGACGTAGGCCGTCATCGCGAGGCCGATCCCGACGTCGGCGACGCCCACCGCGCGGCACGCGGCGACCAGGCACAGCAGGTCGCCGATCCAGTTCAGTCCCGCGAACACACCCCCGAGCACCCAGTCCCGCGGGCGGGGCCGGACGAGGGACAGCTGCTCGACGAGGGCGCGGACGCGATCGACGCCCGACGCCGCGGGTTTCCGCAGAAACGCGTTGGCCCAGCCGAGCACCCGCTCCCCTGCACGCACGAGAAGTTCCGGACGACGCACCAGCTCCCGGATCGCGAACGCGAGGCCGAGAACTCCCACGATCTCGCCGCCGACGGTGAGCGGATCCGCATGCGCCCGGACGCCGACGGTCGCCCCGAGAAGTCCGAGGGCCCCGAGCGCGAGCGAGCTGATGATCCCCGACGCGAGCATCGTCCAGGCGACCAGCGGGGTGCTCGCACCCCACGTGCGCAACCTCCGAAAGGTGAACCCCGCGGACACCAGATGCCCGGCGGGGAGCGTGACGGACAGTGCGTTGGACGCGAAAGTCAGTGCGATCGAGCGATGGAGTGCCACCCGGAGACCGCCGGCCGCGAGCAATTGCCGCTGCAACCGCGCGAAAGTCGTCATCGACGCGATCTCGGCGATTACCGCCAGCACGAGCCACCGCCACCGCGGGTGCAGCAACGCGCCCGACGCTCGCGCGATGTACGGACTCAACACCAGAACCTCGACGAGCAGTACTCCGGCCGCGGCGATCGCCAATGCCGTCCTGGGTACCGAGCGCCCGCGCCACACGTCAGTGACGTTCACGGGACGCGACACCGGTCCGCGACCGGGGAAGGTCGAGGACCCCGGCCTCGATCTCCGCGAAAGCCGAATCCAGCAAGCCCAGGAACCGCTGCGCGTCGTCGCCGGGCTGCCACTGCAGATACGCCGTGCGCAGGACGGCGAACGCCGTGTTGACGAGCAGCACACTGCAGAGCGGGTCGACCCGGTCCGGTCGCACCCGGGCGTCGATCCACTCCTGGACGAACTGCTGGAATCGCTCGCCGGCGGCCTTCGTCGACTGCGCGAGGTGGGGCGCCGCATCCAGAATCCGCCGTTGCACCGTGAGGGTGGCGGCATTGTGGGCGATGTTCGCGCGGATGATCTCGCGGACCGACACCCACATCGATTCGCCTTCGGGACGCTCGTCCGCCAGCTTCTGCCACCGCTCACGGTCACCCGGTCCGGGGTCGAAGAGCAGCGCTTCCTTGGAGTCGAAATAGTTGAACAGCGTGCTCTTGGACACGCGCGCTGCGGCCGCGATCTCTTCGACGCTGACGTCGCCGTAGCCGCGGGTGTCCACCAGGTCGAGGGCGCACGCATGCAGCGTCCGCCACGTCTCGTGCTTCTTCGAGACGCGAAGGCCTGATCCGCTGTCCGTCGCCATGAATCGAACCTTAATCCCAACTTGGACCGAGTACAATTTTCTCCCTGGTCCACTGTTGGTGTGAGTCCACATCTCGTCACGAATGCGGTCCCTCTAGGCTGACCGTGTGAAGAAGTACCTCCCCGCGCTCGTCCTGGACGTCGTCCTCGTGATCGTGTTCTGCGCCATCGGCCGCCGCAGCCACGACGAAGCCAACGCCCTGACGGGTCTGGCCACCACGGCGTGGCCGTTCCTGACCGGCCTCGCGGTCGGCTGGCTCGCCACCGTCGCGCTCTACCGCGACAAGTTCGACGCGTTCCTCATCGTCCCGACGGGAATCGTGGTGTGGCTGTCGACGCTCGTGGTGGGCATGCTGTTGCGCGTCGTCAGCGGCCAGGGAACGGCGTTCAGTTTCGTCCTCGTGGCGGGCACGGTGCTCGCCGTATTCCTCCTCGGCTGGCGCGCCGTCGCGAAGATCGTGACGAAGTCGCGCGCCACCACCCGATAGCGGCGAATACGCCCCGACGGCACCCGAACTTCCGCTCGAGGTGAGACAGTTTTCCCATGAGTGACACCATCGATCCGGCCCGGGACGAGAAGCGGTCCGACCGCGGCTTCTTCGGCCAGCCGTTCGCCCTCGCGAACCTGTTCGGCGTCGAGATGTGGGAGCGATTTTCCTTCTACGGGATGCAAGGCATCCTGATCTACTACCTGTACTACTCGGTCGCCGACGGTGGCCTCGGAATCGCCGAATCGTCCGCGACCAGCATCGTCGGCGCCTACGGCGGCACGGTATATCTGTCCACCATCCTCGGCGCGTGGATCGCCGACCGACTCCTCGGCTCCGAACGAACCCTGTTCTACAGCGCGATCCTCGTCATGCTCGGTCACATCGCCCTTGCCGTGTTCCCGGGCCTGTGGGGTGTGGGCATCGGCCTGGTCTGCGTCGCATTCGGTAGTGGCGGGCTCAAGGCCAACGCCACGTCCCTCGTCGGTGATCTCTACGACGAGCAGGACGAGCGCCGGGACGCCGGATTCTCCATCTTCTACATGGGTATCAACCTCGGCGCCCTCGTCGGCCCGCTGCTGACGGGCTGGGCGCAGGACTCCATCGGATTCCACGCCGGCTTCGCGCTCGCCGCGATCGGCATGGCGCTCGGACTGATCCAGTACACCCTCGGCCGCAAGCGCCTCCGGGGTATCGGTGCGGAACCGCCCAATCCCCTCCCCCGCGCTCAGCGGCCCAAGTGGATCGCGATCGGTGCCGCCGCGGTCGTGGTGATCGCGGCCCTGTCCCTGACCGGGGTGATCACCGCGGCCAACATGTCGGACATCGTGGTCGGCCTCACCATCGTCGCGGCAATCGGCTACTTCGCGATCATGTTGTCGAGCCGCCGCATCACGGCCGTCGAGCGCAGCCGCGTCTACGCGTTCATCCCGATGTTCATCGCCAGCGCGGTGTTCTGGTCGCTGTTCCAGCAGCAGTTCACCACCGTCGCGGTGTACTCCGACAAGCGACTCGACCGCAACCTGTTCGGCTGGGACTTCCCGCCGTCGTGGGTGCAGTCCATCAACCCGGTCTTCATCATCATCTTCGCCGGCGTCTTCGCGGCCGCGTGGACGAAGCTCGGACCCCGGCAGCCGTCGTCGCCGATCAAGTTCGCGGCGGGCACCGTCATCATGGGTATCGCGTTCCTGGCGTTCATCCCGATGTCGGGTGGCGGCGCGAACAGCGCACCGCTGCTGGGTCTGGCCGGAATCCTGTTGCTGTTCACGTTCGCCGAACTGCTGCTGTCCCCGGTCGGGCTGTCGCTGTCGACCAAGCTGGCGCCCGAGGCCTTCCACACCCAGATGGTGGCGTTGTTCTTCCTGTCCGTCGCACTGGGCACCGCCATGGCGGGCACACTGGCCGGCTACTACGACGAGAACAACGAGATCCCGTACTTCACCGCGGTGGGGCTGGGATCGATCGCCGTCGGCGTGCTCCTCGCCATCGGGTCACCGTGGATCAGGCGTCTGATGAAGGGCGTTCACTGACGCGTGGCGGCACGTCGGCACTGACGCGTGGCGGCACGTCGGCACTGACGCGTGGCGGCACGTCGGCACTGACGCGTGGCGGCACCTCGGCACCGAGCGTCGTCAGCGCACCCACAACCACGCGGCCAACCCGAATCCCGCGATCGCGATGACGACGCGGAGGACGGACGGTGGTATCCGCCTGACGACGGGCGGGCCGCACCAGCCACCGGCCAGGGCGCCGATCGCCATCGCGGCGGCGGCGCCCCAGTGGACGGGGCCGAAGACCGCGAACCCGATCGCCGCCACCAGGTTCGCGACGCCGAGGAGAAAGCTCTTCAGGATGGTCGCGCGCCAGATCTTCTCCGACGTGAGGATCAACGCGATCGCCAGGAAGATCACGCCGGCGCCGGCGCCGAAGTACCCGCCGTAGATGGCGACGACGAACAGCGACACCGAGTACGCGCGTGGCATGTCCCGCTCGCCCGCCAGCGCACGGAGCCGGGGTTGCAACAGCAGCGCCAGTGCGGCGAACGCCACCATGATCGGAACGATCGCCTCGAACGACCCCGCCGGAGCCACCAGCAGGATTCCCGCGCCGACCAGGCCGCCCGCAGCCGAGTACAGTGCCCAGCGCCACAGCTTGGGACCGGTGTCGGCGACCTCCCGCGTCGAGTTGGACAGGGCGCCGACGCCGACCGCCACCATCGCGACCGTGTTGGTGACGTTCGCGGTGACCGGCGGCAGACCGACCGCGAGGAGTGCGGGATACGACACGATGGACGCCAGGCCGGTGACGAAGCCGACCAGTCCCGCGAAGAACCCCGCTACGACGAGAAGACCGATATCAAGCAGGGACACAAGGAAGAAACTTACCCTTGCTCACTTACTCCCTCAGCGCGGACGGCCCCGGCGTTCCCTCAGTTCGCCGGCTTCGCCATCACCGTGTCCTCAGTTCGCCGGCTTCGCCATCTCACGGAAGAGCATGTCGGTCATCTTCACCGCGCGGTCGCCACCGTCGGCGTCGGCGACGAAGACCGCGAAGGCCAGGTCGCCGCGTGAGCCGTAGAACCAGCGGTCGTCGCCGCTCGCCCCGTTCATGCCCATGAGATCGGGGTAGCCGTTGAGGAACGACGCCCCGCCTCGCACCACGTTGTCGCGCATGATGCCCCGGAGCTGGTCGTTGACGTTCGCCGGAAGCGGCTGAGCGGCCACATCGGTGGTGCCCGGCTGCCCCTGGACGATCATCGGTGCCGGCGCGCTGCCCCGCGCGATCGACGCTGCCAGCATGGCCATCCCGAACGGCGTCACGGCGGGCAGGTCGCTGTCCTTACGGTTCATCACCTGGTTCATGCCCGACTGGTCGGCGGTGAAGACGGCGGTCTGATGGTCGAGGCCCGGGATCTTGTAGTTCATGCCGAGCCCGAGCTGATTGCCCGCCTTCTCGATGTCCTCGATCGACAGCGACGACGGGTCGACGCCCTTCTGCAGTCCGGCGGCCTTCTTCACCAGGTCGAGGTTCGATCCGGCGGGATACAGGCCCTGGAACGCGATCGGCCCCTGCTCCATCGCCTGGTTGTTCTGCGCGGCGGCCAGCACGGCGCCGGAGGACGGCTGGATCGCGACGATCGTCGCGGGGGTGCCGACACTGACCACGGCTTCCTCGGCTGCCAGCTGCAGGCGGGAGTCCATGGTCGCGACGATGTCCGGTCCGGGCGGGCCCTGGAAACCTGCCTGCGGGATGAGCGTGCCGTCGGGGTCCACGAGGTGGACGGCCCAGCCGGCCGTGGCGTCCCGGTTGGCCTGCCACACCTTGCGCAGCGGATCCAGCAGCGGTGTCGTGATGCGCCTATCCGCCGTGATGAGCTTCGGCGTCTTTATGGTGATGACGCCGGGTATCGCGAGATCCTGCTCGAGGAACTCCCAGTCCTGGTCGCGCAGCAGCACGGCGGTGACCTGCTGGCCGGGCTTCTCTGCCATCTCCGCCATCATCGTGTCGGACGTGACGAGGGGGGCCACCGGCTCGAGGACCTCCGCGAGACGCCGGGTGGTCGCGACGGGGTCGGGCATCGTGGCGGGATCGAGGGTGACCGAGTTGATGGTCTGCTCGTTCATGAGCAACCCGCCGAACGCGTCGAAGACCCGCGGCGGAGCGGCGTCCGTCCGGTCGTAGCGGACGATACGCCCGTTGCCCAGGTCGGGCGCGAGGATCGACGGATCCCAGGAGATCCGCCAGCCGACGGACAGGTTCCGCACACCACCCTGCACCTGGTAGGTCCAATCCTTGCCCTCACCGAAATGCCAAGCGGCACCGACGGTGAAGAAGCCGGAGTCCGAGCCGAGATCCATGAACTGTGTCAGGTCGAACTTGGCGTCCTCAGGTTTGAGACCGTCGAACATCTGCTGAATCGCCGTCTCCGCGGCGTTGGGATAAGAGGTCTGCGCTGCCGCGGCAGCGGCGTCGCCCTCGTTCAGCGCGTTGACGAAGTCGTCGACGACCGACTGAGCGGTCGCCTCCTCTTTCGACAGCACACACGACGCCAGAATCACCGCCAAAATGACAGCCGACGTCAGGGCGATCACGTATCTGTTGCGGCGGCCAAGCGATCGTCCATTCCCCATGTCCACCATCTTGCTTTCAGTCACATGCGTAACAAGCACCATTTGCCTACGAAGGAGTTACGGTTGAGCCACAACTTATCCCCGAACAGCAACGCGCGAACGGGTTTATCGAAGAAAACGCCCCGCAGCCTGCACAGCAGGGGCCGAACTGTCACCTGTTGCTATAAAAACGGCAAATGCTAGGTCGTCCTTGATTCCGACGAACCAGCCGTGTGCGGGACCATTTCCCGACTCGGCCGTGCCCGTTTTGCCGAGCAGTCCCGGAATGTCCTGCAGCGCAGTAGCGGTACCGCCCGTCACAGTTTCGCGCATCATCGTCCGGAGGTCGGAGGTGACGTTCGCAGGCACGGTGGGCGCCGTCTTGTCGGCGGTTCCCGGTTGGCCTTGCACGATCATAGGCGACGGCGTCGAACCGTTCGCGATGGAGGCGGCCACCATGGCCATCCCGAACGGCGTCGCGGTCACCTGCCCCTGCCCGATCCCGGACTCGACACGGGCCGCCGGACTGTCGGCGACGGGCACGTTGCCGGTCACGGTCGTCAGCCCGGGTGTGACGTAGTCGACGCCGAGCCCGAACTGCAGCGCGGCCTGCTGGAGGGCGTCGGGCGGTAAGCCGACCGCCAGCCGTCCCATGGTGGTGTTGCACGAGCGGGCGAACGCGGTGTGCAGCGGGACCGCGCCCAGGTCGAATTCGTCGTCGTTGGGGATCTGCCTGCCCTCGATGTTCTCGGTGCCGGGGCAGGGCAGAACGGTGTCCGGTGTGGCGGCGCCGGCCTGCAGGGCCGCGGACGTCGTCACCGTCTTGAACGTGGATCCCGGCGGGTAGAGGCCGGTCAGTGCGATCGGGCCGAGCGCGTCGGCCGGGGCGTTCTGCGCCACCGCCAGCACCTCCCCGGTGGAGGGTCGCAGGGCGACGATCGCGGCCTGCTGCGGCACGTCGGCGAGCGCCCGCTCGGCAGCCATCTGCATCGGGAGGTCGAGGGTCGTCGCGATGTCGGGGGCGTCGGGGCCCTGCTCGCCGGCGATGCTCTTGGCCGCGCCGTCCTGGCCGACCAACTGCACCGCCCAGCCGGCGGATGCGTCCTGCCCCTCCTGCCACAGGTCGCCGAGGCCCGCCAGGGTGGGTGAGGCCAGCGCTTTGTCGGCGCTGAGCAGCCTGGTCTGTGGTGCCAGCGCCACGCCGGCGAGTTGCCGCAGCTGCGGTTCGATCGGCGCCAGGTCCTCGGCGCGCAACGAGATGGCCGTGACCGGCTTGCCCTGGGCGCCGGCCAGATCCTGCTGAAGCGAGGCCGCGGTGATCGTCGGTGCGATGGGTGACAGCAACGCGGCCACCGCCGCGGTGTCCGCTCCCTGTTCGAGGTTGACCAGCGTCACGACCTGTTGCTCGAGGATCGGGGCCCCACCCGCGGCGAGGACCTTCGGTGGCGTCCCGGTCGTCGTGGTGTACCGGACGGTGGTGTCCTCGGTGAGACCGGGTGCCAGCACGGCCGGGTCCCAGACGATCTTCCAGTCGTCGCCTTCCTTGGTGGCATTGCCGGTGGTGCTGTACTTCCACTCCTGCCCCGGGGCGAACGGCCACGACACGTCCATCGTGAACGTGCCGCCGTTGTCGCCGGACTCCTGCACGTCGGTGCGAGTGAACGTCCCGTCCTTGTTTCCGAGCCCGTCGTACATCGCCGTGATCGCGGCGGTAGCGGCGGCCGGATCGGTGGTGAGTTCGGCGGCGGCCTGCACGTCGTCGCTGTTCAGGGCGTCTGCGAACTGCTGCGAGACGGTGTCGGGCTGGTCCGGTCCGAAGAGTCCGCAGGCGGAGAGCACCGTCGCGAGGACGGCGATTCCGGCCGCTGCCTTCCGGGTGGGGGTGGGACGGGTGGGGCTGTGACGAACGGTTGAGGTGCGCACGGACTCGATCATGCCTGACGTGGTGGCGTGCTTCGAATAATCGGTGTAATCATGTAATCAGTGCTGCATCACACCGATCGCGGCACCAGGGTCCCCAGGAGGACGCCATGAGGAACACACAAGGTCCGGGCCCCCGCCGCTTCGGCCGGCCCGGTGGATGGCAGCAGGCGGATGTCCCCGATGCGAGCGATGCGGCCGAATGGTTCGCCGGCCGTCTTCCCGACGACTGGTTCACCGGCCCCGCGACCGTCGAGGTCGACCGCGAGGAGATCGTGGTGGTCGGCGAATTGCCGCCCGTCGAATCCGCCGACTCCGGTTCCGAGGCCGCGATCGACGGACGCATCTCCCGGTTCCGCGAAACGACCCGGGGCGATCGGATGCGCATCGCCGACGAGGCCGAGAGGCGATACGGGCGCAAGGTCGCGTGGGGCGTCAGCCTCGACGGCCACAAAACGTTGTTCACCCACCTCGCCGTTCCGGTGATGACCCGGCTGCGCCAACCCGAACGCAAGGTTCTCGACACGCTCGTCGACGCCGGTGTGGCGCGGTCGCGGTCGGACGCCCTGATGTGGACGGTGCGCCTGGCCGGCCAGCACAGCGAACAGTGGCTCGCCGAACTCCGCGACGCCATGGCGAAGGTGGACGAACTCAGGGCCGACGGCCCCCAGATCTAATTCGATTGCGCGGGCATCGGCGGCGTCCTATCGTGAACGTCACCGATGCGCACCGGGCGTGTCAGACAGAGGGGAACGGTCCATTGCTCCTGACGAGGTAGTCACGCGAGTCTTCATCCGCACACACCTCGGGAGTCCCCTATGGCCCAGTCATATCTGTCCCTGTCCGACCTCACGTTCACCTGGCCCGACGGCGAGCCGGTCTTCGACGGCCTCGATGCCGTCTTCGGCCCCGGACGCACCGGGGTGGTCGGTCTCAACGGTTCCGGTAAATCCACCCTGCTCCGGCTGATCGCCGGGCGCCTGCACCCCGACCGCGGGTCGGTGACGGCGCAGGGTGAGGTGGCGTACCTGCCGCAGGACATCACGCTCGATCCCACACTGAAGGTCGACCGGATCCTGGGCATCGCCGACCTCCGGGCGGCGTTGCACCGCATCGAGTCCGGCGACGGCACACCAGACGATTTCGATGCCGCGACCGGCCGCTGGGACATCGAGGAGCGGGCGGTCTCGACCCTGCATCGGCTCGGTCTCGAACGCGTGCTCGGGAGCACGTCCGACCTCGATCGCACCGTCGGCACCCTGTCCGGCGGTGAGACCGTACTACTCGGCCTCACCGCGCAGCTGTTGAAGGAACCGGAGGTGCTGCTCCTCGACGAGCCCACCAACAACCTCGACAGCGCGTCCCGCAGCAAGCTCTACGAGGTGGTGCAACAGTTTCCGGGCACCCTGCTGGTGGTCAGCCACGACCGTGACCTGCTCGATCTCATGAATTCCGTCGCGGAGCTGCGCGGTGGCGACATCCGCATGTTCGGCGGGAACTTCAGTGCCTACCAGGAGATCGTCGAGGCGGAGCAGGAGGCCGCGCGGGCGGCGGTGCGCGATGCCCGCAGCGACGTGCAGAAGCAGAAGCGGGAACTCGTCGAGGCCCGCATCAAGATCGACCGTCGTAAGCGGTACGGGCAGAAGATGTTCGAGAACAAGCGCGAACCGAAGATCGTGATGGGGCTGCGGAAGCGCCAGGCACAGGAATCCGCGGGGAAGCTGCGGAACAACCACATCGCGAAGGTCGACGAGGCGCGGGAGTCGTTGACGGAAGCGGAAAGTGTCCTGCGGGACGACCGCGAAGTGCGCATCGACCTCCCGGCCACGGAGGTGCACTCGGGCCAGGAGGTGGTCTCCGTCCGGGACGTGAGCCTGCTCAGCGGACAGCAGGTGTCGCTGGACGTCGTCGGTCCCGAGCGGATCGCCCTCGTCGGACGCAACGGTGTCGGCAAGACGACCCTGCTCGACGCCGTCGTGGCCGCGGGACCGCGGGTTCCGTTCAAGGCACTGCCGCAGCGACTCGACGTGTTCGACGAGTCGCTGACGGTCGCCGAGAACGTGGCCGTGGCGGCTCCCCACGCGTCGCAGGAACAGATCCGCGCCCAGCTGGCCCGGTTCCTGTTCCGCGGCAACGATTCCGACGTGCTCGCATCGGCGTTGTCGGGCGGGGAACGGTTGCGGGCGGCGCTCGCGACCATCCTGCTGGCCGAACCCGCCCCGCGGCTGCTGCTGATGGACGAGCCGACCAACAATCTCGACCTGCCGAGTCTCGCGCACCTCACCCAGGCGCTCCGCAGCTACCGCGGCGCGTTGATCGTGGTCAGCCACGACCGGCAGTTCCTCCACGACATCGGCGTCACCCGGTGGCTGGAGCTGACCGACGAGGCCCTTCAGGCTTGTGCGCCTTTTCGGTAGCCCCGGCTACCAGAAAGGCGCACGGGCGGAGCCTAGAGCGTGATCGCGTCGAGGCGGGTCTTGATGAAGTCGGCCGACGTGACGGGCCCGAGCCCGGCGACGGTTCCGATCGGCGGTTCCAGAGGTGTGACCTGCGCGTCGTGGTTGAGTTCGTAGAAGTAGATGAGCGACACCAGGTCTTCTTCGGGGGCGTCGGCCTGCGGCGGCAGCACGCGGTGCCGGCCCGACGGCCAGCGCTTGCCGCTCCAGTACTCGAGGAGGTCGCCGATGTTGACGGTGACAGCGTCGGGGTCGTAGGGCGCGTCCTCCCAGCCGCCTTCGTCGGTGTACACCTGGAGTCCGCCTGCGCCGGGTTCCCGGTCCAGGACGGTGACGGTGCCGAAATCGGTGTGCGGCCCGATGCGGAACTGGCCCGGCTCAGGCTCGCCCACCGACGACATCGGCGGGTAGTGGTTGATGTTGCACGTCCACGTCGGGCGGTCCGCGAGCCCGTCGAAGGGGTTGACGGGCAGCGCGAGTGCCGCCGAGAACAGGGCGAGGAGGTCGTCCGAGAGCCGGCGCATCGCCTCGGTGTAGGTGGTGAGAAGGGCGCGCAGTTCCACCACTTCGGTGGGCCACACGTTGGGCTTGAACCACACGTCGTCGACGAGGGGATCCCCGGTGCACGTCTCGGCACCGATGGCGAACGTCTCCTTGAGGTCCGGGGGCGTCTCGGTGCCCTCGGCATAGCCGTTGGCCTCCATCCCGGGCCCGATCCAGCCGCGTTCGCCCACGATCGCCGAGTACCGCGCCTTCACCTCTTCGGGAAGTGCGAAGAACCGGCGCGCGGCGGCCCGTACGTCCGCGGCCAGTTCGCGCGTCACCCCGTGGCCGCGGACGAGGAGGAAACCGGCGCGCTGCAGTCCCTCGTCGACGTCCCGGGCGACGGCCGCTGCGGAGGGTCCGCCCGCCCGCCAGAGTGCGATGTCGACGGTGGCGATCGGGGTCATTCGGCTACTCCAATGTCTTCGTTCCAGAGTTCGGGCTGGTTCGCGATGAATTCGGTCATGAGGTCGATGCAGCGTCGATCGCGCAGGACGGTCACGACCACGCCGTTCTCGCGGAGCCATTCGTGGCCGCCGGTGAACGTGACGCTCTCCCCCACGACGATCGCGCCGATGTTGAACTGCCGGACCAGACCGCTGCAGTACCAGCACGGTGACAGGGTCGTCACCATGATCGTCGAGCGGTAGTCGCGCTGGCGCCCGGCGGCCCGGAACGCGTCCGTCTCACCGTGGACGGACGGATCGGCGTGCTGGACCCGTCGGTTGCGGCCGCTGCCCAGCAGGGTTCCGTCGCCGGCGAAGAGCGCGGCCCCGATCGGTATCCCGCCCTCGCGTTTGCCGAGTTCGGCTTCGGCGATCGCCACGGTCAGCAGTTCCTCGGGGTCGAGGGCCATCCGCGCAGAGTTCACAGAGATCGACATGCCTCTACCTTGCGTCTCGGACGCCGCGACCACAACGGACACACTGTGGTAACGAACCGGCCTTAACCTGTACAGACTGTCCGCCTCCCGAGGAGGGTTCGACGATGTCGTTGACCGTGCGCGAGTTGCTCCGGAACCAGTTCTTCAGCGCGAACCCGCAGGTTCTGGCCGGGAAGTCGCAGCTCGGCCGCACGGTGCGCTGGGTACATTCCAGTGAAATCTACGAGATCAGCCCGCTGCTGTCCGGGGACGAGTTGCTGCTGACCACCGGGCTGGGTCTGTCCGGTGTGGATCCCGGCACCCGCAGGCACTATCTCCGCGAGGTCGGGGAACGCAATGTGGCGGCCGTGGCAATCGAGTTGGGCCGGACGTTCGACGCCGTTCCGGGCGACATGATCGAGGAGGCGGCCGCCCTGGACCTGCCGCTGATCGCGCTACGGACAGTGGTCCCGTTCATCGAACTCTGCCAGAACGCCAATACGGAGATCATCTCCCGGGAGGTGTCGGCCCTGCGGACCCAGAACGAACTGTCCCGCGTCCTGGAGGCCGAACTGATGGCAGGCAACGGGGTGGCCCGGTTGCTCGAGCGCATCAGCCAGGCGAGCGGCTGCCCGCTGATCGTCACCAGCGGCAGCGGGGCGCTGGTCGCGGCGCACGGCGTGGACGACGACCGCGCGGCCTGGGCAGCAGCCGACGCCGGAACCGTCACGGCCACCATCCATTCGCGGGACGGCGTGTGGGGGACGTTGACGGCCGGGCCGGGTTCCACGATGGACTCGCCCGTGTTGCGTGCGCTACTCGAACGGTCCACGGCGTCGCTCGGGCTTGCACTCACCTACTCGGGCAGCCTCGCGGGACGTCCGCAGCGCGCCGCGGCCGCGCTGGTGTCGGACTTGCTGGACCGCAACGACGTTCGGCAGATCGACCTCACGGTGCGGTCCGCCGCGGCGGGGTTCCATCCCGCGCCGGGCAACCGGGTGGTCGCGGTCGCCATCGATTCGCCGGGCTCGCGCATCGCGACCCGGTTGCTGGATTCGGCCGCCAAACTGCTCGGGCAACCGTGCCTGCGTGCGGAGGTGCACGCGAGCACGTTCGGCCTGATCGCGGTCCCCGCACCCGTGGTCGACCCGGTGGGGACTGCCGTCGACTGCTTTCAGGAATCGTTGGCGTCCAACATCACCGACGGAGTGACGGTAGTGGTCGGCGATCCGTGCGACTTCGCTCCCGGAGACGTCGGCACCGCGCTGCACACCGCCCGCTCGGGACTGCGCCTCGCGATGTCTGCCCGGCGGTCGTGGCTGTCGGGGCGGGTAGTGACGACGACGCGGGAACTCGCCCCGGAACTCGCGCTCGATCGGCTACCTCCCGACGTCAGGGAGCGGATGGTCGCGACAACCATTGCGCCGCTGGTGGAGTGGGATCGAACCCATTCGAGCGACCTGGTCCGTACCCTGGAGGTGCACCTTCGGCACGGGTGCAGCGCCACCAGTTCTGCGTCGGCGCTGCATCTCGGCCGGCAATCGCTGTACCAGCGACTCGAGCGTATCCGGGCCCTCCTCGGATACGACCCGGGTTCGCCGTCGATGTACGGTTCGCTGCTACTTGCCCTGTGCGCCAACAGGTTGGCCGCGTGAGATCTTCGCACCGTTGATCGCGAGGTAGAGCGCTCCGGCCAGCACGAAGCCGACGAAGAACGTGATGTCGCCGAGTTCGGGTACCGCGCGCACCACGTAGCCGACGAACTTCTCCTGATTGGAGAACAACAGAACAGAGCCGACGAGGGCGATCACGAACGCGGTCAGACCACCCCAGTTGCTGTACTCGCGGTTGTACAGAAGGGTGTCGATCCGCTGTCCGCGGCGCAGATACTGGTCGGCGAACATGATGCCCAGCCACGGTCCGATCCAGTAGGCGACGATGAGCAGGAAGGCCTCGTAGCTCGCGGCGGCGTCGGCGAGCGCCCACCACGCCACGAGGAATCCGACGACTCCGAACATCATGGTGACCACCGCCCGCTGCGTCTTCAGCGGCAACCTCAGCCCGATGGTCACGAAGGCCATCGACCCGGAATACACGTTGAGGGCATTGGCGGCGACCGCCCCGAGTGCAATGGCGAGCAATGTCAGATTCGCCAGCGCCGAGGGCAGATTCGCGGTGAACGCGTCGGTCGGGTTGTCGGAGGACGGTGCGCCGATCGTCACGGAGGCGGCGCCGACGACCGACAGTGCGACACACGAGACGAACAGCCCGGCCGAGGCGAACAGCCCGGTGCGGACCCTCGACACGGTGGCCGGCAGATACCGGGTGTAGTCGGCGGCGTACGGCGTCCACCCGGCCGCGTAGCCGAACGCCGTTCCGACGGTGAGGAGGAACCCGCCCATTCCGCCGACACCACCCTCGACCGCGGGCGCGCCCGGGTTCGACTTCGCGAGCACCACCACTGCGGTGATCGCGAAGATCACGGCCAGCACAGGGAACGCGTAACGCTCGAACGCCTGGACCAGGTTGTGCCCGAAGAACGCGAACACGGTCTGGACGACGACGATCACGAGCAGTGAGGGCAGGGGCGCCAGACCGGTCAGCGTGTTGAGTGCGAACGCGCCGCTGACGCTGTTGGTGGCGAACCAGCCGACGCCGCACATGATCGACATGAACGCCGACGGAAGGGCGTTGCCCCAATACCCGAAGCCGAGGCGTCCGAGCACCATCTGCGGAACGCCGTGCAGGGGACCGCGCGCGGACAGGACGTAATGCGCGGCAGCCCCGAGACCCGTCCCGAGGACGAGCCCGAGCGTCGCCTGCCAGAACGTCATCCCGAACACCGACACGGACAGTACGCCGATGAAGATCGTGGCGAACTCGAGGTTCGGCGACATCCACGTCCAGAAGAGTTGGCGTGGAGTTCCGTGGCGGACCTCGTGCGGAATGAACTCGTTTCCGCCCGGTTCGACGGCCAGGACGCGGTCGCCGTACTCGCGTTCGGCAGCGGTCGCATCGCTGGTGGTGCCCTCGGTAATTGCCATAGAAGCACTGTGTTCGCCCAGGCCGGCGCCGACAACCGACAATGTGTCCGTCAAACGTGCGCTCGGGGCGGACAGATCGACGGGACGCAGTCGCCCCGGGTCTTGCGTTGGAGTGCACTCCAGGTCGTACCGTTCAGTCATGGCCACCCAGTTGGAGCAGTCGCCCGGAGCGTTCGCGAGCATCTCGGAGGTCTCGGCGATCACGGGCCTCACGCAGGACACCCTTCGCTGGCATGAGCGCGAGGGGATGATTCCCAGGATCGCGCGGGGTTCGGACCGTCGTCGCCGCTACAGCGAGCGGGACGTGCGGCTCATCGAACTGCTGGTGAAACTGCGGACCACGGGCATGCCGACCAGTGACATGCAGCGTTTCGCGGTGCTGCTGACCGGGGGCGCCGAGACCCACGAGCGGCGGTTGTCGCTACTGCTCGAGCACCGCGAACGCATCCTCGCCCAGCAGGCGAGGCTCGACGACGCCCTGGCCGCCCTCGACACGAAGGTGGATCACTACCGGGCTCTCATCGCAGGGACCGACGAAGACCGTGCCCGACAACGACGAGGAGAAGCATGACCGACATCGGTACGACAACCCTGGGTGACGCGCTCACCGTCTCCGACATGGGTTTCGGAGGAATGGCTCTCACACCCGTCTACGGCGGGGTGGAACCGGGGAAGGCGCTCGCGACACTGCATCACGCGGTGGATCTCGGAGTGAGTTTCCTCGACACCGCCGACGTGTACGGGGCCGGCGACAACGAGCGGTTGATCGCGCAGTTACTGAGGGACCGGCGCGAGGAAGTCACGCTGGCAACCAAGTTCGGGATTGTGGGGGATCCGAGGAAGCGGAGCGAGGGCGGCGCCTCGACCCGCGGCGACCGCGCCTACGTCCACGAGGCGGTGGACGCCAGCCTGCGCCGACTCGGCACCGACACGATCGACCTCTACTACCTGCACCGCCCCGACCCGTCGGTTCCGATCGAGGACACCGTCGGTGCGATGGCCGAACTGGTGGCGGCGGGCAAGGTGCGACACCTCGGACTGTCGGAGGTGACGGCCGGGGAGCTGGCGTCCGCGCACACGGTGCATCCCATCACGGCGATCCAGTCGGAATGGAGCATCTGGAGCCGCGACGTCGAGGCGCGAATCGTGCCTGCCGCGGCCGCACTGGGTGTCGGGTTCGTCCCTTACTCGCCGCTCGGCCGGGGGTTCCTCACCGGGACGGTCACCGACGTCGAGACCTTGGCGCCCAACGACTTCCGCCGGACTCTTCCCCGGTTCGCGGAGGGCGCGCTGCAGCGGAACCTCGGCGTGGTGGATGCAGTCAATTCGGTCGCAGGCGAACTGGGGGCTACCCCAGCACAGGTTGCGCTGGCGTGGCTCTACGCGCAGGGCCGCACGTTCGGACTGCCGGTCGTGCCCATCCCCGGAACCCGCAGTGCGGAACGGGTGACGGAGAACGCCGGTGCTCTCGGAATCGAACTCGACGCGGCGCAGCTGACGGTGCTGAATTCGGCCCGGGACCACGTCGAGGGTGCGCGTTCGGAGGATCTGCAGTGGGTGTCGGAGGGCCGCGAATTCTGAGTGATGCAGACTGGGCGGGTGCAGCACGCTACCAATCCCGTCGACGGTGTCCGGATCGCGTACAAGACCGTCGGCGAGGGAGAGCCGCTCGTTCTCCTTCACGGCACGGCGCTCTCCCACGCGATCTGGCGCGGATTCGGTTACGTCGCCGCGCTGCGTGATCGGTACCGGCTGCTCCTGGTCGATCTGCGGGGCCACGGGCGCAGCGACAAGCCGCACGACGAGGATGCGTACGCGATGGAGCTGGTCAGCGGCGACGTCCTGGCGGTCCTCGACCACCTGGATCTTCCGAGCGCACACGTGCTGGGGTATTCGCTCGGCGGCCGGGTCGCGCTGGCCTTGGCGGTCGGCGCACCCGACCGACTGGAGAGCCTGATCGTCGGCGGCGGCAGCAGCCGACCGCAGGCCGGCGCATTCGACCGCCTGTTCTTCCCGGGCTGCATCGACGTCCTCGAGCGGGACGGCATGGATGCGTTCCTGGGGCAGTGGAATGCCCGGCGCGCGTGGCCGATCGACGCCGGCACCCGGGCGGCGTTCATGGCGAACGACGCGAAGGCGCTCGCCGCGTACATGCGGCGTTCCGGTGTGGAGCCGGGCGTGGACGACGACGTCCTGCGTGGGATCGCCGTCCCCACCCTGTTGTTCGTCGGTTCGAACGACGCCGAGCGGATCGGCGACACCCAGCGGGTGGCGGCACTGATTCCCGGTGCGTCGCTGACGGTCCTGCCCGGGTTCGACCACTCGACGGCGGTGGCCGCGAGCACCGAAGTGCTCGCGGCCGTCGAGCCGTTTCTCGCCTCGGTGTGACCACTACATCCATTCGACCAGCTGGATGATCACCCCGTTGGGGTCGCTCATCTGGAAGTAGCGTTCGCCCCAGGGCTCGGTTTCGATGGGCGTCACGATCGGGACGCCCTCCGCCTGCAGTCGGTCGTATTCGCCGTCGATACCGTCGACGACGAGCGCGATCAGCAACCCCTGGCCGGCGTCACCGGCGATCCGCGCGGGCTTGAAGGTCTCCAGTCCGGTCTTCAGGAAGACCAGATTGAAGCCGACGTCCGCGCGCTTCAGTGACACGAAGCCCTCGGCGGCCATCTCCTCGACGAAGCCCAGGTGGGACTTGGCGAACTCGGCCGACGCACTGGGGTCTGAGACGTTCAGCGACAGTGCGCTCGCGGTGACCTTCACGGTGGTGTCCTTTCGTTGACGACACCCCACTAACGTACGCCGTACGACATTCGTTCCCGGGGCCACGCATCACATCGCCAGCAGGCCCTTCGCGATGTGCGTCACCTGGATCTCGTTGCTGCCGGCGTAGATCATCAGCGACTTCGCGTCGCGCGCGAGTTGCTCGACCCGGTACTCCGCCATGTAGCCGTTGCCGCCGAACAACTGCACCGCCTCCATCGCCACCTCGGTGGCCGCCCGCGAGGAATAGAGCTTCATCGCCGACGCCTCCGCGAGGCTCACCTGATCCCCCGCCGCGGTGCGCTCGATGGCATTGAAGACCATGTTCTGCACGTTGATGCGGGCGATCTCCATCTCGGCGAGCTTGAGTTGAATGAGCTGGAACTGGGCGATCTCCTTGCCCCACAGCGTGCGGGACCTGGCGTAGTCGACACAAAGCCGGTGACACTCGTTGATGATGCCGAGCGACAGCGACGCGATGCCGATCCGTTCGGCCGCGAAGCTCTCCTTCGCACTGGACTTGCCGTCGGACTTGCCGCCGTCCTCCGTCTCGCCGAGCAGACGGTCACGGGTGAGGCGCACGTTGTCGAAGAACAGTTCTCCGGTGGGTGAGGAGTTCATGCCCATCTTCTTGAACGGCGCACCCTGGGTGAGCCCCTCCATGCCCGCGTCGAGGACGAAGGCGAGAACCTTCCGGTCGCGGCGGTCGACGGACGAGTCTCCCTCGTCGAGCTTCGCGTAGACGATGATGACGTCGGCGTAGGGACCGTTGGTGATGAACGTCTTCTGCCCGTTGAGGATGTAGTCGTCGCCGTCGCGGCGCACGTACGACTTCATGCCGCCGAACGCGTCCGAGCCGGAGTCGGGCTCGGTGATGGCCCAGGCTCCGACCTTCTCGAACGTGACCAGTCCGGGTAGCCAGCGCTCCTTCTGCGCCAGCGTCCCGCGACTGCGGATGGTGCCCGCCGCCAGCCCGAGGCTCACCCCGAGCGAGGCGACGAGCCCGAGGCTGACGCCGGCCAACTCGGCGTTCATGATGACGCCCATGCTGCCCGCACCGCCGAGGCCGCCGGACTTCTCTTCCTTCGCGCCGGACACGGCCCCACTGCGTTCGCGGTCCAGCGACTTCGTCAGCGCGTCACGGGCCATCTCGTCCAGACCGAAGGTGGCGAAGAGTTTGCGGATGATGTCGAACGGAGGCAGCTCGCCGGTCTCCAACTTGTCGACGTGCGGTCGAATCTCCTTGTCGATGAAACCGCGGATCGCGTCGCGGAACATCAGGTCGGTATCTGACCACTCATACATGCCGGGCACTCCAGTCGCTGAGAGACAAACGGTTGCCGCAAATATAGAACACGTTCCTATTCTTGGACAGGTGTGCCGGTTAGAGCGAGCCGGCTTCCGGTTCGCCGATACCGAGCCACTTCGACCTCAGCCGGTCGAGGGTGCCGTCCGCGGCCAGGGTGCGCTGCGCCGACTCGATGCGTTCACGCAGCGCGTGATCACCCGTGCGGACGGCAACGGCGATCTCCTCACGAGAGATTCCCCGTTCGACCACCTCCACGTGCGAGCGGTCCCGGACGAGCCAGGTGAGGACCGGCGCGAGTTTCATGACGGCATCGCACCCGCCCGAGGACAGGTCGTCGAGGGCCTGCCCGATCCGGTCGTAGGCGTACACCCGGATCGCGCCCGCGCGGCCCTCCGCGACCAGCCTCTCCACGATCGGCTGACTGGTGTTGCCGTGCTGGACACCGACGGTCAGACCGCCGAGGTCGTCCACCCCGCGCACTCCCGGATGCCGCGACGTGTCGACGGCGAGGGACTGACCCGACACGAGGTACGGAGCGCAGAAATCCGCGCGCGTCCTCCGCTGCGGGGTCACGGTGGTTCCCGAGGCGATGCAGTCGAATTCACCGTCCGCCAGCGCATCGAAGATGCCGTTGAAGTCGGTGCCCCGGTACGGGACGAGCGCCCATTCGACGCCGAGCACCTGCGCGACCGCCCGCGTGAACTCGACATCGAAACCCGCCGGAGCCCCACCGTCCCGGAACTCGAACGGCGGGTCGGGCAACGCCGAACCCACCCGCAGTACCCGCGCTGCCGCCGTCATGCCATCCCTCTCCGCCGTGACGAGTACCTACGAGCCGATCAGCCCCAACCGCTGTGCCAGCCAAGGCAATTCCTTCTCCAGTCCCGCAGACCACACCGCGAAGCTGTGCCCGCCCGGCACTTCCACGTACTGCACGTCCATGCCCGCGTCCTTCGCGGCCTGATAGACCTTCTGGGCCCCCGGCTTGTAGGCGTCGTCGTCGCTGCCGATCACGAAGACCCCGGCCGTATCCGGGTACTGCTTCGACGCCATCAGATCGAGTGGGTTGACCCGCTTGAACGCCGCCTCGTCACCGCCGAACCCGTCGTCGAGGGTGCGCTGATGGTCACCGAGCGTGGGTTCTTCCTGACCCGAGATGTCGAGGAACGTCGGGTACACGTCGGGATAGTTGGTGGCCATCTGCAGCGAACAGGTGCCGCCGTAGGAGAGGCCGCCGATCGCCCACGCCTTGGGGTCCGGGTCGACCTGCAGGTTCGACTTCACCCAGGACGGAACGTCCTTCGCCAGATACGTGGCCACATTGCCCAGCTTCGAATCGACACACAGGGGGTTCGCGATCTGCGAGCCGGTGCCGTCCGCCACCACCACGATCGGGGCCAGTCCCCCGTGTTTCGCGGCGAACTCGTTCATCGTGGTGGCGAGCTTGCCACCGGCGAACCAGTCCTCCGGCGAACCGGGCTGACCGGCCAGCAGCACGAGCACCGGCAGCAGGGGGCGCGGGTTGGCGAAGTAGGCGGGCGGGAGGTAGATCTCGGCGTCGCGGGCGGCGAACCCCGACGCCGTTCCGGGAACGGCAGCCGTCAGGACCCGCCCCTCGCTCGGCATTCCGGGCGGGGCGGTCCACGACGCGTCGAGAGGCGTTCCCGTCACCACGTTCTCGGCGGCGCTGCCGAGGTCGTTCATCTGAACCCGGTCGAACGGCTCCGCCCCGAATGCCGTGCCCACCGTGGGATAGGCGTCGAACACCAGGTTGATCTGCGTCGCGGACGCGAGAATCACGGCGAGCACCGCGAGAACCGACACGGCGGCGGCTTTCACCGTCCGGCCGGCGCGGATCCTCGGCACGAGCAGGACGATCGCGAAGAGCCCCAGACCGATCCACACGTAGATGGAAATCTCGATGGGGTCGGGGAACGGCCTGAGCACCTTCTCGACCATCACGTAGAGAACGACGGTGACGACCACCGACACGGCCAGGCAGATCGGAATCGCTTTCCTGGGGTACCAGGGTGCGCGGGCAGCGAGCAGCCACACGCCGCCGAGCACACCGATCACCGTGAGGATCCAGGGCAGAGGCCCTGAGATCACGCTGAGGTCGCTGAGCCATTCCACGTCACGAAGCCTAGAGCGCGAACCCGCGCTGCGTCGGCGACTCGGAGCGACCGGTAAAATTGCGGGGGTGACATTCATCAAGGTGTGCGGTCTGCGAGACGAGGCCTCCGTCGATCTGGCCGTGCGCCTCGGCGTCGACGCCGTGGGTTTCGTGTTCGCCGACAGCGTCCGCCGGATCTCCCCCGAGGACGCCGCACCGCTGGTCCGCCGGGTCACCGGTCACACGGTCGCGGTGGGTGTGTTCAAGGGGAGTCCCGTGGCGGAGGTGATCGACGTCGCCGCCGCGGCAGGTCTCGGAACCGTTCAGGTGCACGACCTGAAGTCCGCCGACGACGTGGCCCGGTTGCGGGAGGCGGGGCTCGGCGTGATCCGTGCCGTGGTCGCCGGTGACACGTCGGGCGATTTCGGCGCCGACCGCGTCCTCGTCGACGGAGCGACCGCCGGGGCAGGCGTGCCCTGGGACTGGGCGAACCAGAGCCGACCCGACGGCGAGTGGATCCTCGCCGGCGGACTTCATCCAGGCAACGTGCGGGGCGCCGTCGACGCGACCGGCGCGTGGGGTGTCGACGTGTCGAGCGGCGTCGAATCCTCGCGTGGTGTGAAGGATCCGGCGCTGATCGAGCAGTTCGTCGCCGCCGTCCGATCCGGCGACTGAGTCAGCCCGGCATCCCGGCGACGGAATCTTCGACGTCCCACGACGCGAGCACCGTCCGGATACCCACGACCAGCGCGAGCGGCTGGTCGATCATCACGTGGTGTCCGGCGTCGGGGATCTCGACCACCACAGCGGTGGGCCCGAATCGGCGGCGCATGCCGTCCATCATGGCGTCGGTGACGATGCCGTTCTCGGCGCGGAAGTAGGCGATGCGGCAGCGTGGGTCGGATCCGCCCAGGTGATCGCTGCTGTGGCGCGCGAAGAACGTGGAGTCGAACTTCCACGACCAGCCGCCGTCCACCTCTTCCATCGAGTTCTCTGCCACGTGCCGCAGGACCGCGGGCACCGCGGTGTCCTGCGGCGGGACGAACCGGAACCGCTCGAGCGCCTCGGTCCTGGACGGGTAGACCTTCTTCGGACCGAAGGCACGCTGCTTCCGCGCTTCTTCCTCCTCCGGGGTGCGGGCGAGGACGGGCGAATCGATCAGCTGGACACCCGCCAGATCCTCGCCGAACAGTTGCGCGGCCACGTAGGACACCATGCCGCCCATGCTGTGCCCGACGAACACCGGCGCCCCCGAGATACCCGCCGGCTTCGCCACGGCCAGGGCTTCTTCCGCCCACTGCTCCAGGCCGTACTCCGCGCGCCGGTCGCTGTCGCCGTGCCCCGTCAGGTCGAGTGCGACGACGCGACGGTCCGTGGCCAGCATGGGTGCCACATGGTCCCACCACCGGCTGTGGGCGGCGCCGCCGTGAACGAGCACGATTCCCGGCGATCCCGACGGCCCCCACGCACGGTAGTGGACCTGTGCACCGGCGACGTCGACCCGGCCGGTGTCGACCGGCGACGCCAACGCCGTGGTGAACCAGCGGGGCGCGTCCGTCTGCACGTTGCTCATTCACCGAACATACCGACCGCGTGTGGCCGTCCCCGACCGCCCTACAGAAGGTCGAGCATGGCCGTGACCGCGCGTTCGACCACCGGGAACCTGTCCGGGGCCAGATCGTGGCGGGCCCCCTCTAGTTCGACGAGCGTCGTCGGTGCGGGGATCAGTTCGAGTGCCGACCGCATTTCGCCGGTGGTCGCGAACGGGTCTTTAGAACCGTGCACCACCACGGACGGGGTGCGGAGACCGGGCAGGTGCTCGGTGCGGAGCTTCTCCGGCTTGGCCGGCGGATGCAGCGGGTACGACAGCAACAACAGGGCGTCGACGAGACCCGGTCGCTCCGAAGCGAGCATGGACGCCTGCCGCCCGCCGTACGAGTGCCCGCCGGCCCACACCGGCGCCGACACCAGCTCCCGCATCACGGCCACCGCGGCCGCGATGCCGTCCCGGTCCTCCGCCGCCGTCGACGGATGCGGCGGACCCGACGCGCGGCGCTGACGGAACGGGAGATCGAACCGCAGGACGACGACCCCCCGCTCCACGAACCCGTCGGTCACGGCACGCAACAGCTTTGTGTCGCAGTCACTTCCCGCTCCATGAGTCAGGACCAGCCCCGCCACTCCGTCACCCGCGGGGCGGTGGAGATGTCCGCGCACACCGTCACGTTCCAGCAACTCGCTCATGCGGTTCACGGTAGTGGAATGTCGGGCTACTCCGGCGCGAGCAACTCCGCCAGTTCTTCGCACAGCTGGTCCGCGAGTTCGTTGGCGCGTGGCACGACACCCATGCTCCAGTACCCGTGCAGCATGCCCGGGGAGATCCGCAGTCGAACCGGCACGCCGGCGGCCTCCAGCGCAGCGGCGTAGGCGGGGGCGTGATCTCGGAGCGGATCACATTCGGCCCCGCACACGATGGCGGGTGCCACCCCCGTCAGGTCACCCTCGATCGGCGAGACACGGGGGTCGAGGGCCAGGCTGCGATCTTCGAGGTAGCCGGCCCCCATGTCCTCATCCGCAGGCACCCTGAGGAAATACCCTTCGGCGAGTTCGTCCATCGACGGGTAACGCTTCGCGAGATGCACCGGCACGTACAGCAGCAGCTGTGCCCGCAGAGGAAGTCCCGCGTCGCGGGCCGCCAAGGCCACCGACGCCGCGAGATTGGCGCCCGCGCTGTCTCCGGCGACGGCGACTCGGGACGCGTCGCCGCCCAGCTGATCGATGGTGTCGTGGATCCAGTGGAGCGAAGCCAGGCAGTCGTCGTAGCCGGCGGGAAACGGGTGTTCCGGCGCGAGCCGGTAGTCGACGGCGACGACGACGGAGCCGGTGCGAGCGCAGACGCGTCGAGCGTGCGACTCGTGTGAGTCGAGGCCGCCCATCACCCAGCCGCCGCCGTGCAGGTACAGGACGGTCGACCGAGTCGGCTCCTCCGTGTCGGGCCGGTAGATCCGGGCGGGGATGCCACCGGCCGGGCCCGGGATGGTGACGTTCTCGACTTCCCGTACCTCGAGCAGTTCCGGCTCGAAGTAGAGGGCACGCATCTCCTCGATGCGCTTGCGTGCGCCTTCGATCGTCTTCTGGGGACCTGCGGCGGCGTCCCAGTCGTTCAGCTTGTCCAGCAGTACGGACATGTCGGGGTCGAGCTTCATGATTCTCCTCGTGATGGGGAACGATTACTTCTTGCCCAGTTCGGTGATCGCGACGCTGCGTGTCTCCGGAGCGGTCACCGCCGAGAGACCTGCCACCAGCAGGCAGACGGAGCCGAAAGCCGCCACCGGTATCCACCCGTGCGTGCCTGTTCCGAGCAGCGCATAGCCGATGCTCGGGGCGAAGCCCGCGAAGGCGAACCCGATCTGTGTCGAGATGGCGATGCCGGAGAACCGCACTCGGGTATCGAACATTTCCGCGAAGAACGTCGGACCGACACCACTGACACCGGATGCGGCGACACCGAAGAAGGCCGACACCGCGAAGATCAAGGGAACGGAACCGATGCTCATCGCCTCGAAGTAGAAGAAGAACGCGGCGATGGCACCGACGATTCCGGCGAGATACACGGGCCGCCGGCCGATCTTGTCTCCCAGCATCGCCCAGAGCGGAATGGCGAACAGCTGCATGATGTTTGCGATGACGCCCGCCCACAGCAGGGTCTGACGTTCGAGCCCGGCCTCACCGGTGCCGTATGCGAGCGCGAAGACAGTCATGATCGTGCCCGACACGGCGAAGAGCGAGCAGGCGATCACCCGGACCATCTGCAGCCGATAGTTCTCGAACAGTTCGACGACGGGGATCTCGACCAGATCGTTGTCGCGTTCCGCCTCCCGGAATACCGGAGTCTCCTCCATCGTCCGGCGGACGAACAGCGCGACGATCGTCAGGATTCCGCTGACGAGGAACGGGATTCGCCAACCCCAGGCCATCAGCATGTCCTCGGGCAGCGCGGCGACGGGGATGAACACGAGGGTCGCGATGAGCTGCCCCGCCTGGGTGCCGCTCATCGTGAAGCTGGTGTAGAACGCCCTGGAACCCTCCGGCGAATGCTCGAGGGTCAGCGAATTGGCGCCACTCTGCTCGCCCGCCGCCGAGGCACCCTGCATGAGTCGCAGGACCACCAGCATGATCGGCGCCGCGATCCCGATGCTCCCGAAGCCCGGCAGGCATCCGATGAGGAACGTCGAGACTCCCATCAGGACCAGCGTGAAGACGAGCACACGCTTGCGTCCGATGCGGTCGCCGTAGTGTCCGAGCGCGACGGCCCCGATCGGGCGGGCGATGTATCCGACGCCGAATGTCGCCAGTGCCGCCAACGTGCCGGTCGCCGGACTCTCCGACGGGAAGAAGACCGTCGGGAAGATCAGGGCGGCCGCCGACCCGTAGATGAAGAAGTCGTAGTACTCGACGAGGCTGCCGAGGAAACTTGCGAAAGCCGCCTTGCGGGGCTGACGCGCGGGCACGCTCGCCGGGGTGTCGACAGGCTGCTGCGCGTTCGGAGGCGCAGCAGAACCAGCTCGTACGCTCATGGGAGGACCTTTCGGACCGGAGTGAAGGTGATGACGTGCCGCGGATCACACCACCGCTGCGCCGACGACTCTGCCAAACGCCTTCATCACAGTCCAAGATCAACTTGGCATACTTTCGATAAGAACTACTTATCGAACTCGTCGATCGTCGGCATGATCTCCGCCGCGAGCGCGAGGACGGTCTCGAGCAGCGGTGTCCGGGGCCTGTCCGCCCACGCCAGCGCACCGCGGATTCGGTGGCGTCCGCCGTCCGTGGGCACGACGACGGCGTCGACGGCTCCGGCGCGATGGGAACTGACAGGAATGAGCGAGACCCCCACACCCGCCGTCACCAGCGCGGTCAGCGTCGTTCCGTCGGACGTTTCCTGCGCGATTTCCGGCGTGAACCCCGCTTCGTGGCATGCAGCCAGCACGTCCAGACGCAGAGTCGATCCCGACGCCGCGGGGTTGGTGACGAACGGATCGTCGCGCAGTTCGGACAGCGAGATCTCCGAGCGTTTCGCCAGTGGGTGGTCGGCGTAGAGCAGCGCACCCAGAGGCTCGACCGAGATCAGTCTCGTCGCAATTTCGGGATGCGACAGCGCCGCCGAGACGAAACCGAGATCGAGCTTGCCGGAATAGATGTCGTCGAGGATCAGCCCGCTCGGTCTCGCCCCGTCGAGAACCAACTCGAGTTTCGGATATCTCTTGCGCGCGGTCCGGGCGAACAGAGGCAGCTTCGACTGTCCGTAGGCGCCGCTGAATCCGACACGCACGCGGCCCTCCTCCGCGGGATTGCCCGCGGACGCCGACTGCTCGGCCCAGGCAACGGCTTTCAGCGCGGCCCGGCACGGCTCGAGAAATTGCTCTCCCGCGGCAGTCAGCCGGATCGGTCTCGTGCCCCGGTCGAACAGCTTCACTCCGAGATGCCTCTCCAGCTGCTGGATCTGCTGGCTGACCGCGGGCTGGGCTATGCGCAACGACTCGGCTGCCCGGCCGTAGTTCGACACCTCGGCTACGGCGAGGAACGCGCGCATCCAGCGGATCTCCATGCTCGCACCCTAATGTCGTGCCGAAATTCGACGGTTGATTGCGATTGGCTCTCGGTCTGTTTGCCGGGTTTCGGCGCGGGGTACTTTAACAACACAACCGCTGGGAGTAACCATATGGACACCATGACTGTCATCTGGATCATCGTCGCGATCGTCGTCGTTCTCGCCCTGATCGCGCTGGCCGTTGCGGCATCACGCAAGCGGAACGAGCGCAACCGTCATCAGGCCGACAGCATCCGCGCGAAGGCGCAGGAGCAGACGTCCGTCGTCGAGAAGCGCGAGGCCATCGCGGAGGAAACTGCGGCCAACGCCAGAAGGGCCCAAGCCGAAGCGGAGGCCAAGGCGGCAGAGGCCAAGAGACTGCAGGTCGATGCGCAGACGCACCAGAACACGGCGACCACGTCTCGTGACGACCTGAAGCACGAGTGGCAGCGAGCCGACGAGCTCGATCCCGACGTCAAGACGACGGACACTCCGCCGAACGACGCCAGGGCCACCGACGCCCGAACCACCGGAACGGGGCCGACGAACGCTCGGGCCACCGATGCGCGAACCACGGGTACAGGGCCTGCCAACGGTCGGCCCAACGGCACGGACTCCACGAATACCCATGGAGCACACGCGAAGCCGACCGACACGTCGTCGACATAGCGTTCGAGTTCGTCACGTGCACCGGCGCGGCGCCGGTGCTCACACGGGAGGTCGGAAATGCGTATCGGACGACTCGTGACGCTCATCGTGATCATCTGGCTGATCATCGGCGCCGTTGCCGTGTGGCAGCGCGGTTACTTCAAGGACGCGACGGCCGATTGCGCCAGCGCCGGAACGATCGCGGTCACCGTGATCGCGGGCCCACTCAACTACGCGGGTGTGAACCCGAAGATCGATTGTGAAGTGCCGCAACCGAGTCAGTAGTTCCAAGCCGTCAACCGAAAGAGGGAAGACCGTGATCGTTCTCGGAATCATCCTGCTCGTCATCGGCCTCGTCGCGGGGATCTCGATCCTCACGACGATCGGAATCATCCTCCTCGTCATCGGCCTCGTGCTACTGCTGCTGGGCACGACGGGCCGCGCGGTCGGCGGGCGGAAGTACTGGTATTGACGCCGGCGCTCATCCGCCGGACATGCTCAACCATTGACATTATCAATGATTGATAGATAGGTTCCTTTCGGGTATGCACCCGTGCGTTGCACGTGTGCCGACGAAAGGAACCTTGCATGTCTTCGGTTGCACTGGCACGGAACATCTTCGACGCCGATCACGATGCGTTTCGAGAAACGGTGCGCCGGTTCGCCGAACGTGATGTGGCCCCGCATCTTCGCGACTGGGCCGATGCGGGACAGGTCGACCGGGACGTCTACCGCCAGGCCGGCAAGCTCGGGCTCCTCGGGATCAACGTCGAGGAACGATTCGCCGGCGGCGGAATCGACGACTTCCGTTTCAACGCCATCGTCATCGAAGAGCTCTGCCGCGTCGGGGCCCCCGCCGTGGTGATGGGCCTGGCGGGCATCAACGACCTCGTCACGCCCTACCTCGCCTCGCTGGCGAACGAAGAGCAGAAGCACCGGTTCCTGACGCCCCTGTGCACCGGCGAGAAGATCGGCGCCATCGCCATGACGGAGCCGGGCGCAGGTAGCGACCTGGCCGCGATCTCCACGACCGCCCTCCCCGACGGGGACGATCTGGTCCTCAACGGCACCAAGATCTTCATCAGCAACGGAATGCTCGCCGACTTCGTGATCGTCGTGGCCAAGACGGATCCGGCAGCGGGCAAGAAGGGCGTGAGCCTGCTGGTGGTCGAAGACGGGGCGGCCGGCTTCACCCGCAACGGGCCGCTGCACAAGGTCGGCCTGACCGCCCAGGACACCGCCGAGCTCGTATTCGACGACGTCCGCGTCCCCCGCGAGAACGTCCTGGGCGAACTGAACGACGGCTTCGGCTACCTGCGACACAACCTGCCGCAGGAACGCCTCAGCGTGGCCGTCACGTCCATGGCGTCGATGCGACGCACGTTCGACCAGGCCCTGACGTACAGCTGCGATCGCACGGCGTTCGGCCAGCGAGTGGCCGACTTCCAGGCCAACCGCTTCTACCTCGCGGAACTCGCCACCGAGATCGAGATCGCGCAGTGCTTCACCGACCGCTGCATCCTCGACGCCGCACACGGCACCCTCGACGAGGTGACAGCGGCGATGGCCAAATGGTGGATCACCGAGCTGCAGCAGCGGGTCGTCCAGCGCGCGGTCCAACTGCACGGCGGCTACGGATACATGCGCGAGTACGACGTCGCCCAGGACTACCTCGACTGCCGCGGCGGGCCGATCTACGCCGGCACCACCGAGATCATGAAGGAAATCATCGGGCGCAAGCTCGCCCGGGCCTGACGGGTGCGATTACCACAGAAGCGTTGGCGATCTCTTCCATTGACATCTTCAATGATTAATGTTTAATTGTGATCCGCGCTACACACGCGATCCGCTCTGTTGTCCCACGCTCGGCCAAGGAGTATCGATGACGGTCACCGCCACCGCCGGCACCATGTCGGCCACCCAACGCAAGAAGGAAGTTCGCAGGGTAATCCTGTCGAGCTACCTGGGCAGCACCATCGAGTTCTACGACTTCCTGCTCTACGCCACCGCAGCGTCCCTCGTCTTCGGCCCGGTGTTCTTCGCCGATCTCGACCCTCTGGCCGCGAGCATCGCGTCGATGGGAACGTTCGCCGCCGGCTACGTCGCGCGCCCCCTGGGCGGAATCGTCTTCGGTCACTTCGGGGACACCGTCGGCCGCAAGGCCATGCTGCTGATCTCGATGACCGTCATGGGCATCGCGTCGTTCGCGATCGGGCTCATTCCCCCGCCGGAGATGATCGGCTCCTGGGCCGCGGTGATCCTCGTCCTCCTCCGCGTCTGCCAGGGACTCGCCGTCGGCGGCGAATGGGGTGGCGCAGCGCTGATGTCGCTCGAGCACGCCGAATCCGGCAAACGCGGATTCGCCGCGGCGTTCACCAACGCGGGCGCCCCCACCGGCGCACTGCTCGGCACACTCGCGCTGGCGGCCGTGTCGCTCCTGCCCGACGAGCAGTTCCTGACGTGGGGCTGGCGCATCCCGTTCCTGATCTCGGCGTTCATGCTGGCCCTCGGCCTGTTCATCCGGTCCAAGGTGTCGGAGAGCCCGCTGTTCACGGCAGCGCTGAAGGAATCGGCGAAGAAGGAGACCACCCCGCCCATCGTCACCATCCTGAAGCGGCCCCGCGCGGTCGTCGTGGCGTCGATGAGCTGCATCGCGAGCTTCGGAATGCAGACCGCATTCACCACATTCGCCATCACCTACGCCGTGTCGAGCGGCGCCCCGCGGTCCGACGCGCTGCTGGCGTTCTCCTTCTGCCAGTTCTGCGCGATCTTCCTGGTCCTCGGATCGGCGCGACTGTCCGACCGGATCGGCCGCCGGCCGGTCATGCTCGCGGGACTCGGCGCGATGATCCTCAGCGTCTACCCACTGTTCCTGCTGCTCAGCACGGGAGAGTTCCTGTTCATCGCGCTCGCCTTCGTCGGCTACACCCTCTGCCACTCGGCCACCTACGGGCCGATGGCCGCGTTCATCTCCGAGCAGTTCGGCACCCGGGCGCGCTACACCGGAGCGTCGCTCGGATACCAGCTGGCCACCCTCATCGGCGCGGGATTCACCCCCGTCATCCTGGCGTCGCTGTTCGCGTCGTCCGGCAAGTCGATCCTCCCGGTCGGGTTGTTCATCATCGCACTGTGCGTGGTCAGCGCCGTCTTCCTCGTCGCGACGAAGGAGAGCAAGGACAACGACCTGAGCGCCGAGACCCCGTCGGCCTGACACACCCATCCCGCCACAAGCTCGAGAGTAGTTTCGAAGAGAACGAGGAGTCACCATGGACAACGAAGGCATCGGCTCGTGGCTCGAGCGCCGCATCACCATGACGCCGAAGAACGAGGCGCTCGTCTTCGACGGACGGGCCGTCACGTACGAGGAGATGGCCCTGCGGACCCGCCGACTCGCCCACGGCCTGCGCGCCCTCGGCGTCGAGAAGGGTGACTGCGTCGGCTTCTTCGGTTTCAACGACCCGGCGGCGCTCGAGGTGATGTTCGCGGCCGGGCTGCTCGGCGCCACGTATCTCCCGCTCAACGCACGCCTCACCGCCGAGGAAGCCCGCTACGTGCTCGGCGATTCACGCTGCACCACAGTGATCTTCGGCGATCAGCAGGCCGACGTCGCGCAGGAGCTGGCGCAGTCGGACACCCCGGTCACCACCTGGATCGGCCTGGGCGCCTCGTGGTCCACCCACACGTACGAGGGCGTGCACGCCGGGCGGCCGGACACCCGCATCGACGAGCAGGTGGGCCTCGACGACCTGTCCGTGCTGATGTACTCGTCGGGCACCACCGGCGCACCGAAGGGCGTCATGCTCAGCCACGGCAACATGCTGTGGAACGCGCTGAACCAGCTTCTCGCCCAGGACATGACGTCGAAGGAACGCACGCTGTCGGTGGCGCCGCTGTTCCACATCGGCGGGATCGGCGGCGCCGTCACACCGACGCTGCTCAACGGCGGCACCGTGGTGCTGCTGCGCAAGTTCGATGCCGGCGTCGTGCTCGACACGATCGAGAAGGAACGCATCACCACGTTCTTCGCGGTCCCCACGATGATCCAGGAACTGTGGCACCACCCCCGGTTCGCGGACGCCGACCTGTCCAGCCTGCGGGCCATCTGCGTTGCGGGGGCTCCCCTGCCCGAAGCGTTGATCTCCCCGTGGCAGGACCGTGACGTCGCGATCACGCAGGCGTACGGCCTGACGGAAACCGCGCCCTCGGTCACCATGCTGTCGAGCGCGGACGTGCGCAGCAAGATCGGGTCCGCCGGCAAGCGGACGTTCTTCACCGACGTCGACGTCGTGCGTCCCGACGGGTCGAGCGCCGAACCGCACGAGATCGGCGAAATCGTCGCCAAGGGCCCGAACGTGATGCTCGGCTACCTGAATCAGCCCGAGGCGACCGCCCGCACGATCGTCGACGGCTGGCTGCACACCGGCGACGCCGGCTACTTCGACGACGAAGGTTTCCTCTTCATCTGCGACCGCTACAAGGACATGTACATCTCCGGCGGCGAGAACGTCTACCCCGCCGAGGTCGAGGCGGCTCTGCTGAGACTGGAGGGCATCCGGGAGGCGGCGGTCATCGGTGTCCCCCACGAGAAGTGGGGCGAGACCGGTATGGCCTTCGTCGTCGCCGCCGACGGCACGACACTCGACGAGGAGACGGTTCGCGCCCGGCTGCGAGAAAAGCTCGCGGGCTTCAAGATTCCCACGTTCATCCAGATCGCGGAGGCACTCCCCCGCACCGCCACCGGCAAGATCCGCAAGCCCGACCTGCGCAAGCTTGCCGCTTCGCAGCCTGTGAGTACTTCTTGACCGCGGGCGGTTAACAAGTACTCACGAGCGTGCTTGCATTATGGAATGAAGCACATCGGGATCGTGTTGTTCGACGGCGTCGAGGAGTTGGACGCCGTCGGGCCGTGGGAGGTGCTGTCCGCGTGGACGCGCATGTACCCAGACGACGGATACGCCGTGTCCTGCCTCTCCGCGTCGGGCGGGAGTGTGCAGTGCGCCAAGGGCCTCGTCCTGGGCGCTCATCATTCCCATGCCGACGCGCCGCCCCTCGCCGTGCTGCTCCATCCCGGCGGTCAGGGCACGCGGCCCCAACTGCTAGACGACGCCCATCTCGACTGGGTGCGCCGGCAGCGCGCCGTCGTTCCGTTGATGACCAGCGTGTGCACGGGTTCCCTGGTCTACGCGAAAGCCGGCCTGCTGAAAGGCAGGCCGGCTACGACGCATTGGGCGTCGTTGGCGTTGCTGGCGGAGATCGATCCGACCATCGACGTGCGCCCGGACGATCGGTTCGTCGACGACGGCGCCGTGATCACGTCGGCCGGTGTCTCCGCGGGTATCGACATGGCACTGCACCTCGTCGCCCGCTTCGCCGGAGCGGAGCGGGCGCGCGAGGTGCGCCGCTATATCCAGTACGACCCTCGCCCCCTGTGAGTACTTGTTAACCGCCCGCGGTTGACAAGTACTCACGGGCGCGTCAGCGCACCACGGAGAGCGACACGCGGCTGGGGTAACGCTCCCCCGTGTGCACGGTCTGGTGGGCGACCACGAATTCCGATGATTCGTACGCAGATTCGCCGGTGTTCAGGTTGCGGTCCCAGCGGGGATGGTTGCTGGACGTCACGTGGACCCGGATCCGCTCACCCGGCTGGAAGGTGACGGCCGTGGACCACAGGTCGATCGCGTACTCGTACACCTCTCCGGGCACGAGCAGGCTCGGTTCGGCGGATGTATACGTCCCGGGGGTCCGGTAGGAGTCGCGGTAGCGGGCCCGGACCATGCCGTCGGTGAGGGTGATCGACGTGCCGTCCGCGGTCACCCGGCACAGTCGCACGACGAAATCGGTGTCGACCGCACTGGACGACGCGAACAGCGTCGCGGACACCCGGCCGATCACCGTCAACGGCTCGGTGAGTGCCTCACCGGTGAACACGAGGACGTCGTCGCGGGATTCGACGCGGCTCTGTTCCAGTGCGCCGGGCGCGAACGTTCCCGGCATCATCGTCGCCCCTCCGACCGTCGGCACCGGATCCGCCGGGTCGTAGTCGTAGTCGACGCACCCGTCGGTCCCCTCCGCTTCCGCGACGAGGGTTCCGCCGGGAGCCAGGAAGAGTTCGGCCGTCCGCGCGGGTTCCGGGAAGCGGTCGTACGTCCGCCACCGGTTTTCCCCCATCACGAAGATCCGGACGCGGGGCATGTCGGGTTCCTCGTCGCCGAGCACCGACGCGTACCACTGCGCATGAACCGACGACAGGTCCTGCCCCGAGTCGAGCACCGCCTGGTTGGCGGGACTGCCGAACACCACCGAGCCACCGAGCCCGGAGAAGTTGGTGTGACTCCACGGGCCCACGATCAGGTACGGCGCGGGGGCCGCACCGGAATCACTGTGCGCCAGTTGGCCGAAGTACTGGTCGAGGGTGCTGTTCACGAAGATGTCGTACCACCCCCCGATGTGCAGCGAGGGGAGGTCGACGGCCCGGTCGCTGGCGCTGTCCCACAGGTCGCGGGTGGGGTGATCGATCGGGAATCCCAGCGATTCGACGATCGGCGACGCGAAGAATGCCGGGGCGTCGGCCGCCATGTCGCGGACGGGCAGGATGTCCAGGAACGTGTCCTCGGACATCGCCCGATCGATCCGCGCCCACGACTTCCACTCGCGTTCCGCGCGGACGGGATCGGTCCGGGACAGCTTCGCGATCTCGGCCGGTCCGGCCGAGTAGTGCCCCCACCCGAGCCGGGCACCGAATTCCACCGCGCCGCCGCGCACGAGTCCACCGGACCGCGCATTGCCGCCTGCGGAGATGCCCGGGGCGATGCCGCGCAGGGCCGGCGGCTTCTCCTGGGCTGCACGCCACTGGGTTTCGGCGAAGTACGACCGTCCCCACATGCCCACGGCGCCGGTCGAGTACGGCAGTTCGGCGGCCCACTGCACCGTGTCGTAACCGTCCGGACCTTCGTTCTCGGACGGCACGAAGTCGCCGTCCGAGCCGAATCTGCCACGGACGTCCTGCATGATCACGACGAATCCGGCGGCCGCGACGGTGGTGGGGTTGAGGTAGCCCGAGTTCACGGACAGGTCGCGGCCGTACGGGGTGCGGGTGAGCAGAACCGGGAAGCGTCCGGATCCGTTCGGGCGGTACACGGTCGATCGCAGAACCACCCCGTCCCGCATCGTCGCCTCGACGTCGTTCTCGATCAGTACATCGTGTTTCACAGGTTCGGTCACTTTCGACGGGAGTGCGGTCATTTGCCGAGTTCGGTGGTGCTGGTCCGGTAGGTTTCGCGGACCGTGAGCGTGGTGAGCGCGCTGACCAGGCAGCAGCACGCGGTGAATACGGCCACCGGAATCCAGCCGTTCGGTCCGGGCCGGACGAGCGCCGCGGCGATGGTGGGGGCGAATCCGGTGGCCACCAGCGCCAGCTGCCCGGAGATCGCCATGCCCGAATACCGGATGCGCGTCTCGAACATCTCGGCGTACAGCGCGGGACCGACGGCGTTGACGAGCGAGTAGCCGGCCACCATCACGACGCACGCGGTGATCAGGATCAGGGCCGTCGAACGCTGGCTGACCGCCCAGAAGAATCCGGAGATGGCGACGGCGCAGACGAGATTGCCGGTGATGAAGATCGGCTTGCGTCCGATCCGGTCGGCGAGGATCCCCGCGGCGGGCTGGGCCACGAGCGCGAGTGCGGCGGTGAGCACGGTCGCGCCGACCATGACGGTCCGGGACACACCGGCCTCGTGGGTGCCCCACGACAGGGCGAAGGCGCTGAAGATGGTGGAGACCACCGCGAACAGGCCGCAACCCACGACCCGCAGCACGCTCGGCCAGTGGTCGCGGAAGATCACCTTCGCCGGCATCTCCTTGGGTTCGTCGGTCGACACGGCCGCCTCGAACACCTCGCTCTCCGGCAGCATCCGGCGGATGACGAGCCCGGCGAGTGCGACGAAGATGCTGAGCAGGAACGGGATACGCCATCCCCAGCTGAGGAAGGCGTCCTCGGGCAGTCCGGAGAACACGAGGACGACCAGCGATGCCAGCAGCATTCCCGCGGCGGCGCCGGTGTTCACCCAGCTCGCCGCAAGCGCCCGGCGATCGGCGGGTGCGTGTTCGAGCGCCAGGGACGCGGCACCCGCCGACTCGCCCGCCGCCGACGCACCCTGGACGGCCCGGAGCAGCACCAGCAGGATCGGCGCCGCGACGCCGATCGCCCCGTACGTCGGCAGGCAGCCGATGAGCGACGTGGCCACGCCCATCATCACGAGCGTCACCACCAGCATCCGCTTGCGGCCGAGGGTGTCCCCGAAGTGCCCGAAGACGAGGGCTGCGAGAGGCCGGACGACGTACCCGATCCCGATGGTCGCCATCGACACGATGGTCCCCCAGAACGAACCGAGATCCGGGAAGAACAGGGTGTTGAACGCCAGCGCGGAGAAGGAGGCGTAGATGAAGAAGTCGTAGTACTCGAGTGTGCTGCCCACGAAGGAGGCCAGGGCTGCCCGGCGCGCGTGGGGCGACCGGACGCTCGTGTCGGCGCGTACGTCGCGGCCGTCGAATGTGGAAGTCATGTGGTTCCTACCTGAATGTGAAGGGCATCCGGGAGTTCGGAGAGGCCTCGAGGCGGGTGCGGCACCGGGGATCGGAGTTGTCCAGGTCACATCCGCTGCCGCCGAAGGAGACTCTGCCAAAGAAACCGATCACCGTCCAAGAGCAGTATCGGCACCGATTGATAAGCGATCGTTATTGCTCGTCGGGGGCGGCGCCCGGCGACGGCAGCACCTCGGCGGCGAGGTCGAGAACCGTCTGCACGACGGGCGATACGGGACGGTCGGACCAGGCCAGCGCGGCCCGGACTTCGTATCGGCCGGCGTCGAGGGGAACGAGCACCACCCGATTGGGATACGTCTGGACGTCACCCGGCACGAGCGCCACACCGACCCCGGCCGCGACGAGGGCGGTCAGCACGATGCCGTCGGTGGTCTCCTGCACGATGTTCGGCGTGAACCCGGCATCCCGGCACGCGGCGAGCAGATCGCGGCGGAGCGTGGACCCGGTGGCGGCGGGATTCGCGACGAACGTTTCGTCGCGCAGTTCGGCGAGGTCGATCGACTCCCGTGTGGCGAGTGGGTGATCGCTCGGGAGCAGTGCACTGAGGTACTCCACCGAGATCTGCCGCGTGAGCACATGGGGGTGAGACACCGCGTCCGAGACGATCCCGAGGTCGAGTTGCCCCTCCCAGATTTCGTCGAGGATCTGGCCACTGACCGTCGCCCCCTCGAGGACGAGATCGATCAGCGGGTACCGACGGCGCACCGACCGTGCCAGAGAGGACAATTCGGTCTGCCCGTAGGCGCCGCTGAACCCGACCCGGACGCGACCCTCGACCGCCGGATCCGCGATCACCGCGGCATCGACGGCGCGGTCGATTCCGGCGAGCGCGTCCTTGCACGGCTGCAGGAAGCGCTCCCCCGCCGCGGTGAGCCGGACCGATCGCGTGGTGCGGTCGAACAGTTTCACGCCGAGGCGCTTCTCGAGTTGCTGCACTTGCTGACTCACGGCCGGTTGCGCGATGTGCAGCACCTCGGCCGCCCGGCCGTAGTTGAGTTCCTCGGCGACCGCGACGAACGACTTCATCCAGCGGATCTCCACTGCCGGTCAGTCCACCACGAACACCGTGAGACGCACCTCGCCGGGGAGGCGTTCGCCGGTGCCGACGAGGATCCGCGAGCGCAGCCACGACCACCGGCCCTCGGCGGCGGTGAGCCGTGGGGTGCAGCGGAAGTAGATGCGCTCGGGTGGCACGGGCTCGCCCTCGACCAACCGGGCGATGTCTTCGGCGGTACCCGAGCGCAGCCCGAAGTTGGTGACGTAGATGCGGTCGCCGTCGTCGGTCTCGATGGCGTACCTGGCCTCGAGTTCGGTGAGCGTGGACGAGCTGAGCAGCTGGAAGTCCGCCCCTACCGGCAGCACGGTGCCCCGTAGCTCGGGGCCCTCGACCCGGCCACCGACGATGGGGATGATGCGCCGTGTGCCTTCGGGCGTGGACCCGATCTCCACCGGCTCGGCCACCTCCACGACGAACGTGGCGAGGAACGACATGCCGGGCGGGGCCGGGGCGAGGAGCTCGGTCATCGTGCCCTACTCGACGAAGGTGGGAAAGGCGATGCTCTGCAACGTGTCCCGCATCTGATTCACGACCGTGTCGGGGATGCCCTCGAAGTAGCGTCCGTGCGCGGCGTCGACACGCGCCTTGGCGTCGTCGCGGAGTCGGCGCCCCTCGTCGGTGGCAGCGATCAGTTTGTTGCGACGATCCGAGGGGTCGAGGGTGCGCACGACGAGTCCGCGTTCCTCGAGTTCGTCGACCAGGCCCACGATCTGACTGGGGTCGAGCCCCATGGTGGCGGCCACTCCGCGCTGGTTGACGCCCTCGGCCTGCTCACAGGCGAGGACCAGAACCGAATAGGAGCGCACCCGCAGACCCGTGGGAACGAGGGCCTTGTTCACCGCGCCCAGCACCATTCCGCCGACGCGCGAGAGCAGGAACCCGATGTCGTCCGATAACGCCTGCGACTCTGCCATGCGACGACCCCCTTCTGATGATTGCCGGTAGAGTAGCAGATCTTAATCATTGACATTCTCAATCATCAATGATTACGTGTGATTCAGCGAACACGACCTTAGGAGAATCGCGACATGGACCTCAGCAACAAAGTCGCCGTAGTCACCGGCAGCGGACAGGGCCTCGGACTGGCCTACGCCAAGGACCTCGTGCGGCACGGCGCCGCAGTCGTGATCAACGACGTCAACCAGGCCACCGCCGACGCCGCCGTCGCCGAGATCACCGCCGCGGGCGGCCGGGCAGTCGCCGTCGTCGCCCCGGTCGGCAGCACCGAAACCGCCCAGAAGCTGGTCGCCGGCGCGATCGACGCATTCGGACGCCTCGACGTCATGGTCACCAATGCCGGCATCCTCCGCGACAAGGTGCTGTGGAAGATGACCGACGACGACTTCGACGCAGTGATCAACGTGCATCTGCGCGGCACGTTCACGTGCGTCCGCGAAGCCGTCCTGAAGTTCCGCGAACAGGGCGACGGTGGTCGCATCATCTGCATCGGCTCCCCTGCCGGCCAGCGCGGCAACTTCGGGCAGACCAACTACTCGGGCGCCAAGTCCGGCATCGTCGGCATGGTCCGCACCTGGGCGATGGAACTACAGCGCGCGGGCATCACCGCCAACGCCGTCTGCCCCGTCGCCGCGACCGCGATGACCGAGACCGTCCCGTTCCTCGCCCCCTACATCGAGGGCATGAAGAATGGCGAGCCGCTCCCCGACATCATCCGCCGCGACGTGGGCCTGGGCACCCCCGAGGACGCCGCAGGCATCATCTCGTTCCTCGCGTCCGACGCGGCCGCCGAGATCACCGGCCAGGCCTTCGCCGTCGGTGGCGACCGCCTCGCGCTGTGGTCGCACCCCGACCTGACCGCGGTCGAGTACCACGACGGCGGCTGGTCGGCCGACGACATCGCGGCTCAGTGGACCGGCACGTTCGGCGACGCCGTCCAGTCCGTCGGCGAGGAATTTCCCGAGGAGCTGATGGCGAAGTGAGCCGCTACGAGTACGGCATCGACTTCGACAAGATCGACGCCATCGACATCCACACCCACGTCGAGATCGACGGCTGCGGGCACCGGTCCCTCGACGACGAACTGATGGCCGCCTCGGAGAAGTACTTCAAGTCCGGCGAGGAACGCACCCCGTCCATCGACGCGATCGCCGATCACTACCGCTCGCGCAACATGGCCGCGGTCGTGTTCACCGTCGACGCGGCCTCGGCCAGCGGACACGCCGCCAACTCGGTCGAGGAGATCGCCGAGGGCGCGGCCCGCCACAACGACGTCCTGATACCGTTCGGGTCCGTCGACCCCTGGCAGGGCAAGGCCGCCGTGCGGCGCGTGCACCGGCTCGTCGACGAGTTCGGCGTGAAGGGGTTCAAGTTCCACCCCAGCATGCAGGGCTTCGAACCGAACGACCGGCAGTTCTACCCGCTCTACGAGGCCATCACCGAGGCCGGGGTCCCCGCCCTGTTCCACACCGGTCAGACCGGGATCGGCGCCGGGCTGCCCGGCGGGCACGGCATCAAACTGCGCTACTCCGACCCGATGCTGCTCGACGACGTCGCCGCCGACTTTCCCGACCTCACCGTGATCATGGCCCACCCGTCGGTGCCGTGGGTCGACTCGCAGATCTCCATCGCCACCCACAAGGCGAACGTCTTCATCGACCTGTCCGGGTGGTCGCCGAAGTACTTCCCGCCGCAGCTGGTCAAGGCCGCCAACAGCATGCTCCGCGGCAAGGTGCTGTTCGGCTCCGACTTCCCCGTCATCCAGGTCGACCGCTGGATGAAGGACTTCGAGAACCTCGACATCAAACCCGAGGTCGCGCCCCTGATCTTCAAGCAGAACGCGCTGCGCGTTCTCGGCATCAAGCACTGACCCGGCCTCACCGAACCACCAGGAGACTTATCGTGACCACCGCAACCACCACCCGCGTCGCCACCCTGGCCGACCTCGCCGCACTCGAGGGCCAGTCGCTGGGCACCAGCTCGTGGATCGACATCCCCCAGCAGCGGATCAACACATTCGCCGACGCCACCGACGATCACCAGTGGATTCACGTCGACCCCGAGCGCGCCACGGCGGAGAGCCCGTTCGGCGGGCCCATCGCCCACGGCTACCTCACGTTGTCGCTGATCATCCCCATGTGGGACGAGGTACTGACCGTCGACAGCGTGACCATGGCCGTCAATTACGGTCTCAACAAGGTCCGATTCACCAACCCCGTGCCCGCGGAAGGACGCGTCCGCTTGAACGCGACGCTGCAGTCCGTCGAGGAACTGCCCAAGGGCGGCGTCCAGGTGACCGTCGCCGGGCAGATCGAACTCGAGGGCAGCGAGCGTCCCGCGGTAGTCGTCGAGGCCGTGTACCGCTTCTTCGAGTGACCCGCCCGTGAGTACTTGTCAACCGCCCGCGGTTGACAAGTACTCACGGGCGGCGAAGCCGCACTACTCGGGAGCCTGGTCGTCGGGCTCGACCTGTTCAGCCTGCTTCCGCTCGGACGCGTTGCCCGCGATTCCCTTCGCCTCGCGCTCGGCCACCAGCCGGTCTTCCATGTCGTCGACGAGGTCTGCGATCCGCTGGTGCTCGGGGAGGTGCTGATCGTGTCGATCCGAATTCGCCTTCATCACGCTCCTTCCGCTGTGTGCGACGTGCCGCAAATCCTGCGACTTCCGGACGCACAATTCGAACTGTACGCCGCGGGCCCGGTCGAAGCGGGCATTCGCGGCGGCACGAACTGGACGCCCGTCTTTCACGCTTTTCTCACCGTCGATGAAAGCTGTTGCCGAACACCGTCTTACGAGCGCTCGGTACTCCAATGTCGCACTGCGCAGCCCCATTTCGTCTTCGACGCGGGCCCTCCACCGCTGCCGACAGGCGATGAATTCGATGCACAATCGACACCGTCTTGCGAGTACCCACAGCCGGCACCTCGTACTCTGGACCGGGTACCACCCGAAGGAGGACCGATATGCCAGCAGTCACCACACCTCACGTCTATGTTCATCGTGCCGGCGATCGGCTGAAAACCAAGATTTCCTGGTTGGATTCGAAACATTCGTTCTCCTTCGGCCAGCACTACGACCCCGACAACACCCACCACGGGCTGCTCCTCGTGAACAACGACGACACCGTGCTCCCCGGTCAGGGATTCGACACGCATCCGCACAAGGACATGGAGATCGTCACGTGGGTGCTGCGCGGCTCGCTCGTGCATCAGGATTCGATCGGCCACTCCGGCATCATCTATCCCGGCCTTGCGCAACGCATGAGCGCAGGCAAGGGCATCATGCATTCAGAAAAGAACGACAGCTGGCGCCTCGAGGGTGAGCAGCACCATGAGCCGGTGCATTTCGTCCAGATGTGGGTGGTACCCGACGAAGCCGGCCTCACTCCGAGCTACGAACAACTCGAGATCGAGGACGAGATCCTCAAGGGCGGGCTGGTGCCCGTTGCGTCCGGAATGCCGGAATACAAGGACAATTCGGCGATCCGGATCAACAACAGGCACGCGGCCCTGCATGTCGCGCGACTCTTCCCCGGCGCACCGGTGACCCTTCCCGAAGCGCCGTTCCTCCACGTCTTCGTCGCCCGGGGCACCGCGGAGATGGCGGGCGTCGGCACCCTGTACGAGGGGGACGCCGTCCGGCTGAGCGCCTCCGGTGGCCAGCAGGTCACCTCGCACACCGGCGCCGAGGTCCTCGTCTGGGAGATGCACGCCCGCCTCGGCGGCTGATTCCCAGCAAGTTCACAGCCGGACGGCACGCTGCGTGCAGGTTCGTGCGCCACGATCGGGTCACAGCCCGATCATGGAGAGGTACACATTGTGAACAAGGACGTCGAGAAGAGCCGTCTGCGCATCAGCCGCCGACGCGCACTGGCGGTCGGTGGAACGGTGAGTCTGGGTGGGCTCATCGCCGCCTGCACCGGGAACGGGAGCGGCAGCACGTCGGCGTCGGCCACGTCGACCGCAGCCGCATCCAGCGCCACGACGAGCGCCGACACGGTGACCGCCCTGCTCGACCAGGCACCGCAGTGCGTCCTGGCCGTCGAGGAGACGCAGGGACCGTACTGGTTCGACGTCGACTCCATCCGCAGCGACATCCGCGAAGACCGGCCGGGCACGAAGCTGCAGCTCGCACTGCGGGTGCAGGACCTGACGAACTGCTCCGCGGACGGGTCCGCCGCGGTGGTCAGCAATGCGATCGTGGAGATCTGGCACTGCGACGCGGGCGGTGTGTACTCCGGCTTCGAGTCGGGTTCCAAGGCCGCCGACCTCAGCGGCAACGACGCCCCCGCAGGCGCGCCGCCGGCAGGCGGACCCGGTGGCGGCCAGCCCCCGGCCGGTGGTCCCGGTGGCGCAGGTGGGCCCGGACCGGGTGGTCCCGGCGGCGACATGTCCGGCGGTTCGGGTGAGACGTCCGACGGGTCCTACAGCGTCGGCGACAGCGAGGCCACGACCACGGACGACGGCACCTACCTGCGCGGCGCCCAGACCACGGACGCGAACGGCATCGCCCAGTTCACCACCGTCTTCCCCGGCTGGTACATCAGCCGGACCACCCACATCCATCTCAAGGTGCACATCGACAAGAAGACGGTGCTCACCACCCAGCTGTTCTTCGACGAGGCCCTGCTCGACGAGGTGTACGCGACCGCGCCGTACTCCGATCACACCGGACGGGAGAACAACGTGAACAACTCCACCGACAGCATCTACAACGACGCCGGCCGGCTGACCGTCGCCACGCAGTCGGACGGCTACCTCGCGGCGATCAACCTCGGCATCGACGTCTGATCGATCCCGATAGTTGGTTTCGCCCTGAGCGCAGTGGTGGACCTCCCGGCGCGGAACGGTGTAAGGATGGAACGCATGACCACGGCTCAGCGCTCCGGCATCGACCTCACTCACCTCGACAACGACACCCGCGCCCAGGACGACCTCTTCGTCCACGTGAACGGCAAGTGGATCGACGACTACGAGATTCCCGCGGACCGGGCGATCGACGGCGCGTTCCGAACGCTGTACGACAAGGCCGAGGTCGACGTCCAGACCATCATCGAGGAGGCGGCGGACTCCGGCGCGGCACCGGGGACCGACGCGCAGCGTATCGGCGACCTGTACGGCAGCTTCATGGACGCGGACGTGGTCGAGGCCGCGGGGCTCGCACCGATCGCCGGTGAGCTCGCCGACGTGGCCTCGGCCACCGACCTCTCCGCGCTCGCCGCCGTCATCGGCCGCCAGCAGCGCACCGGGGTCGGCGGTGCCGTCGGTCACTACGTCGACACGGACGCGAAGAACTCCGAGCGCTACCTCGTCCACTTCAGCCAGTCGGGCATCGGCCTGCCCGACGAGTCGTACTACCGCCAGGACGACCACGCGGAGATCCGCGCGGCGTACGTGCAGCACATCGCGAAGATGTTCGCCCTCGCCGGCGTCGACTACGACGCGCAGCGCGTGTTCGACCTGGAAACCAAGATCGCGGCAGGTCATTGGGACGTCGTGAAGCGGCGCGACGCCGAGCTGAGCTACAACCTGCTCACCCTCGACCAGCTTCCCTCCGGGTTGGACTGGTCGTCGTGGATCGGCGCACTCGGTGGCACGTCCGAGCAGTTCGCCGAGATCGTGGTCCGCCAGCCCGACTTCCTCACCACCCTGACCGGGCTGTGGACGTCCGAGGACATCGACGACTGGAAGGCGTGGGCGACGTGGAACGTCATCCGCTCCCGCGCCCCGTACCTCACGCAGGCCCTGGTCGACGAGAACTTCGCGTTCTACGGGAAGACGCTGACCGGCGCCGAGGAGATCCGTGAGCGCTGGAAGCGCGGCGTGTCCCTGGTGCAGGATCTGCTGGGCGAGGCCGTCGGCAAGCTCTACGTCGAACGCCACTTCCCGGCCGACGCGAAGGCCCGCATGCAGGAACTCGTCGCCAACCTGCAGGAGGCGTACCGGCGCAACATCTCCGACCTGGACTGGATGAGCCCCGAGACACGGCAGGCGGCGCTCCGCAAGCTGGAGAAGTTCACGCCCAAGATCGGCTACCCCGACAAGTGGCGGGACTACTCGGCCGTCACCATCTCACGCGACGACCTGGTCGGCAACTACCGCAGCGGCTACGCGGCGGAATACGACCGCGACCTCGCGAAGCTCGGTGGCCCCGTCGACCGCGACGAGTGGTTCATGACACCGCAGACGGTCAACGCCTATTACAACCCGGGCATGAACGAAATCGTCTTTCCCGCAGCCATTCTGCAGCCGCCGTTCTTCGACGCCGCAGCCGACGACGCCGCCAACTACGGCGGAATCGGTGCCGTCATCGGTCACGAGATCGGCCACGGCTTCGACGATCAGGGCGCCAAGTACGACGGCGACGGCAACATGGTCGACTGGTGGACCGACGACGACCGGACCGAGTTCGGCAAGCGCACGAAGGCGCTGATCGAGCAGTACAACGAGTTCGAGCCGAAGGCGCTGCCCGGCCACAGCGTGAACGGCGAGTTCACCATCGGTGAGAACATCGGCGACCTCGGTGGCCTGTCCATCGCCATCGCGGCGTACCGGATCGCCACGGACGGGTCCGAGCCCGAGGTTCTCGACGGCCTCACCGGTCTCCAGCGGGTGTTCTTCGGCTGGGCGCAGGTGTGGCGCACCAAGGCCCGGGACGCCGAGGCGCTCCGCCGGCTCGCCGTCGACCCGCACTCGCCGCCGGAGTTCCGCTGCAACGGCGTGATCCGCAACCTCGACACGTTCCACGACGCGTTCGACGTCCAGCCGGGTGACGCCCTGTATCTGGATCCGGAGGAGCGCGTCAAGATCTGGTAGTCGCTACCGCAGACGGTCACCCGTCGCCGCGGAGAAGAAGTACGCCTCGCCGGGTTTCGGCTGCAAGTGCACCCTCTCCCCCGCGGCGACGGTGCGGGTGCGGTCCACCCGCACCACCACCTTCCCGGACGTCCCGGACGCGTACACGAAGGACTCCGCCCCCAGTTCCTCGAGCAGGTCGGTCTCGACCGTGTACGAGTCCTTGCGCCACGACCCCACCAGCACCCACGACTCCGGGCGCACCCCGACGATCACGGAGCCGTCCCCGATAGCCGAGTGCGGCACGGGAATACGCAGGTCGCCCAGTTCGGCGACGCCGTCGCGGATCGGGGTGTCCATGAGGTTCATCCCGGGCGAGCCGATGAAACCGGCGACGAACGTGTTGACCGGGTCGTCGTAGAGATCGCGGGGCCGGGCTACCTGCTGGAGGCGCCCGCCCTGCATGACCGCCACCCGGTCGCCCATCGTCATGGCCTCCACCTGGTCGTGGGTGACGTACACGGTGGTCGTGCCGAGCCGGCGCTGCAGGCCCGCGATCTGCGAGCGGGTGCTCACCCGCAGCTTCGCGTCGAGGTTGCTCAGCGGTTCGTCCATGCAGAACACCTTCGGGTGCCGCACGATCGCCCGGCCCATCGCGACCCGTTGACGTTGCCCGCCGGACAGTTTCGCCGGTTTGCGATCCAGCAGCGGTTCGAGTTCGAGCATCCGCGCCGCTTCCAGCACCCGCTCGGTGCGTTCCGCCTTCCCGACGCCGGCGTTGCGGAGCGCGAAACCCATGTTGTCGGCGACGGTCATGTTCGGGTACAGCGCGTAACTCTGGAACACCATGGCCACGTCCCGCGCCCGGGGTGGCAGCGCGGTGACGTCGGTGCCGCCGATCTCGATGCGGCCCGCCTCGACGGCTTCGAGGCCGGCCAGCATCCGCAGGCTGGTCGACTTACCGCACCCGGACGGACCCACCAGGACGAGGAACTCGCCGTCCGCGATGTCGAGGTCCAGCCGATCGACCGCGGGTCGATCGGCTCCGGAATAACGGTGGGTGACACCTGCGAACTGCACGTGGGCCATGGATGTTCCTTCTCCTCCTACTGGGGCAGCTTGGGCGTGATCTGGCGGTCGATGATCTGCTGGAGTTGCGTCCCGACGCCCGCGAACGTCGTTGCCACGTCCGCGTTCTGCAGCGCGATCTGTTCGAGTCCGGTGCCGATGACCTGGTCGCCGCCGGGCACGAACACTCGGGCGTAGTCCTGTGACCGGGTCTTCGCGAGCTGGTCGACGGCGGTGCGCGCGTTGGGGTTCGCGTCGAGGTACGCCTTCATACTCGGATCCTCGACAGCGGATTTGCGGACGGGCATGTACCCGACGTTCTGGGAGAAGTACGCGGTGTTCTCGCCGTTCGTCACGAAGTCGATGAACGTCAGCGCGTTCTTCTTCCGCTCGTCGGAGATCCGCGCCGGTATCGCGAGCCCCGCGCCGCCGGTCGGGCAGCCCGGCGCGCCCGACGCGGGGAGGAACGCGGTGCCGAAGTCGAACGCGGCCGACTTGGTGATCCCTGACAGGTCACCGGTCGAGGCGATGGTCGACGCGAGGATGCCCGCACCGAACTCGTTGGCGATGTCGCTCGACACGGCCGCGTACTTCTTCGTGTGGATCATGTCCTTCAGGAACGCCCCCGCGGCGAGCGTCTTCTCGTCGCCGAACTTCAGGGCCCACTGGTCCGAGTACGCCCCGCCGAACGTCCAGACCGGTCCCTCGAACGTCCAGCCCAGGTAGTTCTTGGCATCGCCCCAGCCGTGGGCCAGCTTGCCGCCGCCCATCACCCGCTGCAGTTCGGGACCCCACTCGTCGAACTCCTGCCAGGTGGCAGGCCCGCGATCGGGCAGGCCGGCCTGCGCCCACACCTGCTTGTTGTAGTAGAACAGCGGCGTCGACCGCGCGTACGGGAGGGCGTAGTGCTTGCCCTCGAACAGGTAGTCGGCGAGCAGCGAGTCGACGTAGTCGGAGGAGTCGACGCCGACCTCGCCGAACAGTCCGTCGAGCGGTTCGATGCCACCGGTCAGCGCGTAGTTGAACCACCAGACGTCCGACAGGACCACGACGTCGGGCAGTTCGCCGCCCGACAGGGCCGCGTTGAACTTCTGCGACACCTCCTCGTAGTTCTTTCCGCCGTCGACGAGGTTCACGGTGAGGTCGGGGTGTTTCGCCTGGAACCGGTTGATCAGTTCACGTTCGACGTCCTGGGATTTGCCGGGGTGATTGGACCAGAACGTGATGGTGTTCGCGTCGCCCGCCACACCGGACGTCGCCGACGAGCCCGACCCCGACCCGGCGCAGGCCGTCAGCGCGGCACCGGCGGCCACCGCGCCCGCCAGCCCGAGGAATCCTCGACGGTTCATCCGATTCATGTCTCTCCTCGTTCTCCGCTATCCCTTGACCGCACCCGATGTGAGGCCCTTGATCATGTGCCGTTGCAGCACAAGGAAAACCGCGAGAATCGGCAGCATCGTGAGTACCGTTCCCGCCATGACCGGGCCCCAGTTGGTGAGCCCGTCGTTGTTCTGGAGTTGGGTCAGCCCGATCGGCAGCGGCGCGACAGAGGCGTCGTCGGCCATCAGGAACGGCCACAGGTATTCGTTCCACTCGGTGACGACGGTGATGATCGCGAACGCCACCATGGTGGGGCCCGACACCGGCAGGACCACCCGCCACACCAGCCGGAAGTGGCCTGCGCCGTCCATCCGGGCGGCCTCGATGATCTCGGTGGGTATCGACAGGAAGTGGTTGCGCATCAGGAACGTTCCGAACGCGACCCCGGCGAGCGGAACGATGATGCCGTGAAAGCTGTTCCGCCAGCCCCATTCGGCGACGAGTGCGTAGTTGGAGATGACCGTGATCTGGTTGGGCACCATCAACGCGGCGATGATGCCGAGGAACACGAGGTTCTTGCCCGGGAACCGCAGGAATACCAGCCCGTAGGCGCTGAACACGCCGAGCGCGAACTTCACGACGGCCAGCACCCCGGTGATGATCACCGAGTTCCGCAGGAACGTCCAGAACGGCACCGACGTGGTGGCCTCGGAGTAGTTCTCGGGATGAAAGGTGCCGGGCCACCAGGTGACCGGAAGGGTGTAGACGTCCGGACGATCCTTGAAGGACGTCATCACGATCCAGTACAGCGGCAGGGCCACCATGACCAGCACGGCCACCATCGCGGCGTACCCCAGGGCCGTCACGAGCGCCTCCCGGCGTCGATGGTCACGGGCCGCGTCTGCCGTCACCGGCACTTCCGTGGTGCGCTGATCGCGCACGGTGTCCGCGGTCACCGGACCTCACCTCGATCCATGATCCGCACCTGGTAGACGGTGATCCCGAGCAGGACCAGGAACATGATCGTGGCCACGGTGGCGCCGTAGCCGGCACGGAAGTTGCGGAACGACTCGTTGTAGACCTGGTAGACCATCGTGGTGGTCCCGGTGCCGAGTGGACCGCCCCGGGTCATCACGTTGATGATGTCGAATACCTGAAGGGAGCCCAGCATCACCGTGATCGAGAGGAAGTAGGTGGTCGGACGCAACTGCGGGAGGACGACCCGTCGGAACGTCGTCCACCGGCCCGCCCCGTCGATCTCCGCGGCCTCGGTCAACTCGCGCCGCGTACCCTGCAGTGCCGCAAGGTAGATCACGAACGTGTAGCCGAGGTTCTTCCACATGTAGGTGACCGTCACCATGAACAGCGCCCAGTGCGGATCCTGATAGAAGTCGGGGACGGAGTCGACTCCGGCACGATGCAGAAGATCCTGGATCAACCCGAAACGGGGATCGAACACGAACTGGAACGCCACGCCGATCGCGGCACCTGAGATGACGAACGGCGCGAAGATCGCCGAGCGAACAAGGTTGCGGCCGTGCAGGTTACGGTCCAGCAGCACGGCGAGCGCGAGACCGGCGACCATCGATCCGAACACGGTCGCGACAGTGAACACGACGGTGTTCCCGACGATCTGCCAGGTGTCGGGCCGGCTCCACCATTCGCGGTAGTTGTCCCAGCCGACGAACGTGGCGACGGGGTCGGCGATGTTCCAGTGGAAGAACGACAGCCGGATGTTGTCGACCAGGGGCCGGTAGGTGAACAGAACGAGCAGAACCAGATTGGGACCCACCAGCGCTGCGAACAGCGCGTAGTCCCGCCACGGACGCCCGAGCAATCCCTGCTTTCCCGGCGACGGCAGGGTTCGTTCCGGACTCGATCTCACTGCGGCAGTCTGACGACCGTGTACGAATAGCCGGTAAATTGCCGTAGCCCGCACATTGAACTGTGCGGGCTACGGGGAGAACGTGGTCAGATCAGGGTCAGCGGTTCCAGTCGCCGAGACCGTCGGAGCCGTTCAGCACGCCGCCTGCGGTGTTCTGCACGACCACGGCATCGCCCTTCTTCGAGTTCTCGTAGAACCACTTGGCGTCCTCGGTGCTCACGTTGAGGCAGCCGTGGCTGACGTTGGTGTTGCCCTGGGCGTCCACCGACCACGGTGCGGCGTGGACGAAGATGCCGCTGTACGACATGCGGGTGGCGTACTCGACGTACGTGCGGTACCCCTCGGCCGAGTCGACCGGGACACCGTACGTGGACGAGTCCATGTACATGTCACGGAACTTGTCGCCGATGATGTACGTGCCGTTCGGCGTCTCGTGATCGGTCTTACCCATCGAGGTCGGCATGGTCTTGACCACTTCGCCGTTCCGGGTGACGGTGATCTGCTTGGTGTTGTCGTCCGCGGTCGCCACCAGCGCGTCACCGATGGTGAACGTGGAGTGCGAATCGCCGGCGTCCACGGTGACCTCGGTGTTCGCGGGCCAGAACTCGGTGGGCTTCCACCGCACCTGGCTGTCGTTGATCCAGTAGAAACCGCCCTCGACCGGCTGGCTGGTGGTGACCTTGATGGCACGCTCGGCGGCTGCGCGGTCGCCGATCGCCTCGTTGAAGCGGATGATCACCGGTTGCGCGACACCCACGACCTCGCCCGCACCCGGGTTGAGGGACGGGGCCGAGAAGTTCGCGGGCGCGGGTGCCGGTTCGGGAAGCGGCAGCTGCGGCGCGCCGGGCAGACCGGGCAGGGTGGGAAGACTCGGAATCTCCGGTCCACCGGGAAAGAGCGGTGCGGCCTGTGCGGCCCCGACCAGCGCAGTTCCGGACACGACGGCCCCGGTCAGTGCGACAGCGACGCGCGAAGACCAGTGCTTGTTCCTGGAAAAACCGATTCCTGACTTGCCCATATGACCACTCTCGTTCGACGACGTGTGCAACGCGCGTCCCCGACGGACCTACCAATCGCGCACTGCCATTAACACACATCATCCGGCCGCGAGCAATTTGCCCGCAATCGTTGCCGCTCCGCGGCCTGCGGGCAGGTTGTGTCACCGAGTGGTCAAGAAGCACTCACGATCAGGTATCGGCGCGGGCGGCGGCGAGCATGCTCTCGATGGTGATCAGCTTGGTGCGCGTCCGCCCGGCAGCCTTGCCCCCGGCACGTTCGGTCTTGTCGATGCGCTGCCAGCCCTGGTAGTCGACGGCGTCGGGCGCACGCTCGGCGATCAGGCGGTCGAGAGCCTCACGTTCGGTGGGCGCGCCGAGCCGCCCGGCGGAGAAATCGTCGATCAGCATCTTGACCGTCTCCGCGGAGCAGTACTTGTTGGTGCCGATCACACCCGTCGGCCCGCGCTTGATCCAGCCCGCCACGTACACGCCGGGCACGGGCGTGCCGGTCTCCGGATCGATCACCCGGCCGTTCTCGTTGGGGATGACGCCGCGCCGGTCGTCGAACGGGAGATCGGCCACGGGTTGACCGCGGTAACCGATCGAGCGCAGCACCAGGCCCGTGTCCAGCGTCGAGGTGACGTCGGACGGTTTGGCGCTGAGCCGCCCGGACGCGTCCGCGACCATCTCGTTCTTCGCGATGCGCACCGATTCGACGGCGTCGGTGCCGAGAATCTCCACGGGCGACGTCAGGAACCGCAATACGATCCGCTTCTTCGCCGGATCGGCGGTGCGCCGGGCGAACTCCTCGACCTGCCGCACCTTGTGGCGATGCGACGGCTCGGCCTCGTCGCCGTCGACGAACGCGCGGCTTGCCGGGTCGAGCACCGCTTCGTCCGGGTCGACCACGATGTCCACGTTCGGCATCAGCCCGAGCGCGAGGAGTTCGGGGTTGGTGTAGGCGGCCTGAGCGGGGCCGCGGCGGCCGAGAATGACGACCTCGCGGATGTTGCTCGCCCGCAGAGCGTCGAGGGCATGGTCCGCGAGGTCCGTCTTGGCCAGGATCTCCGGATCGGTGACGAGGATGCGGGCCACGTCGAGTGCCACGTTGCCGTTGCCGACGATGACGGCCCGCTCCCCCGACAGGTCGAACGTGTGGTCGGCGTAGTCGGGGTGACCGTTGTACCAGGCCACGAACTCGGTGGCGGCGTGGCTGCCGACGAGATCCTCGCCGGGAATGCCCAGCGTGCGGTCGCCTGCCGCGCCGACCGCGTAGATGACGGCGTGGTGGTGTGCGAGCAGTTCCTCGTGGCTCACGTCCCGGCCCACTTCCACGTTGAAGTGGCAGTGCACCGTGCGCTTGCCGACGACCGAACGGAACTGGTCCGTGACGCCCTTGGTGCCCGGATGGTCCGGCGCGACCCCGGCGCGCACCAGCCCGTACGGGGTAGGAAGCCGGTCGAAGATGTCGACCTCGACGCGCGGTTTCGCGGTCAGTTCCATCGCGGCGTAGCAGGCGGCCGGACCCGACCCGACGATCGCGACGTGGAGCGTGCCGAGGGCTGCGTCGATCTGCGGCAACGCGAGCGGCTCGGGCCAGTCGGGGCCGATGGGGTGCTTGGTGTAGTACTGCGCGTTGATATCGAGGTACGGCTCGTCGACCTCCTCGAGATCGTTCTCCGCGTAGATGGCCTCCACCGGGCACTCCTCGACGCAGGCCCCGCAGTCGATGCAGGTGTCCGGGTCGATGTACAGCATTTCCGTGGTAGCGAACGGCTTCTCGTCCGGTGTGGGATGGATGCAGTTGACCGGACAGACATCGACGCACGAGGCGTCGTTGCAGCACGGCTGCGTGATCACATAAGTCACGGTTCTCCCCTACCTGAGTACGCGCAGTCCGACGTCGGGATGTGACACCAGACTATAACGTGTTCCAATTTTGCGCGAGAACCGTGCGCTGTGTCAGACCGCGTCGCCCGGCTCCACACGAAATCCGACCTTGACCGTGACCTGGTAGTGCGCGATCGCGCCGTTCTCGACGTGGCCCCGGGTCTCGACGACCTCGAACCACTCGACGTTGCGCACGGTCTCGTTGGTCCGCGCGATGGCATTCTCGATGGCCGCGTCGGTGCTGTCGCTCGACGAACCGACGACCTCGACAACTCGGTACACGTGATCACTCATCAGGATTCCTTTCGTGGTTACTTGCCGTTCCGGACGATCGCCTGCGCCTCGACACCGAGCCGGGCCAGACGAAGATCACCGAGAGCCGTGAGGGAACTGCCGAGCCGGTTGGTGACGAAGCCCAGGGACAGTCCGCTGTCGAGGTCCGCGTAGGCGCCGGACCCGCCGACGCCGTAGTGCCCGATCGCGTTCCGTGGTTGTTCCCGGGACGCGAGGATCGGCCGGTGGTAGCCGAGGGACCACTGCGGCCGGATACCGAGGACGTAGTCGCGGTCGTGGGTCTGCACCTGCGACATCTGCGCGATGGTGGACTTGCGCAGGAACCGGTGTCCGTCCAGCCTGCCCCCGTTGGCGATGGCGCCGTACATGCGCGCGAGCGCCCGCGCGCTGAACACCCCGTTCCAGCCGGGCATCACCGCGTCGTGCACCGCGGGGTTCCGGACCAGCACGTCGAATCCCTGGGGCATCGCCGCCTCGGCGAGTCCGCGGGTGGGGCCGACGAGCGAGAGCACGTTCGACGTGAGCTCCCAGTTGAGTCCGGCCGGGTTGATGTGCGGAAACAGCTTCGCGATCCGCGGACGGTGCTGTCCGGGAACCTGATACCAGAAGTCGTCGACGCCGAGCGGGCCCGCGATTTCGTCCTGCACGACCTGGACGAACGGCTTTCCGGTGACGCGCGCGATCAGTTCTGCCACCAGCCACCCGTAGGTGACGGCGTGATACCCGGGGCCGCGCAGCCTGCGCGGATCCGCCGGGGTGGCCGCGAGGGCCCGGACGACGGCGCCGTAGTCGAGGAGATCGAGCGGGCTCCGCATCAGACCCCGGACCTTGTGCAGTCCGGCCCGGTGGGTGAGGAGTTCGCGGACCGTGATGTCGTCCTTGCCTGCCGCGCCGAACTCGGGCCAGTAGCGCGCGACGGGCGCGTCGTAGTCGATCAGCCGGCGCTCGGCGAGCCGGTGGACGACCGTGCTGGCCACGCCCTTTCCCGTCGAGAACGACAGGGCGACGGTGTCGCGGTCCCACCGGCGGTCGCGGTCGGCCCAGCCCGCCCAGATGTCGAGGACTTTCTCACCCCGGAAATACGCGGTGAGCGCCCCGCCGCCGTGCTGAGGTTGCCGGTACATCGCGAAGAACCGGTCGGCGAGCGGCAGGAACCGCGGGTCGACGTGCAGCTCTGTCCGTGGCACGGACGCGGGCCGGGGAACTCGAACGCTGGTCGTCATCGACCACCTCCGATCTCGCTGCCATATCTCCTACGGCAGTTGCGTCAGCCCATTGTGACTACCGTCACCATACGACGCGGACCGGGGTGCCGTTCAGGGAAGGCGCCACACTGTTGTGCCGTCGCTCAGACACGCTTGACCTGCAAGGAAATTGATCGCGAGCGACGGTCCGGCGGCGCACACCACGCCCTTGGCCGGATCCGCGACGAGCGCCTGCCCTCCCGGACCGCTCAGCACCAGGGCGGGACCGACACCGTCGACCGCTCCGATGGCGACGCTCTCGGGCCCGACCGCCACGGCGGCGACGGCGCCGCGACGTGCCTCGGCCGCACCGACACCGCCGCCCAGTCCGGCGCCGAGCGCCGCACCCGCGTGTGCTGCGTCGGCGAAACCGACACCGTCCGTGCCGAACGCCGCCGAATTGCTGCTCGTATCGGCGTTGGCACCGCACGCGGTGCGGTCGACGACCGTGGTGTCACCCCGGCCGGGTGGTGACACACAGGAGAGGGAGACGGCCGACGCGGTGGCCGGCGCGATCATCAGGGTCCCGAGTGCCGTCGCGACGACACCGAGAGCGAGTCCGGCAGTACCGACTGTCGTACGTTCCATGGCGACCTCACATTGTTCCCGACCCGACCGTCCCGAGCCTACGTGAGCGCCGGCTATTTGCGGTCTCGGTCCCGACTCGGTTGTACCCGCTTGGGTTCCCCCGGCATCTTGGGGTAATTGGGGGGGTACGGCAGATCCCCGAGACCGTTGGCGGCGTCCCGTTCGGCCATCTCCAGCAGCACGTCCAGCGATTGCGCCACGTCACCCATGGTCGCCATGGGATCGCCACGCTTCTCGAGCAGCGCGGGCACGGTCGCGATGGTGAAGTCGTCGGGGTCGACGTCGACGAGTTCCTCCCAGGTGACCGGCGTCGACACGGTCGCGATCGGCGTCTTGCGGGCCGAGTAGGCGGACGCGATGGTCTTGTCCCTGGCGTTCTGGTTGAAGTCGAGGAAGATGCGTTCGCCGCGTTCCTCCTTCCACCAGGACGTGGTGGCCCGGTCGCCGCTGCGCCGCTCGATCTCCCGTGCGAGGGCGATGCCCGCGCGCCGCACTTCGATGAAATCCCAGCGCGGTTCGATGCGGAGATACACGTGCAGCCCGCGGCCGCCCGACGTCTTGGGGTATCCGACGAGACCGAGTTCGTCCAGCAGCGGCCGGAGCACGTCCAGCGCGACCGCCCGCGCGTCGTCGAATCCGGTCCCCGGCTGCGGGTCCAGGTCGATGCGCAGTTCGTCCGGGTGATCGACGTCGGGGCACCGGACCGCCCACGGGTGGAACGTGATGTTGCCGAGGTTCGCCGCCCACACGATGTTCGCGGCGCTGCGCACACGGAGCACGTCGGCCTTGCGGCCGGACGGGAACGTGACCTCGCACGATTCCACGTGGTCGGGGCGCTTCGCGGGAACCCGCTTCTGGTAGATCTCCTCGCCCTCGATCCCGTCCGGGAACCGTTGCAGATGCGTCGGCCGATCGAACAGGGCGGTCAGCAGCGCACCGTTCAGTGCCACGGTCCGGTAGTACTCCACCAGGTGCCGTTTCGTGCCGCCCTCGGCGCCGAGTTTCGGGTAGTAGATCTTGTCGGGATTCGACAGCCGAACGGCGACGCCGTCGACGTCGAGTTCTTCGGCAGGACTCGCCATCTAGGAACCTCCGGCCAGGACGTCGGCAAGGTCGTATCGCACCGGGACCTCCAATTGTTGGAACGTGCACTCGTCGGGCGTCCGGTCCGGACGCCAGCGCAGGAACCGCGCGGCGTGCCGGAACCGGGCACCCTCCATCTGGTCGTACGCCACCTCGACGACGCGTTCGGGGCGCAGCGGCACCCAGGTTCGGTCGTTGCCCGACTGCCACCGCGTCGGCGCCCCGTCCGCGACGACGTCGTCGCCGACGCGCAGCTCGTCGAGTTCGGCGAGCAGTTCGATCCGCCGCGCCGCCGTGAACGCCGACGCACCGCCGACCATCGCCATCTGGTCGCCGTCGTACAGTCCGAGCAGCATCGACCCGATCCCCGGCTGACTCTTGTGCGGCCGGTATCCGATGACGACGCAGTCCGCGGTGCGGGCATGCTTCACCTTCACCATTTCCCGCTTGTTCGGCAGGTACGGGCCCACCAGCTTCTTCGCCACCACCCCGTCGAGGCCGGCCCCCTCGAACGCCTCGAACCACTCGATCGCCGTCGCACTGGATTCGGTGGCCGCGGTGACGTGGCAGCTGGGTCCACCGCCGATGGTGTCGACGAGCTGCGCGCGACGGACGGAGAAATCCTCCCGGCTGAGGTCGCGGTCGCCCAGGGCGAGCAGATCGAACGCGACGAACTGGGCCGGAGTCTTCTCCGACAGCATCGTCACCCGGCTCTCGGCCGGATGAATGCGCTCCGACAACGACTCCCAGTCGAGCCGGGTGCGGCCGTCGATGCTGCGCGGGACGACGAGTTCGCCGTCCACCACGCACCGCTCGGGCAGTTCGTCCTTCACCGCCCGGACGAGTTCGGGAAAGTACCTGGCCAGATCCTTACCGCCGCGGGACCCGAGCACCACCTCGTCGCCGTCGCGGAAGACGAGGGTGCGGAAACCGTCCCATTTCGGTTCGTAGGACCAGGCGAGCCCGGACTCCGGTTGCGCCGGAACGGACGACGCAGCCTTCGCGAGCATCGGCTGTAACGGAGGCATCACGGGGAGATCCACCCGTCCATACTGTCACCACGATTGGCAAATCGGACAGCGATGTAATCAAATAATGCGCGACACGGCAATCGCGGTGGACACGATCGAGGTGGCAACGGTCATCTCGGAGGCACGGGTGGCGGACGGTCACCTGACGGAGGGGTCAGACATGACAGGGTTAGTTCGGCGGGTGTGTACCGCAGTCGTCGCATTGTCGGCGACGGCAGTTCTGGTGGCCGGGTGCGGTTCGGACACGACGCCCACCGCGGTGCCGGAGTCGGGTGCCTCTGCGGCCACCTCGTCCAGCGAATCGACCACAGTGATCGACGGGCAGGAAGGCGAGGACGCCGGCGGCGACGTCGACTTCGAGGTCGCGATCGGTGAGTGCGTGAAGCTCGGCGGCACCGTCTCCGACGCCGAGATCGACAAGGCGGTGTGCGGCAGCGCCGATTCGAACTACAAGGTGATCGCCAAGGCCGCGAAGAACAGCCAGTGCATCAGCGACGCCGACTCGTACTACTACGAAACCCTCGGCGGCGTCGAGCAGGGCGCGATCTGCCTCGACGTGGACTGGGTCGTCGGCGGTTGCATGGACGTCGGCGGCGAGGATCCCGCGCGCATCGACTGCGGCGACACCACCGCCGTCGACGGCGTGAAGGTGACGGAGATCGTGCAGGGCGCCACGTCCGTGGACTCGTGCAGCACGTCCTCCAACGGATACGAATACCCCGAGCGCAAGTTCGTCGTCTGCGTCGACGAACTCTGACAGCAGGCGCCGGCCGGCTGCGGGCACTGCCCGCAGCCGGCCTCGCTCACAACCAGCCGCGGCGTTTGAAGATCGTGTACAGCCCGGCGCAGGTGAGCATCATCAGAGACAGGGCGAACGGATACCCACCGACCCAGTGCAGTTCGGGCATGTGGTCGAAGTTCATGCCGTAGACCGTCCCGATCAGGGTGGGCGCGAACAGGATCGCCGCCCACGCCGACACCTTCTTGATCTCCTCGTTCTGCGCATAGCTGGCCTGGGTCAGGTTGCGCATCTCTTCGTTCTGCTCCTGCGACACCAGGGTGGCGTTGACGGTGAGGATGTTCCCGAGCAGCTGACGGAAGCCGTCGGCCCGCTCCACGACGACCGTCGCGTGGTCGGTGACGTCACGCAGATAACGCTGCAGTTCCTCGTCGGTGTTGTACTTCTCGAATCCCGCCGACAACCCGCGCAGCATCCCGAGCAGCGGCCTTGTGGCCCTCTGGAATTCGATGACCTCGCGGGTGAGTTCGTAGATGCGCCGCGACACGCCCGGCGCTCCGCTGAACACCTCGGTCTCGATCTCGTCGATGTCGTTCTGCAGTCCGGCGACCACCGGCGCGTACCCGTCGACCACGGCGTCGAGGATGGCGTAGAGAACTGCCTCGGGTCCGAGCCGGAGCAGGTCCGGGTTGCTCTCCATCCGCCGGCGGACCGCCGACAGGTCGGGGGATTCGCTGTGCCGGACGGTGAGCACGAACGTCGGACCGCAGAAGACGTGCAGCTCACCGAATTCGACGCGCTCGGTCTCGTCGCAGTAGCGCGCGGCGCGCAGGACCACGAACAGCGTCTTGCCGTAACGCTCCAGCTTGGGCCGCTGATGGGCGACGATCGCGTCCTCGACAGCCAGCTCGTGCAGGTCGAATTGCTTTGCTGCCGCGTACAACTGGGCGTCGTTCGGCCGGTACATCCCGATCCACGCCATCGACGACGCGTCCGGCAGGCTCGCGAGAGCCTCCGACAGCGTGGCCGGGGTGGCCGTCTTCCGGCCGTCGCGGTAGACGGCGCTGTTGACCACAGTTTCCTCCGCAGGCGTCGGTTCGACGGGCCGGCGGGTCACCGCGTGACCGGCGTCGGCGTCGGACAGACCGGCGGAACGGCTGGGGAGGAGGGAACGGATCGGGCGCAGCTGAGGCATGACACGGGGCTTTCGAGGGAAAGTGGGCAGCGCGGAACGGCGCTGAGGAACACGGACCGTGAAACCGCGCACCTACCGGTGGAACGGTTTCAGTTGGTACTCGGAGGTTGGCTTCTCATCGGATGCCACACCTCCTTTGCTCTCCCGAAAGGGCAGTTCACGACCTCGGAACTGCAGACCGGAGGACACGATACCCCCGGCGACCGGCCGCGACAACCTGGGATCCCCGCCGTGTCGGTCCCGGATCCGGCGCCTGCAGCGGCAGATATTGGGCGGGCAACGAATCACCACCGAGAGGCCCCCATGACCAGCTGGTCGGACAGACCGATCTGCGCGTTCGACCTGGAGACGACGGGACCCGACCCCACCGACGCCCGCATCGTCTCCGCGTGCATCGCCGTCGTCGACGCTCACCACTTCGAGTCGCGAACCTGGCTGCTCGACCCGGAGGTTCCCATCCCGCAGGGCGCCTCGGACGTGCACGGAATCTCCACGGAGTACGCCCGGTCCCACGGACAGGACTACGCCACCGGGTACGGCGAGATCCGCGAGGCTCTGCACGACGCGTGGACCCGCGACCATGCCGTCGTCGCGTTCAACGCCTCCTACGACCTGACCTTCATGCACACCGAGGGCCTGCGCCTCGGGCTGACCGAACTCGTCACCGGCATCGTGGTCGATCCCTACGTCATCGACCGCGAGATGGACCGGTATCGGAAGGGCAGGCGCACTCTCGGCGCGGTGTGCGAGCACTACGGCATCGCGCTGGAGGACGCCCACGAGGCCGAGGCCGACGCGATCGCCGCCGCGCACCTCGCCCGGACGCTCGCGCAGGAGTATCCGAATCTGCGGGCCCTGGACATCATGAGCCATCAGGCCGGCTGGCACGCGGAACGGCAACGCGACTTCGCCGACTACCTCGTCCGGCAGGGCCGTGACGCATCGGACGTCAACGGCGAGTGGCCGATTCGCGGTCTCCCCCGGTTCCGCATCGCCTGACCCGATTCACGGCCGTTCGGAGAGCGCGCGCGAGAGGACCGGCCCGATGACGGCGAGGGACTGCGGCTCGATCATCTCGTTGTGCCCGCAGTCCACGGGCCGCTCGTCGATCCGGCCGGTCACGAGCGGCCGCCACTCGTCCGCCGACCGCGCACGGGTCGCGCCGTTCCCGTCGTGCCTGGCGGGGAAGATGAGCAGGTCCCCGTCGTAGACCCGCGGCACGAAGTGGTGGGCGAGCCACCTCGAATTCTCGTATCCCGCGGTGATCCGTTCGAGGTCGTGCCCTCGCACTCCGGTCTCGGTCCCGAACGACTCGTCGATCAAGCGGGCCGCGTGCTCGTAGGTCATCTCACCGTCTCCCTCGGTCTGGAGTCCCAGCCCGCGCAGGAGGTCCCGGATCTCCAGCCTGCCGACCAGCGGGTCCTCGCCGCCCACGGGGTAGCTGTCCATGACAGCGAGTGTCGCGACTTCTTCGCCGGCCCTCTGCAGTTCGACGGCCATGGCGTGCGCGATGACCCCGCCGAGGGACCAGCCGAGCAGGTCGTACGGGCCGGTGGGCTGGATGGCCTGCATCTCCTCGACGTATCGATGGGCCAGTTGCTCGATCGTCCGGTAGTCGCCGTCACCGCTGATCGTGGGCAGCTGCAGTCCGTATGCGGGCCGGTCGGGAGGGAGATACTGCACCAGACCTGCGTACCCCCAGGACAGGCCGATGCCCGGATGCACGCAGAACAGCGGTCGCCCGCTTCCCTGCGCACGCAGCGGAATCACCACGGCGAGTGCCTCTTCCATACCGGCGCTCCGGTGTGGAAGGTCGAGGCGGCGGGCGATCCCCGCCGGTGTCGGGTCGAGGAACATCCACTGCAGCGGAACCCGCCGGTCCAGCGCGGCCTGCAGGGCGCTGACGATCCTGGTGGCGAGGAGCGAATTTCCGCCGAGATCGAAGAAGCTGTCCGCGGTGCCCACCCGGTCCACCCCGAGAACCTCCGCGAAGGCGTCCACGACGATGCGCTCGTTGTCCGTGGCCGGTGCCCGGAACGCCGCACCGGTCGAGCCGAATTCCGGGGCGGGCAACGCCTTCCGGTCGAGTTTGCCCACCGGGGTCATCGGTATCCGATCGAGAACGACCACCGCGGACGGCACCATGTGGGTGGGCAGGCGCTCGGACGCGTAGGTGCGCAGCCCCGCGGGCTCCACCTCCTGTCCGTCCTGAACCCGCACGTACGAGGCGAGCACGGTGTCACCGGACGGGCCGGTGTGGCCGATGGTGGCGGCGAAGGCAACCGCCGGGTGACGGGCGAGCACGGCGTCGATCTCCCCGAGTTCGATGCGGAAACCACGGACCTTCACCTGGAAGTCGCTGCGCCCGATGTACTCGAGTGTGCTGTCGCGTGCGACATTCCCCGTCGCTGCGCTCGCCGACTTCTGCCAGCGCACCACGTCGCCGGTCCGGTACATCCGGGTGCCCGGTTCCCCGAAATTGCAGGCGACGAATCGTTCCGAGGTGAGCGCCGACCGGTTGTGGTACCCGCGTGCCATACCCGGTCCGGCGATGTACAACTCGCCCGGCACGCCGACCGGGACCGGCTGCAGCCGCTCGTCGAGGACCAGGAACGCGAAACCCCGTGCGGGTGAACCGATGTTCACACCCTCACCTGGTCGCATCGCGGCGCTGACACTCGCCTGGATCGTGGTCTCCGTGGGCCCGTACCCGCTGTGCAGGCTCCGCCCCGGCGCCCACCGCGCCACCACTTCCGGCGGGCACGCCTCGCCCACCAGATCCAGGACCCGGAGCGAATCGAGTCCGTCGTTGTCGAGGGCCGCCAGCGCGGTCGGCGTGATGGTCGCGTGGGTCACCTGCTCGCGACGGAACAGATCCGCCAGTTCGCTGCCCCCGACGACGGCAGGCGGCACGATCACGACGCGCGCCGACGCACTGAACGCCATCATCAGCTCGAACACCGACGCGTCGAAGCTCGGGGACGCCAACTGCGAGACCCGGGACTCGTGCGTGACCTGGAACCGTTCGTGCGTCTCCGCGGTGAAATCGGCCATGCCCCGGTGGGTGACGGTCACGCCCTTCGGTCTTCCGGTGGACCCCGACGTGTAGATGAGATAGGCCGGGTGGGCGAGGTGCAACGGAGTCGTCCGATCCTCGTCGGTGATCGGTGCCGGCGACACGTCCGCCACCTGCGCGGCGAAGTCCTCGTCGTCGAGGATCAGCCACGGAACGGTGTCGGGCAGGGTGCTCCGGCGACTTCTCACGGTGAGGCCGAGCGCAGCCCGGCAATCGGTGAGCATGTACTCGATACGGTCGCGCGGGTAGGTGGGGTCGACGGGCACGAACGCCGCGCCCGTCTTGGTGGTCGACCAGATCGAGATCACCGACTCGATCGACCGGGGCATGCCGACAGCCACGAACGTCTCCGGTCCCACTCCGCGGCCGCGGAGAACCCGGGCCACCCGGTTGGACCACTCGTCGAGTTGGCGGTAGGTCACGCGCCGGTCCTCGAAGGACAGGGCCACCGAGTCCGGGTCGAGCGCGGCGGCGGCCGTCAGCAGGTCGGGCCACAGCTCGGGACGCACCTCCGGCGCGCCGCGGGCAGGGGCCATCGCCCGCAACTCCGCCTCGTCGAGGAGGGGAAGGTCGCCGATCGGCCGGTCGGGGCTCACGGTGACGGCGTCGAGGATCCGCACGAAGCGGTCGGCGAAGCCGCGGACCGTGTCGGAGTCGAAGAGATCGGCGGCGAAGTCGACGGCGCCGTCCATCCCCGCGGGCGCACCGTTCGCGTCGAACTCCTCCGCCAGGAGGAATTCGAGATCCACCTTGACCACGGCGAGCCCGGGATCGATTCCACGAACTTCCAGTCCCGGCAACGTCAGGACCGGCCGCTCGTTGTTCTGGAATTCCAGCGAGACCTGGACGAGCGGCGCATACGCCGTCGATCGGGTCGGCCCGACCGCCTCCACCACCCGCTCGAACGGAACGTCGGCATGCGCGAAGGCGCCGAGGTCGACGTCGCGACAGTGCGCGGCCAGGGCGGTGAACGACTCGGCCGCGTCCACCTGCGTGCGCAGTGCGAGAGTGCCCACGAACATGCCCACCAGATCGTCGAGTGCGGGCTCTCCCCGGCCGGCGATCGGGGTGCCGACGGCGACGTCCGGGGTTCCACCGAGGCGGCTGAGCAACAACGCGAGGGCGGCATGCACGGTCATGAATTCGGTGGAGCCGAGCCGTCGCGACAACTCCCGGATGCGCCGGTGAAGGTCGCTGTCGATGGAGAAGTGGATGCGCTCGCCGCGGAAGGACTGCTGGGACGGCCGATCCCGATCCGTGGGGAGTTCCAGGAGATCGGGGGCGCCGGCCAGCGCGGTCGTCCAGTAGTCGAGTTGCCGCGAAATCAACGACTGGGGGTCGTCGTCCGAACCCAGCGACTCCCGTTGCCACAGGGCGTAATCGGCGTACTGCACCGGCAGGGGTGCCCAGTCGGGCGCGCCGCCCGAGACGCGGGCGCCGTACGCCGTCATCACATCGCGCACCAACGGGACCATCGAGAACCCGTCTGCCGAGATGTGGTGCACCACCACGGCGAGTACATGCTCGGTGGCGCTCAGTGAATACAGCCCGACCCGCAGCGGAAGTCTCACGGTGACATCGAAACCCGCCGAGACCAGCCGGGTCAGTTCCTCCCGCAACTGCTCGTCCGAGACGGTGCCGGGGATCAGTGCGGGCACCGCACCCGCGGCGGGCAGGATCTGCTGAACCGGCCAGTCGCCGCGGACCGGGAACATCGTACGCAGCGACTCGTGCCGGGCGACGACATCGGTGAGCGCCGAATTCAGTGCTCCCACATCGAGGTCCCCGCTGAGTGTCACCACGATCGGAATGTTGTAGGCGGCGGAGGTGGTGTCGAGCTGGTTGACGAACCACATCCGCTGCTGCGCGAACGACAGCGGAATGTCCTCTGGCCGGGTGCGGGCCGCGAGCACCGGTCGTCCGGACTGCTCCGCACCGGCGTGCTCGATCCGTGCCGCCAGCGCGGCGACCGTGGGCGCCTCGAACAGATCACGCACCCCACACTCGGTGCCGAGCAACGCTCGCAGCCGCGCCATCACCCGGGTGGCGCTCAGGGAGTTGCCGCCGATGTCGAAGAAACCGGCGTCGGCGCCGACACGCCCCAGTCCGAGTACGTCCGCGAAGACGCCGGCCACCGTTTCCTCGATCGGACCGACCGGCACCCGGTCGTGCCCCGTCCCGGAGAGCAGGTCGGGCTCGGGCAGTGCCGTGCGGTCCAGCTTGCCGACCGCCGTCAGTGGAATGCGATCCAGCACCGTGATCGAGGTGGGCACCATGTGGGACGGCAGACGGTCCGCCAGGTGCCGGGTGAGTACCGCCGTGTCGAGGGACCGACCCGACGCCGGAACGACGTACGACACCAGCAGGGTGTCCCCCGCAGGACCGCGATGCGCGAGAGTGGCGGCGAATCCGACGTCCGGTTCCGACATGAGGGTGGAGTCGATCTCGCCGAGTTCGATGCGGAAACCGCGCACCTTCACCTGGAAGTCGGTGCGGCCCACGTACTCGATGCTGTGGTCTGCCGTCCACCGCACGATGTCGCCGGTGCGATACATCCTCTCCCCGGGACGGACGGGGTCGGCGACGAACCGCTCGGCGGTGAGTGCCGGTCGGCGGTGGTAGCCGCGGGCCAGGCCGGCCCCGGCGAGATACAACTCGCCCGGAACCCCCACAGGGACCGGTTGCAGCCGGGAGTCGAGCACCAGTTCCGTCACCCCGCGGATCGGCCCGCCGATGGTGATCGGGTGCCCGGGGGCCATCGGCTCGCTGATGTTGGACATGATCGTCGTCTCGGTCGGTCCGTACGCGTTGTACAGCCGGCGGCCCGGCGCCCAGCGGGCGACGAGTTCGGGCGGGCAGGCCTCGCCGCCGAACACCAGGTCCGTGAGCTGCGCCAGCCCGGCCGGATCGAGTGACGCCAACGCAGCGGTGGTGATGAAGGCGTGGGTCACGCTCCGGTCGGCCAGCAGCCGCGCGAGTTCGTCGCCACCGAACACGGTGGGCGGCGCGATCACCATCGTCGCGCCGGCACCGAAGGCCTGCAGGTACTCGAACACCGACCCGTCGAAACTCGGTGTGGAGAAGTGCAGAGTCCGGGACTGCGGTGTCGCACCGAAACGTTCGAGCTGGTCGAGAGCGAAGTTGTCCAGTCCGCGATGGGTGACCACCACGCCCTTGGGCACACCCGTGGACCCAGACGTGTAGACGGCGTACACGGCGGTGTCCAGCGTGACCGGACCGCTCCGGTCGACATCGGTCACGGGTGCCCCTGACCGCTCGGCGCACTCGGTCGCGAAGCCGGGCTCGTCCAGGATCAGCCAGTGTGCGGTGCCCGGGAGCCGGTCTCGGTGTTCGGTCGTGGTCACACCGAGGGTGACTCCGGAATCGACGAGCATGTGAGTGATGCGCTCGTCGGGGTAGTTCGGATCGATCGGCACGAATGCCGCACCGGTCTTCGCCACCGCCCACATCGACAGCACCGAGTCGAGGGACCGCGGTATCCCGATGGCCACGAACGTCTCCGGGCCCGCCCCACGCGCGATGAGTGCGCGCGCGAGGCGATTCGACCGCTCGTCCAGATCGCCGTAGCGCACGTCGCCCTCCTCGGAGGACAGTGCGATCGCGCCCGGATCGAGCGCGGCCCCCTCTTCGAGGATCTGCGGCAGCGTGCGGGTCGACCCGCCCGGACCGCCGCGGACCGGCACCAGGTCGGCGCGCTCCCGGTCGGTCAGCAGCGACAGCGCGGCCAGCGGCTGGTCCGGACGAGTGCACGCGTCGAGCACTCGCAGCACGCGTCCGGCGATGTCGTCGATGGTGTCCGCGTCGAAGACGTCCGGGAGGTACTCGAACTTCAGGCGCAGACGAGCGTCGACGGATGCCACGAGACTCAGCGGATAGTGGGCCGCATCTCGCGCGTCCACTCCGGCGACGCGCATTCCGGCGATGTCGGTCTGGGTGGAGAGCCCGGCGCGGTCGACGGGGTACGACTCGAACACCGTCAACGTGTCGAATCCGACCTCCGGCCCGGCGGCACTCTGAATCTCGGCCAGCCCGAGGTAGTGGTGATCCAGCAACGCCGCCTGCTCGGCCTGCACCCGTTCCAGCAGGGCGCCCACCGTGTCGTCGGGGCGCAGCCTCACCCGGACGGGCAGTGTGTTGATGAACAGTCCGACCATCGTCTCGATGCCGGCCAGTTCGGGGGGCCGCCCCGAGACGGTGGTGCCGAACAGCACGTCGTCTCGGGCGGTCAACGTACCCAGCACAATCCCCCACGAGACCTGAACGAGTGTGTTGACGGTGAGTCCCCGCGAACGCGCGACGTCACGCAGGCGGGTGGTGTGGTCCTCGTCCAGGTCGAAGACGAACTCGTCGGACATCGTGGACAGCCGCCGTCCCAGATCCGAGCGGGCCAGCAACGTCGGTCCGTCCACCCCGGCGAGGGCCCGAGCCCACACCTCACCGGAGGCGCCCTGATCTCGGCGGCTCATCCACGCCAGGTAGTCGCGGTACCCGCGGACGCGGGGCAGCGGCGACGGGTCCGCGTCGGTGGCATACAGCGTCAGCAACTCCCGGACCAGCAACGGCATCGACCAGCCGTCGAGGAGGATGTGGTGGTTCGTCGACACCAGCCGGTAGCGGTTCGGCGCGGTCGCGATCAGCATGAACCGGATGAGCGGGGCACGCGTCAGGTCGAACGGGCGGACCCGGTCCTCGGCCAGCAGTCGCGCGACCTCGGACGCCGCAGCGTCCTCGTCGAGAGCCGTGAGATCGACCTCGCACCAGGGCGCCTCCACCCTTCGGCGGATCACCTGAACGGCGTTGCCGTCGGCGTCGTGCCGGAAGCAGGCGCGCAGATTGGTGTGCCGGTCCAGCAGGGCATCGGCCGCGCGGCGCAGTCGAGGCGGATCCACGGCGCCCTCGAGTTCGAGGCTCACCTGCACCAGGTAGGCGTCGAGGGAGTCGTCGGCGAGTTCGGAGTGGAAGAGCATGCCGGACTGCAGTGGCGACAGCGGCCACACGTCCGTCAGGTCCGGACAGGCGTGTTCGAGGTCCTCGATCGCATCCTGTCGAAGTTCGACGAGATCGAGATCCGACGGCGTGAACCCGCCGCCACCCGACTCCACATGCGTGCCGAGAGCGGCGAGCGCCTGCAGCCACAGCTGCGCGAGTTCCGCGACCTCCTCGTGGGTGAGGACGCCCGGCGGGTACGTCCACGTGGAGTTCAGCTGGGGGCCGTCGCCCGAGTCGACGGTCATCGCGTTGACGTCGACGACGGCCGCGACGGGCACCGCCGACTTCTCGCGCAGTCCCGGTTCCTCGACCGGCACCCACCCCTCGTCGGTCTCCGTGGCGGTCCGGCCCATTCTGCCGAGATAGTTGAAGCTGACCTGGGGCATCGGCAGCGGCGAAAGAACCTGCGCCGTATCGTCGTTCAGGTACCGGAGAAGTCCGAAACCGATGCCGTGGTCGGGAACGACGAGGAGTTGCTCCTTCACGGTCTTCATCGCGACCCCCACGGACGGGCCCGCGGCGAACGCGTCGTCGAGGTCCACCCCGCTCAGATCGAGTCGCACCGGAAAGAGGGTGGTGAACCAGCCGATCGTGCGCGCGAGATCTGCGCCCGGCACCACCTGCTCCTCACGACCGTGCCCCTCGAGACCCACCAGCGCGCCGGGGAGTTCGATCCCACGCCGTCGCCGCCAACTCGTCAGCGCCATGGTCAGTGCCATCAGCAGCGCATCTCCCACACCGGCGTGGAAGGCCCGCGGCACGGTTGTCAGGAGCGTCTCGGTCAACGGGGCAGAAACGCGTACCGCGAAGTGCGCGGCGGTCGCAGCGGTGTCCGACACGGTCACCGGGCGCGCCCCCAGCAGCGGGTCGGGCGCGTTCAGCATTCCCTGCCACAGTTCGACCTCGGCGGTGCGCTGGGGTTCACGCGCGGCGTCGGCGAGGGCGTGCGCCCACCGGCGCATCGACGTCCCCGGTGGCTCGAGCGCCGGTGCCGCGCCGGACTGCAGTTGCGCGCACACCGCCGCGAGGTCGGGGATCAGGATCCGCCAGGACACGCCGTCCATCGCCAGATGATGGACGGCGATCAGCACGCGCCCCGGATGGTCGCCCCCGCCCAGCCAGACCGCCTGCATCATCACGCCCGACTCCGGGTCCAGCCGATCGAGGGCACTGTCGAGTTCGGCGCCGACATCGTCCGTCCGGCCCCGGCGGAGAACGCTCGCCGCCCGCACCGATCCTTCGGCCTGCACCTCCATCGACCAGCCGTCTTCGGTGCGGGACGTGCGGTACAACCGCGCCCGCAACAGATCGTGCCGATCCAGCACGGCCTCCAGCGCCGCCGTCAGGGTGTCGTCGTCCACCGTGGCGGGCAGCGTGAACAGTGCGGACTGCGAGTAGCGGCGGAAATCCCCACCTCGGGCGAGCATCCACCGCACGATCGGAGTCAGCGGAATCTCGCCGATCCCGCCCCCGGGCAGCTCGTCGAGAACCACCGTCCCGACATCCGTTCCGGCCGTCGCGGCCAGCCCGGCAACGGTTTTGCGTTCGAACACCTCGCGTGGCGAGATCAGTATCCCGGCGGCCTTGGCGCGGGTGACCAGCTGGATGGACATGATCGAATCCCCGCCGAGGGCGAAGAACGAGTCGTCGACCCCCACCGAGTCGAGGCCGAGGACCTCCGCGAACAGGTCCACGAGGGTACGTTCCGTCTCGGTGACCGGACCGCGGCTCACGGTCACTCGCTGTCCGAAGTCCGGTTCGGGCAGCGCTTTCCGATCGAGTTTGCCGTTCACCGTCCGCGGCATCTCGTCGAGAACCACCACAGCGGCCGGCACCATATGCGACGCCAATCGCTCCGCGGCCGCATCGACGATCGCCGCCGGGTCGATCGCGACACCGGTCTCCGGCACCACGTACCCCACCAACCGGTCCCCGCGTGCCGTCACGGCAGACTGCGCCACCCCCTCGCACGCGAGCAGCGCCGATTCCACCTCACCGAGTTCGATCCGGTAGCCCTTCACCTGCACCTGGAGGTCGTTGCGGCCGAGGTACTCCAGCTGTCCGCGTGCGTTCCACCTGCCCAGGTCACCGGACCGGTACATCCGGGCCCCGGGAGTGAAGGGGTCGGCGACGAATCGGCCGGACGTGAGGGCCGGCCGGCCGAGATAGCCACGTGCGACCTGAGCCCCGGAGACGTACATCTCCCCGACCACGCCCGGCGGCACCGGATGCAGTCGTCCGTCGAGCACGTACACGCGCAGTCCGGGCAGTCCCCGGCCGATCATCGATGCGGGCTCCTCCTCGACGAGGTCCCGGGCGATCGGCAGGTGGCTGACGTGCACGGTCGTTTCCGTGATGCCGTACATGTTGACCAGGACCGGCGCGGTGTCGCCCCGGCGTGCGTACCAGCGCCGCAACTGGCCGAACTCGAGGGCCTCCCCGCCGAAGATGACGTACCGCAACGACAGGCCGGGGCCACCGGCGAGACGATCCGCCTCCGCCAATTGGTAGAAGGCGGTGGGGGTTTGATTCACGACCGTGACTGTTTCGTCGCGCAGAAGTTCGAGGAACTTCGCGGGTGAGCGCGCCGTGAAGTAGTCCACCAGCACCAGCCGGCCACCGTGCGCGAGCGCTCCCCACATTTCCCACACCGAGAAGTCGAACGCGGCGGAATGGAACATGGTCCACACGTCGGCCGGTCCGAATCCGAACAGCGTCTGGGTGTTCGCCAGCAACGTGATCACATTGCGGTGCGAGACCTGCACGCCCTTCGGCTGCCCGGTGGAACCGGACGTGTAGATCACGTACGCCACCGAGTCCAGGTGCAGCGGAGCACGGCGGTCGGCGTCGGTCACCGGCAGCGACGACAGCCGCTGCAGCGCGGTCACTGTCTCGGGGTCGTCCACAACAACCACCGGAACCCCGGCGCCGCGGAAGGTCCCGGCGTCCGCGGTCGTGGTGAGCACACACTTCGGCCGGGCGTCGCCGAGCAGGAAGGCCAACCGCTCGCCAGGAGAGGCCACGTCCACCGGAAGGTACCCGGCACCCGACTTCACCACCGCCAGCACTGCCACGACGAGGTCGATCGACCGCGTCATCCCCACCGCCACCAGGTTTTCCGCGGCTGCCCCCTGTTCCACCAGCAGTCTCGCGAGCCGGTTGGCCCGGTCGTCGAGCTCGCGATACGTCACCGACGCGTCGTCGCAGCGCACCGCGACGGCATCGCCCGCGGATGCCACCATGCGATCGAACGCATCCACGAGCGACAGCGGTGGGACATCGGTCCCCGGCCGATGTCGGGCGGTGAGCAGGAGCTCGCGTTCGGGCGCGTGGAGGATGTCGACGTCCCCGACGGGCGCGGCCGGGTCGGTGGTCACGGCCGCGATCACCCGCACGAAGCGCTCCGCGAAACTCTCCACCGACTCGCGATCCAACACGTCGGTCGCGTAGCGGAGGCCGGCGCTGATCCCGGCAGGCACGCCCTGCTCGTCGACCCGCTCCACCAGGCTCAGCTGCAGATCGAACTTCGCGACGTCCAGATCGACGTCGAGCGACCGGGCGGTCAACCCGGGCAGTTCCAGGTGGGTTCGGGTGGCGTTCTGGAATTCGAGCAACACCTGGAACAGGGGTGAGTGCGCGGTCGACCGCTCGGGTGCGAGTTCGTCCACCAGCCGCTCGAAGGGAAGGTCTGCGTGCTCGAACGCGCCGAGGTCCACCGACCGCACGGCGGTGAGCAGGTCGGCGAACGACGATCCTGGCGCCACCGGTGTGCGGAGCACCAGCGTGTTGACGAACATCCCCACGACGTCGTCGAGTGCCGCGTGGCCCCGGCCCGCGATCGGGGTTCCCACTACCACGTCGTCCGATCCCGACACCCTCTCCAGCAGCACGGCCAGCGCGGCGTGCACCACCATGAACAGCGTCGAATTATACTGTCGTGCAAGATCGGCCAGAGCTCCGTGAACGGATGGCGGAATGTCGAACGGGACGACGGCCCCGAGGAAGGACCGCTGGACGGGTCGTGGCCGGTCCAGGGGCAATGGCAGCACGTCCGGGATGTCCGACAACGTCCGGACCCAGTACCCGAGCTGACCGGACATCATCGAATCGGGCTGGTCTTCGGTGCCCAGAGCCTGTCGCTGCCACAGGCTGTAGTCGGCGTACTGCACGGGCAACGGCGCCCAGCTGGGTGCCTGCTGCTGTGCCCGGGCGGTGTAGGCGAGCATCACGTCCCGCGCCAGCGGCGCCATCGAGAAGCCGTCGGCCGCGATGTGGTGCGCGACGAGGGCGAGGACGTGCCGCTCGGGAGTGAGTGTCCACAGCCTCACCCGGATCGGAAGGTCCTCGGTGACGTCGAATCCCACGCCGAGGAATGCGGTGAGCGAGTCGTGAAGGGCTCCTTCGGCAACCGGGACCGGATCGAGGTCGGGGGTCGCGAGCGTGGAGTCGACGATCACCTGCCGGGGTCCGTCGGCGGAACCGGGAAACACGGTCCGCAGCGACTCGTGGCGTTCCATGACGTCGCCGAGTGCCGCTCGTAGTGCAGCCAGGTCCACTACCCCGTCCAAGTGCAGGGCGATCGGGATGTTGTAGGCCGGTGAGGAGGTGTCGAACTGGTTGACGAACCACATGCGCTGCTGCGCGAGGGATAGGGGAATCCGCTCGGGCCGCGCCGTAGCGGTGAGCGCCGGGAAGGCCGAACTCGTCATCACGTCCGAGTCGATCCGGACGGCCAGATCGGACACCACGGGTGCGTCGAACAACGCCGCGACACCCAGACTCGTGTCCAGCGCGCTGTTGATGCGTCCCACCGCTCGGGTGGCACTGAGCGAGTCTCCACCGAGATCGAAGAAGCTGTCGTCGGCCCCGACGCGGTCGACACCGAGGACGGCGGCGAAGGCCGTGGCGACCGCTTCCTCCGCGGGTGTGGTGGGCCCGCGGTATCCGACCGTGCGCGTGCCGAATTCCGGTTGGGGCAGGGCTTTGCGGTCGAGTTTGCCGTTCACCGTCACCGGCAACTCCGCCAGCACCACCACCACCGACGGCACCATGAACCCCGGCAACCCCACCGCAGCCCACTCCCGCACCGCCCGCTCGTCCACCACCGCCCCCGACACCGGCACCACATACCCCGCCAGATAATCACCCGACGACCCGTCACCGCGCAGCACCACCACCGCCTGCGCCACATCCTCCCGGCGCAACAACACCGCCTCGATCTCCCCCAACTCGATCCGCTGACCCCGCAACTTCACCTGAAAATCCGTACGCCCCAAATACTCCAACTCCCCACCCGGCAACCACCGAACCCGATCCCCCGTCCGATACAACCGCAACCCCGCACCGAACGGATTCGCCACGAACCGATCCGCCGTCAAATCCGGCCGCCCCCGATACCCCCGCGCCAACTGCACACCACCGAGATACAACTCCCCCGCCACCCCCACCGGCACCGGCCGCAACCGCCCGTCCAGCACCAACGTCTGCGTATTCCACACCGGCACCCCGATCGGCACCACCCTCCGATCCGCATCCGTCACCTCGTGGAACGTCACATCCACCGACGCCTCCGTCGGACCGTACAAGTTGTGCAACTCCGCCGCACTCACCCGCAGCAGACGTGCCGCCGTTGCCGACGGCAACGCCTCACCGCTGGTGAACACCCGGCGCAGCGCACCACACCCCTCCACATTCGCCCCCGCCAGAAACACCTCGAGCATCGACGGCACGAAATGCACAGTGGTGACCGATTCTTCCCGGATCACCCGCTCGAGGCACACCGGGTCGCGGTGCCCGTCCGACTCCGCGACCACCAACCGCGCCCCGACGATCAACGGCCAGAACAACTCCCACACCGACACATCGAACGTCACCGGCGTCTTCTGCAACACCACATCATCCGAGCCGAGCCCGTACTCCCCCTGCATCCACAACAACCGATTCACGACACCCTCGTGCGGAACCGCCACACCCTTCGGCCGACCCGTCGACCCCGACGTGAACATCACATACGCAAGATGACCCGGACGCAACCGCGACAACCGCTCCCCATCCCCCACCGGACCGGCCGAAAACCCCGACACATCCACCGAATCCAACTCCACCACCCGCACACCCGCAGGCACCACCACCCGATCCGAGCAGGTCGTCAGCACCAGCACCGGATCCGCCGTCGCCACCACAAACCCCACCCGCTCCGCAGGCTGATCCGGATCGATCGGGACATACGCCCCACCCGCCTTCACCACCGCATACAACCCCACCAGCATCTCCACCGAACGACGCACCGCCACACCCACCGACGACTCCGGACCCACCCCGGCCGCGATCAGGAACCGCGCCAGCCGATTCACCCGCGCATCGAACTCCCCATACGACAACACCACCGCACCGCACACCACCGCGACCACGTCCGGAGTCCGCCCCACCTGCACGTCGAGCAGGTCGGCGAGGGTGGTGTGGGGCACCGGGTGACCCGTCGCATTCCACGAACCCACCACCAACTCCCGCTCACCCGGCCCCAGAACCTCCACATCACCGACCGCGGTGTCCACGCCGCCGGCGATCGTCACCAGAATCCGGACGAGGCGGTCGGCGAGCGCTCCGGCTTCGTCTCGGTCGACGGCTCCCGGTTGGTAGCGCAGACTCAATCGCAGCTGCGGTTCGAGGATCGACAGCAGAGTGAGCGGATAGTGCGTGGCGTCGCGGGCATCGAGACCGGTCACCCGCATGCCCCCGATGTCGGTGTTCTCGTCCAGCCCGGACGTGTCGATCGGGAACGACTCGAACACCGACAGCGTGTCGAACAGATTGCCCAGACCCACCCGCGACTGAATTTCGCCGAGGCCGAGGTGATGGTGGTCGAGCAGGGACGTCTGCTCGTCCTGCAGGCGGGCGAGCAGCCGCGCGACACTCTCGTCCGGGTTCACCCGTACTCGCACGGGCACCGTGTTGATGAACAGTCCCAGCATGTTCTCGACACCGGACAGCTGCGGCGGACGACCGGACACGGTGACACCGAAGACCACGTCGTCGCGGGAGAGCAACCGGGACAACAGCATCCCCCACGCCGCCTGGATCACCGTGTTCATGGTGACGCCGGCGCACTCCGCCGCCGTGGCGAGTCCGCTCCGTAGCGGGGCGGGCAGTTCGACGTCGAGTTCGTGGGGCACACCGTAGAGCGCCGCAGATGCGTGCGGCGCCACCAGCGTCGGCTCCTCGACACCGTCGAGCGCTCGTTCCCAGGCTCGCGCCGACGCCTCCGCGTCCCGGTTCGCCACCCATTCCAGATACGTGCGATACGAAGGCGGCTCCGGCAGTCCGGCCGGGTCGCCGTGGGCGGCATAACGAACCAGCAGTTCCCGCACCAGCAACGGCATCGACCAGCCGTCCAGGATGATGTGGTGATTCGTGACCGCCAGCACGAAGCGTCCCGGTGCGGTGCGGAACAGGGTCAGACGGAGCAGAGGCGGCCGGGCGAGGTCGAATCGGGCACTGCGGTCCTCGTCGAGCAGGCGCTCGAGTTCCGTGTCGGGGGCCGACCCCTCGACGGTGAGATCCACTTCCCGCCACGGCACGTTCACCGTGTCGATCACCAGTTGCGCGGGCATCCCGTCGTCGTAGACGAACGCGGTCCGCAGGCTGGGGTGGCGGGCCAGCAGCCCTGCCGCGGCGGCGCGCAGACGTTCGGCGTCCACCGCACCCTCGAGGTCGATGCGCAGTTGCGCGGTGTAGACGTCCATCGACTCCGCGGCCAGGGAAGCATGGAACAGCAATCCGGACTGCAGTGGAGACAGCGACCACACGTCCCGCAGTGCCGGGAAACGCTCTTCCCAGCGCTCGATCTGCTGCTGGTTCGCCGACACCAGCGGAACGTCGGACGGCGTCAGCCCGCCCGCATCCGGTCGTGATGCGTGCGCGGCAAGTCCGTCGAGGGCTCTGCGCCACAGATCCGCAAACGCCGCGACCTCGGCCTCGCGGAGGACCCCGGTCGGAAATGCGAACGACGCCATCAGACGGGGTCCCTCTGGACTGTCGGAGACGACGGCGTTGACGTCGATCACGGATGCGACGGGCATGTCGGAATTCCGAGTGCCGCCGAGCGTGCTCTCCACCGGCAGCCAGTCCGCGGCTCCGTCCGTGGTGGTCACTCGGCCGAGGTAGTTGAAACTCACTTGCGGAGCCGGGAATCGGCTGAGGGACTCCGCCGTCTCGTCGTCCAGGTAGCGCAGTAGTCCGAAGCCGATCCCGTGATCCGGGATCGCGAGCAACTGCTCCTTGACGGCCTTGACCGCCTGCCCTGCCGCGACACCACCTGCCATCGCGTCGTCGACGTCGATTCCGGTGAGATCCAACCGCGCCGGATACACCGTGGTGAACCAGCCGACGGTACGCGACAGGTCCGCGCCGGAGACGACCTGCTCTTCGCGGCCGTGCCCCTCGAGGGTGATCAGCGCGTCCGACACGACGACGTCACGTTCCCGTCGCCAGGCGATCAGTGCCAGCGTGACCGCGGCGAGCAACCCGTCGCCCACGCTCCCGTGGAACGCGTCCGGAAGCGTGGTGAGCAGGGCGCCGGTCACCGACGACGTCACGTCGACCCTGACGGTGCCGACGGTCGCGTCGACGTCGATCGCGGGATCCACTGGGCGCGAACCGATCAGCGGGTCCGGTCCGTCGAGGATCTTCTTCCACGAGGCCAGTTCGCCGGTCCGGTGCCGCGCCGCATCGGACAGGCCGTGCGACCACCGCCGCATCGACGTTCCGACTGCCGGCAGCTCCGGGGTGAGACCGGCCTGGAGTTGGCTGCACGCCGACGCGAGATCCGCGACGAGGATGCGCCAGGAGACACCGTCGACCACGAGGTGGTGCACCACCACGAGCAGTCGGCCGACGTCGCCTGGGACGTCGAACCAGACCACCCGCACCATGCGGGCCGCGGCGGGGTCCAGGTGGTCGGCCGCAGCATCGAGTGCCGTGGTCGCGAGTGCGGTGAAGTCGTCTCCCGTCACCGTGTCGACCGGCACCCGACGGACCAGTGCATCCGCGGGCACCGAGCCCGCCGGCAGCACGTCCATGCCGTCCGCGGACACACGTGCGCGGAGCAGGTCGTGCCGGTCCAGTACCGCCTCGACGGCGCGGACGAGAACCTCGTGGGTGAGGCCGGCGGGGGCCGCCAGCAACAGCGCCTGAGAGAACCTGTCGAGCCGACCGTCACTGCGCTCGAACGTCCACCGCGCGACGGGTGTCAGCGGCAGGGGGCCGACGCCACCGCCCGGCAGCTCGTCGAGAGCCACTGCGCCGTCGCTGTCGAATCGCGCCACCGCGGCGAGACCGGCGACCGTTCGGTGGTCGAACACGTCGCGGGGAGAGAGGATCACACCGGCGGCTCGTGCACGGGCCACGAACTGTATCGACATGATGCTGTCGCCGCCGAGGGCGAAGAACGAGTCGTCCACGCCCACCGAGTCCAGTCCGAGCACCTCCTCGAACAGTCCGGCGAGAAGCTCCTCGGTCTCGGTGTGCGGCGGCCGACTCCCGGAACCCGCAAAGTCGGGAGCCGGAAGCGCTGTGCGGTTGAGCTTTCCGTGCACCGTCAGGGGAAGCGATTCGAGTGTCACCAGCGCCGCCGGCACCATGTACGACGCCAACCTGCCCCCGACGAAGTCGAGGACAGCCCTCGAATCGACCGTCGCATCCGGTGCGGGCACCAGGTACCCGATCAGCCGATCGCCGCCGCCGTCGCCGTTCCACACGCTCGCGACCGCGTGGGCCACGGAGTCGTGGGCGAGCAACGCCGACTCGACCTCACCGAGTTCGATGCGGAAGCCCCGGATCTTCACCTGGGAATCGGTGCGCCCGAGGTACTCCAACTGACCGTCGGGAAGCCAGCGCGCCCGGTCGCCGGTGCGATACATCCGGCTTCCGGGCGGGCCGAAGGGGTCGGCGACGAAGCGTTCGGCGGTCAGTCGGAACCGCCGGCGGTACCCGCGTGCGAGGGCGGGACCTGCGAGATACAACTCCCCTGCGACACCGGCAGGCACCGGGTGCAGTCGCGAGTCCAGCACAACCTCGGCGAAACCACGCGTGGGCGTGCCGATCGTGACCGGAGCCCCCGGCACCAGTTCGTCGCTGATGCTCGACACGACGGTCGACTCGGTCGGACCGTACGCGTCGAACATGCGACGGCCCGGCGCCCACCGTTCGACCAGTTCGGGCGGACACGCCTCGCCGCCCGTGACCACGCACTCGAGGGCGGTGAGACCGTCGGGATCGACCGACGCGAGCGCGCCCGGAGTGACGAAGCAGTGCGTGACCCGCTCGGATTCCAGCAACTGCCCCAATTCGGCACCACCGTAGACGGACGGCGGTGCGATCACCATCGTGGCTGCCGCGCCGACCGCCAGCAGCAGTTCGAGAACGGACGCGTCGAAGCTCGGCGATGCGAAGTGCAGCGTTCTGGATCCGGGTGTCGTGCCGAACGTCTCCCTCTCCTGGGTGGCGAAGGCGGCGAGACCGCGGTGCGTGGTGATCACACCTTTGGGCCTGCCGGTCGACCCCGAGGTGTAGATGAGGTAGGCGGGATTGTCGATCCGAATCGTCGAAATCCGCTCGTCATCGGTGACCGGCGACGACGGATAGTGTGACAGCTTGTCCTCGAAGGCCGGGTCACCCATCACCAGCCACGGCACCGCGTCCGGAAGTGCGCCGCGTTGCGTCGAGCCCGACACACCCCACACGGCGCCGGAGTCCGTGAGCATGAATTCGATCCGTGCGGCCGGATGGTCCGGATCCACCGGAAGGAACGCGGCCCCCGACTTGGCCACCGCCCAGACGGCCAGGACGGATTCGACGGACCGCGGCACACACAGTGCGACGACGGATTCCGGGCCGACGCCGCGCTCGATCAACATGCGGGCCAACTGGTTCGATCGCCTGTCGAGGTCCCCGTAGCGCACGACACGCCCGTCGAAGACCAACGCCGGGGCCTCCGGATCGTTCGCGGCCGCCTCGACCATCAGATCCGGCAGTGTCCGTGCTGCTACCGCCGCACCGCCCGCCACCGGGGACAGTACGGCACGCTCCAGCGGTCCGAGAATGTCGATGTCTCCGACCCGGGCGCCGGGGTCTGCCGTGACCGCCTCGAGAATGCGCACGAGTCGTTCCGCGAAACCGAGCACCGTGTCCTCGTCGAAGAGATCGGTCGCGTAGCCCAGCCCCGCGGCAATGCCGGTCGGGTTGCCGTCGGCATCGACGTTCTCGGCCAGCGTCAACTGCAGATCGAAGTTGACGGTGTCGATCTCGAGGTCGATGTTCCGGACCTGCAGATCCGGCAATTCCACGGTGGGGCGCTCGATGTCCTGGAACTCCAGCATCACTTGGAAGAGCGGCGCGTATGCCGTCACCCGGGAAGGACTCAGGACTTCCACCACCCGTTCGAACGGGACGTCCGCATGGGTGAAGGCGCCCAGATCGGCTTCCCGAACGCCGGTCAGGAACTCGGAGAATGTGGCGCCGCCGTCGACGTGGGTGCGCAGGACGAGGGTGTTGACGAACATGCCCACCACGTCGTCGAGTTCGCGCTCGCCGCGACCGGCGATCGGCGTCCCGACGGCGATGTCGTCCGCACCGCTCACGCGTGCCAGCATGACCGCCAACGCGGCATGCAACGTCATGAACACCGTCGTGGTGTGTTGCCGTGCCAGCCTGACCACACCGGCATGAACCTCGGGTCCGATCACGAACTCGACGTGGCCGCCGCGAAGCGACCGGACGGTGGGACGGGGACGATCCGTGGGCAACTCCAGCACTTCGGGCAGATCCGACAGCGTGGTGGTCCAATACGTCAGCTGTCGCGAAATGGGCGAATTATCATCGGATTCCGATCCCAGCCACTCGCGCTGCCACAGCGCGTAGTCGGCGTACTGCACCTCGAGCGGAGCCCACTCCGGGGCCGACCCGTTCACCCGGGACACGTACGCGTCCATGACGTCGCGGGCCAGCGGTGCCATCGAGAAGCCGTCCGCCGCGATGTGATGCACCACCACCGCGAGCACGTGCACGTCCGCGTCGAGGCTGAACAGTCGTGCGCGCAACGGCACCTGCGTCGTCACGTCGAATCCTGCGGCCAGCACTCTCCGCGAATGTTCGCGGAACTCGGCTTCCCCCGACACCGCGATCGGTTCGAGGTCGGGCACCGCGCTCGCCGCGGGCAGGATCACCTGGCGCGGCCCGTCGTCGGTGAGCGGGAAGATCGTCCGCACGGCCTCGTGCCGTTCGATGACGTCGGCAACCGCCGCCCGGAGAGCACGCACGTCGAGCCGCCCCTCGAGCCTCAACGCGAACACGACGTTGTATGCGGACGAGGAGGTGTCGAACTGGTTGACGAACCACATCCGCTGCTGGGCCGGCGACACGGGGACTTCCGCGGTACCTTCCCTGGGCTTCAGTGGTGGTCGGGCCTCCAGTCCCTCCTGCGACTCGGCCAGTGCCGCCAGACCGGCCACGGTGGGGGCGTCGAACACGTCGCGAATACCGATCCGGTCCCCGACGGCCGCATTGATCCGCGCGACCAACCTGGTGGCGATCAGAGAGTTTCCGCCGAGGGCGAAGAAGTCGTCGTTCGCGCCTACCCTCGGGACACCGAGCAGGTCGGCGCACACGGCGGCCACGATCCCCTCGATCGGGGTTCGGGGAGCGAGGAAACCCACAGTCGCGCTACCGAAATCCGGTTCGGGCAGGGCTTTGCGGTCGAGCTTGCCGTTCACCGTCACCGGCAACTCCGCCAGCACCACCACCACCGACGGCACCATGAACCCCGGCAACCCCACCGCAGCCCACTCCCGCACCGCCCGCTCGTCCACCACCGCCCCCGACACCGGCACCACATACCCCGCCAGATAATCACCCGACGACCCGTCACCGCGCAGCACCACCACCGCCTGCGCCACATCCTCCCGGCGCAACAACACCGCCTCGATCTCCCCCAACTCGATCCGCTGACCCCGCAACTTCACCTGAAAATCCGTACGCCCCAAATACTCCAACTCCCCACCCGGCAACCACCGAACCCGATCCCCCGTCCGATACAACCGCAACCCCGCACCGAACGGATTCGCCACGAACCGATCCGCCGTCAAATCCGGCCGCCCCCGATACCCCCGCGCCAACTGCACACCACCGAGATACAACTCCCCCGCCACCCCCACCGGCACCGGCCGCAACCGCCCGTCCAACACCAACGTCTGCGTATTCCACACCGGCACCCCGATCGGCACCACCCTCCGATCCGCATCCGCCACCTCGTGGAACGTCACATCCACCGACGCCTCCGTCGGACCGTACAAGTTGTGGATCCGGGCGCCGGGTACCAGTGCCCGTATCCTCGACGCCGCCTGCGCGGGCAACGCTTCACCCGAGGCGAACACCCGCCGCAGGCTCGTGCATCGCGTCACCGCCGGTTCCGCGGCGAACACGGCTAACATCGACGGAACGAAATGCACTGTCGTGACTCTATTCTCGGAGATCACGTTCACGAGATATGCCGGGTCGCGGTGCCCGTCCGGCTCCGCGACCACCAACCGCGCCCCGACGATCAACGGCCAGAACAACTCCCACACCGACACATCGAACGTCACCGGCGTCTTCTGCAACACCACATCATCCGAGCCGAGCCCGTACTCCCCCTGCATCCACAACAACCGATTCACGACACCCTCGTGCGGAACCGCCACACCCTTCGGCCGACCCGTCGACCCCGACGTGAACATCACATACGCAAGATGACCCGGACGCAACCGCGACAACCGCTCCCCATCCCCCACCGGACCGGCCGAAAACCCCGACACATCCACCGAATCCAACTCCACCACCCGCACACCCGCAGGCACCACCACCCGATCCGAGCAGGTCGTCAGCACCAGCACCGGATCCGCCGTCGCCACCACAAACCCCACCCGCTCCGCAGGCTGATCCGGATCGATCGGGACATACGCCCCACCCGCCTTCACCACCGCATACAACCCCACCAGCATCTCCACCGAACGACGCACCGCCACACCCACCGACGACTCCGGACCCACCCCGGCCGCGATCAGGAACCGCGCCAGCCGATTCACCCGCGCATCGAACTCCCCATACGACAACACCACCGCACCGCACACCACCGCGACCACGTCCGGAGTCCGCCCCACCTGCACGTCGAGCAGGTCGGCGAGGGTGGTGTGGGGCACCGGGTGACCCGTCGCATTCCACGAACCCACCACCAACTCCCGCTCACCCGGCCCCAGAACCTCCACATCACCGACCGGCGCATCCGGATCCGCAACCACTCCCGCCAGAATCCGGAGGAACCGCTCCCCGAATCCCACGACCGTGTCCGGATCGAACACGTCCGACGCGAACGTGAACGACGCCTCGATGCCTGCTGCCATTCCGGACGCGTCGTAGCGCTCCGCGAGCGTCAACTGCAGATCGAACTTGGACACACCGGAATCGACGTCGAGGATCTCCACCGTCAGTCCCGGCAGGTCGAGGTGCGCCGGGGCGGTGTTCTGGAACTCCAGCAGAACCTGGAACAACGGTGAGTACGCGGTCGAGCGGGTCGGTGCGACTGCGTCGACCACACTCTCGAACGGCACTTCCGCGTGACCGAACGCCGCCAGATCCGCTTCCCGCGCCCGGGACAGCACCTCGCCGAACGTCGCGGCGGGTTCGACGGTGGTCCGCAGGACCAGAGTATTGACGAGCATCCCCACCACGTCGTCGAGTGCCTCCTCGCCGCGTCCGGCGATCGGCGTCCCGATCGCGATGTCTCCGGAACCGCTGAGCCGCGCCGCCACCACCGCCAGCACCGCATGCATCACCATGAACATCGTGGAATTGTGTTGCCGAGCGAGGAGGAGAAGTTCCCGATGCTCTTCCGCGGACACCGAGAACCGGACGATCCCGCCCCGGAGCGCTCTGTCCGCGGGCCTCGGCCGGTCCAATGGAAGATCCATCGCGTCGGGGAGCCCGGACAGCGTCTGCTTCCAGTACTCCACCTGCGCCGACATCATGCTGCCGGGATTCTCGTCACTGCCGAGGGCCGCCCGCTGCCACAGGCTGTAGTCGGCGTACTGCACCGGGAGCGGCGGCCAGTCGGGCGCCTGCTGCTGCACCCGCGCCGAGTACGCCACCATCAGGTCATGGGCGAGCGGGGCCAGCGACGCTCCGTCCGCCGAAATGTGGTGCACCACCAGCATGAGGACGTGCTCGTCGTGGCCGGTCCGGAACAGGGCACCACGCACGGGCACCTCGGTGCTCACGTCGAACCCCTGAGCAGTCGACTCGGCGATCCGCGCGCGCACTGCGTCCTCGTCTTCGCAGACCGTCGGAACCAGATCCGGAATCACCTCCCCCGGTGACAGGATCACTTGATGCGGTCCGTCCACAGACGCCGGATACACCGTGCGAAGCGATTCGTGTCGTTCGAGGACATCCGCCACCGTCGCCCGGAGCGCCTCCACGTCGAGAGTTCCGGACAGTCGCAGCGCCATCGGAATGTTGTAGGCCGGCGACGAGGTGTCGTACTGATTGACGAACCACATACGTTGCTGGGCAAGCGACAGCGGGATCCGGTCGGGGCGTGTCTGCGCCACCAGGTCCGGGCGGTCGGGGCGCCTCGCGTGGGCACCCTCGATCCATCCTGCCAATGCCTCCACCGTCGGCGCCTCGAACAGGGTCCGCACCACGAGGTCGGCGCCGAGTGCGGCGTTGACCCGCGCGACCACTTTCGTGGCGACCAGTGAATTTCCGCCGAGGTCGAAGAAGCTGTCGTCGAGGCCGATTCGTTCCACACCCAGCACGTCGGCGAACACTCGCGCGACGGCCCGTTCCACCGGAGTGACGGGCGCACGGAACTCGGTGGCCGTGGAGAGGAATTCCGGCGCCGGCAATGCCGCACGATCGAGCTTCCCCACCGGTGTCATCGGGATCACGTCCAGAATCACGATCGCGGCCGGCACCATGTACGTCGGCAATTGCTCTGCGGCATAGTCGATCAACTCGGCAGGCGCCAGCTGTTGCCCTGCTGCCGGCAGCACGTACGACACGAGCACCGTGTCGCCGGACGGTGCCGTTCGCGGCATCGTCACCGCGGTCCGCACCCGCGGATGGGTATGGAGGACGGTGTCGATCTCACCGAGCTCGATGCGGAAGCCGCGTACCTTCACCTGGAAATCGCTGCGGCCCAGATACTCCAGCGTGCGGTCGGTGCGCCACCGCACCACGTCCCCGGTGCGATACATCCGGCCGCCGGGGCCGCCGAAGGGGTTGGCCACGAACCGTTCCGCCGTCAACGCTGATTTACCGTGATATCCGCGAGCGAGGGCGTCGCCCGAGACGTACAGCTCCCCGGCCACGCCGACCGGCACCGGGTTCAACCGCGCATCGAGGACGACCTCGTGGAATCCGCGGAGCGGACCACCCAACGTGATGGCTCCGTCCGGTGACAACGGTGCACTGATGTTCGACATGACGGTCGCCTCGCTGGGCCCGTACGCGTTGCACAATCTGCGACCGGGCGCCCACCGCTTCACCAGTTCCGGCGGGCACGCCTCGCCACCGAACACCACGTCCCGGAAGTCGGCGAGTCCGTCCGGCTCGACCGTTCCGAGCGCGGCAGTGGTGACGAATCCGTGGGTGACCCGTTCCGACGTCAGGAGGCGGGACAACTCGGCGCCGCCGTAGATCGTGGGCGGAACGATCACCATGGTGGCGGCGGCGGCGAACACGTGCAGGTACTCGGAGACGGACGCGTCGAAACTCGGGGTGGAGAAGTGCAGAATCCGAGAGGTCCGTGTCGCACCGGATCGTGTGCGCTGCTCGGCCGCGAAGTCGTCCAGGCCACCGTGTGTGACCACGACGCCTTTGGGCCGGCCCGTGGAACCGGACGTGTAGATCACGTACGACGGATTCTCCACGCGGAGAGGCCGCGTCCGCTCCGTGTCGGTCACGGCGGCTTCCGGATGCGTCGCACAGAGCGACCGGAATTCTTCGTCGTCGAGCACCAGCCACGGAATGGCGTCCGGTAGCCGGGAACGCACGGCGGACACCGTCACCCCCAGGGCAGCGCCCGAATCGTCGAGCATGTGCTCGATTCGTTCGGCCGGGTAGTTCGGGTCCACCGGCACGTAGGCCGCACCAGACTTGGCCACCGCCAGCATCGACAGCACCGACTCGATCGAGCGAGTCAAGCCCAGTGCCACGAAGTTCTCCGGCCCGATGCCGCGTTCGGCGAGGACGCGTGCCAACTGGTTCGAGCGGTCGTCCAATTCTCGGTACGTCACCTCGACACCGCGATACGAGAGCGCGACACCGGCAGGGTTGGATCGTGCTGCCGCTGAGAATAATTCGGGCAGCGTCCGACCCGGACGTCCCGGCACGCCGGAGACCGGAACGAGGGTCGCGTGTTCGGTATCGGACAGGATGTCGATGTCGCCGACGGCGAGTGCGGGGTCGCCGGTGACCGCCTCCAGGATTCGGCGGAACCGTTCGCCGAGGCCGCGTACCGTGCCGGGGTCGAACAGGTCGGTGGCGAACCCGAGTGTCGCCGCGATGCCGGACGGGATGCCATCGGCGTCGAAGGCCTCGGCCGCGGTCACCCGTAGGTCGAATCGGCCGAGCCCGGACGTCTCCGCCCCCTCGCGGCACTCGAACAGGACCTGGACGATCGGCGAGTACGCGGGCGAATCGCTGAGCGCGAGTGCCCGGACCACCTGTTCGAAAGGAACGTCGCGGTGCTCGAACGCCTCCTGATCGACGTCGCGGACGTGGCTGAGGAGATGCGTGAAGGAGGTGTCCGGTTCGACGCGGTTGCGGAGCACCACGAGGTTCCGGCCGTCGTGCATCGCGGTCGTCGTTCCGATCGCCACATCCGAGGCACCCGACAGCCGGCTCAGCAGAACGGTGAAGGCCGCGTGCAGCACCGAGAACGTGGTGGTGTCGTGTTCCCGCGCCAGGGTCACCACTCCGGCATGTGTCTCTGCACCGATCGCAACGTCGACGCGGTCTTCCCCCCGGGTTTGCGCGACGGGGCGAGGCCGATCGGACGGCAGATTCAGCACTTCGGGCATCCCCGACAGCTGATCCTTCCAGTACTCGAGTTGGTGCGCCTCGAGGCGTCGTCGCGCACCGTCGAGGGCCGTGGCCTCGTGAATCGTCGCGACGCGAGCCTGCGGGTCGGCCGAGATGAACTCTTCCAGCAGTGCGACGAAGTGCCGGTGATGCAGTCGCAGTGCCGAATCCTCGTATCTGTTCGGGTTGGCCCGGAAATCGACGAAGATCTCGGCCGGCGTCCCGCTCGGGTACACGTTGACCAGCAGATCTTCCACCGGACCCGACGTGACGATGTGGTATTCGCCGACCAGCGGGCCCAGCTGGACGTTCTGATGGAACAGCATGACGTTGACCATGGGGCCGTGGAGTTCGGCGCCAGTGCCCGTGCCCACGTCGCGGCGGATGTCCTCGATACTGCACCGCTGATGCCGCAACGCGCCCATCAGCTCTCGCCTGACCCGCGACACGAGGTCTGCGACCGCCTCTTCCTCGTCGACCGTGATCGGCAGCGGTGCGACGCTGACCATCATGCCGCCGGAGTTGCGCAGCACCGACGTGGTCCGGCCGGACATCGGAACATTCACGAGGACATCGGTTTTCGCCGTGATCCGCGACAGGTAGCAGGCGAAGGCGGCGATGATCGTGACTGCCGCGGTGGCGTTTGCCTGACTGTCGGCGTTGTGGATTCCGGAAACGGCCGCCTCGGACAGCAGGGCACTCTCGACCTTGCTCCTGGCGAGTGCGGGCGCGGGCGCGTCGGCCAGGGTCGATCCGTCGACTGCCTCGACTCGCTTCGCCCAGTACTCCCGATCGGCCACGAAGCGGTCGGAGGACCGGTAGCGGGCGTCGACGTCGTACAACTCATGCAGGGTCGCGGCTCGACTCGGATCCGGTTCGCGACCGGCCACCGAGGCCGAGTACCGGTGCGCGATGCGGTTGATCAGCGTCATGGCGCCGTATCCGTCGAGCGCGACGTGGTGAATGCGGCTGTACCACAGGTAGTGCGACTCTCCCACGCACAGGATCGAGGTCTCGAACAGTCGATCCGTGTCGAGATCTAGTGGGGCCTGGTAGTCCCGGTCCATCCATTCGTGCGCTGCGGCGACCGGATCGTCCTCACCGCGAAAGTCGATGAAGGCGATGGACGTGTCGGTGGCATGATCCACGTACTGCATCGGCCGGCCGTCGACCTCGACGACCTTGAGGAACGGCGACTGGAACTCGCGGGCCACCGCGATGGTCTCCCGTCGCAACAGGTCGATGTCGAGGTCGCCGTCCAGCTCCACATAGTGCGCTACCGAGATCGGCACCGCGGGGTCGAGTTGCTGCGCGAACCAGGTGGCACGCTGCGCCGCAGACAGCGGGAAGGGCACCGCGCCCGAATCGTGTGTAACCGGCTTCCGCGTGTCGACGGGCTTCACGGCGGTTCCTCCCCATAAGGTATCCCCGACCGCTCACAGCGTGACCGCGTCCTGATCCTGGCTCGCGAATGCGGGAGGCGGTAGCTTTTCCCCGCCCCCCAGAAAATTCGTTCGCCATCGACAGGGCGCACAGACCCCATCGTCGCACAGCGGCGCGGCTCTGTTCAGCGGATTCGGTTCTCGCGGTGCCGGGTGCGATCGGCCTCGAGATACCTCGACAGCACCGGACCGATGACGGCGAGGGACTGCGGCTCGATCATGTCGTTGTGCCCGCAGTCCACCGGATGCTCCACGATTCGACCTGTCACGAGCGGCCGCCACTCGTCCGCCGACCGGGCGCGCGTGGCGCCGTCGTCGTCGCCGGTCGCGGGGAAGATCAGCAGCTCGCCATCGTAGACCTGCGGATTGAACCGGTGGACCAGGTTTCGCGAATTCTCGTATCCGGCGTTGATTCGCTCGAGGTGTTCTCCGCGCAGTCCGGAGTCACTGCCCCACGATTCGTTCAGCAGTTGCGCCGCGCGTTCGTAGGTGAGGTCGCCGTCGGTGGCGACGACGAGCCCCAGGCCGCGCAGCAGATCCCGCATGTCGAGCTTCCCGAACAGCGGATCCTCGCCGTTGTCGGGATAGCTGTCCATGACCGCCAGTGTGGCGACCTCGTCGCCGGCCCTCTGCAGTTCGACGGCCATCGCGTGCGCGATGACCCCGCCCAGCGACCAGCCGAGCAGGTCGTACGGTCCCTCCGGCTGGATGGCCTTCATCTCCTCGACGTACCGGTGCGCGAGTTGTTCGATCGACTGGTAGTCGCCGTCCCCGCTGATCATGGGCAACTGCAGTCCGAACGCGCGGCGGTCGGCCGGCAGATACCGGACGAGACCCGCATACCCCCAGGAGAGCCCGATTCCCGGGTGGACGCAGAACAGCGGTCGTCCGGCGCCCTCGGTGCGCAGCGGAATCACCACCCCCAGCGCCTCCGTCACACCGCCCTCCGCCGACGGCAGAGCGATCCTGCGGGCGAGGCCGGCCGGGGTCGGATCGAGGAACATCCATTGCAGCGGGATCTTCCGATCGAGTCTCTCCTGCAGGGCGGCGATCACCTTCGTGGCGAGCAGGGAGTTTCCGCTCCTCTCGAAGAAGTTGTCCTCGGCCCCCACCCGGTCGAGACCGAGCACCTCGGCGAAGACCTCCACGACTGCCGCCTCGAGGTCGTTCGCGGGCAACCGGAAGCGGACGCCAGAGAGGAACTCGGGTGCGGGCAGTGCGGCGCGATCCAGCTTGCCCACCGGCGTCAGCGGAATCTGGTCGAGGACGACGATCGCGGCGGGCACCATGTGGGCGGGCAGACGCTCCCCGACGAGCCTGGTGAGTTCCGCGGGGTCGATGTCCGCGCCGCCGATCGGACGGACATACGAGACGAGCAGCGGTTCCCCGGCAGGCCCGGCACGGCCGATGGTGACGGCGAACCCGACGTCGGGATGATCGGTGAGTGCGGCGTCGATCTCGCCGGGTTCGATGCGGAACCCGCGGATCTTCACCTGGAAGTCGCTGCGCCCGACGTACTCGAGGGTGCCGTCCCGGCGCCACCGCACCACGTCTCCCGTGCGGTACATCCGCTCGCCCGGGGCGCCCCAGGGGGCGGCCACGAACCGGGAGGCCGTCAGACCGGGCCGACGGTGATACCCGGACGCCAGGGCGCGTCCCGACACATACAGCTCACCGACCACACCGACCGGCACCGGGCGCAGCCGTGAATCCAGCACCACCTCCGAGACGCCGCGGGTCGGTGCGCCGAGCGTGATCGGGTCGCCCGGCACCAGCGCCTCGCTGATGTTCGACATGATCGTGGTCTCGGTCGGACCGTAGGCGTTGAACATCCGGCGGCCGGGCGCCCACCGGGCGACGAGTTCGGGTGGACAGGCCTCACCGGCCACGACCAGCGTCTGCAGCGACTCGAAGCCGAGGGGGTCCATCGACGCCAGTGCGGTCGGGGTGACGAATCCGTGGGATACCCGCTCGTCGCTCAGCAGTCCGGCCAGTTCGGTGCCGCCGTAGATCGTCGGCGGGGCGATCACCAGCGTCGCACCCGCGCAGAACGCCATGACCAGTTCGAACACGGAGGCGTCGAAACTCGGCGACGCGAAGTGCAGCACCCGGGCGCCGGGTGTGACTGCGAGACGGTCGCGCTCCTCCGCGGCGAGGTTCGCCAGGCCGCGGTGCGTGACGGCCACTCCCTTGGGGATACCCGTGGATCCGGACGTGTAGATGAGGTACGCGGGATGCGCTTCGTGCAGCGGCGCCGTCCGGTCCGCGTCGGTGACGGGGGCAGGCGACTGCACCTGGATCCGCTCCTCGGCTTCGGCGTCGTCGAGCACGATCCAGTTCACGGTGCCGGGCAGCCGATCTCGGTGTGCCCGGAGGGTCACCCCGGACACCGCCCCGGAATCGGTGAGCATGTGCTCGATGCGGTCGAGTGGATACCCGGGGTCGACCGGCAGGAACGCGGCGCCCGTTCGAGCGACGGCCCACACCGACAGCACCGATTCGATCGAGCGCGGCAGGCTCAGAGCGACGGTGGTTCCCGGACCCGCACCGTCCTCGATCAGGCGGCGCGCCAACCGGTTGGAGGATTCGTCGAGTTCGCGGTAGCTGATCATCCGGCCCCGGTACGACACCGCATCGGCGCTCCGGTCTCGTTCGGCCGCCGCCGAGAGCAGTTCCGGCAGCAGGACATTCGGGGCGTCGGGTGCACCGCGCGCCGGGGTGAGCGCCGCGACTTCGTCGGTGCCGAGGATCTCGATGTCGCCGACCGGAACACCGGGTTCCGCGGTGACGGTGTCGAGGATGCGCACGAACCGTTCTGCGAACCCGCGCACCGTGTCGGCGTCGAACAGGTCGGTCGCGTAGTCGATCGCACCCACCATGCCCGCAGCGCTGCCATCGACGGCGAACCGCTCGTCGAGGATCACCTCGAGGTCCACCTTCACGACGGCGAGATCGGGATCGAGCCCCTCGACGGTCAGCCCCGGCAACCGCAGAGCGGGACTCTCGGTGTTCTGGAATTCGAGGGACACCTGGAAGAGCGGCGAGTGGGCGGTCGACCGCACCGGTCCGACGGCGTCCACCACCCGTTCGAAAGGCAGGTCGGCGTGCGCGAAGGCGCCGAGATCGGCGTCGCGGACCCGACCGAGCAGGTCACGGAACGGCTGTCCTGCCTCCACCGGGGTGCGCAGGGCCAGCGTGCCGACGAACATGCCGACGAGGTCGTCGAGGGCCGCCTCGCCGCGGCCGGCGATCGGGGTGCCGATCGCCACGTCCCCGGTGCCGCCGAGCCGGCCGAGCAGCACGGCGAGTGCGGCATGCACGATCATGAACTCGGTGGACCGGTGCTCTCGCGCCGCCATCCGGATCCGCTCGTGCAGGCCGGGGGCGATCGCGAAGCGCACCCGCTCGCCGCGGAACGACTGCTGTGCGGGACGCCGACGGTCGGCGGGCAGTTCGAGGAGTTCGGGCAGCCCGGCCAGCGCCGACTCCCAGTAGGCCAGTTGCCGCGAGATCAGCGACCCGGGGTCGTCCTCGGACCCCAGTAGCCTGCGTTGCCACAGTGTGTAGTCGGCGTACTGCACGGGCAACGGCGTCCATGCAGGGGCGCGACCGTGGACGCGGGACTCGTACGCGATCATCACATCCCGCACCAGCGGTGCCATGGAGAAGCCGTCGGCCGAGATGTGGTGGACCACCACGGCGAGCACATGATCCGTCGGGTCGAGGGAGAACAGGGCGACGCGCAGCGGGACGGCGGCGGCGACGTCGAAGCCGGCCGACACCAGCCGGGTGAGCTCCTCCCGGAGGAGGTCTTCGTCCACGACCGCGGTCGGGGCGAGCATCGGCGCTTGTTCTGATCGGCCACAGCCTTGGTGGCCGGTGGGCGACAGGATTTCCTGGACGGGTTCGCCGTCGCGGAGCGGGAAGCGGGTGCGCAACGACTCGTGCCGGGTCACGACATCCGTCACCGCTGCGGTCAGCGCATCCACGTCGAGGTCGCCGGTGAGCCGCACCACCATCGGGATGTTGTAGGCGGGCGAACTCGTGTCGAACTGGTTGATGAACCACATGCGTTGCTGGGCGTAGGACAGCGGGATGCGGTCGGGCCGGGCTCCGGCGGTGAGGGCGGGGCGGCCCGACGGACCCGCTCCCGCATGCTCGATGCGCGCGGCGAATGCCTCGACGGTGGGCGCCTCGAACAACGCCCGCACGCCGATGTCGGTGTCGAGTGCGGCGCGCAGGCGGGCCACCGCGCGGGTCGCGCTCAGCGAGTTGCCGCCGAGGTCGAAGAATCCCGCATCCGCGCTCACCCGGTCGAGGCCGAGGACCTCCGCGAAGACCTCGGCCACCGTCTCCTCGACCGGATCGGCGGGTGCCCGGTATTCGCGCGTGTCGACGTCGAATTCGGGTGCGGGCAGGGCTTTGCGGTCGAACTTGCCGACGGCGTTCAGCGGGATCTCGTCCAGCACCGTGATCGAGGACGGAACCATGTGGGCGGGCAGTCTGCTCGCGAGCCGGTGGGTGATCGTCTCGGTGTCGAGGGCACGTTCGGGTGCGGGCACGACGTAGGACGCGAGGAGTGTGTCCCCGGCCGGTCCGCGGTAGGCGACCGTGACGGCGAACCGGACGTCGGGGTCCGCCACGAGGGTGGTGTCGATCTCGCCGAGTTCGATGCGGAACCCGCGCACCTTCACCTGGAAGTCGCTGCGGCCGAGGTACTCGATGACGTGCTCGGCGGTCCAGCGCACGATGTCGCCGGTGCGGTACATCCGTTCCCCGGGATCGGCGGGGTCGGCGACGAACCGTTCCGCCGTCAGCCCGGGGCGGCGGTGGTAGCCGCGCGCCAGTCCCGCGCCGGCGAGGTACAACTCCCCCGGAACCCCGACCGGAACCGGCTGCAACCGGGAATCCAGCACCAACTCCGTGACACCGCGGATCGGTCCGCCGATGGTGATGCGCTCCCTCGGGGCCAGGGGATCGCTGATGTTGGACATGATCGTGGTCTCGGTCGGCCCGTACGCGTTGTACAACCGGCGCCCCGGCGCCCACCGGGACACGAGTTCGGGCGGACAGGCCTCGCCGCCGACGGCGACGTCGGTGAACTGATCCAGCCCCGCCGGGTCGAGGGACGCGAGCGCCGCTGTGGTGACGAATGCGTGCGTGACGTGCCGGTCCCGGATCAGCTGGGCGAGTTCGTCGCCGCCGAAGACGGTGGTCGGCGCGATCACCATCGTCGCCGCCGCGCCGAACGCCTGCAGGTATTCGAACACGGATCCGTCGAAGCTCGGTGTCGAGAAGTGCAGCGTCCGGGACTCGGGATCCGCACCGAAGCGGGCGAGTTGGTCGCGCGCGAAATTGTCGAGACCGCGGTGCGTCACGGTCACGCCTTTCGGCCTGCCGGTGGACCCCGATGTGTAGACGAGATATGCGGCCGAGTCGAGGGTGACCGGTGCCGTGCGGTCGCGGTCGTGGACCGGTTCCGCGGATCCGGCCGCGCACTCGGCGGCGAACGCCGCGTCGTCGAGAACCAGCCAGCCGGTGTTCTCGGGCAGGCGGGCGCGATACTCGGACGTCGTCAGCCCGAGTGCGCACTCCGAATCGGTGAGCATGTGCGTGATGCGCTCGCCCGGATAGTTCGGGTCGACGGGTACGAACACGGCCCCGGTCTTGGCCACCGCCCAGACACACAGCACCGACTCGATCGAGCGTGGGATACCCACGGCCACCGATGTTTCCGGGCCGAGTCCGCGGTCGATCAGAGCACGGGCGAGCCGGTTGGACCGCTCGTCCAGCTCCCGGTACGACACCTCGACGTCGCCGGACGACAGGGCGACCGCATCCGGTTCGACCGCGGCGGCGTTCGTGAAGATCTGCGGGAGCGTGCGGACGGAGCCGGCGGGACCACCGCGGACCGGTACCAGTTCCGCGCGTTCGCGCTCGGTGAGCAGCGACAGCCGGGCGAGCGGCACGTCGGGACCGGTGCAGGCGTCGAGCACCCGCACCACCCGCTCGGCGATGTCCTCGATCACACCGGGGGCGAACAGGTCGGGCACGTACTCGAACTTCAGGTGCAGGCTCGCCGCCGCCGACGCGACGAGGCTCAGCGGGTAGTGGGCGGCGTCGCGGGCATCCACGCCGGTCACGCGGAGCCCGGCGATGTCGGTGTCCTCCGACAGCCCGGCCCGGTCCACCGGGTACGACTCGAACACGGTGAGCGTGTCGAACCCGACGCCGGGACCCGCGGCGTCCTGGATCTCGGCGAGACCCGTGTAGTGGTAATCGAGCATTGCCGCCTGCTCGGCCTGCACCCGCTCCAGCAACGCGCCGAGCGTCTCCTCCGGGCGCAGCGTGACGCGCACCGGCACGGTGTTGATGAACAGCCCGACCATCGTCTCGATGCCGGAGAGTTCCGGCGGCCGGCCGGAGACGGTGGCACCGAACACGACGTCGTCGCGTCCGGTGAGCATCCCCAGCACGATGCCCCATGCCGTCTGCAGAATGCTGTTGAGCGTGAACCCGCGAGCGCGCGCGGATTCGCGCAGCCGGTCGGTCCGGTCCTCGTCGAGGTCGAACACCCACTCCCGCGACACGGTCGACAGCTGGCGAGCCCGATCGGCGGGCACCAGCAGCGTCGGTTCCTCGACCCCCGCGAGGGTGTCCGCCCAGGCCCGCGCGGCCAGGTCGGTGTCGCGCCCGTTCAACCACGCCAGGTAGTCGCGGTAGTCCCGTACACGGGGCAGCGGCGCCGGGTCGGCATTCGTGGCGTACAGCGTGAGCAGTTCCCGGATCATCAGCGGCATCGACCAGCCGTCGAGCAGGATGTGGTGGTTCGTCGACACCAGTCGGCAGCGGCCGCCGGCCGTCCGCACCAGCAGGAACCGGATCAGCGGTGCGGTGGCCATGTCGAAGGGGGTGGTCCGGTCGGCGGCCAGCAGTCGCTCGATCTCGGCGGTCGCCGCGTCCTCGTCCAGTCCGCTCAGGTCGCTCTCCCGCCAGGGCACCGCAACCCGGCCCGAGACCACCTGCACGGCCCCGCCCTCGGTGTCGTGACAGAACGCGCTGCGCAGGTTCGGGTGGCGGTCGAGGAGGGCGCCGGCGGCCCGGCGCAGTCGTTCGGCATCGACGTCGCCGCCGAGGTCGAGGATCAGCTGGACGAGGTACGCGTCCACCGATTCGTCGGCCAGTTCGGCATGGAACAGCATGCCCGCCTGCAGCGGCGACAGCGGCCAGACGTCGGTCATCGCCGGGTAGCGGCGCTCGAGGTCGTCGATCGCGCTCTGGCCGAGCCGGACGAGGTTCAGGTCGGACGGGGTGAAGCCGCCGCCACCGGACCGGGCGTGCGCGGTGAGGGCCCCGAGCGCGCTGACCCACAGCCCCGCGAGTTCGCCGACGTCGTCGGCGGCGATCACCCCGACGGGGAACGACCACGTGGCGGTAAGCGTGGGACCTGCGGCGGTGTCGGTGGTCCTGGCGTTCACGTCGACGACGGCCGCCGCGGGCAGCCCGGAATGCGCGGCGGCGGCGAGCCCCGCGTCGGAGACCGGCGTCCAGTCGCCGTCCGCCGCGGAACCCGAACCGAGCCTGCCGAGGTAGTTGAAACTCACCTGCGCGTTCGGCAGGGCCGCGAGTTCCGGAGCCGTCTCGGCGTCGAGGTAACGGAGCAGCCCGAACCCGATGCCGTGGTCGGGGATCGACTGCAACCGCTCTTTCACCGCCTTGACCGCAGCACCGGCGGCGGGTCCGGCGGCGAACGCGTCGTCGACGTCCACGCCGCTCAGGTCGAGGCCCACCGGGAAGATCGTGGTGAACCAGCCGACGGTGCGGGCGAGATCGGCGCCCGGAACCACCTGCTCCTCACGACCGTGCCCCTCGAGATTCACCAGCGCGCCGGACGACTCGATCCCGCGCGCCCGGCGCCAGCGTACGAGCGCCAACGCCAGCGCCGTCAGCAGTCCGTCGCCGACGCTCCCGTGGAAGGCCTGTGGCAGCGTCGTCAGCAGCGCCTCCGTCACTTCGACGGAGAGCTGGACCTCGACGTCGGAGGTCTGGACGTCGGATGCCGTGAGGGGCCGCGACCCGAGCGGCGGGTCCGGGGTGTCGAGCATCCGCCGCCACAGGTCGAGTTCGGCTGTGCGGGAGGGTTCCTGCGCGACGTCCGTGAGGGCGTGCGCCCACCGGCGCATCGACGTGCCGGTGCCGGGCAGGGTAGGCGGCTCACCCGACAGCACCTGAGCGCAGGCGAGGGCGAGGTCGGGAACGAGGATGCGCCACGACACCCCGTCGACCACCACGTGATGGGCAACGATCAGCAGCCGTCCGGCGGCGGCAGGCGTCGCGCTGCTCGCGAACCACACCGCCTGCACCATCACACCCGACTCCGGGTCGAGCCGGCCCGCGGCGGCGTCCAGTTCGCGGGACGCGGCCTCGGTGAACGAGTCCGCGGCGTCGGGCGGCACCGTGCGCACCACGGCGGTCGCCCGCACCCAGCCGGGTGGTGCGACCACCATCGCCGCACCGCGCTCGGCCCGGTCGCTGCGGTACAGCCGGGCGCGCAGCATGTCGTGCCGGTCCAGGACGGCCTGCATCGCCGCCGTCAGCGTGTCTTCGTCCAGTGCGGCGGGGGTCGTGAACATCGCGGCCTGGGAGTACCGCCGGAAATCGCCGTCCCTGCCCAGCATCCAGTGCACGATCGGGGTCAGCGGCAACTCGCCGACGCGGCCGCCGGGCAACTCCTCCAGCGTGACGGTCTCCTCCCCCGCGGTCGCGACCTCCGCGAGTGCGGCAACCGTCTTGCGTTCGAACACGTCCCGCGGGGTGATCACCACCCCGGACGCCTTCGCCCGGGTGACGAGCTGAATCGACATGATGGAGTCGCCGCCCACCGCGAAGAACGAATCGTCGACACCCACCGATTCGATTCCGAGGACCTCGGCGAACAGGGCGGCCAGGATCCGCTCGGTCTCCGTGGCGGGGGCACGACCGAGCGACACCTGCCGTCCGAAGTCCGGTTCGGGCAGCGCCCGGCGGTCGAGTTTGCCGTTCACGGTGAGGGGCAGGGCGTCGAGCACCACCACGGCCGCGGGCACCATGTGCGCCGCCAGCCGGCCGGCGACCGCGTCGACGATTCCGGCCGGGTCCAGCACCCGGCCCGCCTCGGGCACCACGTAGCCCACCAGTCGTTCGCGCCGCGCCAGCACCACCGACTGCGCCACACCGTCGCAGTCGAGGAGCGCCGACTCCACCTCGCCGAGCTCGATGCGGAAACCCTTGACCTGGACTTGGAAGTCGTTGCGGCCCAGATATTCCAGCTGGCCGTCCGTGTTCCACCGGCCGAGGTCGCCGGACCGGTACATCCGCGACCCGGGTCTGTAGGGGTCGGCCACGAACCGGGTCGACGTGAGCGCGAACCGGCCCAGATAACCCCGGGACACCTGCGCGCCCGACACGTAGAGTTCCCCGACCACTCCCGGCGGCACCGGGTGCAGGCGGGTGTCGAGCACGTAGACGCGCAGGCCGGGCAGCGCCCGGCCGATCACGGAGGCCGAGGCGGACGCTGCGAGTTCCTCGTCCAGCGGCAGGTGACTGACGTGCACGGTGGTTTCCGTGATGCCGTACATGTTCACCAGCACCGGGGCGGTGTCGACGCGCCGCGCGTACCAGCGGGTGAGCTGCCCCAGGTCGAGGGCTTCGCCGCCGAACACCACGACGCGGAGGGCGAGTTCGGCGGCACCGGCCACCCGGTCCGCCTCGGCGAGTTGGTAGAAGGCGGTGGGGGTCTGATTCAGGACGGTGACGTTCTCGTCCCGCAGCAGTCGCAGGAACATGTCGGGTGAGCGGGTCGTGAAGTAGTCGACCACCACCAGCCGGCCGCCGTGGAGCAGCGCACCCCACAACTCCCACACGGAGAAGTCGAATGCCGCCGAGTGGAACATCGTCCACACGTCGGAGGCATCGAACCCGAACAGGGGCTGCGTGTTCGCGAACAGGGTGACGACGTTGCGGTGCGCCACCTGAACGCCTTTCGGCCGGCCCGTCGAGCCGGAGGTGTAGATGACGTACGCCACCGAGTCCGGGCGCAGTGGCCCGGTCCGGTCGCCGTCGGTCACCGGCAGCGGAGACGTACGGTCGAGTTCGGCCACCGTCTCCGCGCTGTCCGCGAGGAGGAGCGGGACCCCGCTCGCCCGGACCGCGTCGGATTCGGCCTCGGTGGTCAGCACACACACCGGCCGGGCGTCGGCGAACACGAACGCGAGCCGCTCCGCCGGGTACGTGACGTCCACGGGCACATAACCGGCGCCCGACTTCACCACCGCGAGCAGCGCCACCACCAGATCCACCGACCGCGCGGCGGCGACGGCCACCAGAGTCTCGGGGCCGGCGCCCCGCACGATCAGCAACCGCGCCAGACGATTCGCCCGGGTGTCCAGCTCTTCGTAGGTGAGCGAGACGCCTTCGCACGCGACGGCCGTCGCGTGCCGGGAACGCCGCGCGGCCCGCTCGAACAGTTCCGCCAGGGTGGCGTCCGGCGCGGCGGGCTCGGCGAGCGCCGGCAGCACCAGATCCCGCTCCACCGTGTCCAGGATCTCGATGTCGCCCACCGGGATCCCCTCGGCAGCGGCGACCGACTCGAGCACCCGCAGGAACCGGTCCCCGAACCGCACCACGGTGCCGCGATCGAGCACGTCCGTCGCGAACCGCAGTCCGGCAGCGAGTCCGGCCGGTGCGCCGTCCGTGTCGATCTGTTCGGCGACGCTCAGTTCCAGGTCGAACTTCGCGACGCCCAGGTCCACGTCGAGCGAGTCGACGGTGAGTCCGGGCAGTTCGAGGTGGGTGCCCTCCGCGTTCCGGAATTCGATGAGCACCTGGAACAGAGGGGTGTGCGACGTGGATCGTTCGGGGGCGAGATGGTCGACCAGCCGCTCGAACGGGATGTCCGCGTGCTCGAACGCACCGAGATCGGCGGCCCGGACCGCAGTCAGTACCTCACCGAACGACGCCCGCGGATCCACCGCCGTCCGCAGGACGAGCGTGTTGACGAACATGCCCACCACGTCGTCGAGTACCGCCTGCCCGCGACCGGCGACGGGCGTACCCATCGTGACGTCGTCCGTGCCCGACAACCGGGACAGCAGGACGGCGAACGCCGCGTGGACCGCCATGAACAGCGTCGAATTATGTCGGGCCGCGATCGTGTTCAATGCCCGGTGCAGCCGGGCCGGCACGTCGAATTCGACGACGTCCCCGCGGTACGACCGCTGGGCGGGGCGCGGCCGGTCGACCGGGATCTGCAGCACCTCGGGCGCACCGGACAGGGTGTCCGTCCAGTAGCCCAGCTGCCTCGACAGCACCGAGTCGGGGTCGTCGACCGCACCGAGGAAGTCCCGTTGCCACACGCTGTAGTCGGCGTACTGCACGGGCAGCGGGGTCCAGCCGGGGGTGTCCCCCACGGTCCGGGCGGTGTACGCGAGCATGACGTCGCGGGCCAGCGGCATCATGGAGAACCCGTCGGCGGCGATGTGGTGCACGACGATGGCGAGGACGTGCTGCTCGGGTTCCAGCTCGAACAGCATTGTGCGGAACGGGATCTCGTCGCTCACGTCGAAACCGGCGCCGACGAGGGCTGCGAGGGCGTCCCGCAGTGCACGGTCACCGGCGACGGCCACCGGATCGAGGCGGGGGGTGGCCCGCCCGGGATCGACGATCACCTGGTGCGGTCCGTCCACCGACCCGGGAAACACGGTGCGGAGTGATTCGTGCCGCTCGACGACGTCACCGACCGCAGCGAGCAGGGCGGCGTGATCGAGGACTCCGGTCAGTCGCAGGGCGATCGGGATGTTGTAGGCAGGCGAGGACGTGTCGAACTGGTTGACGAACCACATGCGTTGCTGCGCCAGCGACAACGGGATCCGGTCGGGGCGTGGTCGTGCGGCGAGTGCCACCGACGGGGTGGTCGCCGTCGCCGCCGAGTCGATCCGGACCGCCAGATCGGCGACGACGGGCGCGTCGAACAGTGCGGCCACGCCGATCCCGGCGTCGAGGGCGGAGTTGATGCGCGCCACCGCCCGGGTGGCGCTGAGCGAGTCGCCGCCGAGTTCGAAGAAGCTGTCGTCCGCACCGACGCGCGGGGCACCGAGCACGTCGGCGAACACTTGCGCGACGGCCTCCTCGACCGGAGTGGTGGGCGCCCGGTAGCCGATGGTCGCCGACGTGAATTCCGGTGCGGGCAGCGCTTTCCGGTCGAGCTTGCCGACGGGGGTCAGTGGAATCTCGTCGAGGACCACCACCGCGGCGGGCACCATGTATTTGGGGAGGATCCGGCCCGCGAACGCGAGCACGTCCGGCGCCGCCACCTCCTCGCCGTCGTGCGGCAGCACGTACGACACCAGTGCGGTGTCCCCCAGCGGGCCCGGCCTGCCGAGAGTCGCGGCGAAGTCGAGGTGTGGGTGGGTGGTGAGAACCGAATCGATCTCCCCCAGTTCGACGCGCTGACCGCGGATCTTCACCTGGAAGTCGCTGCGCCCGAGGTATTCGAGGGTGTGGTCGCGACGCCACCGCACCACGTCGCCCGTGCGATACATCCGGCCGCCGCCGTAGGGGTCGGCGACGAACCGCTCCGCGGTGAGAGCCGGTCGCCGGTGGTATCCGCGGGCCAGCGCCGGTCCCGCGATGTACAGCTCGCCGGGCACCCCGGCCGGAACGGGCTGCAGCCGCGCGTCGAGGACCGACAGCGCGATGCCGCGGACGGGGCTTCCGATGGTGACCGGTTCGCCCGGTCTCATCGGCCGGCTGAAGGTGGTGAGGATGGTGGCCTCGGTGGGGCCGTACCCGTTGTACATCGCCCGATCCGCACCCCACGCGGCGACCAGTTCGTCGCCGACGGCGTCGCCGGCCACGACGAGCGCCTCGAGGTGCTCGATGCGGTCGCGCTCCACGGTGGCCAGGACGGCCGGGGTGATGCAGGCGTGGGTGACGCGTTCGCGTCGCAGCAGCGCGGCCAGTTCCGCGCCGCCGTAGACGTCGGGGGGAGCGATGACGAGCGTCGCCCCGGCCGCACACGACTGGACGAGTTCGAGTATCGCCACGTCGAAGCTGGGTGAACAGATGTGCAGGCACCGGGCGTCGGGCGACACGGTGTAGTGCTCGGTCTGCTCGGTGAGCAGGTTCGCCAGACCGCGGTGGGTGACGACGACGCCCTTCGGCCTGCCGGTGGACCCGGACGTGTAGATCGCGTACGCGGCGTGGTCGACGTCGAGCACCGACCGGCGGTCCAGGTCGGTGACGCGGACCGGCGATGCGGCGGCCCACGTGCTGTCGAAGGCCGGGTCGTCCAGCACCAGCCACGGCACGGAACCGGGCAATCGGTGCCGGTGTGCCGACGTCGTCACACCCAGTGCCGCACCGGAATCGGCCAGCATGTGCTCGATGCGGTCGGCGGGATAGTTCGGGTCGACGGGCACGAACGCCGCGCCCGCTTTCGCGACCGCCCACACGGCCAGCACCGATTCCCGTGATCGGGGTAGCCCGAGCGCCACGAACGTCTCCGGCCCGGCACCGCGTTCGACGAGGACGCGGGCCAGCGCGCTCGACCGCTCGTCGAGTTCCCGGTAGCTCGTCTCGCGTCCGTCGAAGACGAGCGCGGGCGCCTCCGGCCGGTTCCCGGCCGAGGCGGTGAGGATCTCGGGCAGGGTCTTCGGCGGGCCGGCGGGGGCCCCGGACACCGCGGTGTACTCCCGGAGTTCGGCCTCCGACAGCAGGGTGAGGTGGGCGATGGGTGTGTCGATGTCCGACAGCAGGATCTGCACGACGCGCGCGACGCGGGCCGTCACCGACTCCGCGAACTCGCTCTGGAAGACGTTCGGCTGGTACCGCAGTCGCAGGTGCAGTCCGGTGTCGACGTGCGCCATCAGGGTGAACGGGTAGTGGGTGGAGTCGATCCCCTCGATCCCGGCGACGTGCATGCCGTCGATGTCGGTGTCTTCCGACAACCCCATGCGGTCCACCGGATACGACTCGAACACGGTCAGCGTGTCGAACACGACGCCCTCGCCCACGGCGCGCTGGATCTCGGTGAGTCCCACGTAGTGGTGATCGAGGAGGGCGGACTGTTCACGCTGGAACCGCTGCAGCAGTTCGGCGAGCGTCTCCTCGCGGCGCAGGCGCAGCCGGACGGGCACCGTGTTGATGAACAGCCCGACCATCGACTCGATGCCTGCCACTCCCGGTGGGCGGCCGGACACCGTGGCTCCGAAAACCACGTCCTCGCGTGTGCCGAGTGTGGTCAGCACGAGCCCCCACGCCACCTGGACGAGGGTGTTCATCGTCAGCCCGTGCTCCCGCGCGAGGGTCTCGAGCGCCCGGGTCTTCTCCTCGCCCACGTCGAGTCGCACGTCCTCGGGTTCGGCGAAGCTCTGCTCGCCGCGCGCCGCTGGCGCCACGAACGTCGGCTCGTCCGAGCCGGCGAGGGCGGATACCCAGGCGGCCGTGGACCGTTCGTGGTCCTGCCTGCCGATCCACTGCAGGTAGTCGCGGTAGGAGGTGACGCGGGGCAGGGCCGTCGTATCGCCGTCCGCGGCGTAGAGGACGAGCAGGTCCTTGATCACCAGCGGCGTCGACCATCCGTCGAGGAGGATGTGATGGTGGGTCACGACCAGCCGGTACCGGTCGGGTGCGGTGCGCAGCAACGTGAATCGGAGCAGCGGCGCCTCGGACATCTCGAACGGGACGGCGCGGTCGGCCGCGACGAGTGCCGCCGCCTCCGTCGCGATCCGGGTGTCGTCGAGATCCGACAGGTCGACGTCGGTCCACGGCGCGGTCGCCCTGGCGAGTACCACCTGGACCGGTCCGCCACCGGTGTCCGCGAACGCCACCCGGAGGTTCGCGTGCCGGTCGAGCAGGCCCTGTGCGGCGCGACGGAGTCTGGCGGAGTCGACGGTGCCGCGGAGGTCGAGGACCAGTTGCACCTGATACGCGTCGAGGCGATGCTCGGACAGCTGCGCGTGGAACAGCAGACCGGCCTGCAGCGGTGACAACGGCCAGACGTCGGCGAGGTCCGGGTAGGTGCCCTCGAACCGGTCGATATCCGTCTGCCCGACGGACACCAGATCGAGATCGGACGGCGTCAGCCCGCCGGCGCCCGGACGGCTCGCGTGCTCGGCCAGGGCGGTGAGCGCCCGAACCCACAGTGCGGACAGCTCTTCCACGTCCTCGGCGGCCAGCACACCCGTGGGGTACGACCACGTCGCGGTGAGTACCGGTGCGCCGTCCCGGGCGGTGGTGGCGGCGTTGACGTCCACGACCCAGGCGGCGGGCATGTCGTAGTTCTGGGTTCCGCCGAGGTCCCCGCTGCCCGCGACGGGTAGCCAGGGCACGTCGCCCCCGCTCGTCGCGACCCGGCCGAGATAGTTGAAACTCACTTGCGGTGGCCGGAATCGGCGCAGTGCCTCCGAGCCGACCGGATCCAGGTACCGCAGCATCCCGTAGCCGATGCCGTGATCGGGGATGGCGAGGAGTTGTTCCTTGATCGCCTTGATCGCGGACCCGGCCGCGTCGTCGCCGGCGAGGGCGGCGTCGACGCCGATGCCGGTGAGGTCGAGTCGCGCCGGGAACAGTGTGGTGAACCACCCGACGGTGCGGGACAGGTCGGCGCCGGGCACGACGTGGTCTTCGCGTCCGTGACCCTCGAGGTTGATCAGCACGTCGGTCGTCTCGACCCCACGACGGCGCCGCCACCGAATCATCGCCAGCGTGAGCGCCGTGAGGAGGCCGTCGCCGACGGTGCCGTGGAAGGCGGCGGGCAGCGTGGTGAGGAGTGCCTCGGTGACGTGTGCGGGTACTTCCACGGTGACGCGGCCCGTCGTGGCATCGACGTCGACTGCGGGATCCAGCGGCCGGGAGCCGACGAGCGGATCGGGGCCGTCCAGGATCGACTGCCACCGGCCGGCTTCGGCGCGTCGAGGCCCTACGGCATCGGTGAGTCCGTGCGACCACCGCCGCATCGACGTCCCCACCGCAGGCAGCGCCGCGGTCAGCCTCTCGGTGACGCAGGTGTGGGCCGCCGCCAGATCCGAGATCAGGATCCGCCACGACACGCCGTCGACCACGAGATGATGCGCGACCAGCAGCAACCGCCCCTGCCCGCCGGGACCGTCGAACCAGAGCACCTGCACCATGCTGGCCGAGGCCGGGTCCAGGCGGTCCGCCGCCGCGTTCAGTTCCGCTCTCGCCACCGCGTCGAAGTCACCGGCGTCGAACGACGTCACGGGCACGTAATGGATCAGCGCGTCGGCCTGCACCGACCCGGTCGGCAGCACCGTCATGGCCCACTGCCCCGCCTCGTCGACGGCGAGCCGCGCGCGGAGCACGTCGTGGCGGTCCAGCACGGCGTCGACGGCGGCGGCGAGATCGTCACGGGTGAGCCGGGGCGGCGCGGTGACCAGCACGGCCTGGGAGAACCGGTCCAGCCGGCCGCCGCTGCGCCCCAGCATCCACGCGACGACGGGTGTCAGCGGAACCGGGCCGACGCCGGCGCCGGGAAGTTCCTCCAGCACCACGGTATCCGCGCGCTCGTAGTGGGCCACCTCGGCGAGACCGGCGACGGTCCTGCGCTCGAACACGTCCCGCGGGGAGAGGATCAGGCCGGCTGCCTTCGCGCGGGCCACCAGCTGGATCGACATGATGCTGTCGCCGCCCAGCGCGAAGAACGAATCGTCCACACCCACCGACTCGAGTCCCAGCACGTCCCGGAACAGACCGGCGAGCAGCGCCTCCGTCTCGGTGCGTGGCGGACGACTGTCGGTGGCGGCGACACCGAAGTCCGGTTCCGGCAGCGCCTTCCGGTCGAGCTTGCCGTGGACCGTCACCGGGAGCGCCGCGATCACCACGACGGCGGCGGGCACCATGTACGACGCGAGCCGCGTGCCCGCGAACTGCAGCACTTCGCCCGGATCGATGTCCGCCCCGGGTTCGGGGACCACGTACCCGATCAGCCGGTCGCCGGACCGTTCGTCCCGGCGCACGTCGGCGACCGCCGCCGCCACGTCGCCGTGCGCGAGCAGCGCCGATTCGACCTCGCCGAGCTCGATCCGGAATCCGCGGATCTTCACCTGGAAGTCGGTGCGCCCCAGGTAGTCGAGTTGCCCGTCCACCGTCCAGCGCACGAGGTCGCCGGTCCGGTACATCCGGCTGCCCGCCGGCCCGAAGGGGTTGGCCACGAAGCGTTCCGCAGTCAGCGCGTATCGCCCGTGATAGCCGCGTGCGAGCGCGGGGCCGGTGAGATACAGCTCCCCCGCGACCCCCGCCGGTACGGGATGCAGCCGCGCGTCGAGGACCGCCTCGGTGAACCCGAGCGTCGGCGCGCCGATCGTGACCGGTTCGCCCGGCGCCAGCGGGGTGCTGATGCTCGACACGACGGTCGACTCGGTCGGACCGTACGCATCGAACATGGCCCGGCCCGGCGCCCAGCGGGCCACCAGTTCCGGCGGGCAGGCCTCGCCGCCGGTCACCACGCACCGCACGCTCTCGAGGCCGGCGGGATCGACCGAGGCGAGCGCCGCCGGGGTGACGAAGCAGTGCGTGACCCGCTCGCGCAGCAGCAGATCCGCGAGCTCCTCGCCGCCGTAGACGGACGGGGACGCGATCACCATCGTCGCGCCCGGCCCGACCGCCAGCATCAGCTCCAGCACGGAGGCGTCGAAGCTCGGCGACGCGAAGTGCAGGGTGCGGGACGCCGCCGTCGTGTCGAACGTGTTCTGCTCCGTCGCAGCGAAATTCGCCAGACCGCGGTGCGTGGTCACCACGCCCTTCGGCCTGCCCGTCGATCCCGACGTGTAGATGACGTACGCGGGGTGGTCCACGTGCAACGCCGACGTACGGTCGGTGTCGGTCACCCCCGCCGCCGGGAGCAGCGCGAGTTCGGCCTCGGTCCCGGGGTCGCCCGGCACCAGCCACGGGATCGACGCGGGAAGGGCTGACTGCAGCGCGGCCGTGGTGAGACCGGCGACGGCGCCCGAGTCGCCGAGCATGTACTCGATGCGCTCGGCCGGATGATTCGGGTCGACCGGCAGGAACGCGGCCCCGGTCTTGGCCACCGACCAGACGGCCAGCACGGATTCGATCGACCGCGGCAGCGCCAGAGCCACCACCTGTTCCGGGCCGACGCCGCGCTCGATCAGGAGCCGGGCGAGCCTGTTCGACCATTCGTCGAGGTCGCGGTAGGACACCTGACGCCCTTCGAAGGACAGCGCCGCAGCGTCCGGGTCCGCGGCCCTGGCGGCCGCCAGCAACTGCGGCAGCGTCCGAGCCGCCACTCCGGGGCCGCCGCTCGCGGACGTCAGTGCGACCCGCTCGCCGGCGCCGAGGACGTCGACGTCGCCGACCGGGGCGTCCGGCGACTCGATGACGGCACTCAGGATCCGGACCAGGCGCGCGGCGAACGCGGCCACCGTGTCCACGTCGAAGATGTCGGTGGCGTACCCGAGTGCCGCACTGATGCCCGCGGGATGTCCTTCGGCGTCGACGTTCTCCCGCAGGGTCAGCTGGAGGTCGAAATTGATCGTGTCGAACGCGAGGTCGAGGGGTTCGACGTGGAGGCCCGGCAGCTCCAACTCGGGGCGCTCGGTGTTCTGGAATTCGAGCATCACCTGGAACAGCGGCGAGTACGCCGTCGAACGGGAGGGACGCAGGCTCTCCACGACACGTTCGAACGGGACGTCCGCGTGCGTGAACGCCCCGAGATCGGCCTCGCGGACCTGCCCGAGCAGCTCGGCGAACGTGCGGGCGCCGTCGACGGGGGTCCGGAGCACGAGAGTGTTCACGAACATCCCGACCAGGTCGTCGAGCTCGGCCTCGCCTCGGCCCGCGATGGGTGTGCCCACGGCGACGTCGTCCGACGCGCTCAGCCGCGACAGCAGGACGGCCAGCGCGGAGTGCAGGGCCATGAACACGGTCGACCCGTGCCTGCGTGCGAGCTGCACGACGCTCCGGTGGAGGTCCGGGTCGATCTCGAACTCGACGCGGCCCGCGCCCAGGGTGCGGGCGGCCGGGCGGGGCCGGTCCGTCGGCAGTTCCAGCACATCCGGGAGGTCGGCCAGTGTCGCGGTCCAGTAGTCGAGTTGGCGGGCGAGCGGCGAACCGTGTTGGTCTTCGTCGCCGAGCCAGTCACGTTGCCACAGTGTGTAGTCGGCGTACTGCACGTGCAGCGGGGTCCAGTCCGGCGCGGCGCCGCGGCGCCGCGCGGTGTACGCCGACAGGACGTCGCGGGCGAGCGGAACCATCGAGAAGCCGTCCGCCGCGATGTGATGCACGACCACGGCCAGCACGTGCTCGTGCTCGTTCACCCCGAACAGCCGGGCCCGAACCGGTGCCTCCGCCGTCACGTCGAACCCTGCGGAGAGCAGGCGGTGCAGTTCCGCGTGGAGGTCCACCGACCCGACGGCGTGCGGCGTGAGAGCGGGCGCCACCTTCTCTGCCGGGAGGATCACCTGCCGCGGACCGCTGTCGGTGAGGGGGAAGACGGTGCGGAGGGACTCGTGGCGCTCGACGACGTCGGCGACGGCCGCCTCCAGCGCCTGCGCGTCGAGCGTGCCGGTGAGGCGGAGCGCGATCGCGACGTTGTACGCCGCACTGGCCGTGTCGAACTGGTTGATGAACCACATCCGCTGCTGTGCGAGCGAGACGGGGACCTCCCGCGACGGGTCCCGCGGGGCCGGCGCCGGCCGGGATTCCAGGTTGGAGTCCCCGGCCTCGGCGCGGGCGGCCAACCCGGCGACAGTCGGGGCGTCGAACACGTCCCGCACGCCCAGCCGGTCGCCGACTGCAGCGTTGACGCGCGCGACGAGCCGGGTCGCGGTCAGCGAGTTCCCTCCGAGTGCGAAGAAGCTGTCGTTCGCCCCCACCCGGACGATGCCGAGAAGGTCGGCGAACACCGCGGCGACGATCTCCTCCACCGGATTGCGCGGGGCGGCGAATCCCACCGTCGAAGTGCCGAAGTCCGCTTCGGGCAGCGCTTTCCGATCGAGTTTGCCGTTGACTGTCAGGGGCAGGGCGTCGATCACCACCACCGCGGCCGGCACCATGTACGACGGAACGCTCGCCCCGACCGCGTCGAGAACCGCCGCCGCATCGACATCGGCACCGGTCTCCCGGACCAGGTAGCCCACCAGCCGGTCGCCGTCCCGGTCGTCGCCGCGCACCACGACCACCGACTGCGCCACCCCGGGGCACGCGGCCAGAGCCGCCTCCACTTCGCCGAGTTCCACCCGGAACCCGCGCAGCTGCACCTGGAAGTCGCTGCGCCCCATGTACTCGAGCCGGCCGCCCGCACCCCACTTCACGACGTCACCCGACCGGTACATGCGCGCGCCCGCCCGGTGGTGGTCGAACGGGTCGGCGACGAAACGCGTCGCGGTCAAACCCTGCCTGCCGATGTAGCCGCGGGTCACCTGGTCGCCGGACACGTACAGCTCGCCCACCACCCCGGGCGGCACCGGGTGCAGCCGGCCGTCGAGGACGTAGACACGCAGACCGGGGAGTCCGCCGCCGATCACCGAGCCCGGCACCGACGCCGCCAGCGCACGATCGAGGGCGAGGAAGCTGACGTGCACCGTGGTTTCGGTGATGCCGTACATGTTCACCAGCACGGGGGCCCGGTCGTCGTGCCGGGTGTACCACCGCTCCAGCTGTCCGACGTCGAGGGCTTCGCCACCGAAGATCACGTGCCGCAGCGACAGTGGCGCCTGGTCGGTGTCCTCGACGGCGTTCGCCGCACGGTCGGCCTCCGTCAGCTGGTAGAACGCCGTCGGGGTCTGGTTCAGCACCGTCACCCGTTCCCGGCGCAGCAGTTCGAGGAACGTGTCCGGCGACCGTGCGGTGAAGTAGTCGACCAGCACCAGCCGGCCACCGTGGACGAGCGCACCCCACAGTTCCCAGACGGAGAAGTCGAACGCGTACGAGTGGAACAGCGTCCACACGTCGGACGAGTCGAACCCGAACAACTCCCGCGTGTTGGCGAGCAGCGTGACGACGCACCGATGCGACACCTGGACGCCCTTCGGCCGCCCGGTCGACCCCGACGTGAAGATGACGTACGCGACGGCGTCGGCCCGCAGTGGCCGCAACCGGTCCGAGTCGGTGACCGGCAGCCCGGACAGTGCCGTCACCGCACGCGCCGTCGACGGATCGTCGAGCGCCACCACCGGAACCCCGGTCGGCGCCAGCGACGCGAATTCCGCGCTCACCACGGCGCAGACGGGCCGCGCGTCCTCGAACATCGCTGCCACCCGCTCGGCGGGATAGCTGGTGTCGACCGGGACGTACCCGCCACCGGCGGCGAGCACCGCCAGCAACGTCACCACGAGGGCAGGCGTGCGATCCACCATCACCGCGACCAGCGACTCGGTTCCCACACCCTCGGCGATCAGCAACCGGGCCAACCGGTTCGCCCGCTCGTCCAGTTCGGCGTAGGACAGCGTCCCGTCACCGCACACGACCGCAGTGGCGTCCGGGGTCGACGCGGCCACCCGCGCGAACAACTCGACCACGGTCTGCGCGTCGGCGGTGACACCCGCACGGTTCCACCGGTCCAGCACCAGGTCGCGCTCGATCGCACCGAGAACCGGGATGTCCCCCACCACCGCCGCCGGGTCGTCGACCACCGCCCGCAGCACCCGGACGAATCGTTCCCCGAACCCCACCACCGACGTCCGGTCGAACACGTCCGTCGCGTACAGGAAGGCGGCGGCCATACCTGCGGCGGCGCCCTTCTCGTCGTGGTATTCGGCGAGCGACAGCTGCAGGTCGAATTTGGCGACCCCCGGGTCGACGTCGACCGCCTCGACGGTCAGGCCCGGCAGTTCGAGGTGGGCGCGCACGGTGTTCTGGAATTCGAGCAGCACCTGGAACAGCGGCGAGTGGGATGTCGACCGGCCAGGTGCCAGCTCGTCGACGACGCTCTCGAAGGGAACGTCGGTGTGCCCGAACGCGCCCAGATCTGTGTCGCGGGCCCGGGCCAGCACGTCGGTGAACACCTCACCGGACTCCACCGGAGTCCGCAGCACGAGCGTGTTGACGAACATCCCCACCAGGTCGTCCAGCGCCGCCTCGCCGCGACCCGCGATCGGGGTTCCGATGGCGACGTCACCCGACCCGGTCATCCTCGACAGCAGCACGGCCAGCGCCGCGTGCATCACCATGAACAGGGTTGCGTGGTGCTCGCGCGCGAGGAGGAGCAGTTGCCGGTGCAGGCCCGCGTCGATCGAGAACGCCGCGGTCGCACCCTCGAGGGAGCGGGTGACCGGCCTGTTCCGGTCGAGCGGCAGGGCGCTGACCTCCGGGAGTTCGGCCAGCACACCGCGCCAGTACTGCAGCTGCCGGGACATGAGGCTGTCCGCGTCGCCGGCGCTGCCGAGGAGGCGACGCTGCCACACGCTGAAGTCGGCGTACTGCACGGGCAGCGGCTCCCAGCTCGGCGGCGTCCCGGACCGGCGCGCCGAGTAGGCGACCATCAGGTCGCGGGCCAGCGGCGCCAGCGACGCCCCGTCCGCGGCGATGTGATGCACCACGATCACCAGCACGTGTTCGTCGGGGCCGGTCCACAACAGCGCCGCGCGCAGCGGCACCTTCGCACTCACGTCGAATCCGCCCGCGAGGAGGGTCGCGATCCTCTCGTGCAGCGACTCGTCGCCGTCGACGTGCGGGGTGAGGTCCGGGACGACGTCCGCGGTGTCGACGATCACCTGGTACGGCCCGTCCGTCGACGCGGGATACACGGTGCGCAACGACTCGTGCCGCTCGATCACGTCCCCCACCGCGGCCCGCAACGTGTCCGAGTCCAGAGGTCCGGTGAGGCGCACGGCCATCGGAATGTTGTACGCCACCGAGGACGTGTCGAACTGGTTGAGGAACCACATCCGCTGCTGCGCCAGCGACAACGGGATCCGGTCGGGCCGCTCCCCGACGACCAGGGGTGGTCGGTCCACGAACTCCGTACCCGCACGGCGAACGTAGGCGGCCAGCAGTTCGACGGTGGGCGCCTCGAACAACGCCCGCACACCCACATCCGATCCGAGTGCCGCGTTGACGCGCGCGATCACCCGCGTCGCCACGAGGGAATTTCCGCCGAGGTCGAAGAAGCTGTCGTCGACACTGATCCGTTCGACGCCGAGGACCTCGGTGAAGACCTCGGCGATCGACTCCTCGACCGGGTCGGTAGGCGCCTTGAACTCGGCGGCGGCGGACAGGAACCGCGGTTCCGGCAGCGCCGCGCGGTCCAGCTTGCCGACCGGGGTCAACGGGATCTCGTCCAGCACCACGACGACCGAGGGAACCATGTACGCCGGCAACCGGTTCCGCACCTGTCGCAGCAGTTCCGTCGTCTCGATCGGCCTGCCGGGGGCCGGGACGACGTACGAGACCAGGACCGTGTCCCCGGACGGCCCCGGCCTGCCGATGGTGACGGCCAGCCGCACGTCCGGATGTGTCTGCAGCATTGCGTCGATCTCGCCGAGCTCGATGCGGAAACCCCGCACCTTCACCTGGAAGTCGCTGCGTCGCAGGTACTCGAGCGTGTGGTCGGGCCGCCACCGCACCACGTCACCGGTGCGGTACATCCGGCCCCGGCCGTAGGGGTCGGCGACGAACCGCGCCGCGGTGAGACCGGGACGGCGGTGATAGCCCCGCGCCACACCGGCACCGGCGATGTACAGCTCACCGGGTACCCCGATGGGTACCGGATGGAGCCGGGCGTCGAGTACCACTTCCTCGGCGCCTCTGATCGGACCGCCGAGTGTGATGGGGTCACCCGGGGTCATCGGTGCGCTGATGTTCGCCATGACGGTCGTTTCGGTGGGACCGTACGCGTTGTGCAACCTGCGGTCCGGCGCCCACCGGGCCACCAGTTCGGGCGGGCAGACCTCACCGCCCACGACCACGTCGAGGAAGTCGCCCAGCGAATCCGGCGGGATCGTGCCCAGCGCTGCCGTGGTGACGAAGCCGTGCGTGACACGTTCCGACCGCAGTAGGTCGGCCAGTTCCGGGCCACCGTACGCGGACGGCGGCACGACCACCATCGTGGCACCCACCCCGAACGCCTGCAGGTACTCGAAGACGGACGCGTCGAAACTCGGCGTCGAGAAGTGCAGTGTCCGGGACGATCTCGTGGCGCCGAAACGTTCCTGCTGGTCGGCCGCGAAGTTGTCGAGCCCGCGGTGCGTGACGGTGACGCCCTTCGGCTGCCCCGTCGAGCCGGACGTGTAGATCAGGTACGCGGAATTGTCGAGGTGCAGGGGCCGGATGCGGTCGGAGTCGGTCACCGGATTGTCCGACCGGGCCGCGCAGGCGGCCTGGAAGTCCGGGTCGTCGAGCACGCACCAGGGAATCGAATCGTGGAGGCTTCCCCGCAGCGACTCCTCCGTCAGGCCCAGCACCGCACCGGAATCGGCGAGCATGTAGTCGATTCGGTCGGGCGGGTAATTCGGGTCCACCGGGACGAATGCCGCCCCCGTCTTCGCGACGGCCCACACGGACGCCACCGACCGGAACGAGCGCGGCAGTGCCAGCGCGACGAACGATTCCGGCCCCACCCCGCGGTCGATCAGCATCCGCGCGACCTGTGTCGACCACCGGTCCAGCTCGCGGTATGACAACTGCTCGCCCTGCCGCGACAGGGCCGTCGCCGCCGGATCCAGCGCGGCGGCGTCCGCGAAGAGGTCGGGCAGGGTGCGCTCGGACCGGCCCGGCCGTCCTCGTACCGGTGTAAGCGCGGAACGTTCGTCCGCGGAGAGGATCTCGATGTCTCCGACCGGAACCTCGGGGTCGGCCGCCATCGCGCCGAGTATGCGGAGGTACCGCTCGGCGGCCACCCGGATCGTGTGGGCGTCGAACAGTTCTGCGGCGAAACCGAATTCGACGGCCACACCAGCCGGAGCCCCCGACTCGTCGGCCGCTTCGGTCACGGTCACGCACAGGTCGAGGCCGGAGACGGTGGAACCCGGGGAGCGGGGCGTGCGGGTGTCGAGGAGCACCTGGACGATCGGTGCGTACGCGTCCGACACCGACACGCCGAGCTCCCGGACCAGCCGGTCGAACGGAACATCACTGTGCGCCACCGCGTCGGTGGCGACGTCCCGGACGTGCGACAGATAGTCGTGGCACGACACCTCGCTCGCGTACCGCGACCGCACCACCACGGTGTCCGGGCGATCGCCCACGTCCACGGCAATTCCGACGGCGATGTCGCTGCTTCCGGTGACCCTGCCGAGCAGGATCGACAGGGCCGTCAGGAACACCGTGCGGGCGGCGGTGCCGGCGGCGTCGGCCAGTGCGGCCACGCGACGGTGCAATTCCCTCGGCACCACCACGGTGACCCGGTCGCTCGCCGGTGACAACCTCGCGGGCCGCCGGCGGTCGGTGGGCAACGGCAGGAAGTCGGGTAACCCGTCCAGTTGCCGGCGCCAGTACTCGATTTCCTCGGCCTCGCGCAGAAGTCGTTCGCCGGTGCGGGAACTGGTCTCGTGGATGCGGCCCACCCGGGACGCCGGGTCTGCGGTGGCCAGTTCCTCGAGCAATTCGACGAACTGCCGATGGTGTTCCCGCAGTTCCGCGTCGTCGTAGCGGCTGGGGTTCGCGCGGAAGTCCACGAAGATCCTGGTGGGGGTGCCGCTCTGATACACGTTGATCAGCAGGTCCTCGACCGGACCCGACGTGACGATGTGGAAATCGCCGAGAAGCGAACCCAGCGCGACCTCCTGGCGGAACAACATGACGTTCACCATCGGCCCGTACAGTGCCGTCGTCGCGGTGTCGCCGGCGTCGCGGCGGATGTCGTCGAGGCTGCACCGCTGGTGTCGCAGTGCGGCGACCAGCTCACGCTGGACCTTCTCGATCAGTTCCGCGACGGTGTCGTCGGCCCGGACGCTGACGGGCATCGGGGCCACGTTGACGAGCATGCCACCGGAATTGCGCAGCACCGCCGTGGTGCGCGCCGACACCGGAATGGTCACCAGCACATCGGTTCTGCCGGTACGTCGCGACAGGTAGCATGCCGCGGCCGCGATGATGGTCGCCGCCGACAGGCTGTCGCGGGAATCGAGAACGGCCACGACGTCGTCCGAGAGGATGGCGCTCTCCACCGTGCTGGTGGCCGACACCTGGCCCGCCGTCCGCGCCAGCGTGGTGCCCTCGAGCCCGGCGACCCGCGCCGCCCAGTACTCCCGATCGGTCACGAAACGCTCGGAGGCGCGGTACCGGCTGTCGATGTCGTACAACTGCCGCAGACTCACCGCCCGGTTCGGATCCGGTTCGCGGCCCCCGACTTTCGCGGAATACCGGTGCGCGATGCGGCGCAGCATCGTCATGGCCCCGTAGCCGTCGAGGGCGACGTGGTGAATCCTGCTGTACCACAGGAAGTGCGTGTCACCGGTCTGCAGGATCGACGTCTCGACCAGCCGGTCGGCGCTCAGGTCGAGCGGCGTGACGTAATCACGTTCCATCCATTCGTGCGCCGCCGCCACCGGGTCGTCTTCCGCGCGGAAGTCGATGTACGCGATCGACGTGTCCGTCCGATGGTCCACATACTGCAGCGGCCGGCCCTCGACGGCGTACACCTTGAGGAAGGGTGATTCGAACTCGCGGGCCGCTTCCACCGTCTCCTGCCGGAGCAGGTCGATGTCGAGCACACCGTGGAACTCCACGTACTGGGCGATGGAGATCGGGACCTGCGGTTCGAGTTGCTGCGCGAACCATGTGGCCCGCTGCGCCGCCGAGAGCGGAATCGGTTCGCCGCCGCCCGGAACACGGAGGTCCGCGGGGCGGCGCGTTTCTCCCGCCCCCGGAACGGGTCCTTCACCTTGTCCAGGGCACACTCGAACTCGACCTCGCCCCGCCCTACCAGGACGGACGCACTGTTTCGAGTATCCGCCCGCAAGGCTCGCCGGGTCCAGGGCACTGCGGGCCCAAAGCCGCCAATGGATACTGGGCCCCATGACCGAGCGCGTCGACACACCCGGCATCGATCCCGCGGACTTCCGCGTCCACGTCGTGGCGCAGGCCATCCGGCTGTTCTCCGAGAACGGGTACGAGGCGACGACCGTCGAGCAGATCGCGTCCGCCGCGGGCGTGTCCCGGCGGACGTTCTTCCGCCAGTTCCGCTCCAAGGAGGACGTGATCTTCGCCGATCACGAATCACTGTTGCAGCAGGCAGGCGATTATCTGTCCACGGATTCCGACGACCCGTGGGCGGCGGTCTGCAGGACGGCAGGCCTGGTCTTCGACAGGTTTCGCGAGAACCGGGAGTTGTCGGCTCGCCGGTACCAGGTGGTCCAGCGGGTTCCCGCCCTGCGCGACCGGGAGATCGTCACCGGCTTCCGCTACGAGCGGTTGTTCGTCGACTACCTGCGCGGTGTCGTACCCACCGAACCGGTCCTGAAGGTCATCGGATTCGCGGCCGCCGTCACCGCGTGCCACAACTTCCTGCTCCGGAACATGATCAAGGGCGACCCCGACGCGACCGCAGACGAACTCGAGCGGGCCCTCCTCGACGTGCGCCGGACGTTCGGCGTCGCTCCGGGGGCGTCGACGCAGGAACAGGACGCGGTGCTGGTGGTGTCGTACCCGCCGGGAACGCCGGTGGAGGAGATCACCGGACGTATCCAGGCCCAGCTGTCCCGGCGCCGGGGCTGAGTGGCCGGTGACGACAACCACCCTTGACTGGCACTCAGTGCCGTGGTTGACTGCACTGTAGTGGCAGTAGTTTGCCGACCACGAACGTTGCGGCCCACCTGAACGACAATGACCTTGGCACGGAGTGCCTATTCAGACTCGGTGCCGTCGAGACTCAGCAAGGAGCGCCCCATGGCCGGAAATCCGGACTTCGATCTGTTCAAGCTCGGTGAAGAGCACGACGAACTGCGGTCCGCGATCCGCGCGCTCTCCGAGAAGGAGATCGCACCCTACGCGAAGGAAGTCGACGAGGATGCACGCTTCCCCGAAGAGGCCCGCGTCGCCCTCGTGAACTCCGGGTTCAACGCCATCCACGTCCCCGAGGAATACGACGGCCAGGGCGCCGACTCCGTCGCCACCTGCATCGTCATCGAAGAGGTCGCCCGCGTCTGCGGCTCCTCGTCCCTGATCCCCGCCGTCAACAAACTCGGCACCATGGGCCTCATCCTCAACGGGTCCGAGGAACTCAAGCAGCAGGTCCTGCCGCAGCTCGCGTCCGGCGAGGCCATGGCGTCCTACGCACTGTCCGAGCGTGAAGCCGGTTCGGACGCCGCCGGCATGCGCACCCGCGCCAACGCCGACGGCGACGACTGGATCCTCAACGGCTCCAAGTGCTGGATCACCAACGGTGGCAAGTCCAGCTGGTACACCGTCATGGCCGTCACCGACGCCGACAAGGGCGCCAACGGTATCTCCGCGTTCATGGTCCACGAGAACGACGAAGGCTTCGTCGTCGGACCGAAGGAGAAGAAGCTCGGCATCAAGGGTTCGCCCACCGCGGAGCTCTACTTCGAGAACTGCAAGATCCCCGGCGACCGCATCATCGGCGAGCCCGGCACCGGTTTCAAGACGGCGCTGCAGACCCTCGACCACACCCGTCCCACCATCGGCGCGCAGGCCGTCGGCCTCGCGCAGGGTGCCCTCGACGCCGCTCTCGCCTACACCAAGGACCGCAAGCAGTTCGGCAAGTCGATCAGCGACTTCCAGGCCGTGCAGTTCATGCTCGCCGACATGGCGATGAAGGTCGAGGCCGCCCGCCTCATGGTCTACACCTCCGCGGCCCGCGCCGAGCGCGGCGAGAAGAACCTCGGTTTCATCTCCGCTGCCGCCAAGTGCTTCGCCTCCGACGTCGCGATGGAGGTCACCACGGACGCCGTCCAGCTGTTCGGTGGCGCCGGCTACACCACCGACTTCCCTGTCGAGCGGATGATGCGTGATGCGAAGATCACTCAGATCTACGAAGGCACGAACCAGATCCAGCGCGTCGTGATGTCGCGTGCACTGTTGAAGTAGGCGGCTACGCCGCCCGTGCGTGGTTAGAGAGTCTCTGGACTCGCTAACCACGCACGGGCATATCTAAGGAGAAACGTGGAACTAGTAGGCGTGATCGGCGGCGGCACCATGGGTGCCGGCATCGCCGAGGTATGCATCAAGGCCGGTAGCTCGGTTCTCATCCTCGAGACCAAGCCGGAATTCGCCGAGGCCGCGCAGGCCCGGATCGAGAAGTCCCTGGCTCGCGGGGTCAAGGCGGGCAAGCTCGACCAGGACGCCGCGGACGCCGCGCTCGCCCGCGTGCGGGTCACCCTCGACATCGAGGACTTCGCGGACCGCGATCTCGTGATCGAGGCGGCGCCGGAGATCGAGTCGCTCAAGGTCGACATCTTCCAGAAGCTCGACAAGATCGTGAAGCCGTCGGGCATCCTCGCGTCCAACACGTCGTCCATCCCGCTGATCAAGATGGCCAACGCCACGCAGCGTCCCGGGCAGGTCGTGGGTGTCCACTTCTTCAACCCGGTGCCGGTGATGCCGCTGGTCGAGATCGTGGTCAGCCTCGTCACGTCGGAGGAGACCGTCCTCGCGGTCACCGACTACGCGAAGAACACGCTGCGCAAGAAGACGGTGCGGGCCGGTGACCGTGCGGGTTTCATCGTGAACGCGCTGCTCATCCCGTACCTCACGTCGGCGGTCCGGATGCTCGAGTCGGGTTACGCGACCGCCGAGGACATCGACGAGGCCATGAAGGGCGGCTGCGGCTACCCGATGGGCCCGCTGACGCTGATCGACACCGTCGGCCTCGACATCACCCTCGCCGCGGCGGAGTCGCTGTACGCGGAATTCGCCGAGCCGCACTACGCTCCCCCGACGCTGCTCAAGCGCAAGGTGGACGCCGGACAGCTCGGCAAGAAGAGCGGTAAGGGCTTCTACGACTACAGCTAGTCACGCCCGTCCGGAAGCCCGTCGCGTCGTCGCGGCGGGCTTTCGTCGTTCTTGACCGCAAATCCCATGTAGGAGATGGCCGTGCTCCTGATCTGGCCGAAGTCGAGCCGGCGGCTCAACTCCCCGTAGCTGAGCCGTGTTCCGCCGGCCCGGGCGAGGTCCAGGAGCCGGAGAGGATTCTTCGACCGCGGCCCGAGCCCGACGAACTCGCCGAGCCGCAGACCGTGCCGCGCCATGATCGGCTCCAGCTCCGCGGGACGGATACACATCGACCAGTCGTGGATGGGGGTGTCGAACATCCGGGTCATCCGCCACTCCTGCATGATCTTGATCGCGACGAGCTTGCTGGCGAATGTGCGGTTGATGGTGTCGAACAGGTACAGGCCGCCGGGTTTCAGCGCACGGGACGTCTCGGCGATCACTCCGTCGAGATCCGACACGTGCTCGAGGACGTCGCAGCAGTAGACGACGTCGAACGCGGCATCCGGCACCGGCAACTGTTCGCCCGACCCGATGCGGTACTCGATGTCGAGGGCCGAGCCGGCTGCGTGACGCCGTGCGGTGTCGACCGACACCGGGGACGGATCGATGCCCGTCACCCGGAAACCGATGCGGGTGAACTCCTCCGCGAGGAACCCGCCGCCCGACCCGACGTCGAGGGCGCGGAGTCCCCGATGGTCACGACCGACCGTCTCGCCGAGCACCTTACGGAAGTAGGCGAATCGTCCCGGCGTCAGGCTTCCGTGCAGCAGGTTGAGTGGGTTGTCCTCCTCCCACCACGACTCCCCCACACGGTTGTAGACGTCGTTGTCGATGACCAAGCGGACCACCCCTTCTCTGCCGACGGCACAGCGACGACCTCCAGCCTTCTCCTGCGCGTCGGTCACTTCAAGGCCGGTGCGCTTACGCGATGCTCAGGGGATGACATTCAGGATCTCGCACGTGTGCCTGCTGCTGGGCGGGTTCGTCGCGGGAATTGCGTTGACGTCCACCACGTCCAGGGAGTTCGCGTTCGTGGTCGACGGCGACCGCCTGGACGCGTTGTATCTCGGGCCGGCCGCCGGCGCCTTCCTCGCCGCGATCGTCGCCGTCCTGGTGGCAGCGCTGGTTCGTGCCCGCCGGATCCTGTCGACGCTGTCTTTCGCCGGTCTCGCACTGCTGGGTGTCGCTCCGTCGACGGGGCCGTGGGACTTCGAGGTGTACCTCGGCGGAGTCGGTACGGGCCTGCTGCTCGGCGGCCTCGTCGGACTGTGCGCCACCGCCGACCGGGCATGGTTACAGACCGCACTCGCCGCGGGGGTTCTCGCCGGACTGCTCCTCGCCGGACCGATCGACCACTTCCGGGCGTCTTTTCCCCGGCGCTACGCCGATTACCTTCCGGAACCCGCATTCGATCCGGTGGCGCTGACCGTCCTCGCGCTCACGTCCGTGGTTCTGGCCGTCACGCTGGCGTCCGGCGACTTCGGTGAGCGGACGGACGTCGCGGTGAGCGGGCGCGCCCTCGTCGTCGGGATCGTTCTGCCGCTGATCGGGCTGGTGCTGTACTGGTGGTTCGTTCGACGTGTCTGGAACGTGGGCACCTACGGTGCCATGCAGGGCAGGTGGATATTCGGACTCGTCCTGGTCGTGGCGGTGATCGCCGCCTCGCTGTCGCTGGAGAGCCGCACCGGGATCGTGTTGCTCGCCGCGATGGCATTCGTCGCCGCGGGGGACATTGGCGTGGCGGCGTTCCCGGACTCCTGGCCGTGGCTGCTGGTGCCCGCGGCGCTCGTGCTGACCGGTGCCGTGCTCGGCAGGCGCTATCCGCTGCCGGTGCTCGGCATCGCGGCACTCGCAGTCGTGGCCGCGTCGACGATGTTCGAGCACCCGCCGTGGGACAACCTGCAGGTGGGTGCGACGTGGCTCCTCCTTCCGCTCGCGGCCTCGTACACGGTCGCGTCGAGTCTGCCGTCGAGCGAATCGGTCACCGCTACGTCGCTGGCGGTGCCGGCCGCGCTGGCCGTCCCGCTGATCGCCGACTACGGGTGGACGGCGTACGCGCCGCTCGTCGGATCCACGAGCACGGTGGGGCTGGACTCGTGGGCGTGGACATCGACCGGGCTGTCCGTGGGTGCCGTGGTCGCGTGCGGTCTCGCCGCCGCTTACCTCGGAAAACGTCCCTTCTGAGCCCATTGCACGATACACATGTTGTGCACCATGCATACGCTATGTATGGTGCACAAATTGTGTTTCGCAGAGTTGAGGAGATTCGTGTGGACAGTCCGACGCCCGCCGTCCGCCCGGGCGGCCTCGTCGCCGTGCTGGCATTCACCGGCATCGTCGCCGCGCTCATGCAGACCCTCGTGGTGCCGCTGATCGGCGACCTCCCCCGACTGCTCGACACGACCGCCTCCAACGCGTCCTGGGTGATCACCGCGACGCTGCTCGCCGGCGCCGTGGCGACACCGGTCAGCGGACGTCTCGGTGACCTGTACGGCAAGCGGCGAATGATGCTGATCTGCACGGTGCCGCTCGTCCTCGGCTCGGTGGTCTGCGCACTCGCGACGTCCCTGGCCCCGATGGTGATCGGCCGAGGCTTGCAGGGGATCGGTGTGGGCATGATTCCGCTCGGAATCAGCGCACTGCGGGACCTGCTGCCGCCCGAGCGCCTGCACTCCTCCATCGCCTTGATGAGCTCGTCCATGGGCATCGGCGGCGCCCTCGGTCTGCCGCTCGCCGCAACGGTCGCGGAGAATGCGAGCTGGCGCGTGCTGTTCTGGGGCGCCGCCGGGCTCAGCGCGCTGATCGCCGTGCTGCTCTGGTTCTTCGTGCCCGCCACGCCCGTCCACGGTCCCAAGGCCCGCTTCGATCCCATCGGGGCAGTCGGACTGGGCGTCGGACTGGTGTCCCTGCTGCTGGCTGTCTCCAAGGGCGCCGACTGGGGCTGGGCGAGCAGCACCACCCTCGGTCTGTTCGCGACCACGGTCGTCGCGTTGACGGCCTGGGGCTGGTGGGAACTCCGCACTCCCGAACCACTGGTCGACCTGCGGGTGATCGCCGGCCGTCAGGTGCTGCTGACGAACGCCGCGTCCGTCGTGGTCGGCTTCGCCATGTACGCCCAGTCCCTGATCGTTCCGCAGCTCCTGCAGTTGCCGGCGTCCACGGGATACGGCCTGGGACAGTCGATGCTGGCCATGGGACTGTGGATGGCCCCCTCGGGTCTGATGATGATGGCGGTCTCCCCCTTCGGGGCCAAGCTGTCGTCCACCCGCGGACCGAAGGTCACCCTGCTCGTCGGAAGCCTCGTCATCGCGCTCGGCTACGGATCGTCGATGTTCCTGATGGGGTCGACGTGGGGCCTGGTCGTGGTGACCTGCATCTGCGGCTCGGGCGTCGGCCTGGCCTACGGCGCGATGCCCGCACTCGTGATGAGCGCCGTGCCGCAGTCCGCGACCGCCTCCGCCAACAGCGTCAACTCCCTCATGCGCTCGGTCGGTACCGCGGTGTCCGCGGCCGTCGTCGGAGTGGTCCTCGCCCAGATGAGCGTCCAGGTCGCCGGCCACACCCTGCCCACCGAGGGCGGCTTCCGAACCGGCCTGTTGATCGGTTGCGGTGTCGCACTCGTCGCCGCGGCCATCACGCTGGCCATTCCCACCCGTCGCGCCACCCTCACGGCGCCGGACTCGATTCCCGAACCGCTCGCGCCGTCGAAGGTGTAGAACCTTGCCGGTTGCCTACTTGTGGAGGGCGTACCCCGCCACCGGGTTGCCGTTGATGTAGACGGTGCCCTCGTAGGTCCCGTCGGGCCTCGGCGTGATCCGGTCGGTCAGGAAGGGAAGCCCGGAGGGGCTGTAGTCGGTGACGAGGGAACCGCTCGCTTCCGGAGTGGTCATGCCGAAGATGTACGGGAAGAACACCCCGAAGTTGTCCATGACCCACCCGGGTCCGAACGTCTTGCCCTTCCAGATCAGGTCACCACCGAGAACGTTGGTGGTGCCGACGTACGTGCCGGCAGGCAGCGGGACCGGCATGGGCGCAGGTAGTGGCGGCGGCATGGGCGCCGGCATGGGGTCTGCTGCGGCCGTCCCCGCGGCGAAGAAAGACAGGCCGGCCACCGCGACGGCCCCGACTGCGACCTTGCGCATGATGTCCATGAGTTCTCCGTATATCGAGGTGCGTGGCGGAAAGTGTCGCACGGACAGGGCCGTCACAGGGAGAGTGTGAAGAAGATGCTGTTCGGATCGTTGCCGTAGTCCCCGAACGGGGGACATTCGGTGAAGCCGTGCTCGGTGTACAGACGCCTGGCCGGGGCGAAGAAATCCTCGACGCCGGTTTCGAGGCTGAGCCGGACGTACCCGCGTGCCCGCGCCTCGTCGACCAGGTGCGCGAGGAGCCGGGTGGCCACACCCCGCCCGCGCGCCTCCGCGGCAGTCCGCATCGACTTGATCTCACCTTCGGCCGGCGAGAGCTCACGCAGCGCCACGGTTCCCAGCACGGTCTCCTCGTCCCACAGCGTCCACACGGTGACCGACGGGTCCCGCAAACCGGGCAGATCGAGGGCGTGAACACTTTCGGGCGGCGACGTCGCACGCATGTCCGCCAGGTGCTCGGCCAGCAGACCGTGCACGGCCTCGCGGGACAGGTCGTCGACTTCGATGTACACGTGCTCGAGTATGCCGAAGCCGGCGCGAGAAATCGCAACGAGCACCCCGCTGCCTGGACGGCGGCGCACCATGGGGAGATGACCGAGACAGTGCTGCGCCTGAGCACCCGCCAGGGACGGTGGGTGGTCACCGCCACCGTTCTCGGCTCGAGCCTCGCGCTACTGGACGGCACGGTGGTGAACATCGCCCTGCCGCACATCGGCGAGGACCTCGGGTCGGATGTCGCGGGAATGCAGTGGGTTCTGAGCGGCTACACCCTCGCCCTGGCGTCGCTGATCCTGTTGGGCGGGGCGCTCGGGGATCGCTGGGGCAGGCGCCGCGTCTTCGTCTGGGGGACGGTCTGGTTCGCGGCGGCGTCACTCCTGTGCGGCATCGCACCCGACATCACGATGCTCGTGATCGCACGGATTCTGCAGGGTGTCGGGGCTGCGATGCTGACCCCCGGCAGCCTCGCTCTGATCTCGGCGTCGATCCACGAGGACGACCGGGGTGCCGCGATCGGTCTGTGGTCGGGGCTCGGCGGGGTGGCCGGGGCGATCGGACCTCTACTGGGCGGCTGGCTGGTGGAGGTGGCCGGCTGGCGGTCGGTGTTCCTGCTCAATCTTCCGCTCGCCGTCGTCGTCGTGTGGGCGTCGATGCGGCACGTCCCCGAGAGCCGCGACCCGCATCCGCCCGATCATCTCGACGTGCTCGGGTCGGTGTGCGCGGTGGTCGGTCTCGGCGCGCTCACCTACGGCCTGATCGAGATGAATCTGGTCGCCGGGGTGGTGGGCGCCGTCGCGCTGATCGTGTTCGTCGTGGTGGAACGGCGCTCACCGAACGCGCTGGTGCCGCCGAGCCTGTTCGCGTCGCGCATGTTCGTGGCGGCGAACCTGGTGACGCTCGCCGTGTACGCCGCACTCGGTGGCGTCTTCTTCCTGCTGGTCCTGCAATTGCAGTTGGTGGCCGGATACTCGCCGATCGAAGCCGGGGTCGCCACCATCCCGATCACGCTGGCGATGCTGGCGTTTTCCTCCCGCGCGGGCAGCTACGCCCAGACCCACGGCCCCCGGCTGCCGATGACCGTCGGGCCCGCACTCGCGGCGATCGGCCTGCTGTTGATGACCCGGATCGGGCCGGATGCGAACTATTGGACGGTCGTGCTCCCCGGCGTCGTCGTCTTCGGACTCGGACTGTCCGCGATGGTCGCGCCGCTGACCGCCGCCGTGCTCGGGTCGGTCCCGGTGGACCAGTCCGGCATCGCCTCCGGGGTGAACAACGCGGTCGCGCGCACCAGCCAGCTGCTGGCGGTGGCCGCACTCCCCGGGATCGCCGGGATCGACGCCGAGAGCATGCTCGACCCCGACAGCTTCTCGCACGGCTTCCGTATCGCGATGTTCATCTGCATCGCACTGCTCCTGGTCGGGGCGACCATCGCCGCAGCCCTGATCCGGGCGCCCGCCCCGCCCGCTCCCACCCCGCTTGGTCCCGTCCCGGATTCGGTTGCATGCAAACCACATTGCGACGTCACCGGTCCGGCAGTACAACCGACCCTCGCCCGGTCGAGCCGTACTCCCCCGAACGGGTGACGCGCCCGCAGGCCACACCGTCACGCGCGCTTTCGTATCCTGGTCGGGTGGCGATTTCCGGTACCGACCCCGCGAGCGTCCGGGTCGACAGCTGGACCTGGGCGATCCGGCTGTTCAAGACGCGCTCCGCGGCGGCGGCCGCCTGCAGGTCGGGGCACGTGCGGGTCAACGGCACCACCGCCAAACCCGCGCAGCCGGTCAAGGTCGGTGACGAGGTCCGCATTCGCGCGGCGGGTGTCGAACGCATCGTCGAGGTGGTCCGGCCCATCACCAAACGGGTCGGCGCGGTGGTGGCGGTCGAGTGCTACGCCGACAACACACCACCGCCCCCACCGCGCGAAGTCCTCGCGTCGATACCGCAGCGCGACCGCGGCGCCGGCCGGCCCACCAAACGCGAACGCCGCGAGATGGACCGGTTGCGCGGGTTGTGACCGCTCAGGCCGGGGTGTGGCTGAGGATGCGCAGGGCGGCCGGCACCGCCTCGACGGTGATCGGCAGCGGACCGACCCGGTCGCCGTCCGCGTAGGCCGTGATGCCGTCGCACTGCAATCGCACCCTCCGCGAACGGTAGGTCTGCACGTCGGGGAGATCCACGTGAGTGCCCTTGTAGACCCGGGGGAACAACCGGACCAGCCTCGACCGGCGACCGTAGTCGACGACCGTGACGTCGAGCAGGCCGTCGGTCTTGTCCGCGCCCGGGCAGATCTGCATGCCGCCGCCATACGAGCGTCCGTTGCCCACCGCCACGAGGGTGGCGTCCACCTGGAACGTCTCCTCGTCCAGTTCGATGGTGTAGTGCAGCGGACGGAGCTGCGTCAGTTCGGCGAGCATCGCGAGGTTGTACCGCATCGGCCCCTTCGGCCACGACATCCGATTGGCTCGGTCCGTGACGAGCGAGTCGAATCCGCTCGCGACGATGGTGCCCGCCCACACCACCGCGCCGTCCGTGAGCGCGATGCGGGCGAGGTCGGATTCCTGCACCTCCCCGTCGGCGATCACGTCGGCCGCGGCGACGGGATCGCCGACGGGGATACCGAATTCGCGCGCATGGTCGTTGCCGGTGCCGGCCGGGATCAGCCCGACCGGTGTCCCGGATTGCGCGGCCGCCTGCAGCCCGATGCTGATGGCGCCGTCCCCGCCGACGACGACGAGCGCGTCGGTGCCGTCGTCGATCGCCCGGCGGGCCAGCATGCGCGCGTGATCGGCGTCCGTTCCGATGATCTCGGTGACGGCGACCCCGCGCTCCCGCAGGCGCGCCACCCCCTTGCGGCCGGCGACGGGTGCGTGACCGTGTCCGGCGAGGGGGTTGACGAGGACGGTGACCTTCTCGACCACCTGCTGCGTGCTCACGGAATCAGCTTGCCGGGATTGAGGATTCCCGCAGGATCGACCGCATCCTTGACCGCCCGCAGAATCGCGACGCCCAGGTCGCCGATCTCGTCCCGCATCCACGGGCGGTGGTCGACTCCGACCGCGTGGTGGTGCGTGATGGTTCCGCCGGCGGCGATGATCGCATCACCGGCGGCGGTCTTGGCCTTCCGCCACTGTTCGATCGGGTCTTCCGCTTGCGCGGACACGACGGTGAAGTACAGCGAGGCGCCGGTCGGGTACGTGTGCGAGATGTGGCAGAGGACGAGCGGCGGGGTGCCCTGCCCGGACAGCGATTCCGTCAGCGCGGTGGTCACGGCGGTGCGGACCGCAGCGAGGTTGCCCCAGGTGGTCGCGGTTTCCAGCGTCTCGCACAGCGCTCCGGCGTCGAGCAACGAGTCGCGCAGGTACGGTGCGTCGAAACGGCCGTGCTCCCAGCCGTTTCCGGGCCCCTCGCCCAGGGAGGTGCCGCCGTGCGCCACCAGCACGGCGCGAGCCTCCGCCGTCCGCTCCGCGGTGTGCTCGGCGGTGCCCTCGAACGTCGTGATCGCCAGGCAGCCGCCGGTGACGGTCTCCTCACCGATCTTGTCGGTGGTCGCGAGGTTCACCGCCGTCTCCGCCTCGTCGGACAGCCGCAGCACGGTCGGGACCGCGCCCTCCTGCCGCAACGCCCGCAGAGCCGCCGCGCCCGTCTCGAAGTCGGGGAAACTCCACCCTTCCCGGACGGTCGTGTCGGGGACCGCGTGCACGCGCACCCGCACCCGGGTGATGACGCCGAGCGTTCCCTCCGACCCGACGAACAGTTCGCCGAGGTCCGGACCCGCCGCGGAGGCCGGGGCGCGCCCCGTGTCGAGGGTCCCGGTGGGGGTCACCACCCGCAGTCCCTGGACCATGTCCTCGAACCGCCCGTACCCCGCGGAGGCCTGCCCCGACGACCGGGTGGCCGCGAAGCCGCCGATGGTCGCGAACATGAAGCTCTGCGGGAAGTGCCCGAGCGAGAAGCCGTGCGCGCCGAGCAGTTCCTCGGCGAGCGGACCCGTCACACCCGCTCCCAGCGTCGCGATGCCGGAGTCGGCGTCGAGGTCGATGAGCGCGTCGAACCGGCGCAGGTCCAGCGAGACGACTGCGTCGAATCGGTCGCGCACGGGGTCGAGCCCGCCGACCACGCTCGTTCCGCCACCGAACGGCACGACGGCGATGCCGTGGTCGGCGCAGTATCGGAGCACGTCGGCGACCTCGTCGTCCGCACCGGGGGTGACGACGGCGTCGGGCGCGTTCTGCGGTTCGGTGCTGCGGCGGCGTAGCAGGTCGAGCGTGCTCTTGCCGCCGGAACGCAGCAGCCGGTCGGAGTGCGCGGTGCTGCAGAACTGTTCTCCGACGATGCCCGCGAGAGCGGCGACCTGCTGGTCGGAGAGTGCGCTCGGAGCCAGGACGACGTCGTCGGCCGCCCGGTCGGCGTGCTCTCTGGTCGTGACGCCGAGGGCCTGTTGCAGCAGCCCCTTGATGCCGTCCGAGAGGACCTTGTGCTTCTCCGGCGCGCCCCAGGCGTCCCACTGCATCGGGGGTGCCGTCAGGACGGCGTGATCTTCCGATCGCTCATTGCTCATGCGTTATAGTGTTACACATCATGTAAGAGTGTAACTAGCCCTTTCAGCGACCGCCCCGCTCCCGCCACACCTGCCGGATGGGCCGCAGCACCAACCCCATCTGCTTCCGTGTCTTCCCACGCGTCACCAGAACACCCGTGATCGCCACGATCCAGACCGGGTACTGCACGAGCCAGGCCACCCGGAACGCCTCGAACGAGTACCCGCCCATCGCATCGAGGATGAGACCCATCGCCTGGATGACCAGCAACGACGCCAGGAAGCCGCCGATGTTGACCATTCCCTGCGCCGTTCCCATGCTGGTGCTGGGGTTGAACATGCGGGCGTAGTCGAAGCCGATCATCGAACCGGGGCCGCCCACCGAGATCACCATCACGAGCACGATCAGCAACCAGATCGGCGCCGGACCGGGCAGCGACAGGACGACGGTCCAGATCGCCGCGTTGCTGATCATGATGGCCAGCACCAGATAGGAGCGGCGCATCGGGAAGCGGCCGCTGAGGATGCCGATGATCGGCCCGGCCACGATCGCCGAGATCACCGACAGGGTCAGCAGCGAACCGGCCTCCGCCGGCGACAACCCCTGTGCCGACCTCAGGTACGGCACACCCCACAGCAGGGCGAACGTGGTCATCGAGAACTGCGTGCCCATGTGGGTGAAGAACCCGAGCCGGGTGCCGTGACGACCCCACACGGCGCGGATCTGCTTGCCCACCTCCCGCAGTCCGGCGGGCGCCGCCACCACCTCCAGACCGGGAGGCGCATTGCGGATGACGGAGACGGCCAGCACGAACGACAGCAAACCGAGCGACGCCGCGCTGCCGTACGCGAAACTCCAGCCCGGCCCGTTCAGCAACAGCATCAACGGCAGCGCCGACAGGATCTGACCGATCTGACCGAAGATGCCGGTGAGCTGCGACACGAGCGGGACCCGCCGCGGCGCGAACCACTGCGGCACCAGGCGCAGCACGGAGATGAACGTCATCGCGTCGCCGACGCCGACGAGAACGCGCGCGGCGACCGCCAGCGGCAGCGATTCGGTGAGGGCGAGAAGCATCTGCGCCGAGGCCATGATGAGGGCGCCCGCGGAAATCATGATCCGCGACCCGTACCGGTCGAGGAGCACACCGGCCGGAATCTGCATCCCCGCGTACACCACGATCTGGAGTACGACGAAACCCGACAACACACTCGGACTGATCGAAAATCGTTCCGTCGCCGCGAGGCCCGACACACCGAACGAGGTTCGATGCAGGACGGCGACGATATAAGCGACAACCCCGACGCCCCACACCAACCACACTCTGCTCATCGCAGATCAAACTACCCCCCAGCAGGTATTACCCGCTGAGTGAAGTCACTCGCGGCCCAGCGACACCCAGGTCGGATCGGCCGTGCGCTCGCCGACGGTGAGATCCGCGAGCAGGTCCAGGCGCGCGATCTGGCCCTCGGTCAGCGTGAGCGCAAGCGCGCCGGCGTTCTCCGTGACACGCGCCGCGAACCGGGTGCCGGGAATCGACACGGACGGCAACCCGAACTCGCGGGCTTTCGCGTCCAGCCACGCCAGCGACACCTGGGCGGGCGTCGCGTCGAGCTCGGCAGCGACCTCGCGGACGACGTCGAGCACCTTCAGGTTCGCCGGCAGCGCATCGTCGCCGAAACGCGGGAACCGGCGGCGCAGATCCTTGTCGCCCAGCGTCGCCGGGTCGTACGTTCCGGTGAGGAAGCCCCGGCCCACCGGCGAATACGGCACGAAGCCGATGCCCAGTTCGGCCGCCGCGGGAACCACGTGCTTCTCGACGTCGCGACTCCAGATGCTCCACTCGCTCTGGATCGCGGCGATGGGGTGCACGCGCGAGGCGCGACGCAACTCGTCGCCGGTCGCCTCCGACAGTCCGATGTTGCGGACCTTGCCTGCCTTCACCTGTTCCGCGATCGCGCCGACGGTGTCTTCGATGGGCACCTCGGGGTCGACGCGGTGCAGGTAGTACAGATCGACGGTGTCGACGCCGAGCCGGGACAGCGATTCGTCGAGGGCCTGCGCCACGTATTCGGGCTTGCCGTTGATGCTGCGCCGGCCGTTCGCGATGTTGCCGACGAGACCGAACTTGGTGGCCAACTGCACCTCGTCGCGACGTTCCTTCAGCACCGTGCCCACCGCTATCTCACTCGCGCCGTCGCCGTACACGTTGGCCGTGTCGATGAACGTCACTCCGATGTCGATGGCGTGGTGGAGGGTCGCGAGCGCCTCCGCGGCATCGACGGGGCCGTACACGGGGGCGACGGACATGGCGCCGTAGCCCTGCGCGCTGACGGTGAAGCCTTCGGACAACTGCACGGTGGGGATGTTGGTCATGCGCCCCATCCTTCCCGAGCACCCCGACAGGTGCATCGTTTGGAATCGCGCTGATCGTGACCCGGCTGCCTCTACCCTGAAGGCATGGCATTCGACTGGTTCGAACTCGCCCGCATCGCCCACCGCGAGTTCGGTGCACGGGTCGCCGCGATCACCGACTGGTCGGCGCCGACACCGGACCGCGAATGGGACGTCACCCAGCTGGTGCGGCACGTCATCGAGGAACAGCAGTGGGTTCCCCCGCTGCTCGCCGGCAAGACGGTCGGCGAAGCGACCCCGGACATCGAGCCCCTGCACGGCGACATGCGGTCGGAATGGCAGCGGTATTCGGACGCGGCCATCCACGCGTGGTCGTCGACCGACCCGGGGACGCAGGTGCATCTGTCCTACGGCACGGTGCCGCTCGAGCCGTATCTGCGGCAGCAGATCGCCGACGTCACCATCCACGCCTGGGACCTCGCCAAGGCCACCGGTTCCGACGACGCACTCGACCCGCAACTCGTCGCCGGCGTCTGGTCGGATCTCGATGGCCAACGCGAGATGCTCTCCGAGAGCGGGCTGTTCGCCGACCCCGTCGACGTTCCCGACGACGCGTCGCTCCAGGATCGCCTGATCGCCCTGACCGGTCGCGATCCCCGGCAACGCATTTAACCAACCGCCGCGGAGGGTCCCGCCTACGCTGGGAGACATGAGTACCCCGGATCCCAAACCCCGCAGCCGCGACGTCACCGACGGACTGGAGAAGACCGCCGCGCGCGGAATGCTCCGTGCGGTGGGCATGGGCGACGACGACTGGGGAAAGTCCCAGATCGGCGTGGCGTCGTCGTGGAACGAGATCACCCCCTGCAACCTGTCGCTCGACCGGCTCGCGAAGGCCGTCAAGGACGGCGTCCACGCCGCGGGCGGGTATCCCCTCGAGTTCGGCACCATCTCCGTGTCCGACGGCATCTCGATGGGACACGAGGGCATGCACTTCTCCCTCGTCTCCCGTGAGGTGATCGCCGACAGCGTGGAAACGGTGATGCAGGCCGAACGCCTCGACGGGTCGGTGCTGCTCGCCGGTTGCGACAAGTCGCTGCCCGGCATGCTGATGGCCGCGGCCCGCCTCGACCTCGCGAGCGTGTTCCTCTACGCCGGTTCGATCCTGCCGGGTGTCGCCAAAATGTCGGACGGCACCGAACGCGACGTCACCATCATCGACGCGTTCGAGGCGGTCGGCGCCTGCTCGCGCGGACTGATGAGCCGTGAGGACGTCGACGCCATCGAGCGTGCCATCTGTCCCGGCGAGGGCGCGTGCGGCGGAATGTACACCGCGAACACGATGGCCAGTGCCGCCGAGGCGCTCGGCATGTCGCTGCCCGGCAGCGCCTCCCCGCCCGCCACCGACCGTCGTCGCGACGGATTCGCGAGGCGCAGTGGTGAAGCCGTCGTCGAACTGCTCCGCCGCGGCATCACCGCCAGGGACATCCTCACCAAGGAGGCGTTCGAGAACGCCATCGCCGTGGTCATGGCGTTCGGCGGCTCCACCAACGCCGTCCTGCACCTGCTGGCGATCGCGAGCGAAGCGGATGTGGAACTGACACTCGACGACTTCTCCCGCGTCGGCGCCCGCGTCCCGCACCTCGCGGACGTCAAACCGTTCGGCAAGCACGTGATGAAGGACGTCGACCACATCGGCGGCGTCCCCGTCATCATGAAGGCCCTGCTCGACGCCGGGATGCTGCACGGCGACTGCCTCACCGTCACCGGCAAGACCATGGCCGAGAACCTGTCGGCCATCGCCCCTCCCGACCCGGACGGCAAGGTGCTCCGCGCGATGAGCTCGCCCATCCACCCGACCGGCGGAATCACGATCCTCAAGGGTTCCCTCGCCCCGGGCGGCGCGGTGGTGAAGTCGGCCGGGTTCGACTCCGACGTCTTCACCGGCACCGCCCGCGTCTTCGAACGGGAACGCGCCGCGATGGACGCCCTCGAGGACGGCACCATCACGAACGGCGACGTCGTGGTCATCCGCTACGAGGGTCCCAAGGGCGGACCCGGCATGCGCGAGATGCTCGCGATCACCGGCGCGATCAAGGGTGCCGGACTGGGCAAGGACGTCCTCCTGCTCACCGACGGCCGATTCTCCGGCGGCACCACCGGCCTGTGCGTCGGCCACGTGGCACCGGAGGCCGTCGATGGTGGTCCCATCGCCTTCGTCCGCGACGGCGACCAGATCCGACTGGACGTCGGGACGGGCACCCTCGAACTGCTCGTCGACGAAGAGGAACTCGCCGGCCGTAAGAACGGGTGGGAGCCCCTGCCCCCGCGCTACACCCGCGGGGTCCTGGCCAAGTACACGAAGCTCGTCGGTTCCGCCTCGGGCGGCGCCGTCTGCGGGTAGGCGCTTCGCGCCCGTGAGTGGTTGACGAGTCCAGAGACTCGTCAACCACTCACGAGCCCGGAGGGCCTAGATGGGCCGGAACCCGGCGCCGGGGCCGCCGCTCGCGTTCATGTCGGCGATGATCGAGTTGAGGTTGGTCCCGATCTCCGGGCCGATGCACGGTGCCGCGAGGTAGGCGTTGACCATGGCCACCAGGGTGGTGCCGACGACCATCGGTGCGCCCGAGTCACCCTCGATCACGCAGGCCTGGGTCCACGTCTCCCCCGTCTGCATGAGGTCGCCGTAGACGATGCCGCAGGTGTTGCCCGTGGTGCGGCCTTCCTTGCACGCCACCTGCGGGAAGGCTGCCGGTGCGCCGATGTTGGTGATGGTGACGCCGCCGACCCTGTTGACCGGGACGACCTTCGCCGGGTCGAACTGGATCACCGCATAGTCGAGAGCGGGGTTGGAGACGACGAACTTTCCGACGATGCCGCTGTCCTGACTGGCTTCGGGCACCACGTAGGAGCCCGATTCACCGCAGTGGCCCGCTGTCAGGCCGACGAGCCGGCCCGCGTTGTCGTGCCCGATGGTAGTGAGTGAGCAGACGAGTTCGTCGTTCACCACGATCCCCGAACCGCCCCCCAAGACGGCGGCCGGAGCTGCTGTCGCGGACCCCGCCGCAACGAATCCCAGAATTCCCGCTGTCGCCGCAACAACCGCCGCGAATCGTTTCAACATTTTTCGAACCTTCCCGGATGAGCCCCGACGGCCGCGTGTCTCCCCATAAGAATCCCACCCCGCGCAAGACCTGCGTGGGGGAATGCCGATGTAGAGACCGCGACCGTTGCTCACCCGGGCGCTACTCGACGGCGCCGAGTGCCTCCAGTGCTTTGCGGGCGTCCTCGAGTTGCCGGCTCAGCTCGTCCACCCGGGCCGCCGCGAGGTTGCGTGCCGCCACGATGATCGACTCGACGGCCTCGATCGCCGTCTCCTCCCCGAGTTCCCGGACGGCGCGCTCGACGGCGTCCGGAGAGACGGGGACCGCCTTGCCGGGACGCTTGGCTCCGTGCGCGACGGTGACGCTCCAGTCGTTGTCGGCACCGGCGTGGATGGTGACGCTGACTCCCGCGGGCACTTTCTTGCTGGTGCGTTTGGCCGGTGCCGCGGCGGGTTTCGGGACCGCGGTGGCGGCGGGCTGAGGCGTCGCGACAGTCTTGGCGGCCGGAGTCTTGGCGGCCGGAGTCTTGGGGGCGGGGGGCGGACCGGGTTCGATCTCCTGGTGCACGACCGGCGTCGCGGGGGCGGCGGGCGCGGGCGCAGGCTTGGTGGCCGGAATTCGTCTCATCAGAAGCTCCTCCGCTTCGAAGGGGAGCTCGTCGTCGACGCCTTTGGGGCGGATCAAGAGCGTATTGCCTTGCACGGAGATAACTTTCGCTGAGGCTCCGGCCTCGAGCCCGAGGCTGGGCATCGCCTCGCGCAGATACACGGTGGCCCGCTTACCTTCCGCGATCGCGGCAGCGAGGGTCTCGAGATTCTCCGCGGTCAGGTGATCCGGTGCGGCGGCACCGGAACGTCTACGGGGCGGCATGCGCTGTCCTTTCTGGTCTGTCTCCTGGTTACGCTCGTGAGCACCGCAACTCTCGCACACCCCACCGACGGTTCCGCATCGGACGGGCACGCACAGTGGCAGATTGAGAGGGATGGACGCACCGGCGACCAGGCGTGCGGATCGACAGTATCGAGAGGAACGACGTGACCTCGGAAGCACCGGAGAACGGCGACGAGACCGCAACGACGACGGAGATCTCACCGACCCTGCTCCGCGACGTCCAGGCCGATCTCGAGGAGTCGCTTCTGGGCGGGCCCCGCCGCTACACGCGGGCCGAGATCGCCGACTTCGCGGGGGTATCCCTCGAACGGGCGGACCGCCTGTGGGTGTCGATGGGTTTCGCGGTCGACACCGATCCGGACGGCGTCATGTTCACCGAGGGGGACGCCGCCGCGTTGCGCACCATCGCGTCGCTCGTCGACCAGGGGATCATCTCACCGGAACGCGAAGTGGCGGCGGCTCGTGCTCTCGGCCAGTCGATGTCGCGGCTCGCCGAATGGCAGGTGTCATTGATCAGCACCCACATCGTCGATCAGCTCGCCGGGTCCGCGGGCAGCGACGAGCAGGCCATCCGGGAGCAGGTGCGCGAACTCACCGCCGAGATCCTTCCGGCGGTCGAGTCGTTGCAGGCGTACGTGTGGCGCAGGCACATCGCCTCGACCACCGGTCGCAACGTCGGGAACCCCGGCGAGGAGGTCGCGAGCCGGAAGCTGGTGGTCGGTTTCGCGGACATCGTCGGGTACACGTCGCTGACCCGTCAGCTCGGCGCGCGGGAACTGAGCGACCTTCTGGAACGATTCGAGTCGGCGTCGACGTCGGTCATCGGCCGCCATCAGGGATGGGTGGTGAAGACGGTCGGCGACGAGGTGATGTTCGCGGTCGAGTCGCCGGCCGATGCGGCGGAGATCGCCCTGCAGTTGCGGGAGCAGGTTCTGCCGGACGAGACGGACCCCGAACTGCGGGTAGGACTCGCGATGGGCCCGGTGCTCGTCCGGTTCGGCGACCTCTACGGCTCCGTCGTCAACACCGCGGCGCGACTCACCGGTTCGGCGCGTCCCGGCACGGTGCTGATCGACGAGGCGCTCGCCCACGAACTCGCCGACGCTCCCGGTTACTACCTCAAGCAGCTACGTCCACGACGCGTTCGAGGGATTCGACGACTCGAACAGTTCGTGCTGCGTCGAGACCGGGACGCCTAGCGACCGTCAGCTTCCGAAGGGAAGGGTTCCGGGCGGGATGGAGTATCCGCTGCTGCCGGCGGCGACGCCGCCCCAAGCACCGAGGAGCCAGTTGAGTGCATCAGTGATCATCGAGAAACCTTCCCACACCATTCATTCGATACGCGCGGCATCCGGTGCCGCGCGCAGGTGCCACGGTAATGACGACGTGCGGAGCTGTCGACGTCACAATGCCTGAGCAGGCGATATCCCGAGGAGCGTCGGCTTCGCGGGACCGGCGGCGACCTGGGCGGCGCGTGCGGCGAGGAAGTCGTCGACGATCTGCTCACACGCGGTCCGTCCCAGTGGGGTCAGGGTCGCGAGCCGGGTGAAGACGAGTGGTCCGATGAGTTGCGCGAGAGCGAGGTCGTAGTCGAATTCGCCGAGTCGTTCGGCCGCCTCGGGTGTCCCGAAGACCTGGTCGAACGCCGCCCGGTACTGCTCGACGATGGTCTGCCTCAGCGTCCGCAGTTCCGGTTTGTCCGACTCGACAGCGGCCGCGCTCGAGTAGTCGTCCAACGCGGGGCCCATGCCGAGCCAGCACATGGCCGTCACGTTCATGGGGGCACTCTCGATGAGTTTCGCCTGGCTGACCATCAGCTCGACCAGCCGGTCGCGGAGGTCGCCGTCGGCGGGCACGGTCGGCGCGGGTGGGATCAGCCGCCCGAAAGCCGCGGCGACCAGTTCGGTGCCGTTGCCGAAATGCCGGTAGAGCGTGGCCCGAGCCACGTTCGCCAGCTTGGTGACGGCGTCGATCGTCACGGCATCGGTGCCACCCTTCGCGAGAAGAGTTGTCGCGGCGTCGAGAAGTCTCGCTCGAGAGCGCTGCCTGCGGGGATCCTGCTCGGTCATCTGCACCGCCCGTTCCTGCCACTGCCCGACCTCTTGTGAACTGTCAGTCTACCAACGATACTGACAGTCTCGTTACTTCCACGGAGGGACTACATCGTGCGCTCTCGGGACTCCGCACCACCGCAGGACACCGAACAGAGCAACACCACCGGCTGGACCCTTCGGCAGATCTGGATGCTGACCGTCGCGTGCTGCGCTGTCGCACTCGTCGTCGCGGCGATGGCGGCACTGAACACCGCCCTGCCCGACCTCGCCCGCGACACGGGCGCGACCCAGAGCCAGCTGACGTGGATCGTCGACGGCTACACCCTCACCCTGGCCGCACTCCTGCTTCCGGCGGGCGCGCTCGGCGACCGGTACGGCCGGCGAGGGCTGCTCATGGTCGGGCTGTTGGTCTTCGGCCTGGGCTCCGCCATTCCGATCCTGAACGACAGCCCCGAGTGGATCATCGGTTCCCGGGCGATAGCGGGCGTCGGCGCCGCTCTCGTGATGCCCGCGACATTGTCGCTGCTCACGGCGGGTTTTCCGCCCGCGCACCGAGGCCGGGCAGTGGGCATCTGGTCGGGCGTCGCGGGGTCCGGCGCAATCGCGGGCCTGCTCGTCTCCGGACTCCTGCTCGAGAAGTGGTCGTGGCACGCCATCTTCATCAGCCTCACCGTGGTGTCCGCCCTGATCTTCGTCACGGGCTTCACCATCTCCTCCTCCCGGGAGACGGAACGCCCACCACTGGACCTGCCCGGCACCGGGTTGATTGCCGCCGCGGTCGGATTGTTCGTCCTGGGAACCATCGAGGCGCCGCAGCGCGGCTGGCTGGATCCCGTCGTGCTCGGACTGCTCGTCGGTGGCCTCGCCGCCGCTGCCGCGTTCGCCCTCGTGGAACTGCGCAGAAAACGCCCCCTGCTTGACGTCCGACTGTTCGCCAACCGCGCCTTCGGCTCCGGGTCGATGTCGCTCCTACTGCAATTCCTGGCTTCCCTCGGCCTCTTTTTCCTCGTCGTCCAGTACCTGCAGCTGGTGCTGAACTACTCCCCTCTGCAGTCCGCTCTTGCGCTCGCCCCCATCGCCGTGCCGGTCGTGGCGATGTCCGCGGTCATGCCGATGCTCATCCCGCACGTCGGGCTCCGGCCGCTGCTCGCGTCCGGTTCCGCATTGCTCGGCCTCGGCATCCTCTTGCTGGTGCGGCTCGATGCGCATTCGAGCTACGCGGAGGTGTGCGTCCCGCTCATCGTGGCCGCCTTCGGTATCGGACTGTGCACAGCGCCCGCGACAGCAGCCATCGTGCAGAACACCCCGGACGCGAAGCAGGGTGTCGCGTCGGCCGTCAACGACACAGCGCGCGAGATCGGTTCGGCCATCGGCGTCGCCTTGGCGGGCAGCGTCCTGGCCGCGGGGTACGGCACCCACGTGCAGCCGGCGGTCGACGCCGTTCCGGAGGCCGCGAAGGAGCCGGTGTCGAGTTCACTGGCCGCGGCACTGCAGGTCGCCGAGGTCGCGGGCCCACAGGGCGAGCAGTTGGCGACGTTCGCGCGGGATTCGTTTCTGAAGGGTTTCGACGAGGCATCCATAGTGCTGGCCTGCGTGTTGTTCGCCGCGTCGCTACTGCTCGCGGTGTGGGCTCCCGGGCGGAAGGGTTCCGTGCCGACGGCCGAAACGCCGAGAGAACTGGCCGACGTCGACTGAGCGGACGTTGCCCTTGTGACGGCCGTCGCTGTATCGTTCAGTATCAGTTACTGAATGTCACAGTTAGTTGACCGCATAGTCACAGAGCAAGGGGTAGTGATGACCGCATCGATCGTCGTCTCCGACCGCGAAGAGACCGCCCAGCGCTTGCTGGCGTCGTCGGCACGCAAGTCCTACGACCCGATGGTCGAGGTCGACTGGGAAGCACCGATTCCCGACGACAAGTTCGGTCTCACCCCCGAGTGGAGCACGCTGTACGGCACGGCCCTCTGGGACGAGATGACCGAAGAGCAGAAGATCGAGCTCACCAAGCACGAGGCCGCCAGCGTGTCCAGCGTCGGACTGTGGTTCGAGATCCTGCTCATGCAGATGCTCCTGCGCGACGTGTACGGCCGCGACAAGCACTCGCGCCACGTCCAGTTCGCGCTCACCGAGGTGGCCGACGAATGCCGCCACTCGGTGATGTTCGCCCGTGCCGGTGAACGCCTCAACATGCCGAGCTACGGCCCGCACCCCGCGATCCACAAGCTCGGACGCATCTGGGGTGGCTTCTTCCGGGGCGCGAACGCGTACGCCAGCGTGATGGCCGCCGAGGAGATCCTCGACATGATGCAGCGCGACTTCATGAAGGACGAGCGCGTGCAGCCCGTCACCCGCACGGTCAGCAAGATCCACGTCCTCGAAGAGGCCCGCCACATCCGCTTCGCCCGCGAAGAGGTCGGCCGCCGCATCGAGGGTGCCGGCTGGGCTCGGCTGCAGTTCGAGCGGCTCAACACCGCGGTGGTCGTGTACTTCGTGATGAAGAGCATGATCCGCAAGGACGTGTATGCGAACGCCGGACTCGACCCGGAGCGGGCCGCCGCCGAGGCCAAGAACAACCAGCACTACAAGGACACCGTTCGCACGTCCGGTTCCAAGTTGATGCAGTTTCTCGATGGCGTCGGCCTCGTCGGCGGCCCGTCCAAGCGCCTCTACAAGAGGGTCCATCTCCTCTGAATCATGTGGGGACGTGGTCCAGGTAGGACACACCGGTCGAGGTGATCTCGAGTACGCGGGCGGACGGAATGTCGAAGAACATTCCCGCGACGCGTACTCGGCCCTCGGCCGCCGCCGCACCGACGAGGGGATGGCGTCCGAGGGTTTGCACCTGGACCGCCACGTTCACCATGCCCAGCTGGTCGATCTCGTCGAATCCGAGTTCGGCCGCTGCTCGCGCCACCGGATGACCGCTGAGGAACGCGTTCCGGCTCGGCTGTGCGAACGTCAGCCACTGTTCGACGGCGTCGCGATCGGACCCGTCGGTCTCGGTCGGCGCACTCGCGAGCACGGCCTTCATCGCGCCGCAGCCGGAGTGGCCGCACACGATCACCGAGCTGACCTCGAGTTCGTCGAGGGCGAAGGCCAGTCCTGCCTCGACCGACACGTCCTGTTTCCCGGTCGGGACGAGGTTGCCCACGTTGCGCACCGTGAACAGGTCGCCCGGACCGCTGCTGGTGATCACGTTCGGCACGATGCGTGAATCGGAGCAGGTGAGGAACAACGAGTCGGGGCGCTGTCCGTCCCGCAGTTCGTCGAGGTGCGGGAGCAGCTGAGCCGCGTTCCGCCGGTGGTATTCCGACACTCCCGCGAGGACCGGCCGGAGTGCCGCCGGTGTGGTGGTGGACCCCTCGGTGTCGGTGTGCCGCGGCTGCCAGCTCTTCCACGGGGCGAACCCGCGGGGGCTCACCACACCGATGCCGCGCCGCGGCGGCGACGCGCCCACGGCGTCCATGTCGACGGGACCGAGCGCATCGATCACGACCGTTCCGCCGTTCCGCTCGTGGTGACGCTTCCAGTCGTCGATCGCCTCGAACATCGCGTGGTCGAGGAAGTCGACCGCCAGTTCCACGGTGACGTGCGCGCCCTCGGGCACCTTCGCGAGGAGCCCCGTCAACGCCGGCATGGACAGGAAGCTGCACGACCCCTCGACGGTCACGCGCCACCGCCCGGAATCCTCGGAGCCGACAGGTTCGGCCCGCATCTTTGGGTGGATGACCCGCCACAACAGCAGGACCACCGCGAGTGCCAGACCGATGATCACGCCCTCGAGCAGGTTCAGGAAGACCACACCGGCCACGGTCACGCCGTACACCCACAGGTCGCCGGTGCGCCGGGCCGTCCGCAGATGAGCCATTTTGACGAGCTGGATGCCGATCACGATGAGGAGGCCGGCCAGCGCTGCCATCGGGATCTGCTCGACGAGTCCGGTGAGCAGCGCGGCGAAGACGAGGATCCACACGCCGTGCAGCACGGCGGACGCCCGGGTGCGCGCCCCGGCGGCCACGTTGGTGGAACTGCGCACGATCACACCGGTGACCGGCAGGCCGCCGATGAGACCCGAGAGCATGTTGGCCGAGCCCTGACCGACGAGTTCACGGTTGAACTCCGAACGCGTGCCGCCGTGCATCTTGTCGACGGAGACCGCGGACAGCAGGCTCTCGACGCTCGCGATCAGCGCGACCGTGAGTACGCCGGTGGCCACTGCGAGCCACGGGCCGTCCGGCATCGAAGGTAGTGCCACGGCATCGAACAGGGAGCCGTCCAAAGTGATTCGATCGATGTCGAGTGGGAGGGCAAGGGACAGAACGGTGGCGGCGACGACGGCGACCAGCGGACCGGGGAGCACCTGCAGCTTGCCGGGGATCTTCTTCCAGAACAGCAGGACGGCGATGACCACCGATCCCACGAGGACGTCGCCGTAGCGGGCGGACGTCAGCTGGCCGGGGAGCTGAGTGATGTTCTCGACGGTCGAGCTGTGCGAGCTGCCACCGAGTAGGACGTGAATCTGCTGGAGGGCGATCGTGATTCCGATACCCGCCAGCATGGCGTGGACCACGACCGGCGCGATGGCCAGGGCCGCACGGGCAATTCTGCTGAGTCCGAAGATGATTTGAAGGAATCCGGCCGCGACGGTGATCGCGCACGTGGCCTTCCAGCCGAATGTGGCGACCAATTCTGCTACCACCACCGTCAATCCGGCGGCAGGACCGCTGACCTGGAGCGGTGAGCCACCGATGGAACCCGCCACCACACCGCCGACGATCGCCGCGATGAGCCCCGCCATGATCGGGGCGTCGGACGCGATCGCGATACCGAGCGACAGCGGCAGTGCGACGAGGAAGACGACGAGCGACGCGGGTAGGTCGTATCGCGCGTTATCTCGCAACCTTTCGCCGAGGGTCGGTCCGGGGGCGGGGGCACCGGATGGGGGTGCTTTCTCGTTCTCGAGGATCGACATGTCGTCACCTTACGGGCGGAGAACGACGAAACGCCCGAAACGGACGTGATCTTGTGGCATGTGTCACTGTGGCAGCACTTTTCGCCCAGTGGAATCGAAAACTATTGGACAACAGTCCATTACATGAAACTTAAAGTACACAAAGTTCACCACATCCGTCCTCGCACCGTGAGACGTGCCGGTCACCGCGGGAAACGGTGACCGGCACGGCGGAGCCGCCCTACACGGATGTGGGTACGACGACCAGCGCCCAGACGAACATGGGAGCCGACAGCACGATCAGACCGCAGTAGGCGAGCATCTTGCGCTGGAAGCGCCCCTTGTCCTCGACCTGTGCGTTGGCGAGCACCATCACGCCGTTCGTCGAGAACGGGCTGACGTCGACCACCGTCGCGGAGAATGCCAGGGCCGCGACGAATCCCACGGCGCCCACCTCTCCCATCGCGAGCATCGGCGCGGCGAGGGGCAACGCGATGCCGAGCGTACCGATCGACGATCCGAAGGCGGAGATGATCGCGACCGCGTAGCAGAGGATCAACGCGGTCAGCAACGGCGATCCGAGAGCCGACGCCGCATCGCCGAGGAAGTCGAGCGTGCCGTTCTGCGTCATGACCGCCATGTAGGTGAGCATCCCGCACACGAGCACCACGGCAGGCCATGCCACGTTGTCGATGACCTTGGGGTGCGACTTGGGCGCCATCAGCAGCAGCACCGCACTGATGCAGATCGAGCTGACGCCGACGTCGATTCCGAACGCGACCGACCCGACGACGAGGAACCCGATGCCGGCGAGCGTCGCGAACCGGTACCGGTTCATCTTCACCGGCTTCACGCCTTCGTGGATCAGCGCCTCCTCGATGACCTCACGATCGGTGAGGGTCGCGGTGTTCCCGCCCGGGCCGTTGCCCGGAGTCACGCCACCGGACGGTCGACGTGAGGAACCGCCGAATCCTCCGCCGTCGGATGTCTCCTCGACGGGACGCGGAGTGCGGCGACCGATCAGGTCGAGGCCGTAGATCAGGAACAGCACGATCGCGATGGCCAGGTTGAGCACGAACGGCAGAGCGAACAGGACCAGGGGATTCGCCCCGACGCCGGTCGAGTCCATCAGTCCGTTGATGAATGCGCCGTAGAGATTGATGGGTGAGAACGCGCAGGCCAGGGCGCCGTGGCTGATGACCATGCCCATCAGGAACGGGTTGATCTTGTTCTTCGCTGCGAGGGGCATCGCGATGGGGGCGAGCATGCCGACCGCGAGGACCGACCCGAGGGCCATCAGCAGTCCGGACAGCAGGAACATCATCCACAGGATCGCCCACCGCCTGCCGCGCACGAGTCGGAGCGAGGCCTCGATGACGAGGTCGATGGTCCCGTTCGTCTTGGCGATGGCGAACAGCAGCGTGATGCCGCCGACGATGATGAACGTGCTGCCGGGGAAGGCGTCGATGATGTCCTCGACCGGGATCCCGGACACCCAGCCGCCGATGACGAACGCACCGGCGAACGCGAGGATGCCCATGTTGATCGGGGTGAGTGTCGCCACTGTGAAGATCGCGATCAGAGCGACGATGGAGATTGCGTAGACCATGGTCGGCCTTTCGGGGTGAGTTCGCAGATCACACTGCGGTGAGGGGCCGAGCTTGGGCCAGAGCGTGTTTCACGGTGTCGACGGCGACGCCGAGGGCCTGCTGATCGATCCCGGTGTCGATGTCGTGCGCGTGCAGGTGCGCGACCAGTTCCTCGGTGGCGAGGTTGCCGTGGGCGCCCGGCGCGAACGGGCAGCCGCCGTACCCGCCGATGGCGCTGTCGAAGTGCGTGATGCCGAGCTGCCGGTGCGCTGCGATCACGGTGCCCAGGGCCTGGCCGTGCGCATTGTGGAGGTGCAGGCTCAGTTCGATGTCGGGGAGGGCGTCGCGTACCGCCCCGGCCGATGCGAGCACCTGCTCGGTGGTGGCCGTTCCGAGCGTGTCGGCCAGCCCGAGCCGGCGCACACCCATTGCGGCCATCGCGCTCGCGACCCGCACCAGCGTGGCGGGGGCGATGATGCCCTCGAACGGACAGACGAACGCGGTCGACACACCTCCGAGGAAACTCCGGTCCGGGTACTTCTGCAATGCCTCGGCAAGTCCGTGCAGCGCCTCGTCCGGGTTCCGGCCCGTGTTCGCCGTGCTGTGCCCGGCACTGGCAGACGTCACGACCTGGATCTCGTCGATGCCGGTCGCGATCGCACGGTGCACTCCGCGCGGGTTGAGTGCCAGAGCGCTGTAGGTGACGGACGGGTCGGTGCGGGGCAGCCGGGCGATGACGTCGTCGGCGTCCGCCATCTGCGGGACGCGTGTGGGCGAGACGAACGATGCCGCTTCGATGTGCTTCACACCGGCGGCGACGAGTGTGTCCGCGACGGCGATCTTGTGGTCGGTGGAGACGACCACATCTTCGTCCTGTAGTCCGTCTCGCAGCACGACATCCGTTATGGTGACTGACATTTCATTCTCCTTCGATTCAGATGACGTTGCGAGAGCGGTAGTCGTCGAGCTGCTCACCCGACAGATTCAGCAATCCGCCGAGGATCTCGTCGGTGTGCTCACCCAGTTCGGGGCCGGCCCAGCGGATCTGCGTGGGTTCGCCGTCGAGCTGCGGGACCACTCCGGGGAAGCGCACCTCTTCGGGTTCCCCGTCGACGGACACCTTCAGGCTCTGCAGCATGCTGCGGGCGTTGTAGTGCTTGTCGTCGGCGATCTGCACGGCGTCGTAGACCTCGCCGACGGGCACACCGGCGGCGCCGAGTTCGGCGACGACGTCGTGGGGGCGACGCACCGATGTCCACGACGAGATGGCCTCGTCGAGTTCGGCTTCACGACGGAATCGCTGATCACCGTCGGCCAGTTCCGGGTCGTCAGCGAGATCGCCACGACCCACGGCCTGCATCAGCCGTCCGAACACGCCACTCGAGTTGCCGGCGATCATGACGGAGCCACCGTCGCACGGATAGACGCCACTGGGCACCACGCCGGGCAGATTGCCCGCGGTCCGTTCCCGGACCATGCCGTACGCGTCGTAGTCGGGAACGAGGGATTCCATCGCCATGAACACCGACTCGTACAGGGCCACGTCCGCGACGCGCGGGGTCGAGTGATCGCCCTGCCTTGCCTTGGCCAGCAACATCATCAGGGCGCCGATCGCGCCGTGCAGTCCGGCGAGCGTGTCGGCGATGGGGGCGGCGGCCCGGACCGATTGACGGTCCGGGTAGCCGGTGACGTGCCGCAATCCGCCGAAGGCTTCGGCGACGCCGCCGAATCCGGTGCGCTCCCGGTACGGGCCGGTCTGTCCGTAGCCGGAGATCCGCACGAGCACGATGTCGGGGTTGGCGGCCGTCAGCTGGTCGGGCCCGATTCCCCAGCGCTCGAGCGTTCCGGGACGGAAGTTCTCGATGACGACATCCGACTTCCGGGCGAGGTCGAGAATGATCGCGCGACCCTCGTCGGTCCGGAGGTCGAGTGTGACGGACCGCTTGTTGCGCGCGATGGTGCGGAACATCATCGACGTCGCGCCGCGGCGGCGACGCCAGCCCCGCAGTTCGTCGCCGACGCCCGGCCGCTCGATCTTGACGACCTCGGCGCCGAAGTCGGCGAAGATGCGGCTCGCCATGGGGGCTGCGATGAAGTTGCCGAGTTCCAGCACACGGATGCCGTGCAGTGGGCCGTTCTCTGGGACCTGCATGTGAGAGTTCTCCCTCGTCGATCTGTACCGGATGACGACTGGGGTCCTACCTGCTAATTCTCATTATTTGGCAGTTGGGTTCCCGTCTGATAAGAATGACGGTAGTGGTAGCAGTCACAATTGGCAATGCCCGGAGTCCGCGCCACAGGACAATGGACGACGGGACGCTGCGGAATGCAGCAGGAATCGGCTGCTCGACAGGAGGAGAACACGGTGAGAGAACCACACGTCGTTGCGATCAATGGACGTTCGCCGCGCGCGGAGGAGACCACATGGGTCGCGCCGACGGCCGCGGTGATCGGCGCCGCAACGCTCGGCGCCGAGACCAGCGTCTGGTACGGCGCGGTGCTGCGTGCCGATTGCGATTCCATCACCCTCGGCGAGGGAAGCAACATCCAGGACGGAGTGGCCGTTCACGTCGATCCGGGTTTCCCCGTCGTCGTCGGCCGGGACGTCAGCGTGGGGCACAACGCCGTCCTGCACGGCTGCACCGTGGGGGACGGCGCCCTCGTGGGCATGGGAGCCACCGTCCTCAACGGAGCGGTGATCGGCGAACAGTCGCTGGTCGCCGCGGGCGCGCTGGTCCTCGAGGGCACGCGAGTTCCGCCGCGCTCACTCGTCGCCGGCGTGCCCGCGAAGGTACGTCGCGAACTGACCGACGACGAGGTGTCCCACAACGCCGCCAACGCCGCGGTCTACCGTCAACTGGCGCAGCAACATCGGTCGGCGGACGTCACCACGTTCGACATCGCCTGAGCGAGTCAGTCGCCCGGAACGGATTTCTCGATCTGCCGCGCAGCAGCGACGACTGCGCGGCCCATCGACGCACCCAGGTTCTCCCCCATCCGCCCCTCGGGGCCCGACACGCACACGGCAGCCACGATCTCGCCGTGCCTGCGAACCGGCGCACTGATGGACGCGGATCCCGGCGTTCGTTCCGAAACCGACACCCACCAACCGGATTTCACAGCTTCGGGGTCGGCCTCCCAGTCGCCGGACAGCACGTGTCCGCTCGACCCCTGCGGTAGCGGTACCAACGTTCCGACGGGCAACGCCACCCGCAGTTCGTGCTGGGAATCGACGCTCGCGGCGCAGAGACGGGATTCACCCCGGCGAACCCACAACTGCGCGGATTCCCCTGTCGCCTCGCTCAATTCCCGCAGCGCCGGAATCGCCAGGTCGCTCAATGCCGTGGTGACGAATCGCTGCCCCAGGTAGAAGCGGCCTTCCTGATCCCTGCGAAGGAGGCCGTGCTTGACCATGTCGGTCGCCAGCCGGTACGTGGTCGACAGGGACAGGTCGAGTTCACGGGCGAGGTCGCTCGCGCCCATCGGGCTCGACTCGACGACGTCGAGGATCGCCACCGCGCGGGCGAGCACTCCGACGCCGATCTCACTCCGCGCAACCATCGCAGTCCATTTCTATTGCCCCATTGAAGTATTCAGATTGTATAGGAAAGCGGCGCGCGACCGTCCGCATCCCGTCGATGCGGCTAGTTGCCCGGGTGCCGGTTGACGACGGGAACGGGGGCCGGTTACCTCTGTGTCAGGCATTCGCCACTCCCCCGGCGCGCAGTCGCACTGATCTCCCGGGCATCCGAAAACCGTTGCAAGGAAAGGCACCATCATGACGATCGAGCAGACCCTCACCGACAAGGAACGCCTGGCAGGTCTCGACCTCGGCCAGCTCGAACAGCTGGTCGGGCTCGTCGAATACGACGGCACCCGCGACCCGTTCCCGGTCAGCGGCTGGGACGCCGTCGTCTGGGTGGTCGGCAACGCCACCCAGACCGCCCACTACTTCCAGTCCGCATTCGGGATGACCCTCGTCGCCTACTCCGGACCCACCACCGGCAACCGCGACCACCACAGCTTCGTCCTCGAATCCGGCGCCGTCCGCTTCGTCATCAAAGGCGCCGTGAACCCGGACAGCCCCCTGATCGAGCACCACCGCACCCACGGCGACGGCGTCGTCGACATCGCCCTCGCCGTCCCCGACGTCGACAAGTGCATCGCCCACGCCCGCGCCCAGGGCGCCACCGTCCTCGACGAACCCCACGAGGTGACCGACGAGCACGGCACCGTCCGCCTCGCCGCGATCGCCACCTACGGCGACACCCGCCACACCCTCGTCGACCGCAGCAACTACACCGGCCCCTACCTGCCCGGCTACGTCGCCCGCACGTCGTCGCACACCAAACGGGACGGCGCCCCCAAACGCCTGTTCCAGGCCCTCGACCACGTCGTCGGCAACGTCGAACTCGGCAAGATGGACCACTGGGTCGACTTCTACAACCGGGTCATGGGGTTCACGAACATGGCCGAGTTCGTCGGCGAGGACATCGCCACCGACTACTCCGCCCTGATGAGCAAGGTGGTCTCCAACGGCAACCACCGGGTCAAGTTCCCGCTCAACGAACCCGCCATCGCCAAGAAACGCTCGCAGATCGACGAATACCTCGACTTCTACCGCGGTCCCGGCGCCCAGCACCTGGCCCTGGCCACCAACGACATCCTCACCGCCGTCGATCAGCTGACCGCCGAGGGCGTCGAATTCCTGGCCACCCCCGACTCCTACTACGAGGACCCCGAACTGCGGGCGCGGATCGGCAACGTCCGCGCCCCGATCGCCGAACTGCAGAAACGCGGCATCCTCGTCGACCGCGACGAAGACGGCTACCTGCTGCAGATCTTCACCAAACCCCTCGTCGACCGCCCCACCGTGTTCTTCGAACTCATCGAACGCCACGGCTCCCTCGGCTTCGGCATCGGCAACTTCAAAGCCCTCTTCGAAGCCATCGAACGCGAACAAGCCGCCCGCGGAAACTTCTGAGCGGGCGGCAGTGCAGCGGGCGCGAGGCGGCGGGTCCGTTACCCGGGATCAGCGCACCCGCGGGGTCTTCCGCGTGCTCACGGCGATGCGATTCCACGCGTTGATCGTGAGCACCAGCGAGATGAGCTGCGCCAGTTCCGTCTCCTCGAAGTACTCCTCCGCCTCCTCGTACACCGAGTCGGGGACGAAGCCGTCGGTCAGCACGGTGATCGCCTCGGCGAGCGCGAACGCGGCACGCTCCTTGTCGGTGTACAGCCCGTGCGCCTCCTCCCACGCGCTCAGCAGGTACAGCTTCTGTTCGCTGATGCCGATCTTGCGGGCATCGGCGGTGTGCATGTCGATGCACCAGGCACAGTGATTGATCTGGGAGCAACGGGTGACTACCAGCTCGACCAGTTCCGGATCGAGGCCCTGCCGTGCTGCGGCGTCGAGGGCGATCATCGCCTTGTAGACGGCGGGGGCCTTGCGGGCGAGATCGACGCGGGTCTTGCGCTCTGTTGTGGTCATACGAGAACAGTAGGCGCGAAATAGCCCATCTGTATGGTTCAATTCAAGCATGGAAACTTGGGCCAATTCGGGTCTGGGCCGCGACCTCCATCTCGACCTCGCCGCGTCCGGCGGCGGACGGGCGCCGGGGGTGCGCGCAAATCTGGTTTCCGCTCTGCGCGAGTCGATTCGATCGGGGCGGCTCGTCGCCGGCACCACCCTCCCGCCGTCCCGCACCCTGGCCCTCGACCTCGGCATCGCCCGCAACACCGTCGCCGAGGCGTACTCCGAACTCGTGGCAGAGGGCTGGCTCACCGCCCGGCAGGGGTCGGGAACACGGGTTGCCGATCGGGCAGGCGAGCCGGCCCGACGTCCGCGCACCCGCTCCGCGGCGGCGCCCCGACCGGCGTTGAGCCTGATGCCCGGTTCGCCCGACGTCGGAGAGTTTCCGCGTGCCGCCTGGATGGCGTCGGCCCGCCGGGCGCTCACCGCGGCACCCAATGACGCGTTCGGACCGGGTGATCCGCGGGGACGCCCCGAACTCCGTCACGCGCTCGCCGAATATCTCTCTCGCGCACGAGGAGTGCGCACCGATCCCGAGCGCATCGTGGTCAGTGCGAGCTCGGGGCACGGACTGTGGTTGCTCGCCCGCGCCGTGCAGGGACCGATCGCCGTCGAGGGGTACGGGCTGCATCTGCATCGCGAACTTCTCGGCGACGCCGGCGTCTCCACCGTCCCCCTGCAACTCGACGCCCGCGGAGCACAGCCCCCGGATACGACGGGCAGGCAACCGTCGGCGGCGTTGCTCACCCCGGCTCATCAATTCCCCACCGGCGGGCCGCTCCATCCCGGCAGGAGAACGGCTTTCGTGGAATGGGCACGTGCGACGGGGGCGATCGTGATCGAGGACGATTACGACGGGGAGTTCCGGTACGACCGCCAACCCGTCGGCGCCCTGCAGGGTCTGGCCCCGGACGAGGTGGCATACCTGGGCACCGTGAGCAAGACCCTCTCCCCCGCGATCCGCGTGGGATGGATGGTGCTGCCGGAACGCCTGATCGACGATGTCCTGGCAGTCAAGGGCGGATACGAGCGATGGGTCAGCGCGACGGACCAGCTGACCCTGGCCGACTTCATCGAGAGGGGCGCATTCGACCGGCACGTCCGCAGGATGCGCACCCTCTACCGCCGCCGGCGCGACACCCTCGTCGAAACCCTCGCCGCCCGTGCACCACATGTGCACGTCACCGGCATCGCGGCCGGTTTGCACGCCGTCCTCGAACTTCCCGACGGGACCGAGGCGGCCACCGTCGACCGGGCCGCGACCCTCGGCCTCGCGGTGGAGGGTCTGCGCACGTTCCGTCATCCGGACGGTCCCGCGAACCGGCCCGACGGACTCGTCGTCGGCTACAGCACGCCGTCGTCCGCGCGTTTCTCGGCTACTCTCGACGCCCTGTGCCGCGCGCTGCCCACTCCGTGAGCAGAATTTCCTACGGGACTGGTCGGAATGCGTGTCGTGCGGTTACAGTCTGATCCGTGACCGAATCCGGCGTGATCGACTCAGGTGAGCTGCTGACGCGGCGTCGCCACGTCGATTTCGCGCTGGTGTGTACCTCGAGGTGTCCGATCTCCTGATCGGACCCCTCCCGGCGTGACGTTTCTCCACGCCGGGTTCCTCCTGCACACCCTCGTTTTCGAAGGATTCGTACAGTCATGACCACTGCATCCGTTTCGCACCTCACGTCCGTCATCGGCGCCACCCGCGACGCCGTTTCCCAGGATTCCGCGAACGCTCACGTCGTCTTCCGCGCCTCCGCGCAGGCGCACGACGCCGTCGCGAGCACCGTCACGCTCGGCAAGTACAGCGTCGAGGTGGACGAGCCTCCGGCGCTCGGCGGCGACAACTCGGCCGCCAATCCCGTGGAGTACTACCTCGCTTCACTGCTCTCCTGCCAGGTGGTGACGTACCGCTTCTGGGCCGAGAAGCTCGGTGTCCGCGTCGACGACATCTCGGCGCGCGCGGAGGGCGACCTCGACGTGCGCGGGTTCTTCGGCTTCGACGACGCCGTCCGTGCCGGGTTCGGCGAAGTGCGCGTCGTCGTGACGCTGACCGGCCCGGAATCGCGGGAGCGCTACCTCGAACTGCAGGAAGCGGTGGATGCGCACTGCCCCGTCCTCGACCTGACCCGCAATCAGACCCCGGTCCACACCGTGGTCGAAACACTCACCGGCGACAACTGATTCACCACATCCACCTCACCGAATCTGGAGTACACCACTCGTGACCGAGAGCATCGATCCCACCGTCAACTGGTCGTTCGAGACCAAGCAGATCCACGCCGGGCAGACGTCCGACGCGACCACCAAGGCGCGGGCGCTGCCGATCTACCAGACCACCTCGTACACGTTCGACAGCACCGATCACGCTGCCGCGCTGTTCGGTCTGGCCGAGCCGGGTAACATCTACACCCGCATCATGAACCCCACGCAGGACGCGGTCGAGCAGCGCATCGCCGCCCTCGAGGGCGGCGTCGCCGCACTGCTGCTGGCCTCCGGGCAGGCCGCGGAAACCTTTGCGGTGCTGAACCTCGCGGAGGCAGGCGACCACATCGTCTCCAGCCCGTACCTGTACGGCGGTACCTACAACCTCTTCCACTACACGCTGCCCAAGCTCGGCATCGAGGTGTCGTTCGTGGAGGACCCCGACGACCTCGAGCAGTGGCGCAGCGCCGTCCGCCCGAACACCAAGGCGTTCTACGGCGAGACGATCGCCAACCCGAAGAACCACATCCTGGACATCCCGGGAATCTCGAAGGTCGGCCACGACAACGGGATCCCGCTGATCGTCGACAACACGGTGGCCACGCCGTACCTGCTGCAACCGTTGAAGCACGGCGCGGACATCGTGGTGCACTCGGCCACCAAGTACCTCGGCGGTCACGGCACGGCGATCGCCGGTGTCATCGTCGACGGCGGCACGTTCGACTGGACCCAGGGCCGCCACAGCAACTTCACCACGCCGGACCCGAGCTACCACGGTGTCGTCTTCGCGGACCTCGGCGCCCCGGCCTACGCGCTGAAGGCTCGCGTGCAGTTGCTGCGCGACCTCGGTTCGGCGGTGGCCCCGTTCAACGCGTTCCTCATCGCGCAGGGCATCGAGACCCTCAGCCTGCGCGTGGAGCGGCACGTCGCCAACGCCCAGAAGGTGGCCGAGTTCCTCGAGGCCCGCCCGGAGGTCACGTCCGTGGCGTACGCGGGTCTGCCGTCCTCGCAGTGGCACGAGCGCGCACAGCAGCTCACCCCGAAGGGTCCGGGCGCGATCGTGACGTTCGAACTGGCCGGCGGTGTCGATGCCGGCAAGAAGTTCGTCAACGCGCTCACCCTGCACAGCCACGTCGCGAACATCGGCGACGTGCGCTCGCTGGTGATCCACCCGGCGTCCACCACGCACTCGCAGCTGACCCCGGAGGAGCAGCTCGCCGCCGGTGTGACTCCCGGACTGGTCCGGCTCGCCGTCGGCATCGAGGGTATCGACGACATCCTCGCCGACCTCGAGACCGGATTCGCCGCAGCCGCACTCTGATCCGATGCCGGGAGCCGAGGCGCGAGCCTCGGCCTCCCGGTGCTTCAGATCATGGCGCGCATCATCCCCTGCGGTTCGCCGCCGAGCTGGGTGAGCGCGCTCGCGTGGTTGGTGGGTCCGGGCACGTGGACCGCGTGCGCCAGACCGGCGTGCGCGTCGCGCCAGAACCGTTGCATCGGTGTCTTGTAGTGCAACGCGCCACCGCCGGCGCGCGCGAAGATCTCGTCCACGGCACGCACCGCACGCCAGGCCGCGGCAATCTGGGTGCGGCGTCCGATCGCACGCTCCTCGAACGTGATCTCCTTGCCCGCGTCGACCTTGTCGTAGAACCGGTCCGCGGTCTCGATGAGGGAGACCCGCGACGCATTGATCTCGGCGGCGGACTCTCCTATCGCACTGAGCACGTAGGGATCCTCCTTGATCTTCTGGCCCGTGATGGCGACGCGGTCCTTCTGCACCGCGATGTGACAGGCCAGCGCGCCCTCGGTGATACCGATGACGGCGGCGGTGATCCCGAGGGGGAACATGCACGAGTACGGCATGTTGAACAGCGGCTCCGGCCTGCCCGCCTCCTTCTGCGCACGTCCGTCCATCACCTTCGACGCGTTCAACGTCCGGTAGCCCGGGACGAAGGCACCGTCGACGATCAGGTCCTTGCTTCCCGTTCCGCGCAGTCCGATGACGTCCCACGTGTCCTCGACGATCTGATAGTCGGTGCGCGGCAGAATCACGTGCAGAGACGAGGGCGGCATTGCGATGCCACCCTCGCCGTCACCGACCATCGCCCCGAGGAAGGCCCACTGACAGTGGTCGGTTCCGGACGAGAACGACCACCGCCCCTTCAGGACGTACCCGCCGTCGACCGGTGTCGCGACACCCATGGGCGCGTACGGCGACGCCATCCACGTGTCGTTGTCCTCGCCCCAGATCTCCTCCTGCACCCGCGGGTCGGCGAACGCCAGTTCCCACGGGTGCACGCCGACGATCCCGGTGACCCATCCGCTCGCACCGTCGAGTGCGGCGACTCCCATGACGGTCTCGGCGAACTCGCGGGGGTGGACCTCGTAGCCGCCGTAGAGCTTGGGCTGCAGCAATCGGATCGCCCCGGAGTCGCGCAGGAGGCCGGCGGCGGTGTCGGTGAGTCTGCAGTCTTCCTCCGACTGGACGGCCTGCCCACGAATCTCCTCGGCGACGCCTTCGATTCTGTCGAGAACCTGACCCATAGGGACTCCCTTCCACCGCAAGTAGAACACGTTCTAGTCAATATAGCGCCGGAGGTGGCAATTCCGAGCCGATCCAGCCCCCGCACTTGAAAGTTCGTGCCACCTAAATCTATAGTGCGGAGATACGAATCAGCAGGTAGATCGACGCGACCACGATCAGGAGTCCAGTGAGCATCGAGGCCCCCAGACCCCTCCTCCCGCGCCGCGCTCCCCGCAAGGGCAGCATCCGGACAGTCGCGCTCCTCGGTCCCGCGTTCGTGGCGGCCATCGCGTACGTCGACCCCGGAAACGTGGCCGCCAACCTCACTGCGGGCGCGAAGTACGGGTACCTGCTCGTCTGGGTGCTCGTGCTCGCCAATGCCATGGCCGTGCTGGTGCAGTACCTGTCCGCGAAACTCGGGCTGGTCACCGGCAAATCACTGCCCGAGATGCTGGGGACCCGCCTCCGGACCGGCAACCGCCGCGCGTTCTGGCTGCAGGCGGAGGCGATGGCGATCGCCACCGACCTCGCCGAGGTGATCGGCGGCGCGATCGCACTCAATCTCCTGTTCGGCGTTCCCCTCTTCGTCGGAGGCCTGATCACGGGCGTCGTGTCGATGGGCATCCTGTCGATCCAGAGCCGCCGCGGTCAGCGGACGTTCGAGTTCGTCGTGATGGGACTCCTGACGATCATCACCGTCGGGTTCCTCACCGGACTCGCGTTCACCGACGTGTCGGGTACGGATGCGCTTGCCGGACTCGTGCCGCGTTTCGAGGGCACCGAGACGGTACTGCTCGCCGCGAGCATGCTCGGCGCCACCGTGATGCCGCACGCGATCTACCTCCACTCCGCCCTCGCCCGCGACCGGCACGGGAACGACCTGGAAGGCCCCCGCCTCGCGCGACTGCTGCGGGTGACGAAGTGGGATGTGGTCGGTGCGCTGATCGTGGCGGGCGCGGTGAACATCGGCATGCTGCTGCTCGCCGCCTCGGCCCTGCGCGGCATTCCGGGCACCGATTCGATCGACGGCGCGCACGCCGCCATCCAGAGTTCGCTCGGCCCCACCGTCGCCGTCATCTTCGCCGTCGGACTGCTGGCTTCCGGCCTGGCGTCCACGTCGATCGGCTGCGCCGCCGGGTCCGAGATCATGTACGGCCTGCTGTCGATGCGCATCCCGCTGCTGCTGCGCCGGGTGGTCACCCTGATTCCCGCACTGGTCGTGCTGGCGGTCGGCGTCGATCCCACGTTCGCGCTCGTGCTCAGTCAGGTGGTTCTCAGCCTGTGCATCCCGTTCGCGGTGATTCCACTCGTACGGATGACGTCGAGCCGCGACCTGATGGGCGTCCACCGCAACGCGACGGCCACCACGGCCGCCGCCTGGGTGGCGGCGTCGTTGATCGTCGTGCTCAACGTCTCGCTGCTGTGGCTGACGTTCACGGGTTCGGCCTGATCACTCGTGCCGCGGCGCACCGGACACGACGCGGTGCAGCGCCTGCAGATCCTCGGACAGCATCCGGAACATCCAGTAGGCCCCGACGAACGCGACGACGCTGCCGACGCACAGGACGCGGAGCGCGACGATCACCCGGGGCAGGTCCTCCGGGGGAATGAACGTGGCCCCCGCGATTCCGAGCAGTGGCACGGCGGCCGCCGCGGCGAGGAAGAACGTGCTGCGTCGCCCGAGCCGTCGCAGCATCCGGGCGTCGGACGCACTGATCTCGCCGTGCCGCAGAAACACCGGGTACAGGCAGCGGACGGCGTAGAAGTTCACGAAGAAGAACGGGTAGACCACCGCGATCGCTCCGCACACGAGCTGAGATGCAGTGAAGTGGACGATCGTGTTCCACGGAACCTGACTGCCGCTCACCTCCAACGTGATCGGCACGACGAGGCCGCTGACGATCCACAGACCGAGGCAGAGCAGTGCACACCGCTGGCCGAGCAGCAGGGTGTCCCGGCGCGCCCGGGCGAGCTGGGCGCCGGTGTAGACCCGCCCCCGGCGCAGCCCGCCGGCCACCATCGTCAGGTAGAGCACCATCGACAGCGTGCCCACGGCTCCGATGAGGAACGCGACCGTGTAGTCGATCCGGGTGATCCGCTCGAAGTTCTCCTGCGCGGCGGGCGGCAGCTTGCTGATGATCAGGGTGCTGTTGTGCTGGTAGCTGTAGAGGATCGCCAGCAGATTGGGAACTGCGATGGCCAGGAACATGATCGGGTGCGTCCACCGCCGCATCCGCAGCCGCCAGCTTCCCGGCGGCGGATCGACCAGATCGCGGGCGTGCGCGTCGAGGCAGACGTCGAGCTGCTGGGCGAGTTCCGCACCGGAGGAGAACCGATCCTTCGGTGCCGGCGCCAGCGATTTCAGCAACACTCGCCGCAGCGCGTTCGGACAGTCGGCGGGCAGCGCCTCGGCGGCCGGTTCGTCCGGTCCGCGCCGCCGCGCGAGCATCGCGTCGAGAGTGGTGCGGTCGCCGGGCGGGTGGGAGTGCAGTTCGGCGTCGCTGTCGTCGAAAGGTCTTCTGCCGGTCAGCAACTCCCACAGCACGACGGCGAGCGAATACAGGTCGCTGCGGGTGTCGAGATCGCCGGGTGCGCCCGGCCGGTCCGGGTGGATCGCCTCGAGCTGTTCCGGTGACATGTAGGCCAGCGAGCCGCCGAAGTACGCGACCGGACTCGACCCGGCGACGTTGCGGCTGAAGCTGATGTTGAAGTCGGCGAGCTTGGGGACGCCCTCCGTCGTCAGCAACACGTTCGCCGGTTTGACGTCGCGGTGCAGGACGCCGTGGCGTCCGGCGTAGTCGAGCGCCTCCGCCAGCCGCCGGCCGAGCCAGGCGACCGTCTCGGGCCAGGTCAGCGTCGCGATCTCCCGGCGCACCCCGGATTCGCTGGGCCGGATCTCGCCTCGACCGACCAGGGCCCGGTCGATCGCGTCCAGCAGCACGGCGCCGCTGCGCGAGTCCGGTGGCGTCTCACGAACCCGGGCGACCACGTCGAGCAGGGTGCCGCCCGGGACGTACTGCATGTACAGCAGTCTCAGGTCACGGCCCGCGAGGAGGCGTTGATCGAAGACCCGGACGATGTAGTCGTGGTCGAACTGGGCCAGAGTCTGCGGCTCGGTGCCGTGGTCCAGGGAGATCTTGACGGCGACCATCCGTTGCAGCGACCGCTGCCGGGCCAGGAACACCCGCGCGAACGCGCCCCTGCCGAGACCGGTCACGAGATCGAAATCGTCGATCCGCTGGCCCACCTCCAGATCGTCGAGCGTTCCGCCACTCCCCGGAGACACCGACAGCGTCGTCTCCCCGCGATGGAGCGCCGTGCTGTGGTACTCGCCGGTGCCGAGCAGTTCGTCGAGCTCACCGGCCTGACCCGGAAAATTCTGCGTGTACTCGCTCGCCTCGACCGACTCCCCGCTGCGCCGCCGGATGTGGAACTCCTCGTACAGGAGATCCGGCGGCAACGGCCACCGCCGCAGTTCGGGCAGCTCCTCACAGTATTGGTCGAGCCGCTTCGGGTGGTCGCCGCGCAGCCAGCGGTTCTCCAGGTCGACCTTGACGAGTTCGATGAGCGTGACCCGGCGGAGCGCGGGAGACACGGGCAGGTAGGCGACCAGATCGGGCGCGGACGACGAGGACTCCCAGGCACTGGCGAAGCGCGCGACGGCGTCGCCGACCGCCGTGTCCGACACCCAGGCCTGCTCGGAAGCGGCCGGTGAACCTCGCCGGGAGGGCATGGAAGCCATGGTAGCTGGCCACACCCGGCCGACTACTGCAGTTCCGACACCGGGGTCGACGGGTCGATGGTGACGCCGATCCGCGCCAGATTGCCGTGCAGCACTTGCCAGATCGACACCTCGAGGAACTCGGCCAGCTCGTCGCTGCCGAGCGCCGACTGCGGGTTGCTCAGCCATCGATTGACGCTGGCATCCACGAGTCCCACCAACCCGAAGGCCAGCGACTCGGCCAGGTCCGAATTGCCGGCCACCGTGTCGAGGACCGTCGTGAGCAGACCCGACAACTGGAGCGCGATCGCGGTCTTCGTTCCGGTGACCACACGTGAGCCGGTCGTTCGCCTGCTCGGCGATCCGGTGCCGAGGAATTGGTGGAGCCGTGGATATTCCACGATCCACCGCAGGTACGTCTCGACCGCGCGGGCGATTGCCTCGCCCACGGTGCCCTCCGGTGTCAACGTGGGCGCGAGGTCCGCCATCAGCCGTTCGATGATGCGCCCGCGCAGCTGCTCGTCGAGGTCACCGCGATCGGTGAAGATCCGGTAGACCACCGACCGCGGGACGTCGGCGCGGTTCGCGATCTGCTGGACGCCCACGTCGGGACCGTCCTCGTTGATGGCGTCCATCGCGGCTTCGAGAATCCGGCTGCGGCGTTCCGCCTTGTGGTCCTCCCAGCGCGTGGCGCGGCCGTCGCCCTGGGGCGACGCGGCGGTTTCCACTTTGTCCGGCATCACGCATACGTTACCCATCCGACTGTTGACTGGACACCCTGTCTCACATACTTTGGTGAGACAGGGTGTCACACACACATTTCTCCGGACTCAGGGAGCCGCAATGGGTAACAGGGTGTTCGTGGTCGGCGTCGGGATGACGAAGTTCGAGAAGCCGGGTGCACGCGAGTGGGACTACCCCGACATGGCGCGCGAGGCCGGTGGCAGGGCACTCGAGGACGCCGGGATCGAGTACCGGCTCGTGGAGCAGGCCTACGTCGGATACGTGTACGGCGAGTCGACGTCGGGACAGCGGGCCGTCTACGAACTCGGCCTCACCGGCATTCCCATCGTGAACGTCAACAACAACTGTTCGACGGGGTCGACCGCGCTCTTCCTCGCCACACAGGCGGTCCGGAGCGGTCAGGTGGACTGCGCACTCGCGCTGGGCTTCGAGAAGATGCAGGCCGGTTCGCTCGGGTCCACGTACGACGATCGGGAACAGCCGATGATGCGCCATCTCCTCGCGCTCGCCGAACTTCAGGAGTTCGCGATGCCGCCGGCCCCCTACATGTTCGGCGCCGCCGGCAAGGAACACATGGAACGGTTCGGGACCACGGCGGAACAGTTCGCCGAGATCGGCGTGAAGAACCACCGCCACTCACAGAACAACCCGTACGCCCAGTTCCAGGACGAGTACACGCTCGACGAGATCCTCGGCTCGAAGCCGATCTACGGGCCACTGACCAAACTGCAGTGCTCCCCCACCTCGGACGGCTCCGGCGCCGTCGTCGTCGTGAGCGAGGAGTTCGTCGACAAGCACGACCTCGCCGGGCAGGCCGTGGAGATCGTCGGCCAGTCCATGGTCACCGACCTCCCGAGCACGTTCGAGGACCGGAGTGCGATCAGCCTGGTCGGCGCGGACATGACCCGCACGGCCGCGGCCCGCGTGTACGAACAGGCAGGCATCGGACCGGACGACATCGACGTCATCGAACTCCACGACTGCTTCTCCACCAACGAACTGCTGACCTACGAGGCGCTCGGCCTGTGCGGCGAGGGCGAGGGCGGCAAACTCGTCGACAACGACGACACCACGTACGGCGGGCGCTGGGTGGTCAACCCGTCCGGCGGTCTCATCTCCAAGGGACATCCCCTCGGCGCCACCGGACTCGCCCAGTGCAGCGAACTCACCTGGCAACTCCGCGGCACGGCCGACAAGCGCCAGGTCGACGGCGCCGCGGTCGCCCTCCAGCACAACATCGGCCTCGGTGGTGCCGTCGTCGTCACCGCCTACCGCGCACTCTGATCCGTCTCTCTCACAATTCCTTTCACCTCGAACACCAGGAGTACATCATGGCTTCCGTTTCCGTCGCAGCGTCCCTGCCCGCGTCCCCCGACAAGGCGTGGGACGCGCTCTCCAACCTGTCCCGCTGGGAGGAGTGGCTCACCATCCACCAGTCGTGGAAGAGTGAGATTCCCGCCGAGGTGGCACTCGGATCGAAGTTCACCGAGGTCGTCTCCGTGATGGGCATGGCCAACAAGATCGAGTGGACCGTCACCGAGGTGCACGTGCCCGAGATGGTGAAGATCTCCGGCACCGGTATGGCGGGGGTCACCGTCGAATTCACGCTGAAGGTCGAGCCGGACGGTGCCGGATCCACGGCGATCATCGACGCAAGCTTTACCGGCACGATGATCGTCGGCCCCATCGGCAAGGCCGTCGCCAAGAACGCCAAGGCGGATCTGGAGGCGTCCCTGGCCGGGTTCGCCGACATGGTGGGCTGATCCGCATGACCGCCTCCACAGTCGAATTCGACACGAGCGGCCTCGGCGAGTGGACCGAACCGCAGCAGTTCGAGGTCACCGCCGAGCGCATCGCCGAATACGCCGCGGCCACCAACGATCCCATCGAACGCCACCTCGCCGGCGAGGTCGCGCCACCGCTGTTCGCCGTGGTCCCCGCGTTCACGTCGATGGCACCGGCGGCACTGTCCGTCGCCCCGGTCGAACTGCTCATGAAACTCGTGCACGGGGAGCAGGATTTCCACTTCCACCGTCCGATCCGTCCCGGCGACAACCTCGTGGTCCGCGCGAAACCGATCGGATTCGAGGGCCGGGAGAACGGCTCCACCGTCGTCGTCTACGTCGAAACCGCCACGGACGACGGAGAACTGGTCAACGAGCAGTGGATGACCGCGTTCTTCCGGAAGGTCGATGCGGGAGCCGGACTCGGCGACCGTGCACCCGCCCACCGGTTCGACGAGTCCCTGCGCGGACAGGCCCCGGTCGCGTCGATCATTCAGCACATCGACGACGACCAGACGTTCCGGTATTCGCCCGCCTCCGGTGATCCGATGCCGATCCACCTGGACGACGAGATCGCCCGGATGTCCGGACTTCCCGGAATCATCAACCACGGCCTGTGCACCATGGCGTTCACGTCGTGGGCGGCGCTCACCGAACTCGCCGACGGCCGGGTCGAACGTCTCCGCCGGCTCGCGGTGCGGTTCGCGAAACCCGTCCTGCCCGGCCAGGACATCGCCACGCAGTTCCGGCAGGTCGCCGAGTCCACGGCCGGGAGAACGTCGTACGCCTACGAGACCACCGTCGGCGCCGAACTCGTCATCAAGGACGGCCTCGCCGTCATCGCGGACACAGAAACCTAGGAGTACGCACATGGGAACACTCGACGGACGGGTCGCCATCGTCACCGGCGCCGGACGCGGAATCGGCCGGGAGCACGCACTGCTCTTCGCCCGTGAGGGCGCTGCCGTGGTCGTCAACGACCTCGGCGGTGCGAACGACGGCACCGGCGAGGACGCGGGCCCGGCGCAGCAGGTCGTCGACGAGATCGTCGCCGCGGGCGGCACGGCAGTCGCGAACACCGACAACGTCGCGTCGTGGGCCGGCGCCGAAGGACTCGTCGATCAAGCGGTGAGCGAGTTCGGCCGACTCGACGTCCTCGTCAACAACGCGGGCATCCTGCGGGACGCCTTCATCGCGGGCATGACCGAAAGCCAGTGGGACGCCGTCATCGCCGTGCATCTCAAGGGCCACGCCGCCACCCTGCACCACGCGGCGGCGTACTGGAAGGCGCAGACCAAGGCGGGCGAAACCGTGAACGCGTCCGTGATCAACACCGCGTCGGCGTCGGGCACGTTCATGCCCAACGCGGGCCAGGGCAACTACGGCGCCGCGAAGGCGGGCATCGCCGCACTCACCCTGGTCGCCGCGGACGAGCTCGAGCGCTACGGCGTCCGGGTCAACGCGATCGCGCCGATCGCCCGCACCCGGCTCACGCTGGCCACCCCGGGTGTGGGCGCGCTGTTCGCCGAGGAGGTACCGGAGGGCGAGTTCGACGCGTTCAGCCCCACCAACATCTCTCCGCTCGTCGCGCGTCTCGCCGACGCGAACTGCAAGATCACCGGCAAGGTGTTCGCTGTGCAGGGCGGGGCCATCTCCGAGCTCGCCGGCTGGCACGACGTCACGACCATCGAGAGCGACGGCCCGTGGACCGTCGCCGACCTCGCCGACCGGCTCGGCTGAAGGGCCCCGACATGGCCAAGAACACGTACGAGCTCGGGCTCGGGCTCACCGAGGAACACCGGGCCCTCGCCGACTCGGTCCGCGCATTCGCCGAACGCACCATCACCTCCGATCACGTCCGGTCCGCGGTCGAGTCCACGGGCGAGGACAAGTTTCCGCCGTTCTGGGATGCTCTCGTCGGTCAGGACCTGCTGGGACTGCACATCCCCGAGGACAAGGGCGGTCACGGTGTCGGGCTCCTCACGATGGCGGTGGCTCTCGAAGCCCTGGGGCGGACGGTCGCTCCGGGCCCGTTCGTCCCGACCGCGCTGTCCGCCGCCCTCGTGGCGGCCGCCGATTCCAAGGTCGGCATCGAGCTGATGCCGGGACTGCTCGACGGATCACACACGGCCGCAGTCGCGTTGGGCCGTCCACTCGATGCCTGTGCGCACGAGGGCGGATACCGCGTCACCGGGGTCGCGGACGCCGTTCTCGGCGGCGAACACGCCGACATCGTGCTTCTCCCGATCACCGTCGGCGACGACGTCCGCTGGGTCGTCGTCGATTCCGCGGACGTCACCGTCACGGTGCAGGACAGCATCGACGTGGTCCGCGGTTCGGCACGGATCACGGCCGACGCCGTTCAGGTGGGCGCCGACCGGATCCTCGACGGGCTCAGCGAGCAGCGCGTCCGGTCCGTCGCCACCGTCGTCCTCGGTGCGGAGGCGATCGGCGTGATGTCCTGGTGCGTGTCCACCGCATCCGAGTACGCGAAGACGCGGGTGCAGTTCGGGCGTCCGATCGGCCAGTTCCAGGGCGTCAAGCACAAGTGCGCCCACATGGGCATCGCCCTGGAGAAGGCGCGCGCGGTGCTGTGGGATGCCGCGTCCGCCCTCGACAACGGCGACGACACCGCCGATTTCGCCGCGGACATCGCCGCCGTCGTCGTCCCCGACGCCGCGGTGCAGTGCGCACAGGACTGCATCCAGGTCCACGGCGGCATCGGATTCACCTGGGAGCACGACGCGCACCTGTACTACCGCCGGGCGCTGGCCGTCCGGGGGCTCCTCGGCACCCGTGAGGAGCGGGCCACTCGGGTTGCCGACCAGTCCCTCGCAGGTACCGCCCGCACGTCCGAACTGGAACTGCCGGCCGAAGCCGAAGCGATCCGCACCGAGGTGCGGGTGGAACTCGCCCCGCTGGTGGGCCTCGACGAGGACGACCAGTTGATCGCGCTCGGCGACGGCGGCTGGGTACAGCCGCACCTGCCGAAACCGTACGGGCGCAGCGCGTCCCCGCTCGAACAGATCGTCATCTCCCAGGAGATCAAGGCAGCCGGAATCCCGATGCCGCAGCTGCTGATGGGCGGCTGGGCGGTGCAGGCCGTCGTCGCCCACGGCACGGACGCGCAGAAGCGGGATCTCGCCGCCCCCACCCTGCGCGGAGATCTGGTGTGGTGCCAGCTGTTCAGCGAACCGGGGGCCGGTTCCGACCTGGCGTCGCTGACCACCAAGGCCGAGAAGGTCGACGGCGGCTGGACGGTGACCGGGCAGAAGATCTGGACCACGGTGGCACAGTTCTCCGACTGGGCGATGCTGATCGCCCGCACCGACCCGGCCACACCGAAACACGAGGGCATCACGTACTTCGTGCTGGACATGTCGACGCCGGGGGTCACCGTCCGGCCGCTGCGCGAGATGACCGGATCTGCTCTGTTCAACGAGGTCTTCCTCGACGACGTGTTCATCCCGGACGAGAACGTGGTCGGGAACGTGAACGACGGCTGGAACGTGGCCCGCACGACCCTCGCCGGCGAGCGGGTGGCCCTGAGCCAGAAGATGGAGGCCTACGCCACCGACAATGATCTACTGCAGTTCGCCCGCGGCCGCGACCTCGGCCCGCTGGCACGCTTCCGCGTCGGCGAACTGGTGGCCGAGAGCCAGGCAATCGATCTGATCGGTTCACGGATCGTGCTGAAGCAGCTGTCGGGGGCGGACGTGAGCACCACGTCGAGCGTCGGGAAGCTGCTGGGCATGGGGCTCGGACAGTCGATCGCCGAATTCGTCGTCGCCGAACTGGGGGCGGCGGGCGCGGTGAGCATCCCCGGGGAGCCGAGCGACAAGGCGATGGAGCAGTTGATCGCCGGCCGCGCCACCACCATCTACGGCGGCACCACCGAGGTGCAGCTCAACGTGATCGGGGAACGCATGCTCGGGCTGCCCCGCGACGCGCAGGGGGTGTCGTGACCGGCGGGCCGCTGAGCGGGCTGACCGTCGTCGAGATTGCGAGCCTCGCGCCCGCCCCGTTCGGGTGCATGATCCTCGCCGACCTCGGCGCGGACGTGATCCGCGTCGAGCGGGCCGGTGACGGCGGCAGCGGGCTGATGGCGCCGTCGGGTGTGCTCGACCGCGGACGACGGTCGATCGCCGTGAACCTGCGGACTCCGGAGGGGCTGGGGGCCGTTCTGGCACTCGTCGAACGCGCCGATATCCTCGTCGAGGGCTTTCGTCCCGGCGTCGCGGAACGCCTGGGCATCGGCCCCGACGACTGCCTGTCCCGCAATCCCGGTCTGATCTACGGGCGCATGACCGGCTGGGGCCAGGACGGACCCCTCGCACCGCGGGCCGGGCACGACATCAACTACATCGCTCTCGCCGGCGCGCTCGAACCCATCGGGCGTGCCGGGGAGCGGCCGGTGCCGCCGCTGAACCTGTTGGGCGACTTCGGTGGTGGCGGCCTGATGTTGACGATGGGCATCCTGGCCGCGCTGCACGAGCGCTCCCGGTCGGGCCGCGGTCAGGTGGTGGATGCGTCGATGGTCGACGGCGCTGCGCTGCTGACGGCGTTCGTCCACGGCATGAACGCCGCCGGTCTCTGGCAGGAGGGTCGGGGGCAGAATGTCCTCGACGGGGCCGCCGCGTTCTACGACACCTACGAGTGCGCCGACGGTCTGCACGTGGCGGTCGGGTGCGTCGAACCGCACTTCTACGGTGAACTCCTCGACGTGCTGGGGTTGAGCGGCGAGGATCTGCCGTCGCAGTACGACCTCGATGCGGCGCCGGAACTGAAGAGGCGCCTCGCCGAGGTGTTCGCGACCCGGCCGCGGGACGAATGGGCGGCAGTGTTCGCCGATTCCGACGCGTGCGTGTCGCCCGTCCTCTCGCCGTGGGAAGCGCACGAGCACCCCCACAACAAGGAACGGGAGACGTTCGTCGAGGTGGGTGGCATCCGCCAGCCCGCACCGGCACCGCGCTTCAGCCGCACCCCGGCGCCCGTTCCCCGGCCGGCCCCGCGGCCCGGGCAGGACACCGATGCGATCCTCGCGCAGGCCGGGTATGACGCGGCGGGCATCGAGCACCTGCGCTCGGCGGGTGCCGTCGAGTAGGTGACGGGGACCTATCCGCGATCGGCGTCCGGCGGGAAGCCACCGGTCGCGATGGGTCCCCACTCGTCGATGGCGATCCGGATCAGGCTCTTGTTCTGCTTCCGCATGGCGTCCCGGTACTCGTCCCAGTCGGGATGCTCGCCGGAGATGCCGCGGAAGTACTCCACCAGCGGCTCGAGTGCGTCGGGCATGTCCAGTACCTCGGCCGTGCCGTCGATCTGCACGTAGGCGCCGTTGAACTCGTCGGAGAGCACGCACACGCTCACGGCGGGGTCGTGTCGCACGTTCGCGGCCTTGGCGCGCTGCGGGTAGGTGGCGACGACGATCCGGCCTTCCGGGTCGAGTCCCGACGTGACCGGGGAGATCTGCAGGCCGCCGGAGCGCTTCCGGGTGATCAGCACACTGTGATGGCGCGGACGGACGAAGTCGAGCAACTCTTCCCGCGTGACACGGTCTGCGGTGGCGATGGCCATGGTGCACCTCTCCTCTGCTGCGTTGGTTGTCTCCGGTTCACCATAGGCTCCACCACAGTCCTCAGACGTCTGATGACTGTGCTAGCGTCGCCGAATGGCCGGACGTCACACCCTCCGCAGCGGACCGCTGGTTCCCCAGCTCGAGGAACTCCTCACCGCCTGGATCCGCGAAGGCAATTGGGCCCTCGGCAGTCGCATCCCCAGCGAGGCCGAACTGGCCACCGAACTCGGCGTCGGCCGTTCCTCCGTGCGCGAGGCCGTCCGACTGCTCGCCCGCGACGGCCTGCTCGACGTGCGGCACGGCGTCGGCACGTTCGTCGCAAAACCACCCACGGGCGGTGCGGGACTCGAGAAGTTGCTGCGCCGCGCCCGCCTGCTCGAGGTGTACGAGGTGCGGCGCGCCCTCGAGATCGAAGCCGCCCGGCTCGCCGCGGAACGCGCACGCCCCGAGGATCTTCGGCGACTGCGAGAGCAGTTGTCGGCCCGGCACGACAGCACGACCGAGTCGACCGCCGTCTTCGTCGCGGCCGACCTCGACTTCCACGCCGCGATCCTGGAGATCGCAGGCAACTCGATCCTGTCCGCCCTGTTCGATTCGATCCGGCCGCTCCTCGTCGACGCGCTCGCCGAACTCGTCGACCACGAACCGGGCAGACCCGACACGAGTTGCGCCCACGACGACCTGGTTCGCGCGCTGGAAGCAGGCGACGCCGATGCGGCCGTCGCCGCGACGGCCGCCAACCTCGATCCGACCATGTCGATACTGCGGAAAGGCGAAAATCAGTGACCACCCCGGATTCGGTCGTCAGCATCGAGCACGTCGACCTCGTGCGGAGCGGGCGATATCTGCTCAGCGACATCACCCTCCACATCGAACGCGGACAGCACTGGGTGCTGCTCGGCGCGAACGGTGCGGGCAAGAGCACGCTGCTGAGCATGCTCGGCGCCTTCGCGCACCCCACCCACGGCACCGTCCACGTCCTCGGCCACCGGCTGGGCCGGGTCGACATGCGCGAGTTGCGCGCCCACATCGGGCACGTGAACCCGCGACACCGGATCGACGCGCCACTGACGGTGCGCGACGTGGTGCTCACCGGCCTCACCAACACACCCGAATTCGTGCCGAGGTGGTCACCGACCGCCGGCCAGGTCGCCCGCGCCGACGAACTCATCGCCTCCCTCGGCATGCAGAAACACGCGGATGCCCTGTGGCCCAACCTGTCCCAGGGCGAACGCGGACGGGCCCTGATCGCGCGGGCGCTCATTTCCGAGCCGCAACTCCTCCTGCTCGACGAGCCCGCCACCGGCCTGGATCTGGCTGCGCGAGAACAACTCCTCACCGCACTCGACGAACTGCGCGTCACGTACCCGAGCCTTGCCAGCATCCTCGTCACCCATCACCTCGAGGAAATCCCGACCACCACCACCCACGCCGTCCTCATCCGCGACGGCCGCGTGATCGCACAGGGCCCCGTCGCGGGCGTCCTCACCACCGACACCATCAGCGAATGCTTCGACCACCCGATCGAGATCACCCGGCAACGCGGCCGGTGGGTCGCGCAGACGCGGGTGCCCGAGGCGGTCGGATAGCCGCCGACGCGGTGCACACTGGTGGGTATGGCACGAGGCGACCACCCTCAGCGCACCCCGTTCTACGGTGTGGTGCTCATCGTCGTCGCACTGGCGGCGGCGATGATCGTGAACCGCACCGCACCCGTCTGGGTGCAGGTGCCGGTCTACGTCCTGGCCGTGCTCGCCGCCATGGCCGGGTTCGTCATGACGTTCCGCGACCGGTCGTGAGTGGGTAGCGCTCGGCGCGCTACAGCCGCACGGACATTGGCCGGGTTCCCACGCAATTGCCTGTGATTCCGGCAAATCCGTCGGCAAACGGCGCGAGAGCGGCTGCGACCGTGGTTCCGCCGCGGGGTGGGGGATGCGCACCCTGGGGTGCCTGTCGAAAGGCTCGCGCCCGGCGCAAGCTTGGTCTATCAGCCCAGCTAGACCACCCAATTCACCGGAGGCACCCCATCGTCCACACCGCAACCCGCATCGCGATCGGCGCAACCGCCGCCCTCACGTTCTCCCTCGCAGGAGCCGCAGTGATCGTCCTTGCCGGTGGACACACCGAGGGGGCTCCGACCCCGGGCTCGGAGGGGGCCATCTCGCAGCAGCAGCCGGCTCCGGCGATCGCGCCGGCCCCGAGTCGGATCGTCGTCGCAGACCCCGGCTACTCAGTGAATCCCGGATACTCGGCGCCCGGCTATTCGGCCGACACCGAAACGGTCGCACCGGGACCGGGTGTCGTTCCGCCCATCGTGGCGGCACCGCCCATCGTCCGAGCACCGATCGCCCAGCCGCCGGTTGCCCAGCCGCCCATCGCCCAGCAGCCCATCGCCCAGCCGCCCGTCGTGGTGGACCCGCCCGTCGTCGTCGATCCGCCCGTCGTGGTCGACCCCGTTCACCCGCCGAAGGGTCCGTTCGAAGGACCGGGCCAGGTCGAGCCGGGCGTTCTCGAACCCGAAACCAATCCCTTCCCCGTCGGCGGCGGCCCGAAGCCTGCCCCGCCCGCAGCCCCGCAGACGCCCGGCGGAGTCGGCCCCGTCGACGGCGGAACCGTCGTCGGCCCCTGATCACCGGAGGAAATCCACACCATGTCCCTCACCAAGACCCGCATCGCGATCGGCGGGGGCGCGGCCTTCGCCCTCTCCGTCGTCGGCGCCGCCGGGATCGCCGTCGCCAGCGGCACGGCGTCACCGATCGCCGACGTGAGTGTCTCCGAGCAGCACCAGGACGAGGACACGACGTCCGCACCCCTGCCGGTCTTCACACCCCCGGCGCTGCGCACCCCGACACAGGAACCGCCCGGATCATTCGACACCGCGTCGGCCGGCCCATTCGAACCAGCCCCCTGGCGGTAACTCGAGCGCCGGCTGCTGCTGTCGACCGTCCGGTGCCTCGACGAGCGCGTGAACCGGCTCCGGCCACAGTGTCTCCACCCGCTCCGCAGCTTCGGCGAACACGGCGGAATCGAGGTCGGTCCGAGACTCCGGGACACCGAAGTAGGGCCACGCCGTGATCATCGACCAGCGTTTCGGCGGCGGGAGGGGCTGGAGAAAGTACGTCTTGTCACCGGTGAGCGGCCCGCCGCGCCCTGCTCCGCCGTGTAGGCCGTCGGTCATGCGGGCGCCGGGAAGGTTGGTGAACACACTGCCGTCCGCGTACTCGACGCCGAACAGAAACGGCCCGCTGCTCGTCGGCGACGCGGGTTTACCGAAGCCGAACATGTCGAGCAGCACCGTGGACTCGGGCCTGCGAGCCTGGATCGTGAATTCGACACCACAGCTGTACACGTGAACGTCGGTCAGCCACAGCACCAGCGACTGGGTGCGGGCCAGCACGGTGTCGACCGGCACGGAGACGGGGATTTCGTTCTCCGGGGTCGATTGGAATCGGATACCGGTCATGACGAGACCTCCTCTTCGACGTCCTCGGGTGCCTTGTCGTCCCTGAGGCCACGCCAGCTGGGGTGCCGCAATCTCTTCGAGCCGGTCCAATCCATGAACCGCACCTCCGCGACCAGTGTGGGGGTCACCCACACGGCCCCCTTGCGGTCGGCGGTGGGCAGGTCTTCGACGAACGGGCTGGTGTCGGTTTCGAGCGGTCCCAGGGTGGATGCGAGTTCGTGCAGATCCCGTTCGGTGAAGCCGGTTCCGACGCGCCCGATGTAGCGCAGCCCACCGTCCTCGGGGACGCCGAGCAGTACCGACCCGATTCCCGTGGACCTCCCGCCCTGACCCCGACGCCACCCGCCGATCACGGCTTCCTGGGTGCGCCAGTTCTTCACCTTGATCCAGCTCGACCCCCGCTTGCCCGGCAGGTACACGGATTCGCGGCGTTTGGCCACGACACCTTCCCAGCCCTTGCCGCGGCTCTCGTCCAGAGCCTCCTGCGCGGACCCGTGCAGTTGCGGCGGAACGACCAGGTCGTCCACCTTGGCCGCCAGCGCTTCGAGGACGCGGCGCCGGTCGGTGTACTTCTTGCGTAACAACGACACTCCGTCGAGATACAGCACGTCGAACGCGAGGAAGTGCGGCTCGTTGCCCTGCTGCAGCAGGCCGAAGTTCGCGACACCCCGCTCGTCGAACGCGACGACTTCACCGTCGAGGACCACCTCGTGGTCACCGAGAGAGTCTGCCAGCCAACCCAATCGCGCATAGTCGCGTGTCTTGTCGTTACCCGCCCGGCTCGTCAGCCTCAGCTCGCCGCCACTGATCTCGGCGATCACCCTGATCCCGTCCCACTTTCCTTCGAAAGCCCACTCGTCGGCGTTGAGTCCGTCGAGGGTGCCGGGGCTCGCGAGCATCGGCGACAGTCCGCGGGGCAGTTCGGACGTGTGCGTCCCACCCGGTGTCTGGTCCTTCATCAGATGCATCAGCCACTGGTCGCCCTTCGTGCGGATCAGCGCGAACCGGCCCTCCACCTGCTCGCCGTGCAACTGGACGATCACCTCGTCGTCGCGCCACTTCTCGGTGTCGTACGTTCCCGTGTCCCAGATGGTCATCTCGCCGCCGCCGTACTCGCCCTTCGGGATGGATCCCGAGAATGTCAGGTACTCGAGCGGGTGATCCTCGGTGTGCACGGCGAGCCGGTTCTCCCCCGTCGTCGTCGGCACGTTCTTGGGCACCGCCCACGACACGAGCACCCCGTCGCGTTCGAGCCGCAGGTCGTAGTGGAGGCGCCGGGCGTGGTGTTCCTGGATGACGAAACTGTTCCCCTCCCCCGGCTGCACCGTGTCCGGCATCGGCTCGGGTGTCCGTCCGGGATCACGCTTGCGGCGGTACTCGGCGAGGGCGGCGGCGTCCTCGATCGGCGGGTCGAGTCCGGCGAGCAGGTCGCCGTCCGACTCCCACCGTTCGAGCACTTCCTCGAACCGCAGCTGTCGTAGGTCGGGGTCGTCGAGTTCGTCCCAGCTCCGCGGCGCCGCGACATACGGCTGGGAGCGTCCCCGCAGCGAATACGGTGCGATGGTGGTCTTGGACGGATTGTTCTGGCTCCAGTCGACGAACACCTTTCCCGCGCGCACCGCCTTGGCCATGGTGGCGGTGACGAGTTCGGGCCGCAGCTTCTCGAGTCCCGTCGCCACCTGTTTCGCGACGGTGGACGCGCCCGAACCGTCCAGCTTCCGGTCGAGCGGCACGTACAGGTGAATACCCTTGCTGCCGCTGGTGACCGGGTACGCGGTCCAGCCGAGGTTCGCGACCAGGTCGCGCACGGCCCGTGCCACCTCCGCGCATTCGGTCAGGCCCACACCGGGACCGGGGTCGAGGTCGAAGACGATCCGGGTGGCGGGCCCCCGATGCGGGCCGTCGAACCGCCACTGCGGAACGTGCAGTTCGAGTGCGGCCTGCTGTCCAGCCCACGCAAGCGCCGCGACCGAGTTCAGGAGCGGATAGTGCACCGACCGATCCGAGTGCTCGATCGCGCGGCGCTCCAACCACGCCGGTGCGGAGGCCGCGAGGTTCTTCTCGAAGAACGGCTCGCTGTCCACCCCGTTGGGCCAGCGTTTACGGGTGGCGGGGCGGTCGACGACGTGCGGGAGCATGGCGGGCGCGATCCGCGTGTAGTAGTCGATGACCTCGCCCTTCGTCGTTTCCGATTCCGGGTAGAGGACCTTGCCGAGATTGGTCAGGGACAGGCGATGTCCGTCGACCGTCAGTTGCCGAGTTCCCGCCGTGGCCACGCGCACCTCCCTCCGCCAATACATACATATTGTGCGCCGCGCGGCCGCTTCGCTGGCCGGATCGCTACCCGCCAGGCAAGATGGCGGGGTGCACCGAGGACCCAAGACAGCCGTCGCCGCCATATCCGCTGCACTGACATTGCTCGCCGGATCCTGCTCCACCGACACCGCGTCGGAGGTCGACGCCCAGGCCGAAGCCTCGACGATTCCCGAAGCGTTCACCAAACTTCCGTCCACCCGCGCGGTCGGCGACTGTGCCCCCGGCAGCGGCGTCACCGCGCAGGACGGCGTGGTGACCATCGCCACCGACAGTCCGTCGTACCAGCCGTGGTTCGTCGACGGTGACCCGTCCAACGGCAAGGGCTACGAGGGCGCCGTCGCCCGGGAAGTGGTCGGGAAGCTGGGATACGGTCCGGACCAGGTGCAATTCGAGACCGTCGGGTTCAACGACGCGCTGGCACCCGGTGCGAAGAACTTCGATTTCGCCATCGACCAGTTCACGATCGTCGACACCCGGCGCGAGACGGTCGATTTCAGTTCGCCCTATTACGCCGTCACGCAGTCGGTGCTGGCGCTGAAGAACTCGCCCGCTGCGAGAGCCAAATCGCTCGCCGACCTCGCGCCGTTCCGCCTCGGGGCGCAGGTGGGGTCGACGAGTTTCGACGCCATCACCCAGACCGTGCAGCCCCGCCAGGCACCGGTCAGTTTCACCACCACCGACGACGCCAAGGCCGCCCTGGCCGCGGGCGACATCGACGCGCTGGTGGTGGACATCCCGACCGGATTTCAGATCACCGCCAACGAGGTGAAGGACAGCGTCCTCGTCGGGCAGTTCCCGCGCCCGAACGCCGTCACCGAATTTTTCGGCCTCGTGCTGGAGAAGAACAGTCCGCTCACCGCGTGCGTCTCGGCGGCCGTCGATTCGCTCTACGCCGACGGGACGCTGGACGCCCTTGCCGCCGAGTGGATCACCGACACCGGCGGCGCGCACGTCCTCGATTGATCAGGCGTACAGCTCGACGAACGTCTGCAGGGACTTCTCGATGTCGCCCTTCAGCGCCTTCGCGACACCCGAGCCGATGGGTCCGAACAGCGGTGCGCCACCGAGTTCGATGGTGAACGCCACCTCGGACGCGTCGCCCTTCGCCTGGACGTCGAGCACCATTCCGAGCTTCACGCCGCCCTTGCCGTCACCCTTGAGGACGATGCGGTTCGGTGCGTCGTACTCCTTGATCGTCCACTTCACGCGATTGCGGAGTCCCTTGACCGTCACGACGGAACTGATCTCGGTTCCGGCCGTGAGGGTCTCGGGAAGCTCGCCGCGCCAGCCGTCGTGAACGACGAACCACTTGTCGAAGTCCTGCAGATTCGAGGCCTTGTTCCAGGTGTCCTGGGGGCTGAGGGGAACATCGGTCTTGACCGTGAGTTTCGCCATTGGTGCAGCCTAACGGCCTGTGAGTACTTATTAACCGCGGGCGGTTAATAAGTACTCACAGGCCGAAGGCATTAGTGGGAGACGGCCTTCTCCACACCGACACCGGTGAGGGAGCGGACCTCCATCTCGGCCTGCTTGGCGGGATCTTCCGCCTTGCCGCGGCCGATGTAGGTGCCGACGACGCCGAGCACGAACGCCAGCGGGATGGAGACGATGCCCGGGTTGGCGAGCGGGAAGTAGTCGAAGTCGGCGTCGGGGAACATCGACGACGCCTTGCCGGACACGGCCGGGGAGAACGCGATCAGCAGGAGGCAGCTGACCAGGCCGCCGTAGATGCTGAACAGGGCACCGGTGGTGTTGAACTTCTTCCAGAACAGCGAATACAGCAGCGTCGGCAGGTTGGCCGAGGCGGCCACCGCGAAGGCGAGCGCCACCAGGAACGCGATGTTCTGGCCCATGGCCATGATGCCGAGGACGATCGACACGAGGCCGATCACGACGACGGTGATCCGGGAAACCCGCACCTGCGACTCTTCCGACGCATGTCCGCGCTTGATGACGCTGGCGTAGATGTCGTGGGCGAACGACGCGGACGCCGTGATCGCCAGGCCCGCAACCACCGCGAGGATCGTTGCGAACGCGACCGCGGAGATGATCGCCAGGAAGATGGTGCCGCCCAGTTCGAACGCGAGCAGCGGCGCCGCCGCGTTCTCCTTGCCGGGTGCTGCGAGGATGACGTCGGGGCCGACCATCTTGGCGGCACCGTAGCCGAGGACGAGCGTGAACAGGTAGAACGCGCCGATCAGTCCGATCGCCCAGGTGACCGAGCGGCGGGCTTCCTTGGCGGTGGGGACCGTGTAGAACCGCATCAGCACGTGCGGCAGGCCCGCCGTACCGAGGACCAGGGCAATGCCGAGCGAGATGAAGTCGAGCTTGCTCATCGAGCTGATGCCGTACTTGGCGCCGGGAGCGAGGATGTCGCGGCCCGCGATCGCCTCGTTCGTCGAACCGGCGACCGTCGCCTGGGCGTCGGCGAGCAGCTGGGAGAAGTTGCCGCGCACCGCGAACAGCACGAGGAAGAACATGATGCCTGCACCGGCGACCAGCAGCACCGCCTTGACCATCTGGACGTAGGTGGTGCCTTTCATGCCGCCGACGAGCACGTACACGATCATCAGCACGCCGACGACCGCGACGACGACGCCCTGACCGACCTTGCCGTCGATGTTCAGCAGCAGCGCGACGAGTCCGCCGGCGCCCGCCATCTGCGCGAGCAGGTAGAACAGCGAGACCACCAGTGTGGACAGCGCCGCGGCCATCCGCACGGGACGCTGCTTGAGCCGGAAACTCAGCACGTCCGCCATCGTGAACCGGCCGGTGTTGCGCAGCAGTTCCGCGACCAGCAGCAGGGCCACCAGCCAGGCGACGAGGAAGCCGACCGAGTACAGGAAGCCGTCGTAGCCGTACACCGCGATGGCGCCGGCGATACCGAGGAACGACGCGGCCGACAGGTAGTCGCCGGCGATGGCGAAGCCGTTCTGCGGTCCGGAGAACTGACCGCCGCCGGTGTAGAAGTCCGAGGCCTTCTTGGTGGTGCGGCTCGCGCGGATCACGATGGTCATCGTGATCACGACGAACGCCACGAAGATGGCGATGTTGAGGATCGGGTTGCCGACGTCGGTGCCTGCGGCGAGTGTGGTGATCACTTGAGCGGTCCTTCCAGCTCGTCGCGGATCGCGGCGGAGCGGGGATCGAGTTCCCGGTTGGCGAACTTCACGTACAGCGCGGTGATCACGAACGTGGTCACGAACTGGCCGAGACCGAGGATGATGCCCAGGTTGATGTTGCCGATCACCTTGGTGGCCATGAACTCGGGCGCGTACGTGGCCAGCAGGACGTACGCCGCGTACCAGGCGAGGAAGAACGCCGTCATCGGGAAGACGAAACTACGCAGGCGGTGTCGCAACTCCTGGAACTCCGGGCTCGCCTGCATGTCTACGAAGGCTTGCGCATCAGGGGCGTGCCGCTTCTGCGGTGCGCCCTCACTGAGATCGGCTGTGGTCACTGCAGACTCCTTGGTCGTGTGAAGTGAACTGGTTACCGACGTTAGTGAGAGTTGAGTCACAGAAATAGGTTGTGGCGCCTGTCACACGACGAGCTGCCGGACTGTGCGTCGAACGGTCACCCGACCGCGACAAGCGGCTTCGCCGCCCGTGCGCGCTCGAGGAGTGCAGAGACTCGTCAAGCACTCACGGGGAGCGGAGCTCCCTCTCGCGGTCGGAGCCCACACCGAGGCGCTCGGGGGCGTGCATGCGGGTGAAGATCCGGCTGAGGTCGGCGGGTATCTGACGCTTCGTCACCTTGCTGACCAGCACCATCGTGACGAAGGCCAGCGGAACGCTGACGGCGGCCGGGTACGCGACCATGGCCGCGGGCCAGCCGTTCCAGACGTCGACGGTGAAGCCGCCGAGCACCGAGATCCCGGCGGCGCAGCCGGCGACGAGCCCGCCTGCGACCATCCCGGCACCCGCCCCGGCGGCCGTCAGTCCACGCCACCAGATGCCGAGCACGAGCAGCGGGCAGAGCGTCGACGCCGCGACCGCGAACACCAGCCCCACCGTGCGCGACAGGTCCAGCGACGTCACCGCCAGCGACAGCACCAGCGGCACCGCCCCGGCCAGGACGGCGGCGATCCGGAAGTCCCGGATCCGCCCGCGCAGGACGTCGGTGCTGAGCACCCCGGCGATGCTGACGAGCAGGCCGGACGACGTGGACAGGAACGCCGCGATGGCCCCGGACGCCACCAGTGCGGCGAGGAGTTGCCCGGCCCACCCGGAGATCACGGAGCCGGGCAGCAGCAGGACCGCGGCGTCGGACGTGCCGGTGATGAGCAGCTGCGGCACGTACAGCCGCGCGAACACCCCGAGCAGCGTCGGGAACAGGTAGAACACTCCGAGCAGCCCGACCACGGCCAGCGACGTCAGCCGCGCGGCCCGCCCGTCGGGGTTGGTGTAGAAGCGGACGAGCACGTGTGGCAGCCCGAGCGTGCCGAGGAACGTGGCGAGGATCAGCGAGTACACCTGGTACATCGGGTGGTCGCCGCCGAATCCCCAGCCGGGGGCGATCCAGTCGGAGTTGTCGGCGGGAGCGCCCGCGACCACGGGCACCGGCGCGCCCGCCTCGAGGGTCATCGACGTGCCCTCGCCGAGGTGGTGCTCGCCCGGCTCGAGGAGAACGTCACCGGTCGCCGGGGCCCCGTCGATCGTCCCCGACCCGCCGACGGTCACCGGTTCGGACACCTGCACGACGACGTCGGTGGTGATGTCGACGGTGGTCTGTTCGCTCACGGTGGGTGGTGCGGCGGCGCCCAGCTCGTGGTGGTCGCCGAAGAAGTACACCGACAGCACCAGCGCCGGGATCGCGACCGCGGTGAGTTTGAGCCAGTACTGGAAGGCCTGGACGAATGTGATGGACCGCATGCCGCCGCCCACCACGTTGGCGATGACGATGAGCCCGACGACGACGGCCCCGACCCAGGTCGGCACCCCGAGCAGGATGTTCAGGGTCAGCCCTGCGCCCTGGAGTTGCGGGACGAGGTACAGCGCGCAGACGGCGGCGACGACGAGCATCGCGAGGGTGCGGAGCCGGCGGGAGCCGAGCCGGAACTCGGCGAAGTCGGGCACCGTGTACGCGCCGGAGCGTCGCAGCGGTGCGGCGACGAACAGCAGCAGCCCGAGGTAGCCGGCCGTGAATCCGATCGGGTACCAGAGGGCGTCCGCGCCGTATTTCGCGATGAGGCCGGCGACACCGAGAAAGGATGCGGCCGAGAGGTACTCGCCGGAGATGGCGGCGGCGTTCCACCGCGGTCCGACGCTGCGGGACGCGACGAGGAAGTCGGAGGTGGTGCGCGCCAGCCGCACTCCGTAGATGCCGATGGCCACCGTCGCGATCGCGGCTGCGGCGAGACCGGCCAGGGTCAACCAGGGAATGGGTTGGTCGGTGGTCACGGGATGCTCAGTCGTCCACCAGGTCGGCGAATTCCTGTTCGTTGCGCTCGGCCTGCCGCACGTAGATCCAGCCGGTGGTCAGGAGCACTGGGTACACGAGCGCCCCGAGCACCACCCACGGCAGCCGGATTCCCAGCACCGCCACGTCGGACAACGCCGGGAACAGGAACATCACGAGCGGCACCGCGCACAGCAGGCAGGCCGCGAGGAGCGCGAGCCGGATGGCCAGCACGAGCTGGGTGCGCACGAGCCCCCGGATCATCGCGTCCCCTACCGCGGTCTGTTCCTGCACCTCGACCCGGGTGCGGACGATGCGCGCACCGCGGCGCTGGGCGAGGACGACCCGCACCCGCTCCGGCGAACTCATCGCGCGGTCCACGTTTGTTTCGGCGCCCGGACCAGCCGGTCCTTGAGCATCCGGGTGTGCCTGCGGCTGACCGGCAGTTCGACGGGCGGGTGGTCGCCGTGCGCGCGGAGGCACACGACGAGACCGTTGCCGACGGTCCGGATTCCGGTGACCCGCGGCAACGCGACGAGGTACGAGCGGTGGACCCGTAGGAACCCGGCGTCCGCCCAGCGCGTCTCCAGTGCCGAGATGGGGATGCGGACGAGGTGGGAGCCGTCAGCGGTGTGCAGCCGGGCGTAGTCGCCGTCCGCTTCGACCCACTCGACGGAGGACCGGTGCACGAGAGTGGTGATGCCGCCGAGTTCGACCGGGATCACCTCGTCGGTGGGGGCGGCCGGTCCCGCGTCGACCCGCCTGCGGCGCCCCTCGACGATGCGGCGCACGGACTCCGCCAGCCGCTCCTCGCGCAGGGGTTTGAGCAGATAGTCGACGGCTCCGAGGTCGAAGGCGGCGACGGCCCGGTCGTCGTGGGCGGTCACGAACACCACCTGCGGTGGGGACGCGAAGTTCGCGAGGATCCCGGCCAACTCGAGTCCGTCGAGTCCGGGCATGTTGATGTCGAGGAAGACGGCGTCGATCTCGCCGTCGCGGAGTATGCGCAGCGCCGTAGTGGCATCTCCCGCGGTCCGGATGTCCCCGACCGCGTCCTGGGCGCGCAGCAGGAACGCCAGCTCGTCGAGGGCGGGCTTCTCGTCGTCGACGGCCAGCACGGTGAGGGGTGCGTCCGGAGACTTGTCGTCAGTGTGGTTCACAACGACAGCAATCGTCGCACGGACTCTTCCCGTTCACGTCGAGATCCCCCGCCGGAACTTCGGGACGCGCATGCTCACCTTGGTGCCCGCACCGGGCGCGGTCTCCACGACGAGTCCGTAGTCGTTGCCGAACGCTGCGCGCAGGCGGTCGTCGACGTTGGCGAGCCCGACGTGCGCCGCCTCCTTCACCCCCGACGTCTCGGCCACCGAGTCCAGCGACCCCGACCGCAGCAGTTCGGGATCCATGCCGACCCCGTCGTCCTCGACGCTGATCACGCAGTCGGTGCCCTCGTCGGCGGCGACGATGCTGACGGTGCCGCCGTCCGGTTTGGCGGCGATTCCGTGCCGCACCGCGTTCTCGACCAGCGGTTGCAGCGCGAGGAACGGGAGCACCACGTTCAGCACCTCCGGTGCCACCTGCAATTTCACCGCGAGGGCGTCGCCGAACCGGGCGCGCTCGAGGGTGAGGTACCGGTCGATGTTGCGCAGTTCGTCGGCCAGCAGGGTGAACTCCCCTGCCGTACGGAACGAGTACCGCGTGAAGTCGGCGAACTCGAGAATCAGTTCCCGGGCGCGATCGGGATCGGTGCGGACGAACGACGCCACCGTGTTCAGCGCGTTGTAGATGAAATGCGGGCTGATCTGCGCGCGCAGCGCCCGGACCTCGGCGCGGTCGAGTCGGGCGCGGGACGCGTCGAGGTCGGCGAGTTCGATCTGGCTGCACGCATACCGGGCGACCTCCGTGACGGCGCCGAGCATGCCCGGACCGGGGTCTTCCGTGATGACGATGCCGAGCACCCCGACCACGCCGGTGGCCTCGATGAGCAGGGGCTGGGCGATCAACGCCCGCACCGCGTTGTCGCCCGCGCCCCGGACGAGGCCGCCGTAGGCGATGAGCACCCGGCGCTCCCCGTCGACGGCGCGGGCGGCCGCGTCGTGCAGTTGTTCGGTCATGGCCTCGTGCGGTCCGCTCCATGCGAGCAGGTCACCGGCGGCGTCGAAGACGCCCAGCGCCTGCGCGCCGGTCAGCTGGCGCAGGTGCGGTGCGGCCTCCTCCGCCGACGTCTCGTCGAGTCCCCGCCGCAACGGGCGCGCCGCCAGCGACGCCGTGTGCAGGGTGGTGTGAACGGCCCGTTCGGTGGGTGTCGTCAGCTCGCGCCGGGCGCGCAGCCACACCGCGGTGAACGCGACGACGGGAATGAGGACGAGCAACGCGACGACGGCGACGACGGTTCCCGTCATTCGCCGGCGTCCAGTCGGGCGATCAGGGTTTTCGGGGCGACGGTGCGGTAGGCGTCCTCGACGATGTCGGCGACGTCGTCCCAATCCTGCCGGACGTCGAGATAGACGCCGATCCACCCGCGTCCCCCGACGTACGGCGGGACGAAGAACCTGCCGGGATCACGCTGCACCCAATCCTGCTGTGCCCCCGGCGGAGCCGCCGCCCAGAACGACACCCGGTCGTCGTGGTGACGGTCGGCGAGTGATGCGAACTGCGGTGCCTTGCGGACGAACCACGCCGGTTCTCCGTGACTGACCCGTTCCGTCGCCTCGGGCAGGGCGAGGCACAGCGCCCGCAGCCGTTCGAGATCGCCGTTTTTCACGGTGTTCCTCCCTCGGGACACGTGTCGGGTGCGGGCACGCCGGCGAACCGGTCGGCGATCCACTGCACCGCGCCGGGAACGGAGCGCCCGTCGGCGTGCCCTTCCCCCGGCCGGGAGTCGAACTCGACGACGTCGCCGAGTGCGCACGCGTGGTCGACGGCCTGCGAAGTCCATTGCGGCAGAATGAGGTTGTCCCGCTCCCCCACCACGACGAGCATCGGCCCGCCCGCCCCGTTCTTCGGCAGGGCGATGTCCTCGAGCCACCCTCGCATGCGCTCGGCGTCGGCCTCCGTCCGCGGACCCGTGTCGGCGGGGGTGAGTTGGGTTGCCACCGTCCACTTCTCGGGAAGTTTCGCGGCGACGCACGACAGCGTGACGTCGGGAGTGGCGGCGAGCGCGCCGCGCATGTAGTCGTCCGGATTCAGTTCGGGGTGCACCACCTTCAGTCCCTCGAGGAGGTAGGGAAGGAACATCTTCTGCGGCCACGACAGTGGTTCGACGGTCCCGTCGGCGACGATCCCCGACAGATCGGCCGCGGGTGACAGGTTCGCCGAGCCGACGAACGCGAGCCCGTCGCCGTAGTCGTCGGCGTGCTCGGCTGCGGACCACGACGCCTGACCGCCCTGCGAGACACCGATCGCCGCCCAGCGCGTCGACGCGTCCGGCACCACGTTGCGCGCCGCCCGGACCGCGTCGATCAGGTCGTAGGCGGCGGTGTCGGGTTCGAGGTAGGGATGCGGGCCGTCGGTGCCGAGTCCTTGGTAGTCGGTGACGGTCACGACGTACCCCCGCTGCAGCAGCGGGCGGACGAGGTTCGTCGTGCCCAGCAGGGTCGGCGACGACGAGGGCGCGCACTCGTCGGTGACGCCGGTGGTGCCGTGCCCGACCGTGACGACGGGCCGGCCACCGTCCGGTGCGGGGCCTGCGGGAGTGAAGACCGTGCCCACGACCTGAGAGCCGCCGCCGTCGACACCGGACGTCGACCGGTAGACGACCCGGGTGGCCGTCGCGCCGAGTGCGGTGATCGCCGGATCGATGTCGGGCACCGGCTCCTGGCTTGTCAGCGCGCCACGCTGATCCCCTGTCGGCGCCTGCGGAACGGAAGTGGCGGAGGGTGCGGCCACCGAGGTGGTGGGAGAACTGCTCGGGGACGCCTCGTCCGTGGCGCAGGCGGTCAGCGCCACGACACCGGCAAGGGCGACCACGGCGGTTCGCACCGGACGCACACCCACCTCGCACCTCATTCGCGACGTCTCCGCACCCGCTCCTCGGCTGCTGCCTCCTCCACATCGAGGCCTTCCAACACGCTACGCATCACCTCGTCGTCGAGCGTGCCCGCGTCGCGGGCGGCGATGATCGCCTCGCGTTGCGCGCGCAGGGCCGCGCGACGGTAGTGGTCGAACAGTGCGCCGGCCCGCTGCTTCTCCGCGGCGTCCTCCGCTTCCTCGGCCTGGAGCCGCGCCCGCATCGACCGCCGCACCCGGTCGAGGATGTCGGTCAGGTCGGCTCGGTCGATTCCCTCCGGCGGGTGTTCGGCGAACTCGACGAGGGCCCGTTCGCCTGCGTCGCGGGAGATCGCGCGGGCCAGCTTCACCTGTTCCTCCTCGCGCTCGCGTTCGCCGGGATCCGCCAGATCGAGTCTCCGGATCAGCAGCGGCATGGTGGCGCCCTGGATCAGCAGCGTGCCGACGGCCACGACGAACGCGATCGCCTGGATCACCTCGCGCCCCGGGAACGGCTGCCCGCTCGCGATGACCACCGGCACACCGGACGCTGCGGCGAGCGTGACGACCCCGCGCATTCCCGCCCAGGACACGACGAGACTCTCCCGCCATCCGAGTTCCACCGAGCCGCCCGGCGCCTCGATCGCCAGCCCGACCCGGCGGCGGAGCCAGTGCAGCAGGATCCACGCCGGCCGTATCGCCATGACCACGAAAAGGACCGCGAAGCCGTAGAAGAAGACGTGGTGCACCGGTAGGCCCTGGTCGCGGACGTCGTCGATGACGAACTTCAGTTGCAGTCCCATGTAGGCGAACACGAACATCTCGAGCAGAAGGTCGACGCTCTCCCACAGCGACCGCTCCTGGATGCGGGTGGCCACGGAGGCGTCGGTGGCCTTGTGCCCCATCAGGAACCCCGCGGCGACCACCGACAGCACGCCGGACGCGTGCACCTCCTCGGCGGCGAGGTAGGCGGCGAACGGGAGCATCAGCCCCAGCACCGTTTCCAGCGGTGAGTCGTACATGCGATGACGCACCCACTCGACGATCTTGGCGAGCACCAGTCCGATCAGGACCCCGCCGACCACCTCGTAGCCGAAGAACACCACCGGATGGACCGGGATCTTCGCCCCGACGACGGCGGAGACGGCGACGGTGAACAGGGTCAGCGCGGTGGCGTCGTTGACGAGTCCCTCACCGGTGAGGATCGCGATCACCCGGTTCGGCAGGCCGAGCCTGCGGCCGACCGCGACGGCACTGACCGCGTCCGTCGGCGCGACCACGGCGCCGAGGACCAGCGCCGCGCCGAGCGTGAATTCGGGGACCAGCCAGTTGGAGAAGAAGGCCACCCCGACGGCGGTCGCCAGGACGGTGAAGATCCCCAGCCGGAGAATCGGTGCGAGGTGGCGCCGGAACGTGGCCACCGAGAACTTGAGCGCCGCGGAGTACAGCAGCGGCGGCAGCACCACACCGAGAATGGCCTCCGGGTCCAGTTCGAGGCGCGGCATCCCAGGGATGAACGACGCCACCGACCCGATGGTGACGAGCACCAGCGGCGCCTGGAGGTCCCGGCGCTTCGCGAAACTCGTCACGGCGATGGCCGCGATGATGACGAGGAGCACGAGGACGCCGTTCACGACACCGATTCTGCCGCGCCTGCCCGCCGTGCGCGGGTCATCTCCGAAGACGCGCGTGGGCCCCGGTCCGAGAACCGGGGCCCACGCGCGTCTGTGTGAGAAGTGTTCACTCCTTCGGAGGAACAGCCTTCTTCGCCGCGTCGGCGGCCTTGTCGATCTTGTCGCTGTACTTGCCGCCGGTCTTGCTGTCCGCGACGTCGGCGGCCTTGTCGATGGCGCCGTGAACCTTGTCCGCGTTCTGCGAAGCGGCTTCCCTCCCCTTGCCCAGCAGGCCCTTCAGTGTGTCGACGAAACTCATCGTTCTTCCTCCTCCGGTGCATGCGCACGCATTCCGACCGAGTTCGATCACTCGCCGTGCACCCAGTCTCACAGCATTGACTCGGCGACGCCAACCGTTCGAATCGTCGCGAGCGGTAATCGCGTCAGTGCACGCCCGGCAGGTCTTCCGGCACCGCGAAGAGGCGGCGATGCTCACCGTGCAGGCGGCCCGTCACCCACAATCCGATTTCGACGAGAACCACTCCCACGAGCCCGCACACGAGAGCGGAGGTCGTGGCGCCGACGTTCGTCGGATCGAGTTTGAAGAACTCCCGCGTGAACGGCAACGCGAACAGGATGAGATATCCCGCTACGGATCCGCAGATCAGCACCAGCTTCCACCACACGTACGGCCGCGCGACCACGGCCAGCACCCACAGCGCGATCATGATGAGGGTGATCAGTGCCGACGTGCCCGCCTGGATCTTCTGTGTCTCCGTCTGATCCGGGCCGGCGTAGACGAGGAGATACGAAATGAACGTCGTGACACCGATGATCACCCCCGACGGCACGGCGAGACGCATCACGCGCGGCACGAAGCCGGAGCGCGCCCGCTCGTTGTTGGGGGCCAGCGACAGGATGAACGCGGGAATGCCGATGGTGAACCAGGCGGCGATCGTCACGTGCCGCGGCAGGAACGGATACGGCACGGGCTCGAAGTGGAAGATCTGCGACAGCACACCGGTAATGCCGATGAGGAAGGCAAGCAACACCGAGTACACGGTCTTGGTGAGGAACAGGTTCGAGACGCGTTCGATGTTGCCGATCACCCGGCGGCCCTCACCCACCACGTAGGGCAGGGTGGCGAACTTGTTGTCCAGCAACACGATCTGCGCCACCGCGCGGGTGGCGGGGCTGCCCGAGCCCATCGACACCCCGATGTCGGCGTCCTTGAGGGCCAGCACGTCGTTGACGCCGTCGCCGGTCATCGCGACGGTGTGACCGCGAGACTGCAGGGCCCCCACCATCTCCCGCTTCTGATCGGGGCGCACGCGGCCGAACGTGGTGGACGTTTCCAGGGTCTCGGCGAGGGCGTCGCGGTCGTCGGGCAGTTCGCGGGCGTCGACGGGACGGTCGCCGCCGGGCAGTCCGAGCGATCCGGCCACCGCGCCGACCGACACGGCGTTGTCACCCGAGATGACCTTCACCGTGACGTTCTGGCTCGCGAAGTACTCGAGGGTGCCGCGGGCGTCGGGACGCACCCGCTGCTCCAGGATCACCAGTGCCCGGGGTGTGATCGCGCCCGGCGCCGCGGGGTGGTCGACCGGAACGTCGCAACTGCCGAGCAGGAGCACCCGCAGTCCCGAGGACCCCACTTCCTCGGCCTGCCTGGCCATGTCGCTGCCGGGGTCGAGGAGCACGTCCGGCGCACCGAGGACCCAGTTGCCGTGGGTGCCGTACGACTGTCCGCTCCACTTCTCGGCCGAGGAGAACGGCGCCTCCGCCGTGGCGTCACCCCATCCGGGGTCGTCGGGGAACGCCTCCTTGATCGCGAGGATGCTGGCGTTCGGCCGCGGGTCGGACGCCGCCATCGCGGCGAGTGCCGCACGGGACGGTTCGGTGTCGGCGGTGTCGGCGCAGCGGAGTTCGGACAGCCGCATGCCGTTCTCGGTGAGCGTTCCGGTCTTGTCGGCACACACCACGTCGACGCGCGCGAGACCTTCGATGGCGGGCAGCTCCTGCACGAGGCACTGCCGCTGGCCCAGCCGGACCACCCCGACCGCGAACGCGATCGACGTCATCAGCACCAGTCCCTCGGGCACCATCGGGACCAGCGCGGCCACCATCCCGCTCAGCGCCGGCCGGATCGACTCGCCGCTGGAGAACAACTGGTTGTAGATGATCAGCAGACCGGCCGGAATCATCAGATACGTGATGAATTTCAAGATCTTGTCGATGCCGCTGCGCAACTCCGAGTGCACGAGCGTGAACTTGCTGGCCTCGTCCGCGAGTTTGGCGGCGTACGCGTCGCTTCCGACCTTCGTGGCTCGGTAACAGCCGCCGCCGGACGCGACGAAGCTTCCCGACAGCACCTGCTGGCCGGCGTCCTTGTGCACGGGGTCGGCCTCACCGGTGAGGAGGGATTCGTCGATGTCGAGGGACATCGCCTCCACCACGACACCGTCGACGACGATCTGGTCGCCGGCGCCGAGCTCGATGATGTCGTCGAGCACGACCTCCCGGGGTGCCATCGCGACGGCGACCCCGTCGCGGCGCACCACCGGTTTGGTCTGGCTGACGATCGCGAGCTTGTCGAGGGTCCGCTTGGCCCGCACTTCCTGGATGATGCCGATCCCGCTGTTGGCGATGATCAGCAGGCCGAACATGCCGTCGATGATCGAACCGGAGGCCAGCACGATGATCAGGAGGACACCGAGGATCGCGTTGATCCGGGTGAACACGTTGGCGCGGACGATGTCGCGTACCGATCGGCTGGCCCGATCGGGCACGTCGTTGGTCTTGCCTGCCGCCACCCGCTCCGCCACCTGGGCGGCCGTCAGCCCCTCCACTGCGACGACTGCAACGCTGTCGGTGCCCGTTTCGTCGTATGCCATGGTCAAAGGCTACGCAACGAGGCTTCGCTCGGAGGGGATGCGCGCCGGACTCAGCCGAGTGCGGACCACCACGGTGTCTGGGCCGTCGGCTTCAACGCGTCGATGCGCTGTCCGGGCATGGGCACGGCCACCGGGGTGGCCTTCTCCTGCGCGGCCGCGAGCAGCCGGACGATCGGCTCGGACCACGAGTGGAATGCGAGATTGAACGTGGCCCAGTGCACCGGCACCAGCAGTCCGCGGGTGCCGTCGCCGCCGTTGAGGTCGGCGTGGGTCTGCACCGCCTCCTCCGGGTTCATGTGGATGTCGGCCCACCGCGTGTCGTAGGCGCCGACGGGCAGCAGCGTGAGATCGAACGGCCCGTACCGGCGGCCCAGGTCGGCGAACCGCGGCGTGTACCCGCTGTCGCCGCCGAAGAACACCTTCCGGTTCGGTCCGGCGAGCACCCACGACGCCCACTGGGTGGTGTTGCGTACCAGCCCGCGCCCGGAGAAGTGCCGGGCCTCGGTGCACGTGAGCGTGAGTTCGCCGAACGTGGTCGACTCGTCCCAGTCGAGTTCGACGATCCGCTCCTCCGGCACCCGCCACTGACGCAGGTGCGCACCGAGCCCGACCGGAACGACGAACGGCGCCTTCTGGGTGGCGGCGAGTTGCTGCACGGTGGCCATGTCGAGGTGGTCGTAGTGATCGTGCGAGATGACGATCGCATCCAGAACGGGCAGGTCGGCGAGCGGGACCGGGGTCGGGTGCATGCGGGACGGACCGAGAATCGCGGACGGCGACACCCGATGACTCCACACCGGGTCGGCCAGCACCCGGTACCCGTCGACCTCGACGAGCACGCTCGAATGGCCGTACCAGGTGACTGCTGCGTCGGCGGCCTCGACGGGCGCGAGGGGTGTGGCAAGCGGGATCGGCCTGCGCGGGCGTCCCGCGCTGCCCCGCGTGATCAGTGCCTTGACGATCCCGGTTTCCGATCCGGGCAGCATCATGCTGCTCGGATCGGTGTTGTGGAACTGGCGGTCGCGGTACCGCGGCGACGTCGCGGCGTACGGGCGCACCTTGGCACGCGACGCACCGATCTGAGACGGAAGCCCCCACGCAGCCCGCGTCAGCCACCCGAGGGCGGCGGTGGCCAGAACAGTCGTCACAGCGTTCTTCGCTTTCACCCCGACAACTGTAACCACGCGTGCGGGAAAGGCGCGCCGAGCGGCTACTGACCCCGGAAGACCGGCGGACGCTTCTCGGCGCGTGCCGCTCGCGCTTCCTGCGCGTCGTAGCTCTTCCACGCCGCATGCAACGCCGCGAGCTGCTCGGGCGGCGGCGGGCTCTGGGTGCCGTCGTCGTTGAGCACCATCTTGAGGTGCTGCAGCGACAGCGGCGCCAGGCGCGCGATCGAGTGTGCCCACTGCTGTGCGACGGCGAGGTCGCCGCGCTTGTTGGCGAGGCCGTGCGCGAGCGCCTCGTCCGCACCGACCTCCTCCGCACCGAGCAGGATCGTTCGTGCCGGTCCGCCGCCGATCAGGGCGGCCAGCCGGTGCACCGTCCACCGGTCCACGGAGATCCCGAGCTTGGCGGCCGGGATGGCGAAGCGTGCCTCGGGAGCGACCACACGCAGGTCCGCGGCGAGCGCCAGCTGGCTGCCCGCGCCGATCGCGGGGCCGTTGATCGCGGCGATGACGGGGACGGGCACCGAGTCGATGGTGTGCAGCATCTCGAGCAGCGTGTCCGTGAATCCGTCGGCGTACACGTCGCCCGACAGGTCGGCGCCGGCACAGAACGCGCTGCCCTGCCCTGTGAGGACGATCACCCGTGCGCCGTCGGTGACGGACTTCTCCGTCTCCTCCCGCAGGAGTTCGCAGATCTCGGTGTTCAACGCATTGCGACGGTCGGGGCGTTGCAGTTCGAGGGTGAAGACGTCGCCGTCACGACTCGTCCCGATCATGTCCACTCGCTTTCTTCGTGATTGCTGTCCACTGACGAATTCTCCCCTGCCCACCCGACTGGACGTCTTCAGCCAACCACAGCCAAATCGGCCGGAACACACGAGGCTCTCCGGTAGTTGTGAGGGGGGAGGTGAGGACCGACATGAACAGCGATGTGGACGTGGCCGTGGTCGGCGCGGGGCAGGCGGGGCTGTCCGCCGCCTACTATCTGCGCAGGTTCGGGGTGGAACCGGAGTCCGGTTTCGTGGTGCTCGATCACGCCCCGGGGCCCGGCGGCGCGTGGCAGTTCCGGTGGCCGTCATTGACACTGAGCACCGTCAACGGTGTCCACGACCTTCCCGGGCTCGGCTTCGCCGACACGATCGGCGTGGACCCGAACGACCCGGAGGCCGCGCTGGTGCATGCGGCGAGCGCGGTTCCCCAGTACTTCGCGACCTACGAGAAACAGTTCGAGTTGCCGGTGCACCGTCCCGTCCACACGCGTGTGGTGTGTGCCCGTGGCGAGCGTCTGCGGATCGAGACCGACCGCGGCGTCGTGTCGGCCCGCGGTCTGATCAACGCGACGGGAACGTGGGAACGCCCGTTCATTCCCCGCTACCCCGGCGCCGAGTCGTTCACCGGTCGCCAGGTGCACACCAAGGACTACTCCTCGGCGCAGGACTTCGCGGGACAGCACGTGCTCGTCGTGGGCGGCGGCATCTCGGCGGTGCAGTTGCTGGACGAGATCTCCCGCGTCACGACCACCACGTGGGTGACGCGCCGCCCACCGGAGTTCCGGGACGAGCCGTTCACGCCCGAGATCGGCCGCGCCGCCGTCGCTCTCGTCGAGGACCGGGTCCGTCGCGGGCTGCCGCCGGGTTCGGTGGTGTCGGTGACGGGACTGCCCGTGACGCCTGCGATCCGCGTCGCCCGCGAACGCGGGGTGCTGGCGCGGCAGCCGATGTTCAGCGAGATCACCGCGGACGGCGTCCGGTGGTCCGACGGCCGCGAGCTGAAGGTCGATGTGATCCTGTGGTGCACCGGTTTTCGCAGCTCCCTCGATCATCTCGCACCCCTGCGGCTGCGCGGGCCGGGCGGTGGGATCACGATGACGGGGCGCCTGGCCACCCAGGTGGCGTCGGATCCGCGGATTCATCTCGTGGGCTACGGCCCGTCGTCGTCGACGATCGGGGCGAACCGGGCCGGGCAGGCCGCGGCCCGCGAACTCACCCGGCACCTCGGCGTGCCGGCCGGATCCGAACGCCCTACCTGATCAGCGAGGCGATGAACGCTGCCTGGTCGGGACCGGCCTGGTACATGCTGCCGAAGTGACCACCCGAATACACTCGGTAGTCGAGATCCGTTCCCGCACTATGCATCTCGGCGACCAGCTTCTCCGTCAGCGGGATCGGCACCGACGCGTCGGTGACCCCCTGCACGAGCAGCAGCGGACGGTCGTAACCCGCGACCGGGACTTCGAGGTATTCGCGCAACGCGTCCTGCAGCGCCGGGACGTCGAGTGCCCGGGACAGCATCTGCGCCACCGACACGTTGCGGGTCATGGCCGCGAACTGCCGGAACGGCACTTCGGGAGCGGCGTCCACGAACTGTTTTCCGACCGGGGTCAGGTAGCTGTCGATGTCCAGTTCGGGATATGCGTCACGGACCCCGGCGATCAGGTACGAGATGTACACGGTGAGACCCGCGAGGCCCTGCAGCGGAAACGAGGGACCACTCCAGTTCGCCACCATCTCGATGTTCGACGGCACCCCGTTCGCGACCGCCCCGCGGTAGTCGAGTTCCGGCGCGTACGTCGTGGCGGTGTGTGCGGCGAACACCGCGGCCTGCCCGCCCTGGGACAGTCCGACCGCCATCCATGTGGCGGAGAGATCGGCGTCGATCGCCCTGGCGGCGCGCACGGAGTCCACGACGCTGCGCCCGGCGACCTTCCCGTCGAGGTAGGGCGGCACCCCGGGGGTGCCCAGGCCCACGTAGTCGGTGGCGGCCACGGCGTAACCGAGTTGCAGCCAGCTGCTCACGTAGTCGGAGGATTCCCTGTCGACCCCGGTCACGGACGGTGCGTCGGAGTCGGAGTCCCCGACCGTTCCGTGCGCCCACGCGATGACGGGCCAGCCCCCGGCGGGCGGTGAACCGGGCGGCACGAACACCATCCCGGTGCACGGGGTGATGCCGTGCCGGTCGGTGGTCAGATACGTCATCCGGTAGGCGCTGCCGGTGCCGCGGAGCCAGAGCTCGGCCGGCAACTCGGACGAGTCGACGACCGCGCCGGGGGTCGATCCGGCCCGCAACGGATCCGCACCGACAGTTGGTGCCCACAGCACGCTGACCAGTGCGAGCAACGCCACGATGCGCCACCACCTCCGCACTACTCAACGGTAGCTGGGCGGGGGTGGCGCAGTACTGTGAATCGTCCACCCACAGGTCCTCACCGATCTCGGCACCAGACTGGCCGACGTGAACGGTGTGAGCTCCGTGTCGCCGCCCCGCCTGTCCCAGGACTCCGACACGGCCGTGATCAGCCTCAACTACCGCATCCCGGTCACCGACTTCCACGGCAGCGAGGGAGTCGACGCCCTCGACGCCGCGGTGGCCGACACTCAGGAGCAGGGGCTGCAGGTGGAACTGGGCGGACAGGTGCCGGAGAACATCTCCAAGCCGTCGGGCACCGCCGAGGCGGTGGGCATGATCCTGGCGCTGATCATCCTGGTGTTCGCGTTCGGTTCCGTGGTGGCCGCCGGACTGCCCCTGGCCGTCGCGCTCGTCGGCGTCGGCATCGGGTCGGGGCTCATCACGATCATGGCCGGGTTCACCAGCATCAGCACCATCGCCCCGACCATCGCCACGATGGTCGGCATCGGCGTCGGGATCGACTACGCGCTGCTGCTCGTCACCCGGTACACGGAGGGACTGCGGGCCGGCATGTCGGTGCGGGACGCCGTCGCGGCCGCCAACTCCACGGCCGGGACGTCGGTGATCTTCGCCGGCACCACCGTCCTCGTCTCCCTGTTCGGGCTGCGACTGTCCGGGCTGCCGATGTACGCGTCGTTCGGCTACGCCACGTTCGCGATGGTAGGCATCGTGATGCTCACCTCGGTCACGCTGGTGCCCGCACTGTGCGGGCTGGCGGGCACGCGGGTGCTGGGCAAGAGGTCCCGTGCCCGGGCCGAACGTCGCACGACGTCGCCGCTGACGGAACGGTGGGCGATCCGGGTGAGCCGCCGCCCGTGGCTGTGGGCCCTGACGGCGCTCGGGGTGCTGCTCCTCCTGGCCGCTCCGGTTCTGGGCATGCGGACGTGGCCGCAGGACGCGGGCAGCGCGCCGGCCGCCAACACGATCCGTCAGGCGTACGACCTGATCGACTCCGAGTTCGGGCCCGGCGCCAACGGACCCCTGATGGTGGCAGTCGACCTGAACAAGGTTCCGGCAGCCGAGCTTCCGGCCCTCGCGCGTGAACTGGCAGCCGAACCCGGGGTGGCCTCGGTGACGCCCGTCCTGCTGAACTCCGACTCGACGGCCGCGCTGATCTCGGTGAAGCCGACCACCGGCCCCAGCGATCCCCGCAGCACCGAACTGCTGGAGCGGATCCGGTCCGACGCCGCCGACGGCGTCCACGTCACCGGGCTCACCGCGACGTTCGCCGACATCTCCGCTCGCCTCGCCGAACGGCTGTGGCTCGTGATCGCGTTCGTCGTCGCACTGTCGGTCGTGCTGCTCACCTTCGTGTTCCGTGCGCCGGTGGTCGCGGTGAAGGCGGCCGTGATGAACCTGCTGTCGGTGGCCGCCGCCTACGGCGTGATGGTGATGGTGTTCCAATGGGGTTGGGGCGCGCAGCTACTCGGACTTCCGCATGCGCTTCCCGTGTCGAGTTGGGTGCCGATCCTGATGTTCACCATCCTGTTCGGCCTGTCGATGGACTACGAGGTGTTCCTGCTCTCCCGGATACGTGAGCGCTGGCTCGACACCGGCGACTCGCACCGGAGCGTCGTCGAGGGACTGGCGTCGACGGGCCGGGTGATCACGAGCGCCGCGGCGATCATGGTGGCGGTGTTCGCCGGGTTCGCGCTCGACGGCGACGTGACCGTGAAGATGATGGGCGTCGGACTCGCGACCGCGGTCCTCATCGACGCGACGATCGTGCGGATGGTGCTGGTGCCTGCCACGATGTACCTGCTGGGCAACGCCAACTGGTGGCGGCCGGGCGGACGCCGGGACGCAAAACCGGACTCGGACGCTACCTCCGCAGGCGTTCCACTTCCGCTTCGAGCGCGATGACCCGCCGGTACAGGGCCTGGATGCTCGCCATGCACACCCCGTTCGCGTCGACCATCGCTATGCGGCGGTCGTTGGAACCGAGACCGAATGCGGTGGCGAAATCCTGTGCCATCGGGCCCAGGTGTCGTACCGAATCGTGATCGAAACCGTAGGTCCAGACGCTGAGCGGCATGTCGACGAGACGTTCGAGCACCTCACCGGCACTGGCAGGCGGCGTCTGGACGGCAACACCGCGTTTGCGGGTGAGAACCGAGTGAAACCACGCCAGCGGGTGGCGGGTACGGGCCGCTGTTCGCGCCCGGACCCGCCCCCGACGGGTGTCGACCCACATGGAGTCAGTCGGGGAGTTCGCCGACATCGTGCTTGATCGTCGCGTCACTGAGAAGGAGTCCGACCCCGAGGGCCATGACGCCGATTCCGAGTCCGATTGCGGCTCCGCCGAGTCCGAGCATGATTCCGAGCATGTTGTCTCCTGTTCGTCGCTGGTGTGCGGGATTTCGTGCCCCCGCTTTCTGAACACCTACGACTCTCGCGGCTCCGGCCCTCCGAGATAAGACACCCCAGGGGTGGTGCAGCGCACCCCCGGACGCGGCGCCGGGCGGCAGAATGGCGGCCATGACGGAATTACCGGAATGGGCCCGAACCCTCGACCTCGCCCCGCACCCCGAAGGCGGCTGGTACCGCGAGACGTGGCGCAGCGACGTCACGATCCCGGAGGGGAGCCTGCCCGGCGACTACCCCGGACCGCGGGCGGCCGGTACCGCAATCCTGTTCCTCCTGATGCCCGGACAGCAGTCGGAATGGCACAGCGTGCGCAGCGCCGAGATCTGGCTGTACCACCGGGGCAGCCCCCTGCGGCTCGAACTCGGCGGGGACGGAAGCGAACCCGCGGCGCCGGACGCGCAAATCCTCGGCGCAGACGTCGCGGCGGGCCAGCAACCACAGCTGCTGGTCCCGCCGCGACATTGGCAGCGAGCGAAGCCCGAGGGCGACGAACCGACTCTCGTCAGTTGCGTCGTCACCCCGGGCTTCGACTTCGCGGACTTCCGGCTGGTCTAGGAGCCCAGCGTTGCCGGGTCGGGGCCGATGCGCCCGTCGGCCCGGGTCAGCGAACCGACCGTGTTGATCTCGTCGGGGGTCAGCTCGAAGTCGAAGACGTCGAAGTTGGCGGCGATGCGCTCCGGCGTCACCGACTTGGGGATGACCACGTTGCCGATCTGCAGGTGCCACCGGATGATCACCTGCGCGGTCGTCTTACCGTGCGCTGCAGCGATCTTCGCGATGGACTCGTCCTCGAGGACGGTGCCCTGCCCGAGCGGGCTCCACGCCTCGGTCGCGATGCCCTTGCCGGTGTGGAAGGCGCGCAGGTCGGCCTGGTTGAACCGCGGGTGCAGCTCGACCTGGTTGATCGCGGGCACCTCGCCCGTCTCGGCGATCAGACGGTCGAGGGTCTCCGGGGTGAAGTTGGAGACACCGATCGACCGCGCACGCCCGTCGGCCTTGATCTTCTGGAAGGCCTTGAACGTGTCCACGTAGCGGTCCGCGGACGGCACGGGCCAGTGGATGAGGTAGAGGTCGACGTAGTCGAGCCCGAGGCGGTTCAGGCTGTCGTCGAACGCGCGGAGCGTGGAGTCGTAGCCCTGGTCGTCGTTCCACAGCTTGGTGGTGACGAACAACTCGTCACGGGCAAGTCCGGAGTCCGCGAGCGCGCGGCCCACTCCGGTTTCGTTCTCGTAGATCTTGGCGGTGTCGATGCTGCGGTACCCGGCCTTCAGCGCCTCGGTGACCGCGGCGTGGCTCTCGTCGTCCGGCACCTGCCACACGCCGAAGCCGAGGGCAGGAATGCTGTTCCCGTCGTTGAGCGTGACCGTAGGTACAGGACTCTGTGCATTGTTGAAACCCATGGGACTGTCCAACCGGGCTCCCGGACCAGATGTTCCCGCCGTCTCAGAATGTGGACTTTCGCGTGTTGTTTCGGTGCGACCGGGTAATCCGACGGCATCGGCGTTCAGGTGGTGACGCGCCCGGTGGAAGGGGCGGACATGGGCCTCGGATACACATTGGCCTATCGGTTCAAGATCACGCCCTGGGTGAAAGCGGGCCGCGTCTTCGGAAGCCAGATCGAGACGTTGCTCGATCCCTTCGACGCACCACCGGGAGAGGTCCTCGACATCGGATGCGGCACCGGTGACCACGCCATCGAGATGGCCCGGCGGGGGTGGCAGGTGACGGGGATCGACACCGTCCAGCTGGCCCTCGACAAGGCGCGGTCCAAGGCGCGGAAGGCGGGCGTCGACGTGCGTTTCATGCACGCGGACGCCACCGACCTCGAGCACGCCGTCGGCCGCGGGTACCACTTGATCATGGATGTGGGGTGCTACCACGGGCTCAGCGACCACGACCGGGTCGCGTATGCCGAGAACGTCACGACCGTGAGCGAACCGCACGCCACCCTGCTGATGTTCGCTTTCGGGCCGGGACATCGCGGCCCGCTGCCGCGTGGGGTCTCCCGCTCCGACGTGGAGCGGACGTTCGAGAAGTGGAAACTCGTGTCGGATGTCGACGCGGACACGACCGGTATGCCGGGACCGCTCAAGAAGGCCGACCCCCGCTGGTTCCGCCTCGTCAAACGCTGAGTGGATAATCGCCGGGTGACTGCAACACTGCGCATCAGCGGATTGTCGGCTTCGCGCGGTGAGCGCACCCTCTTCGCCGGCCTCGACCTGACCGTCGCCCCGGGCGACGTGACCGGACTCGTGGGGGCGAACGGTGCCGGCAAGTCGACGCTGCTGACCGCCCTCGCGGGGATCGGCTCGGCGGACGTCGAGGGCAGTATCGTGCTGAGCCCGCCCGACGCTGCCGTCGGCTACCTCGCCCAGGAACCCGACCGGATCGCCGGCGAGACGGTGCTCGACTTCCTCGGCCGCAGGACCGGCGTCACCGAGGCCGAGCACACCATGAACGCGGCCGCCGAAACGCTCGGCGAGTCGGAGGAGGATCTCTACTCCCCCGCCCTCGAGCGGTGGCTGGCACTGGGCGGCGCCGACCTCGCCGAGCGCGCGGAGAAGGTCGTGAGCGAACTCGGGCTGGGAGTGCCGCTCGACGCGCACATGACGTCGCTGTCCGGTGGGCAGGCGGCGCGCGCCGGATTGGCGTCGCTGCTGCTGTCCCGGTACGACGTGCTGCTGCTCGACGAGCCGACCAACGACCTCGACCTCGTGGGGCTCGAGCAGCTCGAGCGTTTCGTCGCCGAGAGCCGGGCGGCCGTGGTAGTGGTGAGTCACGATCGAGAATTCTTGGCGCGCACCGTGACCGGCATCGTGGAACTCGACCTCGTGCAGCAGCAGATCGCGGTCTACGACGGCAGCTACGACTCGTATCTCGCCGAACGGGAGATCGCGCGCAGGCATGCCCGGGAGGCGTACGAGGAGTACGCCGGGACCCGTTCGGACCTCGAGGACCGCGCACAGATGCAGCGGAACTGGATGGAGCACGGTGTCCGGAACGCGCGTCGCAAGGCGAAGGACAACGACAAGATCGGCAAGGGTCTGCGCACCGAGTCCACCGAGAAGCAGGCGGCGAAGGCCCGGCAGACGCAACGCCGGATCGAGCGGCTCGAGGTGGTCGAGGAACCGCGGAAGGAGTGGGAACTGCGGATGGAGATCGCCACCGCCCCCCGCAGCGGATCGGTCGTGGCGACGGCGAACGGCGCCACCGTCGCGTGGGGCGGGGACCGCGAGTTCACGTTCGGTCCGGTCACCACTCAGGTGGACTGGGGCGACCGGATCCTCATCACCGGCGCCAACGGTTCCGGCAAGACGACCCTGCTGAAGGTGCTGCTCGGCACGATCGCCCTGGACGCGGGCACCGCGTCACTCGGGTCGGGTGTGGCGATCGGCGAGATCGATCAGGCCCGCGGCCTGTTCGAGGGCGGCGAGAAGGTGGCCGATGCGTTCGCGGCGCAGATCCCGGACTGGCCGGACGCCGACGTGCGGACACTGCTCGCGAAGTTCGGGCTCAAGGGACACCACGTGCTGCGGCCGGCGGCGTCGCTGTCACCCGGCGAACGCACCCGCGCCGCCCTCGCCCTGCTGCAGGCGCGGGGCGTCAACCTGCTGGTGCTCGACGAACCCACCAACCACCTCGACCTCCCCGCGATCGAACAGCTCGAGCAGGCCATGGAGAATTTCGACGGCACGCTGCTGCTGGTCACCCACGACCGGCGGATGCTGGATTCGACACGCAGCACCCGCCGGTGGCGGATGGACGGCGGCCGGCTGTCCGAGGAGTAGTCAGTCGCCTTCGGCCATCGACGGCAACGCCTTGACGAACGGCGGGTCGTAGTCGACCTTGCCCAGCTTCGCCGCGCCGCCGGGGGAACCGAGGTCGTCGAAGAAGTCGGCGTTCGCCTTGGTGTACTCCACCCACTGGTCCGGGACGTCGTCCTCGTAGAAGATCGCCTCGACGGGGCAGACCGGCTCACAGGCGCCGCAATCGACGCATTCGTCGGGGTGGATGTAGAGCATCCGGCCGCCTTCGTAAATGCAGTCGACTGGACATTCTTCGATGCATGCCTTGTCCAGAACATCGACACAGGGCTCAGCGATGGTGTAGGTCACGTCAGTAATCCTGTCCTTTCCTGCCGTCCCGCGCGAATCGCCTCCACTCTGCCACGCAATTCCCCAGGGTCAACCTGTCATTTTGGCGCCCGTCGCCGTTGTGCACCGTTGACAAACTGTTGGGTTTTCACAACACTTTGTTACATGAGTCCAGTACGGCGTGGGGACGCCCTCCCCATCTACAACCGCATCGGCGTTCTTCGCGCCGAACGCGGGATGAGCCGGGCTCAGCTGGCGGGACTCATCGACGTCAATCCCCAGACCGTCGGCGCGCTCGAACGGGGCGACCACTACCCCAGCCTCGACCTGGCGTTCCGTATCTCGTGGGTGTTCGAACTGCCGGTGGAAGCCATTTTCTCCCGCACCGAGTTCGGACCCCTGTCCACCGAGCTGTATCGCACCGACCGACCGCCGTCCACGACAGGAAGCGGGGAGAGTTCCCATGTCTGAGACCAATCTGATCGAGCGGTACCAGGGGTTCCGGACGCGCAGATTCCTCCAGAACGAACGCCGTTACCGGACGTGGCTACCGGCGTGGCGGACGCGCAGCCGCAGACGAATCCTGGTGGTCGCCCTCGCGGTCACGTTCGTGTTCATGACCGCCGTCGGCATCGTCTGCCATTTCGACATGGTCGTCGGGCCGCTGCTGTGGCTGCCCGCGTGCCTGTTGTTCTTCCCCCTGTGGACGATGCTCCAGATCGTGTCCGGGCGGCAGGGGGACGCTCCGCGCGACGCTCTCGACGAGTGGGAGATCCAGCAGCGCAACAGTGCCCGGTCGATCGGACTCACGGTCACCCAGCTACTGACGCTCGTTCCCGCGCTGTACCTGATCTTCGTCGGCGCGCTGGACGGCGATCACGGCAACGTGCCGTACGCCGCCGGACTGCTCGTCGTCACCGCGCTGATGGTCGGGGGTTGCACGCCCGCCATGATCCTCGGCTGGACGCAACCCGATCCCGACCCCGACGACCTCGCTTCGTAGGAACACCCGCACTCCAGAACGGGAAGGACCCATGTCTCACACCCTCACGATCGACGGCATCTCCAAACGGTACGGCGAGGTCGTCGCACTCGACGACCTGTCCTTCGAGGTCCGCCCCGGTGAGATCTTCGGTTTCGTCGGCAGCAACGGCGCCGGCAAGACCACCACCATGCGCATCGCCCTGGGCGTCCTGTCCGCCGATTCCGGCGAGGTCCGTCTCGGCGGCAAGCCGGTGGACCTGGATGTGCGGCGCACCATCGGGTACATGCCGGAGGAACGAGGGCTGTACCCGAAGATGAAGGTGGGCAAGCAACTCGAATACCTCGCCGAACTGCACGGCATTTCCCGCTCGGCGGCACGGGAGGCGGTCGCCCGCTGGACCGAACGACTCGGCATCGCGGACCGTGTCGGCGACACCGTCGACGCACTCTCGCTGGGCAATCAGCAACGCGTCCAGCTGGCCGCTGCGCTCGTCCACGATCCGGCGGTGCTGGTTCTCGACGAACCCTTCTCCGGGCTCGACCCCGTCGCGGTCGACGTCATGAGCGACGTGCTGGTGGAGAAGGCGAACACCGGAGTGCCGGTGATCTTCTCGAGCCATCAGCTCGAACTCGTCCAGCGCCTGTGCCACCGCGTCGGCATCATCAGCCACGGCCGGATGCGTGCAATCGGCACCGTCGACGAACTGCGCGGCGGCGGCAAAGCCCAACTCGAAGTCCACGCGCCGGAAGCGCCGGTCGGCTGGGCACACCATCTCGAAGGCGTCACCACGATCAGTCACCTCGACGGCCGGACCCTGCTGTCGCTCGACACCGACGTGGACGACCAGCTGATCCTGCACACCGCCCTGAAGACCGGGCCGGTGCACGAATTCTCGCTGCACCGGCCCACCCTGACCGATCTGTTCCGAGAGGTGGTCACGGCATGAGTGCCCCACTGAGCCCCGCCCGCGCGATCGGCCTCGTGGCCCGCCGCGAATTCCTGACACAGGTGGCGAAGAAGAGCTTCGTCATCAGCAACGTGATCATCCTGCTGGCCATCGTGGGCGGCATCGTCGCGTACTCGCTGTTCTCGGGCGGCGACGACGAACACGCCACCATCGGACTCGTCGGCGACCAGTCGCTCGCGCCGGCTCTCGTCGCCACCGGTGACGCGGTCGGGACGCCGGTCGACGTCGTCCCGGCCGCGGACGAGCAGGCCGCGCGCGACGAGGTGGGGAACGGTGACCTCGACGTCGCCCTGATTCCCGGCACCGGCGGATCCGTCACGGCCGTCACCGAATCCGAGATCGGCTCCGGGCTTCGCACTGTGATCGACGCGGCCGTGGTGCAGCAGGCGCAGGCCGGCGCGCTCGCCGCACAGGGCGTGGACCCCGCGCAACTTGCCGAGGCGACCGGCCGGGCGGTCGTCACCGTCGACGCACTCGATCCGCCCGACCCCGAGAAGGGTCAGCGCGTGGCCCTCTCCATCGCCGTGGTCGTCCTGCTGTACATGCAGATCATGATGTTCGGCATGTACGTGGCGATGGGTGTGGTCGAGGAGAAGTCGAGCCGCGTCGTGGAACTGCTCCTGTCGACCCTTCGTCCGCTGCAGCTGCTCTGGGGCAAGGTGATCGGCATCGGCGCGGTCGGTCTCGTCCAGTTGACCGCCTACGGTGTGGTGGGTGTCGCCGCCGGACTCGCGACGGGCGTGCTCACCGTGACGGGGACGGCGATCGGGGTGCTGGCCGGAACGCTCGGCTGGTTCGTGCTCGGATTCGCGTTCTTCGCGGTCCTCTACGCCGCGGCCGGGTCGATGGTGTCGCGGCAGGAGGACGTCAACGCCACCGCGTCACCGCTGATGGTGCTGATCGTCATCATGTTCTTCAGCGCCTTCTCCTCGGTGAGCAACCCGGACGGCACCCTCAGCAACGTCCTCAGCTGGATTCCGCCGTTCTCGGCGATCCTGATGCCGCTGCGCATCGCCGCCGGCGTGGCGTCCCCGGTCCAGGTGGTCGTCACGGTCGCTCTGATGCTCGCGGTGACCGCCGCACTCAGCGTGCTGGCCGCGAAGATCTACCAGCGCTCGATCCTGCGGATCGGCAAGGTCGTGTCGTGGAAGGAGGCGCTCGGCAGGTAGCGAATTCCCAGCGCACGGCCAAGTTCCCTGTGTAGTCTTCGAATCGTCGATCGATGCTGCTCAGCTGCCGTCGTGGAACGGGGAACACCCATGGTCGTCCGTCGCGGGAAGCCGATCGCCGCCCTCGCCGTCGCAGTGGTCGCGTCCATGACGTTGATGCTGACGGCATGCACGTCCGACGAGCCGACCACTGCGGGCGGTGGCAACGCCGGCCCCGACGGCACCCCGGTCGCCTACGAGGAGCCGGTCACGCTGTCGAGCGAGAACGGGGTGCTCGAGGTTCGACTGTCGGCCCATCAGGGCACGGTCGACCTCGACACCGTCTCGGAACCGGTGTCGGGCTTCCTGGTCTTCGGTTACGAGGTTCTGCAGGGCACGAGTTCGGACGGCTCGACCACGGGCGACGACGTCTACCCGGCACCGACGTTGCGCGTCGATCCGGGTGAGCGCCTGATCATCCACTACGACAACGATCTCCGGAACCTGACGGTCGAGGACTTCTACGACCCCGCGTTCACCCCGGCGGGCAGGGAGGTCCCGATCTATCCCCCGGCCCTCGAATCGGCGCCGCTGAACCTGCACACCCACGGTTTGCACGTGAGCCCGGACGGCAACGCCGACAACGTGCTGCTCGACATTCCCGCCGGGATGGGCAACGTCTACGACTACGCGGTGCCGAAGGACATGCCGAACGGCCTGTACTGGTACCACAGCCACCGTCACACGATGACCGCGCAGCAGACGTATGCGGGGCTCGCGGGACTGCTGGAGATCGGCAGGCCCGACGGCAACCTTCCCCTCGTCACGCAGAACGACGTACCCATCCGCGACATGGCGCTGCAGTACAACTTCGTCTTCGACCGTAAAGGCAACGGCCACCAGCTGAACGACCCGAACTGGCCACAGTTCGTGAGTACGCTGACGCCGCCGGAGGGGACGCAGCTCGCCGACGGAACGTACGAGCCGAGCCTGGCGCCCGTGAACTTCTCGGAGACCACGGAGGGCGCCCAGTACGTCACCAACTGGTATTCCGGGCCGCTGTCGCCGGCGAACCATCGCGGGCAGAACCAGTTCGTGCCGGGCAATCTCCAGAGTTTCAGCAATGATTCGACGAATATTCCCGCCGACCCGTCGCTGCCGGACAACGAACGCGACGTGCAGTACACGGTCAACGGGCAGTTCCAGCCGGAGCTGAAACTGAAGCCGGGCCAAACGGAGATCTGGTCGCTGGCGAACATCAGCGATTTCGCCTACATGCCACTCGGACTCACCGAGACCGCGACGGGCAACCACCCGAAGTTCTCCGTCGTCGGCCAGGACGGAAACCCCCTCACTCAGGTGCAGCTGCCCGTCGGCGGTGACGGCACCCGGCTCGTCATCCCGCCGGGGTCGCGGTACGCGATCGCCGTGACGATGCCGGACACCGGCGATCTGGTGCTCGACATGCCACCGCTCGAAGGGGCGAAACCCGTCACCAACCCCGGCGTGCTCTACACCAACGACGGCACCGACAACCCACCGGCCGAGCTGGGCACGGTGACCGTCGACCCGTCGGTCATCAGCTACGCCGACGGCTTCTTCACCTTCCCCACCCAGACCCTCCTGCACGTCACACCCGACAGCGGCGAAGGGAAGACCACGCCGTTCGAGCCCGGCCAGAACCTCGACGCGTACACGTCTTTCGTGGACACGTCGGTGATGACCCCCGACGTGAAGCGCACCCTCACGGTCTCGGGCGGGTTCGGCAACGAGAAGGCCAGCAACAGCGACCCGAAGGCCTTCACGTACGAGTTCGCCGACAACACGTTCCCGAACATCCCGCTGATCCAGCCGCGCCTCAATTCGGTCGAGGAATGGTTGATCACGAACCTCAACAACGACGAGCATCCGATGCACATCCACGTCAACGACTTCCAGGTGATGGAGATCGTCGACCCGATCGCGGGCACCCGGACCGGGGTGCAACCGTGGGGTGAGGACAACGTGAACGTGCCGGCGCCCGTCACCGACGCGAACGAGAACCCGCTCGTGCCCGCATCGGTGACGCTGCGCACGAAGTTCACGGAATACACGGGCACTTTCGTGATCCACTGCCATCGCCTCAACCACGAGGACAACGGACTGATGGCCACCGTCAACGTCATCCCCGAGGTGTCGACGTACGCGGTGGCGGTGCCGGGTTCGGCGGGCACCCCCGCCACCGTGCAGGTCCACGACGGCAACGGCGACAAGGTGATCGCTGCGGTCACACCGTTCCCGTCGTTCGAGGGCACCCCGACGGTGGCGATGGCCGACGTCAACGGCGACATGATCCTCGACCTCGTCGCCGGGACCGGTGCGGGCGTGGCGCCGGAGGTCGTCGCGTACGACGGCAACGATGTCGGCTCCGGCCCGTTCACCGCCGAGCTGACCCGGTTCGCCCCGTTCGACGACGGCTTCCGCGGAGGCGTCACCGTCGCGGGTGCGGACATCGACGGAAACGCGCTGGCCGACAACATCATCGCCGGCACGGGTCCCGGCACCGAATCGCAGGTGAAGGTGTTCTCGTCCACCCTGCCCACGGAGAAGGGCGCGGCACCCGAGGTCTTCTCGAGCTTCACCCCCTATCCCGGGTCGCAGTCCGGGGTGACCGTCGCGACGGGCCTGGTCGACGCCGCATCGGGCCGGGCAAGCATCGTCACCGCCCCGGGTCCGGGAGAAGCGCCTCGCGTGAAGACGTTCCGCTACGACCTGTTCGAGCCGACCGCCGCCGCGACTGCCGACGGCACCGCGGACGAGCACGCCGGCCACACCGATGGACCGCGGATGACGTCGGAGTTCGTCGCTTTCGACGAGAGCTACCTCGGCGGTGTCTCACTCTCGACGGGGTGGGTGGCCGGTGCCGAAGGCGGAGCGAAGAGCATCGTCACCGGCATGCTGGGCGGCGACGGCACTGTTCGTGTGTGGTCGAGTGGGTCACGCCTCGACGGTGAACCGGCCATGTATCTCGAGAGCCCGAACCACCACTCCGGCGACGTCGTGTTCACTCAGATCGCGTCGTTCGCACCGTTCGCCGGCGGCGCGCCGGGGACGGGTGTGCAGGTGGCCACCACCAGCACCACCAGCGGCGCCGACCTGCTCGTCAGCGGCTCCGGGCCGGGCGGCACGGAGGTGCGCAAGTTCGGACTGGGCCGCGCCGAACCCCAATCCACCACGCTGGTGCCGCTGCTGTTGGGCGCCCTCCCCGCGCTCCCCGCGGGGCAAGGGTCCGTGCCTCTCGGTGGGCGGTAGATGGAGCGGGTCAGCCGGCCTGCTTCTCGGCGGCGCCGGCGATGTCGTCGAGATCGCGCCGGATCGCCTTGGTGGTGGCCTTCAGCGCGAAGGAGCCGAACACTTTCATCATGAACTTCGACAATGCGCCGAGCCCAGTTGCTTCCGCTGAGAAGTGGAAAGTCAGGTTGGTGCCGTCACCGGCGGGCTCCAGGGTGAACACCGTCGTATAGTCCGCGCCGTGGGACGACGCCTTCACCACGGTGCGCTTCTCCGGGTCGATCTCCGTGACCCACATTTCCTCGGTCGACGACTTGCCGAACAGCACCCGGGTCTCACGCCAGCGCGTGCCGACTTCGTATTTCGTCGAGTCCAGCCTCTCGAGCTTCTCCACACCGCTCAGAACCGATTCGGCGTTGTCCAGATCGGTGATGACCGCCCACACGGCGCCGACGGGCGCATCGATCGTTCGGCTCACGCGGATCTCCGAGGCTGACATGAGGCACCCATATCTTTCTTCTCAGGGCAGGGTCCAGAACTGGCGGGTCAGCAGGTAGAAGACGATGACCCAGAACACCATAACCCCGGCGACGATCGCGATCCCTCGACGGTTCGTTGCCGCTTCCGGAACATCGGGGGGCGGCCGCAGCCAGCGCCCCAAAACCCGGTTCACGTAGTACGGCATCGTCACGAAGCTCATGATGAAGCTGGACAGCAGGTTTCCGACGAGCAGTCCGAGCCACAACGGCATCTTCAGCGGCGACAGCGCGAGGGTGAGAATCACGACGGTGGGATAGAGACCGACCCACACCGCGATCGACGTCTTGGTTTCGGACGGCGGCGGCGCCTCGTTGCCGTTCTCGTCGAACGCGAACCAGCTCCCGAAGGAGTTGTCGATGGTGCGCAATTCGAAGTCGTGGAACTTCTCCCCCTCCGCGAGAAGTTCCTGACGCTTCGCCGACGTGAGCCACCTGTCGAGGTCGGCGGCGTTGTCGTAGCGGTACAGCGCGGTCCACTCGTCCTGAACTCCCTCGATGGGCCGGAAGAGTTCGCTTCCGCGGAAGCCGTCGAACTTGCTCTCTTCCAATCGCAGTCGATCCTGCCACGCGAGGAAGTCGTCGACGTGCTCCGGACCGACACGGTGCGTCACGACGACCGTCACGAGCGGATCCGACTCGCGCGTGCCCCCGCTGATGACCTGCTGGGTGGCGGGGCCGTCGAAGTACTGCTGCCCCTCGTCCAGCCGGTGCTGCCGGGTGGCGCTGTTGATCCAGGCCTGCACGTGGGCCACGGAATCGAAGCGGTAGACCACGACCCAGTCGGGTTGCACGGCGGTGGGCGCCGAGATCTCGGCGCCCAGAAACCCCGGGTAGTGGGATGCGGCGGTGTTCATGTCCTGCTGCCAGGCTTCGAAGGCCTCCTCGGATCCGGCACGTACCTTCTGGCCGATGATGACCGTCGCGGCGTTGCCGGTGGACTTCTCGGTGGGCTTCTCGGTGTCCATCGCCCTCTCCTCACGGCTCAGGTCGTCGGAACCGATCGGTTCTCGCCGATTCGGCTGTAGATCCGCTCGGGGGTGAGCGGCAGTGCGCGGAAACGCACACCCGTCGCGTTCTCCAGCGCGTTGGCCAGCGCAGGTGCCACCGGGTTGATGCAGCACTCCGCCATTCCCTTCGCACGCATCGGTCCGACGGAATCCGTCGAATCGACCAGCAGCACTTCGGTGCGGGGAATGTCGGCGTAGGTGGGGATGCGGTAGTTGCGCAGGTTGGGGTTGATCATCACACCGTTGTCGTCGACGTGAAAGTTCTCGGTCAGCGCGAATCCGATGCCCTGGGCGACGCCGCCCTCGATCTGGCCGCGGACCTGCACCGGGTTGATGATCACCCCGGCGTCCGTGGCGTGGACGCTGTAGAGGATGCGGATCTCGCCCGTCACCCGGTGGACGGCGATGCGGAAACCGTGGGTGTTGGAGACGACGCTGCGCGGCGAACCGTACGCCTTGCGCGCCTCGGTGAACCGGATGCCGCGCCGGCGGGCGGCGTCGAGGAGTTCGGTCAGCGGCACGCGCGTGCCGTCGCAGAGCACCCCGTCGTCGTCCATCGAGCAGGACGCGACGTCGACCCCGGTGTGCGCGGCGGCGAACGCCAGGATGCGGTCGCGCAGGGCCTCCGACGCCCGCGACACGGCGTTGCCCGCGACGAAGAGGCCGGCGCTGGCGAACGCCCCCGTGTCGAAGCCCGTCCGGTCGGTGTCGGACTGCACGAGACGCACCCGCGACGGGGTGGTAACGAGGTGGGTGGCCGCGATCTGCACGTGCGCGGTCGACGTTCCCTCACCGAATTCGACGGTGCCGACGGCGAGTTCGTACACGCCGTCGTCGCCGAGCGTCGCCCACGCCTCCGAGATGTGTTCGGTCGGCGGCGCCGTCTCGTGCAGCGAGCTCGCGGTGCCCTCGCCGACGAGCCAGTCGTCGCCCTGCACCTGCCCGTTCCCGGTCCGCCTCAGTGCGGCGTCGACGAGATCGATGCACTGCCCGAGCCCGTCCTCCGCGAACACGACGTCGTCGGGACCGTCGTCGATCGCGACGAGTGAGTCACCGGGGCGGACGATGTTGCGGCGCCGCAACTCGAGCGGGTCGATGTCGAGCGCGACCGCCAGCTCGTGCATGGCGGACTCCACCGCGAAGGCGGGCTGGGTCATGCCGTACCCGCGCAGCGCTCCGCTGGGCACGCTGTTCGTGTAGACGGAGTACCCATCGAACTTCTTGTTGAGACACCGGTAGGCCGAGATTGCGGCACCGGCGGCGAACAACGTCTCGCCGCCGTGGTTGCCGTACGCACCCGTGTTCGACACGTTGCGCACCTGGAACGCCGTGAGTGTGCCGTCAGCCCGGGCGCCGAGCTTGATCGTCAGCTTCATCGGGTGCCGCGGCGACGCCGTCGTGAACTCTTCCTCCCTGGTGAACTCGAAGCAGACGGGCCGGCCCGTGTCGAGGGTGGCGAGCGCGACCAGATCCTCCGAGATCACCTCCTGTTTGCCGCCGAAACCGCCCCCGACGCGCATACAGAACACGCGCAACTGGTCGGGGCGCAGGTCGAACAGGTGAGCCAGCTTGACCTTCGCGATCGACGGCGACTGCGAACTCGTGCGCACGTGTAGCCGGCCGTCCTCCATCCAGGCGATCGACCCGTGCGTCTCGAGATGCGCGTGCTGCACGCGCGGTGTGAAGTACGAGCCCTCGTGGATCACGTCGGCCTCGGCGAACCCCGCCTCGACGTCGCCCACCTCACCGTGGAGCTCGAGCAGGATGTTGTGCACGGGATCCCGCACGAACGGATCGTCCGAACCGTGCAACTGCGGTGCACCGTCGGCCATCGCCTCCTCCGGGTCGAACACCGCAGGCAGCACGTCATATTCGACGACCACCCTGCGACAACCCTCCTCCGCGGCGCCGACCGAGTCGGCCAGCACCGCAACCACCCGCTGGCCGGCGAAGCGGACCGTGTCGTCGAGGATGTACGTGTCGTCGGGGTCGACGAGGTGATCGGTGTGGATCGCGGTCGTGAACAGCTTCCGGGGCACGTCCTCCCACGTGTACACGCGGTGCACGCCGGGGACGGCGAGCGCCGCCGTCTTGTCGATCGAGACGATGCGGGCGTGGGCGTGCGGGGAATGCAGCACCTCGAGGTGCAGCATGCCGTCGATCTCGGTGTCCATCGTGAACTCGGCGCGCCCGGTGACCACGTCGGTGGCCGCGGGTGCCCCCACGCTGGTGCCGACCGCGCGCCCCGGCTCGGCGACCTCCACCGCGGTCACGCCGTTGACGGCGTCCTCGATGGCCCGATAGCCGGTGCAGCGGCAGAGATTGCCCTTGAGCGCGCGCGGCAGGTCTTCCTTCTGCGCGTCCGTGAACGTCGCGCAGGTCATGATCATCCCGGCGGTGCAGAAGCCGCACTGGAATCCGGGGGCGTCACGGAACTGCCGCTGCAGCGGATGCAGGTCGTCCGGTGAACCGAGGCCCTCGATCGTGGTCACCTCCCGCCCCTCGGCGCGGAACGCGGGCGTGATGCAACTGTGCACGGGATCGCCGTCGAGCCACACCGTGCAGGCTCCGCAATCACCTGCGTCGCAACCCTTCTTGACGCCGTGATGACCGAGCGAGCGCACGAACGTGCGCAGGCACTGCCCGGGATTCGGTTCCGCGTCGAACGTCCTGCCGTTCACGGTGTACGTCATCGCCGGTCTCCTGCCGCGAGCTCGGTCCGGATCTCCTCGGCGAAGTGCTTCGCCAGGTGGCGACGGTGGTCGGGGGTGCCGTTGGGGTCGTCGAACCACACGTCGTCGGGCAGCGCGTCGATGCGCTGCTGCAGCGCCTCGGCGTCGGGCACGGCGTCGAACGCGAATCGGATCGGGCGCGTCGTGCCCGCCGTGATCGTGAGCAGCAGGTCGTCGGCGCCGGGCGACCTGGTGCCGATCATGAACAGGGTGGAACGGCCCAGGCGAGTCAGCGTGAAGCGGCGGTGCGCGTGTTGCTTGCGCAGGGCGCTGACCGGGATGTCGATGCGCCGCAGGATCTCACCCGGCGCGAGCACGTTCTCGTGGTTGCCCGTCACGAAGTCGGCGGCGTCGACGGTGCGCTCGGATCCGTCGACGGCCCACAGCGTGTACGTCGCCTCGAGCGCGACCGTCATCGTGATCATCGGGCCCGCCGGCAGTGACATGCAGATGTTGCCGCCCACCGTGGCCGAATTCCAGATCTTGAACGATGCCAGGAAGGCCTCGCAGCTCGTCCCGAACAGGGACCCGGCGCGCCAGTCGTCCGGCGGCGCAAACGCATACAGGTCACGGATGGTGCACGTCGCCCCGATCGCGAGGCCGGCGTCGCTCGGTATCAGCGGTTCCCAGCCGAGCGTCGTGAGATCGACGAGACGGCGCAGGTCGGGCTGCTGATCGGAGAACAGCCACGTTCCGCCTGCCAGCCAGGCGTCACCTTCTCGCCACTGCGCACCCGGCCGGTCGGGTGGGCGCCGAACGACATCGGTGATGGTGTTGAGGTCCATATGACTGCTCCACTCGGGAAATGTGTCGTCGTTCTCGTACCCGGCCTGCGTCAACCCATCTGACTTTAGACACCGCGACGGCGGTCTCGGTGTCAATTGCCGGGTTCCACCCGGGCGCTGTTTGCCGTGTTCCGGCCGCGCGGGCGACCGTGTGGGCGACCGTCACCCGCCGTAGCAGACATTCGCCGCCCCGGACCGACCGCTACTCTCAGGGCCATGGCCGCCAAGATCTCCGCCCACGACGTGCTCGAGCTGGTACTGGACGCAGGCAGCTTCGTCTCCTGGGACACCGCGCCCGTCGATGCGCGGCCGAACGAGAAGTACCGCGCCGACCTGCAGAAGGCCGCCGAGAAGTCGGGTGTCGACGAATCGGTGATCACCGGCGTCGGCACCGTCCGCGGGCGCCCGGTCGCGGTGATCGCGTGCGAGTTCGCGTTCCTGGCCGGTTCGATCGGTGTTGCCGCGGCCGAGCGGATCGTCTCCGCCATCGAACGCGCCACCCGTGAGGGTCTCCCCCTGCTCGCCTCGCCCACGTCGGGGGGCACACGCATGCAGGAGGGCACCGTCGCCTTCGTGCAGATGGTGAAGATCGCGGCGGCCGTCGCCACCCACAAGGCCGCCCATCTCCCCTATCTGGTGTATCTGCGGAACCCGACCACCGGCGGCGTGTTCGCGTCCTGGGGTTCCCTCGGGCACATCACGGTGGCCGAACCCGGTGCACTCGTCGGGTTCCTCGGGCCCCGCGTCTACGAGGCGCTGTACGGCGAGAAGTTCCCCGAGGGCGTGCAGACGTCCGAGAACCTGTACCGCAACGGCGTCATCGACGGCGTCGTCCCTGCCACGCGCCTGCGCCGGCTCGTCCATCGGGCGTTGCGGGTGCTGATCGATCCGCCGACGTCGACCGCCGTAACCGAACCGGCGCCGCCGGCCGTCGACATCCCCGACGTGCCCGCGTGGCAGTCGGTGATGTTGTCGCGGCGCGCCGACCGGCCCGGAATCCGCCACCTGCTGCGGCACGCAGCAACCGAGCAGGTGCCCCTCAGCGGCACCGGCCAGGGTGAAACCGAGGGGACGGTGCTGCTGTCGCTGGCCCGTTTCCGCGGCGCACCGTGCGTGTTGCTGGGCCAGGACCGCGCCGGACAGTCCGCGCTGAACACGATGGGTCCCGCCGCCCTCCGCGAGGCACGCCGCGGCATGCGGTTGGCCGAGGAATTGCAGATCCCCCTGGTCCTGGTGATCGACACCCTCGGTGCAGCACTGTCTCAGGAGGCGGAGGAACGCGGCCTGGCCCCCGAGATCGCACGCTGCATCTCCGACCTCGTGACGTTGAAGACGCCGACCGTGTCCGTACTGCTCGGTCAGGGCACGGGCGGCGGGGCGCTCGCCTTCCTCCCCGCCGACCGCGTGCTCGCCGCGCAGAACGGGTGGCTCGCCCCGCTTCCTCCCGAAGGCGCCAGCGCGATCGTCCACCGCGACACCTCGCACGCCCCCGAGATGGCGGCCGCGCAGGGCATCCGTTCGCTCGACCTGCTGCGCGACGGCGTCATCGACGCCATCATCCCCGAGCATCCGGACGCCGCCGACGAGGCCGTCGATTTCTCCAAGCGGGTCGGCGAGGCCATCTCCCGGGAACTCCGTGCCCTGACCGGGGTTCCCGAGGGCGAGCGCTTCGCGGCCCGGCTCGCCCGCTACCGCAACCTCGGTCTGGACTAGGACAACTTGATCGTCGGGTTGTACATGTCCATCCACAGCGCGAGGTCGAGCGTGCGCTCGAGTCCGCGACGCGACACCTGACTGATCTGCGGGGTGTCGACGGACACCGCCCGCGACAACCAGTCCGCACTGACCAGGCCGAACACCGGGTGCGAGGGGTCGCCGAGCAGGTCCTTGCCGTGCTGCTGCAACGCCACCGCGTACTTCGGGTCCTGGGTGGACGGGTACGGCGACTTGACCCGGTCGATCACCGACTGCGGCAGCACATCCCTGGTCGCCGCCCGCAGCAACGATTTCTCCTTGCCGTCGAACGTCTTCAGCGACCACGGCGTGTTGTAGACGTACTCGACCAGCCGGTGATCGCAGAACGGCACCCGGACCTCGAGTCCGACGGCCATGCTCGCGCGGTCCTTGCGGTCGAGCAGGACGCGGACGAAACGCGTCAGATGCAGGTAGCAGATCTTCCGCATCCGCCATTCGAAGTCGGATTCGCCGTCCAGCCGATCGATCCCGGACACCGCTGCGTCGTACGAGTCCTGCACATAGTCGTCCATGTTCAGTGCCGCCGTCACCTCCGGGGTGAAGATGTTGCTCTCGTCGCCGAAGTGCTCGGCGAACTGCACGAGCCACGGGAAGGTGTTCGCCTGCTGCGCCTTCGGGTCGAAGAACTGCTTGTACCCGCCGAACACCTCGTCGGCCGACTCACCGGACAGCGCCACCGTGGAGTGCCGGCGGATCGCCTTGAACAGCAGATACAGCGACGCGTCCATGTCGCCGAGGCCCATGGGAATGTCCCGGGCCCGGATGACCTTCGCGCGCACCGCGGGGTCGGCCAGTGCGTCGGAGTCGAGGACGATGTCCTGGTGCGCGGTCCCGGATCGCCGGGCCACGTCGTGCACGTACGGAGTATCCGGGGTGCCCCGCAGTTCGTCCGCGACGAAATGTTCGGTCTGACCGACGAAGTCGACGGCGAACGTGCGCACCGTCTCGCCCACCTCGGCGAGCTGCTCGGCGGCGATACCGGTCATCGCGGACGAGTCGAGACCACCGGACAGCAGGGTGCAGCGCGGCACGTCGGCGACCAGTTGCCTGCGCACGATGTCGTCGAGGAGTTCGCGGACATGGGCGACGGAGGTGTCCCGATCGTCGGTGTGCGGACGGGTCTGCAGGGTCCAGTACCGGTGCGTCCGCAGTCCGGTGCGCGAGACGGTGACCACCGTGCCCGGCTCCACCTCACGCATGCCCTCCCACACGGCGTGGCCCGGTGTCTTGACGAACGCGAACAACTCCCGGATCCCGTCCATCGCGACGGTCGACTCGGCGATCGGATTGGCAAGGATCGCTTTGGGTTCCGAACCGAACAGGACGCCGTCTCGGGTCTCGTAGTAGTAGAACGGCTTGATGCCCATCCGGTCGCGGATCATCACGAGTGCGTCGGTCCGCGAATCCCAGATGGCGAACGCGTACATGCCGTTGAGCCGCTCCGCGACAGCCTCTCCCCACTCCAGGTATCCGTGGAGCACCACCTCGGTGTCGGAGTCCGTGGCGAACCGGTGACCGCGCCCGTACAGCTCCTCGCGCAGTTCACCGAAGTTGTACACCTCGCCGGAGTAGACCATCGCAACGGTCCCGCCGGGGGTGTCCACGCTCATCGGCTGATGCCCACCCGGCAGATCGATGATCGCGAGCCTTCGATGCCCGAGCGCGGCGTGTTCGACGACCCACGTACCGCGATCGTCCGGCCCCCGGCAGTTCATCGTCTCGGCCATGGCATCCACGGTGGACTGCTCGACGCGTAGATCGCGTGCGAACGAGATCCATCCGGCGATTCCGCACATGTGTTCCTCCGGCTGTCGCTGGCGCTCTTCCCTCGGCGCATGGTCAGTTTCGAGGCGGCGAACCGAGTCCGAACCGTAGCAATCGCATTGACAGTTCTTTACTCTTGCTAACCACCTATATTCCACGGTAACCCTTTTCGGCGCGCAGGCGGTGGGCCCGGAAACACCGCCGGTCAGAACGGCGCGGGTTCGTCGGTCGGGTAGGCCTCGGGTGCGCGTGCACCGGGCGACCGGCGCCGCACCGCATCCAGGTGCGCCTGCCGTCGGCGGCGCTCCGCCCGGATCCGCGCAGCGGTGTTCTGCGCACGGATGCGGCGACGGACCGCGGGGTTGGCGACATGGTCGCTTCCGGCATCGTGGTCACGTCCGCCAGCATCGTTCCGTCCGGCACCCAGGAGCCCCGACGACCGCGGTCGGTATCGGTGACCGGTGGGCGCTGTCAACTCGATTCCACCGTCAGCGGTCACCCTCCAGTGACCGGAATGTTTGAGCCGGTGGTGATTTCGACAGTAGGCGGTCATGTTCCCGGCCACTGTCGGACCTCCGGCCGCGGGATCGGCATGGTCGAACGGCCGATGATGATCGAGGTCCGTGTTCCAGGCCGCCACATCGCAGTGCAACCACTCGCACCCGCCGGCCAGCACCCGCATCCAGGTGTCGAGCACGGTGCCGGGACGGTACGTGGTCGGGACGACAGAACTCGGTGCCCGCACCGGTTCGACATCCGCGCCGGCGGCGATCTCGCGTGCGTGCGCCGCGTCGACGATTCCGTAGCCGTCGAGGTAGGCCGGTTCGTCGCCGCCCGCGAGTGTGGCGTCGAGCATGATGAGGTGCACGAGAGGCTTGCGCGCGGTCGTCGCGATGCGGGAGCGCTGGCCGCAATCGACCCGCCCACATTCACAGTGCACGAACCCGGCCCCGTCGATGAGCGCGGACAATCCGTCGGCCCGTCTCTGTTCGTACGTTCGAAGATCCCTCGGGCACACGGTGTTTGCCAGTTCGCGCAATCGCGCGTCGAATGCGCGACCCTGCCCCGCAGGGATGGAACCGAGGATTCGGCACATGCCGTCCTCTGCCGCGCCGACTCCGACGAACCGGTCCGCCTGCGCCTTCTCCCGCTTGGCCCGCACCCCTGCCGGGTCGAGTCTTGCGATGATGCGGTTGGCGGCGTTCGTCAGCCTGCGGCCGGTCAACCCGGTTCCACCGGAACGCGGCGGGGCCAGAACCTGTTCGAGGAGTTGATGTTCGACCTCGCCGATCCGGTCGTCGTTGACGTTTGCCGTCGCGTCCTCGATCAGGCGCACCCGGTACATGTCGAGATCACCGCGTGCCATGGCCTCGCGTGTGGCGTGCAACCGGGTGCGTAGCGACATGCCCAGGCCGATCAGCCGACCCGCCGCCGCTCGCCCCATGGTGAGCGCGGCACCGATCTCGGCCTCGACGACTTCGTGCGCGGTCGACGTCCACGCCCCGTCGGACTCGACCTCGGCAGTGCGGCGCACGAAGAGCTCGGCGATCACCGCCAACTTCCGTTCGGCCACCACCGACTCGCTTCGATGGAGGTCGGTCATCAACTCGACCAGACCCACATCGGATTCCCCGTCGACGAGACAGCAGACCGCCTCCCGAATCCCCCGATCGAATACCCCCGTATCGAACATGTGTTCTACAGTAGCGAAAGTTGTTGCGCTCCACAAGACCCCCACAACCCTCGCTACGCCTCGCAGAACCGCACGCCGCCTAGCCACTCCCCGCGACGATGGCGGGCACGGTGGCGGCGACGACGATCGCGGCGTTGACGGCCTCGACGGATTTGCGCACGGCCTTGCCTGCCCAGTCGCCTTCGGCGATCTCCCTCGCCCGTTTCTTCACGGCCCGACGATCGGCGTCCGGGAACAGCTTCGGGGCCGCGTCGACCGCGGACAGGAGCGAGACGAGCGCGGCGGTGCGCGGAGTGGGGGTGACCCCGTCGAGGAGCGCGGCGCTCAGTTCGGACCGCAGCGCGCGTTCGTGGCTGCCGTCGACTTCCGGCCACCGCGTGGTGGGGAAGATTCCCAGCACCTTGCCCCTCTCCTCGCGGACCCATCCCGCGTCGACGATGCGTTTCGCGAGTTCGTCGCGCAGGTTCTTGGCGAGCTTCTCGATGGCTGCTTCCGGTTTCATCGGCTTGGACGTACCGATGAGGTCGACGGCACGCGCGAGCAGCGGATCCTGCGGTCGCACTCCGCCCCGGACGACGAGCCGCCCCTTCTTCACGTCGTCGCCGAGTTCGGCCGGGGTGACGACGTCACCCAGGGCCAGTTCCAGAAGAACGGCGCCGGCGAGGACACGCGGCATCCGGGTCCCGTCGACGACGGGCTTCCCCGAAGTGTCGTCCAGCAGCAGCAACAGCAGATCTTCGGCGAGCAGCGTCATGCTTCCACGATAGGGCGGGCGTCGCGGCGAAGTCCGGTGTCCGTTCAGCCGCCCCGGGGAATGTTTGCCGGTTACCGTGAAGGGGGAATATTCGGAGTATTCACCAGACGGTTGTCGGGCACCGCAGTCAAGCACGAGGAGCGGCTATGAGCGCGATCGGACACTGTCGGGCAGTCCTGGCGGTCGCCGTCGTTGCGTCGTCTGCCATGTTCGGTCAGGTGGCCACGGCGTCGGCGGACGAGTGGCGGACCCTTCCCGCCGACAAGCCGGCATCGGCAGACGGATCCGTCCTCGACCACATCGAGGAGATCGACGACCGTCAGCTGAACATGTACGTCTACTCCGCGGCGATGGAGAAAGTGATTCTCCTCGAGGTGATCCGCCCCGCCGATACGAGCGTGCCCCGGCCGACGCTGTACCTGCTCAACGGCGCCGGTGGCGGCGAGGACTCGGCAACCTGGCAGGCGAGGACCGACGTGGTCGACTTCTTCGCCGACAAGAACGTCAATGTCGTCACTCCCGTCGGCGGCGCGTACAGCTACTACACCGACTGGCAGAAGCCCGATCCCGTCCTCGGCGTGAACGAGTGGACCACCTTCCTCACCGAAGAACTTCCCCCGATCGTCGACGCCGCGCTCGGAACGAACGGTGAAAACGCCATCGCGGGACTGTCGATGTCGGGCACGTCCGTCCTGAGCCTGGCCGAGGCCGCCCCCTCGCTGTACCGCGCGGTCGGCGCGTTCAGCGGGTGCGCCCAGACGAGCACCAAACCGGGGCGGGACTACGTCACCTTCGTCGTCAGCTTCCGAGGCGGAGATGTCGAGAACATGTGGGGACCGCCCGACGACCCTGCCTGGGTGGCCAACGACCCCGTGGTCAACGCCGAGAAGCTGCGCGGAATCGACTTGTACATCAGCAATGCCACCGGACTGCCCGGCGTCCACGAGAACCTCAACGGCCCGGATATCAACGGAGATGTGGGGACCCTGGCCAACCAAGTGATAATCGGCGGCATCATCGAGGCGGGCACCAATCAGTGCACCCATGCACTCGCCGACCGGCTGAACGCTCTGGGGATCCCGGCCACGTACGACTTCCGGCCCGCCGGCACCCACTCGTGGGGCTATTGGCAGGACGACCTGCACAACTCCTGGCCCATGATCGCCGGTTCCCTCGGTCTCTGACCGGTTCACCGCAACTCCACTGGGCGACGAAAACCCGCCGCCCAGCGCAGGCCTGCGTCCCGGCCGTCCGGACGGTGTCGCCGGACACCGACGTCACATAGGGTGTTTCAGGTCACAAGGACGACGAGAGGACGGACATCGATGAGCTCCGCGACTGAGCACGCCGGTCACAGCTACGCGGAGGTCTACCGCGAGAGCGCCGAACGTCCCGAGGACTTCTGGCTCGCCGCCGCCGAGGCCGTGGAATGGGAGACGCCGCCGACGCGGGCGCTCGACGATTCCGCCGCCCCGATGTACCGGTGGTTCCCGGACGCGTCGCTGAACACCTGCTTCAACGCTCTCGATCGGCACGTGCGGGACGGCAACGGGGATCGGGCGGCGTTGATCTACGACTCGGCGATGGCCCCCGATGCGTCCCGCACCTACACGTACGCAGAACTTCTCGACGAGGTGTCCCGGTTCGCCGGCGTCCTGAAGGACCAGGGTGTGGTGGCCGGTGACCGGGTGATCGTCTACATGCCGATGATCCCCGAAGCGGCGATCGCGATGCTGGCCTGCGCCCGCATCGGTGCCGTGCACTCGGTGGTGTTCGGCGGCTTCGCCGCGAAGGAACTCGCGACCCGCATCGACGACGCCGGACCGGTGGTCCTGTTGACGGCATCGGGTGGCCTCGAGCCGGGGCGCACTGTCGACTACCTGCCGATGGTGGCGAAGGCGCTCGAGCTGTCCGGAACCCCTCCGCACACGGTGATCGTCAAGGACCGGGAGCAGATCCCGGGTTCGGCCGCCGACTACCGCGGCGGCGAGGCGGCGTGGTTCGACTGGGATGCGCTGATGGCGGATGCGGCACCCGCGGAGCCGGTTCCGGTGGCCGCGACGGACCCGCTGTACGTCCTCTACACGTCCGGCACCACCGGGAAGCCGAAGGGCGTGATCCGCGACAACGGTGGGCACGCCGTCGCGCTGACGTGGTCGATGCGCAACATCTACGACATCGGTGCGGGCGACGTGTGGTGGACCGCGTCCGACGTGGGCTGGGTGGTCGGGCACTCGTACATCGTCTACGGGCCGCTGCTGGCCGGTGCCACGTCCGTGCTCTACGAGGGCAAGCCGGTCGGAACCCCGGATGCGGGCGCGTTCTGGCGGGTGATCTCCGAACACGGTGTGTCGGCACTGTTCACCGCACCGACCGCGATCCGCGCCGTGCGCAAGGCCGATCCGGACGCGAAGGAGATCGAGAAGTACGACATCTCCTCCCTGAAGACGCTGTTCGCGGCGGGCGAGCGCCTCGACCCCGACACGTACGCGTGGGCCACCCGTGTCCTGGACCGTCCCGTCGTCGACCACTGGTGGCAGACCGAGACCGGCTGGGCGATCTGCGCCAACCTGCGCGGGCTCGAACCCATGCCGCTGAAGGCGGGCTCCCCCACCGTTCCGGTGCCCGGGTACCGGGTCGAGGTGGTCGACGCTGAGGGGAACGCGGTTCCGGCGGGGGCTGAGGGCAACATCGTGATCGGGCTGCCGCTGCCTCCGGGCACCCTGGCCGGGTTGTGGCGTGACCCGGAGCGGTACGTGCGGTCGTACCTCGCCACGTTCGAGGGCTACTACCTGACCGGCGACTCCGGTTACATCGACGACGACGGGTACGTGTACGTCCTCGGGCGTAGCGACGACGTCATCAACGTTGCCGGACATCGGCTTTCGACGGGCAGCATGGAAGCGGTGGTCGCGGGACACCCCGCGGTGGCCGAATGCGCGGTGGTCGGGATCCGCGACGAACTCAAGGGCCAGCGGCCCAGTGGCTACGTCGTACTCAAGGCCGGGGTCGAGATCGACCCGGAAACACTCCGCAACGAACTGGTCGCGATGGTGCGCGAGCAGATCGGCGCCGTCGCCACGTTCCGTGACGTGACGGTCGTGCAGGCACTGCCCAAGACCCGCTCGGGCAAGATCCTGCGCAAGACGATGCGGCAGATCGCCGACCACGAGGAGTACACGGTGCCCTCCACCATCGAGGACGTCGCCGTTCTCGACGCGCTGAAGAAGCAGCTGGGCGGCTGACCTTTCAGACCCGGACGGCCGCGTCGAGTGCGTGATCCACCAGTTCCCCGACGCGGTCCGCTTCGAGAGGGTCGAGGTCGAACAGGATGCGGTAGATGATCGGCGCCACGACGTGGTCGATCACGTGCTCGACCACGCCCTGTACGGGTTCGCCCCGTCCGAGGATCGTTTCGATCTGGGTGCGGCAGAACGTCGCGCACCTGAACTGATTGGTGCCGTCCTCCGACCTGACGGTGTCGGCACTCATCACGACGTCGCGCAGTGCCGCCCGCCCCACCGGCGAGGACATCTCCTCGAGGTAGTCCTGCGCCCAGGCAACGAGGTCGCCTCGCACACTGCCGGTTTCACGCGGGGGCGCGTCGGGATGCAGACGCTCGAGCGCGACGTCCGCGAACAATTCGGTGATGTCCCCCCAGCGCCGGTAGATGGTCGACGGGGTGACCCCGGCGTCGGCGGCGATCATGGGGACGGTGATGTCCGCTCGGTCGCGCTCGTCGAGAAGTTTGCGCGTGGACGCATGCACCGCCTGCTGGATGCGGGCGCTGCGACCACCGGGGCGCGGGCCTGGAGCCGGACTCATGCCCCCATGCTAACGCAAAGACGTTGCATTAAGAATGGTGGCGGCGTAGCGTCCATTAACGCAAACCCTTTGCATTAATGTTCTCCGGGGAGTACGCCATGACGACGCTTGCCGCGCCCGAAGCACCACCGACGTCTCGACCCGCACTGCGCCGAGGAGCCGCCTTCACGCTCGTCGCGGTCGTGATCGCCACCCTGCTCGGCGCGTCTGCCGCACCGACACCGCTGTACGAGGTGTACCAGTCGAACTGGGGTTTCTCGTCGCTGCAGTCGACGCTGGTCTTCGGCATCTACGCGGTGAGCCTGCTGCTGGCGCTGCTCACCGTCGGCTCGCTCTCGGACTACGTCGGCCGCCGGCCCGTGCTGATCACGGCACTCGTGTTCGAGGCGGCCTCGATGATCATGTTCGCGACGGCCGAGGGCATCGGACTCCTGCTGATCGCCCGAGTCGTGCAGGGTTTCGCGACCGGCGCCGCGATCAGCGCGCTCGGTTCCACCCTCCTCGACCTCGAACGCGCGCCCGGACGCGGCGCCACCGTGAACAGCATCGCGCCCACGGTCGGCCTCGCACTCGGCGCCATCGGATCGAGCCTGATCAGCGAGCACCTTCCCCGGCCCACCAGCACGGTGTTCCTGGTGTTCTGCGCACTGTTCGTCGTCGAGATCCTCGGCATCTGGGCCGCACCCGAGACGGCGGTCCGGCAGAAGGGGGCTCTGGCGTCGATGCGGCCGACGCTCGCGGTCCCGTCCACGGCACTGGGAATGCTCGTCCTCACCGGACCCTGCCTGGTGGCGGTGTGGGCGCTGGGCGGCTTCTACCTGTCCCTCGGACCTTCGCTCGCCCGCAACGCGCTCGACGTCCACACGTCGCTGATCGGCGCCATCATGGTCGCGACGCTCACCGGGACCGGCGCATTCGCGGTGTTCCTGCTGCGCAACGTGGCGGCACGGCGCATCCTGTATGTCGGAGCGTCCGCCCTCGTCGCCGGGGTCGCCATCACCCTGGTCGGCGCCGAAACCTCGTCGGCGCTGTGGATTCTCGCCGGAACCGCGGTGGCCGGCATCGGGTTCGGCGCCGGCTTCCAGGGCACCATCCGCACCGTCATGCCCCTGGCCGAACCGCACGAGCGCGCGGGATTGCTGTCGAGCATCTACGTGATCGCCTATCTCGCCAACAGCGTTCCCGCACTGATCGCCGGATACCTCGTCGGAAAGGTCGGGCTCGTCGACACCACCCGCATCTACGGCGGGCTCGTCATCGTCCTCGCCGCGGCGGCGTTCCTCGGGCTCCTCATGCGCCCAGCGCCCGTGAGTACTTCTTAACCGCCCGCGGTTAAGAAGTACTCACGGGGCCTTGATCTCGCCGTAGCGGGCGAGCGCCTCCTGCCGTTCGTGCGCGTGGTCGACGATCGGCGGCGGATAGTCCTCGGGGCGACCGTCTTTCAGGGCGTGAACGGCCTTCCCGGAGATGCCACGCAGTTCGGGCACCCACCGCCGCACGTACTCGCCGTCGGGGTCGAACTTCTCCCCCTGCGTCGTCGGGTTGAACACCCGGAAGTACGGCGACGCGTCCGTCCCCGATCCCGCGGTCCACTGCCAGCCGTGCTGATTGTTCGCCAGATCGCCGTCGACGAGCTGGTTCATGAAGTAGCGGGCACCCCGCCACCACGGCAGGTGCAGATCCTTGACGAAGAACGACGCGACGATCATCCGCACCCGATTGTGCATCCAGGCTTCGGCTTTCAGCTGACGCATCCCGGCGTCGACGATCGGGAACCCGGTCCGGCCCTCGCACCACGCCGTGAACGCCTCCTCGGCGTCGGGCCCACTGTCGTAGCGGATGTGGTCGAAGCGACGGTCGTAGTTTCCGCGGGCGCTGTCGGGGCGCTGGAAGAGGATGTCGGCGTAGAAGTCCCGCCACGCGAGCTGCCGCCGGTACTGTTCGGCGCTCTTGCTGCGGCGGCGCGCGAGATCGCGGAGCATCGTGCGCGGATGAATGTTGCCGTACTTCAGGTACACCGACATCCGGCTGGTCGCGTCGAGACCGGGACGATCGCGCGCGTCCTCGTACCCGGCGAGGTCGTCCTCGCAGAACTCCGCCCACCGCTGCAGCGCCGCCGCCTCACCCGCGGCGTACCCGTCGGATTCGGGTTCGGGGATCTGCACCCGCCGCGCCTTCACGTCGTCCGGGTCCACCCACTCCACCGTCGCCGGACCGGTGTCGATCGGGGCGCGCCACCCGTGTTCGAGCCACTGCCGGAAGTACGGGGTGAACACGCGGTACGGCTCACCGTCCGTCTTGGTCACCCGGCCCGGTGCCACCGCGTAGGGCGACCCGGTGGCCACGAGTTCGACGTGCTCGGCGACCGCGGCGTCACGCTCGCGACCGTACGGCCCGTAGTCGGCGCTGACATGCACCTCTTCGGCCGACACCTTCTCCGCCACCCTCGGGACCACGTCGACGGGATCGCCCTTCACCACCAGCAACCGGCCGTCGAGTTGGTCGTCCAACGCGGCGAGACTGCGGAACAGGAAGTCCCGGCGCGCACCGCCCGATGTTGTCAGCAACCGATCGTCGAGGACGAACAACCCGAGCGCACACGCCCCCGACTCGGCCACCGTGTGGAGCGTCGGCAGATCACCGAGCCGGAGGTCGCGCCGGAACCAGACGAGTGCGGTGTCCATACCTGCCACGGTAACGAAGCGCAGGCCGATCAGTTCATGGAGCGAGCCGAGGACAGCACCGACAGGTACGGCGCGTCGATGTCGTAGTGCTCGAACGCCGACAGCGCCGCGCGGGCGAACGCCCGCTGCACCGCCCACTGCCTGCCCGGCTTGGTCCGCGCGGTGATCCGCAGCGTGACCGATTCCGCGGTCACCGAGTTGACGCCCAGCAGTTCCGGGGGTTCCAGTACGTCGGCGGCGATCGCGTCGCCCTTGGCCGCCTCGGTGACGGCCTCCAGCGCCACCTCGCACGCCCGTTGCACGTTGGCGGCGTGCGCGATCGGCAGATCGACCACCGCGACCGCGTAACCCTGGCTCATGTTGCCGACACGCACGATCTCACCGTTGCGGCAGTACCACAGGGTGCCGTTGACGTCACGGATCGTGGTGACCCGCAAACCCACCGTCTCGACCGTTCCCACGGCCTCGCCGAGGTCCACGACGTCCCCGACGCCGTACTGATCCTCGAGCAGCATGAAGATGCCCGACAGGAAGTCCCGGACGAGGTTCTGCGCACCGAAACCGAGTGCGACACCGATCACACCGGCGGACGCGATGAACGGCGCCACATTGACGCCGAGGACGGCGAGAACCTGGAGCACCACCCAGATGAGCACCACGATCGACACCGTCGATTTGAGGACGGACCCGATCGTCCGGGCGCGTTGCGCGCGACGCTCGTTGACCATCGCCTCCTTGACGCCCCGCGGGGCGCGTTCCCGCAGGGGACGGAGCATAGGCGGTTTGTCGGAAGGTTCCCGGGGCCGCGTCATCCGGTCGATCATCCGGTGCAACGCGAAACGCAGCACCAGCGCCAGGACGACGTAGGCCGCGATCTCGGCCGGGCGGTGAATCAGCCAGTCACGGTTGGTTTCGGTCAGTTCGAATGCCTGCAGCGAAGAAAACATCTCCAACGAGTGTACGGACGAGACACGCTCTCACAACTGCCATCCGCACGCTCAGTGGTCGCGCCCACGGCACAATGCAGGAGTGACCGTCACCGACTCAGCCAGTGTCCTCGTGGTCGACGACGACGAGGACGTGCGGACGTCCCTCGAACGCGGCCTGCGCCTGTCCGGATTCACCGTCCTCACGGCCGTCGACGGCGCCGACGCGCTCCGGGTGGTCAGCGAACGACGTCCGGACGCGATGGTGCTCGACATGAACATGCCGGTCATCGACGGCACCGGTGTCGTGACCGCGCTCCGCGCGATGAACAACGACATCCCGATCTGCGTGCTCAGCGCCCGCGACACCGTCGACGACCGCATCTCCGGCCTGGAGTCGGGTGCCGACGACTACCTGGTCAAGCCGTTCGTCCTCGCCGAACTGATCGCCCGGATCCGGGCGATGCTGCGGCGGCACGGTACGACGGCCGCCGCGCCGGCCGACTCGCCCCCGACCCCACCGATCCGCGTCGGTGCGCTGGAGATCCGGACGTCCGCACGAAGGGTCTTCATGGCGGGCGAGGAGGTCACACTGACCAAACGGGAATTCGAACTCCTCGAGGTTCTCGCCCGCAACGTCGGCATCGTGCTGAGCCGTGAGCGGCTCCTCGAACTGGTGTGGGGGTACGACTTCGTCGCCGACACCAACGTGGTGGACGTGTTCGTCGGCTACCTGCGTCGCAAGTTCGAAGTCGGTGGTCAGCCGCGCCTCCTGCACACGGTCCGCGGAGTCGGGTTCGTGCTCCGGGAACCGTCGTGAGACGGTCGTTCTCGCTCCGAACCCGTGTGGCCGCCGCGACCGCGCTGGGGGCGACGATCATCGTCGTGGCGCTCGGCATCCTGGTGTCGCTGGCGATCAACCGGAACAACCTGTCGCAACTCGACCGGCGGCTGGAGACGGCGTCGGACGTCCTGGTTCCCAACGCGGTCACCGCCGGTCTGTTCCTCGGGGCACTCGGCGACAACGGGGCCTTCGCGATCACCATCCGTTCGCGCGACGGTGACACGGTGCTGGTGAGCACCCCCACCCAGCTGCCCGAACTCGATCCCGGCTCGCAGACGGTGCGGGTCGACGACACCTGGTACCGGGCCTACACCGCGACCGCGCCCGTCCTCGGCACCCGTATCTCGCTGGCCGTGCCCTACGCGGAGGCGCAGGACGTCACGTCCGAGCAGCAACGGCAGGTCCTGCTCGTCGGTGTGCTCGCCGTCGCCGCTGCCAGCGGTCTCGGCTGGCTGTTCGGCGGTCGTGCCGTGCGCCCGCTGGTCGACTTGACCGGCCGCATCGTGCGCCGCGAACCGAAGCTGACCCCCACGACGTCCGGTGTCCGGGAGGCGGACGAACTGGCCTCCGCCGCGGAGTCGATGCTGCGCGACGTCGCGGAGGCGCAGGACGCGACCACCGCCGCGCTCGCCACCGCACGCGACTTCGCCGCCGTCTCGGCACACGAACTCCGGACCCCTCTCACCGCGATGCGCACCGACCTCGAGGTCCTCACCACTCTCGACCTGACGCCGGAACAGCAGCACGAGATCCTCCGCGACCTCGCCCGCTCACAGGGCCGGGTGGAATCGACGCTGTCCGACCTCGAGCGCCTCGCCCGCGGTGAACTGTCCACCGACAAGGACTTCGTGGACTGCGACCTCGTCGACATCAGCGACCTCGCCGCCGAGGAGGCGATGCGTCACAATCCGGGCCTGCAGGTGACCGTCGACGCAACCCCGGTGACGGTTCGCGGCATGCCCGGTGGACTGCGCCTCACTTTGGACAACGCCATCAAGAACGCGGTCCGGCACGGCGGCGCCACCGCGGTGACGATCACGCTGAGAGCGGCCGACGGCATCACCACCGTCGTCGTCGACGACAACGGCTCGGGGGTGCCCGAGGCCGAACGGGCCGCGGTGTTCGAACGGTTCCACCGCGGTTCCAACGCGACGAAGAGCGGGTCGGGCCTCGGCCTCGCGCTCGTCGCGCAGCAGGCGGCACTGCACAACGGCAGCGCACGTTTCGAGGTCAGCCCGCTCGGCGGCGCACGCCTCGTCGTCGAACTCCATACCGACACGGCACACCAGTCACCGGGACCGGAAACACCGAAAGCAGAAAGCCCCGCCTCACCCTGAGGTGATGCGGGGCTTTTCGTGCTGCGGAGACTATTCCTTCACGTCCAGCAGGTCGATCATGAAGACCAGCGTCTTGCCGGACAGCTGATGTCCGGCGCCGGCGGGACCGTAGGCCAGCTCCGGCGGGATCGTGAGCTGACGGCGTCCGCCCACCTTCATGCCGGGGATGCCGTCCTGCCAGCCCTTGATGAGGCCGCGAAGCGGGAACTGGATGGACTCGCCGCGGCTCCAGGAGGAGTCGAACTCCTCGCCGGACTCGAACTCGACGCCGACGTAGTGCACCTCGACGGTGCCCCCGGGGACGGCCTCTGCGCCGTCTCCGACCACCACGTCCTTGATGACCAGGTCGGTCGGGGCGGGTCCGTCTTGGAACTCGATCTCGGGCTTGGTCATATGTCCTCCTCGGTGAGGGCTCTATGGTTCGGCACAGGTATTCGCGATCAGCGACCTGTGACGTCCTTGTAGTCACGCTCGGTGTAACCGGTGTAGATCTGGCGTGGACGGCCGATCTTCGTAGCGGGATCTTCGTGCATCTCGCGCCAGTGTGCAATCCACCCGGGCAAGCGGCCCATGGCGAACAGAACGGTGAACATGCGGGTGGGGAAGCCCATCGCGCGGTAGATCAGACCCGTGTAGAAGTCGACGTTCGGGTACAGCTTGCGCTCGACGAAGTAGTCGTCGGTGAGCGCCGCCTCTTCGAGTGCCATCGCGATATCGAGCAGCTCGTCGTCGCCGCCGAGCTTCTCGAGGATGGTGTGTGCTGTCTGCTTGACGATCGCCGCACGCGGGTCGTAGTTGCGGTAGACGCGGTGCCCGAAGCCCATGAGCTTCACACCGTCTTCCTTGTTCTTGACCTTGCGGACGAAGTCGTCCGCGTTGCTGCCGCTGGCCTTGATCTCGTCGAGCATCTCCAGCACGGCCTGGTTGGCGCCGCCGTGCAGCGGGCCCCAGAGTGCGTTGATGCCACCGGAGATCGAGGTGAACAGGTTGGCGTCGGACGAGCCGACCAGCCGCACCGTCGACGTCGAGCAGTTCTGCTCGTGGTCGGCGTGCAGGATCAGCAGCATGTCGAGAGCCTTGGCGATCTCGGGATCGATCTCGTAGGGCTCCGCGGGGAAGCCGAACGTCATCCGGAGGAAGTTCTCGACCAGGTTCAGGGAGTTGTCCGGGTACAGGAACGGCTGCCCGACGGACTTCTTGTACGCGTACGCCGCGATGGTCGGCAGCTTCGCGAGAAGACGGATGGTCGACAACTCGACCTGTTCCGGGTCGGCCGGGTCCAGGGAATCCTGGTAGTACGCGGACAGCGCGTTGACGGCGCTGGACAGGACCGGCATCGGGTGTGCGTTCCGCGGGAATCCGTCGAAGAACCTCTTGAGGTCCTCGTGCAGCAGCGTGTGCCGCCGGATCCGGTCGGTGAACGACTCGAGCTGCGCCGTGGTGGGCAGCTCACCGTAGATCAGCAGATAGCTGACCTCGATGAAGGTCGACTTCCCGGCCAGCTGTTCGATCGGGTACCCGCGGTAGCGGAGAATCCCGTGCTCACCGTCGATGTAGGTGATCGCGGAGCTGGTGGAGGCGGTATTGACGAAACCCGGGTCCAAGGTGGTGTACCCGGTGCTGGCGAGCAGCTTGCCCAGTTCGATACCGTCATTGCCCTCGGTTGCCCTGGCAATGGACATCGTGTGCTCACCACCAGGGTAGGTAAGCGTGGGCTTTGTGTCATTGTCAGGCACGAAGCATCCCTCTCAAGCTCAAACCAATGAGTAACAACTTCATTCAGGTAGAAACTAGTCCCACTCTGGCCTGCGTGCCGAAGGCGGGTCCGCTCAGAGGCCGTGATCCGGGTCCGCCGCGGGATGCGCGGCGACCACGGAGAAGGGTCGCCGAACTGGATCGGCGAGTGTCCGATTTGCCCGCACGGCGCGGGCGTCGAATCGGTGAGGGCCAGTTTCCCGAGACTGGACTGGCCGCGTTACCTGCACCGATGCCGGAGACGGCGCAGAACGCACACCGCGACGCCAGACGGGGTGAGGGAAGAACAGAGGGTGGGACAGAGCCCCGCAGCCGCGACAGAAGAACCCCCGCCCGACGTATCGGCCGGACCGCGACCGGTGTTACACCGTCTCACCAAGTGGGCACTCGATGCTCGAAAGTTGAACCGCTACGACCCCAGCGCGGACATGCCCCACACACCGGTCCACTGCTGCCCCGGAGCGAGCACCAACTGATCGATCCCGGAGTTGAACGCGTCCGGCGGGCACGTCATCGGTTCGAGCGCCAGCGCCCGCCCGCGTCCCGGATACGACTTACCGGCGTCGGGATCCGCGACGAACGCCTGCAGCCAGCCGAACTCACGGGCCGCCCAGAGGACCGTTCCGGTGCCGTCCGGCGCGCGCAATTCGTGCCGCGACCTGCCGTCCGCGTCGACGTCCAGTGCACTGAACGGAGTGTCGAGAGCGACGCCCGCCAGCGTGCGCGGGCTGGTGAAGTCGTATTCGGTGCCTGCCACGGCCTGCGAGCCCCCACTCGGCAGCATGCGCTCGTCGAGGGGCAGCCGGGTCCCGGCGGACAGTCGCAGCGTGCACTCGTCGAGCGGGACGTCGCCGGCGCGGACGTAGGAGTGGAAGCCCATCCCGAACGGCGCCGGGATGGCTCCCGTGTTGGTCGCCGTGTGCGTCACGGTCAGGCCGTCGTCGTCGAGGACGTATGCGACGGTGAGCCGCAGTGGGTACGGCCACCCCTTGTGGAGGCCGACGTCGATCGACAACTCGATGCGGTCGTCGGTGTGATTCGCGACACGCCAGTCCCGGCGGCGGACGAATCCGTGACTCGCATTGCCGAACGTCGGCTCCGTGATCTCGAGCTGATGGTCGATGCCGTCGAAGACGAACTGGCCGTCGCGGATCCGGTTGGGCCACGGCGCGAGGATCAACCCGGCCGACAACGGTGGCCGGGTTCCGATGTCCCACGTCTCGGTGAGCGCCATCGGCCCCTCCGGACCGTCCCATTCGAGTAGCCGGAGCCCGGCGCCGGTGGCCGCGATACCGGCCCGGTAGCCGCCTCCCCGGATCTCGAATCCGGCCGTGGAAGGCCTGTCCGTCTTCGAAGACTGCGGTTCACCCATGCACTTCAGTGTGCCCGAGATGGGCACGAGATATGTGATGGCGCACAGGAACCTAGCGGGTGACCTTGTAACGCACCAGTGCCGGGAACGCGAGCGCGGCGATCACCACACCGACGACGACGAGGACGCCGCCGCCCGCGGCCGCCACGCTCGTCCCGACCGCCGCCGCGGCCGCGCCGTGCACGACGTCACCGATCCGCGGGCCTCCGGCCACGACGACGATGAACACGCCCTGGAGTCGTCCGCGCATCTCGTCCGTGGCGACCTGCTGGAGCATGGTGCTGCGGAACGCGGCCGAGACCATGTCGACGGCACCACCGAATGCGAGGAACGCGAGAGCGATCCACAACAGGACCGGACTGTCGCCGGGTGACGCGATCCCGACCACCACGCCGAAGCCGACCATCGCGAGACCCCACAGCACGATGCACACGATCACGGCGAGGCCCTGGCGCCGGACCCTCGGCAGCCAACCGGAGAACACCCCACCGGCCACCGCGCCGAAGGACATCGCCGCGAACAGCAGTCCGAGTGCCACACCGCCCGATGCCGGGTCGCCGAACGTGTCGTGCGCGATCTGCGGGAACAACGCCCGCGGCATGCCGAACACCATCGCGATGATGTCGACGACGAACGACGCGAGCAGCACCTTCTGTGTCGCGAGGTAGGCGAACCCGTTGAACACCTCGCGCAGCCCGGCCCGGCGCGACTCCCCCGTCGGCGGGATGGCAGGCAGCCGGAGCACCGCCCACAGCGTGGCCAGGAGGGCGATCGAATCGACGAGATACAGCGTCGACAACCCGACCGTCGGAATCATCACCCCGGCAAGCAATGGTCCGGCGATGGCGCCGAACTGCATGACCGTCATGTTGAGCGAGTTGGCGGCGGCCAGCTGTTCCGCCGGAATGAGCCGCGGGATGATCGCGCTGCGGGTGGGCTGATTGACCGCGAAGAACGCCTGCTGCAACCCCAGCAGTCCGAGTACCAGCCACACGTTGTCCAGTCCGAGCGCCGCCTGCACCCAGAACAGCACCGACGTCACACCGAGTCCGACGGTGGTGATCGTCAGCAGTTTCCGCCGGTCCATGACGTCGGCCAGCGCGCCGCCCCACAACCCGAACACGATCAGCGGTACCAGCGCGAACACGCCGGTCAGACCCACGTACGCCGAGCTGCGGGTGATCTCGTACACCTGCTGTGGCACGGCGACGACACTGAGCTGCCCGCCGATCACCGTCACGATCCCGGCCGCCCACAGGCGGCGGTAGTCCCGGTTCTGCAGCGGCGCGGTGTCGGCGAGCAGCCGCCGCTTCTTCTTCTCGGTGACGGTCTCGGTCATTCTTCCCTTAGCTCGTTTCCCATGCTCACTATTCCCCGACCGTCACGGCTGCAGTCGCTCCACCGTCCACGAGCCGTCGACCAGCGACGTCCGGATGCGGTTGTGCATCCGGTTGGCGCGGCCCTGCCAGAACTCCACGACCGCGGGGCGGATCAGGATTCCGCCCCAGTCAGGCCGGACCGGGATGTCGACGTCGACGGGGAAGCGCTCCGCCGCGTGCAGCAGCGCGGCGTCCAGTTCGGCCCGCGAACCGATCGGCTTCGACTGTTCGGACGCCCACGCCCCCAGCCGGGATCCACGGGGCCTGCTGTGCCAGTACTCGTCCGTGACCTCGGCGCTCACGCGCTCGACCGGACCGCGGACGGTGATCTGCCGGGCGACGGGCACCCACGTGAACGTCACCGACGCGTAGGGCACCGCCTCCAGCTGGCGGCCCTTGTCCGAGTCGTAGTTGGTGAAGAACAGCACACCGTCCGTACTCAATCCCTTGCAGAGGACGGTGCGGGTGCACGGATGTCCGTGCTCGTCGACGGTTCCGAGTGTCATCGCGTTGGGTTCGGGAACCCCGGCCTCCACGGCGTCCTCGAGCCACAGGCGCATCAGGGGAAGCCAGCCGTCGCCCAGCTGGTCGGCGTCCAGATCGGAGTCGACGTACCGTCCGTCAGCGCCCTGGTGTGCGTAACCGACGCGCATGGCCGCGAGGTCCTTGTTCACCGGTTTCGGCTGTTCTGCATCTGGAGACACAGCCGAGAACGCTACTCCCGGGTATGCACTGATCAACTCTCCGGTGACACCGGCTAAAGTTTTGGGGACCGAACCCGTCCCCTCGGATTGCAGCCGCGATCGTGCGATGCCCGGGGAAGGGAAGTCGATTGCGCGGACGAGGGTGCCTGCCCATCCCGCATGCACGCCCAGCGCAATTGTCGAACGCCGAGACAGTGCCGCTCTGACCGGGGGCACTCGAACGAGGAGAGTCCACGAGCTATGTCAGCTAGCGCGGCAATACCGGACGATTTCGTCAGCGGACTGGAAGGCGTGGTCGCGTTCACCAGCGACATCGCCGAACCCGACAAGGACGGCGGCGCCCTGCGCTACCGCGGCGTCGACATCGAAGAACTCGTCTCCAAGCACGTCACCTTCGGCAACGTGTGGGCCCTGCTCGTCGACGGCCGCTTCGGCCCCGGACTGCCCCCGGCCGAACCGTTCCCCCTGCCCGTGCACACCGGCGACGTCCGCGTCGACGTCCAGGCCGGCCTCGCCATGCTCGCCCCCATCTGGGGATACCAGCCCCTCCTCGACATCGACGACGACACCGCCCGCGAACAACTCGCCCGCGCCTCCGTGATGGCCCTGTCCTACGTCGCCCAGTCCGCCCGCGGCATCTACCAGCCCGCCGTCCCGCAGAGACGGATCGACGAGGCCAAGACCGTCACCGAACGGTTCATGGTCCGCTGGAAGGGCGACCCCGACCCCGCCCACGTCGCCGCCATCGACGCCTACTGGGTCTCCGCCGCCGAACACGGCATGAACGCCTCCACCTTCACCGCCCGCGTCATCGCCTCCACCGGCGCCGACGTCGCCGCCTCCCTGTCCGGGGCCATCGGCGCGATGTCCGGCCCACTGCACGGCGGCGCCCCCGCCCGCGTCCTGCCGATGATCGAGGACACCGAGAAGTCCGGCGACGCCCGCGCCCTGGTCAAGGGCATCCTCGACCGCAAGGAAAAGCTGATGGGCTTCGGGCACCGCGTCTACCGCGCCGAAGACCCCCGCGCCCGGGTGCTGCGCGCCACCGCGAAACGGCTGAACGCCCCCCGCTACGAGGCGGCCGCCGCCCTCGAGCAGGCCGCCCTCGCCGAACTGCGCGAACGCCGCCCCGACCGGGCCATCGAAACCAACGTCGAATTCTGGGCCGCGGTCATCCTCGACTTCGCCGAGGTCCCCGCGCACATGATGCCCGCGATGTTCACCTGCGGCCGCACCGCCGGCTGGTGCGCCCACATCCTCGAACAGAAGCGTCTCGGCAAGCTCGTCCGCCCCGCCGCCATCTACACCGGACCCGCACCCCGCACCCCCGAGTCCGTCGAGGGCTGGGACCAGATCGCCCACACCAGCTGACCCTCTCCCCCGTCAGAACAGTAAGGAACAGAAAGTAGCGATGACCTCCACACCGATCATCCCCGCAGACCTCCTGCCCGCCGATGGACGTTTCGGCTGCGGACCCTCCAAGGTTCGCCCCGAACAGCTGCAGTCGCTGGTCGAGGTGGGCTCCTCGGTGTTCGGCACCAGCCACCGCCAGAAGCCTGTCAAGGACGTCGTCGCCAGCGTGCGGTCCGGCCTCGCCGATCTGTTCTCCCTGCCCGAGGGCTACGAGGTGGTGCTCGGCAACGGTGGCACCACCGCGTTCTGGGATGCGGCCGCGTTCGGCCTGATCCGGGAGAAGTCGCTGCACCTCACGAACGGTGAGTTCAGCTCCAAGTTCGCGTCGGTCGCGAAGAACAACCCGTTCATCGGCGACCCGATCGTCGTCTCCGCCGACCCGGGCAGTGCTCCCGAGCCGGTCTCGGATCCGTCCGTCGACCTCATCGGCTGGGCGCACAACGAGACGTCCACGGGTGTCGCGATCCCCGTCTCGCGTCCCGCGGGCTCGGAGAATGCGCTCATCGCCATCGACGCCACGTCCGGCGCCGGTGGCCTGCCGGTGAACGTCGCCGACGCCGACGTGTACTACTTCGCCCCGCAGAAGTGCTTCGCCGCCGACGGCGGACTGTGGATCGCGCTGATGAGCCCGAAGGCGCTCGAGCGCGTCGCGGAGATCAAGGATTCGGGTCGCTGGACCCCCGACTTCCTGTCGCTGCCCATCGCCGTGGACAACAGCTCCAAGGACCAGACGTACAACACCCCGGCGGTCGCGACGCTGCTGCTGCTCGCCAACCAGATCGACTGGCTGAACGGCAAGGGTGGCCTCGACTGGGCCACCTCGCGTACCGCCGATTCGTCCTCGCGCCTGTACCAGTGGGCCGAGGCCAGCGAATACGCCACCCCGTTCGTCACCGATCCCGCCCACCGCTCGCAGGTGGTCGGCACCATCGACTTCGACGACAAGATCGACGCGGCTCAGGTGGCGAAGATCCTGCGCGCCAACGGCGTCGTCGACACGGAGCCGTACCGCAAGCTGGGCCGCAACCAGCTGCGTGTCGGGATGTTCCCGGCGATCGATCCCGAGGACGTCTCGCAGCTCACGAAGAGCATCGACTGGGTCGTCTCGCAGCTCGGCTGAGTCCCGGCACCCACGTCCGTCAGCCCCCGGCACCTCGGTGCCGGGGGCTGACGGCGTTCGGGGGTCAGTCCGTGTCGAGGAAACGGTGGAACGGTGCGAGCGCCTCGTCGCCGAGATGCGGTCCGCTGACCTCGATCTCGACGCTCGCGGACTCGAGCACGTCGGAGCAGCCCAGCGTGAACCGGGGACCGTCCGGGAGAATCCGGGAGAAGTCCGCGGACGACGCCGCGTAGACCACCCGCGTGATGCCGGCCCACACCATCGCCGCACTGCACATCGGGCACGGCTCACCGCTGGCATACATGGTGGCGCCGACGAGGTCGCCGGTACGTCCCTCCCCGCAGGCGGTGGTGATCGCGTCGAGTTCCGCGTGCTCGGTGACGTCGGCGGACGTCGCGACGGAGTTGGCGCCCTCGCTGATCACGTGACCGTCGGCCCCGACCGCCACCGCACCGAACGGTCTGTTGCCCGCGTCGCCCGTCTCGTCGGCGAGTTCGATGGCTCGCCGCAGGTGCGCGAGGTCCACGTCGCCGACATCGCTCTGGCTCATCGACTCAGATCCACTTCTGTTCCGACGCCCCGTTCCCGGGCTCTGTCGATCAGTATGCGCGCCACGGCGAGGTCCTGGAGGCCGATCCCGACGGAGTTGTACAGCGTGATGTCCCTGTCGGAGGTGCGGGCGACGGTGCGGCCCGCGATCACGTCGCCCAGCTCCACGGCGACGTCGCCCTCGGTGATCGCGCCCTCGGCGAGCGCCAGCAGCGTCTCTCCCGATTTGGTCATGGTGGTGGCCACCGAGTCGACGACCACCCGGGCACGTCGCATTCCCTCGCCGTCGATCTCCCGGTGGTCCGCGCGCGGGGGCGCACCGACGGCGTTGACGTGCAAGCCTTCGCCGAACCAGGCGCCCCGCACGATCGGGTCCCTCGACGGCGTGAGGGTGCAGAGGACGTCGGAAGACCGGGTGACCGCCTCGGGCGAGTCCATCGGCTTGACCGAGATGCCGAGATCCTCTGTCCGGCTGCGAAATTCCTCGATCGTGGCATCCGAGCGCGACCACACCAGCACCGTCTCGACGTCCGACACCCGGGTGATCGCCCGGGCGTGTTCGACGGCGAGAGTCCCGGCGCCCACCAACCCCAGCACCCGACTGCCTCGGCGGGCGAGGTGTTTCGTGGCCACGGCGCTGGCGGCGGCGGTGCGCACGGCGGTGATCAGGCGGCCGTCGAGCAGGGCCTCGCACTCACCGGTGTCCGCGGACGTCACCAGTACGGCCGAGCGTTGGACGGGCAGACCGCGGGCGGCGTTGCCGGGAAGATCGACGAGCATCTTCACCGCGGCTGCGCCGGCCGACTGCGCCGCCGCGACCATCGGAACGAAGGCCGCGGACTGCAGGGTCATGGCAGGTGGGGCGGGTGCGGACGCCGTCCCGGCGGCCAGGTCGGCGTGCGCCCGTTCCACCGCGGCGAACACCTCGGCGCGGTCGATGAGGCCGGCCACGTCGGTGTGGGAAAGGATCAGTGTCACAAGAGTTTCCTCGCTGAGATCGATCAGGACGCGCGCGCGAACGCGACGGTCAGGTTTGCGGGTGAGCGGCTGTTGCGGATGAATCCACTGACCGCGACGATCGCGATCACGTAGGGCAGCATGACGAGCAGGGCGAACGGGACGCCGACACCGAGCGCGGGCAACGCGAACTGGAGCGCCTGCGCGATCCCGAAGAACACGGACGCCCAGATCACGCCGAGCGCGCGCCACCTGCCCGCGATCACGGCCACGACGGCCAGGTACCCGATTCCGGCGGTCATGTTGTCGCTGAACGAGCGCACCTCGGACAGCGCGAGCTGCGCGCCGGCCAAGCCCGCCGTCAGTCCCGCGACGAGCACGCACAGGTAGCGGATCTTCCGCACCGGCAGTCCGCTCCAGTCGGCCGACTTCGCGTCCTCGCCGACCGCGTCGACGACGAGACCTGCCCGGGTCCGGCGGGACAGGGTGACGGCCAGCAGCCCGACCACCGCGAAGCAGAAGTAGCCGAGGGCCGTCTGCGAGAAGAGTGCCGGTCCGAGGATCGGGATCTGGTGCAGCAGCGGGATCTCGAGGGCCGCGAAACCCGGGGCATTCTGCCCCTTGCCGTCCGCGAGGAGCAGCCGGGCGCCGTAGGTGGTGGCACCGAGGGCGAGGGCGTTGCTCGCGATGCCCACCACGATCTGGTCGGCGCGCAGCGTGACGCTCAGCAGTGCCTGCAGCAGTCCGAACAGCATCCCGGCCGCCAGTCCGGCCGCGAGGCCGCCCACCGCGGATCCGGTGGTGACGGCGCCGAGCACGCTGGCGAACGCCCCGGTCAGCATCATGCCCTCGAGGCTGAGGTTCAGGACGCCCGCCCGCTCGCTCACCAGTTCCCCGCTCGCGGCCACCAGGATCGGGAGTGCGAATCCCACGCCGCTGACGGCGATGTCCGACACCGTGTTCATCATTGCTTCGCTCCAGCCAGGTCGGGGACGTCGTGGGTCTTCGCCGTCGTCGCGGCCGCGGAGCTCGATTTCCGGCCGGTCGCGGTCCACAGCACCGCTCCCGCGATCAGGATGATCATGAGCGATTCCACGATCGACACGGTCGATGCCGGAACACCGGCTGCGAGTTGAAGATTGATTCCGCCGGACACGAGGAAGCCGAGCAGGAGAGACACGGCGCCGACGGCGAGCATGGAACCGCGCGCCAGGAGTCCGACGACCAGACCGGAGAACCCATAGCCGGAGGAGAATCCTTCGACGAGCACGAACGGCGCCGTCGCGACGAGGATCCCGCCCGCGAGCCCGGAGAACGCGCCGGCGCAGGACAAGCTGAGAAATCGCAGCCGTCCGACCGGCAGTCCCAGCCGCGCCGACGCGTCCGGGTTCAGGCCGACGGAGCGCAGTCGGACGCCGACCGCCGTCCGGCGCAGGACCACGCCGACGATCAGCACCGCGACCACCGCGATCCACAGCGCGATCGTCCCCGGTGAACGTTCGATCCCCAGCAGCGGCAGGTGCGCGGACTCGACCAGTGGCGCGGACTGCGGCAGCGTCTCCGACGACGTGACGGGCTGTCGGAGGAGGCTGGGCTCGTGCACCATCAGCAGCACCAGCGCGAGGCCGACGAAGTTCAGCAGCAGCGTCGTGATGATCTCACTCGTGCCCCGGCGGACCCGCAGGTACGCGGCGATCGCGGCCCACGACCACCCGGCACCGGCCGCGGCGAGGAGTACCGCGGTGACGGCGATCGGGGCGGGGGTGCCCTCCCCGAGAGCGGTGCCGACCGCGGTCGCGGCGATGCCCCCGACACACAGCTGGCCCTCGCCACCGACGTTCACCAGTCCGGCCCGGTGTGCGACGGTGAACCCGGCCGCGACGAGAGCCAGCACCGCGGCAGTGTTGAGCGAGACTCCGATCGCGTAGCTGCTGCCGAACATCCCCTCGGACAGCGCCTCGGCGGTCTCGGCCACGGTGGCACCCGCGGCCGCGGCGAGGAGCAGTCCGACGAGTCCCGCGACCGCGATCGCGGCGACCGCCACCGGAAGTGGGTGATGCACCCGGATTCGAAGTCGAGTCATGCCGCCGTTCCCGTCATCAGTTCACCGATGTGCTGCCCCGCAGTGGCCGCCGACGTGTCGACGGGCCCGAGCAGGGCCCCTCGGTAGCTGACGAAGATGCGGTCGCAGAGCGCGAGCAGTTCGGGGATCTCGCTGGACACGACCAGGACTCCGTTTCCCGCGGACGCGCAGCTGCGGAGTTGGTTCAGAACGAATTCGACCGCCCCGATGTCGAGTCCGCGGGTGGGCTGCGCCGCGACCAGACACTGCAGGTTCTCCGTCGACAGTTCGCGGGCCAGGACGACCTTCTGCTGATTGCCGCCCGACAGCCAACCCATGGGTGTTCCCGGCCCGGGTGTCCGTACCGAGAACTGCTCGATCAGGTCCCGGGCCGCGGCGTCCATCCGGCGGCGGTCGAGCAGACCCATCCTGCGGAAGCGGTGCAGGCGGCCGAGGAAGAGGTTCTCCGACAGCGGCAGTTCCGCCACCATCGCCTCCCGGTGGCGGTCTTCCGGCACCACCCCGAGACCGAGCCGGGTGCGTTGGGCCGGGGACGCCGACGTGATGTCGGCGTCGCCGAGCGTGACCGTGCCGGACTCGGGTCGGGTGGCACCGGAGAGCACGGCGACAAGTTCGCTCTGCCCGTTCCCCTCGACGCCCGCGATCCCGACGATCTCGCCGGCCCGCACCTCGAGTCCCACGCCGGACAGGGCGACGCTGCCGTCCGCCCGGGTGGCGCGGACGCCGCGGAGCCCGAGGACGACGGGGCCGGTCGCCCGCCGTTCGGGCACCGCGCCGCCATCGCTCTCCGCGCCGACTCCCGCCGCGAGCACCGGACCGAGTTCCGACACCGGCCTTCCGACCATCGCCGTCGTCAGCTGGGGGATCGTCAGCTCCGACATGCGGCCCCCGCCTGCCACCTCGCCTCCCCGCAGTACGGTCGCAGCGTCCGCGACGCGGGCCACCTCACCGAGTTTGTGGGTGACGAGGACGACCGCCTTGCCCGCCGCCGCGACGGCCTGGCACGTCTCGATCAGGGCGTCGATCTCGCCGGGGTCGAGCACCCCGGTCGGCTCGTCCAGCAGGATCAACGAGGGGTCGGTGAGGAGTGCCTTCACGATCTCGACCTTCTGCCGCGCACCGATCGGCATGGCCGAGACCAGCGCGTCCGGATCGATCCGCAGGTGATAGTCGTCGGCGAGCCGATCGAGGCGGGTCCGCAGTTCCGCGCGGCGCAGTCGCAGCCCCCGTCCGGTGAGCAGCAGGTTCTCGGCGACGGTCATCGTGCCGATGAGACTGAAGTGCTGGTGCACCATCGCCACGCCGTCCGCCATCGCGGCCGCGGGCGAACCGGGCGCGTATCTGCGACCGGACAGGGTCATCGTGCCGGTGTCCGGTCGCAGACCGCCGTAGACGACGTTGCAGAGCGTCGACTTCCCGGCCCCGTTCTCCCCGAGGATGCAGTGCACCGTTCCGGGTTGCACCGACAGGTCGACACCGTGGAGGGCCCGGACGTCGCCGAAGCTCTTCCCGATTCCCGTGAGTTGCAATGCTGGTGTGCTCATGTCAGCCCGCTCGGTAGGGCTCGACGGCACCGGTGGCCAGGGCGGTCTTCGCCTTGTCGAGTGCGTCGGCGACGGCGGGGTCGGCGCCGCAGAGCAGGAAGTCGGTGCCGCCGTTCGGTGACGTGAGGCCGAACGCGACGTTCTCGGCCTTCCACGTTCCGTCCAGGGTGGACTGGACGGCGTATTCCACTTCCTTGCCGATGTCGGTGTGCACGTAGCCGACATAGGCGGGGTTCGAGCAGTCGCCGGGAATCGGCCCGCCCACCATCAGGGCGCCCGACTGCGTGGCGGCCTGTTCCAGCCCGGACTTGCCGAGGTTCACGATCTGTCCCACCGCGCCCGCGCCGGCGCCGTAGTTGGCGAGCGCGGCCTGCTTCGCCTTGGCCGGGTCGTTGAAGTCCCCCAGGTACTGCGGGGTGAGCACCTGGGTGCCGGGCCGCGCGAACTCCGCGCCGTTGCCGAAGGCCTTCGCGGCGTTCACGATGGCGGGCAGTTCGACACCGCCGACGAACGACACGGACGGCGTCTTGGACGCCGTCGCCGCGACCGCTCCGCTGAGGAACTCGGCCTCCGCCTGCTGCGGGTCGTAGTAGGCGAGATTCGGCAGCGGGGACGCGTCGGCGGGTCCGCCGATCTCGACGAATTTCACGTCGGGGAACTGGGGTGCGACCTTGCGGACGTCGGCGTCCGTCTGACCGCCGAGCGACACGACGAGGTCGTTCGCAGTCGCGAACCGCACCAGGGCCTGCTGGTAGTCGGCGGCGGCGACCTGCTCGACGTAACTCAGCTCCACCCGGTCACCGAGGGTTTCCTCGAGGCGCTGGTAGCCGAGATACCCCGATTCCATGAATCCCGTGTCGGAGACCGAGCCGGGGAAGAACACCCCGACGCGGAGGGTGTCGCCGGAGGCGGTGCCTGCGTCCGACGACCCGCAGGCCGTCAGGGTCGCCGCGAGAGTCGCGGCCGCGCACAGCGCGGGGACGAGGGCTCGGGCTCGGGCGGAGAGGGTCGTGTTCACGCGCTGGACTCCTTGACTCAGGAACCGCCACAGTTAGCGGTATACCGTTATGTGAATCTTGGAGGCGCGGCATTTCCGCCGTGTTACGCAGACGTAAGGACCCGCATCCACCCGAGGGCGGCGCATGGGTGCGTTCTACGGTGGCTGACGTGACCACCACGACGACAGGAGACCGGGTGAACGGTGCAACCGACTCGTCGGCGCCGAAGTCACTGCGCGAGACCGCGTACGAAGAACTGCGCAGGCGCATCGTCAACCTGCAGCTCGCGCCGGGCCAGCGCCTGATCGAACGCGACCTCGCCGCGGAACTGCAGGTGTCCCGGATCCCGCTGCGCGAGGCCCTGCAACAGCTCCAGACCGACGGACTCGTCGTGATCGTTCCGCGACGCGGAGCGATCGTCGCCCCGTTCGGCGTCGACGAGGTCCGCGACCTCTTCGACGTCCGCGAAAGCCTCGAGGTGCTCGCGGCCCGGCTCGCCGCGCAGCGAGCGGACGACTCCCACCTCACGGCACTGCGCGACCAACTCACCGCGGCACGCACGGCCACCGTCCGCGACGACAAGCCCGCGATCGCCGCCGCGAACGCCGCATTCCACACCGTCATCGTGGAGATGTCCGGCAGTCCCCTGCTGCAGTCGATGCTGCAACCCCTCGCGACGCGCGTGCAGTGGTTGTTCCACCTCACCAAGGAACGCGATCCCGGACAGCAGTGTGACGAGCACACCGAGTTGTACGACGCGATCGCGGCGGGCGACGCCGACCGCGCCGCGGACATCGCGTACCGGCACGTCGCCTCGGGCCGCGAACCCAGCCTCGAGCTGGCCGAACACTGGTCCGCACCGGCGATCGACCCGGTCGAGGCCACCCGCACGAGGCAGCGCACACCCCGAAGGAAGGACCGATCACGAAACGACGAAGCCTAGCGCGCACGCCACGCCGGGACGGGATTTACCCGCGCGTGTCCTGCCGCACGGGCTGTCACGAATGAATTACAGTTGCCCAGGTGCAAAGTCGCGAGCCGGCGCGATAAGGAGGTCAACGTGCGAGAGCTTCGAGTGATCGGTCTCGAGCCAGATGGATCGCACGTCGTGTGCGCAGATGCCAGTACCGGCGAAAAATTCCGGCTTCCCGCCGATGACAAACTCCGCGCCGCATCCCGCGGGGACATCGCTCGACTCGGCCAGATTGAGATCGAAATGGACAGTCAGCTCAGGCCCCGCGAAATCCAGGCCCGCATCCGTGCCGGCGCCTCCGTCGAACAGGTGGCCGACGAGGCCGGTATCCCCCTGGCGAAGGTGGAGCGGTTCGCCTATCCGGTCCTGCTCGAACGTTCCCGTGCGGCCGAGATGGCGCAAGGCGGACACCCGGTCCGCGACAACGGCCCCGCCGTTCCCACTCTCGCCGAGATCGTCACGCAGGCGTTCCGCGCTCGGGGGCACAACATCGACGACGCCACGTGGGACGCGTGGCGCGACGAGGACAATCACTGGGTCGCCCAGCTGCAGTGGCAGGCCGGTCGGACCACCAACGCGGCGCACTGGCGGTACCAGCCGGACGCGCACGGTGGCACCATCGTCGCGCTCGACGACACCGCGTTCGACCTGATCGATCCCGACTTCGGCCGTCCGCTCCGCGGATTGGCGCCGGTGGCGTCCGACGAGCCGGAGCAGCTCGAACTCGCCGAGTTCCCCACCGAGGTGGAGGTGCCGACGATCGAGCCCGAGGTGATCATCGAGGCCGACGTCACCGAGGAGCCCTCGGACGAGCCCGCCCCGTCCGAGGAACCCGCCGCACCCAAGATCGCCCCGCACCAGACGAACAACAAGGACAAGCGCGGCAAACCCGCCCTCCCGTCCTGGGACGACGTCCTGCTCGGTGTCCGCAGCAGCGGACGCTGACCGTCTGCGCGGTGAGCAGGCCGGGAACACGGTCGGGGTCGTACTCTTTCAGGAAGACACCGGAAGAGAGGGATGACCGTGGGGGCCAAGGTATCAACGATCTGGTACGTCGACGTCCCCGACCCTGCGGCTGTGCTGCGCGGCCACCCGGATCCTGATCCGGGCGCGGCGCAGCAGCTCGCCTCCCGCCTCTATCCCGATCTGGTGGCCACCCCCACCGGTCCGGTTCCGCTGGCCGAGGCTGTACGGCTCGATTCCGCCGGGACCGTGCACATCGGTTCCTACCCCGGTGTCACCGTCGTGTGCGGGCCCGATCTGGCCGTCCCCCGACCGTCGACTCTGCCCGAAACACGCATCCGGCCCACAGAATTCGCGAAGACGTACTGCGTGGCGTCCAAGCCCGACATCGCGTGGGGCTCGTTTGCGATGTGGGAGGACGGGCATCTGACGCGGTCGTTCAGCGCGACACCGGTCCACATCCACGAGGACCTCGGCATCCCCCTGGTATGGGAGAGGCCGTTCTGGGCGGGCGACTTTCCGCTGAAACACCCGGCGGGCGTCCTGCCCGACCCGCAGTCGCTGCCGTTCCACCCGCAGCAGTTCGCCGAGGGCGCCAACCGGGAATGGCTGGGCTTCCGGTACACGGGCGCCCCCGAGGGCACCGAGACCGACCCGAAGACGCTCACCGTGCTCGGTTTCACCGTTCACCCGCCCGGCGAGGGTCCCGAGGTCGAGCCTCCCGCCGAGGTGGAACAAGCCGAGGTGGAACGACCTGCCCCCGCTCCCGCCCCCGGCCCGGTGCCGGCACCCGCTCCGCCGCCGGCTCGCAAAGGCGGACTCCTCCGCCGGTACTTCGGTTTCTGACGACTCCGGCCGGAGTCAGGCGGCGCCGACGAGCAGCGCCGTCCAACCGGCGACAACCCCGGCCGCGGCCCCGTACACCAGCCACCGCCAGACCGGCGCCCGGCGTAGTCGCCACACCGACGGTGCGACCCCGGCCACCACGACGAGTTCGAGGAACACCGCCAGGGCGGGGTTGATCCGCGCGAGCTGCGAGCCGAAGGCCATGACCGCGACCGCCACCACGACCGCGGCGAACCCCGCCACGAGAAGTCCCGTGAACCACGGTGTTCCCGTCGGCGGCGGATACGGGGAATGAGGGTGCAGCATTCTCACCGGCCCGTGCGGACGCGCTCGTAGAACGCCATCGCCGCCGCCGTCGCGACATTGAGCGAGTCCGTGCCGGGTGCCATCGGAATGCGGGCGCGAATGTCCGTGGCCCGCATGGCGTGTTCGGTGAGGCCGGGACCTTCCGCGCCGAGCAGCAACGCCACCTTCTCCCCCGTCATCGCCTCGGCCAACGTCACCGCCTCGGGGTTCGGGGTCAACGAGATCAGCTGGAAACCCCGCTCCCGCAACGCGTCCAGGTCGTGTGGCCACTTCGTCACGTGCGCGAACGGAACCCGGAGAACGTGCCCCATCGACACCCGGACCGCCCGGCGGTACAGCGGGTCGGCGCAGCCCTTGCCGAAAACCACGGCGTCGACGCCGAGCCCTGCCGCGTTACGGAACATCGAGCCCAGATTCTCGTGATCGTTGACGCCCTCGAGCACCGCGACCGTCCGGGCGTGCTCGAGCACGTCCGACAATTCGAGCGGCGCGGGGCGGCGTGCCGCCGCGAGCACACCCCGGTTGAGGTGGAACCCGACGACCTCGGCCATCACATCCGCCGTCGTCCGGTAGAACGGCACGTCCACGCCCGCGAGGTCGTCCGTGAGTTCCTCCAGCCGCCGATCGACGCCGAGCAACGCGATCGGGTCGAACCGGGACGTGAGCAGGCGCTGCGCCACCAGCACTCCCTCCGCGATCACCAGGCCCTTGCCCTCGGGGAGGTCGGGACGGCGGTCCGAGGAATTGAGATCGCGGAAGTCGTCCAGCCTGGTGTCGGCCGGATCTGTTATGTCGATGACGTGAACCACCGGTCCATCGTGCCGTATGCGGGGCATCACAGCGTTGACTCCCCTCCACCGAGCGCGAAAGCTCGAAGGAATGAAGCACCTGCACGGACGCACGGCTCTGGTGACCGGCGCCTCCGGCGGTCTCGGCCGCGTCGTCGCCCGGGCCCTCGCACAGGAGGGCGTCGCCGTCGCCGTGTCCGGCAGGCGTGAGGACCGACTCGCGGAAGTCGTCGGAGAACTGCGTGCGCTCGGTGTGCGCGCCGAGGCCGTGCCCGCGGACCTCAACCGACTCGATCAGCTCGATTCGCTGATCGACCGTGCCGAGACGGCGGTCGGCCCCCTCGACCTGCTGGTGAACAACGCCGGCGTGGAGAACGTCTCGGCCTTCACCCGACTCGACCCCGGCGAGCTCACCGGGATGGTCGACGTGAATCTCACCGCGCCACTGCTTCTCACGCGCCGAGTGGTGCCCGGGATGCTGGGCCGCGGTCGCGGGCACGTGGTGTTCATCTCGTCGCTGGCCGCGAAGATCGGTCCGGCGTACTGCGCGCCGTACGCCGCGACGAAGGCCGGGCTGATCGGTCTCACCCAGTCGCTGCGGGCGGAGTACGCGGGCTCGCCCGTCGGTTTCTCCGTCGTGTGCCCCGGATTCATCGCGGGCGACGGCATGTACCAGCGGATGACGGAACGCGGAATCAGGGCCGGCCGGATCACGGGCGAGACCAGCACCGACAAGGTCGCCGCCGCCGTGATCCGGGCGATTCGGCGTGACCGGCCCGAGATCGTCGAGAGCGGAGCGCCGATCCGCCCGCTGCTCGCCCTGTCGCAGATCGCGCCGGGACTCGTCGAACGGGCGGCCGCGAGGTTCGGCGCCACCGCGATGTTCCGGCGGTTGAGCGAGGACCGCGGCAGGGTGGAGCCGGACGGTTGACGGCCTGCGGGGTTGTCCGAGTCGCATGTCCGGGGGCGGGCACTCACCTAGGCTCGCGGCGTGAGTGATTCCACGCCGACGGTCGGTTCGCCTGCGGAACTGGCGCGGGCGCTCGACGCCACCGGCTACCTCGCCGACGACGGCGTCGCGATGGCCGCGTTTCTCGCCATCCGTATGGGACGTCCGCTGTTCTGCGAGGGCGAACCCGGCACCGGCAAGACGTCGCTCGCGGCCGCGTTGTCGGAGGCGTTCGGTCTGCCGCTGATCCGCCTGCAATGCCATGAGGGCATCGACGCCGCGCAGGCGCTCTACGACTGGGACTTCCCGCGGCAGTTGCTGCACCTGCGGACACTGGAGGCGGCGAGCGACGGCATGCTCGAGGCCGACACGGTCGAACGCTCGCTGTACACCGAGCGGTTCCTGCTGGCGCGCCCCTTGCTGCGGGCCCTCACCGAAGCGCCGTGCGTGCTGCTCGTCGACGAGATCGACCGCGCCGACGACGAGTTCGAGGCATTCCTGCTGCAGGTGCTCGACGAGAATGCCGTCACCATCCCCGAACTGGGCGAGGTGCGGGCGGCGACACCGCCGCTGGTGGTGCTCACCTCCAACCGCACCCGCGAGGTGCACGACGCCCTCAAACGCCGCTGCCTGTACCACTGGCTCGAACACCCCGATCTGGCGCGGGAGGTCGCGATCCTGCGCCGCCGCATCCCCGGCATCGGGGCCGAACTCGCCGGCCAGGTCGCCCGGGCCGTCCGCTCCCTGCGCGAGATGGAACTGCTCAAGCCGCCGGGGGTGGCGGAGTCGCTGGACTGGGCGCGCGCACTGCGGGAACTCGATCGGGACGTGCTGGACGCGGAGACTGCCGCCGCGACGCTCGGCGCGGTCCTCAAGTACCGCGAGGACCTCGAACGGGTGGCCCGGGTCGGACTGGACCGGCTCCTGGCGGGGTGAGCAGTATGTCCACGACCCCGGACATCGGCGACCCGCTCGTGGGCATCGCCGGGTTCGCGCACGCCCTCGCGGCGGCGGGACTGTCGGTCGCGTCGGACGCCGTCGCCGCGTTCACGCGGGCCCTCCGCCAGGTGGATGTGGGCGATCCGAGTCAGGTGTACTGGGCGGGTCGCGCGACGCTGTGCCGCGGTCCCGACGACATCCCGCGGTACGACTCGGCGTTCGCTGGCTGGTTCGGCGGTACCGTCCCGGCGCGCACGCCGCGGTCCGGGGAGCAGCCTCGCCGCGCCAGGATCGCGGCTCTGACCACGACGGACGGCGGCGAGACCGGTGGCGACGCGCCGCATCTGCGGGTCGCCGCGGACGACACCGAGGTGTTGCGCCACCGTGACATCGCCGACCTCACCGCGGCCGAGCGCGCGCACCTCGCCGAGCTGATCGCCTCCCTGCGCCCGCGGCCCCCGACCCGCCCGGCTATCCGGATGCGGCCTGCCCGCCGGGGCACCGTGGACCCGCGGCGCACGGTGCGGGGCATGCTCGCGGCGGGCGGCGAACCGGTGCGGCCGAGCCACCACCGCAAGGCAACCCGGCCCCGCCGGATGGTGCTGCTGATCGACGTGTCCGGATCGATGAGCCCGTACGCCGACGCGCTGCTGCGCTTCGCGCACGTCGTCGCCCGCGGAAACCCCGCAGGCACCGAGGTGTTTTCACTGGGCACTCGGCTGACGCGGCTCTCGCGGGCGCTGCGGGTCCGCGACCCGGAAGTGGCGCTCGCCGCCGCGGGCCGGGCCGTGCCCGACTGGGCGGGCGGCACCCGCCTCGGCGAGACGCTGCGCGCGTTCCTGGACCGCTGGGGCAGGCGCGGCGTGGCGCGCGGCGCCGTCGTGGTGATCTTCTCCGACGGCTGGGAGCGCGGTGACCCGACCCTGCTCGCGGAGCAGATGGCTCAGCTGCGCCGGCTCGCCCGCACCGTGCTGTGGGTGAATCCCCACGCCGGCGCGGACGGGTACGAGCCGGTGCAGTCCGGGATCGCGGCCGCGCTGCCGTACGTCGATCGTCTGCTCGCCGGCCACAGTCTCGCGACACTGCAGGAACTGCTCGAGGTCGCGCGCCGAACGTGACCGATCCGGAACCGGTTCCACGATTTCGGGTGTTGGTCGCGCTCCGTCGGCGCAGAGTAGGACGTATCACCTGAGGCTCCCGGCTTTGGAGGCGCGATGCGCATCACTGTCACCGTCGACGGAACTACATACACGGACGAGGTGGAACCGCGACTACTCCTCGTCCACTATCTACGGGACCGGCTCGGCAAGGTCGGCACCGTCATCGGCTGCGACACCGGAAACTGCGGGGCGTGCACCGTTCACCTGAACGGTCACAGCGTCAAGTCCTGCTCGGTGCTCGCCGTGCAGGCCGACGGCGGCGACGTCCTCACCGTCGAAGGCCTGTCCCGGAACGGGACGTTGCACCCCGTGCAGCAGGCGTTCCGCGACAATCACGCCCTGCAGTGCGGCTACTGCACCCCCGGCATGATCATGCAGACCCTCGACCTGCTCGCCGAGGAACCCGACCCGGACGAGCGGACGGTGCGGCTGGGGTTGGAAGGCAACCTGTGCCGCTGCACCGGGTATCAGAACATCGTCAGCGCGGTGCAGGATGCGGCGCAGCGGTTGCGCGGCGGCGGCACCACCGAAGCACCGACGGCGGATGCACCGAAGACCGACACCGCGCAGGGAGGTGTGCGATGACCGCCACCGCGGAACCGGAAATCGGGAAGGCCCGCAAACGCAAGGAAGACGAACATCTGGTCACGGGGCGCACCCGCTGGACCGACAACCTCGTCCTGCCCGGCATGCAGCACCTGGCGATCCTGCGCAGCCCGTTCGCGCACGCCCGCATCACCGGTGTCGACGCCTCCGCCGCCCGCGAGATGCCCGGCGTCGTCGCGGTCCTCACCGGCGCCGATCTCGCCGGCGAGCAGGGCAGCCTGCCGTGTGCCTGGCCGATCACACCGGACATGAAGTCGCCGCCCGCCCCGTCCCTCGCGGTCGACGGCGTGAACTTCGCCGGCGAGGCCGTCGCGGTCGTGGTGGCGCGCAGCGCCTACGAGGCGCACGACGCACTCGAGGTGATCGACGTCGAGTACGACGAACTGCCGGTCGTGCTCGATCTCGCGGGCGCGGCCGCCGACGGCGCCGACCTCGTGCACCCGGATCTCGGGACGAACGTCAGCGCCACCTGGACCTTCGACTCCGCGGAGGCCGGCACGGGCGGCGACGTCGAGCAGGCCATCCGCGACGCCGAGGTACTCGTCGAGCGCACGTTCCGGCAGCAGCGGCTGATCCCGGCGTTCATGGAACCCCGCTCGGTGGTGGTCGACCCGACCGGCGCCCAGATCACCATGTGGTCCGCCACGCAGATCCCCCACATCCTGCGGCTGATGCTGGCGATGACGCTCGACATACCGGAGCACAAACTGCGCGTCGTCGCCCCGGACGTCGGCGGCGGTTTCGGCGGCAAGCTTCAGGTGACGCCGGAGGAAGTCATTGCGCTGCTCGTCGCGCGACGACTCGGCAAGCCCGTCAAGTACACCGAGTCCCGCAGCGAATCGATGGTCGCGGCGCATCACGGACGCGACCAGATCCAGAAACTGACACTGGCCGCCCGCCGCGACGGCACCGTCACCGGAATGAAGGTGGAACTGCTCGCCGACATGGGCGCGTACCTGCGCCTGGTCACTTCGGGGGTGCCGATCCTGGGCGCGTTCATGTTCAACGGCATCTACAAGTTCCCGGCGTATCACTTCACGTGCACCAACGTCTTCACCAACAAGGTGCCGACCGACGCGTACCGCGGGGCGGGCCGCCCGGAGGCGACGTTCGCGATCGAACGGATGATGGACGAACTCGCGACCGAGTTGTCGATGGATCCGCTGGAATTGCGGGCGAAGAATTGGATCACCCACGAGGAGTTCCCGTTCGACACCGTCGCGGGTCTGACATACGACTCCGGCAACTACGAGGCCGCCACCGCGCACGCGCGGGAGTTGTTCGACTACGACGGGCTCCGGCGCGAACAGGCGGAGCGCCGCGAGCGGAAGGACCCGGTGCAACTCGGCATCGGGGTGTCCACGTTCACCGAGATGTGCGGGCTGGCGCCGTCGCGCACCCTCGGCGCGCTGGCCTACGGGGCCGGCGGGTGGGAACACGCGGCGATCCGGATGCTGCCCACCGGCAAGGTCGAGGTGGTCACCGGTTCGTCGGCGCACGGCCAGGGTCACGAGACCGCGTGGAGCCAGGTGGTCGCGGATCAGCTCGGGGTTCCGTTCGAGGACGTCGAGGTGCTGCACGGCGACACCCAGACGTCGCCGCGTGGCATGGACACGTACGGTTCCCGGTCGCTGGCGGTCGGGGCGATCGCCGTCGTGAAGGCCGCCGAGAAGGTGATCGCGAAAGCCAGGCCCATCGCGGCGCACCTGATGGAGTGCGCCGAGGACGATCTCGAGTTCACCGAGGGCAGGTTCCGGGTGAAGGGCACCGAGAAGGCTGTCGGCATCGCCGATGTCGCGCTCGCCGTGTTCGCCGCGCACGACCTGCCGGAGGGTGTGGAACCGAATCTGGATTCCGAGGCCGCGTACGACCCGGAGAATTTCTCTTTCCCGCACGGCACGCACCTGTGCGCGGTGGAGGTGGACACCGAGACCGGGAAGGTCGGCATCCGCTCCTACGTGTGCGTCGACGACATCGGGCACGTGGTCAACCCGCTGATCGTGGAAGGTCAGGTGCACGGCGGACTCGCCCAGGGCATCGCGCAGGCCCTGTACGAGGAGGCGGTGTACGACGAGTCCGGCACCCTCCTGTCGGGTTCCTTCGCCGAATATCACGTGCCGTCGGCGGCGGATCTGCCGACGTTCACCACGGGCCGCACCGAGACACCCGCCACCGGTAATCCGCTCGGCGTCAAGGGGGTCGGTGAAGCGGGGACGATCGCGTCCACCCCGGCCGTCGTCAATGCCGTCCTCGACGCCGTCCGCCAGTTCGGGGTGCGTGACGTCGAGATGCCGTGTACGCCGATGCGGGTCTGGAGCGCCATCCACACCGCTCAGGGAGGTGCCCGATGATTCCGTCAAGCTTCGACTACGTGTCCCCGACCTCCGTCGAACAAGCGGTGGCCGCGCTCGCCGAGGCCGGGGAGGACGCCAAGATACTCGCGGGCGGCCAGAGCCTGCTGCCGGTGCTGCGGCTGCGGTTGTCTTCGCCGAGCACCCTCGTCGACCTGGGCCGGATCGGTGAGTTGCGCGGTGTCCGCGACGACGGGGACAGCCTCGTGATCGGTGCGATGACCACGTACTACGACCTGATCCGCGACCCGCTCGTCCACGAGCACGCGCTGCTGCTCGTCGAGGCCACCCGCACCGTCGCCGATCCGCAGATCCGGCACCGCGGCACGCTGGGTGGCGCTCTGGCGCATGCCGATCCGGCGGGCGACCTCTGCGCGCCCGCTCTGGCACTCGACGCCACCCTGACCGCCGTGGGTACCGCGGGCAGGCGGAGCATCCCGGTCGCGGACTTCTTCGAGGGCTACTACACCACCACGCTGCGACCGGACGAGATCCTCGTGGACGTGCGGGTTCCCAAGCACACGGGCTGGGAGGCGCGGTACGAGAAGTTCAACACGGTCGCGGAGGCCTGGTCGATCGTGGCGGTGGCCGCGACGATCCAGGTCGACGGCGGCACGATCCGGCAGGCCCGGGTGGCGCTGACCAACATGGGGGCCGTGCCGGTGCGGGCTCGCGGCGTCGAGGACGCGCTCGTCGGCAATGCCGCCGACCCGGAGCTGATCCGGGCGGCGGCCGAGCACGCCGCCGAGGGCACCGACCCGATCACCGACGGCAACGCCGACGCCGAGTACCGCAGCCACCTCGCGAGAGTGCTGACCCGGCGGGCGGTGGCGACCGCGGTCGGCGTCTGATCGGTTCCGGCAGCCGTCAGGACCGCGGGTCGCGGCTCGCTTCCACGGCCTGCTCGGTGGCGTCGCAGACCACCACGGGGTGCGGTTCGAGATCGTTGTGCAGTTCGATCACCGGGAGGTAGCTGCCGGCGTCGGGTCTGCGCACCGTCACCCGCACCCGCTGGTGCCGCATCAGGTACAGGGCCGCGCCGATCCCGCTCACCAGGGAGATCGCACCTCCGATCACGAGCGGGGCGCGGGGGTCGAGGACGTCGGCCAGCCATCCCAGAACCGGACTGCCCAGCGGGGTGCCGCCGAGGAAACACAGCATGTAGATGCCCATCACCCGGCCACGCATCTCGGACGGCACGGACATCTGCAGGATGTTCATCGCCGCCGTCGTGAACGTCAGCGTCAGCGCGCCGGTCGGGACGAGCATGATCGCGACCAGCGCGTAGGTGGGCATCAGTCCCACCAGAATCTCGAACGCCCCGAACGCGGCCGCGGCCCCGAGGAACGTGCGCAGCCGCGGCGGAGTCTTGCGTTTCGCGGCGATCGTGGCGCCGGCGAGCGTGCCCACGGCGAGGGTGGTCGACAGCAGTCCGTAGGCGTCCGCGCCGCGCTCGAACGTGTTGCGGGCGAGAACGGCGAGACTGATCGGGAAGTTCAGCCCGAACGTCGACACCATGAACACCGCCACCATCAGCACCCGCAGGTCGGTGCGACCCCACACGTAACGGAAACCCTCGCGGACCTGCCCTTTCCCGCGTTCCGCCTGGGGTGCCGTGAACAGTTCGCGGGTGTTCATCATCAGCAGGGCGATCAGCACACCGGTGAACGTGCCCACGTTGAGCAGGAACACCCACCCCGTGCCGATGAGGGTGATCAGCACACCCGAGATCGCCGGACCGATGATGCGAGCCGTGTTGAACGTCATCGAGTTCAGGGCGATCGCATTGGGCAGCGACTCCTTGCCGACCATCTCGATCGTGAACGACTGCCGCGCCGGCGCGTCGATCGCCGATGCGCAGCCGAGTAGAAACGCGATGAGGTAGACGTGCCACAGGGCCACCAGCCCGCCGACGTCCAGCAGCCCGAGCACCAGTGCGCACAACGCCATCGACACCTGCGTCGCGATCAGGATGCGCCGCTTGTCGTACCGGTCGGCGAGCACGCCGCCCCACACGGACAGGAACAGGGTCGGACCGAACTGCAGTGCCATCACGATGCCGACCGCGAGCGCGTTGCCGTTCGACAACGTCAGGACGAGCCAGTCCTGCGCCACCCGCTGCATCCAGGTTCCGACGAGGGAGACGATCTGCCCCGACGCCCACAGCCGGTAGTTCCGGGTGCGGAGAGCGACGAACATGCCGGTCTTCGGCTGGGCTGAGGCGGTGGACTCGGATTCGGGCGGCACACATCCATCTTGCTCCCGGACCCGGCGCCCCATCGACCGGCCCTGGGTGGACATCGGGGGCCGGATCACTCCGGATGCCGGCTACGTTCTCCGGCAACGGGTTTCCCTGCACCTCGGGGTGCGGGCAGTCGAATGCCGTTGTACGGGTGGAGACTGCAGGCAGCAGCCGTCGGGCTACTCCGAGTCGGCGACGATGGACGTGATGATGCCGACCGCGTCGCGGAGGGTCTTCAGCTGAGCCTCGTCGAGCCCGGACAGCCGCTCGTTCATCCACGCCTCGCGGGCGTGGGTCTCGTCCGCGATCAGGGCGTGACCGGCGTCCGACAGCGTGACGATGATCTGCCGTCCGTCGGTGGGATGCGGTGCCCGCTCGACCAGCCCCAGTTCGACCAGGGAAGCGATGACCCGGGTCATCGACGGCGGCTGCACCTTCTCCCGAGCCGCGAGATTGCCCGGCGTCATGGCGCCGTCGCGGGCAAGGGTGGCCAGAGCCGACAGCTGGGTCAGCGATACCTGGGCGTCGACGCGACGCCCACGCAGGTGACGCGTGAGGCGCACGACAGCCAGGGAGAGGTCGCTGGCGAGTGCTCGCGTATCCGTGGTCACGGGAATGACAATACGGGACCGATCGGCCGCCGTTTACGTTACTGCGTCGGTGATCGGACCGACCGCGAAGTAGGCCACGAAGAGAAGCGCCACCACCCACATCAACGGGTGAATCTTCTTGATACCACCGCTCGCAGCATTGAGGACGACCCACGACACGAATCCGACGCCGATGCCGTTGGCGATCGAGTACGTGAACGGCATGACGGCGATGGTGAGGAACGCGGGCAGCGCGATCGAGAACTGGGTGAAATCGATGTCGCGGACCTGACCGATCATCATCGCGCCCACCACGACCAGCGCCGGCGCGGCGGCCTCGATCGGCACCACCGAATACAGCGGGGTCAGGAACATCGCGGCCAGGAACAGTAGTCCCGTCACCACATTCGCGAGTCCGGTGCGGGCGCCCTCGGCGATACCGGAAGCGGATTCCACGAACACGGTGTTGGACGACGCCGACGCGCCGCCACCGACGATGGCGCCGGTGCCCTCGACGACCAGGGCCCGTCCGATGTTGGGCAGGTTGCCGTCCTCGTCGGTGAGGCCCGCCTCCTTGCCGAGCCCGGTCATCGTGCCCATGGCGTCGAAGAAGTTGGCGAGCACCAGCGTGAACACCAGCAGGCTGGCGGCGAGTACGCCGATGCGGGTGAACGCGCCGAAGATGCTGACGTCGCCGACGAGGCTGAGATCCGGAAGTTCCGCCAGCACATCGGGTGCGGCCGGGACACTGAGGTTCCAGCCGTGGGGGTTCACGCCCAGCGACGGTCCGACGCCGGCGACGGCCTCGATGATCGCGGCCAGCACGGTGGTGACGACGATGCCGATCAGCAGACCGCCGCGCACCTTGCGCACCACCAGGACACCCATCAGCAGCACACCGAACACGAACGTCACGGTCGGCCAGGAGGAGATCGATCCGTTGATTCCCAGGCCGACGGGGACGGTGGTGCCGGCGGCGTCCGGGATGCGCCGCACGAAACCGGCGTCGACGAGACCGATGAACGCGATGAACATGCCGATACCGGCGGCGATGGCGGATTTGAGCTCGGCCGGAATGGCATTGAACACGGCCGTCCGGAATCCGGTGAGCGCCAACACGACGATGATGACACCGTCGATCACCACGAGGCCCATCGCCTCGGGCCAGGTGACCTGCGGTGCGATGGTGACGGCGAGAAGACTGTTGATGCCGAGGCCCGCCGCGATCGCGAAGGGATAGTTCGCGACGACCCCGAACACGATGCTCATCAGTCCCGCCACCAGGGCCGTGACCGCGGCCACCTGGTTGACGGGGAGGATGTTGCCGAGGACGTCGGTCTTCGCGACGGCGTCGTCGGCGGAGAAGCTACCGAGGATGAGCGGGTTCAGCACCACGATGTATGCCATCGCGACGAACGTCACCACTCCGCCGCGGATCTCCGCGCCTACCGTCGAACCACGCTCGGTGATCTTGAAGTAGTTGTCGAGCAGTTTCGGAGCAGCACCCATTGTTCAGTCCCCATCGCCAGAAGTCGCGCGTCGCCCTTGGAGATTAGGGCACCACGGCGAGGGTAGCGTTCATTCGGTGAACGAATCCGCAGATCGCCCACCCCTCACTCAGCGCCTCGCCGACCCGCGACCTGCGCTGATACTGGGAACGCTGGCGTGGGCGGTCGCGGCCGTCGTGGTGATCGTCACGGGCGACCGGTGGTCGGATGCGCTTCCGACGTGTATAGCGGGGGTCGTCGTCGGATTCCTCGGCTACGGATTGTTCGCGTTGCAGCGGCGGGCGGCCCGGCGCGGCAGCCGCGGGGCACAGCAGGGACTGCTCTAGTGATGCAGCAGGGACTGCTCTAGATCTCGCTGGGGGTCAGGGCGCGGCGGGGCCGGGTGCGGGTCAGCAGGATCCAGAACGCCGCCCACAGCGCGCCGAATGCCCACCCGGCGAGGACGTCGGTCGTCCAGTGCGCGGCGAGGTAGACGCGCGACAGCCCCACCGCCAGCGTGTACAGCACCAGCAGGACGACCAGCGCGATCCGGACGTACCCCACCAGCACGACCCGGAGGGTCACGGCGACGAGAACGCTCGCGAGGATCGCGGTCATCATCGCGTGACCGGACGGGAACGAGAACGTCGAGATCTCCACCAGCCGATCCGGCAGTGGCGGGCGCTGCCGCTCGAACAGATTCTTGAGCGTGGTCATCACGGCCAGACCCGACAGCATCGCGCCGGCCACGAGGACGGCTTCGCGCCGACGGTCCCGGAGCAGGAGGGCGATCGTCAGGACGGTGGACACGATCCAGGCCGCGACGGTTCCGCCGCTGTGCGTGACGACGGTGACGACGTCGATCAACCACGGTGTGCGGTCCCCGACGGCACTGTCGAGAACGCTCTGGTCAAACGACACCGGCGGCGCCCCACGTGCCTTCGGCCCACGACTCGGAGCAATGGGTGGTCCCCTGCTCGTCCACCCACCACGGGACCGCGATCTCGGTGTCGACCGCGCCCGTGAGCTTCACCGTGAGCCGGGGATGGACGACGACGGGACCGTGCGGCAGGTCGCGGCCGAGTGCGGCGAAGGCGAGCACCGCGGCGGGTTCGCGTTCCCACGAGGATTCGCGGCCGGAACCGGTGACGGTGCCGCGGATGGCCGCGGACGCGAGGGGGAGGTCCAGCAGATCGGCGAGAGCCTCGGCGGTGTCCAGGCTCCCGACCACCAGTCGCTCGCGCGGCACCGCGGCGGCCAGCCACGGTGCGTCCAGCACCAGGGCGTCGCCGGGGTCGACGAGTGCGCCCGTCAGGCCGCGCACGTGTTCGGGCAGGTGAAGTTCCTCGAGGTCGAGAAGATGTGCGGCCGCGGCGGCCGCGAGCAGGCTGTGCGCCCGCGCGATCACCGCCGGGCTCGGTTCGCGGTCCGGATCGGCCAGTCGATCCAGGAGTAGCTGCGCGAGTTCGGGGGAGTCGACCGTCGACGGCGCCAGGGCCGCCGCGAACACGGCGGATTCCGGGTGCTCGACGGGGTCGAGCAGTCCGGCGAACGTCTCGTCGGTGGGGTCGCGGAGCAGACCGAGCACCTGACCGTCCAACTCTGCGTTGTGACGCAGCCACCAGGCCGTGTACCCGGCGCGGTCGGCGAGCAGCGGACGCGTCGACGGGTCCCGGGCGAGCATCGTCAGCGCCTGCGGCCAGCGGTCCTCGTCCACCAGGTCCAGGTCGCGCACCGCCCCGATCTCGTCGGGGTCGTCGTCGAGCGTGTCCCACCAGCGGTCCTCGTCGTCGAGGTCGTGATCGGGGCCGGTGGGGAGTTCGGTGCGCAGCACGGTGAAACCCCAGCCGACACCCACGGCGCGGAGGGCGTCCTCCCCCACCCGCTCGGCGAACGCGGCGTCCACGCACGTGAACGGTGAGTCGTCCACCAGGACGTCGGCGAGAGGCGCACCGGGCAACAGCAATTCGTCCGCACCGCGCAACTCCCCGTCGACGTCCGGGAGGGGCAGCTGGCCGAGCCACGACGGCAGGGTGCCGGGGTCGACGCGCCCGGCGAGCGCGAGCACCGCGGTCGACAGTTCTTCTGCCGCCGCCGCGTCGTCGGGGTCGAGATCCTCGATCTCGGCCCGCAACGCCGGATCCGAGAGCAGGTCGACGGCCGTGGCGGTCTTCGCGCCGAGCCGCGACAGCAGCGGGTGCGCGGCATCCGGGTGGACGAGCCGCGTCCAGTCGACCCCCAGGACGCCGTCGATGTCGTGACCCAGCAACACCGTTCGCGGACCGGTCACCGTGCGGCCGTCGGACAGCGGAACCGGGATCGACGCCAGTTCCTCCGCCGCGAGGGCGTCGACGGCCAGCGGTTCGAGCGCCGCGTACAGGCGCTGCCACCAGGACGGTGTCCGCTCGATGCCACTGAGAAGTTCGGTGAGGCGGGCCAGGCCGAGGCGGTGGGCGTCGACGGCGGCCAGCGCGGGCGCCCAGCGTGGCCCGGACAGATCCGGGACGACGAGCCCGTCGACGATCTCGGTGAGGAGTTCGGCGAGTTCCTCGGTGAGCCCGGGGACCACCGACGCCCGAACCGGGGCCTTGTTCGTGCCGCCGACGGTCGGCAGCCAGGGCTGCTCCCGGAGTTCGGTGACGAGATGGTCCCGCAACGCCGAGTCCACCTCGCTGCGTGCGAACGCGGGAACGGGAACCAGCGACAGTCGCTGCTCGGGCGGCACCGCGGCCACGAACTCGGCGTATCCGGACGCCAACTCGGCGGTCGACGCGCCGGGCAGGATGCGCCTGCGGTCGGGTTGCATGGCGATGTCCGCGACGAGGATCGCGGGTATCGACAGTTCCTCGTCCGACCGTGTGGGGGCGCGCAGGACGTCCTCCGTCACGGGTGAGACGACGCCGTCGCGAACCGGGACGAGCCAGCGTGCGCGCCCGGACTCGTACTGCCACCAGCGGTCGTCGCCGATCGCGACCTCGGTCAACCCGGAATCGAGTGGTCGTTCGCGCCGACGGAACTGCTTGTCGCCCACGGTGATCGAGACGAGTGCCGGGAGTTCGAGCAGGAGGTCGGGTGCCTCGCGGGCCATGTAGGCGAGCAGCGACTCGCCGTCCACGTCCTCGCGCAGCGTCAACACGACTTCCGACGCCGCGCCTGCGGCCGGCCGGTTCTCCGTCGGCCACGCCAGCCGTAGGGCGGGCACGTCCGCTCCCGGGTCCGCACCGTCGAGTTCCCGGAGTTCCGACCTGGTCCGTTCCCCGGAGAACAGCACCGAACCGGACGTCGACCGCAGTTCGACCTCGTCGCTCACCGACAGCACCGCAGTGAAACCGACGCCGTAGCGGCCGACGGTCGTCCCGGACTTGTTCGACGCGCGCAACGCGACGAGCGCCTGGACTCCCGGCTCGTCCAGCGGGGTGCCCGTGTTGGACACGCTCAGGACGCGTCCGTCGAGTTGCACGGAGAGCTCACCGGGCACTTCGGCGCGGGCGGCGGCGTCGGCCGCGTTCTGCGCCAGCTCGGTGAGGAGCCGGTCGCGGTAGCCGGCGCGCGCCAGATCGGATTCGGCCGCCGCATCCTCCCGCAGACGGGTCGGGGACGTTCGCCACGCCAGAAGCGTCGAATCCCTCAGGGCGGCGGTGCCGAAAGGATCGGCTAGCTGGTCGATGCGGATTCCTCGGCCTCGGTGACCTCGGCAGCAGCTTCGGGCTCGGGCCGCGACTCGGATTCGGCCTCGGTCTCGGTCTCCGTCTCGGCGACAGCCCGCTCGACGACCTCGACGGCGCCGTCGTCGTAGGCGTCGAATTGCGGCGAACCGGCACCCGAAGGCAGCAGGGTGTCGGAGTGGGCGCCGCAACCGTAGGTGGCGTCGACCACGTGCCCGTCGGCGGCCATCTCGTTGCCGCACACCCCGAACGACGCGTGCAGCGAACCGGCGAGCGGGAGGTAGAAGCCGCACAGCCCACACGTCGACGGCGCCGCCTTGGCCATCTCGGAATCGGGGCCGTAGTCGCCGTCGTGCCAGCGTTCGGCAGCATCGACGCGACCCTCGAGGCTCATCACCTGCTTGCGACCCAGGCCGAGTTCGAGAGCGACCTCGTCGATCTCGGGGTCACCCGTCGCCACATAGCCGGGGACGAGGCGGGGGTCACCGGCCGGCGGTGCCAGCAGATCGCCCGCGGACAGGTCGCCGGGGCGAATGCGCTGGTCCCACGGAATCCACTCGGGTGCGATCAGCGCATCGGGTCCGGGGAGGAGGGCGAGTTCGCTGACGGTGGCATGGTCCGCTTCGGGATCGGCAGCCACCACCACCGCCCACTGCCAGCCCCGGTAGCCCGGAAGATCCGCAACGAAGCGGTGAGTCGCGGCGCACGCGTCCTCGGACGTGACGCCCAGGTAGTCGCCGACTCCCCCTTCCTGCAGTTCGACCAAGGCGGTTCGGGCGAGCTCGACGGCGTCGGTCAGTACGGGACGCGCCACTGCGCGCTCGTCGGAAGAAGCAACACTCACACCACCAGTTTGCCGCACCACCGCAAGTGCGTGCCCACCTGGGCTGTCATGCTGGTCCGATGACCGGCCGGAGGCACCTCGTCCCAGCCCTGCTCGCGGTGGCGTGGATGGTCACCGCGTGCTCCCCGCAGAGTCCCGTGGCGGCGGGCGCGTCCGACGCGGACCTTCACGTGGAGATCGTCCGCACCCTCGACCACGACCCGAATGCGTTCACCCAGGGACTCGAGATCGACGGCCCCGAGTTGCTCGAGGGCACCGGCCGCCCCGGCGAGTCCTGGGTGCAGGCCACCGACCTCGACAGCGGCACCGTCCGGGCGCGCGCGGAATTGCCGTCCCCCCTGTTCGGCGAGGGCATCACGGTGAGCGGCGACACGATCTGGCAGCTGACGTGGCGTGACGGGGTGGCCGTCGCCCGGGATCGCGCGACACTCGCCGAACAGCGGCGAGTCCCGTTCGACGGCGAAGGGTGGGGCATCTGCGCGTTGCCCGACGCCCTCGTCACCAGTGACGGCTCACCCACCCTCACGTTCCGCGACCCGGTCACGTTCGAACCCCGGCGCACCGTGCAGGCGGCGCAGGACGGAAGCCCGCTGTCCCGCCTCAACGAACTCGAATGCGCGGACGACGGCGCGATCTACGCGAACGTCTGGACCACCGACACCCTCGTCCGCATCGATCCCTCGGACGGGCGGGTCACCGCGGAGGTCGACGCCTCGGCCCTGCGCGACGCGCTTCCGCCGGGCCCGCGGGACGTCGACGTCCTCAACGGCATCGCCCAGATCCCGGGAACGGACCGCTTCCTCGTCACCGGAAAGTACTGGCCGCGCATGTTCGAGGTGCGGTTCGTTCCCTGACAGGCCGATCTGACCAGCATTGGCCGGGGTTGCTGTGGTCGCATGTCTCCCGACTAGGACAGAATTAGGGAGTGACCGGACCGCGCGAACCCTACGAGCCTGACGGCGGTCGGGCTCCTGACGAGAATTCCGGGCCCCCCGTTCATCCCGGCTACGACAAATACCCGCCGGCCGCACGCTCGGGAGGTCGACGCACACCGCTCCCACCCCTCCATCCGGTCGGCGGCGGGCAGCGTCCCCGTTCCGACGAGGAACGGGCGGACGCCCCCAAGGCGCCGCCGATGCCGCGCAAACTCACCGTCACCCGGGTCGCGGCGATGCGCAGCCGGGAACTCACCAACAAGGGCATCGCGACGTTCCATCGCGCGGCCAAGGCGGACGGTGCGGACAAGTCGGGGCTGACCGCGCTCACCTACGCGGTGATGGCCAACAACGCGACCGACGCGGCCATCGCCGTCGCGCTGGCGAACACACTGTTCTTCTCGGCCGCGACAGGCGAGGACAAGACGAAGGTCGCGCTGTACCTCCTGATCACCATCGCCCCGTTCGCCGTCATCGCTCCGCTGATCGGTCCGATGCTCGACCGGCTTCAGCACGGCCGTCGCGTCGCACTGGCCACGTCGTTCGGCCTCCGGACGATCCTGGCGATCGTCCTCGTCTTCAACTTCGACAGCTGGGTGCTGTATCCGGCCGCGCTCGGAATGATGGTGCTCAGCAAGTCCTTCTCGGTGCTCAAGAGTGCGGTCACACCACGTGTGCTGCCACCGGAGATCGACCTGGTGCGGGTCAACTCCCGGCTCACCGTGTTCGGACTTCTCGGCGGAACCATCGGTGCCGGCGCCCTCGCGGGTGGTCTCGCCATGGCCACCGGGTCCGTCGGCGCGCTGTGGCTGGCGGCGGTCATCACCGCCCTCGGCGCGTACCTCAGCATGCGGATCCCGTCGTGGGTGGAGGTCACCGAGGGCGAGGTCCCCGCCACCCTCACGTACCACGGCGACGAGCACCCCACCGAGGTGCTGGGACGCACCCGCGTGCTGCAGCCCGAGGCCGCGGCCACCGCAAAATCCGGTAAACGCAGGCAACCGCTGGGCCGCGCGGTCATCACCGGGTTGTGGGGCAACAGCACCATCCGCGTGCTCACCGGGTTCCTCACGCTGTACATCGCGTTCGTCGCGAAGTCGAAGACCGACCACGAGCCGCTGGTGCAGGCCGCGATGCTCGGTCTGGTCGGCGCCGCCGCCGGCATCGGCAACTTCGCCGGCAACGCCGCGGGCGCCCGGATCAAACTCGGCCGCCCCGCCCTGATCGTGCTGCGCTGCACGGGTGCCGTGTGGATCATCGCCGTCCTCGCCGCGATCACCGACAACCTGCTCACCGCCGCCCTCGCCACCCTCGTCGCGTCGGCGGCCAGCGCCCTCGCCAAGGTGTCGCTGGACGCGTCGCTGCAGCACGACCTGCCCGAGGAGTCCATCGCGTCCGGATTCGGCAGATCCGAGACGGTTCTGCAGCTGAGCTGGGTCGTGGGCGGCGCGCTGGGCGTACTGCTGCCCACCGAGTACTGGATCGGGTTCTCGGTCGTGTCCGCCGTCATGACCATCGGGCTCGTCCAGACCGTCCTCACCTACCGCGGCAGCACCCTTCTGCCCGGACTCGGCGGAAAACGCCCCGACCTGGCCGAACAAGAAGTGACCGAGCCCCACTCGACCCACCGGGCCGACCGATCGACAGGAAATGTGACGTAAGTGAGAATGCAGGCGCGAACCAAGAAGATCCTGGCACTGATCGTGGTGGGCCTGATGGTGGTCCTGGTGGCCTTCGTCGGAGTCATGTACGCGCTCATCCGCAATTCCTCGCCCCGCCTGCCCGAGATCACCGCCTTCGCGCACAACCGGGCCGAGCAGATCCCCCCGCTGGCGTACTGCAACCTGTATCTCGAGGACTGCACGACCGGCGACCTCGCCGAACTCGACGTGCCCCCCGGCTCCTCGCTGCAGCTGTCGCTGCCGCAGGAGATCGTCGATGCACCGTGGCGCATGCTCGTCGTGTACCAGGACGCATCGGGGCAGGTCGTCGTCCAGCAACAGGCTCACCGTGCCGGTGAGACCCGCGCCGTGACCGTGCCGTCGTCGGAGGACCTGCAGCTGGCAGGCGTCGAGATCCAGTTGCCGTCCGCCGTCATCGACGAGCAGGGGCTCACGCAGGCGCGGGCCGCCTGGTCGATCAAGACGGCCTGACCGAGCCGCTCACACGAGAAGGGCCTCCGCGCACCGATGCGCGGAGGCCCTTCTCGTGGTCGGTCGAATCAGCTGTCGAGCTCACGCGCGACGGCGCGGACCACCTCGGAGATGCGCTGGGCCGTCTTGCGGTCCGGGTACTTGCCCTTGCGGAGGTCGGGCTGGACCTTCGCCTCGAGCAGCGTGATCATGTCCTCGACCATGCCGTGGAGTTCGTCCGGCGTGTGCTTCTTGGCGGACGGCTCCTTGCGCGCGGCGTTCTGACGCAGCGACGGCGCCGGGTCGAGCACCTTGAGGCTCAGAGCCTGGGGTCCGCGTCGACCGGCGGCCATGCCGAACTCGACGCGCTGGCCGGCCTTGAGGCCGTCGACGCCCTCGGGAAGAGCGGACGAACGCACATAGACGTCCTCCCCCTCCTCCTGCGACAGAAAGCCGAAGCCCTTTTCGACGTCGTACCACTTCACCTTGCCGGTCGGCACCGCGTTCACCCGCTCATCACTTGGAGTGCAGTTGGTTGCACTTGGTATGCAAAACAGCGCGCCCCACCTCTGGTGCGGGACGCGCAGTGCCCACAGTCTACCTTGCAGAGACCCCCTCCGGCATCCGGGTTTCCAGGCACTATCGTTGCTGGTGTGGCCCACGAACCGACTCCTTCGAGCACTCCTCAGACACCCCGGAGGGGCGACGGACTGCTGCGCGTCGCACTCGCCCTCTTCGCGATCGGCTTCGTCGCGATCGTGGCGATCTTCCTGACCCCGGTGCTCTCCGATTCCGAACCGGGCCTCGTTCTCTATCTCATCGCCCTCGCGTGCCCGATCGGCTTCCTTCTCGGAATCGTCGCGGCACTGAGGCAGGGCAGACGCTCGCGCTGACACACCCGACCACCGACCGATGGGACGATCATGAGAATTCTGCTCAACATCATCTGGCTGATCTTCGGCGGTCTGTGGCTGGCGCTGGGGTACTTCGTCGCCGGAATCCTCTGCTGCATCCTGATCATCACGATCCCGTTCGGCATCGCGTCGTTCCGGGTCGGCGTCTACGCACTGTGGCCGTTCGGCAAGACGGTGGTCGACAAGCCGACGGCCGGTGTGGCCTCGCTGATCGGCAACGTCATCTGGTTCGTCATCGCTGGTCTGTGGCTCGCGATCGGGCACGTCGTCACGGCAATCGCCATGGCGATCACGATCATCGGGATCCCGCTCGCGGTCGCGAATCTCAAGATGATCCCCATCTCGCTCATGCCTCTCGGCAAGGACATCGTCGACGCTCCCCAGTGATGTGAGCTTCCTCACATAACGGCCCGGTAACGGAAGGGCAACGGCTCGGCGATACGCACGTCTTGTCCCCACTAGCTGGGAAGAGTCCCTGCGCGCCCAATGAGGCCCCGCAACAGGCGAAGACACTCCGCGTTATCAAATGGTGACACTGCGGCCTCGGCCCGTTACCGTCGTCACCGGCCGAGGAAACATCGGCCACATCCGGCCCGCCGCGCCAAACCTCGTCCCGCGGGTACCGGAGTCCCGACGAAGCATTCCAGGGACGAGGACGGGGGACCCAAAGTCCTCCAGGGAACGCAAGTTCTCAGACGGACACCGGCCCGAATGTGCCTCGCACACTCGGATCTTGGGGTGAAGCCAGACCCTCTCCAGCCAGGAGAGGCGAGGCCGGGCGACCTCTCAGCCCGAACCCGACAGCTGACCTCGCAGGCGCGTGTGGAGAGGATCTCGACCACTATGAGCGGACGCCATCGCAAGCCCACCACCACCGGCCGCACCGTCGCCAAGGTCGCCGTCACCGGCGCCATCATGGGCGTCGCCGGAGCAGCCTTCTCGGGCACCGCGAACGCGGCACCCGACTCCGACTGGGACCGCCTCGCGCAGTGCGAGTCCGGCGGAAACTGGGGAATCAACACCGGAAACGGCTTCCAGGGCGGACTCCAGTTCTCCCCGAGCACCTGGAACGCACACGGTGGAACCCAGTACGCGGCCACCGCCAACCAGGCCTCGCGTGAAGAGCAGATCGTCGTCGCCGAGAAGGTCCTCGACTCCCAGGGCTGGGGCGCATGGCCGTCCTGCTCCTCGAGCCTCGGCCTGAGCAGCGCACCCACCCAGCGCACCGCCCCCGCAACCGTGCCCGAGGCCCCCGCGGCGCCGGCACTCCCCGACCTCACGGGCGGCGTCCCCAGCACCAACGGCACCTCGCAGTACGCCGGCGCCGTCGACAGCGCGATCGAGGCCGTCAAGGCTCAGGGCATCGCGATCGATCCCCAGATCCTGCAGCTCATCGACGCAAACAAGGGACTGCTCCCGCAGTAATCCCCCGCAATTCACAGAAGAGGGGCCCTGCACCGATCCGGTGCAGGGCCCCTCTTCTGTCGTCGGGTCAGCGGTTGATCACGGTGTGCGGATGCGCGTACGGCAGTGAGTCCGCCGGCAGCGGGAACTCGGTGTCCTCGCCGAACGGGGACAATCCGCCCGCACGGCTCGACGACAGTTCGGTCACGGCGCTATCTCCATCGGCGGTTTCGGGCCACCCTGGATCCACGTACTGCTTCTTCGAATTGTTAGCCACGGTGCCATTTTGACAGGAGCATTCGGCGACGTACAGCCCAGGTCTCTAATCTGATAGTCGATGACCGACACCGACGACACCACCGCGAGCACCCACGGCACCGCAGCCTCGTCCCGCGGCGCCGCGACCCTCGCGGACTGGCTGGCCGCGCGCAGCGACGCCGAACTGACGGATCTGCTTCGCAAACGCCCCGACCTGGCGGTTCCACCGCCGGCCACGATCGTCGTCCTCGCCGGCCGCGCCGAACAGCGGGCATCGGTGGCCCGCGCGGCCGACAACCTCACGTCCCTGGACTTCGGCATCCTCGAACTCCTGGCGCTCGAACGGGCCGACGAGATCGCCGTACCGCGAGCCACCCTGCAGGACGCGGTGGGCTCGCGGGCGACGAAGAAGACCGTCGACGCCACGCTGGACGGCCTGCGGTCCGTGGGGATCGTCTGGGGGGACAAGGCGTCGCTGCGCATCGTTCCCGCTGTCGTGGCCACCATCCCGTGGCGGGTCGGGCGCAGCGCCGAGCCTGTCGAGACGCTCGACGAACCCGGGATCACGGCCGCGCTGGACGGACTGCAGAGCGTCGAGCGGGACATCCTCGAGACCCTGTCGAAGTCGAGTTCGATCGGACGGACGCGGGACGCGGCCCCCGGAACACCCCCCGACCGTCCCGTGCAGCGACTCCTCGCCGCCGGGCTACTGCGGTGGATCGACGACGAAACCGTCGAACTGCCCTACCAGGTGCGGCAGGTCCTGCGCGGGGAGGCCGTCTTCGACCCCACGTCGCTGGCCGCGCCCACCGTGACCGGCCGCAAACACAAGCCGGCCGACATCAATGCCGCCGCGGCAGGTGAGGCGCTCGAACTGGTTCGCCACTGCGAGGACGTCGTCAAGGCTCTCGGCGAGATCCCGGCGCCCGCGCTGCGGGCGGGTGGTCTCGGTGTCCGCGAACTGCGGCGGATCGCCAAGACGTCCGGCATCGACGAGAACCGGCTGAGCCTGCTCGTCGAACTGCTCTCGGCCGCGGGACTGATCGCGAGCGGCACCCCGGACCCGGCCCCGACGTCCGACAGCGGGGAGAACTACTGGGCCCCGACCACCACGGTCGACAACTGGCTCACCGCGCCGGTCGCCCGGCGGTGGCACGCCCTGGCCGCCGCGTGGCTGGAACTGCCGCGCATGGCGTGGTTCATCGGCATGCGCGACGCCAACGACAAACCGGTCGCCGCGCTGTCCGAGGAAGTGCGCGCGCCGTCCGCTCCGCGCGACCGGCAGGCGATCCTCGGACTGCTGGCGGAGCTCGGCAGCGGCCACTCGGCGGATCCCGCGGAGGTCAGCCGGCTGCTGGCGTGGCGTCGCCCCCGCTGGGGTGCCCGGCTGCGGGTCCACGCGGTGGAACGCACCCTCGACGAGGCCGCGACGCTCGGACTCGTCGCCCGCGGAGCGCTCAGCTCACCCGGACGCGCCCTGCTCCACGGCGGCGACGCCGAGGCCGAGATGCACGCGTCACTGCCCGAACCCGTCGACCACGTCCTCGTCCAGGCCGACCTGACCGTCGTCGCCCCCGGCCCGCTGACCCCCGACCTGCTGGAGCAGATCACCCTGGTCGCGGACATCGAGTCCGCCGGGGCGGCGTCGATGTACCGGATCAGCGAAGACAGCGTCCGCCGCGCCCTCGACGTCGGGATGACGGCAGCCGAACTGCACAGCCTCTTCGCGACCCGGTCACGCACACCCGTCCCGCAGTCGCTGTCGTATCTGATCGACGACGTCGCGAGGCGGCACGGCCGGCTCCGGGCGGGCGTCGCGGCGTCGTTCGTCCGCTGCGAGGACCCCACGCTGCTCGCGGAGGTCCTGGCGTCGCCGGTGGCCGCAACTCTGGCCCTGCGCGCGTTGGCTCCGACGGTGGCGGTGTCGCAGGCACCGCTGCGGGAAGTACTGGGCGAACTGCGGGCGGCCGGTTTCGCGCCCGCAGGCGAGGACTCGTCCGGCGCCCTGGTCGACCTGCGCCCCCGCGGCGCCCGGGTCGTGACCCGGCGCAAGGCTCCCGCCGGCCGCACCCCGGCCGTCGCCACGGACGCCCAACTCGACGCGGTCGTCCGGACTCTTCGCGCGGGCGACCTGGCCGCGTCGGCCCGGGGATCCGGCAGCATCCGCTCCGACGGGTCGCGGGCCAGCAGCGCCGCGACCATCGCCCTGCTCAACGCGGCGGCGCGGGAACGCACCAGCGTGACGATCGGTTACGTCGACGCTCAGGGTGTGGCGACGCACCGCATCGTCGACCCCGTGAGCGTCGGCGGCGGCCAGCTCGACGCGTTCGACCCGGCGAGCGGCGCGGTCCGGCGGTTCACCCTTCACCGCATCACGTCCGTCGCCCGTGTCGACTGACCCGTGAGTACTTGTCAACCACGGGCGGTTAACAAGTACTCACGGGTCAGATAACGATTCTGCGCAAACGCCGAGGAATTCCGGGGCGCGCAATACCGTGATGCTGGTATGTACCTGGCCGGGGACGACTACCAGGAGGCAGAACCGTGATTGTCACAGCAACGAAGCCGTCACATGGTTGGTTACGAGGCGTCGTCCGGCTGATGGTTGCCGTGGTGATCCTGCCGCTGGCGTTCGTCCTCGTCGGCGGCGGAACGGCCTCCGCCGACCCGTACAGCCGTCTGCGCGAGCACTGGGTCGACGCACCCGGCGGGGTCGGTCAGATCAAGGTGCGCATGTGGCTCGCGAACAACGGCAGCAACAAGGCCCTCTATTTGCTCGACGGCCTCCGCGCAACCAACGACGTCAGCGGGTGGGAACACGAAACCAACGCCGCGTGGCTGTCCGACCACGGGATCACCGTCGTCGAACCGGTCGGCGGGCAGTCCAGCTTCTACACGGACTGGTACGCCCCCAGCAACACCAACGGTCAGCCGTACACGTACAAGTGGGAGTCGTTCCTCACCCAGAACCTGCCCGACTTCCTGGCGAACAATTACGGCATCAGCCGCACCAGCAACGCCATTGCCGGACTGTCGATGGGCGGCAACGCGGCCCTCATCCTCGCCGCCTACCACCGCGACCAGTTCACGTTCGCCGGGTCGATGTCCGGGTACCTGAACCTGTCGGCCCCGGGCATGCGTGAGGCGATCCGGATCGCGATGCTCGACTCCGGCGGCTACAACGCCGACTGCATGTGGGGCCCGCCGTGGGATCCGGCGTGGCTCCGCAACGACCCGTTCGTCGCGGCGCCCCTCATGCGCGGGCTGCCGATGTGGATCTCGGCGGGCGCCGGCCTCCCCGGCCCGCACGATCAGCCGCAATCCGCCATCGACGTCTTCAACGTCGGAACCGGCATGGGCCTCGAGGCCATCGCGCTGGCCCAGAACCGTGCCTTCCAGGTGCGGCTCGACACCCTCGGCATCCCCGCGCACTACGACTTTCCGGCGACGGGAACCCACAGCTGGGGCTACTGGCAGGACCAGTTGTGGGCCATGCTGCCGATGATGAAGGCGTCGATCGGCGCCTGACCATGGCCTCCGGCCCCGTGAGTACTTGTTAACGTCCCGCGGTTAATAAGTACTCACGGGCGGCGAAGCCGCATAGGCGTCCCAGAGTTCCCGGTAGACGCCACCCCGGTCGAGCAGCTCGGCGTGTGTTCCGACTTCCGCTACCCGTCCGCCATCGAGGACCACCACCCGGTCGGCTCGCGCCGCGGTGCTCAACCGGTGCGCCACGACGACGGTGGTGCGCCGCCGGGACAGGTTCTCGGTCGCGAGCCGGACGCGGTCCTCCGTGGCCAGGTCCAGTGATGCGGTGGCCTCGTCCAGCAGCAGGATGTCGGGGTCCACCAATTGGGCGCGGGCGAGAGCCAGCAACTGGCGTTGCCCCGCCGACAGGTTGCGCCCGTGCTCCCCGATCGGCTGCAGGTAGCCGAGGGCGAGCCCGGACACCATCTCGTGGGCCCCGACCGCTCGGCTGGCGGCCTCCACCTCCGCGTCTGTCGCGTCCGGGCGCCCGTAGGCGACGGCGTCGCGGACGGTGGCGCCGAACAGGTGCGGCTCCTGCGGAACGACACCGAGTCGCTGCCGGAACGACGCGAGGTCCAGTGACCGCGTGTCGATGCCGTCGACCCGCACCGCGCCCTCTGTGGGGTCGTAGAACCGGGCGAGCAACTTGAGCACCGTCGACTTGCCCGCGCCGGTCTGGCCGACGAGGGCGACAGTCTCGCCCGGTTCGATGGAAAGCGTCACCCCTCGCAGCGCCTCCCCCTTGCCGGATTCGTACGCGAAGTGGACGTCGTCGAACACGATGCCGCCCTGGAGGCGGTCGAGGACGACCGGATCGCCCGCCTGCGGCGTGGTGGTCGGCGTCCTCATCAGACCCCGCAGTCGGCCGAGTCCGATCACCGCCTGCTGGTAGCCGTCGAACACCTGCGAAAGCTGTTGCACGGGAGCGAAGAACAGTTCGACGTAGAGCACGAAGGCAATCAGTGTGCCGACGGTGAGGGTCCCGCCGTGGATCCGCGCCGTCCCGGCCGCGAGCACCAGTCCGGTCGCCACCACGGACAGGAACTCGACGAACGGAAAGTACAGCGCCATGTACCGCTGGGCCCGTAGCCGCGACTCCCGGAAGTCCCAGGCCCGCCGGGAGAACTGGACGGCGTTGTAATCCTCACGCCGAAATGCCTGGTCGACGCGGATATTCGTCACGTTCTCCTGCAGGTAGGCGTTGACGATCCCGACGCGGTCGCGGGCCTCCGCATAGGCGGGCACGGACTTTCGGCGGAACACCACGGTGGCCGCGACGAGGACGGGCACCACGAGGACCAGCACGAGGGCCAGTTCCGCGTCGATCACCAGGAGTGCCACCAGCACACCGGAGATCGTCAGCCCGCTCACCACCGCCGTGGCCAGACCCGTCTGCAGGAAGTTGGACAGGCTGTCGACATCGGTGGTCATGCGTGTCATGATCCGGCCGGCCAGTTCTCGTTCGTAGTACTGCAACCCGAGCCGCTGCAGCTGCGCGAACGTCTTGACCCGCAACGTGTACAGCAGCCGTTCGCCCGTACGCCCGGTCACCCGCGCCTGGGCGATGTTGACGGCCCAGTCCAGCAGCACCACCAGAATGGTCGCTGCTGCCGCGAGCAGCAGCAGGTCGCGGGCGCCCTGCAGCACTCCCCGATCCACCCCGGTACGGACGAGGACCGGCACCGCGATCTGCGCGACGGCGTCGAGCCCGACGAGCGCCAAGCCCCCGACCAGCGGCAGGAGGAGCGGCCGCAACAGCGAGCCGAGTCCGAACGCCGGGTCGGCGGCCCGAGCCTCGTCCGCGGCAACGTCCGGGTCTCCCGTGAGTGGCGGCAGGTCGTCGAGCCGAGCCATGACTTCGGGGCTGGGCGGCGCCGACGAGAGGATTCCGCCCGACGCGCCTCCGCGTGACGGTCCACTGGCGCCCGCGGCTGCGGTCGCGAAAGCCGCTGCGGCTCTGGCGTCGAACACCCCGGATGCCTCGTCGCCGTCCTCCCGGCGCCACAGTTCGGCGGTGACACCGTCGACGTCCGGCGGCCCGGGTGACGGGTCCGGAGCGGTCACGTCGTCCGCGCTCGACAGCAGCGCGCGGAACAGCGGGCACCGCTCGTCGAGTTCGGCGCTCGTGCCCACATCGACGATGCGCCCGTGCGCCAGCACCGCGATGCGGTCGGCCAACGCGAGGGTCGACCGGCGATGCGCGATGATCAGCGTGGTCCGTTCGCTGGTCGCGACGCACAGTTCGTGGTGGATGGCGGCCTCGACACGGGCGTCGACCGCCGATGTCGCGTCGTCGAGCACCAGGATCCGCGAATCGGTCACCAATGCCCGGGCGAGGGCGATCCGCTGCCGCTGGCCACCCGACAACGTCACCCCCTGCTCCCCCACGACGGTGTCGAGGCAGTCCGGCAGTGCGTCGACGAATTCCTCCGCCTGTACCACTCGGAGAGCCTCACGCACCAGTGCCTCGTCGGCATCCGGCCGGCCGTAGGACACGTTGGCGCGGATGGTCTCGGACATCAGGTAGCTGTCTTCGAAGACGACGCCGAGCGCGGAGCGCAGTGACTCGAGCGACAGCCGGCGGGTGTCGATCCCCCCGACGGTGACCGCACCCGCGTCGGCGTCGTACAACCGCGGAACGAGCATGGCCAGAGTCGATTTCCCCGATCCGGCGGCGCCGACCACCGCCACCGTCTCCCCGGGTGCGATCCGCAGCGACAGTCCGTCGAGCAGGCGATTCGACGGGTCGTATCCGAAGGCCACGTCGTCGAACACCACCTCGAGCGGCCCACCCGGCAAGTCCACGGCGTCGGGTGGGGTCGTGACGGCCGGGGCGTTGTCGATCACTTCGCGGACGCGCTCGACGCTTGCCCGGCCCTGTTGGCTCACGGTCAGCAGCGTGGCGAGTTGACGCACGGGTGAGGCGAACGACGCCAGGTACGTGGTGAAGGCGACGAACGTGCCGAGCGACAGCGTGCCGTGCAGCGCCAGCCATCCGCCGAGTGCCAGGACCAGTGCCTGGCCGAGCATCGGAACCGCTTGCAGTGCAGGGTTGTACCGGCTGGTCAGCCGTGCAACACGCAGCCGGGAACGGAACAGGTCTCCTGCCCGCTTCTCGAGGTCTTCGAGTTCGCGGTCTTCCTGGCCGAATCCCTTGACGACGCGCACTCCGGTGACGGCGGCTTCCACTCCCCCGGCCACGACGGCTGCCTGTTCCTGGGCATGCCAGTTGGCGGGGAACAGGTCGACGCGGCTGCGCATGGAGATGAACCACAGCGCAGGCAGAACGGCGAGGGCGACCAGGGTGAGAATCGGCGACAGCACGGCCATCACGGCCAGGGAGATCGTGAACATGAGCAGGTTCCCCGCCATGTGCGGCAGTAACTGCAGAAGCATCTGGATCAGCGTGATGTCCGAGATCGATCGGCTGACCACCTGCCCGGTCTGCAGTCCGTCCTGCTTGACGCCGTCGAGCCGCAGTAGTGACCGGAAGGCGTCGCCCCGCAGGTCGTACTGCACTCCGAGGGACAGCTGCCCGGAGCGGTACCGTCGCGTGTACGCGGCGGCGAAACGGATCGATGCGAGGGCGATGAGCATCGCGATCCACGGCGCCAGTGCATGATTCGTGTCGATCGCGGCGTTGTCGATCACGTGCCGGACGGCCAGCGGAATGATGGCGGTGGCCGCGGCCGCCACGGTCGCCGCCCCGTACGCGAGAACGAGATTGCGGCGCTGGCGCAGACAGTACCCGAACAGGTACCGCAGCCAGCCCGCGTTCTCCCCCGAAGCTCCCGTCGTCACTGCGCAGACACCAGCGTGGAATCCTTCTCGACCGCAAATTGATTGGCGGGCCGTGGCAAACCGTAGTGCCCGCGCAGTGTGGTCTCGGTGTAGTCGGTGCGGAAGAGTCCGCGTTCCTGCAGAATCGGGACCACGGAGTCGACGAACTTCTCCAACCCGGACGGAAGGACCGCGGGCATGATGTTGAAACCGTCGGCGGCGCCGTTCCGGAACCAGTACTCGATCGTGTCGGCGACCTGGAGCGGGGTGCCCGCGAACGTACGGTGACCGCGACCACCACCGAGTCGCCCGATCAGCTGCCGGACGGTGAGCTTCTCGCGGCGGGCGAGGTCCACGATCAGCGTGTACCGGCTCTTCGCACCCTCGATCTCGTCCTCGGACGGCAAGTCCTCGGGCAGTTCCTCGTCCAGCGGGAGCTGCTCCGGTTCGAGATTGAACCGCTGCGCCAGCTGCTTGCGGGCATATTCCGGCGAGATCAACCGCTCCAGTTCGGCCTCGAGTTCGCGGGCCTCCTCTTCGGTGTCCCCGATGACCGGCACGATGCCGGGCAGGATCAGCACCTCCTCCGGGTCCCGGCCCACTTTCGCGACACGGTCCTTGACGTCCGCGTAGAACGCCTTCCCCTCGTCCAGGGTGGGCTGGGCAGTGAAGATGGCCTCCGAATACCGGGCGGCGAAATCCTTTCCGTTCCCGGACGACCCCGCCTGCACGAGCAGCGGGTATCCCTGCGGCGACCGCGGCACGTTGAGTGGTCCCCGCACCTTGAAGAACCGGCCCTCGTGTTCGATGACGTGCACCTTCGCGGAGTCCGCATGGATCGCGACCTCCTTGTCCGCGACGATGGCGTCGTCCTCCCAGCTGTCCCACAGCTTGGTGGACACCTCCACGAACTCCGCGGCCCGCTCGTACCGGCTCCGGTGTGCGGGGGTGTCGTCGAGACCGAAGTTCTGCGCCGCATCGGCGCCTGCCGTCGTGACGATGTTCCAGCCGGCTCGTCCGCCGCTGACGAAGTCGAGGGACGCGAACCGCCGCGCCAGGTTGTACGGCTCGTTGTAGCTGGTCGACGCGGTCGCGATCAGACCGATCTTCTCGGTGGCCGCGGAGATCGCCGTGAGGATGATCGTCGGCTCCAGCTTGCCGCTCGGCCTGCGTTCCGGATTGCTGAACAGCACCGGGCTGTCGGCGAGGAACACCGAGTCGAATTTTCCGCGTTCGGCGGTCTGCGCCAACGAGATGTAGTGCTTGATATCGAGATTGGCGTTCGGATCGCTCTCGGGCAGGCGCCAGGCCGCCTCGTGGTGTCCGATCGCCATCAGGAATGCGTTGAGATGCAGCCGGCGCTGTGGTGACGAACTCATGGTGTAACTCCCTTACTGTGCCGCTACCTCGACGCCGAGGGCGCCGAGCAGCGTGTTGCGAAACTCGTGGAACTTGCTGTCGCCGAGCACTCTCGGCTTCGGAATGTCGATGATCTCGTCGACGACGATCTGCCCGCGGTCGAGAACGAGCACCCGGTCGGCGAGCGCGATCGCCTCGTCGACGTCGTGGGTGACGAGCAGGACGGTCGGGCGGTGGCGACGGATCAACTCCTGCAGGAGAGAGTGCATCTTGATCCGGGTCAGCGCGTCGAGGGCGCCGAAGGGCTCGTCGGCCAGGAACAGTTGGGGCTCGCGGACCAGCGCTCGGGCCAGCGCCACCCGCTGCTGTTCACCGCCGGACAATTCGCTGGGCCACGCCTTCTCCCGGCCCGCGAGCCCGACTTCCGCGAGCGCCGCTGCTCCCTTGCTCGTGCCGGTGCGGCCCAGCCCGAGCGTCACGTTGTCCAGCACCCTCAGCCACGGCAGCAGCCGTGAGTCCTGGAACGCCACCGACACCTCCTCGGGCACGGTGAGTGTTCCGCCACGGCCCTCGACGTCGTAGTCGAGGCCGGCGAGCGCACGGAGCAGCGTGCTCTTGCCGGACCCGCTCTTTCCGAGCAGGGCCACGAACTGCCCTTCGGGAATGTCGAGGTCCAGGCGGTCGAGGACGGTCTTGTCGCCGAATCCGCGGACGAGGGACCGCACCTGCACGGCGGCGGGTTCTAGCCGGCGAGTGTCTTGCGCCATGACAGCGACCGCCTTTCGACGTAACGGAGGACGGAGTCGGACAGGAGACCGAAGATGCCGTAGACCGCGAGCCCCACGAGAATCACGTCGGACTGTCCGTAGTTCTGCGCGTTGTACATCATCTTTCCCAAACCGGTCACCGCGTTGATTCCCTCGACGACGATGAGGGTGAGCCAGGCACCGGTCACCGAGAGGCGCAGTCCCAGAAAGAATCCCGGCATCGCACCCGGCAGTACGACCTTGCGGATGAACGTGGTCCGGGACAACCCGAGGACCTCGGCGAGTTCGACGTACCGGTTGTCGATCGACGTCAACGAGTTGTGCGTCTGGATGTACATGTGGACGACGACACCGAGCGCGATGATCACGATCTTGAACGTCTCGCCGATACCGAGCCAGAGGATCAGCAGCGGGATCAGGCCGAGCGTCGGGATGGCGCGTTTGAGCTGGATCGGCCCGTCGATCAGGGCATCACCGGAACGCGTCAGACCGGCGGCGACGGCCAGGGCCGTCCCGATCACCACGCCGAACGCGAAACCGATGGCGGCACGGCTCAACGACGCGAGGACATGCTCCTGCAGGATGCCGGTGGAGATCAGGTCGACGGCCGTGGTGACCACGGTCCACGGTGCGGACAGCTTTCGTGCGTCGATGAAGCCGGTCAGGCTTCCCACCGCCCACACCGCGAGGAGCAGCAGGACACCGGCCAGCCGGGAGAACGGGAACGCCTTTCGCAACCCGAGTCGGCGGATCTGCCGATCGGCGACGCCGAGCCTCTCGGCCTCGGGGGCGGCAGTGCGTGCCGGTGCAGCTGCGGGCGCGGAGAGAATACTGGTCATCGCTGCACACCGCCCCGGTACTCGGCCGGAACAGCGTCGGCGGCGATCGTCTCGAATCGGCGGTCGAACAACTCGTCGGCATCGAACTCACTGAAGTAGCCTGCATCGGAGAGCAATTGGACGGTGTCCTGCGTCCACTCGACGGCGGCGTCCCAGTTGGCCGGGTAGACCGGACGCTGCCCGACGGTGGCGACGATGCGCTTGCCGTCCTCGGCCGAGACCTGTTCGCTCTCGACGTAGTACTTCTGGATCCAGGCGTCCTGGTTCTCCCACGCCCAGACCTCCCCGCGGGCCCAGAACGGAATGAACGCCTTGATCGCCGCGGCCTTGGCCGGGTCCTGGAGGACCTCCACGGGTGCCCAGAGCACGGTGAGCGCGTCCACGGCGTCGGTGGCCAACGCTTTGGCTCCGTCCGGCCCGTACTGGTTCAGGTACTTCGTCACCGTCGGCTCCGACAGCGGCGCGATGTCCACCTGCTTCGACTGCAGCGCGGTGAGGAACTGTGGGCTGGGGAGCTCGACGAGCTGGACGTCCTTCGTGGTCAGACCCTGCGCCTTCAGCGTTCGCAGGATCACCACACCCTGAGCCTGCCCGGGTGAGAACGCGATCTTCTTGCCTCGCAGGTCCGACAGTTCCGTGATGTCCGAGCCGGGCGCGGTGGCCAGCAGGTACTGCGGCTGTTCCTTCTCCCGGACCGCGACGATCTTCGCGTCGAGCCCGGTGGCGTGCGCCTGGATCGGCGGGATCGCGGCGTTGGTGGCCAGATCGACCGCGTTGCCCCGGAAGGCCTGGATCACGTCGGGACCGGCACTGACGTCCGGCCAGTCCGACACGGTGAACGGGAGGTCCGCGAGCTGGCCGGTCGCCTCGAGCTGAAGCCGGGTGGTCTTGATCGACACGCTGAGCGAGGTTCCGTCCGGAACCTGATCGGGCACAGCGTCATCGAGAGCCAGCCCGCCGGAGGAACCGGAGGAGCAGGACGCGAGCCCGAGCGCCACGACGCCGGCGAAGGCGGCGCGGGTGAGGCGCCGATACCCGGCGGAAGACACGAGTGAACTGGACATGATTGATCCTTCGAAGGATGTGATCTCCGGTCGGGCACACCGGACGCGGTCGGTCGAGTGCCACAGTGGAGCGAGAAAGGAAGAACGGAAAGGTGTTTCGAGCGTCCGCGGAGGTCAGCGCGGAGGCGTCAGATGCGACCCGGTCGCGTGCGGCGACAACAGGACTCGGAGCGACACGAGGATGTACGCACGCTGTCCGCCATGGTGGTGTTCACACCAATATCCTTGCGATCCAGTGCAATCGACGTCAACATTGCTTCCCACCGAATTAACTCCGGCCCTGTGATACATGTCACGATATGCCGGCCAGCGGCCGCACGAAACTGGTGAGAGGTGCCCGGTAGAGCTCCGCGAGGATCACGGAGCCGGCGGATACCGGCAGTGCCCGCCCGGGAAAACTGGTGGACAACACGGACCGCGAGGGGTCGTCACACGTCGCCGACGACTCCCCGACTGCTCGCCGAACCGTGTCGAGGGTACCCGGAATCCGGCTCACGCCTTGGTCGCAGACGATCAGGACCTCTGGATTGAACAGGTCGAGCAGACGCGCCGCGACCACCCCCACGCCGTGCGCCCGTTCCTCGAACAGCGCCAGTGCCGCCGGTTGCCGACGTCGACCCGCGTCGAGAAGGTCGCCGAAGATCGGCTGCTCGATGATGCCGAGCTGCATCGCCCGGCGCACCAGCACCCGATCCGACAGGGTGGCCTGCACGCATCCGGTACGCCCGCAGGTGCACTCCTCGACACTGTTCTCGACGGGCACGTGCGCCACCGCGCCTGCCGCCGCGCGAGGGCCGTGGTGGACCACGCCTCCCGTGGCGAATGCGGCGTCCACCACGTTCCCGACGAAGAGCTGCACCACGCTGTCCCGCGCCCGCGGCTCCCCGAACAGCACCTCCGCGTCGATGAGGGCGCGCGCGTGCGAATCCATCCGGACGTCCAGACCCGTGCGGTGCTCGAGATCCGCCCGGACCGGGTACCCGTTCCATCCCGGGATCGGATGCTCACGCACCACACCCGATTCCGAGTCGATCCAGCCGCCGGCCGCGAAACCGACGCCGATCGGGACGGATACGTCGCCGTGTCGGGCGGCCAGCGCCTCGAGGGTCGTCACGGCGTTCCGCAGGATCTCGGCCGGTCCCAGCCCGAAGTGCGGATCACGGGATCGCGCCAGCACCTGCCCGCGCAGGTCGAGCAACGCTGTGGTCACGTGGGTCATCGCCAGATGGATGCCGTAGACGACGAAACGGCTGTCGTCGAGGTCCACCGGGACGTGTGGCCGTCCCAGACCGGTGGGACCCGAGATCTCCGGCAGTTCCCGCAGCAGACCGCGTTCGACGAGCTGTGCACTGGCGGTGGTCACCGTCGCGGGTGAGAGCCCGGTGACCCGTGCGATCGTGCTGCGCGCGATCGGCCCGCGGTCGAGGACGGTGCGCAGCACCGTGCCCGCGCTGGCGCCGGAACGGCCGGCACCACGCCGGGTGTCGGGCTGGGTTCGCGCCATCGTTCCCACCTTCCCCGCGCGCAGTGATCTTGGTTGATCTCGAACGCTAACGAAGGGGAACGTGCAGTTCAACGGACTCGATTCCCGTGAATTTAACTCCCTGTGAGTACATGTCAACGCCGGGCGGTTAATAAGTACTCACGGGGGCTAGCCGCCCAGATTGACCTCGATGCAGTACGTGCGCTCGGGTTCGGAGAACGCGATGGGGAATGCGGTGTCGAACTCGTTGCACAGGGTTTCGTCGTTCTCGCCGTCCGCGCGTCTGACGACCTTGACGGTCTGCGTGTCGGTGCAGTCGGACGGCACGATCCGGCCGTCGTCCTCGAGCAGGTAGCAGGACCCCTCGATCATGTTCGGAACGAGGCAGAGCGTGGTCTGCACACCCTCGTCCTCGCTCACGAGGGTGTAGGAGAAGTAGTCCTCCGAGCACTGGACGTCGCCGTCGTTCTTCTGCGCCACCTCGTACGTGGCCTCGCTGTCGGAGCAGTCCCGCTTCTCGTGTGAGGTGTCGGCCGCGGTCGTCGACGCGGACTCGAAGAACAGGCAGTCGCCGACGTCGAGGGCGTTCTTGTCGGCGCTCTTCACGGCGAACACACCGAACGCGGCGATGGCGGCGAGGATCACGACGGCGACGACACCGAGAGTGATGAACAACCCCTTCCTCGACTTCTTCGGCGGTGGCGGGTACTGGCCAGGCGGGTACTGACCGGGCTGCTGCCCGTACCGGCCGGGCGGATACTGACCGGGTTGCTGGGCGTACTGCCCCTGCGGGTACGGCTGCTGCGGGTACTGCCCCTGCTGGTAGGGCTGCTGCGGCCCACCCTGCGGGTACGGTTGCTGCGGGTTGTTCGGCGGTTCGCCGGGGACGTTCGGATCGGGACGGTTGGGGTCGTCGGGGGGCTGTGTCATCGCGAGCCTCGTCTCTGGGTCGATCCATCCGGCTGCACCTCAATTTAGGCCCCGACCGCCGCGGATGTGCAGGTATCGGGCCGCGTCGAAAGCCGCGACGTGGCGCGGTGTCGCTCAGATCAGGACAATGGACAGGCTGGCTACATCCGGCACCGCATTTTCGAGGAGGCTTCCGTGACCGACGGACCGTTGATCGTCCAATCCGACAAGACCCTGCTGTTGGAGGTCGATCACGAACGCGCGAACGACGCCCGCCAGGCGATCGCGCCGTTCGCGGAACTCGAGCGCGCGCCCGAGCACGTCCACACCTACCGGATCACCCCGCTGGCCCTGTGGAACGCGCGCGCCGCCGGACACGACGCCGAGCAGGTGGTCGATGCGCTGGTCAACTTCTCCCGGTACGCGGTGCCCCAGCCGCTGCTGGTCGACATCGTCGACACGATGGCCCGGTACGGGCGGCTGCAGCTGGTGAAGAACCCGGCCCACGGTCTGACGCTGGTCAGCCTGGACCGCGCGGTCCTCACCGAGGTGACCCGGCACAAGAAGATCGCCCCGATGCTCGGTGCCCGCGTCGACGACGACACCGTCGTGGTCCACCCGAGCGAGCGCGGCCGTCTCAAGCAGTTGCTGCTCAAGGTCGGCTGGCCGGCGGAGGACCTCGCCGGGTACGTCGACGGCGAGGCGCACGCCATCGACCTGGACTTCGACGGCACGTCCCCCGGGTCCGCGGACGGCCAGTGGCACCTGCGTGACTATCAGGAGATGGCCGCCGACTCGTTCTGGGCGGGCGGGTCCGGCGTCGTGGTCCTGCCCTGTGGTGCGGGTAAGACGATGGTCGGTGCGGCGGCGATGGCCAAGGCGAAGGCCACCACGTTGATCCTGGTGACGAATACGGTCGCGGGACGGCAGTGGAAGCGTGAGCTGATCGCGCGCACGTCGCTCACCGAGGAGGAGATCGGCGAGTACTCGGGCGAGCGCAAGGAGATCCGGCCGGTCACGATCGCCACGTACCAGGTGATCACCCGGCGCACCAAGGGCGAATACAAGCATCTGGAACTGTTCGATTCCCGCGACTGGGGTCTCGTGATCTACGACGAGGTGCACCTCCTGCCCGCCCCGGTCTTCCGCATGACCGCCGACCTGCAGTCCCGTCGACGCCTCGGCCTCACCGCCACCCTGGTGCGCGAGGACGGCCGCGAGGGCGACGTGTTCTCGCTGATCGGACCCAAGCGGTACGACGCGCCGTGGAAGGACATCGAGGCGCAGGGGTGGATCGCGCCCGCCGACTGCGTCGAGGTGCGGGTGACGCTGACGGACGCCGAACGGATGTCCTATGCCGTCGCCGAACCCGACGAACGGTACAAGCTGTGTTCCACCGCGCACACCAAGATCGCGGTGGTGAAGTCGATCCTGGAACGGCACACCGACGCACCGACGTTGATCATCGGCGCGTACCTCGACCAGCTCGACGAACTGGGTGAGGCGTTGAACGCACCGGTCATCAAGGGGTCGACCAAGAACAAGGAGCGGGAGGAACTGTTCGACCGTTTCCGGGCGGGCGAGATCCAGACGCTGGTCGTCAGCAAGGTCGCGAACTTCTCGATCGACCTGCCGGAAGCATCTGTCGCCGTCCAGGTTTCGGGTACGTTCGGTTCCCGCCAGGAGGAGGCTCAGCGGCTGGGCCGCCTGCTGCGACCCAAGCACGACGGCGGCCAGGCCCACTTCTACTCGGTGGTGGCCCGCGACACGCTCGACGCCGAGTACGCCGCCCACCGGCAGCGCTTCCTCGCCGAGCAGGGGTACGCGTACCGGATCACCGACGCCGACGACCTGCTGGGCCCGGCCATCGGGTAACCGCCGGGCCACCGGACCGGGGGCTCTAAGCTGGGGCCGTGCGACATTTCGAGTTCACCGTCGACCGGCCCTACGCGAAGTCTGTCAACCAGACGTTCGCCGACATGCGACGCCTGCAGGTGTCGGCGATCGTGGTGGCGCTGTTGTTCGCGGCCGCCGCTGTCGGTCTGATCCTGCTCGCCCACCCCTGGTCGATCATCCTCGGCGTCGTCGTGGCGATCGCCGCACTGACGTCCGTGTGGGTGGCGTTCTGGGTGCCGAAGAAGGTCGGCAGCATCGAGGAGTTGTACGCGAAGAGCCCGCTGGTGCCTGCCGTCGTCTCGGAGGTCCATCCCCGTGCGGTCACCCTGCTGTCGCTGATCGACGTCGCGAAGCCCTCCGCGGGCCGGGCGTCGTACGCCCTCGTGACCCGCAACGTTCCGATCCGGACCGGTCAGAAGCAGAGGGTGGGTGACAGGGTGCCGTCCGTCGCCCTGCTGAACGACCGCAGCACCCGCAGCGACGCCGACACGTGGGAGATGGTCAGCCCGATGCCGATCGCGTGGGGTACCCGCGACGCGGCCGTGCGTTCCCGCGCGGAGGATGCCATCGATCAGGTCGAGTGGGATTTCCTGCTGAGCCGGATCCCCGAGTCCGAGCAGATCCGGACCAGCCCCGACCAGCGAGTCGCGGTGTCCGAGCACGACCTTCCGGAGGGCCTGCGCTGATCGGCCACTAGTCGGGCCAGTCTTCGGCCGGTTGCCGCGGGTCGCCGGCGAGCAGCGCGGCCACCCACGAATCGCGGCGGACGCCGCGCTGCACGAGCCCGGCGCGCTGGACGCCCTCGAACCGGAAGCCGACCCGGCGGGCGACCGCCGCCGAGTCGAGGTTGCCGACGAACGCGCGCCATTCGATGCGTTCGAGTCCCATGCCGTCCGGCCGAAACGCGAAATCGCACACCAGGTTCACCGCGGTCGTCATGAGACCCCGCGACCGTGCCGCCGGCGACAGCCAGTATCCGATCTCCGCCGCCGTAATGTCCCGCGCCATCAGTCCGATCATCCCCAGCACGGGACCGTCCTCGCGTTCGCGCAGCGCCCAGGTGGGACTGCGATCGGCCCACCCCGACGGCACCGTCTGCCGGACGAACTGCTCGGCGTCCGAGCGGGCATACGGGGCGGGCATCGTCGTCCAGTCGGCGATCGACGCGTCGCTGCACGCCGCGCAGATCTCGTCGACGTCGGTGACGACCGGCGGGCTCAGCCACACGTTGCCGGCGGCGAGGGTGACGACGAACATGCCCGCCACTCTATGCCCGGTGACGCGGTCTGCCGATCAACGCAGCGCGGGCAGGACCTCCTTCTCGAACAGTTCGATGCCCGAGGTGTCGTACGCGGCTTCGGGGAAGTAGAAGATGCCGTAGGACAGGCCCTCCTCCTTCAGCGCCGACAGTTTCTCGACGATCTGCTCCGGCGTTCCCACACCTGGCATTCCGCGGAAGGCTCCCAGCGCACCCTCGGCGGCCTCGGCGCCGACGTGCGGCGTGAGCCGGTCCTTCAGGGTGAGCAACCGCTGCTCGACCTCCGCCTCGGTGGTGCCGATCGCGACGTTGTAGTTGGCCGAGCGGGTGATGGCGTCGAAGTCGGTGCCGACGCTGTCGCAGTGCTTCCGCAGGATCTCGGATTTCTGCGCGAAGCCCTCGAGTGTGCCGTCGAAGTTGGTGTACTGCGCGTACTTTGCCGCGATCTTCAACGTCACCTTCTCGCCGCCGCCGGCGATCCACAGTGGAATGCCGCCTTCCTGCAACGGAAGTGGGCGGACGATGGCCCCGTCGACCTGATAGTGCTTGCCTTCGAGGGTTGCGGTGCCGTTGGTCCAGGCCTGTCGCATGATCTGCACGCCCTCGTCGAGGCGGCCGAGACGCACACCGGCGGAGGGGAATCCGTATCCGTACGCCTGCCACTCGTGCTCGTACCAGCCGCCGCCGATGCCCATCTCGACGCGTCCGCCCGAGATGAGGTCGGTGGTGGCGGCGACCTTCGCGAGATAGGCGGGGTTGCGGTAGCTCATCGCCGTACACATCTGGCCGAGACGCACCCGCGAGGTGACCGCCGCGAACGCGGACATGAGGGTCCACGCCTCGTGCGTGGCCTCCTCCGTCGGTGCCGGGACGGTATGGAAGTGGTCGTAGACCCACAGTGAATCCCAGGACGAACCCTGATCGGCGCGCAACGCGAAGTCGCGCATCACCGACCACTGATCCGTGGGATCGATTCCGACGAGATCCAGACGCCAACCTTGAGGAACGAACAATCCGAAGCGCATGAAACGAATGTACCTATGCTTCCTGTTTTTCGAGCGGTGAGGAATCGGGCTCCGACGCGGGCGGCGGTGGCCACGGAGAATAGACCGGGATGAACCGGAACAGGAGTCCGGCGCCGACCAGCGCCGCTCCCCCGATCGCGGCGACGGCGGCCCCGAGCGGCACCACCGCGGCGAGCGCGCCGACCCCGAAGGGTCCGGCGAACATGCCGGTGTCGTGGGTGAGCCGCCAGGCCGCGAGGAATTCGGCGCGCGTCGCCGGTGGGGCGATGTCGGCGCCGAGCGTCATGATGACGCCGTTGCCGAGCCCGTTGCCGATTCCCATCACGACGGCGACGGCCCCGATCGACAGGAGGTCGTGCGAGAACGGCAACGCCAGGTAGGACACCCCGATCACCAGAAGCGACGGCACCGCGATGAACCGGCGGCCGTACCGGTCCATGAAGTGTCCGGCCGGATACGAGCACAGCAGATCGACGGCCGCTCCGACCCCGAAGACTAGGCTGACCTGGGCGGCATCGAGTCCGAGATGGGCAGCCCACAGCGGTAGCACCGCCTCCCGCGAGGCGCGGGCCGCACCCATCAGGAGCGACCCGGCGCCGAGCGTGGCCAGTAACTTCCGGTGCCGGCGCAGAATCGACGGCAGCGTCGCGTGGGTACCGGCGGTGCCTGCGTGGCGCCTCGGCGGGTCGGGGACCCTCGACATCAGCCACCCGGACAGCACGACGCCGACGAACTGCACCATGAATCCGCCCCGGGCGCCGACCACCAGGATCACGGCGGCGCCGAGCAGCGGTCCCACGAAGAAGCCGAGCCGCCACATCGCCGCGAACGACGACATCGCCCGGGCGCGCAGCCCGATCGGCACGGCGTCGGCCAGGTAGCTTTGGCGGGCCAGCCCCCACACGGCGTTGGCGAGCCCGGTCAGCAGTGCGCCCACACCCAGCATCCAGGGTGTCTGCGCGAGCAGGCAGACCAGCACTCCGGCGGCGCCGACGGTACTGCCGCCGATGATGGACCGTCGCTCCCCGAACCTGGCGACGATCCGGCCTGCGGGCAGGTCTCCCAGGACTGCGCCGAGCCCGACGACCGCGACGATCAGCCCGGACACGGCCACGGACGCACCCAGTTCGCGGGCCGTCAGTGCCATGACCGGGGCGGCGGCCCCCTGGCCGATGCCGAAGATCGCAGCAGGGACGAAGACGGTGGTGACGAGAGGTTTCAGACCGGTCTCGCCGCTCATGCGCTCGCTTCGTCGACCGCGCCCGCGAACCGGTTACCGACGTCCGTGAGACCGTAGTGACCGCGGAGGGTGGTCGCCGTGTACTCCGTACGGAACAGTCCGCGCTGCTGCAGGATCGGGACGACACGGTCGACGAAGTCGTCCAGTCCGCCGGGCAGGTAGGGCGGCATGATGTTGAAACCGTCGGCCGCGCCCTGCTCGAACCACGTCTGCAGCTCGTCGGCCACCTGTTCGGGCGTTCCGGCGAACGTGCGGTGCCCGCGTCCGCCACCGAGCAGCCCGATCAGCTGCCGGACGGTGAGCGAACCGTCCGCCGCGAGATCCTTCACCAGCTGGTAGCGGCTCTTGTTGCCCTGGATCTCGTCCAGCGGCGGAAGCGGCGGAAGCGGGGCGTCGAGGGAATGCTTCGTGAGGTCGACACCGAGCATCGTGGACAGCTGCCGCAGCGAGTACTCGGGCGAGATCAGGTCGGTGAACGACTGCTCGAGCGCCTTCGCCTCCTCCTCGGTGTCCGCGATGAACGGAACGATGCCGGGGAGCACCTTCAGTTCGCCGGCATTGCGGCCGTGCTTGACGACACGCGCCTTGAGGTCGCGGTAGAATTCCTGACCCTGCTCCAGGGTGCGCTGTGCGGTGAAGACGGCCTCGGCGTACCGCGCCGCGAACTCCTTGCCGCTCTCGGAGGAGCCGGCCTGCACCAGCAGCGGCCGTCCCTGGGCGGACCTCGGCGAGTTGAGCGGCCCCTTGACCCGGAACCGCGGTCCGTCGTGGTCGATGGTGTGGACCTTGCCGGGGTCGGCGAACACGCCGGCCTCCGGGTCGAGCACCACCGCGCCGTCCTCCCAGCTGTCCCACAGGGCAAGCGTGACGTCGACGAATTCCTCTGCGCGCTCGTACCGTCCGCTGTGCGCGGGGATGCCGTCGACGCCGAAGTTCGCCGCCTCGTCCGCACCGGCCGAGGTCACGATGTTCCACCCCGCCCGGCCGCCGCTGATGTGGTCGAGCGACGTGAACTTGCGTGCCAGGTTGTACGGGTCGGAGTAGCTCGTGGAGGCCGTGGCGATCAGTCCCACGTGTTCGGTGGCGACGGCGATCGCCGACAGCAACGTGACGGGCTCGAAGATCGCCTGCGTGTTGTGCTTGATCCGCGGTCCGACGGCGAGACCGTCCGCGAAGAACACGGAATCGAGCTTGCCCCGCTCCGCGATCCGGCCGAGTTCCTGGAAGTGTGCGACGTCCAGAACGCGGTGCGCCTCGGTGCGGGGATGGCGCCACGCCGCCTCGTGATGTCCCACACCCATGAGAAAGGCGTTGAGGTGGAACTGGGAATCCTGTGACATGTGGAGTTTCTTTTCCGGTAAGTGACTAGACCCGCCAGCGGGACAGCCTGCGTTCGATCAGTACGAGAACGGCGTTGAGCGTCAGCCCGAGAACCGAGATGGCGACGATGCCCGCATACATGTTGGGGATCTGGAAGTTGAACTGGGAGGCGGTGATCAGGTAGCCGAGGCCTGCCTTGGCCCCGACCATCTCGGCGGCGATCAGCACGAGGATCGACGACGCCGCCGCCATGCGGATTCCGGTGAAGATGGTGGGAACGGCGGCGGGCAGCACGACCTTCTGGAACAGGCGCACGGGCGACAGTCCCAGCGAGGACGCCGACTTGATCAGCAACGGGTCGACGGTGCGCACACCGGAGATCGTGTTCAGCAGGATCGGGAAGGTGCACGCGTAGATCACCAGGGCGATCTTGGACTCCTCACCGATGCCGAGGATCAGGATGAACACGGGGAGCAACGCCAGCGCCGCCGTGTTGCGGAACAGCTCCAGGATCGGGTTCAGGAAGTCCGACACCGGGCGGTACCAGGCGATCGCGATGCCCAGCGGGATCGCGATCACGACCGCCACGAAGAATCCGATCAGGGCGCGGGAGAGGCTGGCGGAGACGTGCTGCCACAGCTCACCGCTCTTGACCAGATCGAAGAATGCCTCTACCACCGTGGTGAACGGGGGAAGGAACACCTCGTCGACGAGACCGACCCGCGGAGCGATCTCCCACAGTGCCAGGAAGGCGACGATCGCGACGGACGGCTTGAGGATCCGCCAGACGATCGGACGCAGTGCCGCACCGGCACGCTGGACGGCACCCGGCTGCGGCGGGGTGGAAGCGGGCGACGGAGCCGAGGTCCCGGGTCGATCGATTGCGACGGGAGCCTCCGGTGACGCGAGTGCGCTAGACATGTGCTTCCTCCTTCTCGATTACCTGTGCACGCTCCACTTCGCCGTGCAGCAGCGTCCAGATGCGGTGGCGGTAGTGCCGGAACTGCTCGTTGGACCGGACGTCCTCACCGCTGCGGTCGATGTCGATGTCGACGAACGTCTTCACCCGGCCGGGCCGCGACGTCAGGACGGCGACCCGCTGCCCGAGGTAGATGGCCTCGTCGATGCCGTGCGTGATGAACAGGATGGTCTTGCCGGTGGCCTTCCAGATGCGTAGCAATTCGTCCTGCAGCGACTCACGGGTCTGCGCGTCGAGCGCCGCGAACGGCTCGTCCATCAGCAGCACCTCGGGATCGAACGCGAGGCTGCGGGCGATCGCGACGCGCTGCTTCATGCCGCCCGACAGCTCGTGCGGGTACCGGTCGCCGAAGCCCTTCAGGCCGACGAGTTCGAGGTAGTGCTCGGCGAGTTCGCGCCGTTCCTTCTTGGGCAGTCCCTTGGCCTCGAGCCCGAACTCGATGTTGTGCCGGGCCGTCCGCCACGGCAGGAGTGCGTACTGCTGGAAGACGATTCCGCGGTCGAGACCCGGCCCGGTCACCGGCTGCCCGTCGAGCAGGATCCGGCCCGACGTGGGGGTGCTGAGTCCGCCGAGCAGGTCGAGCAGCGTGGACTTCCCGCAACCACTCGGCCCGACGAGGACGAGGAATTCACCGTCCGCGAGATCGATGTCGATGTCCTCGATCGCGGTGAACTTGTCCTTGGACCCTCGCACGTCGAACTGTTTGGTGACGTGCTCGAGGCGGAGCTTGGGCGTCTGAACCCGATCGGGGTTCGAGGCGGTGGTGCTCATTTCTGTCCTTCCAGTACTTCTCCGTCGGGCCCGCTCTCGGGCTGGAACGTGCCGTTGGCGTACGGGTTGAATTCGTTGGTGTAGAGGTCGGTTGCGGTCAACTTGCCCTCGTCGAGCTCACCGTTGCGGACGAGCCAGTCGATCCAGGTCTGCAGCTCCTTCTCCTGGATCACGGCCCCAGCGACGGGAATCCCGGAGCTGCGCCAGTAGTCGATGGCCTCGTCGCTCTCGTTGCGGCCACGCTTGTCGATGATGCTCTTGAACCGTGCGACGACCTCCTCAGGCGGAGTCACCTGGGTCCATCGGATGGCCCGGGCCGTGCCCTGCACGAAGTCCGCAACGGCGTCCTTGTTCTTCGCCAGGAAGTCGTCGCGCACCACGTAGGTTCCGTAACTGAATGCGCCGAACAGATCCCGGTCCGTGAACAGCGGCCGGATACCCCCACGCTCCTGGGCTGTTTCGCGGAAGATCCCGTTGATGGCGGCCACGTCGATCTGACCTTCGCGCAGGGCCGCTTCGTTGTTCACCGGCGGGACGACGGTCAGCTCCACCTGCTTGATCTCGTCCTGGGTCAACCCCTGCTGGGCCAGCCACTCCCGGACCAGGAACTCGTGGTGCGCACCGAGCGTGTTCATCCCGACCTTCTTACCGATCAGGTCGCGCGCCGAGCGAATGGGGCTGCCGTCCAGCACGAAGTATCCCGTGTACTCGCCGGCATCCGCACCGTAGGAACTCAGCACCGACGTGATCGGTGCCCCCGCGGCATTGAGTTTGACGACGGCTCCGTTGAACGCCGAGCCGAACTCGATGTCACCGGTGGCCGCCGACTGGATGTCCTGCGGGCCGCTGGTGGTGTCGCCGACCCATTCGAGCTTGATCTTGTCGTAATACCCCAGGTCCTCGGCGAGTTCGTGGAATCCCACGTCCCCGGCCCACCCCTGGTAGCGCAGGACCGTCTTCCCGTCCTCTGTGGTGGCGGTCTCCGACGAGCCGGCGCACCCCGCCACTCCCGAAGCCAACGTGAACAGTGCTGCGGTTGCCGCGAGGGCGCGCACGGCGCCGCGCCGGAACCGGGAGTGCGACATCGACGTCACTTTCTTCTCGTGGGGATCTGGGGTGGAGTTCACTTGGCGGCCAGCGCTTGTCCGTCGGGGCCGCTGTCGGCGGGGTACGTGCCGTTGGCGTACGGGTTGTACTCGTTGGTGTAGACGTCGGCGGGTGTGAGCTTGCCGTCCTCGAGTTCCCCGTTGCGGACCAGCCAGTCGATCCAGGTCTGAATCTCCTTGTCGGTGATCACGCCACCGGGACCCGCCACACCCGGCGACTTCCAGTAGTCGACGAGGTCGGTGGTCTCGTTGCGGCCGCGCTTGGTGATGATGTCCTTGTACTTCGCGATCACGTCGTCGCGCGGAGTCGTCTGGGTCCAGCGGATCGCGCGTGCCGTGCCCTGCACGAAGTCCGCGACGGCGTCCTTGTTCTTCGCGATGAAGTCGTCGCGGAACAGCAGCGAACCGTAGGTGAAGGAACCGAAGATGGATTCGTCGGTGAACAGCGGGCGGATGCCGCCGCGTTCGACCGCCTTGTCGCGGAACACGCTTCCGAGCGTGCCGACGTCGATCTGACCCTGCCGCAGCGCCTGTTCGGTGTTCACCGGCGGAACGACGGTCAACTCGACCTGCTTGATCTCGTCGGGGGTCAGGCCCTCTCGCGCCAGCCACTCACGCACGAGGAACTCGTGGTGCGCGCCGAGCGTGTTCATGCCGACCTTCTTGCCGATCAGGTCACGTGCCGACGTGATCGGGCTTCCGTCGAGCACGTAGTACCCGTTGAACGTCTCCTTGTCGGAGCCGTAGTAGCCGATGACGGACGTGATCGGCGAATCGGCCGCGGCCAGCTTCAACACCGCACCGTTGAACGCGCCACCGAAGTCGGTCTGCCCCGTGGCCGCATTCTGGATGCTCTGCGGCCCACTGGTGGTGTCGCCGATCCAGTTCAGTTCGACCTTCTGGTAGTAGCCCAGGTCGGCCGCGAGTTCCGGGAACGAGACCTGCCCCGTGGTCCCCTCGTAGCGCAACACCGTCTTCCCGTCGGCTGTCGTGGTGGTCTCGGAACCGGAGCACGCGACAGCGAGGCTGGTGAACGTGAGAAGGGCGGCCGCTGCGGCCAGAGTCCGCGCGAAACGTGGACGAATCATCGAAGGTCTTCCTAGTGTGTGATGCCCGCACACGACGAAGCGGCGGGTCGTGCGAGCGCACTCCCGAACCCGCCCGGCGGTCGCCGGACGGGTGAGCAGGACGTGCAGAAGAAAAAGGGGTGCGAAAAAGCCAGGTCAGCTACGACAGCCGAAACACTGGAACATGGCAGACTCCCTGGACGTGGTGTGGTCGCCACACCATACGTCCGGACCCACCACCAGGGTCAACGGTTACGCACACGACGGATTTTATGTCTGGACCGCACGTAGGATATCGGCATGCCCACTGCGACGCTGGTAGACGAATTCGAGTCCCACCGGCCGCATCTGCTCTCCGTAGCGTACCGGCTGACGGGAAGCGTCAGCGACGCGGAGGACGCCGTGCAGGAGTCGTGGCTACGACTCGACGACGCGGACGCCGCGAACATCCGCGACCTCCGGCCGTGGCTCACGACGGTGGTCGGGCGGATCTGCCTCGACCGGTTGCGGTCGGCCGCGGTGCGGAGGGAACAGTATGTCGGCCAATGGCTTCCGGAACCCATCGTCACCGGACTGTCGCCGTCAGCTGAGCCGGACCCGCTGGAAGCGGTCGTCAGGGACGAGGACAACCGCCTCGCCGCGCTGATCGTGCTCGACACGCTCACCCCTGCGCAACGGATCGCGTTCGTGCTGCACGACGGTTTCGGGGTGCCGTTCGACGAGGTAGCCGGGATTCTCGGAATCGAGACGCCCGCGGCGCGTCAGCTCGCGTCGCGGGCCCGCAAGGCCGCTGCCGCAACCACACCCGCCGTTCCCGACGAGGAGCATGCGCTCGCCGTGCAGCGACTGCTCGAGGCACTCGCCGCCGGCGACCTCGACGCGGTGGTCGCGGCGCTGCACCCGGACGCTCTCGTCATCGGCGACGCCAACGGCACCACGAGCACCGCCGTCAACGTCATCCGCGGCGCGGACAAGTTCGCCCGCTTCTTCCTCGGTCTCATCGAGCGGTACGGGCCGGCGGTGTTCACCGTCATGCAGCCGGTCCTGGTCAACGGCCAGCTGGGCTACTTCAGTTCCGCACTCACCGGCGACGAGGCCCACCGCAGCTCGCCGCCGCGAGTGGGTGGGTTCACCGTCCGGGACGGACTCGTCTACGCGGCGTACGACATCGCCAATCCGGAGAAGTTCGGCGGGATCAGGCTCCCGGACCCTCCTTCGTGACCGCGGCGTCGTCGGCCCACGGCACCCGGCACGAATCGGTGCCGAAACCCTGCTCCGTGATGCCCAGCGCCGAGTACATCCGGGCGCGCATGTTCTCGATGCCGATCTGGTAGGACAGTTCGACGACACCGGCCCGGCCGAACCGGCGCTCGAGGTCTGCGACCTGTTCGTCGGTGACCGTGGTAGGCGTCGCCGTCATCGCGTCGGCGTATGCGATGGCTGCGCGCTCGTCCTCGCTGTACGCGGGCGAGTCTGCGTAATCGGCGATGTGCTGGAGCCGCTCCACGTCGAGGCCGTCGAGGCGTTGCAGCATCGTGCCGAAGTCCACGCACCACGAGCAGCCGATCGTCCACGCCACGCGGTAGACGGCGATCTCCCGCACGTTCGCGGAAAGCACGGTCGACGCCTTCTGCACCGCCAGCTCGTGCCGGGCCGAGGCGACGAACAGCTTGCGGTGATGGGCGAGCACGGTGAACGGCTCGGGCACCTCGTCGAACTTGTGGGCAGCATATTTGTAGGCGACCTTCACCAGCGGGCTCGCGTCCGCCGGGGCCACTGCGGGAATGCGGGGCATTGCGTCCTCCATCGTCACCGGGCGCCCTTCGCGCGCCGTCTACCGAGAAGACGAGACAGCCCTGCAGAACGTGACGCGGCCCTGTGCAACCCTCGCCGTCACACCGACTACGCTGCAGTAATGCCCGCAACGCCGCGCAACCGCACCGTCCAGCGCTTGCAGCCGTTCGCGTCCACCATCTTTGCCGAGATGACGGCGCTCGCCGTGAGCCACGACGCCATCAACCTCGGTCAGGGTTTCCCCGACACCGACGGTCCCGCGTCCATGCTCGACACCGCGCGCCGAGCCATCGCGGACGGGCTCAACCAGTACCCGCCCGGCCCCGGCATGCCCGTGCTCCGCCAGGCGATCGCGGCCGACCGCCTGGCCCGGTACGGGCTCGACCACGACCCCGACTCGGAGGTGCTGGTCACCGTCGGCGCCACCGAGGCCATCAGCGCCGCCATTCTGGGGCTGGTCGAACCGGGTGAGGAAGTGGTGCTGATCGAGCCGTACTACGACTCCTACGCGGCGTCTGTCGCGCTGGCGGGGGCGGTGCGCCGCAGCGTGCCGCTCGCCCGCTCCGGCACGAAGTTCGTCGTCGACCTCGACGCTCTGCGGGCCGCGATCACACCGAAGACCCGGATGCTGGTGATCAACACCCCACACAATCCGACCGGCACCGTGTTCACCCCGGAGGAGATCGCCGCCGTCGCGGAGCTGGCGTGCGAGCACGACCTGCTGGTTCTCAGCGACGAGGTGTACGAGCACCTGGTGTTCGACGGCCGGACGCACACCGCCCTGGCCACTCTGCCGGGAATGTACGAACGGACCGTCTCGGTGTCGAGCGCCGCCAAGACGTTCAACGTCACCGGGTGGAAGATCGGCTGGGCGTGCGGTCCGGCGGAACTGATCGACGCCGTCCGGACCGCGAAGCAGTACATGTCCTTCGTCGGCGGCGGACCGTTCCAGCCCGCGGTGGCGCATGCGCTGAGCCACGAGCAGCAGTGGGTGAAAGAGCTGCGGGACAGTCTCCAGGCCAAGCGGAACGTGCTGTACGACGCGCTCGTCGCGTCCGGTCTGGAGGTCTATTCGGGTGGCGGCACGTACTACCTGTGCGCCGACATCACCGCGATCGGCGAACGCGACGGAATCGACTTCTGCCGCGGGCTCCCGGAGCGCATCGGCGTGGCCGCGGTGCCGGTCAGTGTGTTCACCGACCATCCGCAGCCGTGGAACCCGCTGGTGCGGTTCGCGTTCTGCAAGCAGGATCACGTGCTCGAGGAGGCGGCGCGGCGGCTCCGGACCCTCGGGGAGCCCGGATCGTGACTGCCCGCACCATCCCCGCCGACTTCGTGCGGCGGTCGCTCGAACTGTCGGCGCGCAGTGGGGTCGATCTCTCCCCCGCGCTGTCGGCGGCGGGAATCACGGCGGCGTCGCTGGAGGATCCGCTGGCCCGGTTGACGCCGACCCAGGTCACCGCGTTCACCCAGGCGGTCTGGCAGATCACGGGCGACGAATTGTTCGGCCTCGGGCCGGCCCCGGTCCCCCGCGGCACGTTTCGGCTCGTCTGCCTCGCACTGATCCACACCGCGGATCTGTCCGCCGCCCTCGAGCGGATGGCCGACATCCTGCGCGCCCTGCCGTCACTGCCCGCGCTGCACATCGGTCCCGGTGTCAACGGCGGAACCCGGATGACCATCGACATCCGCCCGGCCGCGGCCGAACGGTCCACCGAGGACGTGCAGTCGTCGCTCGAGGCGACGCGGGTGACCACCGATTTCCTGCTGATCCTGCTTCATCGTTTCGCGGCGTGGCTCGTGGGCAAGAGGGTCCGGTTGCTGGCGGTGGAACTGCCGTATCCGGCGCCGCTGCCGCAGCTCGCCGAGAACTACGATCACATCTTCGGCGTCCCCGTAACTTTCGATTCCGATATTCCCGCAGTCGAATTCGACAACGCGGTGATGCGGGCGCCCATCATCCAGACCGAGGAGACGCTCGAGGACTACCTCCGAGAGTCACCGACGCTGCTGATGTCGGAGCGTGACTACGACAGCACGGCGTCGGCGCAGGTGCGCCGGGTCCTCGAGCTGGGCATGAAAGGCCGGACGTCGACCGCCGAGGACATCGCGGAGATGCTGTCGATCAGCGTCCCCCACCTGCGCCGCCTGCTCCGGCAGGACGGGACGTCGCTGAATCAGCTGCGCGAGGAAGTGCTCCGCGACGCCGCCGTGGCCGGGCTCCGGCGCGGCGAGACCGTGGAGGACCTGTCGGCGCGGCTCGGCTTCTCCGAGCCCAGCGCGTTCCGTCGCGCCTTCAAACGCTGGACCGGCAGCACCCCGAGCTCCTACCGCGGAGCGTGACAGCGCGTCAGCTGACGCAGAACTCGTTGCCCTCGGGGTCTGCCATCGTGACCCACTCGCTCGGCCCCTGCCGGCCGCGGTGGAGCACGGTGGCGCCGGACTGCTCCAGCTTCTCGGCGACCTCGTAGCGGGCGTCCCCGACCCTGATGTCCAGGTGGAGCCGGTTCTTCACCGTCTTCCGTTCGGGAACCAGCTGGAACAGCACGCGCGGGCGCTCCGGGTGTTCCGGATCGCGGATGGCCTGGCCCTCCCGCCAGGCCAGGACACCCTCGAACTCCATGGTGTCGGACTCCTGCGCGTGGCCGGCCTGGACGAGCCCGCGGATGAACTCCTCGTTGCTCGGCTCCACCTCCCAGCCGAGCGTCTGCGCCCACCATTTGGCCAGGGTATGCGGGTTCTCCGAGTCCACTGTGACTTGAAATTCATATCCCATGGCCCGACGGTACAGCGGGGCACCGACAGGTGCCGGTGAGCCGAGTCCAGGACCTGCCGGTTTCAGAGTTTGACGAGGATCCGGATGGGATCTCCCTCATGGTTCGCGAGTTTCTCGATGCCCTTTGCGACGTCTTCGAGCGGGATGATCTCGCTGATCGACCGCGACAGGTCGAGGCGGCCACGGGACACCAGTTCGGCGAGGGTTTCGATGTCCACGTTCTTGTAGCCGAGGTGGCCGAGCACCTGCTTCTGAGACAGCCCGAACTGTGCGGTCGTTCCCACCGAGGCCTCCTGCGCGCTCAGCCCGACCGCGACGAGTCGGCCACCCACCGTCAGGCAGTCGAGTGCCTGCTCGAATGTCACTTTCAGTCCGGCCGCGTCGAACGCGACGTCGAGCATCCGGCCGCCCGTCGCCTCGGCGACCTTCTCCTTCAGGTTCTCGTCCCGGGAGTCGAACGCGTAATCGGCCCCGAGTTCCAGGGCACGTTCCCGCACAGCGGGATTGATGTCGAACGCGATCACGGGGACAGCTCCGACCAGGCGTGCCAGCTGCACGATGTGAGTGCCGACTCCACCCACGCCCCACACCCCGACGGTCTCCCCGACCACCACCTTGCCGGTGCGCACGACCGCGCCGAACGGCGTCGACACCGCGTCGGCGAGGATGGCCGCCTGCTCGAACGGAACGTTGTCCGGGATGCGGGTCAGTCCCCCGGCCTGCGCCACCGTGTACTCGGCCCACGCGCCGTCGTAGGCGAACGCCATGAGCTGGATGTTCAGACAGTTCGTGAGGTCCCCGCGGCGGCAGTTGCGGCACGCGAAGCAGGGCCTGCCCGCGGACGGCACGACGCGGTCTCCCTCGGACCAGCCGGTCACTCCGGCACCGAGTTTCGCGATGGTGCCCGACGCCTCGTGGCCCTGCGTCACCTCGGGCAGCAGTGCGGGAAACGTGCCGTCGATCAGGCTCAGGTCGGAATGGCAGATGCCGCAGAACTCCACTTTGACGAGCACTTCACCGGGGCCGGGTTCCGGAATCGGAACATCTTCGACCGCAATGCTTTTCGTGTCGGCATGGAATCGCTGCGCCCGCATGGTCTCCGCCATCTCTCGCCCCTTCGTCGTCGTCGCTTCCGACGGTACCCGCGAAACATGCTCATGCGTGCATGATTCAGGCCACTGCCGATTCAGACCGTCGCGGGCCGCGTCCGGTCGAGGGCGAGGTGAACGGCGAGGCCGCCGAGGACGCTTCCCATCACGAACTTCTGCGCACGCAGCCACACCGGGCGTCCGGACAGGAACGTCGCGACAGTTCCTGCGACGCAGACGATCAGCGCGTTCACGGTGAGCGCGACCACGATCTGCACGGTGCCCAGCAGCAGGCTCTGCAACCACACCGGCCCGGCGCCGGGATGGACGAACTGCGGGATCAGCGCCAGGTACATCACCGCGATCTTCGGATTGAGCAGGTTGGTCGTGAGACCCATCAGGAACAGCCGGGCAGACGAATCCCGGGGCAGCAGCGTCCGTGCAGGCGCGAACGGTGTGTGCCCGCCGGGCCGCAACGCCTGCCACGCCAGCCAGCCCAGATAGCACGCGCCCGCCAGCTTCAGCGCGGTGTACGCCTGCGGTACGACGGAGAACACCGCCGAAATACCCAGTGTCGCAGCAGCCAGATAGCACAGGAATCCGAGAGCGACACCGGCCAGCGAGACCAGTCCCGCCGCCCTGCCCTGAGTGATGCTGCGCGAGACCAGATACACCATGTTGGGTCCCGGTGTGAGAACCATGCCGAGGGCGATCGCCGCCACTCCGAATACCGCCGCCGAATCGATCATGCCCGTGACGATCCCACCGCGGCGCCGCGGCGTCGCGGTCCAGTCCGGCCTCGGTGGACCTGTGTCCGGGTTGCATTCGTCGACGACCAGTGGGAACGTCGGAAGAGTAAAGCGTTGTCCAATCCGAAAGGGTGAAACACGAGTTATGCGTACGGCCGTAGCCGACAACTACCCCACGAGGGACCGCAACGAGTGCACGATGACCGTCCGCCAGGACCCGGTCACCTGGTCGGACCAGAAACGGGGTGATACCCGCTCCGGTCCGCTCACCGCGAATCAGATTGCCGTCTACGACAAACGCGGATATCACTCCGCCGAGTCGATCATCCCACCACGCGACGTGTTCAACCTGGTCGACGAGATGACCCGCCTCGCCGAGACCGACACACTGCGCGGCGACGACCGCGTCGTGCGGGAGAACGGCGACGGCGCCGTCCGTTCCGTGTTCGACGTCCACCGCCTCAGCGACGTCGTCGACGAGATCATCCGCCGCCCCGAGGTCGTGGGTATCGCCCGGCAGATCCTCGGTTCGGACGTCTACGTCCACCAGTCGCGACTCAATTTCAAGCCCGGTTTCACCGGCGGCCCGTTCTACTGGCACTCCGACTTCGAGACCTGGCACGCCGAGGACGGCATGCCCACTCCTCGCGCCGCGAGTATCTCGATCGCGCTCACCGAGAACTACGGGCACAACGGCGGGCTGATGATCATGCCCGGATCTCACCGCGCGTTCGTGTCGTGCGCCGGCGAAACCCCCGAGGACTACTACAAGGAATCGCTGGTCAGCTACGTTCCACCCACGGGGTCGCCCGATCAGCCGACGCTCACCCGGATGGCGAACGAGTACGGCATCGACATGATGACCGGACCGGCCGGCTCCGCCACCGTGTTCGATTCCAACTGCATACACGGTTCGAACGGCAACATCACGCCGTTCGCGCGTTCCAACCTCTTCATCGTGTTCAACAGTGTCGAGAACACCCTGACGGCACCGTTCTCGGCGCCCGCACCGCGCCCCGACTATCTCGGTAGCCGGGATTTCACCCCCTTGCGGTAGCGAGCACCATGACGTACCGCGGCCCCGCTCCCTGACGTCGGAGCGGGGCCGCGGTCTGTCGATGCCGCGAAACCCGTAGCCTTCGCGCCGCCCTGCATGCGACGATGACTGAGCACGGTTCGACCGCCCGGCCCGGCGCCGGCCGACCCTTCATCTCCCGGAACGGGGAATGATGTTTGCCTATATCGCGCGCACCGTCGTCGCACACCCGTGGCACGTCATCGCGACCTGGGTGGTCGCGGCGATAGCCGTCATCCTGTTCGCACCGAGTCTCGACGACTACACCACCGGTAACCAGCAGACGTTCCTGCCCAGTTCATTCGAGTCCTCCGAGGCGCAGGCCGTCGGCAACGAATACTTCCCGAGCCTGTCGGGCGCCACCGGCAGCCTGGTGGTGGTCCGTGCCGACGCCGCCCCACTGTCACCCGCAGACCAGCAGACGGCACTGAATCTCGCGACCTCGCTGCAGAATTCGGCGATCCCGGGAGTTGTGAGCGTGCAGGGGTCGCCTGCGTCGCTGTCCGCCGACGGGAAGGCTGCCGCACTGCAGGTGGTGTTCGACGGACAACCCGGCGACGACCAGGTCAACGACGCCGTGCCGGTCATCCGGGGCGACGCCGAGCAGCAACTGAACGGCACCGGCCTGGTGAGCGGGCTGACCGGGAACGCGGCCATTCAGGTCGACACCACCGCCGCCTACGACAACGCCGACAAGGTCATCACGATCGCCACGGTGATCGTCATCCTCACCCTGCTCGGCCTGATCTTCCGCAGCCCCGTCATCGCCGTCCTGCCGGTACTCGTGATCGGCGTGGTGCTGTCGGTGGTCACCGGACTGACCGCCGTGCTCGCCGATCTGTTCGACTTCCAGGTCAGCACGTCGCTGCAATCCATACTCGTGGTCGTTCTCTTCGGTGTCGGCACCGACTACATCGTCTTCCTGTTGTTCCGCTATCGCGAACGTCTCCGGCAGCAGGCCGCGGCAGGGTCCACCACCGACACGCATCGAGAAGCTCTCGTGTTCTCCACCGACGTCGTCGGGCGCGTCGTGGCGTCGTCGGCGCTCACGGTCATCGTCGCGTTCGCCGCCCTGCTGCTGGCGAAACTCGGCTCGCTCACCACGCTCGCGCCGGGACTCATCGTCGCCGTGGCCGTCATGCTGGTGACGGCGTTGACGCTCATCCCCGCCGTGTTCACCGTGCTGGGCCGCCACCTGTTCTGGCCGCTCGGACCGGGGCACGACAGCCCCCACACACCGTTCGCGTCGATCGGCGCCGCGATCGGGCACCGCCCAGCCGTGTTCGCCGTCGCGATCGGCGTCGTGTTGATCGCGCTCGCCTCCTTCGCGTCCGGCTACAAGTCGACGTACAACACGCTGGGGGAACTGCCCTCCGACACGCCGTCACAGCAGGCCTTCGACACCCTCGATCAATCCTTCCCCGCGGGTGCGCTGAGCCCGACCCAGGTGTACGTCGTGGCTCCCGGACCACTCGATCCCGCGTCGCTGACCCCGCTCGTCACCGCTCTCACGCAGGTGCCGGGAGTGTCCTCGGTCGCCCCGCCGCGACCCAGTCAGGACGGTCGCGCCGCGCTCGTCAACGTCGTACTCGCCGACGACCCCTACTCGAACGCGTCCCTCGACCTCGTCGAGGGACCGATCCGCGATGCCGCCCACGGCGCGGTCCCCGGTTCGGAAGTCGTTGTGGGAGGGCAGACGTCCACGTTCGTCGACGTCCGCGCGCAACTCGCGGCGGATACGCGCCTCGTGTTCCCCGTCGCCGCAGTCGCGATCGCGTTGATTCTCGCCCTCCTCCTGCTCGCCGTGCTCGCCCCGCTCAACCTGCTGGTGTGCGTCGCACTCACGTTCGTCGCCACCCTCGGCGCCGTGGTGCTCCTGTTCCTGCACGGCCTCGGCTACGACGGGATCGACTTCTCGATTCCGATCGTGCTGTACCTGTTCGTCGTCGCTATCGGCACCGACTACAACATCCTGCTGGCCTCGCGACTGCGCGAGGAATTCCGCAACGGGTACACCCCGCGTGAGTCCGCGCGGATCGCCGTCTCCAACGACGCCCCCACCGTGGCCGCCGCCGGTCTGATCCTGGCGCTGACCTTCGCTTCCCTGACCCTCACCGGACTGGCCAACCTCGCCGAACTCGGCTTCGGTGTCGCGATCGGTGTCGCCATCGCAGCCTTCGCGATGGCCCCGATGCTGGTACCGAGCCTGTCGGCACTCGAACGTCGCGCCTTCTGGTGGCCGAGCAGGCAGAAGGCGACCGTCGACACCGGCGACGACCGCGAGCCGGCGGTGCCGCGGTAACAACCGCCGCCGTTCCCCGGGCTTCCGTGTAGACGCACCCCTTCTTCGCAGCCGCACCCCTACCAGGGCCCGAAAAGTAGTGCGCGAACCAAGAAGGGGTGCGCCTGAGTGGCGACTGCCGCCTCGAGAAAAATTGTGGGAACATACGTTCGAATATCGGGTAGCATGGCGGCATGACTTCCGCGGATGCGCGGTATGCGCTCCAGGCTTCACTGTTCGACGACGCGTCGTTCGGTGTCGAGCTGGGCGCGCTCGGGTCGACGGTGCAGCGTCGCACGCTCACGGCGGGAGCGTGGGTCGACGTGCGTCCGGGGTGGCTGACCGGTTCCGACGAGCTGTTCACCACGCTCGCGGAAAGGGTGCCGTGGAAGGCGGAGCGGCGCCAGATGTACGACCGGGTGGTCGACGTCCCACGCCTCGTCCGGTTCTACCCGGAGGGTGAGCCGCTCCCCGACCCGCTGCTGGTCGCGGCACGCGACGCCCTGAGCACGCACTACCTGCCCGAACTGGGCGAGAAGTTCGCCACTTCCGGACTCTGCTTCTACCGCGACGGCTCCGACAGCGTCGCCTGGCACGGCGACGACACCGGCCGCAGCCGCACCGAAGACACCATGGTCGCCATCCTCTCGCTCGGCGCCGCGCGTCCGCTGCTGCTGCGTCCGCGCGGCGGCGGGCACTCGATCCGGTACTCGCTCGGCCACGGTGACCTGCTGGTGATGGGTGGTTCCTGCCAGCGCACCTGGGAGCATTGCGTACCGAAGAGCACCCGCCCGCTCGGACCGCGGATCAGCGTGCAGTTCCGCACGAGAGGCGTGCGGTGATCACTTCCGACGTGCGGCCACTGCCTGCGCGAGACGGTCCAGCTGCGCCGCCGTCGTGCTCCAGTCGATGCACGCGTCGGTGATGGACTGGCCGTACGTGAGGTCCTTGGCCTTTCCGAGCGTGAGGTCCTGGCGACCGGCTTCGATGAAGCTCTCCACCATCACACCGACGATCCCCTTCTCGCCCTCCTCGAGCCGCACCGCGATGTCGTTCAGCACGTCGACCTGCTTCTCGTGGTTCTTGCTGCTGTTGCCGTGGCTGGCATCGATGACGACCCGCTCCGGCAGACCGCCCTTGCGCAGCCGGGCGAGCGTGTCCGCCACCGTCTCCGCGTCGTAATTCGGTCCGTCGCTGCCCCCGCGGAGGATGACGTGGCAGTCGGGGTTGCCGACCGTGCGGATCAGCGCGGCCTGCCCGTCGAGGTCGGTGCCGGGGAACACGTGGCTCGCCGCGGCGGCGCGGGTACCGTCGACGGCCACCTGCACGTCACCCTCCGTCGAGTTCTTGATCCCGACCGGCATCGACAGCGCGCTGCACAGCTGCCGGTGCACCTGGCTGGCGGCGGTGCGGGCACCGATCGCGCCGTACGTGACGAGGTCCGCGATGTACTGCGGCATGATCGGGTCGAGGAACTCGCAGCCGACCGGCAGGCCGAGCGAGGACACGTCGAGCAGCAGCTTGCGGCCCATGCGGATCCCGGTGTCGATGTCGAACGTGCCGTCCAGGTGCGGGTCGTTGAGCAGACCCTTCCAGCCGAGCGTGGTGCGCGGCTTCTCGAAGTAGACCCGCATCACGATGTGCAGGTCGTCGCGCAATTCCTCGGCCTTCGCGGCGAGCAGGCGGGCGTAGTCCATGGCGGCGTCCGGGTCGTGCACCGAGCACGGGCCCACCACGACGAGCAGTCGATCGTCGTCGCCGTTCAGCACGTTCACCGTGTCGGCGCGGCCGGAGCGGACGGTTGCGGACGCGACGTCGTCGGGGGCGTATTCGCGGCGCACGACCGACGGGGCCACCAGCGGGCTGATACTGGCGGTGCGCTGGTCGTCCAGCCGATCACTGCTGGTAGTGGTGTCGAGAGTGACAGTCATGGGTTCGGGTTCCTGTTCTCAGGCCGGCCCTCGAAGACTGTGGAGATTCCCGCGAGCCGGTCTGTAATCCGGCTCTGGGGTGGAAGAAGTCAGCGCGTGGTTACGCCGACCGGCCCACCCGGGGCCGGCCTGCTAAACCAGAAATATGCGCGCTGCATGGCGCCCACAGTAACGGCTGCCCCCGATCGGCGCCACACCTACCCCGGCCCCTGACATTTGTCACGGTGAGGTCGTGACGGACGTGTGGGGGTCGGCGGCCGTCCGGATCGCACGCTGAATGCATGACATCGACAGAGCTGCACACCTCCACGAAGGCCTCCGCGTCGCCGGCTCCGGCAGTCAGCCTGCGCGGCGTCCACAAGTACTTCGGTGACGGTCACGCCGTCCGAGGCCTGGACCTCGAGATCCGGCCCGGCGAGATCGTCGCGTTCCTCGGCCCCAACGGCGCCGGCAAGACCACCACCGTCGACATGGTCCTCGGATTGTCCCGCCCCACAGCCGGTGAGGTGTCCGTGTTCGGCACCGATCCGCGCACCGCGATCGCGCAGGGTCTGGTCTCGGCGGTCATGCAGACGGGCGGGCTGCTGAAGGAACTGACCGTCGAGGAGACCGTCCGGCTCACCGCGAGCCTGTTCGCCGACACGCGGCCCGTCGACGAGGTCCTCACCCGGTCCGGCATCGCCGATCTCGGAAACCGGTTGGTGGGCAAGTGTTCCGGTGGTCAGCAGCAGCGACTGCGGTTCGCGATGGCCCTGCTCTCCGATCCCGAGCTGCTGATCCTCGACGAGCCGACCACGGGCATGGACGTCGAGGGCAGGCGGGACTTCTGGTCGGCGATCCGCGCCGACGCGAACAGCGGCCGGACCGTCGTCTTCGCGACGCACTATCTCGAGGAGGCCGACGCCTACGCCGACCGGATCGTGCTGGTGCGCAAGGGAAAGGTGGTGGCCGACGGCACCGCTGCCGAGGTGAAGGCATTAGCCGCGGGACGCACGGTGCGCGCCCACTTCCCGGGCGCCGACAGGGACCAGTTGTTCGCGCTTCCCGGTGCCGACAGCATCGAAGTACGCGGCGACAGCGTGCTCGTCCACTCGCGGGACACCGACGCCGTCGCGCGTCATCTCCTCACGCAGACGCCCGCCTGCGACCTGGAAATCATCTCCCGGGGTCTCGAAGACGCGTTCATCGCACTCACCTCCGACGACTCCGCCACGGAAGGATCGAACTGATGACCACCCTCGCCGCACCCCGCCGCGTTCCCCCGTTCGGCGGACTCAACACCACCCTCCTCGGACTCGAACTGCGCCGGCTGCTGCGCAATCGGCGCACGATGATCATCACTCTCGTCATGCCGGTCGTCTTCTTCCTCATCTTCGGCCTGAACCCGAGCTACTCGGGTGAGAGCGCGGGCAACGGGAACGTCTCGGCGTACGTGATGATCAGCATGGCGCTGTACGGCGCGATGATCGCGACGACGAGCGGCGGCGCGATGGTGTCGGTGGAACGGGCGTCGGGATGGAGCCGGCAGTTGCGGCTCACCCCCTTGTCCCCCGGGGTCTACATCTTCGTCAAGGTGCTCGTCGCGATGATGCTCGGGCTCGGGGCCGTCGGCGTCGTCTACCTGGTGGGCGCGTTCACGTCCGTCCGGATGGACACGTCCCTGTGGTTCACGACGGCCCTGATCACCTGGCTCGGATCCGCAGTGTTCGCCGCGTTCGGCCTGTTCATGGGGTACCTGCTGCCGAGCGAGAACGTCATGCAGATCCTCGGCCCCGGGCTCGCCGTGCTCGGTTTCGCGGGCGGGCTGTTCATGCCGCTGCAGGACGGTTCGGTGTGGGCGTCGATCGCGCAGTTCATGCCTACGTACGGGCTGAGTCAGCTGGTGCACGCGCCGCTCACCGGTGACGCGATGCAGTGGACGTGGCTCCTCAACGTCGCGGTGTGGTTGGCGATCTTCGCCGGCGGTGCGGCGTGGCGGTTCCAGCGCGACACCGAGCGAGTGTGACGGCGGTATCGTGACTGCCGTGACCACCCCCGACGGCCCCGTCGTGACCAGGCGATGGGGCCGTTTCGGATTCATTTTCGCTGCCGCGTGGACGGTCTTCCTGTTCCAGCCGTTCCTCGACGGGTGGGCCGCCCGCGATCAGGTCCGGGGCTGGATCGGGATGATCGCCACGCTCGCATTCGCGGTGACGTACCTTGCGATGTTCCGGTGGTCGCATACCCGGCGCGCGCACAACGAGTTTCGGCCACCGCTGAACCAGGCGGTACCGCTGGTGGTGGCGTTGTTCGGGCTCGCGGCCGTCATGGTGGTCGCCGTCGGGTCGTCGGGGCTGTCCGCCGCCGTCTTCCTCGCCGTCTCCGCGGTCATGCTGTTCCCCGCGTGGCTCGGCGGGATCACCGCGCTGACCGTCGCAGTTCTCGTGGAAGTGATCTCCACGGTGATGGACTGGGGGTCTGGCACCGGGCTCTCGCTGGGCGTGTGCGCGGCCGCATTCGCGATGTTCGGGGTGACCAAGCTGATCAACCGCAACATCGAACTGGTCCGGGAACGGGAAGCGAGCGAACGACTCGCGGTGCAGGAGGAACGCACCCGGATGGCCCGCGACCTCCACGACATCCTCGGGCACTCCCTCACCGTCATCACCGTCAAGGCCGAACTCGTGGGCCCGCTCCTCGACATCGACCTCGACCGGGCCCGCACGGAAGTGGCAGACCTGGAACGCCTTTCCCGCGACGCGCTCGCGGACGTCCGGCAGGCCGTGCAGGGAATCCGGGGGCTGTCGCTTCCGGTGGAGATCGCCCGGGCCGGGGAAGCGTTGCGGTCGGCCGGAATCGAGGCCGAGCTGCCCAACAGCACCGAGTCGGTGCCCACCGGCCTGCGCGAGTTGTTCGCGTGGACGGTCCGCGAGGGTGTCACGAACGTGGTTCGGCACAGCGGCGCAACGCACTGCTCGGTCACGGTGGGCGAACGCGAGGTCGCCGTCGTCGACGACGGCGCCGGCTGCGCCGAATCCGTGCACGGGAACGGGCTGGTGGGCCTGCGGGAGCGCGCCGCCGCCGCCGGAGCCCGGGTCGTCATCACCCATCCGCAACCGGGCGGATTCTCGTTGCACGTGCTGAAGGAAGAGGTCCCGTGACGATCCGGCTGCTGCTCGCCGACGATCAGGCACTCGTCCGCGGTGCCCTCGCCGCCCTGCTGGACCTGGAGGCGGACCTGACGGTCGTCGCGGAGGTCGGGCGCGGCGACGAGGTCGTCGCGGCGGCGCGCGAGCACTCCCCCGACGTCGCGCTCCTCGACGTCGAAATGCCCGGCCTGGACGGGATCGCCGCGGCCGCGGCACTGCGGGCAGAGATGCCGCAGACCCGCGTCCTGATCGTGACGACGTTCGGTCGTCCCGGGTACCTGCGCAAGGCACTGCAGGCCGGTGCGTCGGGGTTCGTCGTGAAGGACACCCCGGCCCGGCAGCTCGCCGACGCCGTCCGGCGCGTCCATGCCGGACTGCGCGTCGTCGACCCGGCTCTCGCCGCCGACAGTCTCGTCAGCGGGGAATCACCGCTCACCGACCGGGAGACCGACGTGCTGCGGGCGGCGCGGGACGGTGCGCCGGTCGCCTCGATCGCGGCCGCACTGTTCCTGTCGGCAGGTACCGTGCGCAATCACCTGTCCTCGGCGATCGGCAAGACCGGCGCCAGCACCCGCGCCGAGGCCGTCCGCGCCGCGGAGTCGAACGGCTGGCTCTAGGCCCTCCGGGCCCGTGAGTGCTTGACGAGTACAGGGACCCCTTAACCGCGCACGGGCCGGAGGCCTATGCTGGCCGGTGCAGCTGGTTCGCCAGGCACGGTCGTGAGGAGCCCCGAAGACCGCACCAGGCGTCGAAGCACATCGGACTCCCCGGAGTCCGCGTGTGAGAGGGAACCCGGTGAGAATCCGGGACTGTCCCGCAGCGGTGAGCAGGAACGACCGCCGTCACCATGCACTGGGCACACAGCCTGGGAAGCGACGGCCACTAGGTCCGGTGTGATGTCACACCGGCTGCCTGCGAGTCCGAAGACCTGCCGACTGTGTCGGGCACGCCGTGCCCGACGGTTACCGCCTCGTGGATTGGGCGTGTAGACCTTCTCGCGCTGCAGCACGTCCCTGGGCTCGAGAGGTGTACCCGTTTGCCGGCGGTAGCCGTACCGCGTACGCAACTGGAGATACCGTGACATTTTCTTTCACCGCGACCGTGCTGGGCTCACCTCGCATCGGTCCGAATCGCGAACTGAAGAAGGCCGTCGAGTCGTACTGGGCAGGCCGCCTCGACGCCGAGGGGCTCGACGCTCTCGCCCGGGATCTGCGACGCCAGACCTGGACGAGATTGCGCGACGCCGGGCTCGACTCCGTGCCCGTCAACACGTTCTCGTACTACGACCATGTGCTGGACACCGCGGCGATGCTCGGCGCCCTGCCCGACCGTGTCGCCGGCATCGAGAGCGACCTCGACCGCTACTTCGCCGCCGCCCGCGGCAACGACACGGTCGCCCCGCTCGAGATGACCAAGTGGTTCGACACCAACTACCACTATCTGGTGCCGGAGATCTCCCCGTCGACGACGTTCGTCCTCGACCCGTCGAAGGTGCTCCGCGAACTCGAAGACGCACGTGCCCTGGACATTCCGGCCCGGCCGGTGGTGGTGGGTCCGGTGACGTTCCTGCTGCTGTCGAAGGCCGTCGGCTCGGACGCACCCCTCCTCGACCGCCTCGACGAACTGGTCCCGCTGTATGCGGACCTGCTCGGTCGGCTCGCCGACGCGGGCGCCGAGTGGGTGCAGATCGACGAACCCGCGCTGGTCGCCGACCGCACACCGGAGGACATCGCGGCGGCCAAGCGTGCCTACGACCGGTTGTCCGCGGCACCGTCGCGGCCGGCGATCCTCGTCGCGTCCTACTTCGGCAGTCTCGGTGACGCGCTCCCCGCCATCGCCTCGACCGGTGTCGAGGGAATCGCGATCGATCTGGTCGCCGGATCCGACACTCTCGCCACGGTTCCCGATCTGACCCGCAAGCACGTCGTCGCCGGCGTCGTCGACGGACGCAACATCTGGCGCACCGACCTGGACGCGGCACTGGCGTCGCTCGGCACCCTGCTGGGCAGCACCGGTTCGCTCGCCGTCTCGACGTCGTGCTCGCTGCTGCACGTCCCGTACACGCTCGACGCGGAGACCGGCCTCGACAAGGCGCTGCGGTCGTGGCTGGCGTTCGGCACCGAGAAGGTCCGTGAGGTCGTCACGCTCGGCACCGCACTGACCAGTGGTCGCGAATCCGTCGAGGACGAGTTCGCGCTCGCCCGCGCGGCGGCGTCCACCCGCAGCACCGACAGGCGTCTGCACGACGCCACGGTCCGTGCCCGGCTGGACGCGCTCACCGCGTCCGATCCGGGGCGCAGTCCCGCGGCGGAACGACGCGAAGCCCAGTCGGCGCTGTCGCTTCCGGTGCTGCCGACCACCACCATCGGCTCCTACCCTCAGACGACGCAGATCCGCGTCGCGCGCGCGGCGCGGCGAAAGGGTGAGATCGACGAGGCCGAGTACCTGAACCGGATGCGCGCCGAGGTCGCCGATGTGGTTGCGCTGCAGGAGAAGCTGGACCTCGACGTGCTGGTGCACGGCGAACCGGAACGCAACGACATGGTGCAGTACTTCGCCGAACAGTTGGACGGGTTCTTCGCGACGGACAACGGCTGGGTGCAGTCGTACGGCAGCCGCTGCGTCCGCCCGCCGATCCTGTACGGCGACGTGCGCCGCAGCAACCCGATGACCGTCCAGTGGATCACGTACGCGCAGTCACTCACGCGGCGTCCGGTGAAGGGCATGCTCACCGGTCCGGTGACGATCCTGGCGTGGTCGTTCGTGCGCGACGACCAGCCGCTGGCCGACTCGGCCAACCAGGTGGCGCTGGCCATCCGCGACGAAACGGTGGACCTGCAGGGCGCGGGCATCCGAATCGTCCAGGTGGACGAGCCCGCGCTGCGCGAACTGCTGCCCCTGCGGGCCGCGGCTCAGCCGGCGTACCTCGACTGGTCGGTCGGGGCGTTTCGTCTCGCGACGTCCGGGGTCTCGGACTCGACGCAGATCCACACCCACCTCTGCTATTCGGAGTTCGGTGAGGTCATCGAGGCCATCGCGAGGCTCGACGCCGACGTCACCTCCATCGAGGCCGCGCGCTCGCACATGGAGGTCCTCGACGACCTCAACGCCGTCGGCTTCGACCTCGGCGTCGGCCCGGGCGTGTACGACATCCACTCGCCGCGGGTGCCCGGTGTCGAGGAGATCGCGGCGTCGCTGCGGGAGGCGCTGAAGGCGGTGCCGGTGGAACGGCTGTGGGTCAACCCCGACTGCGGCCTGAAGACCCGCGGTCCCGCCGAGGTCGAGGCGTCGCTGCGCAACCTCGTCGACGCGGCGAAGCTGGTCCGCGCGGAGCTGTAGGCGGCTCCGCCGCCCGTGAGCGGTTGAGGAGTCTCTGGACTCGTCAACCACTCACGGGGCCGAAGGCCCTGCTCTGCGATGGATTCTCGCCGAACCGGCGACGGTAGGCGGCCGCGAAGAGGCCGAGGTTGACGTATCCCCACGCGCCGGCGATCGAGGCGACGGTCTCACCCGGCAATGCGGCGAGCAGTTCCTCCCGGATGCCCTGGAGGCGCTGCTCACGCACGTACTCGGCCGGGGTGGTGTCCAGGTATTTCCGGAACGACCCGGACAGGGTGCGGACACTGACACCCACCGCGTCGGCGATGTCGGAGGCGGTCGGCAGTTCGCGGGCGTACTCCCGGATGTATTGGACGGCGTGCCGCACATAACCCGGCGCCGCCGGGCCGGTGGACCTGTCCGGGTCCACTCCGGCGCGAGCCGCCCATTCGGTGAGCAGGTGCCCGACCAGCAACTCCTGCAGGTTGAGTCCGATGCGCCCCTCGGTGGCGTGTCCCGGTAGCTCTCCCGTCGTCCGCATCGCGTACCCGAGCAGCGCCTGCCAGCCGGATCCACCGCCCCCGATGACGCATTTGCGTTGCCAGAGAAGATCTCCGGGGTCGAATCCCCACCAGCGCACAGCCGTGTCCGTGAGCAACGCGTGGGGAACGGTGAGATTGAGCTGGACGTGGTCGGGAGAGAACTCGACGAGGTAGTCGACGCGACTGCAGTCGGCGACGAACGTGTCACCTACCGGTGTGTCCGCGGTGGCGTCGTGGTCGAGGTGGTGCCGGGCGTTGCCCCGGATGGTCGTGAGAACGAGCGCGTTTCCGGCGTCGGACGAGAAGTCGCCGACCGACACGGGGATTCCGTAGGAGAACCGGGTGACGGTGATGTCGCCGATCTTCGTGGAGTACATGCTCGACCGGGGTGACAGCCCGACACCGAGCGGACGCACGACATAGGGCATGTACACGCGGTCGGACCAGAGTTGGATCTCGCTCCAGTCCTCCGACGTTCTGCGCTCGGCGGCGGTCGGCCGTCCCACCGCAAACGGATCCAGCACGACCATGCGTCGAGTATTCCACCCGCACGAGGCCGAAGGCCCGTGCGCCTTTCTGGTTGCCGGATCAACCGGAAAGGCGCACGGGTGGCCGGAGGCCATTGCTTATATCGTGAGTGTGTGCTCATAATATGGGTGTACCTGTGACACCAGTCACTACCCGCCTCCTCGATAAGGACGCGCACATGTCAGACGTAGCAATCCTGATCAACACCACGGTCGCCGTCGCGGCGGTCGTTCTGATGATCGTGCGTTTCAAGTTCAACCCAGTGGTGTCACTGGTCGTCGGATCCGCCTACCTCGGACTCACGACGGGACTCGGCACGGCCGAAACGGTGGAAGTCATCAGCACCGGTTTCGGCGACATCATGGCCGAAGTGGGACTTCTGATCGCCTTCGGCGTCCTGATGGGCGCCATGTTGAAAGAAATGGGCGCGATCCAGCGCCTGGTCGGAACACTTCTGCGAGTGTTCGGGCCGAAACGAATGCCTTATGCGATGTCGCTGACGATCGCGACGTTGCTGCAGTCCATCTTCCTCGACGTCCTGCTCGTCATCTCTGCCCCGCTCGCCCGCAACCTCGCACCGAAGGTCGGCCGGGTCGGGACCGCACGCATGGCCACCGCCCTCGCCATCGGCCTGGAGTGCGGCATCGTGCTGATGGTTCCCGGTGTCGGCGCCCTCGCCCTCGCCGGACTTCTCGGTGTGCCGCTCGGCAAGATGCTGATCTTCGGGTTGATCCTGGTGATCCCGACCGTGGCGATCTCGGTCGCGATCATGTCGTTCCTGTTCACCCGCGGTTGGTGGAACCCGGAGAAGGACGAGGAGCACTTCCATCAGACGGTCGTCGACGACGAAGAAGACGAGTGGACCGACGGCAGCAGCGGCGGGACCACCCCTCGGCCCGAGGCCGGCGGAGGCGTCGCCCAGGCGCAGCGCGCCGCGACCGTCACCGAGGTCACGGCCGAGCGCGCGGCACACGACCGCCCCCTGATCCTGCTCCTCGCTCCGCTGCTCGTCTCCCTCCTGCTCATCGCGACCGGCGCGATCCTGGACATCGCCGAGATCAGCAATCCGGTCGTCGCGTTCGTGTCGGAGCCGCTCATCGCGCTGCTGATCGGACTGATCGGCACCAGCTTCGTCGGACGCCTCACCGTCGGCCAGCACCGTGTCCAGAAGGCGATCGCCAGCGGTTTCAGCGAGAGCGGCCAGATCCTCATCCTCACCGGTGTCGGCGGGTCCCTCGCAGCGACCATCGCCGCGGCCGGTCTCGGTGACATCCTCGGCAAGTACTTCACCGCCAATCACGCCGCTCCGCTGCTGATGGTGTGGGTGATCGCCGCCGTCCTGCACGTCGCCGTCGGCTCGGTGACCATCTCCGCCATCACCGCCGCGGGCGTCCTCGCACCCATCGCCCCGACCCTCGGCCTCGACCCCGTCCTCATCGCCCTCGCGGCCGGCGCCGGCTCCCTGTTCGCGGTGCACGTCACCAGCAACACCTTCTGGCTGCTGCAGTCCTTGATGGGTCAGACCACACGAGGCACGCTGAAGACGTGTTCGGTGGGAGTATCGGTGGCATCGGTCGTCGCAATACTGCTCGTCCTGCCCATGAGCCTCGTTCTCTGAGCGTCACTATCAGTTAAGGATCACCATGTTCTCCGACAACACCATTCGGCCACTCGACGGGGTTCGGGTACTCGAGCTCGGTAACTACATCGCCGCTCCGACCGCGGGCCGGATGCTCGCCGACTTCGGGGCCGAGGTCATCAAGGTGGAGCGCCCGAAGACCGGCGACGAACTGCGCAACTGGCGGCTCTACTCCGGCGACACCTCGATGCTGTACCGCACGATCAACCGCAACAAGAAGTCGATCGTGCTGGACCTGCGCACCGAGGAGGGCCGGCAACTCGTCCTGGACCTCGCCGCCAAGTGCGACATCCTGCTGGAGAACTTCCGGCCCGGCACCCTGGAGAAGTGGGGCATCGGACCGGAAGCGTTGAACGCGGCCAATCCGGACCTGGTGATCACCCGTATCTCGGCGTTCGGGCAGACCGGGCCGATGTCGCAGCGGCCGGGGTTCGCCGCGGTCGCGGAGGCCGCCGGCGGATTCCGTGAGCTCGTCGGCGACCCGGACCGGCCACCGGTGCGGGTGGGGGTGTCGATCGGCGACTCGATCGCCGGCCTCTACGCGGCGTTCGGGGCGGTGATGGCCCTGTTCCAGCGTGAGGCCGCGAAGGTCGCCGGAACCCAGGGTCCGTCCCTGCCGCATCGGATCATCGACGTCGCACTCAACGAATCGATCCTGTCGATGATGGAATCGCTGATTCCCGACTACCTCGCGTACGGCATCAAACGCGAACGCGTCGGCGGCCGGATGGAGGGCATCGCCCCGTCGAACGCCTACATCTGCAGCGACGGCGACAGCATCATCATCGCCGGCAACGGTGACGCCATCTTCCAGCGCTACATGGACACCATCGGCCGCCCCGACCTCGGCGCCGACCCGGATCTGTCCACCAACGCCGGTCGGTGGGCGCGCCGCGACGAACTGGACGCGGCGATCGGTGAGTGGACGATCCAGTACTCGCGCGACGAGGCGCTGAAGATCCTCGATGCGGCCGGGGTGCCGTCGGGTCCGATCAACACCGCCGCCGACATCTGCAGCGACGAGCAGTACGCCGCCCGCAACATGATTCAGCAGTTCACCGTCGACACCGGTGAGGCCGAGCCGAAGCAGGTCGGATTCCCCGGCATCGTCCCGGTCATCGGCGGCAAGTCACTGCCCATCCGCAGTGTCGGACCGGACCTCGGCGAGCACACCCGGGAGGTCCTCGAAACATTGCTCGGCAAGACCCCGGAACAGATCGACTCCATCGTCAACGACACAGTAGGTGGCCTCTCATGACGCAGTCCTTCGAATCACGCACCCTGCTCCGCGACGTCACCCTGCGCGACGGATTGCAGTTGACGGGCAAGATGCTGCCCACCGCCCGGAAGCTCGAGATCGCCCGGCGGCTCCTCGAACTCGGCGTGCCCGCGCTCGAGATCGGGTCGATGGCCCGCCCCGACCTCGTCCCGCCGATGGCGAACACCGTCGAGGTGATCTCGGAACTGACCCCGCAGGAACTGGACCACTGCTGGGTGTGGGTGGCGACGCCCCGGCACGTGGAGAAGGCCGCCGCCGCCGGCGCACGCCATTTCCAGTACTGCTTCTCCGCCTCCGATTCCCACAACCAGGCGAACATCGGACGTTCCACCGAGGACAGCCTCGCCGCGATGCCCGCCGCGATCGAACTCGCGCAGGAGGTCGGCGGCAGCATCCAACTGTGCATCGCGACGTCGTTCACCTGCCCGTTCGAGGGCCGGGTGCCCGAGCAGCGGGTCATCGACATCGCCAACGATCCGCGCGCCCACGGCGCCGTCGACGTCGTCGTCTGTGACACCCTCGGCCAGGCCGTCCCCGCCGAGGTGTACTCGCTCGTCTCCCGGGTCCGGCTCGAAACCCCGCAGCGCGGCATCGTCTTCCACGGCCACGACACTTGGGGGCTGGGGGTCGCGAACAGTCTCGCCGCGGTCGCGGCCGGCGCGATGACCGTCGACGGCGCCCTCGGCGGACTCGGCGGCTGCCCGTTCGCACCCGGCGCCAGCGGCAACACCGCCAGCGAGGACCTGCTGTTCGCCACCCGACCGGACTGGCTGAACCCCACCACATTCGGATCGCTCGTGGAACTGTCCGAGAAGACCCTCGCCGAACTCGGCGAAGCCAACCGGTCCAAGGCCGCGCAGGGCGCACGCTCCAATGCCACCGCGTTCGAGTGGGTCATCGGCGGCGGCCGATGAGCGGCGCCCGGTTCTACGTCACCACTCCGATCCCCGAACCCGCTCTCACGCTGCTGCGCGCCGCGGGCAGCGTCGATGTCCCCGAAGAACTTCCGGACGCCGCCCGGCTGCGGGAGGTCTGCGTGTCCGGCGACTACGACGTCGTGGTGTCCCAGCTTCGCGACACGTTCGACGCCGACCTCCTGGCCGCGGCGAAGATCCGCGGGATCTCCAACTACGCGGTCGGGTACAACAACGTCGACATCGGGGCGGCCACCGCGAACTCGATACTCGTCGGCAACACACCCGGTGTGCTCACCGACGCCACTGCCGACGTCGCGATGCTGCTGATCATGGCCACCGCCCGCCGCGCCGTGGAGGCCGACACGTTCGTCCGCGCCGGACGGTTCACCGGATGGGAACCGAACCTGCTCCTCGGCCAGGACGTTTCGGGACGCACGCTCGGTCTCGCCGGGTTCGGGCGGATCGCGCGTGCCACCGCGAAACGGGCACTGGCCTTCGGCATGCAGGTGCAGTTCTGCCCCCGGCCTCCCGGCGACCGGCCGGTGCCGGACGAGGAACTCGGGGAGTTCGCCGGACTCGTCACCCACACCGACTGGGACACCCTCGTCACCACCAGCGACTACCTGTCGCTGCACGTGCCCCTCAACGCACAGACCCGCCACCTGGTCGATGCGGGCGTGCTGACGGCGATGAAACCCACCGCGATCCTGATCAACACGGCCCGCGGTCCCGTCGTCGACGAAACCGCCCTGGTCGCCGCCCTGAAGTCCGGGGAGATCGCCGGGGCCGGGCTCGACGTCTACGAGGACGAACCCGCGCTCGCCCCGGGACTCGCGGAACTGTCGAACACAGTGCTGCTCCCCCACCTCGGCAGCGCCACGGTGTCGGTGCGCGCCGAGATGGCGAGATTGTGCGCCGAGAACGCTGTGGCCATGGCGCAGAACCGGATTCCCCCGAATCCGGTCAACCCGGAAGCGTGGAACTCATGACGGTTCTGATCGCCCCCGACAGTTTCAAAGGCACCTATACCGCAGGCGAGGTCGCCGACGCGGTCGCCGGCGGGGTCGAGTCGTCCGGCGGCACCGCGATCAGGCTGCCGGTCGCCGACGGCGGCGAGGGCACCCTCGACGTTCTCACCGTCCCCCTCGGACTGCGCCCGGTCACCACCCGGTCCCGCAACCCCTGGGGCAGCCCGTGCCGGCCGACGTACGGACTGTCCGACGACGGCACCGCGGTCATCGAGATCGCCGCAGCCTCCGGGATCACCACGCCGCACGACGGCCCCCGCGATCCGATCACCGCCACCACCTACGGCACCGGGATGCTCGTCGCCGACGCCGCCCGGCGCGGTGCCCGGCACATCGTCGTCGCGGCCGGCGGGTCCGCGACCACGGACGGAGGCACCGGGGCCATCGCCGCCATCGAGGCGGGCGGCGGACTCCGGGGCGCCGCCGTCACCGTGCTGACCGACGTCACCACCCGGTATGTCGACGCCGCCAGGGTGTTCGGACCGCAGAAGGGCGCCGACTCGGGCGCCGTGCAGGTCCTCACGCGGCAACTCGAGGCGAAGGCGCGGGCCCTGCCCCGCGACCCGTCGGGTGTCGACGCGACCGGTGCGGCGGGCGGGTTCTCCGGCGGGATGTGGGCGCGGTACGGCGCCGAACTACGCTCGGGCGCCGACTACATCCTCGACGTGATCGGCTTCGACACCCTGACCGCGGACGCGTCGGCGATCGTCGTCGGTGAGGGCAGGCTCGACGGGCAGACGAAAGCGGGCAAGATCATCTCCGCGATCCTCGCCCGCGCGGGCGCCACCCCGGTGTACGCCGTCGTCGGCTCCGTCGGCGACGATCTCGGCGGCTACCGGTCCCGGTTCGCCGGCGTCCTCGTCGCCACGGACGCCGTGGCCATGCACGAAGCCGGCCGCGCGATCGCGGCGCAGCTCATGACGGGTAGCGGCCACCCAGCGTCCGGGTGACCTGCTCGGCGCTGCCGACGAGCAGATCCACCCATTTCTCGCACTGTTCGCGTGGCATGCGCAGTGTCGGCCCGCTGATCGCCAGAGCACCGATCACGTCGGCGGACGAATCGAACACGGGCGCAGCCAGTCCCGAGGCGCTGTCCTCCCGCTCGCCCGCGGTGATGGCGTATCCGTCGGCCTTGGCCTGGTGGATCAGTTCACGCAGCACCGCGGTGTCGGTGACGGTGCCCTCGGTCATCGGCTCGATGGGGCCGGCGAGGACCTGTTCGGTGAGGTCCGGGTTCCAGGCGAGCAACACCCGCCCCGCCGATCCTGCGGGCAGGGGGACGATCTTTCCGACGTACATGTTCCGGCGCAGCGCGTGCTCGGTCTCCGCGATGGCCACGCACACGCGGTAGCCCTGCTCGACCCGGAAGAAGCTGGCGGTCTCGCCGGTGGCGTCGCGGATCTCCTTCAGCACCGGCGTGACGACAGCCAGTATGTCGAGTCCCTTGGTGGCCGTCGCGGCCCAGAACGCCATCTTCACGCCGATCCGGATCTGGTCGCCGGACCGGTCGAGGAATTCCTGCGCCACCAGGTTGCTGACCAGCCGTTGGACGGTCGACGTCGGCAGACCCGTCGCCTGGTGGATCTCGCCCAGCGTCATCGACGGACGCGTCAGGCTGAACGCATCGAGGATCTCCGTGATCTTGCTCAGCACCAGCAACGGTTGGTGCTTGGAGGTCAATTCGCCGTCTTCCGCTCGCATGCCTTCGACGATAGTCGCCCTCACCAGCACGTGAGTGCCAACGAACGGCGGAACACACTTCGGCACTCACCTGGGGCCGAATCGACTGTCGCCACACGAGCGTGGATGTGGTACTTATTGAAGATGCTCGATTCCAAGTCGACGAAAGGCGCATGAGCGCCCACCGAGATATCTCTCCGACACGATGGTTCGGGGAATTCATCCGCGCATTCGACGCGCGTCGATCCGTGCCCACACGGTGCCGCGACCCCTCCGCCCCACGGCGCACAGGTTTCCACCCTTCATTTGTGATGCCATTCAACGACTTCGAGGAAGGAGGTACACATGAAGTTGGCTGAGGCACTGGCCGAGCGCGGCGATCTGACACGTCGGGTGGAGCAGCTGAAGTCGCGCATCCTCACCAATGCGCGGCACCAAGAGGGCGAGTCGCCGGCGGAGGACGCGGCGGCACTGCTCCTCGAACTCGAGGAGGTCCTGGACCGCATGGAGGTCCTCGTCAGACGCATCAATCGGACGAATACTGCTGCGCCACTGGGCGACGCGACCATCACAGACGCGTTGGCCCGACGGGACATGCTCCGAATTCGGCACCGGGTGGTGTCCGCTGCCGCGGATGCCGCGTCGGGGCGTGAGCAGGACCGATACGGCAGGCAGCTCCGCTCCGAGCTCGTCTTCGTCGCCGCGCTGCCCGTGCGGGAACTACGACGGCGGTCCGACGATCTGGCCCGGCAGATCCGGGAGATCGATCTGCAAGTGCAGAAGGAGAATTGGGAAGTCGAGTTGCTCGACTGACTTCCGCTGGGTAGCAGGTAACCGTTTCCGGAGGCGAGCACATACCGCGGTCGGCGGTAATCCGGCCACCTTCTCCGCGCGGAGGGCGGCGCACCCCGGGCACACCCCGGATCACAGTGCAGCCCCGCACAACGCACAGGTGACGGTGCACGATGCACACCTCAACACCGGGTGCTGATTCGGAAACGGCGAGGGCGGGCAAGGGGCCTACCCACACAGGTGAGTGGCAAAGCGTGCCGGAGCACACTTTGCCACTCACCTGCAGTTCTAGCCGACTACGAGGTCCAACTCGTCGTCTGACACTCCGACCGCGATGCTGCCACCCTCGACGAGGACGTCGTCGAGCAGCAGATCGGCGATCCGGTCGTCGACTGCCCGTTGGATCGACCGGCGCAGCGGACGCGCCCCGAACTCAGGTTGGTGTCCGTGCTCGGCAATCCAATCGACCGCGGCGTCGCTGAACGAGATCTCGATGCCCTTGGACTGCAGCCGCTTCCGGCTGTCGTCCAGCAGCAGGTCGGTGATCCGGTGCAGCTGCTCGGTGTCGAGCTTGCGGAAGATCACGATCTCGTCGATCCGGTTCAGGAACTCCGGGCGCATCGACTCGCGCAGCCGGCCCATCACCCGATCCCGCAGCGGCTTCTCCGAAGCCTCGGCGTCACCGGTGCTGAAGCCCAGCGCACCCGACTTGCTGGAGATGATGTCGGATCCCAGGTTGCTGGTCATGATCAGAACGGTGTTCTTGAAATCCACCGTCCGGCCCTGCCCGTCCGTGAGCCGACCGTCGTCGAGCACCTGCAGCAGCGTATTGAACACGTCGGGGTGTGCCTTCTCGATCTCGTCGAGCAGGATCACCGAGTACGGGTTCCGGCGGACCTGCTCGGTGAGCTGTCCCGCCTCCCCGTATCCGACGTAGCCGGGAGGGGCACCGACGAGCCGGCTGACCGTGTGACGTTCACCGAACTCGCTCATGTCGAGTCGCAGCATCTTGTTCTCGTCACCGAACAGCGTGGCGGCCAGCGCCTTCGCCAGTTCGGTCTTGCCGACACCGGTCGGTCCGAGGAACAGGAAGCTACCCACGGGGCGATCCGGATCGTTCATGCCGGTGCGGCTGCGGCGCACCGCCCGGGCGATGGCCCGCACGGCGTCGTCCTGGCCGATGACACGACGATGCAGTTCGTCCTCGAGCCGGCGGAGGCGTTCCTTCTCCTCCTCGGTCATCTGGCTGGCCGGGATTCCGGTGGCCCGCGACACGACCTCGGCGATCTGCTCGGCAGTCACCTCGGGCGTCACGTCGGTCGTGCCGACCGCCTTCCCCTCGATCCGGGCCTGGACCTCCATCGCCTCGTCCCGCAGTCGCGAAGCCTTCTCGTACTGCTCGTCGGCGACGGCCTGCTCCTTGGCCTGCTCGAGTTCCGCGAGCTTCGCCCGCAGAGCCTCGACATCGACGCTCGGCATCCGCAGCCGCAACCGGGCTCCGGCCTGATCGATCAGGTCGATCGCCTTGTCGGGCAGGAAGCGGTCGCCGATGTAGCGGGCCGACAGCTCGACGGCGGCGGAGATCGCCTCGTCGGTGTAGCGGACACCGTGGTGCTCCTCGTACCGGTCACGCAGACCGGACAGGATCGCCACCGCGTCCTCGGCACTCGGCTCCGCGACCGTCACCGGCTGGAAACGGCGTTCGAGCGCCGGATCCTTCTCGATGTGCTTGCGGTACTCGTCGAGCGTGGTGGCGCCGACGATGTGCAGCTCACCGCGTGCGAGTTTCGGCTTGAGGATGTTGCCCGCATCCATGGCGCCGTCGGCGCCGCCACCGGCACCGGCGATGGAGTGGACCTCGTCGATGAAGACGATCAGCTCGTCCGAGTGGGCCGAGATCTCGTCGATCACCTTGTTCAGGCGTTCCTCGAAGTCGCCGCGGTACCGGGTGCCCGACACCATGCTCGACAGGTCGAGCTGGACGATGCGCTTGCCCGTCAGGCGGTCGGGTACGTCGCCGTCGACGATGCGCTGGGCCAGGCCCTCGACGACCGCCGTCTTGCCGACGCCGGCCTCACCGACCAGCACGGGGTTGTTCTTGGTGCGGCGCGACAGGATTTCGATGGTCTGCTCGATCTCGTCGGCACGCCCGATCACCGGGTCGACTCCGCCGCCGCGTGCGCGTTCGGTGAGGTCGAAGCCGTACTTGTCGAGCGTGGGGGTCACGGAGTTCGAGGACTCCTCCTCCACCGATCCACCCTGCACGGCGGTCTGCAGGCGCTCCGGGGTGATTCCCTCGGACGCGAGCAGGCGTCCGGCGGCGTGGTCCTGATCCGCGGCGAGCGCCAGGAAGAGGTACTCGGGATCGATGTAGGTGGACCCGAGGGCGCGCGCGAGTTGGTGCGCCTCGAGCAGCGCCGTCTTCAGCGCGCCGCTCAGTGCGGGTGTTGCAAAGCCTGACGTGTCACGGCTCTGGGGCAGACGCAGTTCGACGGCATCGGCGACGGCCGACGTGTCGGCGCCTGCGCGGCGCATCAGAGAGGTGACGGGTTCGTGTTCTGTCATGACGCGCAGAACGTGGAGTGCATCGAGTTCCGCATCGCCACGACCTGCGGCGAAACGGGCAGCAGCAGCCATGAGCTCCTGGGTGGAGCGGCTCATGAGCCGACTGATGTCGATGCGACCTGGGCCCTCCGGCCCGAAGAATGCTGGCATTCCTCAGCCTCCTAATAAGTTGAGCGTTACTCACTCAACTAACGTGCCAACCCTACGATCAATTCCCGCAGGGGATGGATGTGAGCTCGATCACGACGGTCCGTGGCGGTGCCGACTCGGTCCAACGACGACAGGAACCCGGATCTTCCCGCTCACGGCAGGGTGCGTCCGAGAAAGTCGAGCACTCGGGTCACCTGGTCGCCGGTGGGATCGAGATCGGGGCGGAAGTCGGCGACGCTGACTCCCACGAGTCGAGGTGACCGCGCCAGAGGCGCGACGACGTCGGCGAGTTGATCCCAGTCGAGGCCACCCTGCTGGGGGTACGTCACCGCATCGAGCGACTCGGGATCCAGCACATCCAGGTCGAGGTGCAACCACACCCCGGTGCCCGTGCTGGCCAGCCATGCGGCAGCCTGCCGACCTGCGACGACAGGGTCATGCACGACGGCCGACGCGTCGATGCGGCGCAAGTCGGAGGGCAACCGGGCCAGTTCGGCGGCGGACGCCGCGTCCAGGCCCTCGGTGCGATGGCCGATCAGAACCGTGTCGCTCGCCCCTACCATCGGGGGCGTCCCGGCCAGCGTGATCAACGCGTCGGCGCCGACTCCGGCGAGCACCGCAAGCTCCATGTCCGCCGTCTCGCCCGTGTCCGAGGAGAGTCCGTCGAGATAATCCGGATGCCCGTCGACGAACCACAGTCCCGCCGAACCCAGGTGCCCGCGCAGCGCGGGAAAGATCCCGAGCAGAATGCTGCAGTCGCCGCCGACCACCAGCGGTCGCCGGCCCGGCAGGTCCGTCATCGCGACCGCCAGATCGTCCGCCAGCGCGTGAGCGGCCCGCACCGTCTCGGACAGTGCGATCACGCCCGTCCGTTCGTCCCGGTCCGTGCGGTCGATCACGGTCGCGGCGTCGCCGACATCCCGGCCGACCATCGCGGACAGGCCGGCCTCCCGAAACGCGTGCGGCGCTGCCTGTTCGCCACGAGCCGAACCGGAGCAATCCCACGGTGCACCCAGCAGGAACCAGCCGGCAGCGTCCATTCGGCCATGATCCACCAGGCGCTCCGCACCCGTGCGCCTTTTCGGTAGCGGGAACAACCGGAAAGGCGCACGGGCGCGAAGCGCCTGGTTCTACGCTGAACTGGTGGTGGCTCTCGTTCGAGCGGTCCGGCGGCTGGCTTTGGGACGCCCGCTGCGCAGTGACGACCTCGGGGAGCAGTTGCTGACCAAGCGTCTGGCGCTGCCGATCTTCGCCTCCGACCCTCTGTCGTCCGTGGCGTACGCGACGCAGGAGATCCTGCTGATCCTGTCCCTGGGCGGTCTCGCGTATTTCTACCTGACGCCGTATCTGGCAATCGGGGTCGTCGTGCTTCTCGCCGTGGTCGCCCTGTCGTACCGCCAGGTGGTGTACGCCTACCCCAGCGGGGGCGGCTCGTACGAGGTGGCCACCAAGAATCTCGGGCCCTCAGCCGGCCTGACGGTGGCGTCGGCACTGCTCATCGACTACGTCATGACGGTGGCGGTGTCGGTGTCGGCCGGCGTCGACAATCTGATCTCCGCCGTGCCCGCGCTGAACACGCACCGGGTGGCGCTGGCCGTGGCGTTCGTCGTGCTGCTGACGGTGATGAACCTGCGCGGCATCCGCGAATCGGGGACCACGTTCGCCTTCCCGACGTACGGGTTCATCGCCGGGGTGATGATCCTGATCGTGACGGGGTTCGTCCGCGTCGCGGCCGGTTCCACACCCGTCGCCGAAAGTGCCGGGTACACCATCGAACCGGAACTGTCCGGGCTGACCGGTCTTGCCCTCGTGTTCTTCGCGCTGCGCGCATTCTCGTCCGGATGTACCGCGCTGACGGGTGTCGAGGCGATCTCCAACGGGGTGCCTGCGTTCCGTAAACCCAAGAGCGCCAACGCCGCGAAGACACTCATGGCGATGGCGGCGACGGCCATCGTGATGTTCGCGGGGATCACCGCGCTGGCCATCGTCGCCAAGGTGCACGTCGCGGTGAACCCGTGCGATCTGATCGGGTTCGCCGGAAACTGCGAGACCGATCCGCAGCGCACCGTCATCGCCCAGATCTCGGCCGCCGTGTTCGGCGGCACCACCAACATCGGCTTCTTCTACGTCCAGGCCGCGACCGTGCTGATCCTCGTGCTCGCCGCGAACACCGCCTACAACGGTTTCCCGCTGCTCGCCTCGGTGCTCGGCCGCGACCGCTACCTCCCCGTCCAGCTCAACACTCGCGGCGACCGGCTGGCGTTCAGCAACGGCATCGTGCTTCTCGCCGTCACGGCGGGCGGATTGATCGTCCTGTTCGACGCGTCCGTCACCCACCTCATCCAGCTGTACATCCTCGGTGTGTTCACCTCCTTCACTCTCAGCCAGGCGGGCATGGTCCGGCACTGGAACCGCGTGCTGGCAACCGAATCCGACGCCCGCGAACGTCGTCGCATCCACGGCCGACGGGCCCTCAACGGCACCGGCGCCGTCCTCACCGGCACCGTCCTGATCATCGTCACGATCACGAAGTTCACCCAGGGCGCCTACCTCGTAGTAATCGCCTTGCCGATTCTGTTCTTCCTGATGCGCGGGGTGCGGCGGCACTACGACCGGATCGCGGCCGTCCTCGTCGTCGACGAGGACAGCTTCACCCTCCCCTCCCAGGTGCACACCATCGTGCTGGTGTCCGTGCTCAACAAACCCACCGCCCGGGCGCTGGCCTACGCCCGCGCCACCCATCCGACGACGCTCGAGGCCGTCACCGTGCTGGGCGACAGCACCGGAAAACTGCAGCGGGAGTGGGAGAAGTACGAAGTTCCGGTGCCGCTGAAAGTCCTCGAATCGCCGTACCGTGAAGTCACCCGGCCCATCGTGGGGTACGTGAAATCCGTCCGGAAGCGGATCCCGGACGGAGTCGTCACCATCTTCATCCCCGAGTACGTGGTCGGTCGCTGGTGGGAACACCTGCTGCACAACCAGAATGCGCTGCGACTCAAGGGCCGGTTGCTGTTCACGTCCGGGGTGATGGTCACGAGCGTGCCGTGGCTGCTGGATTCGGCCACCAGGGTCGGGGCGCCGCTCGGCAAGCCGGCGCCGGGCGACATCCGGCGCGGCCTGCCCACCACTCCCGAGCTCAGCGGAAAGTCGACTTCAGGTACTCCGTGAGACCGTCGACCGCGACCGGACTCTGCCGGAACCCGAGATAGCCGTCCGGACGGACGACGAACGCGGCGGAACCCTCCGCGCCGTACGCGTGCGCGAACTCGCCGTCGCGGTCCCGGACGAGGGGAAGCACCGTTTCCCCGACATCGGCGGAAGGCGACGCGACGAGGTACGTGTCGACGAGTCCCTGGGTCGCCGCCTCCACGGACGTCGCCGCGGCCTCGAGCAGTTCCAGCCCACGCGCGTCGACCGATTCGTCGGCGTACAGCAGCAACGTGTGGTTCCGTCCCGCGAGGAGAGTGAACAGCCGGAGGGGAAACGCGACCGCGGCACGGGTCAGCCCGCGGGCGTCCGGTGCGCGGCTGCCGGGCGTGAGCGCCGCATTCGACTCCGGTTGGGCGACGATCGGACTGTCCGCGTAGCTGATGAGGAGTTGAGCCTCGCGTCGGATCACATAGTCGGGATCCGACGACCCCGCCCCGATTCCCTCCCGGGCGCTGCGCACGGTGCGTCCCACCACCTCCTCGCCGACGGGCCGCCGTTCGGCGTCGTAACTGTCCAGCAGATCGGAGGCCGCGGCGCCGGACACGGCCAGCGCGACCTTCCACGCCAGGTTGTGGGCGTCCTGGATGCCGGTGTTCATGCCCTGCGCGCCGGTCGGCGGATGAATGTGGGCGGCGTCGCCCGCGACGAACACCCGTCCGCGCCCGTACGAGTCGACGATGCGGTGGCTGATCCGGAAGACGGAGGACCAGCGGAGGTTCGACGCCCGCGTCGGCTCGGGTGACAGGCGGTCGAGCACGGCCTGGATGTGGCTCAGCTCCGGTTTGGGTCCCGCTTCGAAGCCGTGCGCGATCTTGTCGGCGGCCGGGGTGCCGGTGCCGGCGAGGTCGCTGGGCACCAGCATCGACATCCGGTAGCGGCGGCGCCCGGGTAGCGGAATGCATACGAGCAGATCGTCGGTCTCGCCGTCCGTCTGATGCATCGACCGGATTCCGTAGCCACGCGGCATCGACCAGTCGACCTCGACGTCGCCGAGCATGTACTGCTCGACGAACGCACCGCCTTCGAAGGTGAGGCCGAGGCCCTTGCGGACCACGCTGTGGGCGCCGTCGCAGCCGAGAAGGTACTGGGTTCGGACGGTTTCGTCGCCGTCCGCGCCGGTGACCGTGGCGACGACGCCGTCGTCGTCCTGTTCGAACGCCGTCAGTTTCGTACCTCGTTCGATCGTGGTGCCGAACGTGGCCAGATATTCGGTGAGGATGCGTTCGGTCTCGTACTGGGGCAGACCGATGAATTCGAACGGGACGTCGGCCGGTAACGCCAACTCCAGACGGGCAACCTCGTCGCCGTTGACATACACGATCTGTCCGCGCATCTGGATCGCCGCGTCCAGGATGTGCCGCAGCACACCCATGCTCTCGAACACCTCGAGGCTGCGCGGTTGGATTCCCACCGCCTTCGCATACTGCGGTGGCTCGAGGAGTGGATCGATGATGCGGCAGGCGACACCTCGCCTGCGCAGTTCGATCGCCGCCGTCAGACCGACCGGACCAGCTCCGACCACCAATACCTCGGGATGCACCACAAGACACCGCCTCGTCAGCAGGGACCGACCACCGACCAGTATGCGGGACCGACGATGCACTTGACCGGCGTTCGGGCCAGACCCGGATCCTTCACGTTCGCGCGGTGTGGAGTCTCGGCCGGTGAACTGCTTCCCGGGCCACCAGTTCGATCGTGACGGCCACCGCACACGTCTGCGCGAGCAGCAGCCCTACGAGGACGAGGATCTGGACCGCCCCGGCCTGAACGGCGGAACCGCTTGCCAGCAGCACCCCGACGAACGCCCCCGGCAGGGTGACCAGCCCGACCGTCCGGGTCTGATCGAGTCCCGGGAGCAACGCATCCGAGGCCGCAGACCGGACCACTTCCATGCGGGCATCGCGGACGTCGAGTCCGAGGCTGAGCCCCGCCTCCACCTCACCCCACCGCTGTTCGACCGCATCGAGCGCGCGTCGCGCGGCGAGGGAGGTGGCCGTCATCGCACCGCCGAGCACGATTCCGCCGACGGGAACGATTGCGACACCTTCGAGCGGAACCACCCGGCTGACCAGCATCAACGGTACGACGATCCCCACACCCGCAGCGAGGGACAGCGCCAGCCACGCGGCCGACCGGCCGGCTTTCGCGCGGCGAGCGGACGTTCCCACCGCCGCCACGAACATCACGGCCAACACGAGGATCGAGGACCACAGATGCGCGAGAGCCGCGGCCAGGATCAGGGACACCGCGGCGAGCTGGGCAGCGCCGCGAATCGCCGCGGCCGGCACGACGAGTGGGCTACCGAGGTGGGTGAAGCGGTAGACCACCGCCGCGCACACGACCATCACGGTGCACAGCACAGCCAGTCCGACACCGGGATTCGCCAAGGACGTACTCACCCGGCTCAGTGTTCCTCACTTCCTGGCCGCGAGAATACCGAGAGTGACCGTTATGCCGACGAATCCCGGGCCGCGCATGCGACCATGGATGGAGTCGACGCTCTACGCCCGATGACGCTGACCGGAGGCCGTGGCGATGGACGACCGGGCGAACACAGCGCACCCGCGGGTCGTGGTCGAGACCGAACACGACCGGACGAGCTACAGCGCGGGCAAGGCCGTCCGCATCGGCCGGGATCCGCAGCTGGAGATCACGATCGTCGATCCGATGGTGTCGCGCGAGCATGCACGGCTCACCTGGGACGAGGGATGGCAGCTGGTCGACTCCGGCAGCAAGAACGGGATCTACGTCGACGGTGCGCGCCGAGAAAAGGTCCCCGTCACGAACCCCGTCGTCGTCCGCCTGGGTGACGCTGCCGAGGGGCCGGTCGTGCGGATCTCGGTCGAGGACCCGGACGCGACGCGACAGGACGTGGGCGCTCGATGGGACGAGTCGACGATCGGCGTAGGTGCCCCGAGCGCCCCGCCCCCGACACCGCACGAGGCGGTCCCGAAAGGATCCCTCACGGTGGGACGGTCGCCCGACAACGACATCGTCGTCCGGGACGTGCTGGCCTCACGCCATCACGCCATCGTCCACAACGTGCCGTCCGGCCTCGAGATCGACGACCTGGGGAGCGTCAACGGAACGTTCGTCGGAGACATCCGGGTGTCGCGCGCGCAGCTGACCGACGGCGACGTCGTCACGATCGGCAACACCGATTTCAGCGTGCAGGAAGGCAGGCTCGTTCCACGGCAGGCGGTGGTTCCGACCGCAGGCGGGCTGCGGGTGGACGGCGTCGGACTCACCATCGAAGGCGGGCGTCGGCTGCTCGAGGACGTCACGTTCACTGCCCAGCCCGGCAGTCTCACCGCGGTGATCGGCCCCTCCGGCGCGGGAAAGACCACGGTGGCCACCATCATCTCCGGTTCGGAACGCCCCACGGAAGGTGTGGTCGAGTTCGAGGGACGCAGCGTGCACGCCGAATACCAGGTGCTGCGCTCCCGAATCGGGATGGTCCCCCAGGACGACGTCGTGCACCGGCAGTTGACGATCAGGCAGGCGCTCGGCTACGCCGCGGAGCTGAGGCTGCCGCCGGACACCAGCCGGGCCGACCGTGAGGAGGTGATAGAGACCGTGCTCGACGAGCTGCAGCTGTCCGAACACGCCGCCACAAGGGTCGATCGGCTGTCCGGCGGCCAGCGCAAACGCGCGTCCGTCGCGATGGAGTTGCTCACCGGCCCGTCCCTGCTGATCCTCGACGAACCGACGTCGGGTCTCGACCCTGCGCTCGACCGGCAGATCATGGCGACGTTGCGCCGCCTCGCCGATTCGGGCCGCGTCGTCGTCATCGTCACGCATTCGCTGTCGTATCTCGAGATGTGCGATCAGGTCCTGCTCCTCGCACCGGGCGGCAAGACCGCCTACGTGGGCCCGCCGGACAAGGTCGGGGCCGCGCTGGGCAGCACCGATTGGGCCGATATCTTCGCCCGCGTCGCGGCCGACCCCGACGGGTTGTTCGCCGAGTACCGCGCGACCCGCCCCGCCGTAGAGGTGCCACCACCGAGCCCGCCCGGACCTCTCGGCAGTCCCGCGCACACGTCGCGGCGCAAGCAGTTGAGCACCGTCGTCCGCCGGCAGGCGCGGCTGATCCGCGCCGACCGTGGGTACCTGATCTTCCTGTCCCTTCTTCCGTTCGTGCTCGGCGGCCTGGCCGTGCTCGTGCCCGGAGACACCGGGTTCGGTCCGTCGGGCCTCGACGAATCCGGTGAACTCACCCAGATCCTGGTCGTGCTGATCCTCGGCGCCGCGTTCATGGGTTGCTCACTGACCATCCGCGACCTCGTCGGGGAGCGCATGATCTATCACCGCGAACGTGCCGCCGGCCTGCTGCCGTCCGCCTACCTGACGGCGAAGATCGTCGTATTCTGCGCCGCCGCGATCGTGCAGTCGGTGATCATGGTGACGATCGTGTTCGTGGGCAAGGGTTTTCCGGGCCGGGGCAGCGTGATCCCCTCCGGCTCCGTCGAATTGATCGTGGACATCGCCGTCACCACCTGCTCCTGCGTCCTCGTCGGATTGGCGTTGTCGTCGGTGGCGCGCTCGAACGAGCAGGTGATGCCGATGCTGGTGGTCACGATCATGGTGCAGTTGGTGATGTGCGGAGGACTGATCACGATCACCGGACGCGCCGTGCTCGAACAGGTGTCGTGGCTCTTCCCCTCCCGCTGGGGGTTCGCGGCCGCCGCCTCGACGGTGGACCTGCGCACGAACGCCACCGGCACCGAACCCGACACGCTCTGGCAGCACAGCGCATCGTGGTGGCTGCTCAACATCGCCATGCTGGTGCTCATCAGTTGCGTGCTCGCGGTCGTCACCTACAGCCGGCTCCGGCTGCGCCGTCCCCGCCGGCGCTGAAACAGATGCTGCGGCCTACTCGTCCTCGAGACCCGCCGGTGCGCCGACGCCGAAGACATTCATCATTTGAGACAGGGTCCGGTAATAGCCGACCAGGACCACGAGTTCGAGCAGCGCCGAGTGACCGAGGCCGGCTTCGAATCGACGGAAGTCCTCGTCTCCGAGGGTGTTGGCGCCGTCGAGCAGATGACGGCACACGTCGTACGCAGCCTGTTCAGTGGTGTCTTCGGAACGGAACTCGCCGCTCCGAAGTGCCGTCGTCTCTTCGGCGCTCAACCCGACGGCGTGTCCGACCCGTTCGTGGGCATAGCGTTCGAATTCGCTCTCCGTTGCGGCAGCGACCGTGAGTATCGCGATTTCTCTGATCCGGGCGGTCATCGCCGTCCGATATCGCACCGCACTCCCGAGTTCCTGCAGCGCAGAGCCGAGTCCGGGCACGTGCAACATCACCCCGAAGGGCCCGTTGAGCCTGCCCCCGTCATCCTGAAGCGCGAACAGCTGGGGCCCCTGTGCGCGCGGACCAGTCACGATGCTGTCGTACAACGCCTGCTGCTCGACGTCCAACTCGGCGGGCGTCAGGGCCTTGATCCGTGAATCTGCCATGAAATTACCATCTTTCAAAATTGTCGGCCAGCGGAGGCGCGGTGACGAGACAGAGTATGCCGCGCCGGGCGCCGTTGTCCTGCGCCGACCTCGAATCGCACCCCGAACTGAAGCTATTCGTTCGGTGGATTTCCCCCATACAGAACTACCGATTCCCGAATACTTCCTGATCCGCCACCCTTGAGCCACGGGCCACCGCGGTTTGTGGACCCGCGACCAGGCGAAGAGGTGACGTCAACGTGAGAACCCCGGTCGGGCAGTCCGCCCGATACGAGATCCAATTCTGTCCCGACATCGAGTTCGGGCGTCCCGACGGGCACGTCCTCCGACTCGATCTGTCTCTCCCGCTCGGCGTTGCCGCCCCCGCCGTCGTCCTCTACCTGCACGGTGGTGGTTGGATTACCGGTTCTCGCAAGAGTCATGCCGCGCGGGCGGAGCGACTCGCGCAACACGGACTTGCTGTCGCGAGCATCGACTACCGCTCCTCCACCGTCGCTCCCTTCCCCGCCCAGATCATCGACATCGTGACCGCGATCGAGTGGCTGAACGGGCCCGGGCAAGCCTTCGGTGTCGACACGAATCGTGTCGCTCTCTGGGGCGCGTCGGCAGGCGCCCATCTCGCGCTTCTGGCCACCGCCACTCCGGCGATTCCGCGTGCACCGCACGATCTGCCCGGGCCACACGTGCAGGCCGCTGTCGGCTACTTCGGATGTTACGACCTCACCTCCCGGGGCGACCACGACCGTCCGGACGCCGGCTCGCCGATACCGCGGGAGATCCTCGAGCAGGACTGGCCGTCAGGGGTCCCCGCACCGCCGTCGGCTCGTTACCTGAGAGCCCGATTGCTGGGGATCGACGAATCGACGGTGTGCGATCGCGAACTCGCCGCTGTCAGCCCGTTCGCGAAGGCGCACGACATTCACGTGCCGGTCTTCCTCCTCCACGGAACACGCGACTCGGTCACGTCGGTGCAGCAGAGCCGGCGGATGGCACAGGAACTTCGACGCCGCGAGAAGACGGTACGCCTGCGCCTTCTCGAGGGCGCCAACCACGAGGACTCCGCGTTCGACACGGACACCACGGTCGCCGAAGTGGCCGCGTTCCTGCACGAACACCTGGGCCGATCCTACCCCACGCCCCCGCTTCCCACGATGCCGTACAACAAGGAGAGTGATTCGAAATGACTGCTCGAGTAATAGTCGTCGGCGGCGGACCGTCGGGTCTGACGGTCGCGACCGAACTGGCCCGGGCCGGAGTCGACGTCGTCGTCCTCGAACGTCGAACGCAGCCGGTGCAGTCGCGGGCCGGGACCGTATTGCCGAGGGTTCTCGAGCTTCTCGATTCTCGGGGCCTCGTGCAGAAGTTCATCGACCGGGCCGCGACCATTCGGCCCAATCCTCTGATTCCCGTGCATATCTGGGCAGGGATGCAACCGGTGGAATGGCGTCACCTCGAATCGAGGTTCGGGTTTCGGCTGGTTCTTCCCCAGAATCACACCGAGGAACTGTTGCTGGAGGAAGCGCTCCGTCTCGGTGTCGTCGTCCGGCACGGCGTGACTGTCGAATCCGTCGTTCAGCAGTCGACCGCCGTGACCGTGACCGCGGCGGCCGAGGACGGACCCGTGAGGTTGTCAGCCGATTATCTGGTCGGCGCGGACGGCGGGCGGAGTATCGTGCGGTCGCAGCTCGGTCTCGGTTTCGAGGGCCACGGGCCGACATTCACCGGAATCGTGGCAGACCTGAGGATGGATCGGCCCTGGCCCGAAGCGCGGCGGATGATCGACAACGACAAGGGCTGGGTCACCTCGTTTCCGTTCGGTGAGAACGAGTCCATCACCCGGTTCAACATCGTGCACGCCGAGCGCAGGCACGCTCCTGCGTCGGAGCCGGTCACGGCCGACGAGGTCCGCCGATGCCTCACCGAAGTTCTGGAGAAGGACCTGCCGTTCGACGACCTGGTGTGGGCGTCCCGTTTCACCGATTCGCTCAGAATCGCAACGAAATTCCAGCAGGGTCGAGTGTTCCTCGTCGGCGAATCGGCGCGCATCCACTATCCCGCCAGCGGCGTCGGGATGAACTTCTGCATCCAGGATGCGTTCAACCTCGGGTGGAAACTCGCCGCGGTCATCAATGAACACGCAGGACCGGCGCTCCTGGAAACCTACGAGGCCGAACGCCGCCCGGTGGCGGAAGCACTGCTGAGAAGTGTCGCGGCGCAGTGTTCGGTCCAGTTCGACTTCACACCGGAGGGGGTGGCGTTCAAGCGGATGTTCGAACGCGACCTGATGCCCATTCCGGAGGTCAATCGCCGAATCGGGCTCGAACTCAACGGGCTGTCCTTCCCCTACCCCGCTGATTCGCACCAACACCCGATGGTCGGATACCGCTGTCCCGATCTGGATCTCGTCACCCGGACCGGTCCGATGAGGATGGGTGAAATGCTGCGCGAATCCGCCCTCGTCCTCGTCGACGCCACCGGGGCAGGCACATACGCGGACCTCGCTCTGCAGGGCGTGCCGGTTCGCGCACACACCGGCCACATCGTGCTGGCACCCACCGGGCTGGGCGACGTCAAGAGCCTGCTGGTCAGGCCGGACGGATACATCGCCTGGGCCAGCGCCGACACCCCCGCACGCGAGGACGCACAGCTGGCGATCAAGCGGTGCCTCGCCGTCCAATGAAATGCCGGGAGGGCCCCGCACTCACCCGAGCGACTTGACGAGTTGCGCTCTGAGCCAGCGATGTTCGGGATCCGCGTTGTACATCGGGTGCCACCACAGCGCATGGTTCAGTGGGGCGAGATTCAAGGGGAAGTCGACCGACCGAATTCCCATTCCGCCGCTCATCCGGGCCGCCAATCGCTCCGGCAGAAGGGCGATACGATCGGTGTGGGCGACGAAATACGGCAGAGCCAGGTAGTTCTCGCCGACAACCTGCACGTACGGTTCGACTCCCTGAGCCCTGACCTGATGCAGCGGTGTCGTCGCGGCGTGGGGATGCGTCTGAAACACAGCCCACGGGTATTCGGTGAGCTGGTCCAGCCGTATTGCGTCCCCGACGTGCTCGTTGTCCTCGGCCACCACGCAGACCCACCGGTCGGAGAAGAGGTCGACCGAGGGCAGGTCGCTGACGAAGCCACGGGGTACGACCAGGGCATCGGCGGTACGGAGACTGTCCGATGCGCGGTCGACGATCTCCGGTCGCAACTGCACGAAGTTGATGCGCAGGTGCGGAGCCTGCGCCAGCAGATCGCGGGTGACGGTGTCGCCGACGGCGGCGAGCATGTAGTCGGACATGATCAGGGTGAACTCGCGGCTGGACCGTTCGATCTCGATGCCCGGCTCGGCGTCGAGCACTCGATCGACTGCGGAGATCGCCACCGTCGTGCGCTCGACCAGGCTGCGGGCGAGCGGCGTGAGTTGATACGAGTTGCCGACCCGAGCCAGTAGCGGATCCCCGAAGTACCTCCGAAGCCGCGCGAGAGCCGCACTCATTGCCGGCTGGCTCAGACCGACTTCGATCGCCGCGCGGCTCACGCTCCGCTCGCGCAGGAGCGCGTCCAAAGACACGATGAGGTTGAGGTCCAGCTTCGCGCGATGGCCGGAGATCCGCTGTATCGAGCTCATGGATACAAACTATAGGCAACCCGGCGTTCCCAAATAACCGCGGGAAAATGAGACTGAGAGCAGTCAATCTGCCTCTCTCCGAACAGGACACTCATGGACCCGAGTCATGCCCGACCACGCCGTACACTCCTCCGGGGAGCAACGGTCGTCAGCGTCGATCCGGCCATCGGAAACGTCGACCGAGCCGACATTCTGATCTGCGACGATCTGATCGCAGGAATCGACGCGCGGATCGACGTCGAACCGGACGTCGAGGTCGTCGACGTCGACGGCATGATCGCGCTTCCCGGCTTCGTCGACACTCACCGCCACACCTGGCAGAGCGTCATGCGGCACGGATACGCCGAACTCGATCCTCTCCAGTACTTCGACGAAATGCTCAGGGGAATCGGGGCGGGGTACGAGCCCGAGGACGTCAGGATCGGAAACCTCCTCGGCGCGGTGTCGGCGCTGAGTGCAGGCACGACCACCCTCTTCGATTGGTCCCACATCCAGAACTCGCCCGAGCATTCCGACGCTGCGGTCACCGGTCTGCGCGAGGCGGGTATCCGTGCCGTCTTCGGCCACGGATGGCCACTGCAGGGCAACGGCCGGTGGACCGAGAACAGCATGCTCACCCACCCGGCCGACATCGAACGGCTGCAGAAGGAGCACTTCTCCGATCCCGGCGGACTCGTGACGTTGGCGATGGCGGCCAGAGGCCCCGAGATGGCGGCGCCCGGGGTATGGCAGGCCGACCTCGCCCTCGCGCGCGACCTGGGTATCCGCACGTCGGTGCATGCCGGTGCGTACGCGCACAACGAACCGGTACACGCCGTGGCGCAGTACGACAAGGCGGGCCTTCTCGCCGACGACCTGACGTTCGTGCACTGTTGCCGCACCTCCGACGCCGAACTCGCGATGATCGCCGACGCCGGCGCCACCGTGTCGATCGGCGTGCACTGCGAGCTCAACTCGCAAGGCATCGGCGACATCCCCCTCGACCGCATGCTCGCCGCCGGTGTACGACCGAGCCTCAGCGGGGATACCGAAACCAAATGCAGCGGAGACATGTTCACGCAGATGCGAATGCTCTTCGGTTACCACCGTTCGTGGATGGGCGGCGGGCACAGCTCCGTCGCCGCCGATCGTGCGCAGCTGTTCCTGCAAGATGTGCTGACATTCGCCACCATCGAGGGGGCGAGAGCGATCGGACTCGACGACCGGATCGGCTCGCTCACTCCCGGCAAGCAGGCCGACATCATCCTGGTGCGTGCAACCGACCTGAACCTGGTGCCCGTACTCGATCCGGTTGCGTCCGTGGTTCTCGCCGCTCACGAGGGCAATGTCGATTCGGTGCTCATCGGCGGGCGATTCGTCAAGCGCGGCGGAGTCGTGCTCGGGTGTGATCCGTCCGCTCTCGTCGATGCGGCGGAGGCATCGCAACGACGGATCCTGGGAAGACGCGCCGGCCGCTAGCACCCGTGTGCGCGTGACCCCCGTCCGAACAGGGTGTATTCACAGCACGAATTCCCTCCATCATGAGTTGCCGCTTCCCGGATAACCCGAGAACAGGAACAGTGATGGTCATCACCACCGCAACAAAGGAGCAAGGCATTGACCATGTCACGCGGGGACGAATTCCGGCGCGGGTGGCCGACTCTGTCAGCGGCCGCCGTGGGTGTCGGCACCGGGGTATCCGGGCTCGCCATCTACTCGGCGGGTCTGTTCACCAGCGATCTCGGTAGGGAGATCGGCCTCAGCGCTGCAATGTACGGGCTGTCCATCACCTTGCTGACCTTCGGGATGGCACTCGCCGCCCCCGTCGTCGGCTACGCCGTCGACAAGTTCGGAGTCAAGGCCCCGACGATTGCCGGAGCACTGTGCCTGGCAACCGGATTCGCCGCACTGGGAACGGTCGTGCACTCGGTGCCGGCCTACATGACAGCGATGGCGTTGATCGGATTCTTCGGTGCAAGTTCCGGACCGATTGCCTTCACCCGGGCGGTGAGCAGCTGGTTCGACCGCGCCAGGGGCCTCGCGCTCGGCATCACGATGATGGGAATGGGACTCTCCGGCGCCATCATTCCGGTCGCCATCGGACGCGTCATCGAACTCGAAGGATGGCGGCTCGGCTACCTCACGTTGGCCTGCATCGCGCTTGCCGGAACCCTTCCCACCCTCTTCCTCCTGAAGGTTGCACCCCGAAGCGTACGTACGCAGAGCACGCCCGGCCGGCCGGGCGACGACGGTGACGACTTCGCCACAATCCGTCGGAACCCGCTCTACTGGCGGCTGATTCTCACATTCGGCCTGATGTCGGTCGCCTTCACCGGCCTCGTCCCTTACCTGGTCCCCATGCTTCGGCAGAACGGGATGAGCGTCGGCGGTGCGGCATCGATCGCATCGATCATGGGACTCGCGGTCATCCTGAGCCGACTGGTGATCGGACTGCTCATCGACATCCTCCGGCCGACCGCGGTCGCGGCCTCGCTCTGCCTGCTGTGCGCCACCGGCGTCGTTCTGTTCGCAGTCGGCGGAGTCGGATTCGCCCCCGTCCTGGCCTTTACGCTGGGGTGCATGCTCGGCGCCGAGCTGGACATGGTGGGCTACTTCACGTCGCGGTACTTCGGACTCGCCGCCTTCGGAAAGGCCTATGCAGGACCGTATATGGCGTTCGTCCTCGGCGGCGGTATCGCGCCGTTGTGGGTCGGTGCCGTGGTGGACCGAACAGGAAGCTACACCGCAGTCCTCTACGTCGTCGCCGCGCTGACGGTCCTGTGCGCCGTCGCCTTCCTGGCCCTGCCGTCCCCGCGGCGGGTCACCCCCGACCCTTCCGATACGAGGCCGACACCCGCCTCCGTCAACGCAGATCTCTGACCACACACAACAGACACCGCTCCAGGAGAACAACTTTCATGCGTATCGCCAACATCGACGACCGTGCCGCCCTCGTCATCGGAGACGAGGGGGCCGAGCGAGCCGTCGACCTCGCCCACGCCTCCCGCGGCCGGTTCGGCCCCGAACTGCTCGCCGCCTACCAGACTTGGGACGCCGTCACCGGATGGGCCGCCGAACAGGACCTCTCGGCCCTGGCCGATGACAGCTTCGCGATCGACCGCACCCTGCTGGGTGCACCGTCACCGGCCCCCCGGCAGGTGTTCGCCGTCGGGCTGAACTACCACGCCCACGCCGCCGAATCCGGCTTCGAATCCCCCACCCACCTGCCACCGGTGTTCACCAAGTACGCCTCGTCCTTCACCGGCCCCGACACCGACGTCGTGATTCCCGCCGGCGGCAACGTCGACTGGGAGATCGAACTCGTCGCCGTCATCGGCCGCGAAACCACCAACATCGACGAGGCCGGCGCCTGGGCGCACGTCGCCGGCCTCACCGCCGGCCAGGACATCTCCGAACGGATCACCCAGACCCGCGGTCCCGCACCACAATTCGGGCTCGGAAAATCGTTCGCCGGGTTCTCCCCGCAAGGCCCCTGGCTGGTCACCCCGGACGAGTTCACCGACCCCGACGACCTCGAACTCGGCTGCACCATCGACGGTGAACAAGTGCAGAAGGGCCGCACCCGCGACCTGATCTTCCCGATCTCGACGCTGATCGCCGCCCTCTCGCACAATGTGACCCTCTACCCCGGTGATGTCATCTTCACCGGCACCCCCGCCGGCGTCGGCGTCGGCCGCAACCCGCAACGGTTCCTGCAGCCCGGCGAGAAGCTCGACAGCTGGATCGACGGCATCGGTCAGCTGCACCAGCGTTTCGTCGCCCACCCCGACGCGAAGTAGAGGACACCGATCATGGCACTGCACGGACTGGGCAAGGTCACCGTCGGCGTCCCCAACGTCGACGACACCATCGCCTACTACACCGAATTCGGACTCGAACACCGCGGGAACGGGGTGTTCGCCACCCGCAACGGCGGCGAACAACTCCACATCGTGCACGCACTCACCCGTCGACTGGTCGAATTGACCGTCGCCGCCGACGACCCCGACGACATCGCCGCCGTCACCGCGCGGCTGACCAGGCTCGGTGTGGCACTCGACGAGGACGGCACGTCCGTCAGTGCCGTCGAACCGGTCACCGGCACGATCGTCAGGGTGGCGGTCCGGCCCCGGATCGTCATCGAGCCCGCGGTGTTGCCGACGCCGTACAACGGGCCCGGGCGCATCGACCGCTGGGGACGGGCCCCGTTCCTCACCCGCACCGAACCGGTGCGCCCCCGCAAACTCGGGCACGCGGTGATCGGGTCCACCGACCTCCAGACGACGATGAAATTCTTCACCGAGGGCCTGGGCTTCAACGTCAGCGACTACATGGGCGACAAGGCCGCGTTCCTGCGGTGCTCCGTCGAGCATCACAACGTGCTCGTGATGGCCGCACCGGTGAACTTCATGCACCACACCAGCTGGCAGGTCGACGACATCGACGAGGTCGGCCGCGGCGCGCACGCGATGCTCGAGAACAACCCCGAACGCCACATCTGGGGACTCGGCCGGCACCATGCCGGCGCGAATTTCTTCTGGTACCTCAAGGACCCGGCCGGGAACTTCTCCGAGTACTACTCCGACATGGACACCGTCGCCGAGGAAGAACTCTGGTCACCGGAAGTGCTGCACGGACTGCAAGGTCTGTACGCCTGGGGGCCACCACCGCCCCCGTCGTTCCTCGAACCCGATGACCTCGCCGCCCTGATGACCGGAGCACACTCCGGCACGGGGTGACGAGCGGGTCGAGGGATTCGGTGCCGGCTAGATCAGTTCGACGACGGTCCCCAGGTCGTGCACATGCTCGCTGTCCGACGTTCCGGGGGCCGGCGTGATGTCGCCACGTGCCGTGAGTGCCATCGACCTCGCCTCGCCCGCGGCGAAGGCGACCGGTACTGCCACGGCAACGGACAGGAGGGCAGCTCCTGCGTCGAACGCCAAGCGTGCGACACCGAAAGCACAGTTCGCCGATTCTCGGATCGTCATCGTCCGCCTTCCTTCATCCCAGTCCACGGGACGTAGCGGACCACTCCCTTTGACCTGACAATTACCCGTTCGACGTTACGAGGGGCCCGCGCTACTCGCGAGTACCAAACCGACCATATCGAATGGTTTACTCAGCGGCCGTCGAATCCGGCGACGGAAGCAGAGAAGACAGGCACGTATCCGGGTAATTCAGCCGATGCGCCCGGATCGGCCCGGGACCACCCTGTAATCGGACGTCCCGACGACGCGACACCACACCGAGCGCACTGGAGCAACGACGGCATGAACCCACACACCGGGAATCACGGATATCACCTGGTTCACACGTTCCGCCGGCCTCCGGTACGGCCGGGGCGCCACGCACTGCATGCCGCCGCATCCAGGATCGGAATCCCGTGCACCCTCGGCGCCGGCGACCACCGCGCCTTCGACAGCTCCGGTCTCGTTCAATGGGCGTACAAACAGGCCGGTGTGGCCGTTCCTCGCACCACCTACGAGCAACTCCGACACGGGACCGCCGTGGACGAGAGCGACCTGCAGCCCGGTGACGTCGTCCTCTTCTACGGGGGCGGCCACGCGGGGATCTATGCAGGAAACGACACGGTCGTCCACGCACCCGCTCCGGGACGGCCGGTCACGCGAGTGGCCATGAGCTCCATGTCATTTCACGCAGCGCGCCGATACTGACGACCGGCTACAGCCTCCAGCGACCCCGAACAGGGCGGCTGGAGGCGTCGACCACCCGCGACACCGTTGACTCAGTGAGCGGCGTTGTACGCATCCTCGATCTCGGCAGGAATACGTCCACGCGCGGACAACTCATACCCCTGCGACGTCGCCCATTCTCGAATTTCCTTTGCCTGGCTCCGTCCCTGGGACGGTGCCACTGCAGGAGTCGACCGACGCTTTCTTCCACCGACCCGAGTTGCATGCTCGATGTAGTAGTCGAGAGTCTTGTGGAATTCCCTGGCGTTCTTGACCTTCAGATCGATCTCGTAGTCGACGCCGTCGACAGAGAACGGAATGGTCTCCCCCTTACCGTTCTTGATCGGAGTTCCGTCGATGTCGTCGATGCGTTCGACAACAACTTTGCGCGCCACAGTTCCACTCCTTCATCGTCGATAACCCGGGGAACACTACGTCGAAGTATTGTTCACCTGCCAATCCCCGACGGAGTTTTCGAATTGCAGACCCGGGTCCGTCTGATTGGAGCACCCAGCTGTCGGGGTATTCGCCGGACATGACACCGAAGGACGCATCCGGACCGAAGACCACGACCACCGACAGCGGCGCCCCGGGCGCGGACAAGGACGTGATGTCCGATCCGGCCGAGGACGACAAGAGTTCGGGCGCCGACTGGAGCGGCGAAGGTGGCGCGACCCCTGAGGGGCCCGCCACCGACACCGACACCGAGGACTAGGTCACCAGGGGATCTGACCGAGGACCACACCGATCACCAGCATCGACAGCGACACCAGCGCCGCGCGCCACAGCACCTTCTTGTGATGGTCCGCCAGCGGGACACCCGCCAGGGTCACGAGCAGAAGGATGGCCGGGACGAGGGGGCTCTGCATGTGGAACGTCTGGCCGGTGATGGATGCGCGGGCCATCTCGACCGGCTCGATGCCGTACGTGGCCGCCGTCTCGGCGAGCACGGGCATGATGCCGAAGTAGAAGGCGTCGTTGCTCATGAAGAACGTGAACGGCAGGCTCAGGATGCCCGTGATGACGGCCAGGTGCGGTCCGAGCGAGGCCGGGATGATCTCGAGCAGCCACTGCGCCATGGCCTCGACCATTCCGGTGCCCTGGAACACGCCGGTGAGCACGGCCGCGGCGAACACCATCGCGACCACGGAGACGATGCTCGACGAGTGGCGGGTGATGGCTTCCTGCTGTTCCTTGACCCGCGGGAAGTTCACCGTCAGCGCGATCGATGCGGCCACCATGAACAGGACCGGAATCGGCAGCACGTCCATCACGAGCACGACGAGCAGCGCCACGGTCACGAGCGCGTTGAACCACAGCAGCTTCGGTCGCAGCGTGGGCCGCTGGGGGTCGAGACCGTCGACGAAGCCCTGGCCGTCGTCCGATCCGGCGTCGCCGGAGCCGCCACCCGTTCGGGGTGTGTCGCCGTTACCCCCGGATCCGGATCCGGTCACGGACCGTCGGAGGCCGGAGCCTGCGGAGACGAGGAGGCGCTCGTCGGTGAGTTCGAGCGTTCCGATGCGGCGGCGTTCGCTGTAGCCCAGCTGCACGGCGAACAGCAGCACGACGAGCAGTCCGACCACCAGCGACGGGATCATCGGGACGAACACGTCCGACGGTGAGATTCCGAGCGCCGCGGCGGCCCGGACCGTCGGTCCACCCCACGGGACGATGTTCATCGCGCCGTTCGCCAGGCCGGCGACCACCGTCAGAACCACGGGGCTGACCTTCAGCTTCATGTACAGCGGCAGCAGTGCGGACGTCACGATGATGAACGTCGTGGATCCGTCACCGTCCAGCGACACCACCATCGCGAGCACCGCGGTGCCGACGACGAGCCGCATGGGGTCGTTGCGGACGAGCCGGAGGATGAGTTTCACCAGCGGGTCGAACAGGCCGACGTCGATCATGATCCCGAAGAAGATGATCGCGAAGAACAACAACGCGGCCGTCGGTGCCAGCGCCTTGATCCCGTCGGTGATCATGTCGCCGATGCCGAGGCCCGCCCCGGCCGCGATCCCGAATGCGACCGGGACGGCGATCAACCCGACCACGGGAGTGGCCCGTTTGGACATGATCAAGAACATGAACACGGCCACCATCAGAAAGCCGAGTGCTACCAGCATTGCCACTCCTCGTCCGAACTCGCGTCGTGGTGTGATCGCGATAACAGCCAGTGTCGGGGGGAGGGACGCTCACAGTCACTGTTGCGTACTTAGAGAAGGTTGTGTTCTTTGTGGTGGCAACTACGGGCGCCCCCGGAGATGGTCGCGCAGAGTCTCTGTCTCATACTCCGCGCGGAACAGTCCACGCTTCTGCAGGACGGGGATCACCTCGTCGACGAAGTCGGCGAGGCCGTTCGGGTAGAGCGGCGGCATCAGGTTGAAGCCGTCGGCCCCGCCGCGGCGGAACCACACCTCGATCTCGTCGGCGATCGATTCCGGGGTTCCGATCATGGTGCAGTGGCCGCCGCCGGCCGCCAACGTGCCCAGCAGCGACCGCACGGTGGGACGGTCCTTGTCGATGATCCGCAGGATCGTGTCGTACCGGCCCTGCGGCCCGGTGAACTCCGACAGCGGCGGCAGGGCGGGAACCGGTGCGTCCAATTCCCAGGCACTGCAGTCCTGCTGGACGAACATCGACAACTGCGCCAGCGACTGTTCGACGGGCAGGAGCGCGTCGAGTTCCGCCTTCTTCCGTCGGGCCTCCTCGCCGGTCGAGCCGACATAGGTCACGAGACCGGGCATCACGACCACCGCGTCGGCGTCGCGGCCCGCCGCGCGGATGCGCCGCTTCACGTCGCCGTAGTAGCTCTGCGCGGCCGTGAGGTCGTAGGCGACGGCGTAGATGCCCTCGGCACACCGGGCGGCCAGGTCGCGGCCCTGATCGGACGCGCCGGCCTGGAACAGCACGGGACGACCCTGCGGCGAGTGCGGCACGTTCAGCGGACCGTCCACGAGGAAATGCTTTCCCCGATGCTCGACCGGCTTCACCTTGGCCGGGTCCGCGAAGATGCCCTCACGGTCGAGCACGAGCGCGTCGGGCTCCCACGAATCCCACAGGGCGAGTGCCACGTCGACGAACTCCGCGGCGCGCGAATAGCGTTCGTCGTGCGGCGGCATCGCCTCGAGTCCGTGGTTGCGCGCTTCGGCGTCGAACATGGATGTCACCACGTTCCAGCCGGCACGGCCGCCGCTGATGTGGTCGAGCGATGCCAGCATCCGGGCGGCGTGGAACGGTGTGTAGAACGTGGTGGACACAGTCGTCACCAGTCCGACCCGCTCCGTCGCCCGCGCCATCGCGGACAGCGCGGTGAGCGGTTCGAGGAACCACATGCCGCCGGACGCGGGGTCGCGCACCGAATGCCCGTCCGCGAAGAACACCGCGTCGAGGCAGCCCCGCTCCGCGGTCTGCGCCAACTCCTCGTAGTAGGCGATGTCGCAGAGGCGCTCCACCTGGGACGACGGGTGCCGCCACGCGGCGCCGTGGTGCCCGCAGCTGTAGAGGAACGCGTTGAAGTGCAGTTGCCGGGCGTCGCTCATGTCAGTCCTTGACCAGTCCACCGTCGACGACGAGGTTCTGGCCGGTCACCGCACGCGACCACGGGGACGCGAAGAACAGCACCGCGTCGGCGAACTCGTCCGGCGTGGTGACCCGCTGCAGCGGGGTGCTCGCCGCGATGAGGTCGAACACCTCGTCGGGAGTGGCGGCGCTCGCGTCGGTGGTGCGGAGCAGCCCGCCCGACACCATGTTGACGGTGATGCCGTCGGGACCGAGGTCGGCCGCGAGCGTACGGGTCAGCGACAGCGCCGCGGCCTTGGCGGCCGTGTAGTCGTGGTACGGGACGACGGGGTTCTGGAACAGGTTGGTTCCGATGTTCACGATCCGGCCGAACCCGAGCGAACGCATGCCCGGCAGCGCGGCCTGCGTCGTGTGCAGGGTCGCCTTCACGCTGCCACGCAGCTGCGAGTCGAAGGCATCCCACGTGATGACGTCCGCCTTGTCGCGTGCGTCGCCGTTGAAGGAGAAGTCGGCGAGCGCGTTGTTGATCACCGTGGTCACCGGTGAGCCGAAGTGTTCCTCCGCCGCGGAGAACAGCGCCGCCACCTGTCCGGCGTCCGTGACGTCGGCCCGGAGCGCGACCGCACGGTCCGCACCCAGGGAGGTCGCGAGTTCTTCGGCCGCCTCCCGGCTGTTCCGGTAGTTCACGATCACCCGCGCGTTCTGCGCCGCGAACGACCGCACGATGGCGGCGCCGAGGCCCCGCCCACCGCCGGTCACCAGGACGATCTGCTTGTCGAGCTGCATGCTGTCACCTTCCGTTAGGTCGGCGACGAGACATCGGATGAGCGCATACGGGCGTCTCCGCGACATCCCTTCGCCGGCATTACCCAGTTCAGGTTCGACGGGTCTGTTCTCAGCCGTCCGGCTCGTCGCCGGGCAGCACCCCGTGTCACTGGCCAACAGTGTAAGCGCAATCACCGATTCCAGTTCTTGGTTGTGCACAACCTAGTTGTGTGCAACTATTCAGTGGTGACCGACAACCTCGCCCTCGACCGCCAGGTGTGCTTCGCCCTGTACTCGGCTTCCCGGGCCATGACGGCGAGATACCGGTCGATGCTCGACTCGTTGGGAGTGACCTACCCGCAGTACCTCGTGCTGTTGGTGCTCTGGGAACAGGACGGCCGTGGAGTACGTGAGATCTGCGATGCCCTCGACCTCGACACCGGCACGCTGTCACCGCTGCTCAAGCGGCTCGAAACCCTGGGCCTGGTCGAACGCCGACGCTCCTCGGCCGACGAGCGCCGGGTCGGAATCCACCTCACCGAGAAGGGTGCGGCCCTCCGCGCCGCCGCGGAGGGCATTCCCGCCGAACTCGCCGACTCGACGGGAATGGGCATCGACGAGCTCGTCGCCCTGCGGGACACCCTGTCGCGGCTCACCGAATCACTTCACAGCGTCAACACCCCTACAGGAGAGAAGTAACCATGAAGATCGTCTACACCGCCGAAGCCCTCGCGACCGGAGAAGGCCGCAACGGCCACGCCCGCACGTCCGACGGCCGGCTCGACCTGAACCTCGCGATCCCCACCGAGATGGGTGGGTCCGGCGACGGCACCAACCCCGAGCAGCTGTTCGCCGCCGGGTACGCGGCATGCTTCCACTCCGCACTCCAGTTGGTCGGCCGTCAGGCGAAGGCGAACGTCGCCGACTCCGCCGTCGGCGCCCGCGTCGGCATCGGCCCGACGGACAGCGGTGGATTCGGTCTCGCCGTCACCCTCGAGGTGTCCCTCCCCCACCTGCCCCGCGCCGAGGCGCTCGAACTGACCGAGAAGGCACACCAGGTGTGCCCCTACTCCAACGCCACCCGCGGCAACATCGACGTCACCCTCGAGGTCACCGAAGACTGAGCAACCCTGACGGGCGTCGCGTCACCCGAACTTGAACTCGACGCCCGTCAGGTCCTCCGACAGCGCCCACAGCGCCCGCGCGGTGTGCTCGTCCCGCGACTTCTTGTTGGAGCCCACCACCTTCGGGTGGCCACGCTGCTCGAACAGGCCGTCCGGCCCGATGTAGCTGCCGCCGATCACGTCGGGGGCCGTGGCCGCGTACAGCATCGGCAGCGCCCCCATCTCCGCCGACTGCGCGAAGATCCGGTTGCCGACGGCCATCAGCTTGTCCTGCACCGACTCGGTGTGGGCCTGCAGATTGGTCGACGCGTAACCGGGGTGCGCGGCCACCGCTTTCACGGGTGACCCCGCCGCGGACAGCCTGCGCTGCAATTCGTACGTGAACAGCAGATTCGCGAGTTTCGACTGCCCGTACGCGCTCCAACGGTTGTACTTGCGGCGTTCCCAGTTGAGGTCGTCGAGGTGAATCGTTCCCGCCTGATGTGCGGCACTCGACATCGTGGCGACCCGATCGGTGATCTTGCCGAGCAGCAGGCCGGTCAACGCGAAGTGCCCGAGATGATTTGTGCCGATCTGCATTTCGAATCCGTCGGCGGTCTTGCGCTGCGGAACCGCCATCACGCCTGCGTTGTTCACGAGCACGTCGACGGAATCGACGCCGACGGCGAACTCGCGCACCGAGGCGAGGTCGGACAGATCGAGGCGGCGCACCTCGGCGTTGTCACCGATCGACCGTGCGACGACCTCCCCCTTGTGGGTGTTACGACAGGCCAGCACGACGTGCGCCCCCGCCTTTCCCAGAGCCCGCGCGGCCACCTCCCCCAGACCACTGTTGGCACCCGTGACGACGAACGTGCGGCCGCTCTGATCGACGATGTCCGAAGCTGTCCACTTGGTCATGACTTCAACCCTACGGATCTCGGGACGTGGCGTGAACCTTTCACCACGCCTGCGCTCCGACCAGCGGCAGATTGAGAAAACTCGGCCGATTCGGGGACAACGCGACGTGCTGCGGCTTCAGTTGACTGTCGGCCAGAATCGGTCCGAGCGGCAGGTACCGGGGGACGCTGCCCGCGTACACGTCGACCCGCAGCCGGTGCCCCGGCGCGAGGACGGCGTCGGTGGGCACGAAGTTGATGTCCACCGGTGTCACTTCACCCGGAACCAGCGGCTGACGCGCGTCCACCGTCAGATAATGGTGCGGTTCGGTGTAGTCGCCGTTCGCCGACTTGGTGCTCTTCGAATCGTCCACGGCCCGCATGGAAGCGGTGAGAGCGCCATTGGTGAGCGAGGTCGACGTGCCGTCCGGTGCGACGTCGTTCAGTGTCACCGCCCAGAATCCGTCCGGGGCGTCGAGCACCGTTTCGAGGTGCAGATTGACCGGACCCGACAGCTCGGTCGGCTGCGCGACGGGGGCACTGGTGAACGTCAGCCCCTCGGCCTCGGCGAACCGGGAGTCCTTGCTGCACACCGAGCCGAAGACGACGGCCGCGCCTGCGGTGCCCTGTGCGCCGTCGCGGGAACAGAGCCCGCGGAGTCCGGGTGCGACGGTGAGTCGTGCTGTGTCGCCGGGTTTCGCCGACACCAGGCTGCCGTCGTGGGCGGCGTGCCCGGCGGTGCCACTGGGGGCACCCGACAGGTACATCCGCTGGTAGTCGACACCGGCCCGCGGGAACTGATCAGTGGTGGTCCAGCCGTTGCCCTGCTGGTACAGCGTGACCGGGCCGTACTCGTCGATGCCGTTGTCGATGCCCTTCAGCCACTTGTCGAACCAGGCGCGTTCGAGCACGTCGAGTCGCGGCGGCGCACCCTGTTCACCGAAGCCGCCACCGAACGAGATGTGGTAGGCGTCGCTCATGATCAGCTGCTTCTCACCGGCAGGCAGCGGGATGTCGTTGTAGACCCGCGGCTCGCTGTTCGCGAAGATGTCGTGCCACGCGCCGTAGAGCATCGTCGGCACCTCGATGTTCGCGGCCTGCGCCTTCCGCTCCTCGTAGAACTGGCCGTCCTGCGCCACCCGCAGCGTGCCGGGGTCGAGACCGTTGATGTCCGGCGCGGTCATGGCTTCGATCAGTGCGGGGAACAGCGTCAGCGGATCCCGCAACCGATCCTGCAGCCACTGCTGGTCGAAGCGCCCCTGCGCGAGGGCCTGGACGTCGGGAACGAACTTGAGACCGTTGACCAGGGACAGCCACAGCGGCATGAATCCCACGCCGAGACCACCGCCCGTTCCGACGATGTCGCGGAGCAGATCGTTGCCCGGTTCGGTCGGGAAGATCGCCTTCAACGCCGGCGGCTGATGGCCCGCGGCCTGCAGCGAATTGATTCCCGAGTACGACACCCCCGCCATGCCGACCGTGCCGTCGGACCATCCCTGCTTGCTCATCCAGTCGATGATCTCGACGGAGTCCTGCTGCTCGAGCGGACCGAGCGCCTGCCATTCCCCCTGGGAGAGGCCGGTGCCCCGCGCATCGACCACAACCTGGGTGTACCCGTTCCGGACGAGGTCGCGGTTGATCCCGAAGACGCGCATGCCGCCACCGGTGAGCACCTTGGCCGCTTCCCCGACACCGTCGAACGGGGTTCCGGCGAGGTCGAAGGAGTTCACCAGGTCGACGACGGTGTCCTCGAGCCCCGGAACCGCGAACACGGAATCGACGACGTTGCCGACCAGCTTCGTATACGGCGTGATGTTGAGGACCGACGGCATCTTGGTGTCGATCGGGGTGCCGGAGGCGTCCGCGGGGCGATAGACGTTGGCCTTCAGCACCGTTCCGTCGCTCATGGTGATGGGGACGTCCCAGTCGATCGCGATCACCGGGTACTCGGGCGGCGCGTCGACCGCGGCGTTCCACGCGACCCCCGCCGCCCCGCCCGTCGGATCCGCCGACGCCGTCACCGTGGGCACCACCGCGAGCCCCACCCCCACTGCCAGAGCGACTGCCACCGCACCCGGTCGAAACGCCCATCGACGCACGATCACCACGAACCCCCGTGAAATCCTCCGATGACGCGCCTCAGCGACCAGTCAGGGTGGCCCGCGTCACAAACTTACCGGATAGTAACCATGAGTTCTGCCGCGGTCAACGGCGGATTTCCGCAGCCTGTCGTCTACCGTGACGGGGTGCCCGACGCCCCACTTCCCGTCCGCGACGGCCTCAACCCGACGCGGCTGAGGATGCCGGACGACGGCTCGTGGCCGACCGTGCTCGAGTACCTCGTCGCACGTTTTCCACACGACGAGACCCGTCTCCGCGAGAAGGTGGCCACCGCGGAGGTCGTCGACGAGCGCGGGCAGCCGATCACCGAGTCCACCCCGTTCGCACCCCGCAGATTCGTGTACCTGTACCGGGATCCGCCGGTCGAGAAACGGGTGCCGTTCGAGATCGAGATCCTCCACCGCGACGAGAACCTCCTCGTCGTGGACAAACCCCACTTCCTGGCCAGCACCCCACGCGGCGCGTATATCGCCGAGTCGGCGCTGGTCCGGTTGCGCAGAGACCTCGACCTCCCGGAACTGACACCCGCGCACCGCCTCGACCGATTGACCGCCGGGGTGCTGATCTTCACGGTGCGGCGTGAGGTCCGGCGCGACTACCAGTCGCTGTTCGACCAGCGCCGGGTGGTCAAGGAGTACGAGGCCGTCGCCCGTTACGACCCTGACCTCCCGCTGCCCGCCACCGTCCGCAGTCGAATCGTCAAGGAGCGGGGCGTCCTGAAGGCGTACGAGGTGGACGGTCCCGCCAACAGCGAGAGCCGCATCGAACTCCTCGAGGTCCACGGCGACGCGGCCCGGTACCGGCTGCTGCCGCACACCGGAAAGACGCACCAGTTGCGGCTGCACATGAGTTCGCTCGGCATCCCGATCCACGGCGACAACTTCTATCCCGACTTCTACGACGTTGCCGCCGACGACTATTCGACGCCGCTGCGGCTGCTGGCCCGGTCCGTCGCATTCGCCGACCCCTACTCCGGCGTCACGCGACGCTTCGCGAGCGTCCGGAGCCTCGACTGGCCGGAGTGACCTCGGCTTCTTTCCCCCAGGCCGGTCAGACGGAAGGATGGGGACATGAGTACCGCGACGTCCGTCTCCGAAGTGGAACGCAAGTACGAGGCCGGTTCGGACCAGCAGATACCCAGCCTCTCGGGATTGCCCGGTGTGGACGGTGAACCGCGGCGCGACACCGTTCAGCTGTCCGCCCTGTACTACGACACGGGCGAACTTCTGCTGCTGCGCGCCGGAATCACCCTCCGCCGCCGGGAAGGCGGCGACGACGCCGGCTGGCACCTGAAGATCCCGGCAGGCGCGGACGAGCGGACCGAGTTGCAGTTGGCGCCCGACGCCGAGCTCCCCGAGACGGAAGTGCCCCGGGAATTCGCGGAACTGCTCACTGCCGTCACCCGCGGCGCCGCCCTGAACCCGGTCGCGCTCATCAGCACCGATCGCGAACGGCAGCGGCTCGTGGACGCGGCGGGGACGACGCTCGCCGAGGTCGTCTCGGACGTCGTGATCGCCGCCGTCCCCGAGACGGGGACCGGATCCGACGAGCGGGTGTGGCGCGAGATCGAAGTGGAGCTCGCGGCCGGAGACCGAAACCTGTTCGACGCCATCGACTCCCGGCTGACGGACGCCGGGATAGCTCGGTCGGACGCGCCGTCGAAGTTGCGGCGGGCGCTCGGCGACGCGGTGACCGGCACCCCGCGCCCCGCGCGCAGGAAGAAGGGGTCCACTCCCCGGACACTGCTGCTGGAGTACCTGGCGACGCAGAAGGATTCTCTCGTGACGGCCGACCTCGGCGTGCGGCGCGACCTCGAGGAGTCCGTCCACGACCTCCGGGTCTCGGCCCGGCGCATCCGGAGTGTCCTCCAGGTGTACGGGTCCAGCCTGCGCGATCAGGAAACCGTCGACGAGTTGATCGTCGAACTCCGCTGGGTCGGTCAGGCCCTCGGCTCGGCGCGGGACACCGAGGTGCAGTGGAGCCGGCTCGTGGACCGGCTGGGTGGCGCCGAGGAAATACCCGATCGCGAGGTCGTGCGGGCGCGCCTCGACGAATACTTCTCGGGACTCGCCGCGACGGCCCGGCCCGCGGCCCTGGCTGCCCTCAACTCCCAGCGCTACCTCGACCTGCTCGCCGGGCTCGACACATTCCTCGTCGCCGTCGAGGCGTCCGGGGGCGGCGAGCCCTCGAAGAAGGCCGTGGCGAAATCCCTGCGCACCTTGTCGAAGTCCGTCCGCAAGCGCGTGCGGAAGGCGACGGCCGCGACCACCCGGGGCGAGCGCGACGAACTGACACACCGAGCGCGCAAGCGCGCCAAGCGAATGCGCTATGCGATCGAGGCGACGCGGTCGCTGGCACCGAAGGCCTCCGGCCGCGCTCAGACGAAGTTCAAGGGCTTCCAGGACGTGCTCGGCGAGTACCAGGACGCCGTCGTCGCACGGGACCACATCCTCGCGATGGTCGCGGAGGATCAGCACTCCGCCGAGTCGAGCCTGGGCCTCGGAATGCTCTTGCAGCGTGAGCTCGATCGCGGCGACACCCTGACGCCGCTGGTGAAACCCGAGTGGAAGACCGCGAGGAAGGCGGCCCGAAAAGTCTGGAAGTAGGGCACAGTCGGGGAGTACCCAACAGCGTGAGCGAAGGGAGTCAGACGTGAGCACACCCGCCAGTCATTCCGTCGTCGTCGGCCTGGACGGATCCGACGCCTCCACCGCCGCCGCCCTGTGGGGCGCCGCAGTCGCGTCGAAGTGGGGTGCCACGCTGTCGCTCGTGCACGCTCTGCCGCAGGACGGGCCGCTGTACAGCCCCGCTGCGATCATGCTGGAGTCGCAGTTCCTCAGTCAGCTGCGCGAGGACGGCGAGGCCATCATCGGGACGGCGAAGCGGCTACTGGGACCGAAGTTCCCCGGTCTCGAGATCGAGACGACCATCAGTCCCGGTCCCGCGGGCACCGCGCTGCTCGAGGCCGCCGACTGGGCGCGATTGATCGTGCTCGGATCCACGGGAACGGGAGCGATCCGTTCGGTGCTGCTCGGCTCGACGGCGCTGCACGTCGTCAACCGCGCACCCTGCCCGGTGATCGTTCTCCGGGGTGAAGTCACCACACCCGACCAGCGTCCGGTGGTGGTCGGGGTCGACGGAAGCGACCTCAGCCGCGACGCCGTGGCCCACGCATTCGAGTTCGCGTCGTTCTTCGAGGCGCCGCTGAGCGCCGTCCACACGTGGCAGGGCTCCCCCACGCTCGGCGCGGGCGGCACCGGCATGCTCGTCGACTGGGACGCCGTGAAGCAGGAAGAAGAGGCACTGCTCTCCGAGGGCCTCGCGGGCGAATCGGAACGATACCCGGACGTGTCCGTGACGAGGGTGGCCGAGCAGGGCGCCGCAGCCGACGTCATACTGCGGCATGCTGGGGACGCCCAGCTCATCGTCGTCGGCAGCCACGGCCGAGGACCGCTGCTCGGCGCGCTGATGGGCTCGACGAGCCAGAATCTGCTCCACCACGCGACGTGTCCGGTCATGATCTGCCGGAGCGAGTGACGGTCGCCCGAAGCTAGGCGATGCCCGTCCCCACCAACTGGCCGATGCCGTACGTGACGATCATCGCGAGCGCCCCGCCCAGCACGACGCGGAGCACTGCCCGGGTGCGCTGTGCTCCGCCGAGAGCCGCGCTGACGGTGCCCGTGAGGGCCAGCGCGACCAGCACGGCGAAGAACGCCACCGGAATACGCAGGTGCACAGGCGGTACGAGGATCGCCAGCAGCGGGACGAGGGCGCCGAGCGTGAAGGACAGCGCCGAGGATCCCGCAGCCTGCCAGGGGTTGGTCAGGTCGTCCGGGTCGATGCCCAGTTCCACGTCCACATGGGCGGCGAACGCATCGTGGTCGGTGAGTTCGCGCGCAACCGTCCGGGCGGTGTCACCACTCAGCCCCTTGGCCTCGTACATCGCGACGAGTTCCTCGAACTCGACGTCGGGGGTCTCGGTGAGTTCGCGGCGTTCCTTCGACAGGAGAGCGCGTTCGGTGTCGCGCTGGGTGCTCACCGAGACGTACTCGCCCAGGGCCATCGACACCGCCCCGGCCGCGAGACCCGCGAATCCGGCGGTGAAGATCGCCGATCGTTCGGTGGTGGCCGCGGCCACCCCGACCACCAGGCCTGCAGTCGACACGATGCCGTCGTTGGCGCCGAGGACCCCGGCCCGCAACCAGTTGAGGCGGCTCGCCAGACTGGGTGCGTGCGGTTCGTCTGGATGCCGCGAGGGCTCGGCCCGCTCGGCGTTCTCTGCTGACATGCGTTCAGGCTAAGACGAAAAGGCCTGGTCGGATAGCCAGGCTAGGCTGCGCTCGGCCGGGGCGAACCGTTCCCGCACACCAAAACCAAGCAGTTGCTAGGTTAGGGACGCTCGTTCCTCACACGCTTGGAGTTCCTCATGGCGACACCCGCCACCAGCACCCCCCGACGTCGCTGCGCCGCACTGGTCACGGGCGGCACCGGCGGCATCGGCTCCGCCATCGCACGACAACTCGCGACCCTCGGCCACGACGTGGCCATCACCTACCGATCCAATGCCGACGTCGCCGCGGACCTCGTCGGCGAACTGGAAAGCCGCGGCGTCGGAGCGCAGTCGTTCTCCGCCGACCTCACCGACCAGCCCCGCGTCACGAGTGTCGTGAAACAGACCATCGAACACTTCGGCGGCCTCGGCGTCCTCGTTCACGCCGCAGGACCGCACATTCCGATGATCCACCTGTCCGAGGTCGCTCCCCGGGACTACGCCGAGCACCTCGAACAGGAAGCGGTCGCCTTCTTCACCGTCGTCAAGGCCGCCCTCCCCGCGCTGCGGGAAGCGTCCGGTTCCGTCGTCGCGGTCACGACCGCGGCCACCAGCCGATATCCGGTGCGCGACGGACTGTCGCCGGGCACCAAGGGCGCGATCGAACAACTGGTCAAGGGGTTCGCCGCCGAGGAGGGCCGCTACGGCGTCCGCTTCAACTCGGTCGGCCCGGGAATGCTCACCGACGGCATGGCCGAGCGGCTGATCAACTCCGAAGAACTCGATCAGCGCGCACTCGACGCCGCCATGAGCCGGATACCGCTACGCCGGTTCGGGACCGCCGCCGACGTCGCCGAGGCGGTCTGCTTCCTCGCGAGCGACCGGGCCGGTTTCGTCACCGGACAGAAACTCGACGTCGACGGCGGATACACGGTGTGATCACCGGCCATGTGTAATGGACGCGTATGACTGACGCCGAAGACACCCGCCCGACGCCCCGCAGGCGTCGAGTCGAATGGGTGATCGGCGGCCTGCTCGTCGTCGTGCTCGCGGTGGAGATCGTCCTCATCTGGCCGGACCTCTCCGAGAGCGTCCAGAACCTCGGCGACCTCCAATGGGGATGGGTGGCCGCGGCCGTCGTGGCATCGCTGGCGTCGATGTCGAGTTTCGCCCGGGTCCAGCGCTGCCTGCTGGGCGTCGCGGATGTGCACGTCAGACAGCGGCAGTCCCTCGCGGTGACGTTCGCTTCCAATTCGATGAGCGTGACGCTGCCGGGCGGCCCGGTTCTGGCGACGACGTTCACGTACCGGCAGACGCGACTCTGGGGTGCGTCACCGGTGGTCGCGACGTGGCAACTGGTGATGGCCGGCGTCCTCCAGGCCATCGGCCTGGCGCTCGTCGGACTGGCGGGCGCACTGCTCGTGGGGGCCAAGACCAACCCGTTCTCGCTGATCTTCACGTTCGGCGGCCTGTGTGCCTTCCTCGTCGTGGCTCAGTACGCCGCGTCGCGGCCCGACGCCCTCGAAGGTGTCGGCGTCACCGCGCTGCGCGGATTCAACGCGCTTCGAAAGAAGCCTCCGCTGACCGGTGTCCGCCAGTGGAAGCACATCGTGAACCAGATGAGCGCTGTCCGGATGGATCGCCGCGACACGGCCCGCGCGTTCGGGTGGTCGCTGTTCAACTGGATCGCCGACGCCTCGTGCCTCGCCTTCGCGTGCTACGCGGTCGGCGCCCATCCCGGGTTCGCCGGACTCGCCGTCGCGTACGCGGCGGGCAACGCCGCGGGTTCGGCCATCCCACTCCTGCCCGCAGGGCTCGGTGTCATGGACGCCGTGCTCGTCCCTGCACTGACCGCCAGCGGAATGACCGGCGCCGAGGCGGTGTCCGCGATCGTCGTCTACCGCCTGGTCAGCTTCCTGCTCATGGCCGCCATCGGCTGGATCGTCTTCGCGGCACGCTTCCGGGGTGCGCAGCAGCAGGGCGACGAGGGCCCGGACCTCGAACCGCTGTGGCGTCGCGGCACGTGAATACGTCCCGCTGAGAGAGAAACCCGGGCCGAGGCGGCCGACGACGGTCCTACGGTCGAGCCGTGACGGAACCGGAAACACAGGAAAAGCAGGTTGTCGTCGTCACCGGCGCGGCCTCGGGAATCGGGGCGGGGATAGCCCGGCACGCGCACGCCCGCGGTATGGCCGTGATCCTCGCCGACATCGACACGGCCGCATTGGACCGTCTGGCCGCGGACCTGGGCGGAGCCGCCCTCACGTGCGCGACCGACGTCGCGGACTCCGGGTCCGTGCACGCCCTGGCCGATCTCGCGTACGACTCGTTCGGCCGGGTGGACCTGCTCTTCAACAACGCCGGAATCATGCGGGCCGGATTCCTCTGGCAACTCGGCGAATCCGACTGGGACGCCGCCCTCGGTGTCAACGTCACGGGTGTCGTCAACGGGATCCGGGCATTCGTTCCGCGCATGATCGACCAGGGCGGCGGACGCGTCGTCAACACGGCATCGGTCGGTGGATTCGCGCCCGGTCCGATGATGTCGCCGTACAGCGCATCGAAGTTCGCGGTCGTCGCGATCACCGAGTGCCTGCAGATGGAGTTGAGCATGGTGGGCGCCCCGGTGTCCGCGAGCGTGCTCGCGCCGGGGCCCGTCATCACGTCCGTCTTCGACAACCCGTTCGGGACGGTCTCCCATCCGGCCGTCGATCGGATGGTCGCGCAGATGCGCGACCTGCTCGGTACCGACGGTCTCGACGCAGACACGTTCGCGGCATTGGTCTTCGCAGGCATCGACCGGGGCGACTTCTGGCTCGCACCGCAGGGTGAGCACCTCGACAGCATGGTGCGCCAGCACACCGCCACCATCCTCGAGCGGCGAGAACCGGTGATCCGGCAGTCGTTCCGCTGACTCGGCCCGTCCAGATCCTCCCGCCGAGTGGGACATTCGGCGGACATCGACCGTTAGTTCTGCTACCTTTTGCCGAACCAAGCACTTGCTTGCTTTCCGTGACGTCAAAGGGGCGCCCATGCGAATCCGATCCTCAGCTCTCACTGCGGCGCTCGCCGTGACCGCACTCGCTCTCACCGGCTGTTCCGGCGCGGACGCAGACGACGCCGACGCCGCCGGTGGCCCGTATCGGGTGCTCGTGACCGGTGGGATCAGCGGGCAGGGCGCGCTCGCCGCGAATGCCCAGACGTCCGTGCTCGCAGCGAAAGCAAGCGCGGAGGCGGTGAACAGGGCCGGCGGAGTCGGCGGACGCCAAGTGGAGATCACGGTGGTCGACGACGCGGGCGACGCCACCACGGCCGTGTCCGAGCTGCGGGAGGCCATCGCGTCGGGAAAGAAGCCCGACCTCTTTCTCAACTCCGGCCCGTCGACCATCACTACCGCGACCCTGCCGATCCTCGCACAGAACAAGATCCTCTCGTTCAACATCGGGCCCACCGAGGATTCGGCGAATCCGGAGAAATACCCGCTCAACTTCGACCTCGCGTCGGGACCGGCCGAGAACGCCGAGACCATCGCGCGATACATCAAGGGCAAGGGATATCAGTCCGTCGGCGTCATCCACGGGAGCAGCGCCTACGGTGAAGTGTTCGGACAGGCGATGGAAGACGCGCTGAGCGGTGAAGGTGTGAGTAGCACCGGATCCGAGGAGTACGACACCGCAGCCCTCGACATGACGGCACAGTTGCAATCGCTGAAGAACCGAGGCACGCAGGCGCTCGTCGTGGACGCCTACGGGGCACCACTCGGATACCTTCTCGCAAGCCTTCAGCGGCTCGACTGGAACATTCCGCTCGTCGGAAACACCTCGGTCGCGGGAACGTCACTGGTCTCGAAGGCTGCACCGGAAGGTGCGCTCGGCACTCCGGCAACGGCGAATCTGGTCATGCACGTCCTCTCGAGTACCGTCTACGACGCCGACGACTCCGCGGTCAACACCATGGTCGACAACATGAAGGCCATGGGCGACATCCCATCGACGCTGATCCTCGCCGACAATTACGACGCACTGCCCCTCGTGGTGGCCGCCGCGAACAAGGCCGGATCCTCGTCCGATCCCGAAGCCCTCGCCGATGCGCTCGAGAACCAGGAAGTCCTCGACAGCGCCGAGACCGCGTTCTCCCCGTCCTACCACTTCTCGGCAGACTCCCACGCATCGAAACCGGGAGACGAAGCGTACACGTTCGTGCCCCCGAGCCCACTCCTCAACGGCCAGTACGGAAACCCGAGCGCGTGACCCTCGACCACAGGAGATCCCGGTGACCATTGTCTGGTCGGGCCTCGCGCTGGGGGCGGTCTACACGCTCGTAGCGATCGGCTACAACATCGTCTTCATCTCGTCCCACACGTTCAACTTCGCTCAGGCCCAGCTGATGATGGTGGGAACCTTCGTCGCCTACACCGGACTGGTCACCCTGGAGTTGCCGATCCTCGTCGTCGCGGTGATCGCGACGGTCACGGTGACGATCCTGGCCGGCGTCGAGGAGATCGTCGCAGTCCGGCCGGTCCGTGATCACCAGAATCAGCTCGTCACCACGCTCGGCGCCGCGACTCTGATCAACGGTGCGACGCAGCTGATCTGGGGAAGCGAACCGCTCACCGTCCCGTTCTTCGGTTCGAACGATCCGATCACGGTACTCGGCGGCCGCACCTATCCGGTCGAGATCGTGCTGCTGATTCTGGCGATCGTGCTGGTGGTCGTCCTCGGCCGCGTCGGCACACGGACCATGACGGGTCTCGCCCTCCTGGGCATCTCCGAGGACCGCGAAGCGGCCCTGCTACGCGGTGTCAACGTCCGGGCGCTCGCCCTCGGTGCGTTCGCCTTTTCCGGCGCTCTCGCCGGCTTCCTCGGGCTCTTCGTGGGTCCCAAGACGTTCGCGGTGGCCACACTCGGTTCGGCGCTGGCCATCAAGGGCTTCGTCGCATTGGCGATCGGCGGGTTCGGCTCGCTCCCCGGCGCACTGGTCGGGGGTCTCACCGTCGGTCTCGTCGAGTCGTTCGCAGCTCTCGAGCTGGGTAGCCAGTACAGCAACATCGCGGTCTTCGTGGTCCTCATCGCGATCCTCATGGTGCGTCCGGCCGGACTGTTCGGCCGGGTGCGGGAACGGGTGGTGTAACCAATGTCCTTGTGGCGCCTGATTCGATCGGTTCCGAGTTGGCTCTTCCCGCTCACCGTCGGCCTCCTCGTGCTGTTCCTGCCGGAGTTCGGTCTCGACTTCGCGCTGTCCCGCCAGGTACAACTCGCCTGCATCCTCGCGCTGGTCGTCAGCGGACTCAACCTCAGTCTCGGCTATGCGGGTGAACTCGCGCTCGGCCAGGCCGCGATGTACGCGGCCGGGGCCTATACCGCCGGGTTGATGTCGATCGCCGGTTACACGGACATCGTGCTGCAGTTGATCGCCTCGGGTCTGGTCGCGCTCGCGGTGGGCATCGTCACCGGTATCCCCGGATTGCGTCTCGGTAGTTGGTCGTTGGCGATGACCTCGTTCTTCCTCGTTCTCCTCGTCCCGGACATCATTGCCGTCTTCGGGGATACCACCGGTGGCCGGAACGGACTCAGCGGCATCGAACCGGCAACCCTGTTCGGTGAAGTAGTGGACGCGGACAGGTTCTACATGGTCGTCGTCATCGTCGCGATCCTCTGGTTCACGGTCATGCGCAACCTGGTGGTCTCCCGGCACGGTATCGCGTTCCGCACACTGAAACAGAGCCCGGTACTGGCCTCCTCGGTGGGCATCTCGGTGTTCCGGATGAAACTTCTCGGTTATGCGATCGGCGCGTTCCCCGCCGGCCTCGCAGGCGCATTGTTCGCGAACATCGACATGTACGTCTCTCCGGAGGCGTTCGGATTCACCTTCGCGACAGCAGTTCTGGCGGCGTGCATCCTCGGCGGTGCGACGAGCGTCTACGGCGCGGCGATCGGGGCAGCGATCATGCAGCTCGGCCCCAACCAATCGTCCGAGTTCCAGCAGTATGCGCTGGTCTTCTACGGTGGATTCCTGATTCTCGGCGGCGTCCTCCTCAGTGGTGGCCTCGCGAAAGTCGCCAAGCAGGCCGCGGCCCGGTTGGACCGGGCGGCAGGCCTGACCGGCACGCGAACGGGAACCCGCCACGCGGACACGGGCCGGTCTGCGATGGAACCGATGTCGGGTCGGACACTCGTGGTCGACGGCATCTCGAAGGCATTCGGCGGCAACCAGGCGCTCGACAATGCGTCGCTGCGTGCGGAACCCGGCAGCATCACCGCACTGATCGGGCCGAACGGCTCGGGCAAGACCACGATGCTGAACATGATCTGCGGGTTCTACCGTCCCGACAGCGGACGAATCCTGATCGGTGACAACGAAGTCCAGGGCAGGGCGCCGGAACAGGTCGCCAGATGCGGCGTGGCACGAACCTTCCAGACACCCGACATCCCCGACGGCGTCACCGTTCTCGAGGCCGTGGCCTCGGGTCGATACAGCACCGATCGAGTGTCGATGTTGTCGACCGTGTTGCGGCTTCCCCGCCACCACAAGGTCCGCGTCGGCGACGTCGCCGAGGCGGAACGCGCACTCGACATCGTGGGGCTGTCGCATCTGCGCGACGAGACCGCCACCGCACTGCCCCTGGGAATGCGGAGGCTACTCGAGGTCGCCCGGTCGGTGGTCGCGAAGCCACGGCTTCTCCTGCTCGACGAGGTTGCGTCCGGCCTCGACGAGGACGAAGTGGAACGGCTTGCCGGCCTGATCCGGCAACTCGGCGATGCCGGATGCACGATCGTGCTGGTCGAGCACAATTTCCGCTTGGTACTCGCACTCGCCGACACCATCGTCGTGCTCGCCCAGGGACGCGTCATCGCGGTGGGTGCGCCGTCCGAGATCGAACACGACCCTCGCGTACTCAGCGAATACCTCGGCGTAGTCGCCGACGGCACGGAACTGGCCGGAGAGGCGACCTCATGAGCGAGCAGACGACGAAGCCCCTACTGAGCCTGCGGAATGTGCAGTCCGGTTACGGCGACCTCCGGGTGGTGTGGGACGTCTCGCTCGACGTGTGGCCCGGCAAGGTCACCGCGCTGCTCGGGCGGAACGGTGCAGGGAAGACCAGCACCCTGCGTGCCATCTCGGGACTGAACAAGGTTTCGGCCGGGACGATCGAGTTCGACGGCCGCGACATCTCGAAGGTGGCGCCGCACCGGAGGGTCCGCCAGGGGATGGCCTACGTGCAGGAGGGCAAGAGGGTGTTCCACCGGCAGACCGTGGAACAGAACCTGATTCTCGGCGGGTACGTCCGCAAGATGAGACGGTCGGCCGTACGCGAGGAGGTCGCGCGCATCTACGACTTGTTCCCCGTCCTCGGCCGGAAACGTGACCTGCTCGCGGGTGCGATGTCCGGCGGGCAGCAGCAGATGCTGGCGATCGGGCAGGCGCTGATGGCCGAACCGACACTGCTTCTGCTCGACGAGCCTTCCGGGGGGCTCGCGCCGGTGATCGTGAACGAAGTGATGGAACGCGTGACCGCCCTCAAGGAAGCGGGGCTGGCGGTGCTCCTCGTCGAGCAGGCGGTCGACGCCGCGATGAGCGTGGCCGACCACGTCACGGTCCTCGACGTCGGACGCGTCGTCATGGATGCGGACGCAGGCGAGATCGATGACCGGGCGGTGATTCGCGACGCCTACTTCGGACGCGTCGGCTGACGAATCAGCCGCCGAGGCGCCGGAACACGAGACGGACCGCGAGCGCGAGGTGAGCCATCACCTCGTCCACCGAGATGCGGCCGGCCACCCAGGACACCAGGCTCGACATCCAGACGTCGCCGATCACACGGATGGCGTTCAGCTGGTCGTCGGAGATGTGCTCGACACCGATGGTCTTGGCGAACATTTCGGTCATCAGCGCGCCGAACGCATCCAGTTCGGCCGAGGCCGACGCATCCGCGAACATGAACGCGCGCACCAGGGCCTCGTAGCGCGGCCGGTCCTTCTCGAGGACTTCCGTGTTCTTCCGGAGGACGAACAGGATCCGCTCCGACGGCGTGTCCCCCGGGATCGCGACGTCCTCGAACCGGGACCGCATCCCCTCGAACACCATCAACAGGCCCATCACCAGCATGTGGTTCTTCGACGGGAAGTAGCGGTACACGGTGCCCAGCGCGACGCCCGCCCGATCGGCGATGGCCCGCATCTGCACGGCGTCGTACCCGCCCTCGGAGGCGAGTTCCATCGCTGCGGCGACGATCCGCTGGTAACGCTCCCGCTGCGGGGCCTTGGCCCCACGCGAGGGCAGCTGCCCGTTGCGAAGCAACGACAGTAGCCCGTCGCGGCCCGCCGTCAGCGGCTCTTCAGCACTGCTCATGGACGTCAGCCTAGCGACAGTCACCTCGGTGCCGTCCGGCGACGGCACCGGTTCCGGTCGTCACGATGTCCGGATTGCGTGGGCCTCCCCCGGATAGACTCGCCTCGACCGCCGGAGGTTCCCGTGCCCAGAGTTCATGTCGGACCCGAGGATCGTGTGATCCGGCTGCGCGACGGACGCCTGATGGGTTTCGCGGAGTACGGCGACCCCCGCGGATTCACCGTCGTGAACGCCCACGGCGGGCTCGCCGGCCGCCTCGACGTCGCGGCCGCCGACCGGAGTGCTCGCGACGCGGGCATCCGTCTCCTGTCCCCCGACCGTCCGGGGATCGGACTGTCGGATCCGCAGCCGGGCCGGACGGTCCTCGACTGGGCCCGGGACGTCGAAGACCTCGTGAATCACCTCGGCGTCGGCCGTTTCGGAGTCATGGGGTGGTCGATGGGCGGACAGTACGCGCTCGCGGTGGGCTCCGGTGTGGCGGCGCGCGTGACGAGTATCGCGGTGATCGCCGGGGCCCTGCCCCTCACCGAACCCGGGGTGTTCGCCCAGCTTCCTGCCGGGGACCGCGCGTTCACCCGGCTGTCCCAGTACGCCCCGCTGGTCGCGCGGATCTGCTTTCGCGTCATGGCCGCCGTCGCGCTGCGTGCTCCGCGGCTGTTCCGGCGACTCGGCGCCCGCGACCTCGGCGCCGCCGACGCAGCCGTTCTCCGCTCCGAACCCGTCCGGAACTTCTCGCTCATGTCCGGCGAGGCTCTCCGGACGGCACCCGGGATGGTGGAGGACTACCGCGCGTGGATGCGGCCGTGGGGGTTCGCGCCGGAGGATCTGATCGTGCCGGTCGACGTCTGGGGTGGAACCGAGGACGAACTCGTGCCCACGCTCTGGCCGCCCGAGCTCGCCCGCCGCATTCCCGGCGCCACGCTGAACATCCGCCCCGGTGGTCATTTCATGGCTCACCTGCACTACCGCGAGATCTTCGACACCCTACGGCGGCGCTCGGAGTCCTAGGTCGCTGCCGCCAGCTTGTCGAGCCATTCCCGCAGCACGAGGAGTTCGCCGGCACTCAACCCGGACCGCCCCGCGTCGGCGTCGAGGGCGCGTGCGAGCGCGTCCGCGTTCTCGACCACCTCTCGCGAGGCCTCCGACCGCACAGTGGGCGCAGGCCGGATCAGCCCGGCGATCACGTTGTCGCGCAGTTCCCGTGACAGCGAGAGGTCGGCCCGGCCCTCCGGCTGCGCGATGAGGTGCAGAGTCATGCCGACGTTCGCCGCCACGAATTGCCCGGCGGCGACCGCAGGCGTCACCCGCAGCCGTCCCTGCTGCGCGATCTCGGTCAGCAACTCGAGGAGCCTCGTCTCGGCGACGGACGTCACCGCACACGGCTTGCCCGGGGCGATCTGCCCGTACAGCAGGACGTAGAACGAGGGATTGTCGAGCCCGTAGCGGACGTGATCGTCCCAGCCGTGCCGGAGGTCGTCGACCGGGTCGTCCCCCCGCTGGTTCGTGGCCCGGACGTACTGGCCGAACCCGTACTCCACGACCGCGTCGAACAGGCCCTGCTTGCTGCCGAAGTGGTGGTACAGCGTCGGGGCCTGCACGCCGGCGAGGTCGCAGACGGCGCGGGTGGACACGGGCGTGCCCTTGGCCTCGTCGAGCAGTTGGGCCGCCGCCTTCAGCAGACGGTCTCGGGCGTCACCGGCCACACTCTTCTTTGTCACACCGCTATGCTACTTCTATAGCACCGCTATAGACGCGGACTGCCACACAGGCAGGACAACACCCAGGCAGGAACAGGGAGAACACCATGAGCACCACCACGACGCCCGAGATCGTCACGCGCTACTTTCGGGCAGCCGACGCAGGAGACCTCGATGCGCTCACAGCGTGCTTCACCGAGCACGGGGCCGTGACCGACGAAGGCCGGACCGTCCGCGGGCGCGACGGCATCCGGCAATGGCGCAGGGACCTCGAATCGAAATACACCTACACGGTCGAGGTGACCGGAACGGAAACGGTCGCCGACGACAGCTACGTGGTCACCACCACAGTGGAAGGAAATTTCCCCGGAAGCCCGGTGGAACTGAGGTACGAGTTCGTTCTCAGCGACGGCCTCGTCGACTCACTGCGGATCGCCCCGTAGCCACGCGGGCAAACGAAAAAACTCCGCTGTCGACGTTCTCGACAACGGAGCTTCGGTGAATCGTGGTGGCCAGGGCCGGGATCGAACCGGCGACCTTCCGCTTTTCAGGCGGACGCTCGTACCAACTGAGCTACCTGGCCGGACGGCACCCGAACCGAATGCCTATCGCATTGTGTTGCCGATACTCGGTATCGGCAACACACTTGCGACCCTGACGGGACTCGAACCCGCGACCTCCGCCGTGACAGGGCGGCGCGCTAACCAACTGCGCCACAGGGCCTTGCTTTGTCCTGCTGTGCTTTACAAGTGTAAAGCGTTACTGCGTGTCACTTTTACTGCCGTCGAACCATACCGCATGCTCGACACCGGTCAAACGTACCCCCTACGGGATTCGAACCCGCGCTACCGCCTTGAAAGGGCGGCGTCCTAGGCCGCTAGACGAAGGGGGCCCGCCGGATTTCTCCGAACCAGTACCTCAACGGCGTTCCGTTGGGAGCTTGGATAGCTTAGGACACGGATCGAGAATTTCCCAAATCGCCAGGTCAGACTACGAATCGGGCAGTTCTGAACCGGAATCCGGCCAGCCTTCCCGCGCAAACTTCTCCAGCCATTCGGGTGAAGCCATCGCTTCGAGGATCACTTCGAGCGATTCCGCGAACCGCTCGCCGAGGTCACCCTCCAGTGCCGTCATGTCGGACATGTACCGCTGGCCGGCGAGAGCCGCCGCCAGGACCCGGGTGAACTTCTCGGGGTCGGCGTCGGCACGCAGCAGACCGTCGCGCTGAGCGCGGATCGCGAACTCGTGTGCGGTGCGCCCCCACACCTGCGAGCCACCGGACTGCACGTCCGGATAGAACTCGGGTTCGACGATCAGCCGGAACTCGGCCCGCACGATGACGCTCGAATGGAACAGCTTCGCCAGGTCGATCACGAAACCGTGAAGGGCTTCGAACGGCCCGATGTCCGCGCGACTCGTCCACCTGTCGGTCAGGGCGGTGAATTGCTCCACTCCGGATCGAAGGACGGCCCGGGCGAGTTCTTCCTTCGATTGGAAGTGGAAGTACATCGCCCCCTTGGTGGCGTTCGAGCCCTCGAGGATCGTGTTGACCGACGCCGCCGCATAGCCGCGCTTCGCGAACTCGATCGCGGCCGACTCCACCAGTGCAGCGCGAGTGCGTCGCGCACGCTCCTGCTGACGTGCCATGACGGTGAATCCCTCTCCCAGATGTAGTAACCCCGCTTTTCGCCCTTCCGGGACGAGCATGGAGCCACACATAACAGTATCCCCGTTTTGAAAGAACCGACAGAGCAGTCTGTAGATCATGGAAACTTCTTAGAAACCAACCTGAAGACCTTTATGGAGTTGAAACCGGACCGCTGCCGAAAACACACCAAGTGGTATAATTTGGTTCGGCTCGGGTGCGCTGCAGGGGGTGCGCACCCGAGCCGACCCTTTTCATCCCCCCGCGGCGCGCCGTGCCGGGGGTCCTGTTTTCTCGGTCACTGTCTGCGCACTAGACTCTGGCCCCGCGCCCCTATAGCTCAGTTGGTAGAGCTACGGACTTTTAATCCGCAGGTCGTAGGTTCGAGCCCTACTGGGGGCACTCTCCCCTTACTCGGCACCATGCCGGGTAAGGGGCACGAGCACTCATTCGCGGCCCGGCGCTTCCGCCGCCGCAGGCGCCCCGATCAGACGACGAACCGCCTCGACAGTGGTCTGCCGCCGCTGCGCCACCGTGCGCTCCCCCGACTTTGCCCCCGCCGGCCTGCGGCCGCCACGGGCGGTGGCCAGCGACAGGGCGATGTCGGTGATCACGAGCAGCAGCTCGCCTGCGTTCCACGACGGGTCGACGAATCCCTCCTGCTGCCCACGCCGAATCTCGGCGATCTTGGGGCGCAGCGTGCGGATCCGCTCATCGCCGTCCGCGATCTGCTCGCGCACCTCCAGGTCGGCCCACTTCTGCAGCCTCGCGTTCTCGGGGTGCGCCACATAGTCGTCGAACAACCGGCCCGCGTAGCCCGGCAGATCGTCGCCCCGCAACGCCGTCTGTTCCGTCGTCTCGGCGATCCATTGCGCGATGACGGCGTCGAACAGGGCTTCCTTGCTGTCGAAGTACGCGTACAGACGGTCCTTGCTCGCTCGGGCCGCCTCCGCGATGCGGTTGATCCGGGCTCCGGCGACTCCGTGGCGGGCGAACTCCTCCTTGGCCGCGGCGAGGATCCGCTCTCGTGTGGCTTCTCCCGCAGTTCGCATTCCGACATCCTAAATTGCCCGTTGCCGAACCATCTGGTTCGGCGTAGCGTGCGCAGTTGACGAACAATTTGGTTCGTGAAGCTCGCACCCCTCACCCCAAGGACCGTTTTCATGGACATCGATCAGGCCCGCAGCACGTTCCACGAGCTCCGGGGGCGCGAGAGCGGCGTCTCCCCCGACGAACTCGACGCCGTGTGGGCGGCGCTCGACACCGTCAGGGCCGAAGACATCCTCGGCAGCTGGAAGGGCGACGACTTCGCCACCGGACACCGCCTCCACGAGAAGCTGTTCGCGAGCCGCTGGCACGGAAAGACGTTCCACTCCCTCGAGGACGCGAAGCCGTTGATCTGCCGTGACGCGGACGGCAACCTCTATTCCGACGTCAAGGGCGGCAACGGCGAAGCCAGCCTGTGGAACGTCGAGTTCCGGGGTGAGGTCACCGCGACCATGGTGTACGACGGCGCACCCATCTTCGATCACTTCAAGAAGGTGGACGACTCCACCCTCATGGGCATCATGAACGGCAAGTCCGCACTGGCCCTCGACGGCGGTCGGCACTACTACTTCCTGCTCGAAAGAGACTGAGCTCCAATGCAGGTCACAGCAGCGGTCTCACGCGGACCCGATTCTCCGTTCACGCTGGAGACCGTCGAACTCGACGAGCCCCGCGCGGACGAGGTACTGGTGCGCATCGTCGCCACCGGCCTGTGTCACACGGACCTCTTCACCAAGGCGGCCCTCCCCCGCGCCGCCGGCCCCGCCGTCTTCGGGCACGAAGGTGCCGGGATCGTCGTGGACGTCGGGTCACGCGTGAGCGGGGTGGTGCCCGGTGATCACGTGATTCTCAGTTACCGCCACTGCGGCGATTGCGACCAATGCCGAAGCGCGGGTGCGGCGTACTGCGTCGACGCGCACCGGCTGAACAGTTCGGGCCGACGCGTGGACGGTTCGGCCACCGTCACCCAGAACGGCGAGTCCGTGCGCGCCGCGTTCTTCGGCCAGTCCAGCTTCGCCGAGCACGTCCTCGCGACGGCCGACAACGTCGTCGTCGTCGACAAGTCCGTCGACCTGGCCGCCGCGGCGCCGCTCGGCTGCGGGTTCCAGACGGGTGCCGGCGCGGTACTGAACGTGCTCCGGCCGGGCCGCGATTCCAGTGTGGTCGTCTTCGGCGCGGGCAGTGTCGGGTTCGCCGCGCTGCTTGCAGCCCGATCAGTCGGCGTCGCAACGCTTCTCGCCGTCGATCCGGTACCCGCGCGACGCGCGCTCGCGGAGGAGTTCGGCGCTGTCGCGATCGATCCCGGCTCGCAGGACGTGGTCGCCGCGATCCGTGCGGCGACGAGTGGCGGCGCCACCCACACCCTGGACACGACGGGGATCTCCGCCGTCGTCGGCCAGGCGTTGTCGTCCCTGCGCGCGCGGGGTAGCGCGGTGGTCGTCGGCCTCGGCGCACCCGAAATGGCGGTGAACATTCAGGATCTGATGCTGAACGGCAAGACCCTCCGCGGCTGCGTCGAGGGCGATTCGTCGGTGCAGCAGTTCATTCCGCAGTTGCTGGCGCTGCACGCGGACGGGAAGTTCCCGTACGACCGTCTCGTCACCGAGTATCGATTCGACGACATCAACCGCGCCGTCGCCGATCAGGCCGCGGGCACGGTGATCAAGCCCGTGCTCGTGTGGTGAATGCGCTAGGGCGTGGCAGGTGACGGTCCGGCCGGCGGCCCGTCGCCCACCTGTCCGTCCTTCGCTTTCGTGTCTCTTCGCATCTCGGCGAGATCCTCGCCGCGCTTGCGGTACGTGAAGCTGACCCCGGCGACGCCGAGGAACAGCACCACTCCGATGATGGCGCCGGCGAGTGACGCGCCGCGGAATCCGGGCGCGTCGACGTCCATGATCCGTTCGCCCGCGTGCGCTGCGCTGTTGCCGCCGAGCACCACACTGAGGGTCAGCAGGTTGGGCAGCACCACCAGGACACCGAGGATCAGCAACACGATCTGCACCGGCTTGAACCGGCGTCGGCGGAACAGCCGCCACGCTCCGCGGACCAGCAGCAGCGGCAGGAGGGTGCACAGGGTGCCGAACAACAGTCCCCACAGGATGCCGCCGCCGAAGCTGCCGTTCGCCAGTCCGCCCACGTTCTGGGCCCACGCCCGCGGGAGGTAGGCCGCGAGGATGAAGTAGGCGATGACCAGTACCACCAGGAGGACTGCGATGCCGATGGCCTTCTTGGCCCACGCCGGCAGGCCCGATTTCGCCGGTGTGGAAGTGGATGCGCTGTCCTCGGTCGTCATGACTGGTCTCCCTGCGTCGGCAACGGTTCTTCGTCCAGCACCTGCTCGGCCAGTCGCTTCGGGGCGACGAGCGTGTACGACGTCCTGATCCACTCACGCAGCTGTTCCCACCGAGGCTCGTCCGCGTCCGCGACGTCCAGTGCGATCCAGCCGTGTCTACCGAGACCGTATCCCGCGGGCTCGGCCCCTGGTTCCGTTGCGACGACCGCCTCGGCCTCGTCGACGGTGAGCTTCACCGTCAACCGGGTGGCCTCCACGTCACTGAACACGAAGTTCTTCCCCCGCACCCGGAACGTCGGGTGTCCGTCCCATTGGGCGACGTCCACGCGCACGGCTTCGGGCAACTCGGCGACGATCTGTTCGAGGCGGCTCATGTTGTTGCCCATGTGACGATTGTCGGCAGCGCCCAGACCGACCGCAACCGGCATAACGGACATACGCGGGATTTCCCACCGCCGAGACCGCGGTGAAGTCGGCGCTGCCGACGCTCGTCGGCGGGCGCGCCGGGGGTCCTGGGTGGCCTGCCCGGAAAGGGTGCGGGCGGCCGACTGGGCCCGGGTGGCGATATTCACACCTGGGGTGGATCGAATTCCCAGGAGACCGACAGCTCGGACGACCGGGTTTCCGCGCAACCGCCGACATGGCTCGAGTTACGGCGGGGAATCTGTGGAGACCGACAAATCTGTGATCGTCCACAACTGTCCGCGCGTCGCTGTGATGATCTCTCCCTGCGATGATTACGCTGGTCACCGCACACGCACGCTCATCAGTACACTGTCATGTAACGGTTCGCCGCGTGGCGGCGACACATCCCGGAAGATCCATTACGGATCGGTAACTTGGACGGTTCCCGGGCCGCCGACGGCGTTTACCAACCTACTTACGGTGCCGTAGGCTGAACAAAGTCAAATTGAGCTACTGGAGGCATTACACATGGCGAGGGATCTGACCCAACTCGAACTGCTGCAGGAGTTGTCGCCGGTTGCAGAAGAGAACGTCAACCGCCACATCTCCATGGCCAAGGAATGGCATCCCCACGACTATGTTCCGTGGGACGAAGGACGCAACTTCGCCGCGATGGGCGGCATCGACTGGGATCCCGAGCAGTCGCAGCTCGACGAGGTCGCCAAGGCCGCGATGATCACGAACCTCCTCACCGAGGACAACCTGCCGTCGTACCACCGCGAGATCGCCGAGAACTTCTCGCAGGACGGCGCGTGGGGAACGTGGGTCGGTCGCTGGACCGCCGAGGAGAACCGTCATGGCATCGTGATGCGCGATTACCTCGTCGTGACCCGCGCCGTCGACCCCGTCCAGCTCGAGCGTTTCCGCATGGAGCACATGACGAACGGCTTCGCCTCCCCCGCCGACGTCGATGCCGGTTTCCTCCACTCCGTCGCGTACGTGACGTTCCAGGAACTCGCCACCCGCGTCAGCCACCGCAACACCGGTAAGGCGTGCAAGGACCCGATCGCCGACAAGATGCTGCAGCGCATCGCCGCCGACGAGAACCTGCACATGATCTTCTACCGCAACATGTGCGGCGCTGCCCTCGACCTCTCGCCCGATCAGGCGCTCGAGGCCATCAACATGATCGTCCAGAACTTCCAGATGCCGGGCGCCGGCATGCCGAACTTCCGGCGCAACGGTGTGCTCATGGCCAAGCACGGCATCTACGACCTGCGTCAGCACCTCGAAGAGGTCGTGATGCCCGTCCTGCGCAAGTGGAACATCTTCGAGCGGACCGATTTCACCGCCCGCGGCGAAGAGGTCCGCGAGAGCCTCGGCAAGTTCCTCGAGAACCTCGAGGGCCAGGCCACCAAGTTCGAGGAGCAGCGCGACCGCATGCTGGCCCGCGAGGCCAAGAAGCGCGAGCAGAAGGCTTCGTGACGTAAACAGCTATCCTGTGCCCGGTACCGGATTCGGTACCGGGCACAGTTTTTGTTCCAGCACTTTCCCAGAGGTCGTCAATGTCATCCCTTCGTATCGGATCGCTCGAGCTGCGCAGCCCGGTGGTTCTGGCCCCCATGGCCGGGATCACCAACGTCGCGTTCCGCACGCTGTGCCGTGAGCTCGAGACGGAGCGCGCGGGCAGCACGTCCGGCCTGTACGTCTGTGAGATGGTGACCGCCCGTGCGCTGGTCGAACGGCAGCCCGCGACCCTGCACATGACGACGTTCGGCCCGACCGAGACCCCGCGGTCGCTGCAGCTGTACACCGTCGACCCCGACACCACGTACGCCGCGGCCAAGATGATCGTGGACGAGAACATGGCCGACCACATCGACATGAACTTCGGCTGCCCGGTTCCCAAGGTGACCCGCAAGGGCGGCGGCGCGGCGCTGCCGTACAAGCGCACCCTGTTCGGCCGGATCGTCGCGGCGGCAGTGAAGGCGACCGAGGGCACCGACGTCCCGGTGACCGTCAAGTTCCGCGTCGGCATCGACGCCGAGCACCACACGCATCTCGACGCCGGCCGGATCGCCGCAGGCGAAGGCGCCGCCGCGGTCGCACTGCACGCGCGTACCGCCTCGCAGCGGTACTCCGGCACGGCCGATTGGAACGAGATCGCCCGGCTCAAGGAACACGTCACGGACGTGCCCGTCCTCGGGAACGGCGACATCTTCGCCGCCGAGGACGCGGCCCGCATGATGGAACAGACCGGGTGCGACGGCGTCGTCGTCGGGCGCGGATGCCTCGGGCGCCCATGGCTGTTCGCGGAGCTGAGCGCCGCACTGAACGGAAACCCGCAGCCCACTCCGCCCAATCTCGGCGAGGTGGCCACGATCATCCGCCGGCACGCGGAACTCCTCGCCAATCACCACGGCGAGGACAAGGGCCTGCGTGAACTGCGCAAGCACGTGTCCTGGTACCTGCGGGGCTTCCCCGCCGGGTCCGAGCTGCGGGTCGCGATGGCCCTCGTGAGCACCCTCACCGAACTCGACGACCTCCTGGTTCAGCTCGATCCGACCATCCCGTTCCCCAAGGACGCCGAGGGACCGCGGGGACGGCAGGGGTCACCCGGAACGGTCGCGCTCCCCGAGGGATGGCTCGACGACCCCGACGACTGCCTGGTACCCGCCGGCGCCGACCTCATGCATTCTGGTGGTTAGCAGCACGAACGCGCGTCACCTCGCTACATGTGTGGAGCCCCGACGCTCGATAAGTACTATGGCTGGAATCCGTCGAGGCCGACGGAGGTCGGAGTCGGCGGAGAGGTCAGGTTGCATCGGTGGGTGATGATCACAGCTCGGACTCACCGACTCCCGAATCCCGCGCCCCCTGGGAGCGTCCTCTCGCGGATCCCAGCTACCGAGAAGCCCAGTCGGGACGGCCGCGGCGACTCCCGCCGCGGCAGCCACCGCCCGAGCGGACCGCGCCACCCGAACGAACCGCGCCACCCGAGCGCCGTGCGCAGGTAGAACGCACCGAACCGTCCCGCCACGACAGTGGCCGGATCGGCCGCCGGGCCGCGGGTGGACCCACCGAAGCGCTCTCCGTCGCAGACCTGGTGAAGAAGGTTTCCGGGGAAGAACCGGGCGAGCCGGACGATCCGGACAAAACGGAGATCATTGACCCGATCGACGAGCGGCAGCCGCCGCCTCCCGGGATTCCGCCGCGGGAGACCCCTGCCGCGCCTCCGCCGCCGGAGCCCCCGCAGAGCACGCCCGAGCCCGAATGGGTCGCGGATTCCGCCGAGACCACCGCGGTACCGCAGGTGGTCGGCAACCCGGGCACGACCCGCCTGGCCCTCAACAAGACCCGTAAACGCAAGCGTCTGCGTGCAGCGGGACGGGCCGTCGTCGCGCTCGTGGCGGTGGTCGCACTCGCCGGAACCGGCATCGTCTGGGGTTACCTCCGCTCCACCGAGGGCAAGTTCGACCAGATCGCGGCACTCGACACGGAGTCGACCGACATCGTCGACGCCGTCGGGCAGACCGGTGACGAGACCTATCTCATCGTCGGCAGCGACACCCGTGCCGGCGCGAGCGGCGAAGTGGGTGCCGGGACCATCGACGACGCCGAGGGATCCCGCGCCGACACGGTGATGCTCGTCAACATCCCTGCCGACCGGAGCCGGGTGGTCGCGGTGTCGTTCCCCCGCGACCTCGATGTCGAGCGGCCCGTCTGCCAGGGCTGGGACAACGCCAGCGGCACCTACACCGAGGAAACCTTTCCCGCCGCCGACGGCGACAAACTCAACGCCACCTACGCACTCGGCGGACCGAAGTGCCTGGTGAAGGTGATTCAGAAGATGTCGGGTCTGAAGATCGGCCACTTCGTCGGCATGGACTTCGCCGGATTCGAGTCGATGGTCAACGAGATCGGCGGGGTCAAGGTCTGTACCACCCAGCCGCTCGAGGACGGCGTTCTCGGCACCGTGCTGCCGGAGGCGGGCACCCAGATGCTCGACGGCAAGACCGCACTGAACTTCGTCCGCGCCAGACATGTCGAGGCGGAGGGCAACGGCGACTACGGCCGCATCAACCGTCAGCAGAGATTCCTGTCCGCCCTGCTGCGGGGCGCTCTGTCCAGTCAGGTACTGCTCAATCCCAGCAAACTGAACGGCTTCATCAACGCGTTCACCCGCGACACGTTCGTCGAGAACATCGACACGAAGTCACTGGTCACGCTCGGACGCTCACTGCAGAACGTCGACGCGGGCGCGGTCACGTTCCTGACGGTGCCCACCGCAGGCACCACCGAGTGGGGCAACGAGATTCCCCGCACCGACGACATCAAGGCCATCTTCCGCGCCATCATCGACGACGAGGCGCTGCCCGGCGAGAAGCGTGCGGAACCCCTGTCCTCCGCCCCCGAACCGCAGGCCGCGCCGGCGCCGCTGTCGGTCCAGGCCGTCGACCCGTCCAGCGTGACCGTGCAGGTGTCGAACGCATCGGGTGAGTCGGGACTGGCCGCGACCGTGGCCGACTCGCTGGCCGCCGAGGGGTTCCAGATCTACAACGTAGGCAACTACACGGGAACAAGCGGCGAGACCGTCGTCCGGTTCTCGCCGGGCCACGAAGCCGAGGCGGCGACCCTGGCGTCGTCGTTCCCGGGTGCGGTGCTCGAGTCGACCACCGGACTCGGGACGGTCGTCGAGGTCGCGCTCGGTTCGAACTTCTCCGGGACCGTCCAGACACCGAGCCCGATCGACACACCGCTCAGTATGTCGGACGTGCGAATCGGCCAGCCCGAGGACGTGGAAATCCCCGCGGACCTCGCGGTTGTGAACGCAGGCGACACGTCCTGCGAATGAGCGCCCGCCGGGTCGCGTCGTTCACCCCGCGTTCACCGTGTGATCGTGACTTGGTTTCCCGTGCACCGTAGGCTGTGACCTCATGCGCGTGGCTTACAACGAACAGATGACCGAGCTTGCCGACTTGCTCGGTGAGATGGCGGGGCTTGCGGGGGTCGCCATGGAGCGCGCCACCCAGTCGCTGCTCCAGGCAGATCTTTCCCTCGCCGAGCAGGTGATCGGCGAGCACGACAAGATCACCGAGCTCAGCACCATCTGCGAGGAGCGGGCGTTCGCCCTCCTCGCCCTGCAGGCACCGGTCGCCGGCGACCTCCGCTCGGTCGTCAGCGGGATCCAGATCGTCGCCGACATCGACCGCATGGGTGCGTTGGCTCTCCACGTCGCCAAGATCGCGCGCCGCCGACATCCCAACCACGTGCTTCCCGAAGAGGTCAACGGCTACTTCGCCGAGATGGGCCGCATCGCCGTCTCCATCGGCGCCGCTGCCCGCGAGGTTCTCGAGACCCGTGACCCCGAGCGGGCCGCCCGCTTGCGTGAAGAGGACGAGGCGATGGACGACCTCCACCGTCACCTGTTCACCGTGCTCATGGACCGCGAGTGGAAGCACGGCGTGGCCGCTGCGGTCGACGTCACCCTGCTCGGCCGCTTCTACGAGCGTTTCGCCGACCACGCAGTCGAGGTGGGCCGACGGGTGATCTTCCTCGTCACCGGCAAGCTGCCCGACGACACCGAGACCGCCGTAGCCGACGCCGACAGTCTCACCTCGTACCCGGAACTGTAGAACTCCGCCAACACTTTTCGCGCGAACGGGACGCTCGTACGGCCTGACCGTACGAGCGTCCCGTTCGTTCGCCCGATGCCGCCGTCTCCGGACACGAGAACGCCCCGGCCGGATCTCCGGTCGGGGCGTTCTCGTGTGCTCGGTCTATCCGAAGCGGCCCGAGATGTAGTCCTCGGTGGCCTTCTGCGTCGGGTTGGAGAAGATCTTCTCGGTGTCGTCGATCTCGACGAGGCGCCCCGGCTTGCCGGTGGCCTCGAGGTTGAAGAACGCGGTCTGGTCACTCACACGCGCCGCCTGCTGCATGTTGTGGGTGACGATCACGATCGTGAAGTCCTTCTTCAGCTCCGTGATCAGGTCCTCGATCGCGAGGGTCGAGATGGGGTCGAGCGCCGAGCAGGGCTCGTCCATCAGCAGGACGTCGGGCGAGACCGCGATGGCCCGGGCGATGCACAGACGCTGCTGCTGACCGCCGGACAGTCCGCCGCCCGGCTTGTCCAGACGATCCTTGACCTCGGTCCACAGGTTGGCGCCGCGCAGCGACCGCTCGGCCACCTCGTCGAGACGCTTCTTGTTGCGCTCGCCCTGCAGCTTCAGTCCGGCCACCACGTTGTCCTTGATGGACATCGTCGGGAACGGGTTGGGACGCTGGAACACCATGCCGATCGTCTTGCGGACGCCGACCGGGTCGATGCCGGAACCGTAGATGTCCTCACCGTCGAGCAGGATCGAACCCTCCACGCGCGCACCGGGAGTCACCTCGTGCATGCGGTTCAGCGAACGCAGCACCGTCGACTTGCCGCAGCCGGAGGGACCGATGAAGGCGGTCACGTTCCGCGGGGGGACGGACAGCCCGACATCGGCGACGGCGTGGAACTTGCCGTAGTAGATGTTGACGTCCTTGAGATCCAGACGCTTGGCCATTACCGGCTCCCTACTGATTGGTGTTCGAGATCGAGTTTATGTGTCACTTGCTGCGGACCTGTGAGAAGTGGCCGATTACCTTGGCCATGATGTTGAGGATGGCGATGAGGAGAATCAGCGTGAGCGCCGCGCCCCAGATGCGGTTGGTGCCGGCATCGGTCGGGTTGTTCATCTCGGCGACCATGACGCCGGGCAGCGTGCCCATCTCGCCACCGAACAGATTGAAATTGATGAAGGGTGCATAACCCACGAGGATCAGCAGCGGCGCGGTTTCGCCCATCACCCGGGCCAGCGCCAGCATGACGCCCGTGATGATGCCGGGCAGTGCGGTGGGCAGCACGATCTTGGCGATCGTCTTCCACTTCGGAACGCCCAGCGCGTACGACGCCTCGCGCAGATCCTGCGGAACGATGCGGAGCATCTCCTCCGTGCTGCGGACGACGACGGGAACCATCAGCAGCACCAGGGCGAGTGCTACCGCGAAGCCGGACTTGGGGAAACCGAACGTCGCGATCCACAGGGCGTAGATGAACAGGGCGGCCACGATCGACGGGACACCGCTGAGGATGTCGACCATGAACGTGGTCAGCTTCGCCAGCCGCGACTTCCGGTCGGCGTACTCGACGAGATAGATCGCGACGAACAGTCCGAGAGGAATGGACAGCACCGCACAGACGATTCCCTGCAGAATGGTGCCGATCAGCGCGTGATAGATGCCGCCGCCCGCCGCCGAGGACGTCAGCCCGCTGAGCGAGTGGGTGAACCAGGTGGCCGACGTCAGGGCAGGGATTCCCTTGATGACTGCGGTGACCAGGACCCACACCAGCGGGACCAGCGCCACGAGCACTGCCAGCGTCACGAGGACGGTGGCGGTCAGGTCGATGATGCGTCGGCGGACACCGACCCCCTGGAAGGTGGGGGCCTTGACCGGCTTGTCGAGTGTCGCGGTCATGGGTCAGTCCTTCTTTCCTGCGATCACGGCGCGGGCCGCGGCGTTCACGACGAAGGTGAGAACGAAGAGCACCAGACCTGCGGCGATGTAGGCGCCGGCCTGAATGTTGTTGTTGAACTCCGCGTAGCCGAGAGCGATCTTCGAGGCGATGGTGGCGCCGCCGTCGAACAGCGACCATCCGAAGGGCTGCGACGTGGTGCGCAGGATCAGGTAGAGCGCCATGGTCTCGCCGAGGGCGCGACCCAGGCCGAGCATCGATCCGCTGATGTAGCCCGACTTGCCGAACGGAATGATCGTGGTTCGCACCACTTCCCACCGGGTGGCACCCAGCGCGAGTGCTGCCTCGATCTGGGGCGTCGGCGTCTGTACGAACACCTCGCGGGTCACCGCGGTGATGACGGGAAGGATCATGACGGCGAGGACGATACCTGCGGTGAAGATGGTGCCACCGCCGGTGATGGAACCGCTTCCTGTCGCGAACAGTGGGAACCACCCGAACTTTTCGTTGAGCCACATGGCAAGCGGCTTGATCGCGGGAGCGAACACCAGCAGACCCCAGAGGCCGTAGACGATCGACGGCACGGCGGCCAGCAGGTCGATCACGTACGCCAGCGGACGTTTGAGCCAGTTCGGCGAGTACTCGGTGAGGAAGATCGCGATGCCGAGGGCGACGGGCATCGCGAGGATCAGAGCGAACAGCGAGACGAGCACGGTCACCTGGAACAGGTCGAGAACACCGAACGCCATGGCGTTGATGTTCTGAGTGACCCACTCGCGGCTGGTGAGGAAGTTGACCTGGTTCCTGCTCAGTGCGGGAACTGCGCGCCAGATCAGGAAGATGCCGATCGCGGCGATGAGGATCGAGATGAAGATCGCCGAGGTGGTTGCGAGGGACTTGAAGATCCGGTCCCCCGGCCTGGCGACGGACTTGCCGCGCGGTGAACCTGTCGGAGTCGGGGTTTCGGCCTTGGTGGTACTCAACTCGGCCTCCGGGGTGCCGTTCGGACCGCCCACCCCGACTCCGCCAGAAGCGGAGTCGGAGGCGCGAGGTGCTGATTCGATGTGCGCTTCACTCATCTGCGCTCGCAATCTTTCCTGGTCAGAATATCGAGTCATGGGCGGGTCCGAACGACTAACGGTGTGATCAGCCGATGGCGGCGACCGACGCGTTCAGCTTCTCCTTCATGGAGTCGGGCAGAGGCACGTAACCCTGCTCGGCCAGGTTGTCCTGACCCTCGTTCGCTGCGCTGGTCAGGAACGACTTGACCGCTGCGGAGGTGTCGGCGTCGTAGCCCTTCGAGCACACGATCTCGTAGGTGGCGAGCACCAACGGGTACGCACCCGCTTCCTTGGTACCGAAGATCGAGCCGAGGTCGAGGGTCAGATCGCCCACACCCTCACCCTTGAACTGAGCACCCTCGATCGCCTTCGCCGCGGACTCGTCGGACAGCGCGACGGGGCCGGAGCCGGTGTCGATCTGTGCGGCAGACAGCTTGTTCTGGTCGGCGTAGGACTTCTCGACGTAGGTGATCGAGCCCGGAGCGGAGGCCACTGCCTGCGCGACACCGGCCGAACCCTTGGCGCCCTCACCGATTCCGCCGGTGAAGTCGGAGCCGGCACCGGTGGTCCAGGCGCCGTTGGAGGCGGCCGTGAGGTACTGCTGGAAGTTGTCGGTGGTACCCGACGAATCCGAGCGGATGATCGCGGTGATGTCCTGGTCCGGCAGGGTGGCCCCCGGGTTGAGCGCGGCGATGGCCGGGTCGTTCCACTTCTTGATGGTGCCGTTGAAGATCTTGGCGGTCACCTCGCCGTTCAGCACCAGGTCCTCGACGCCGTCGAGGTTGTAGGCGACAGCGACGGGTCCGAAGACGAGCGGAAGGTTCCAGGCCTCGCCGCCGACGCAACGGGCCTTGGCCTGCTCGGCCTGCTCGGCCTTGATCGCCGAGTCGGAGCCGGCGAAGTCGATCTGGCTCGCGATGAACTGGGTACGTCCGTCGCCGGAACCGCTGGGGTTGTACGCCAGGTTGACGGTCTTGCCCTTTTCCTGGCAGACGGAGATGTAGGTGGAGACGAACTGGTCCATGGCGTTCTTCTGGGCCGACGAACCGGCCGAGGAGAGGTTGGCCTTGCCCTCGCACGTCGCGTTGGACGACGCTGCGTCGACGCCGCTCGACGCCGCGTTGTTGTCGCTGCCACACGCGGCCAAGGTCATGGCACCCAGGGCCACTGCACCGAGCAGGGCGCCACTGCGCTTGAGATTCACCTAGTCCTCCGGAAATACCGTCTCGCCCGCGATCGGGCGGCGACATGAGGTGCGTTTCGTTGAAATCTGCACCAGGCAACACGGCGCTGCCCACGGAGAAACCTAGGGGTAGCTAATGTCCAGTTGGACCACGATCGGTGAACGGAAGGTGAACAGACCGAGCATTTGTCCACATTTCCGAGACGAACAACAGGTGCGGCAGTAGAGGAACGCCTCAGGCGCGGGCGTACGCGACGTCGGTGTGGAACCGCTCGAACCCGAGACGGTCGTAGGTGTGCAGCGCCGACGCGTTGTCGCCCTCGACGTAGAGCAGCACCGCACCGAGCCCGCGGTCACGCAGGTAGTGCAGTCCGGCGAGCGTCAGCAACCGGCCGAGACCACGCCCCTGGGCGTCGGGGCCGATCGCCACCACGTAGACCTCTCCGATGGCCGGCTCGTCGCCCTGCTTCGGGTGCACCTTGGTCCAGTGGAATCCGAGCAGTCTCTGCTCGTCCGAAGCGGCGAACGCCATGAACAGTCCGGACGGATCGAACCAGGCCTCCGAACGACGCTCAGCCATTTCGCGTTCGGTCCACGACCCCTGCTCGGGATGCCACGCGAAGGCGGCAGCATTGACCCGCAACACCTCTGGATCGTCCTCGACGCCGCGGTACTCGCGGAGTGAAATATCTTCCGGCACAACAAGTTCTGGGAGTTCCGCATCGACGAGCGGACGCCGGAGCTGCAGAAGTTCGCGCGCACCGGTCAGCCCGAGGCGCTGCGCCACCGCCTGCGCCGCAGGCAGATTTCCGTGCGCCCACACGCGGGCGTCCGGACCACCCTCGGAAAGGACCTCGGTGACCAGCCGGCCACCGATCCCCCGGCGACGCGCCTCGGGGTCGACGGCGAGTTCGGCCATCGCGGGATGATCCCCGTGACCCGGCTGCAGCTGCGCATACCCGACGATCCGATCGGCGTCGGTCTCCACGAGATGACGGACACCGGCGCTACCGGCGCCGGACACGGCGTGCACGCCCTGCTCCGACACCGGGGCGGTTCCGTCCGCTGCCGTCGCGCGTTCGAGCAGGGCGGACACGTCCGCGGCCTGCTTGCCGTCGAGTCGATCAGTCCAGGACTGCACCGGAGCACTCACTAGATCGCCGGCCCTTCCGCGGATTCGAAGTCCGCGTCGTCGGCGTCGAGGTCGTCGACGGGCGGCACCGGCGCACCCGACTTGCTGCGGGTGGGACGGACGGCCTTGTAGCCGACGTTGCGGACTGTACCGATCAAGGATTCGTACTCGCTGCCCAGCTTGGCGCGCAGACGACGCACGTGGACGTCGACCGTGCGGGTACCACCGAAGAAGTCGTATCCCCACACCTCCTGCAGCAATTGCGCGCGGGTGAAGACGCGACCCGCGTGCTGTGCCAGGTACTTGAGGAGTTCGAACTCCTTGTAGGTGAGGTCGAGGGGGCGGCCGCGCAGACGGGCCGTGTACGTGCCCTCGTCGATGACCAGCTCGCCCAGCGTGATCTTGCCGGAGGCCTCCGGGCTGGCGACGCCGCCGGTGCGTCCGACCAGCAGTCGCAGGCGGGCGTCCACCTCCGCCGGTCCGGTGCCCGGGAGCAGGATGTCGTCGAGGCCCCAGTCCGAATTGACCGCGACCAGGCCACCCTCGGTGAGCACTGCCACCACGGGAACCGCGGAACCCGTGCTGCCCAGCAGCCTGCAGAGGCCGCGAGCGGCCGCGAGATCGGTGCGCGCATCCACCAGGGCGACGTCGGCGGAGCTCGCTTCCAGGAGAGAGGACACCTCCGTCGGGGCAGGCCGCACCGAATGCGCCAGCAGGGCGAGGGCAGGCAGCACTGCCTCGGGGTTGGGGTCGGAGGTAAGAAGCAGTAGCTCCACACAGCCTCCCATCTCGTCGCCGTCGTACCCGGCCGGCCGACGGATCGTTCATCCGCCGGTCCAGGTAGATCGACACTGAAGGTATCGACACTTTTGTCGGTGACAGAGTAGCGCGCCGCCGTCTGCGTTCGTTGCACCGAACCCCCGGCAACCGGCGCGGAGGTTGCACCGACACTCTCCCGACCGGTGTCCGTCACAATGGGGCCGTGCGGAAACTCATCATCGGAATCGTCTTCCTCGTGGCTCTCGGTCTCGTCGTCGACTTCGGTTCGGCGGCCTACGCGGAGTACCGGGTGTCGCGGGAACTGCGGGCAGGCGCGTCCCTCACCGCGGATCCCGAGGTGACTGTTCACGGCTTTCCGTTCCTCACCCAGGCGTGGGACGGAAAGTACGAGAACATCGAGATCCGCGCCCAGGGAGTACAGAGTGACGTCGTGGGTGAGGTGACGATCGAGTCCACCCTCCTGGGAGTCTCCGCGCCGCTGTCCGACCTCGTCGACGGCTCCGTGAAGACCCTTCCGGTGGATCACCTGTCCGGCCGCATGCTCATCGACGCCACCGACCTGGGACGCTTCCTCGACATCCCCGACCTGCAGGTTTCGGCCCCGCCGGCCAGCAAGTCGGACGGCACCGGCGGCTCCGGCGGCTCGGGGATGCCGACCGCCGGCGGCGTCGTCCTCACCGGCACCGTCCCCGTCGGGCCCATCGAGACCACCGTCAGCGTGCAGGCCGACCTGGTACTCGACGGCGGTCAGGTGAAGATCGTCGCCAGCGACTTCTACTTCGGGCCCGAAGGCCACGCCGACTTCACCATCCCCGAGCCCCTCGCCCCCGCGATCCTCGGCCTCTTCACCCGGACCATCGACCCCCGGGAACTCCCGTTCGGCGTCCAGCCGACGGAGGTCTACGCGGAAGGCTCGCAGATCGTCATCGAGGGCGTCGGCAACAACGTCACGATCGACCTGAACGAACTGCAGAGCCGATGACAGGAATCACACTGTTACTGACCGCGCTGTTCGCCGCCGTCGTGTTCGGGCTCGTCTGGCGACGCCGCCAGGGGACGGTCCGGAGCACCGGCGAGGCTTCCGCGGTCGTGACCGACCAACGACGACTGCTCCTCGAGGCGGCGGGCGTCGGGCCGGGGTCGCCGGAGCATGCTCGCCGGGCCACCGTTCTCCACTTCTCCGCCGACTGGTGCGGACCCTGCGCGGCGGTGCGCAGGGTGGTGGGACAGGTCGTCGCGGACCTCGCCGGCGAGCCGGAACCGCCCGTCGAAGTGGAGGTCGACATCGACGAGTATCCCGCTCTCGCCAAGGAACTCGGCGTTCTGTCGTTGCCGACGACGTTCATTCTCGACGCCGACCTGCAGCAACGCTTCCGGGTGTCCGGAGTGCCCGCCGCGACCGACCTGCGGGCCGCGCTGGGACCCCTCACCCGGCCCCCGGCTTCAAATTCCTGAAGAACCGGGTAAACTCGTCGTCGTGCAATCCAGCCACGAGCTCATGCTCACCCGTCGCCGCACAGTAGACCTGTGCCGCCTCGGGGCTTGTTGCTGTACCTGTTGCTGATCACCAGGGCTGTCGCTTTCTGCTGACACCGCGGATTCCGCGCACGTGATCGAACCCCCGATGACGACGTCTTCCGTCGTCGTTCGGCGCCAGGCAAGCATTCAGGACTCACCGCAGGAGCACTTCTCATGTCCACAACACTCGAGCTCGAGCAGGTCGACGTTCGTGGCCCCCGGTTTGCCGCCTGGGTCACCACCGCTGTCCTCGTCGCCGTGCTCGTCGTGTCGACGTTTTCGCTGGTCGCAGCAGGAATTCTGCTGGCGCTGCAAGCGGTCGTCTTCGCGGCAGGCGCAGCCACCGGACCGCGACGCAGCCCGTACGGCCGGATCTTCGGCACCCTCCTCGCGCCGCGACTCGCTCCGGTGAGTGAACGCGAACCGGTCGCACCGCTCCGCTTCGCGCAGCTCGTCGGCTTCGTCTTCGCCGCCGTCGGCACCGTCGGCTTCTTCGCCGGCTCCGGCGTCGTCGGTGCCGTGGCCACCGCATTCGCCCTGTTCGCGGCGTTTCTCAATGCTGCGTTCGGCTTCTGCCTCGGCTGCCAGATCTATCCACTCGTCGCACGCTTCCGCACCGCGGCCTGAAAGTTTCACACCGAGAACCACTGCACGATCCACCCGACACAAGTAAGTACACATCGAAAGGAACACCATGGCTCGCTCCGATGTCCTAGTCTCCGCCGACTGGGCTGAGCAGAACCTCAACGCCCCCAAGACCGTTTTCGTCGAGGTGGATGAGGACACCAGCGCATACGACGGCGGCCACATCGAAGGCGCCATCCGCCTCGACTGGCGGAAGGACCTGCAGGACGGCGTCCGTCGTGACTTCCTGAACCAGCAGCAGTTCTCCGATCTCCTGTCCGCCAAGGGCGTCGCCAACGACGACACCATCGTTCTCTACGGCGGCAACAACAACTGGTTCGCGGCGTACGCGTACTGGTACTTCAAGCTGTACGGCCACCAGGACGTCAAGCTCATCGACGGCGGCCGCAAGAAGTGGGAGCTCGACGGACGTCCCCTCTCCAAGGAGACCGTCACCCGCGAGGCCACCCAGTACAAGGCCGACGCACCCGACCTGACGATCCGCGCGTTCCGCGACGAGGTCATCGACTCCATCGGCAACAAGAACCTCGTCGACGTGCGTTCGCCCGACGAGTTCTCCGGCAAGATCCTCGCCCCCGCGCACCTGCCGCAGGAGCAGGCGCAGCAGCGTGGACACGTCCCCACGGCCATCAACATCCCGTGGAGCACCACCGCAAACGAGGACGGCACCTTCAAGTCGGACGACGACCTGGAGAAGCTGTACTCGGAGAAGGGCTACGACGAGTCGAAGCCCACCATCGCGTACTGCCGAATCGGCGAGCGCTCCAGCCACACCTGGTTCGTGCTCAAGGAAATCCTCGGCAAGTCCGACGTCAAGAACTACGACGGCAGCTGGGTCGAATACGGCTCACTCGTCGGCGCACCCATCGAGTTGGAGGTTCACTGAGCCATGTGTGGAGCACCTGTACAGACCCAGACCCTGCCCGCGGGCGTCGACGTCGAGAAGGAAACGGTCATCACCGGCCGCGTTCTCGCCGCTGACGGCCAGCCGATCGGTGGAGCGTTCGTGCGTCTCCTCGACGGCGGCGGAGAGTTCACCGCCGAGGTCGTCGCCTCGGGCACCGGAGACTTCCGCTTCTTCGCCGCTCCCGGCGAGTGGACCGTGCGTGCACTGTCCAGCTCCGGCAACGGCACCTCGACGGTGAGCCCGTCGAGCGCAGGCGTGCACAACGTCGACGTCACGGTCGGCGAGTAGTCACCAGCCGACGACACCAGAAGGGCCCCGCTCCGATCCGGAGCGGGGCCCTTCTGTCGTGCGGGATCTACTTGCCCGGCGCGGCTGGAATGGTCTCGCCGTCCTTCTCCGACTGCGCGAGCGCGGTGATCCAGTCGACGACCTTCTCGCTCTCCCAGTACCAGGGGTCGTTCGGATTGTTGTTCCAGTAGAACAGGTGCTGAATGAAGCCCAGGAAGATGTACGGCTTGATCACCAGTTCGAAGACATCCCTGTTGTCCTCGACGAACCCCGGGCCCTCGTCCGCGAGCTTCGCCTTCACGACCTCCGAACCGGGACCCATCGCCCAGTTGAGCGCCTCGACGATCTGCTCCTGAGACACCTGCACGTTCCGGTCCGGGCCGTCGGGGTCGTAGGTCCGGTCGGCGACCTTGCGGAGAACGTCCAGGAAGGACTCGTCGGAGGCGAACCAGTCTTCGTGGGTGACGATGTGCACGATCGACCGCGCCGCCATGTTCGTCACCGCATTCGCGAAGTCGGAGACCGTCTGGCCCGGGTTCAGCAGGGTGAAGTGCATCTGTCCCAGCACCCCGAGCGCCAGTTCGAGGACGGCGATCTCCTGCGGCGCGTCGCACGCGATGTCGTAGGGGCGGCACGCGTAGATGATCTTGCCGCCGAGAGCGCCGTAATCGGCCGGCTCCGACGACATGAATCCGCCTCCTGGCGGGCCGGGTTCGCCCATCGAGGGGGTGCCCGCGGGACGGTACGGGTCGCCGATCAACGCGACGCCGGCGATGTCGTCGGCGGTAACCAGAGCATTGCTGTCGCGGTGGCCGAGTTCGCGCGACACCCTTTCGACCACCTCCGCTCCGACGCTGTATCCGAGGAGCACGTACTTGGTGTCGTCGCCGCACTTCGCCTTGTTCTCGTCGAGGATCCTGTTCGTCGACGCGACACCCGCAGCCATCGAATCCTGGTATGTCGGAACGGGTTGCAGCAGACCCGGGCCGTATGTGGAGGGGTAGGGCACGTACATCCACCCCACCGTCCCCGGATCGTCTTTGTTGGCCTCGCCGGTCGGCACCGTCACGTTGCCCACCCAGTTCGACCAGAGCTGCCGGTTCTCGTCTGTCAGAGGGTTGCGGTCCTCCGTCGAGTCGGTGGCGCCGGACACGGCGACGATCATCACGTCGGGGCAGTCGGCGGCGTAGTTGTTCGGATCGACACGGTCCGTGTCGGCACTCCCCGAATCTGCACTTCCCGAGCCCGCGCTCCCGGTGTCCGGCGCAGCGACGGCAAGGCCGGGAGCACCGAACGCCGACACGGTCAGCAGCAGCACCGTCGCCGCGATCGCGGCCCGCACCGGACCGGTGACGGCAGTACTCGATCGAAGCATGGGACCTCCAGGAGGGACGGGAGAAGAGACGACCGCATGAGAATGTTCGGAACCGACCGGGTGGTCGCCTTCGAGAAACCGTAGCCTCAGTGACGGTAAGCCGCCTCCCGTTTCGACCGTTCGACGGGTTCGGTTTAGGATGTCCCCGTGGTTATCTTCTTCGAGGTACTTCTTGTCCTTGCCGCCGTGTTGATCACGTGGTTCTCGCTCTACACGATCTACCGCCTGGTCACCGACGAGTCGTGAGTCAGAACCCGGACGCAGGCGCAGATCCGCCTTCCGAGCACCCGACTACGAGCGCGCCCGCTGGGGACACCCCCACCGTGCGTCGTGGTAGCGGTGACGCAGCTGTCGCGGACGCCATCGAGCGTTCCAAGACGACGGCGTCGCGGAACATCCCGCAGCTTCCGGACCTTCCGCTGCCCGAGGACACCGCAAATCTGCGGCTCGGCCCGGATCTGAACAACGAACTCCTCGCAGTGCTGCCCCTCGTGGGTGTGTGGCGCGGTGAAGGGGAAGGCCACGACCCCGACACAGGCGACTACCCCTTCGGGCAGCAGATCATCGTCTCCCACAACGGTGGCAACTACCTCAAGTGGGAATCCCAGACCTGGGTTCTCGACGCCGACGGCGAATACGTGCGCCCCGACCTCCACGAGACCGGCTTCTGGCGGATCAGCGGAGACGGCATTCCCGGCAGCACCAACGAGGAAGTCGTCGAACTCCTCCTCGCCCACAGCTCCGGCATCGTCGAACTGTTCTACGGCCAGGCCCTCACGCAGTCGTCGTGGGAGCTCGCGACCGACGTCGTGATCCGCAGCACCTCCGGTGTTCTCGTCGGCGGCGCCAAGCGCCTCTACGGCATCGTCGAGGGCGGCGACCTCGCCTACGTCGAGGAACGCATCATCGCCGACGGTGAGCTGCGTCCCCACCTCTCCGCGCGGCTGTCCCGCTACGTTGGCTAGGCGTGCGCTTCGCGCCCGTGAGTACTTATTAACCACGGGCGGTTGACAAGTACTCACGGCTCCGGTTATCCACAACCTGAGGTTCATCCACAGGTCAATTGAATTCGGCCTGTTTCGGGCGAATCCTGTCGGTCGCCGTGCGCACCGTCGCGTCCATGACGACTGCGACGATCGACTTCCGGCCCGAATTCCAACGCGTTCTCGACTATCAGCACGGCCTCGTCACGGCCCGGCAACTGCGCGGACTGGGTATCTCGACCCGGCAGATTCAGCACATGGTGGAGTCCGGCCAATGGTCGGCGGTTCTGCACGGCGTCTACGCCGTCACGAACGGTCCGCTCGACCGGCCGATGAGGCTGTGGGCGGCGCTGCTGTTCGGTGGTCCCCGAGCGATTCTCAGTCATCGGACTGCGGCCGAGGAGTGGGGGCTGATGCCCGTCGACCCTGACGGGCCGATTCACGTCACCGTCCCCTACGGATTGTCTGCGGAGCCGCAGGGACCGACGTATCGGAAGGTCGGCCGGCGATCCAACCGTCCCGTGCCCCGCGAGGGCGATCTCCTCCACCCCGGGGTCGTGGTCCACCGATCGCGGGCGCACGCCCACATCCTCGTCCCGACGCTTCCGCCTCGAACGTCCCGGGCCGACACCGTCGTCGATCTCGCTGTCGCGGAGCCGTCGGCGGTGGCGGCCGCACGGGTCCTGGTATCAGCGGTCACCGGCAGCGACATTCCGGTCCACGAACTGCTCCGACGGATCGAGCAGCGTCCACCGCGCAGATACCGCAGGGCTCTCACCGACGCGCTGACGTTCGTCTCCGGCGGGGTCCAGTCGATTCTGGAACACCGGTACGCGGTCGACGTCGAACTCGCGCACGGATTACCGGCCGCCCGACGACAGTCGCCGGTTCTCGTCGACGGACGAACCCTCTACGAGGACGTGGACTACTCGGACAGCGGCGTTCCGCTCCTCGTGCGGCTGGACGGACTGCGGTACCACTCGTCGCGGTCGGTGGCGCTGCGCGATCGTCGTCGCGGCAACGCGGCGGAACTCGCCGGAAAGGCGACGCTGGTCTACGGCTGGGATGAGGTGACGCGGCGCTCGTGCGAGGTCGCGGCCGAGGTGCGGACGGTGCTCGAGCGGGGCGGCTGGAGTGCGCCGAACCCGTGCCCGCGCTGCCGTGAGTACTTGTTAACGTCGGGCGGTTGACAAGTACTCACGGGCGCGGAGCGCACAACGGCCCCCGAGCCTTCCGGTGCTTGTGCACCGGGTCCGATCTGGACCAGACCGGGGGCTCGGGGGCCGGGTAGCTGCCTGGGATTCGCTCGCCGCTCGCGCGGTCAGTGAATTCCGTCAGCGGTAGCGGCTAGCTGGCAGCCACCTCACGTGTCCGTCTGTCATTCAATTTCAGACCACCTCCTTCCTCGTGTACTGAAGAAAGTACGCCGCACGCACGGAGTCGGCAACGCATTTTCGCTCTCAGCTTTCTCCACCCGTATCACCAGGTCAGCGCTGGTATCCTCCGGAAGCTGGTGAGTGACCACCACGACGGTGCGCTGCGCAGACACCAGTCCGCCGTCGCGCGCGAGCAGTCGCCGGAGCAGGTCGGCGCCCGCGTCGGCGTCGAGGTGTTCGGTCGGTTCGTCCAGCAACAGCACTCGGGCGGGCGACAGCAGCGCCCGGGCGAGGAGCAGGCGGCGACGCTGCCCACCGGACACCGCCCTGGCACCGCCGGCGAGGGTCGTGTGCACGCCCTCCGGCAGCGCCGACACCCATCCCCCGAGCCCGACGGACTCCAGGACGGTCAGCGCCTCCGCGTCCTGGATGTCGCCGCGCGCCACCCGCAGATTCTCGAGGACGGACGTGTCGAAGAGGTGTGCGTCCTCCGCGAAGAATCCGACGTTCCGGCGGAGAGCCTCGGACCTGACGCTGTGCAGGTCGAGTCCGTCGACCCGCACCGTCCCCGTCACCGGCGGGAGCAACCCGGCCAGGGTCATCAGCGTGGTCGTCTTCCCGGACCCGCTGCCGCCGACGATCGCGACTCGGAAGCCGGGCCGCAGGTCGAGGTCGAGCGGGGCGGTGGCCTGCCCTCCGGGCCAGCCGCACCGCAGGTCCTTCGCGACGACCTCCGCGGGCCCGTCCAGTTCCCGGTCGCCGGGGTGCGGATCCGCGACGGCGGCGTCGAGCACGACGAGTATTCGGCGCGACGCGATCCGGGCCCGGGTCAGCGCGACCGCCGCGGCGGGCAGCGCGACCGTGGCCTCGAACGCGGACAGCGGCAGGAGCACGAGGATGCCCAGCGCCATCGGGCTCATGGTCCCCGACGAGTACAGGTCCATCCCGATGAGCAGCGACGCGATCACACTCACGCCCACCGCGAGTGGTGTGGCGGCCTCCGCGAACGCGCTGGGTGCGGCGGCGCGGTCGGTGGCCGCGACCGCGGCGCGTTCGGAGCGGACCGCCCGCGACACGGTCCGGTCGAGGCGACCCGCGACGCGGAGTTCCGCGGCGTGATCGAGCGCGGTGACGGCGTCCTCACTGAACCGGGCACGCGCGTCGGCGCCGGACGTCTCCGCCAGGCGGGCGGCCCGCGCGGACAACCAGGGCGCCGCGACCCCCGACACCGCGAGCGCCACCGCGAGCACGACCGCCGAGGCGGGCGAGATCACCGCGAGGATGCCGACGGCGGCCACGGCCAGGACGACGGACACGGCGATGGGGACGAGCGCGCGGACGACGACGTCACCGAGGGTGTCGACGTCGGCCCCGGTGCGGGCGAGCAGTTCGCCGCGGCGCAGGCCGGCAGCGGCCGCGGGGTCACCGTCGGCCAGCCGCTGGTACAGCTGGGTGCGGGCGGACGTGGTCCCGCGCAGCGCGGTGTCGTGGGTGGCCAGCCGCTCGAGGTACCGGAAGACGCCGCGGGAGATGCCCAGCGCCCGCACCGCCACGACGGCGACGCTGAGGTCCAGGACGGGCGGCATCTGCCACGCCCTCGTGATCAACCACGCCGACAGCGCCGCGAGCGCGAGCGCACTGCCCAGCGTGGCGACGCCGGCGGTGACGGCCCGCACTACCCGTCCCGGTTGCAGGTCGAGGAGCGGCAATGCCCGGATCAGCGGGTCACGCGACATCGGCGCTCACCTCGATCACCCGGTCGGCGGCCGCGAGCAGGGTCGGCCGGTGCCCCACCACGACGACCGTCCGGCCGGCGGCGGCCAGGCTCCGCAGCGAATCGAGCACGGTCCGCTCCGACGCGTCGTCGAGGTGTGCGGTGGGTTCGTCGAGCACCAGGACGGGACGCCGGGTGGCCAGCACGCGGGTCAGTGCGAGCCGCTGCCGCTGGCCGAGCGACAGTCCCGTTCCGCCGGATCCGACGCGCGTGTTCCAGCCGTCCGGGAGTTCGGCGAGAACCTCGTCGAAACCCGTCGCCGCACAGGCCTGTTCGAGGTCGACGACCTCGCCGATGAGCCGAAGGTTCTCGTCCAGAGTGCCGGGAACGAGAACGGGGTGCTGCGGGAGCCACGCCACCTGCGCCCACCACGCGGACCGGTCGAGCGAACTCACGGCGGCGCCCGCCACCCGCACCTCCCCACGCTCGGGTTCGACGAGGCCGAGGAGTGCCTGCACCGCAGTCGATTTCCCGGAACCGTTGGGTCCTGTCAGCACGGTCACCGCGCCGGGTTCGAGGGTCCCGGTCAGTCCGTGCGGCGCCAGGCCGTGCCGGGACCGGACGTCGACGCCGTCGAATTCGAGACGCGCCCCGGCCGCGTCCACTACGACCGCACGGTCGGCGGCGTCGTCGGGACGATCGGTATCGATGACGGCGAAGGCCCGGCTCGCCGCGGCCATTCCGTCCTCGGCGGCGTGGAACTGGGTTCCGACCATCCGCAGCGGAAGGTACACCTCGGGCGCGAGAATCAGCGCCACGATTCCCGCCTCGAGTCCCATCTCCCCGTACACCAGCCGCAGTCCGATGCTCACGGCGACGAGTGCGACGCACAGCGTGGCCAGCAGTTCCAGCACCATCGACGACAGGAACGCCACCTGCAGCGCCGACATCGTGGTGCGGCGGTGGGCGTCGCCGAGTTCACGCACCCGCGTCGCCGGTCCCTGCTCGCGGCCCAGCGCGCGGAGTGTGGGCAGGCCGGCCAGGAGGTCGAGCAACTGGGACGACAGGGTGGTCATCGCGGTCAGCGTCTTGGCGGCCTTGCCCCTGGTGAGCAGGCCGATCAGGATCATGAAGACCGGGATGAGCGGGAGCGTGACGAAGATGATCGCCGCCGCCGTCAGATCCTGAAATGCGATGACCGCCAGCGTCGCCGGTGTGAGCGTCGCCGCGAGGACCAGAGCCGGCAGATACCCGGTGAGATACGGCACGAGACCGTCGATTCCGCGGGTGAGCACGGTCGCGATCTCGTCCCGCCGCGGATCGAGCTCGCGCGGTCGCAGGCGGGTGGCGACGCCCAGGACCTCCCGTTTCAGCTCCGCCACCACCCGCGTGGCGGACCGGTGCGCGAACCGGGACTGCAACCAGGTGCCGAGCACCCGCACCCCCACCGCACCGGCGAGCACCACCAGTTCGGTGGACCACCGCCCGAGGTCGGTGTCGTCGTCGACGATGATTCCACCGAGCACGCGGCCGATCATGAGCGCCGACACGATGACCATCGCGACGTTGACGATCGACAGCGCGACCGTGAGAACGAGATACCCGCGGGCCGCCGCGGAGTAATGCCACAGGCGGGGATCGACGGGGCGCCGGGAACCTCGCGCCCCGCCCGGGCGCTCGTCGGCCGGGCGGGGAGCGTCGCCTACCGCTGTGCTCATCTGCGCTCGAGCGGGAGACCGATCGACGGCGGGATGTGCTTGGTCGAGATCCGTTGGCGGAACACCCAGTACGTCCAGCCCTGGTAGATCAGCACCACCGGGGTGAGGAACGCGGCGGCCCACGTCATCACCTTCAGCGTGTACGGACTCGACGACGCGTTGTCGATGGTCAGGTTGTACGCGGCGTCCAGAGTGGACGGCATGACGTTGGGGAACAGCGAGCCGAACAGCAGGGCCACCGTGGCGACGACCGCGATCGACGTGAGCAGGAACGCCCAGCCCTCACGCTCGGCGCGGGTGAACGCGATCACCCCGAGGAGTGCGGCGGCGGCGATCGCGACGAGGATCCACGTCCAGCCCTTGCCGTGCGCCAGCTGCGTCCACAGCACGAACGCGCCTGCCACCGGAACGGCCGGGATCGCCAGCCTGGACGCGAGTTCGACGGCATCCGTGCGTACTTCGTCGGCCGTCTTCAGGGCGAGGAACACCGCACCGTGCAGGGCGAACACGAGTGCGGTCGTCAGACCACCCAGCAGCGCATAGGGATTGAGCAGATCGAAGAGGCTCGAGGTGACCTGCTTGTCGGCGTCGATGTCGACGCCCCGCACGATGTTCGCGAACGCGACACCCCACAGCACGGCAGGCACCCAGGACCCGAAGACGATGCCCCAGTCGCACCGCCTGCGCCAGGTGTCGTCGTCGATCTTGCCGCGATACTCGATGGCGCAGATCCGGACGATGAGCGCGACGAGAATGATCAGCAGCGGCAGGTAGAAGCCGGAGAACAAGGTGGCGTACCACTCCGGGAACGCGGCGAACAACGCGCCGCCACCGGTGATGAGCCACACCTCGTTGCCGTCCCACACGGGCCCGATGGTGTTGAGCACCACCCGCCGTCGCGTGTCCCCGTTCGGGTCCTTGCGCCTGCCCAGCACCGGCATCAGCATGCCGACACCGAAATCGAATCCCTCGAGGACGAAGTACCCGATGAAGAGCACCGCGATCAGGATGAACCACACTTCTTGAAGTCCCATGACCGTCTCCCCTAGTACGCGAACGAGAGTTGCTCGGGCTTGCCCGGTTCTTCGGGCTCGTCGTGGTCGTCACCCGGTGGATGGGCGTCGTGTTCGAGTGGTCCCTCGACCGTGTAGCGGCGGATCAGCGTGAACCACACGACGGCCAGCGCCCCGTAGACCACCGTGAACGTGATGAGCGAGACCCAGACGGTCCACGGGGAGTGATTCGAGACGCCCTGGTCGACAGTCAGTCTGATCATGTCGACACCGGTCGGGTTGGGTGCCACGACCCACGGTTGGCGGCCCATCTCGGTGAAGACCCAGCCCGCGCTGTTCCCGAGGAACGGTGTCGGGATGACGGCGATCGACAACCAGCCGAACCACTTCTTGTCCGGGACGCGCCCGCCGCGGGTCATCCACAGACCGACCACGGCGAGCAGCGCCGACCCGGCGGCCCAGCCGATCATCGCGCGGAACGTCCAGTAGGTGACGAACAGGTTGGGCTTGTAGTTTCCGGGCCCGTACATCTCCTCGTAGCGGGCCTGGATCTCGGTGACGCCCTCGACGGTGGAGTCGAACGTGCCGTCCGCCAGGAACGAGGTGAGCCCGGGGATCTTGATGAGCTGGGTGATGCTCTCGCAGTTGTTCTGGGTGCCGACGGTGAGGATCGAGAAGTCGGCACCGGTTTCGGTGTGGCACAGAGATTCGGCCGATGCCATCTTCATGGGTTGCTGTTCGAACATCAGCTTGCCCTGGATGTCGCCGGTGATCGCGAGTCCGATGCCCGACGCGACCATCACCCACAGCGCGAGGATGGTGACCGGACGGAACATCGTCCGGGCGGTCTCCTCGTGCTTCTTCGCCACTTCGGGTTCGGTGGCTTCCTTCGATTTGCGCATGCTGCGCACCATCCACCAGCCGCCGACGCCGGCCACGAACGTGCCTGCTGTGAGGAACGCTCCGGCCACGACGTGCGGGAAGGCCGCGAGCGCTGTGTTGTTCGTGAGCAGTTCCCAGATGCTGGTGAGTTCCGCGCGCCCGGTCTCGGGGTTGTACACGGCCCCGACCGGGTGCTGCATGAACGAGTTGGCGGTGATGATGAAGTACGCGGACGCGTTCACACCGATCGCGACGAGCCAGATGGTGGCGAGGTGGACGAGCTTGGGCAGCCGCCCCCAGCCGAAGATCCAGAGGCCCAGGAACGTCGACTCGAGGAAGAAGGCGACCAGTCCCTCGAGGGCGAGGGGTGCGCCGAACACGTCACCGACGAAGCGTGAGTACTCGCTCCAGTTCATCCCGAACTGGAATTCCTGCACGATGCCGGTGGCCACGCCGAGCGCGAAGTTGATCAGGAAGAGCTTCCCGAAGAACTTGGTGAGCCGGTACCAGTGGTCCTTTCCGGTGACCACCCACATCGTCTGCATGACGGCGATCAGCGGGGCGAGCCCGATCGTCAGCGGAACGAGGATGAAGTGATAGACGGTGGTTATGCCGAACTGCCACCGGGAGACATCCAAGGCATCCATGGCTACTCCGAAACTGGGCCCGTAGGACAGGCTTCAGGGCCGGAGCGTGGGCTTCCGCCCGACCCTTGAAAACAACGTACTGCGGGGTCGTTTCCCCCGCAGGACTTTGCTACTACGAAATGTAGTAGACCTGTCAAGCCTCCGCGGACTCGGCACCCGCCGTCTCGACCGCGAGGTCGACCAGCTCCACGATCTCGTCGGCGAGCGGTGCGTCGGGCAGGGCAAGGCCGTCGATCTTGCACACGCGCGCGGCCATGGTGACGCTGGAGATGAGCCAAACACCTTCCGCTGTAATGAGATCCGCCGGACGCAGCGCCGCGTACTCGCAGCGGAACCCCTTGCCGGACGCCACCTCGTACAGCGCCTGCTGCGTCGTGCCGGGCAGGATTCCGTGCTCCGGCGGCGGCGTGAGGAGGTGCCTGTCGCGGGCGATGACCACCGTGGAACGTGGCCCTTCCAACACATTGCCCTCACTACTGACGAAGATCACATCGTCGGCACCGAGTGTCGCCGCATACCGCAGCGCCGCCATGTTCGTGGCATACGACAAGGTCTTCGCCCCGAGCAGCTGCCACGGCGCACTCGCCGACAGATCCACCGAATACCCGCGGGCCAGTGTGAGTACCGACACCCCGTCGCGTCGTGCCTCCAGAATCCGCTCGGGCACCGGCCCGACGGTGACGAAGGCGGTCGCGTCGCCACCGGACTCCCGGCCGCGGCTGAGCACGAGTCGCATCGCGCCCTCCCGCTCGGACCCCCACTCCTCGACGGCCAGCTCGAGCGCCAGGCGCCACTCGTCCAGGTCCTGCATGGGCAATCCGAGGGCGCGCGCCGACGCGACGAGACGGGTGAGGTGGGGCTCGACCTTCAGGGCGCGACCGCCTCGCACCAACAGCGTCTCGAAGACACCGTCGCCGCGCACCACCGCCAGATCGTCCGCGTGCAGCAGCGGGGCATCCGCGTCCCGCACCTCGTGGTCCAGTGTCACCAGCACTCGATCAGACATGACACCCAGCCTATCGACCCTGCTGACCGCCACCTGTGGTCCATGGTCCCTAGACTAGGTTTCGTGGTCGACAAATTGCCCGTCTCACCCAGTCCACTCCTCACGGCCCCGGGCGCGGTTCCTGCGCCCGAAGGCTCGCTCGACGCCGGCGTCGCCTGGCATCACGGCGATCCACTCGGCGAACAACGCAGCGCCGAACGTTCCGCGGTGGTCGTCGACCGTTCCCACCGGTTCGTCATCGCGATCAGCGGACCCGAACGACTCACCTGGCTGCACACCATCTCGAGCCAGCACGTCGCCGCGCTCCCCGACGGCGCGAGCGCCGAGAACCTCAGCCTCGACGTCAACGGCCGCGTCGAGCACCACTTCGTCCAGACCGACCTGGACGGCGTCACCTGGATCGACACCGAGGCCGACCGCGGACCCGGCCTCCTGTCGTTCCTCACCAAGATGGTGTTCTGGTCCAAGGCCGAGCCCCGTGAGGGCAACGAGCTCGCGGTCCTCAGCGTGATCGGCCCCGACGCCGTCACGGCCCTCGACGCGGCCGGTGTCGTGGCACCCGCCGAGCCGTACGCCGCCGTCGCGGTGCCCGGGGGCGGGTTCGTCCGCCGCATGCCGTGGCCGACCGCCGACTCCTTCGACCTGCTGATCCCGCGGGAAGGACTCGCGACGTGGTGGGGACGGCTCACCGCCGCCGGCGCCGCTCCCGCGGGAACGTGGGCGTTCGAGGCACTCCGGGTGGCCGCCGCACGGCCCCGGATCGGACTCGACACCGACGACCGCACCATCCCGCACGAGGTCCGCTGGATCGGCGGTCCCGCCGAGCACGGCGCCGTCCACCTGGAGAAAGGCTGCTATCGCGGCCAGGAGACGGTGGCCCGCGTCCACAATCTCGGCAAACCGCCCCGTCACCTCGTCCTGCTGCACCTCGACGGCAGCGCTGAGGGCCGGCCCGAACCGGGCGACCCGGTGACGGCGGGAGGCCGTGCGGTCGGACGGATCGGCACCGTGATCGACCATCACGAGCTCGGACCCATCGCGCTGGCCCTCGTCAAACGGTCCATCCCCACCGACACCGAATTGGTGGTCGGCTCGTGCGCCGCGTCGATCGACCCCGACTCCGTGCCCGCGGACGACACGGTCCAGGCGGGCCGCGCGGCCGTCGACCGGCTCCGGGGCCGATGAGCGAGGCGACCGCGACGGCCGGCGAGGTGCTGGCAGTCTGCGTGCTGCACACCGAGCGGGACAGCGGCACCCGGCGGGTCACCCGGACGGCGATCGACAAGCGGCCCGTCGACGGCCCCGTGCGCGTCACGACCGCCGGACTGGTCGGCGACCATGTCTGCGACACCGAGTACCACGGCGGCCCGTTCAAGGCCGTCTACGCCTACCAGGAGGACGAGGCGCAGCGCTGGGCGTCGGAGCTCGGCCGCGAGCTGCCCGCGGGGTGGTTCGGCGAGAACCTCCGCCTCGACGGGATCGCCGCGACCGACGCCGTGATCGGCGAGCGCTGGCGGATCGGCACCACCGAACTGGAGGTGACCAGTCCGCGGACACCGTGCGGCACGTTCGGGGTCTGGGCCGCCGAGCCCCGATGGGTCAAGCGGTTCTCCGAACGCGCCGACACGGGCGCGTACCTGCGGGTGGTGACGGAGGGGTCGGTCACCGCCGGCGACACCGTCCAGCGCATCCACGTGCCCGGCCACGGCGTCACCGTGCGCGATCTGTTCACCGGCCGCGACCCCGAACGGTTCGTGGCGCTGCTCGAACAGCAGGAGAACCTCTCTCCGACCGTCGCGGACAAGGCCCGCCGACGGATCGCCGGACTGGAAGTGCAGGTCACGTATTGAGCATCGAACTGGTGGAGGTCGTACGTTCCGGATTCCGTGAGTGCGTGCACCGCGGCTCCGCGGTGATCCTCCGCGCGGACGGCGAGATCGCGCTCACCCTCGGTGAGGTGCACACGCCGATCTACCCGAGGTCGTCGAACAAGCCGTGGCAGGCCGTGACGATGCTGCGAAACGGCTTCGAACCGTCCAGTTCCGAAGAGCTCGCGATCGCGACCGCATCCCACGAGGGCGAGTCGGACCACATCGAACTCGTCGAGCGACTGCTCGCCAGGTACGGCCTCGACGAGGACCAGCTCCGCTGTCCCGCCGATCTGCCCTCCAACGAACTCGCCCGGGCCGAACTGCTGGCCGCCGGTGAGCTCCCCCGCCCGGTGTACATGAACTGCTCCGGCAAGCATGCGGCCATGCTCGCCACGTGCCTGGCCAACGACTGGCCGTTGGACAGCTACCTCGAGCCGACTCATCCGCTGCAACTCGCGGTCGTCGACACGCTCGGGTCGATCAGCGGCGACGTCGACGCCGAGCTCGGCATCGACGGATGCGGGCTGCCGATCGTCCCGCTGTCGCTGACGCATCTGGCGCGGGCGTTCGCCCGGCTCGTCACCGCCGAGCCCGACTCCCCCGAGCTCGCCGTCGCCGACGCCGTCCGCGAGCACCCCTACCTCGTCTCGGGCACCGGCAAGGACGACGCGCGGCTGATGCCGGTCGTGCCCGGGCTGATGACGAAGGCCGGGGCCGACGGTGTCTACGCCGGCGCACTTCCCGACGGCTCGGCGTTCGCGCTGAAGATCGACGACGGCCACGAACGGGCCCGGTTACCCCTCGCCGCAGCACTTCTCCACAGGATGGGTGCCGAGTGGACCGAGGATCTGGCGGCCCTCGCGTCGCAGCCCGTGCTCGGCGGCGGCGTCCGAGTGGGGACGGTCCGGGCAATTCCGGGAGTCTTCTGAAGGCGAAATACCGGCATCGGGGCAGCTCGCGAGCCCGGTGAGACTAAACCGACACCGCTTCGGGGTGTGGATGGAAGCGCGAGGGACTTTTCCACGCTAGAGTGTGGGGCAGGAACTTACACACTCAAACGGGGCCGCCAAATTCCCCAGGCCGCCCCGCGAAAGCGCGAGGGGGTCAGCCATGGGCCGCGGCCGGGCTAAGGCAAAGCAGACCAAGGTTGCACGCGAGCTGAAGTACAGCGTACCGACCACGGATTTTGACAGCCTGCAACGAGAGCTCTCAGGTGGGTCGTCCAACTCGCATCGGGACGAGGTCTTCGCTGACCAGCGTGCCGACAGGGAGGGTCACTCCCGGGAGGATGACGACGACTGGCGGCGCTGAGATCTGAAGACAACGAAATGAGGGGGAGCCGATACCGGCTCCCCCTCATTTCCACATCTTCAGCCGGTCGGGGCCACTAGCTCGCCCCGTTCCGACAGACGGCGTCCGACCCTAGAATCGCGGGTGATCGCCGGCGAGAATTGCGCGCTCGGCCGACACGTCGTGCGACTTCTTGATGCTGCCCAGCGTCCAGCAGTCGATGTGGCGCGCCGTCAGAACGGCCAGCGCACGATCGACGTCCTCGGGCGCCACGATCGCGACCATGCCGACGCCCATGTTGAACGTCTGCTCCATCTCGGCCCGCTCCACGCGTCCACGCTGTGCGATCATCGCGAAGATCGGAGCCGGGCTCCAGGTGCCGCGGTCGAGTTCGGCGACCAGACCCTTCGGCATGACCCGCGCGAGGTTGTTGGCCAATCCACCGCCGGTGACGTGGCAGAACGTGCGCACGTCGGTCTCGGCGGCGAGGGCCAGGCAGTCCTTGGCGTAGATCTTCGTGGGCTCGAGCATCTCCTCGCCCAGGGTGCGGCCGAACTCGTCGACGTGCGCCGTCAGACTCATGTGGTCGATCTCGAGCAGGACCTTGCGGGCCAGCGAGTAACCGTTGGAATGCAGTCCGGACGAACCCATGGCGATCACGACGTCGCCGGGACGGACCCGGTCCGGCCCCAGCACCTGGTCGGCTTCGACCACACCGACGCCGGTCGCGGACAGGTCGTAGTCGCCGTCCGCCATCACACCGGGGTGCTCCGCCGTCTCGCCACCGAGCAGCGCGCAACCGGCCTGGATGCAGCCCTCGGCGATGCCGCTGACGAGTTCGGCGACACGCTCCGGGACGACTCGCCCGACGGCGATGTAGTCCTGCAGGAACAGTGGCTCGGCACCGCAGACGACGAGGTCGTCGACGACCATCGCGACCAGGTCGAGGCCCACGGTGTCGTGCTTGTCGAGTGCCTGAGCGACGGCGAGCTTGGTGCCCACACCGTCCGTGGACGCCGCGAGCAGCGGCTCCTTGTAGTCACCCTTGAGCGAGAACAGACCCGCGAATCCACCGAGACCACCGAGAACCTCGGGACGGCTGGCGCGCTTGGCCAAGGGAGCGAAGAGTTCCACCGCCCGATCGCCTGCGGCGATGTCCACTCCTGCGGCGGCGTAGGACGCGCCAGGGCGACTTGTCGGATCCTCGGTCATGTGGTTGTTACTCCAGCCTTCTGTTGCTCGTCAAAATCGTGTCGGTCGGGCAATCGAGTGCTGTGATTGCGTCCTTACGGTACCGGAGTACGTTCTCCGGCCGGATCCCGATGTACCGGCCTACGGCCGACTGAGGGCGTTCGCGTTGTCGTTCTCCCGCGTCGCGGGACCGCCTGCCGCGCTCTCGAGCATCCCCTCGAGAACGTTCTTTCCGATCGACGTCTCCGTGGGGAGCGCGATGGGGTACGTGCCGTCGAAGCAGGCCGCGCACAGTCGCGTCGCAGGCTGCTCGGTGGCCGCGATCATGCCTTCGGTGGAGATGTAGCCGAGGGTGTCGGCGCCGATGGAACGGCGCACCCCTTCGAGCATCTCGTCGAAGCTGCCGGGCTCGCCACCGCCGCCCGCGCCGTTGGCGATCAGCTCGGCCGGCGAGGCGAAGTCGATGCCGTAGAAGCAGGGCCACTTGACCGGCGGCGACGCGATCCGGACATGGATCTCCAGTGCGCCGGCCTCGCGGAGCATCCGGATGAGCGCGCGCTGGGTGTTGCCGCGGACGATCGAATCGTCCACCACCACGAGGCGCTTGCCGCGGATGACTTCCTTGAGCGGGTTGAGCTTGAGGCGGATACCGAGCTGGCGGATCGTCTGCGACGGCTGGATGAAGGTGCGGCCGACGTAGGCGTTCTTCATCAGACCCTGGCCGTACGGAATGCCCGACCCCTGCGCGTAACCGACCGCCGCCGGAGTGCCCGATTCGGGGACCGGGATGACGAGGTCGCCCTCGGCGGGGTGCTCGGTGGCGAGGCGACGGCCGATCTCGACGCGGGTGGAGTGCACCGAACGTCCGGCGATGACGCTGTCCGGACGGGCCAGGTACACGTACTCGAACACGCAGCCCTTGGGCTCGGGGTTCGCGAAGCGGGAGGAGCGGACGCCGTCGGCGTCGATGGCGAGCAGCTCGCCGGGCTCGATGTCGCGGACGAAGGACGCGCCGACGATGTCGAGTGCGGCCGTCTCACTGGCCACGACCCAGCCGCGGTCCAGGCGTCCGAGGCACAGCGGGCGGATGCCGTGCGGGTCGCGGGCCGCGTAGAGCGTGTGCTCGTCCATGAAGGTGAGGCAGAACGCGCCGCGCAGTGTCGGCAGGAGCTTCATGGCCGCCTGCTCGATGGTGCTGTCGGCGGCGGCGTGCGCGAGGAGGGCGCCGACGACGTCCGAGTCGGACGTGGCGCCGCCGGGGCGCTTGTCGTTGACCAGTCCGGCTTCACGGGCGCGCTGCGCCAGCTCCGCCGTGTTGACGAGGTTGCCGTTGTGCCCGAGGGCGATGCCGCTGCCCGCGGCGGTGGTGCGGAAGATCGGCTGCGCGTTCTCCCACGTGGTCGAACCCGTGGTGGAGTAGCGACAGTGGCCGACGGCGACGTGTCCCGGCATCGCTGCCAGGGTCTGCTCGTCGAACACCTGGCTGACCAACCCGAGGTCCTTGAAGACCAGCACCTGCGAACCGTCGGCGACGGCGATGCCCGCCGCTTCCTGCCCACGGTGCTGCAGAGCATAAAGTCCGTAGTAGGTGAGTTTCGCCACATCCTCTCCCGGCGCCCAGACGCCGAAGACTCCGCATTCCTCGCGGGGCTCGTTCTCGTCCTCGTCGGACGGGTTCGAAGAGAGAAGATTAGGACTGTGGACCGACAGATCGGCTCTGGTCACCGGGGTGCTCCCTGGGGATGGGCGTGTGAGGGGCAAGGTCAGTCTACGTGCCCTGCGCCGTCGCTTCGCCCACGGTGCCGATCGAACCGGCCAGACTCCCGGACGGACAGCCGAAAAATAGGTTGGTTTCGGTATCGATCAGCATCCTCGAACCACAGAGCGGGGGCTTTTCCGATGGACGTCCGCAGCACGGCACCGACCGCCGCTGAACGCCTGCTGAGCGCGTTCGAAGGCGCGATGGGCATCCCCATTCCCGTGCACGTCCGATGCTGGGACGGCTCGGAGGCCGGCCCCGACTCGGACGTCACCATCGTCTTCCGCAACCGCCGGGCCATCCGGAGGGTGCTGTGGTCGCCGAACGAACTCGGTCTCGTCCGGGCCTACGTGTCCGGTGACCTCGAGATCGAGGGCGACGTCTTCCGGCTGCTGACGCTTCCGGATCTCGTCGACCGGCTGGGGACACTCGGCGTCCGCGGATCCGACCGCGGCACCATCCTGAAGTCGCTGTCGACGTTCGTCCGGCTCGGCGGCCTCGGTCTCCGCCCGACACCGCCGTCGGTGGAGGTGGCCCGGCGCCGCGGCCCCAAGCACAGCAAGGCGCGCGACGCGTCCTCGGTCTCACATCACTACGACGTCGGCAACGATTTCTACCGCCTTTTCCTCGGGCCGACGATGGTCTACTCCTGCGGGTACCGGGACCAGCGATCCGGCGACCGCGGTGCGATCGGGACGCTCGAAGAAGCGCAGAACGACAAGCTGGACCTGGTCTGCCGCAAGCTCGGCCTCCAGTCGGGCATGCGACTGCTGGACGTGGGCTGCGGCTGGGGTTCGATGGCGATCCACGCCGCCGAGAAGTACGACGTGTCCGTCGTCGGCGTCACCCTCAGCCACGAACAGGCCGATCGGGCGCGGGCGAGGGTCTCCGAGGCCGGGCTGTCGGATCTGATCGAGATCCGCGTGCAGGACTACCGCGACGTCGTCGACGGTCCGTTCGACGCGATCTCCAGCATCGGCATGTCCGAACACGTCGGCGACTCCGCGCTGCCCGAGTACGCGCAGCACCTGCTCGACCTTCTGCGTCCCGAAGGGCGGTTGCTCAACCATGCCATCGCCTCGGTCCGGTCGCTCACCGGCACGGACAATTCGTCGGGACTGATCGAGAACTACATCTCCCCGGACGGCGAGGTGCTGCCGCTGAGCAGAACGGTCGACGCCTTCGAGCACGCCGGACTCGAGGTCCGCGACGTCGAGGCCCTCCGGGAGCACTACGCACTCACGCTGCGGGCGTGGGTGGGCAGACTGCGCGACTCCTGGGACGACGCGATCCGGCTCGCCGGCGCGGAGCGGGCCCGCACCTGGTTGCTGTACCTCGCGGCCAGCGCCCTGGGGTTCGAGGAGAAGGGCCGGCTGACGATCCATCAGCTACTGGCCGTGCGCCCGTCCGACGACGGGTCGAGCGGGCTGCCGCGCACCCGCGCGTTGTGGCTGGGCTAGCTATACGCGCAGCAGCGGCAGCCAGTGGGCGATCTCCCCGGCGCGACTCCCCGACACCGAGACTCCGCAGTCGGCGGTCGCGCTGTCGAACTCCAGCAGCCCCGTCACCAGCAGCAGCCACGTCCGGGGGTCGGTCTCCACGACGTTGGGCGGAGTGCCGCGGGTGTGCCGGGGACCCTCGATGCACTGGACCGCGACGAACGGGGGAACCCGCACCTCCACGCTCGAACCGGGCGCGACCTGCTCGAGTGTCCGCGCGCTGAGCCGGACCGCCGCGGCCAGCTGGGTGCGGGACGGTTTCTCCTCGGAATCGCCGCGCAACCACGGACCGACCTCGAGTACGGCGGCCCTCAGTTCGGCGGGATCTACGGCTCGGCGCGACGGCATACGCTCAATCTACTGTGCGGGCCCGCGCGACCTCGGCGGCCACCGCCCCGCCGACATTGATCGAAAGGTGCAGCAGTGCAGGGGCTACGACGCTGCCGCTGCGTCGACGCAACCACTCGAACAGCCACGCGGAGGTGCCGGTGAGCAGCACGCTCGCGGCGACGCCGTCACCGGCGATCCGGGCCGCGCGCACGTGCCACAGCCCGAACGTGGCGGCGTGCAGGACGTGGGCCGTCGCAGGCGGCCAGGCCCGTCGCAGCATCGCGGACAGGACGCTGCGGAACAGCAGTTCCTCGTGCGCCACGGTCCCCACCGGGATCCGGAACCCCACCCAGCCGGCGAAACCGGTGACGCCGTCGCCCGCCGGCACACGCCTGCGCAGTGCGGGCACGCTCAACCCGAGCGCATATCCGGCGAGCGGAACCACCGACGCCACGGCGCCGTATCGCAACCCGGACCGGGCCTTCGACGCGGACAGGCCGAGCTCGTCGATGCCGTACCCCGCGGCGCGCGCTGCTCCCACGACCGACAGTCCGAGCGCGCCTCCCGCGACGGCCCGCCCGTAGGGGCCGAGCCCCGCACCGGGCAGCACCACGTTGTTCCACAGCACGGCCGCCGCCGCACCGGCAACGGACGCGCGCCTGCTCACTTCTCCGGACCCTCTGTCCCGGCGAGGGATTCGAGAGTGGACCGCACGCGTTCGGTGTCGACGGGGGTCCATCCCTCGGGCTGGGCCACCGTGATCCAGCCGTCGAGGACGAGAGTCCCGTAATTGTGGCCGTGCCCGTCCGGCACGCCGGCGGCGTTGGTGAGGTCGGCGGACACCTGCCAGAACGTCACGAACGGAAACCATTTCATCGACGGCGAACGATCCTCGCCCGGTGGTTCCTTCAACCAGTCGGGCCGGGTGAACGCGAGGTCCGGCGACCACCACACGACGGGATCCGACGGGTGCTGGACGTACAGGATGCGCGGCGACAGCCACTCACTGGTGTCGTCGACCATGTCGGCGGAGTCGTCGGCGAACCGCACCACCAGACCCGCCGAGTACTCGGGGTCGACCTCGGGAGTGCCGGGGTCGCGGCGCTGGATCAGCTGTCCCCACAGGCGGTTCGAGTTGGGCGGTCCGACCCACAACACGCCGTCGACGGTCTGCCGGATGTCGCTCAGCGTGTCGAAGGCGCCCTCCCCCGCCTGGGTGCCGAGACTTTCGCCGTAGACGAGCAGCTTGGGGCGCGTCGCCTCGGGTTCCTGCAACCACCGCGCGTGCACGCGGTCGATCAGCTTCTTCCCCGCCTCCGCGGCCTTCTCACGGTCGGCGAGGAACGAGATCCAACTCGGCAGGAACGAGTACTGGCTGGCCACCAACGCCGTGTCACCGTTGTGGACCAACTCGATCGCTTGCGCCGCAGTCGGATTGACCCAACCGGTGCCCGTGGTGGGGATGACGACGAGGACCTTGCGCTGGAACGCGCCGGTCCGCTCGAGTTCGTCGATGACGACGTCCATGCGCGCGTCCGGGTCCTCGGCGGTCTCGAGTCCGGCGTAGACCCGGATGGGGTCCTTGGCCGGGATGCCGTTGGCCGCCGTGAGCTCGTCGGCGTCGAGGCCTCGGGACACGAAGTTGCGGCCCTCGTACCCGAGGGTGTCCCAGGGCGCCAGCGACTCGGGGCTGCCCGACTTCTCCGGGTCGAGTGGTTGCTCGACGCCGTCGCGGGTGGTCGAATTCTGCAGGCTGAACGCCGCATTCGTGGCGGCGTAGATGCCGCGCATCAGAACACCGTCGACGAGCAGGAAGAACAGCACCGTCACGATGAGGATGCCGGCGGTGGTGGCCGTCGGGATCGCGAGGTGCCACCGCCGGATGAGTCGTGCCGCGATCCACCGCACGAGTTCGCGCAGCAGCCGCCACACCGAGATGATCGCGGCGCCCACGAGCAGGCTCAGACCGCCCGTACGGATGTAGCCGGTGGTGGTGGTGCCCTCCGCCCCCATCAGCGCGGCGAGCTCACGCTGCCATGCCGCGGAGTATGCGAGCATCACGAGGCTCACGACCACGCACGTCACCGTCACGACGACGCGCAGGCCGGTGGACCACGGTTCCGGCAACGGCCACCACGACCGGTGCCGCAGGAAGTAGCGCCGCACCAGCCAGCCGATCGCCGTTCCCACCGTGTAACCGATCGCGGCGTTGATGCCGCCGATCAGCCCCTGGAACAGCCAGTCGCGGGGCAGCAGCGACGGTGTCAGCGACCAGCAGAAGAACAGCGTCGCGAACGCGATGCCGGTGAAGTCGAGCCGAAGGAAACGCCAGGTCCGGTCGAGTCGGGGACCGTGGAGGAGTGCAGGATCAACCAGCCGCGAGAGTTCCCGCGGCCCCCTGTCAACCCTCTCCAATGCCCCCGATTCGACCATTCATCACCCGAACAATGCCGGCAGAGTTCCCTCGAACGTCGTGCGCAGCTCGGCCAGCGAGACCGAGAACTGGCCCTGGACCTCGACGGAATCGGACCCCTCGTCCACCACACCGATGCGCACCCACGGGAGATTACGGGCCGTGCACATACCGGTAAAGCGAGTTTCCTCGGTGCGCGGGACCGCGACGAGCACGCGGCCCGACGACTCGGAGAACAGGGTGACGAACGGATCGGCGTCGTCGGGAAGCAGGATTCGGCAGCCCGTCTCGCCGGCCAGCGCGGCCTCGACGACGGTCTGCGCGAGACCACCTTCGGACAGGTCGTGCGCCGCGGACACCAGTCCGTCGCGGGACGCCGCGAGGAGGATGTCGGCGAGCAACTGCTCCCGTTCGAGGTCGACCTTCGGCGGCACGCCGCCGAGGTGGCCGTGCTCGACCTGCGACCAGATGGACCCGTCGAACTCGTCGCGGGTGTCGCCGAGCAGGATCAGCGTTTCGCCCGGTTCCAGTCCGAGGCCGGTGGGGATGCGACGGTGCACGTCGTCGATGACGCCGAGCACGGCCACCACCGGGGTGGGCAGGATCGGGGTCGAGCCGGTCTGGTTGTAGAAGCTGACGTTGCCGCCGGTGACGGGGATGCCGAGCTTCGCGCAGCCGTCCGCAAGGCCGCGGACGGCCTGCTGGAACTGCCACATGACGCCGGGATCCTCGGGGGACCCGAAGTTCAGGCAGTTGCTGACGGCCTTGGGGGTCGCGCCGGTGACGGCGACGTTGCGGAAGGCCTCGGCGAGCGCGAGCTGCGCGCCGGCGTACGGGTCGAGCGCGGTGTAGCGGCCGGACGCGTCGGTGGCGAGCGCGATGCCGCGGCCCGTCGTCTCGTCGACGCGGATCACGCCTGAATCGGCGTTCTCGGCCAGGACGGTGTTGCCGCGCACGTAGCGGTCGTACTGCTCGGTGATCCACTTGCGGCTGCACAGCGCCGGGGACGCGAGCATCTTCAGCAGGGTCGCCTTCAGTTCGTCGGCCGACTCGGGACGCGTCAGACCGGCGGTGGTGTTGGCGACGAGGGCGTCCTGGCTCGCGGGACGCTGCACGGGGCGCTCGTACACGGGGCCCTCGTGGGCGACGGTGCGCGGCGGCACGTCGACGACGGTCTCGCCGTGCCAGGAGATGGTGAGCCGCTCGCCGTCGGTGACCTCACCGATGACGGTGGCGAGGACGTCCCACTTCTTGCAGACCTCCATGAACGCGTCGACGTTGTCGGGGGTGACGACGGCGCACATGCGTTCCTGGGACTCGCTGGACAGCACCTCGGCCGCGGTCATGCCGGTGGCCCGCATCGGGACCTGCTCGAGGTTGATGTGCATGCCGCCGTCGCCGGCCGCAGCGAGCTCGGACGTGGCGCAGGACAGGCCGGCGCCGCCGAGGTCCTGGATACCGACCACGAGCTTCGCGGCGTACAGCTCGAGACAGCACTCGATGAGCACCTTCTCGGTGAACGGATCGCCCACCTGCACGGCGGGCAGCTTCTTACGTCCGGTTCCACTTTCGTCGCCGTCGAAGGTCTCCGACGCCAGCACGGAGACGCCGCCGATGCCGTCGAGGCCGGTGCGCGCACCGAACAGGATGATCTTGTTGCCGGCACCGGATGCGAACGCGAGGTGCAGGTCCTCGACGCGCATCGCGCCGGCGCACAGGGCGTTGACCAGGGGGTTACCGGCGTACGACGCGTCGAACACGGTCTCGCCGCCGACGTTGGGGAGGCCGAGCGAGTTGCCGTAGCCGCCGACACCGCGCACCACACCGTCGACGACGCGTCGGGTGTCGGGGGCGTCCGCCGCACCGAAGCGCAGCTGGTCCATGACCGCGATGGGCCGTGCGCCCATGGCCATGATGTCGCGGACGATGCCGCCGACGCCGGTGGCCGCACCCTGGTAGGGCTCCACGTAGGAGGGATGGTTGTGGCTTTCGACCTTGAACGTGACGGCCCAGCCGTCGCCGATGTCGACGACGCCGGCGTTCTCGCCGATGCCCGCGAGCATCGAGGAACGCATCTCGTCGGTCGTGGTCTCACCGAAGTACTTCAGGTGCACCTTGGACGACTTGTAGGAGCAGTGCTCGCTCCACATCACCGAGTACATCGCGAGCTCGGCCTCGGTGGGGCGGCGGCCCAGGATCTCCTTGATGCGGGCGTACTCGTCGTCCTTCAGCCCCAGTTCCTTGAAGGGCTGTGCGACGTCGGGGGTCGCGGTGGCGGCGGTGACGGTGTCGACCGGGTGTGCTGACACTGGAGGTGGGGTCCCTTCCCTACGGGAGTCAAGAGAGGCAAGCCGGGAGTCACGGTCGGCGCAAGCCGGGTGGCGACGAGCCGTACGTCAGTCTATCCGGCGGCTCGCTCCGGTACCGACCTGGCGCTCCTCGTCCCGCTTCCTCACGCCGTCGGTGTGAGGAAGGCCGCAAGTGCGTCGGAATAGGCCCGCACGTCACGGGCGCCCATCAGCTCCCGCGACGAGTGCATCCCGAGCTGCGCGGCGCCCACGTCGACGGTGCTCAGCCCGGTCCTGGACGCGGTGATCGGGCCGATGGTCGAACCGCACGGCAGATCGGCGCGGTGCACGTACCGCTGCAGCGGCACGCCGGCCTGGTCGCAGGCGAGGGCGAACGCGCCGGCTCCGGCCGCGTCGGTGGCGTAGCGCAGGTTCTGATTGACCTTGAGCACCGGTCCCCCGTTGACGGCGATGTGGTGTGCGGGCTCGTGCCGCTCCGGGTAGTTGGGGTGCGTGGCGTGCGCCATGTCCCCGGACGCGCAGATCGATCCGGCCATCGTCTGCAGGAATTCTTCGCGACCACCGCCACGGCCGAGGACGATGCGCTCGAGCACGGTGCTCAGCAGATCGGAGAACGCGCCCCGATCGGACATGCTCCCCACCTCCTCGTGGTCGAACAGCGCGAGCACCGGCACCCGGTCACCGGGGTTCTCGGCCGCCGCCAGCAACGCCTGGGTGCCCGCGTAGCAGGTGCCCTGGTTGTCGAGTCGCGGCGCACTGACGAGGTCCTGTTCGGTCCCGACGAGGGCGCTGGGCGCGAGATCGTGGGTCATCAGTTCCCACCCGAGCACCGCGTCGGCGGGCACCTCCGCCCGGTCGGCTACGAAGTCGATGAACGAGCGGCGTTCGGACCCCACCCCCCACACCCCGTTGAGGTGGCGCTGCGGATCGAGGTGGACGCCCTTGCGGTCCTCGGACAGGTGGATCGCCAGCTGCGGGACGCGCAGGATCGGTTCGTCGACGCGGACAAGTTTCTCCTCGACCGTGTTGCCGGCCCGCACACTCAGCCGCCCGGAGATGCCCAGGTCGCGGTCGAGCCACGAGTTGAGCCACGCACCCCCGTACGGTTCGAGACCCACCAGCTGCCACCCTGCCGACGACAGGTCGGGGTGCTGTTTGACGCGCAGGTTCGGGCTGTCGGTGTGCCCGCCGACGATGCGGAACGGCGCCGTCCGGCCCAGCCCTTCGGTACTCCACGCGATGAGGGATCCGCCGCGCACCAGGAAGTACCGGCCGGGCTCGCCGGGCCACGAGTCGGTTTCGTGCAACTCGGTGAAACCGTTGCCGGTCAACAACATCGATACCGTCGCGCACACATGGAACGGCGACGGTGATGCATCGACGAAGGTGCAGAGTCCCTGGGCGTCGGCCCACGTAGTGGAAGGCATGGGGTCAATCATGCAGGACCCGCTGTCACGTGTGGGGACCCGAGACGCAGAACTGGTTGCCGTCGGGATCGGCGAGCGTGACCCACCGGAAATCGCCCATCTCGTGCTGCGCGACCTCCGTGGCGCCCTCGGCACTCAGCCTGCCCACCTCGCCGTCGAGGTCGTCGGACGCCAGGTCGAGGTGGATGCGGTTCTTCCCCGGAGTGGGGTCGCCGACCTTCTGGAACGCCAGCTTCTGCGCGGAATCCGGGAGGGCGACGACGTAGAACCAGCCGTCGTTCTCCTGCTCGATCGTGCCCGCCGTCTGCTTCGCCCACCACTTCGCGAGCGGCCCCGGGTCCGTGGTGTCGAACGTGATCATGCCGAGTGTGAGTGCCATGCCCGCAGAGTAGACGTGACCACCGACACGTCTCGCGGCTTCACAGGAACTCCTCGATCACCCGGACGGCGGCGTCCACTCCACCCGCAGAACGCAACTCGGCGGCGAGCTCCGCGCTGCGGCGCCGGACCGGCTCGGCGCCGACGTGCGCGAGCGCGTCCCGCAACTCGGCCGCCGACACCTCCGAACTGTCCACTCGCACCGCGACTCCCGCGGCGACGAGCGCGTCGGCGTTCTCGAACTGGTCGGTGGCCTGCGGCGCGGCGATCATCGGCGTTCCGGTGAACATTCCCTCACTGGACCCGCCCATGCCGGCGTGGGTGAGGAACGCGTCGGCCTGCCCGAGGATGTCGAACTGGGGCACCCACCGGTGGACCTCGACGTTGCCGGGCACGGTTCCGAGTTCGGCGACGTCGACGTGCCGGCCGATCTGCAGAACGACGTGCCAGCCGTCGAGGTCGCCGAACGCCTCGATGCAGCGCCGGTAGAAGTCGGCGTGGTCGGTGAACGCGGTGCCGAGCGAGATGAGCAGCACCCTTCCCGCGTCTGCCGGACGCTGCCACCGGCCGTCGGCGGGCCGCCGGGTGGGCAGGGCCGGTCCGACGAACGTGTAGACGTCCTCGTCGACGCGGTCGGCGTTGGGCTGCATAGATTTCGCGATCAGCACGACCGCCCGGGCCGGGCGCCCGTAGAATTCGTCAGGGTCCGTCTCGACACCGTTGTCCCGCAGCAGCTTCCCTTGCCGCTCGTACAGCGCTGCGCCGCGCGGGTCCGCCCGCATCGTGTCCACGAACGACTTCATGTCGTCTTCGTAGCCCTCCCACGCCACGTACGTCGGCGACAATTGCACGATCGGGACGCCCCATTCCTCGGCGAGGACGCGGGCGGGGCCTCCCGCGATGTCGTAGAGGAACAGGTCGGGGCGGTCGTCCTCGTACAGCGCCCGCAGTTGGGGCAGCATCGACTCGTATTCGGCCTGGAACAGAGTGAGCTGATCGATGGTGTCGCCCTCCCAGGACTTCTCGGACTCCTCCGTCGCACCCGCGGTGTTCACGCGCGGCAACGTCGAGGCGTATTCCTTGAATTCCGCTCCGGCGCTCTCGACGACGTCCTTCACGGCGGCGTCGTTGGCGTACGTCACGCGGTGCCCGCGCGTGACGAGTTCGCGGAGGATCTCCAGGCTCGGGTTGACGTGCCCGGGCGCCGGAATGCTGACCATGGCGATGTGTGAGCGGGTCATCTTCATCCTTCCAATACGGAACGGTCCGTCTCGGTCAAGAGTGACACGTGGGGAAAGTCGAGTCAAGACGATACGTCTCGTCTGGTCTACGATCCGTTCATGCCGTCCGCCGACAATCCCCGCCGTTCCGAACGGTCCCGCGCCGCGATACTGCAGGCCACGCAGGAACTGATCCGCGAACAGCCCTACGCGAAGATCAGCGTCGAAGGCATCGCCGCACGCGCCAAGGTCGGGAAGCAGACCATCTACCGGTGGTGGCGATCCAAGGGCGCGCTCGTCGTGGACGCCCTGCACGAACAGAACGCGGCCGGCGCCCACCAGACCATGGCCCTGCCGGACACCGGCGACCTCGCCGCCGACATGCGGCTGGTCCTGCGGGCCACGGTCGACGAGTTCACCTCACCCGATTTCGAACCGCTGTTCCGGGCGCTGTCCATCGAATCGCTGCAGGATCCCGCACTGCAGGAACAGATCGTCGAGCGGATCTACCGGCCGCAGTTCGAGTTCGTCGCGGCGCGGTTCCGCTCCGCGCAGGATGCGGGGCAGGTGCGGCCCGACGTCGACCTCGCCCTCGCGTTCGAGCTGTTCATGGCGCCGATGTTCTACCGCTGGCAGAGCGGGGCGCATCCCCTCACCCACGACCACGCGGACGCCGTCGTCGACCTGGCGATGCGCGCCCTCGCACCCTGACGGCCGGGATCAGCGGGCGTCGTCGACGAATCCGAAATCGCCGTCCGCCAGGTCTTCGACGTGGACGGCACGCCCCGACGCGTCGGCGAGGGGAATCTTCCAGTTCGAATACTGGGTCTCGTCGGTGCCCGGCTGATTCTGGACGCGGTACTCCCCCACCAGGTCGGCGAGAGCGACACCCGACAGCAACGACGGGCTCCGGTTGATCAGCCGGTACAACGCCTTCACGGTGTCGGGTATCGACGCGTCGTCGGCCAGCAGCCCGCGGTCGCGCGCCAATTGCAGCACGGCCTCGCGCTGCCGGGCGTCGTGTTCCTTCTCGAGTTCGAGGTCGCGTTCGAGGAGCCCGAGCCGCGAGCGCAATTCGATGTGTTCGCCGGCCAGGTATCCGGCGGTCGGCGGAAGATCGTGCGTGGTAACGGATGTCAGGCACAGGGTCCGGTACTGCTCCGGCGGTGTCGGCCGCTCGCCGTCGTGCTCGAACCACAGGATCGACGTCCCCAGGATCCCGCGCTCGGCAAGGTAGTCCTGGACCGCGGGCTCGAAAACCCCGAGGTCCTCGCCGATCACCACGGCGCCTGCCCGCTCGGCCTCGAGCGCGAGGATCCCGACGAGAGCCTCGTGGTCGTAGGAGACATACGTTCCGTCCGCAGGCGACTCCGCGTCGGCGGGGATCCACCACAGCCGGAACAGCCCCAGGATGTGATCGACCCGCAGCCCACCTGCGTGCTTCAGCACGGTGCGCAGCATGTCGCGGTACGGGGCATACCCCAGTTCGGCCAGCCGATCAGGACGCCACGGCGGCTGATTCCATTGCTGACCCTGCTGATTGAAGTCGTCGGGAGGAGCGCCGACGGTAATGCCCTCTGCCAGGGCCGTTCCCAGCGACCACGCGTCCGCACCCCCGCGCTGGACCCCGACCGCGAGATCGTGCACGATCCCGATGTCCATGCCTGCCGAGCGCGCCGCATCCTGTGCGCCGGAAAGCTGCTCGTCGCATACCCATTGCAGCCACGAGTAGAACTCGATTCGCGGCGCGAGCTTACGCCGCTGCGCCTGCACCCAGTCGCTGTCGGGCGCACCGGCCTTCGTCGTCCATCGCGGGTCGCCGGGTGGCAGTTTCTCGGTGAGCGCGCACCAGGTCGCGAAGTCCTGCAGCCCGTCCCCCTCGTCGCGGCAGAACTCCTCGAACGCGTGCTGCCTGCTCGGGCTGCGCTCGATCCGGAAGACCCGTTCGAGCACCCGGAGTTTGGCCCGGTACGACGGGTTGCGGTCGATCCGGTCGGACCGGTCGTTCGTCCGCTCGAATCGCGCTGCGGCGTCGCGCATCCGCGCATGGCGTCGCGTCGAGAGGTACGCCGTCTCCGGGATGTTCTCGACACGGATGTACATCGGGTTGACGTAGCGGCGGGTGGTCGGCAGGTACGGCGACGCCTCGATCGGTGGGCGGGGCTGCGCGGCATGCAGTGGGTTGACCAGAACGTAGTCGGCGCCGTGGACGGAACCGAAGATCGATGCGAGATCCGCGAGGTCGCCGAAGTCCCCGACACCCCAGGAACGACGTGAGCGGATCGAGTACAACTGCGTGAGCACACCCCAGCGCCGGCGGTCGCTCAGTGCGTCGGACGTCGACAAACGCGCCGGTGTCACGACGAGTGTGCACGACGAGGACGCGAGCGAGGTGGACGCCCGCACCGTGTGCCACCCGCACGGGACGTCGGAGGGGACGACGAACGTCGCGCGGCCGACCAGGGCGCCGTCGACCTCCCGCGGATCGACCCACACCTGGAGCTGGTGCGCCGGAACCGTCCCGCCCGATTCCGTGTCGATCGTGACGTCCACCGCCTCGCCGTGTGGAACGTGGACCACGAAACGGGTCTCGAACCCGTCCCTGCCGACGACGACGGGCGGCAGCATCCGTCGCCACGGTGCCGCGTCGCATTCGGACAGGGCGCGCCGCACCTCGTCCTCCGTTCCGGCGGGAACGTCCAGGGCCGAGAGGACGCTGCGGAGCGTGTCGTCGCGCACGTCGTGGCGCTGCTGATCCCAACCCCGGTACGACGTCGCAACCCCGTGCCGGGCGGCGAGGTCACGCAACTGCTCGGTGTACGTCATCCCGTCGATCGTGCCAGTTCACCTCGGAATCTGCGCGGCTTCCGACCCGTGCCACGGCGGTCGGTGCGTCGCGGCGTGATTGGCCCTGCGCCCGGCGGGGTAACTGTGGAGTAATCAGACGCACGACGTCCACGGTGAGCCCGCGAGGGAATGCCGTGGACGCACCACGATGCGACCGGCGACAGAGGAGTCTTCGATGCTGCTACGTCTTCCCGGAGTCTATCGCCCGCAACACGATACGCAGTTGCTGGCCGACGTCTTGGCGGCGGAGCCACTCGGACCCCACTCCCGGGTGCTCGACCTCTGCGCGGGGACCGGCGCGCTGAGCGTGCGCGCCGCCGCTGCGGGTGCAGGCCGGGTGACTGCGGTGGACGTGTCGAGGCGAGCAGCGATCAGCATCAGACTCAATGCCCTTGTCGGAGGGCACCGGATCCGGGTGATTCACGGAGATCTCGTCGAGCAGGTTCGCGAGGAACGGTTCGACGTCGTCGTGTCCAACCCGCCGTACGTTCCGGCACTGGTCGATGCCGTGCCCGACCGCGGTCCGGCGCGGGCCTGGGACGCGGGGAAGAACGGTCGCGCACTGCTCGATCGGATCTGCTGCCAGGCCCCCGACGTTCTCGTCGCCGGTGGTGTTCTGCTGCTGGCGCAGTCCAGCCTGAGCGGGGTCGAGAAAACTCTGACGATGCTCGAGGAACAGAACATGCGGGTCGACGTCGCCGCGACCGCCGAGATCCCCTTCGGACCGGTCCTCGTCGAACGCAGGGGCATGCTCGAGCGGAGAGGGCTCATCGAGGTCGGCCAGACCCGCGAAGAGATCGTGGTGATCCGCGCCGTCAAGTAGACACCGAATATGTGCCACAACATTTTTCAGTGCCCACACCGAGGCCTGGGACTGGCAGAGCCACGCCCTGAGCGTGACCGAACCGTTCGGAATCTGGGACGGGCTCACCGCGTCCGAGCGCCGCGGCATCGCGCAGCACGGCGAGGGAATCGTCGCCGTCTGACCCGGCACCGTGCAGGCCCTCGGCCACACACGGTGCCGGTCGGCTCAGGCGGAGATGACGCTGTCGAGGACGGAGTAGAACATGCCGAGTCCGTCGTCGCTGGGGCCGGTGAGGGCCTCGGTGGCGTGCTCGGGGTGCGGCATGAGGCCCACGACGCGGCCGTTGGCCGAGGAGATGCCTGCGATGCCGCGCTGCGAACCGTTCGGGTTGTCGCCGACGTAGCGGAACACGACGCGGCCCTCACCCTCGAGTTCGTCGAGGACGTTCTCCGACGCCTGGTAGCGGCCCTCGCCGGACTTGAGCGGGACGAGGATCTCGGCACCCGACTCGTAGCGGGACGTCCACGCCGTCGACGTGGCCTCGACCTTCAGCCACTCGTCACGGCAGATGAAGTGCAGGCCCTCGTTCCGGGTGAGCGCGCCGGGCAGGAGGCCCGCTTCGCACAGAACCTGGAAGCCGTTGCAGATCCCGAGGACGGGCATGCCACCCTGGGCGGCCTGCACGACCTTGCCCATCACGGGCGCGAACCGTGCGATGGCGCCGCACCGCAGGTAGTCGCCGTAGGAGAAGCCACCGGGGACGATGACGGCGTCGACACCCTTGAGGTCGGCGTCGCCATGCCACAGGCTCACGGCCTCGCCGCCGGCGAGGGTCACCGCGCGGGCGGCGTCGACGTCGTCGAGGGTGCCGGGGAAAGTGATGACTCCGACGCGGGCGCTCATGCTTCGACGCGCCTCACGGTCCAGTCCTCGATCACCGTGTTGGCCAGCAGGGCCTCGGCGATCTTCTCGAGCTGAGCGTCGTCGACACTGCCGTCGACCTCGAGCTCGAACCGCTTGCCCTGACGGACATCGGAAACTCCAGCGAAGCCGAGCCGCGGCAGCGCTCCGACAATGGCCTGCCCCTGGGGGTCGAGAATCTCGGCCTTGGGCATGACTTCGACGACGACACGGGCCACGTGCTGCTCCTTGTAGTAGTGCGCGAGCCCAGAGTGGAACACCGGGCACCCGGAAGTTTACCGGGCTACCTGCCTGCGGTTCGCATCGGACGAACGGGACGAGCCATGCATGCAGGCGCATACTCGAATTCATGCGACTGACTCACTTCGGCCACAGCTGCGTCCTCGTCGAGTTGAACGGTTCCACCATCCTCTTCGATCCGGGCAACTTCTCCCACGGATTCGAGGGCATCACCGGACTGGACGCGATCCTGGTGACCCACCAGCACCCCGACCACGTCGACCAGCAACGACTGCCTGCCCTCGTCGAGGCGAACCCCGGCGCGGCCCTGTACTCGGACCCGCAGACCGCGGCCCAGCTCGGCGGCGCGTGGACGGGGGTGCACGCCGGCGACGAATTCGACATCGGCGACGTGCACGTCACCGGCACCGGCGGCAGGCACGCGGTGATCCACCCCGACATCCCGGTGATCGACAACACGGCGTTCCTGCTCGGCGATGCCGGCAACCCCGCCCGGCTGATGCACCCGGGGGATTCGCTGTTCGTCCCGGAGCAGAAGGTCGACGTGCTGGCGCTGCCCGCCGCGGCGCCGTGGCTGAAGATCTCCGAGGCAATCGACTACCTGCGCGCCGTCGCGCCGCGGGTCGCGGTGCCCATCCACCAGGCGATCCTCGCGAACGAGGCCACCGGCATCTTCTACGGCCGCTACTCGGACATGGCTCCCGAGGGCACCGAGTTCCGCACGATGCCGAGCGAGTCGAGCGTCGAGGTGGCCTGACGGCCCCGTGAGTACTTGTTAACCGCGGGCGGTTAATAAGTACTCACGGGTCAGGCGGCACCGATCTGCGGGATCCGCGGCTCCCAGCGGTACACCTGCGGCCGCGCGTGGTGGTAGAGCGCGAGGTCGACGGCGTCGAGCATCGCCTGCCGAGGTCCCGACGTGCCCAACTGCTTCGCGGTGACGGCGAGGCGCACCACGCCCCCACGCCTGGCGGTCCGTCCGGAGCCGAGGACCAGGGCCCGGCACCACCACGGTTCGGCGCGGAATCCCTCACCGATCCCCAGCACGCGCGACCGCACCGACGTCTCGCGTTCGAGGTCGTGGACGGCGGTCATCACGGCCAGCAGCCGGAAGCCGGCGGACGGCAGAGCCGCGACGGCACCCTGCGACGCCAGCCAGCGGGGAGGAGCGAACAATCTGGTGCGCAATCCGGTCTGTTCCATCACCCGGTCCGCCGCGAGCAACCGCAACCGCGCCTCGTGCTCGGGAAGCGAGGCGAACTCGGCCCGGCGACGCTTGGTCGCGGCCTGGTCGTATCCGTGCAGGACGACGGCGTCGCCGCGGGATCGGCGCGCGCGGACCCAATCCTGCGTCGCGGGGTCGTTGACCAGTCGATACTTGTCTTTCAGGCGCGGGGCGACGAGCAGCGACAGCGGCACGCCGCGCACATCCATCTCCTCGGCGAACGCGGCCGCGAAGTCGCGCGTCTCGTCCTTGATTCCTGACACCGACACGATCAGCTGTCCGGTCATGGCCCCAGCGTGCCAGGTGAACGTGAACAGCGAGCAAAGCTCGTGCGCCTTTCCGGTAGTGGGAGCTACCGAAAAGGCGCACGAGCGGCGAAGCCGCCTACTACTTGGGCAGGGCTGCCTCGATGGCCTCGACGACCTCGGGGGCGTCGGGTTCGGTGCGGGGACGGAACCGGTTCACGACGGTGCCGTCGGGTGCGACGAGGAACTTCTCGAAGTTCCACTGGATGTCGCCCGCGGCGCCCTCGGCGTCGGCAGCCTTGGTCAGTTCTTCGTAGAGGGGGTGCCGGTTCTCACCGTTCACCTCGATCTTCTCCAGCAGCGGGAACGTGACGCCGTAGGTGGTGGAGCAGAAGGTCTCGATCTCTTCGGCGGTGCCGGGCTCTTGACCCATGAACTGGTTGCACGGGACGCCGATCACGGTCAGTCCGCGGTCGGCGTAGTCGGTGGCGAGCTTCTCGAGGCCCTTGTACTGCGGGGTCAGTCCACACTTCGAGGCGACGTTCACCACGAGGACGGCGCGGCCGTCGTATTCGCCGAGTGAGGTCGGCGTGCCGCCGAGTGTGTTGATGCCGATGTTCTGAACAGGTGTCGTCATGCGCACCAACGTAGCCAACAAACCTCTGTGCGCCCAGGCTTCGAATCGCCCGGGCGCACAGAGGTTTACTTCGGAGTGGGTATCAGCTCTTCACGAGCACCCGCGGCTCGTCGGCGGCAGGGGTCTCGGTGACCTGCTCTTCGACGACCTCACCGTGGCCGTCGTCGACCATCGTCGACTCGTCGAACGGGAGCTTGCCGTCGAGGACGGTGCGGACGCGCTCGTTGTCGATCGTGTTGGTCCAGGAACCGACGAGGAGGGTGGCGACAGCATTGCCGGAGAAGTTCGTGACCGCGCGGGCCTCGGACATGAACCGGTCGATACCGACGATGAGGCCGACGCCGTCGAGCAGTTCGGGACGGTGGCTCTGCAGGCCGCCTGCGAGGGTGGCGAGCCCGGCGCCGCTGACTCCGGCAGCACCCTTGGACGCGATGATCATGAACACCAGCAGCGACAGCTGCTCGGGGAAGGACAGCGGCTGGCCCATTGCGTCGGCGATGAAGATCGACGCCATGGTCAGGTAGATCGCCGTGCCGTCGAGGTTGAACGAGTAGCCGGTGGGGACGACGACACCGACGGTGGTGCGCTCGACGCCGACGTGTTCCATCTTCGCGATCAGACGGGGCAGTGCGGACTCGGACGAGGACGTGGCGAAGATCAGCAGGTACTCACGGGCCAGGTACCGGACCAGCTTGAAGATGGAGACGCCTGCGACGACGCGGAGCACGGATCCGAGGACACCGAACACGAAGATCAGGCAGGTCAGGTAGAAGCCGAGCATGAGCGTGGCGAGCTGGACGACGGCACCGAGACCGGTCTGGCCGACAACGTTCGCGATGGCACCGAAGGCACCGATCGGTGCGAGCCACAGGATCATCGACAGGATCTTGAAGACGAGCTTCTGCACGGAGCCGACAGCGCGCAGGATCGGCTCACCCTGCTTGCCCAGTGCCTGCAGTCCGAAGCCGACGAGCAGCGCGACGAACAGGGTCTGCAGCACGCTTCCCTCGGTCAGCGCCGACATCAGCGATGTGGGGATGATCGACTGGAGGAAGTCCATGGTGCCGCCGGCGCCGTGGGCCTTCTCGGCGAGCGCCGCTCCGGTGCCCGCGGTGTCGGCGCTGATGTTCAGGCCGGAGCCCGGGTTGAGCAGGTTGCCCACCAGCAGGCCGATGCCGAGCGCGACCGTCGACATGCCGATGAAGTAGGTGAGGGCGAGTCCGCCGACCTTGCCGACCTTGGCGGCGGCCTTCACCGATCCGATGCCGAGGACGATCGTGCAGAAGATGACCGGGCTGATCATCATCTTGATGAGGTCGACGAACATCGTGCCGAGCACGCCGAGCGACTTGCCGACTCCCGGAGCCAGCCATCCGACGAGGACGCCCGCGACGACGGCGACGATGACCCCCATGTACAACCAGTGTGTCCGGTCGCGCTTCTTGGTCTTCCCTGTCGCAGTACTCATGGGATTGTCCTCCAATTCGAGTGGCAAGCTGATCGGTGAGGCCGGTTAGTGACCGCGATCACGTCTTGGAAGAATCTTCTAAGCGATCGCTTGGCTGGAGAAGTTTGTGTTCATTACGTTCAGGAGAAATGCATTGCCGCACCATCCGCCGAGACGGCCCATGAGCGTCGCGAGGCAGCTCTTCCTCCTGCAGCTCGTCGTGTTGGTGCTGGTCATCGGGGCCGGGACCGCGCTGGCCATCGTCGACCAGCGTCGCGACAGCGACGAGACCACCCGACGTGCCGTCACGGCCGTCGCCACCACGCTCGCGATGTCGGACGGCACCGTCGAGGCATTGCGGTCGCCCGACCCGACGGCGGTTCTCCAGCCCCAGACCGAGCAGATCCGCGCCGCGACCGGCACCGATTTCATCGTCGTGATGACGCCCGCAGGCATCCGCTTCACCCACACCAACCCGGAGCTGATCGGTGGTGTGTTCTCCGGGAACATCGAGCGCGCCCTCCGCGGGGAAACGTTCACGGAGACGTATGCCGGTTCACTCGGACCGTCGATCCGCGCCGTGGCCCCGGTGTACGACGGCGACCGGATCGCGGGTCTCGTGTCCGTCGGCGTCACGCGCGAGAAGATCGGCGACCAGTTCGCCGCGAGCCTGCCGACCATCTTCGCGGTCGCCGCGATCGGTCTGGCGGTGTCGGCAGCCGGATCGTTCCTGCTGAGCCGGCGCCTGCGCCGTCAGACGCTGGGGATGGCGCCGGACGAGCTGCGGCAGATGTACGAGCATCACGACGCCGTCCTGCACTCGATCGGCGAGGGCCTGGTGGTGCTCGGCCGCGACAGCGGTGACACCGCGAAGGCCGAAGTGGTGAACGACGAAGCGCGCCGCCTCCTCGATCTCCCGGAGGGCCCCGTCCCGGTGGCCGCGCTGCCGGAGTCGTTTCGGCAGTCGCACGACGACGATTCCCGGGACGAGGTGCACGTGACCCCCGACCGCGTGCTGCTCGTCAGCCGGGAGCCCGTGACGTGGGAGGGACAGCGTCTCGGGACGGTGCTGACACTGCGCGATCGCACCGAATTGCAAAGCATCATGGGTGAACTCGACTCCGTGCGCGGATTCGCGGAATCGCTGCGGTCGCAGGCCCACGAATCGGCGAACCGTCTGCACACGATCATCACGATGGTCGAACTGGGCCGCTACGACGACGCGATCGCGTTCGCCACCGAGGATCTACGGTTGTCGCAGGAATTGATCGACCGCCTGATGACGGCGGTGCACGAACCAGCCCTGGCCGCACTGCTGCTCGGCAAGGTGGGTGTGGCCGCCGAACGGGGAGTCGACCTGACCGTCACCGAAGACACCGCCCTCGGACCCGTCGCGCCGCTCAGTGCGCGTGAACTCGTCACGCTGGTGGGTAATCTCGTGGACAACGCGATCGACGCCGCCCGCGGTGCGACGGAATCTCCCGGAGAGGATGCGTGGGTGGAAGTGACCGTCCGTCAGGAGGATTCGATGATGGTGGTGCGGGTGGCCGACAGCGGCCCCGGCATTCCCGCCGACGAACTCGACAAGGCGGTCACGCGCGGCTACTCCACCAAGTCGGGTCAGCGCGGGCTCGGGCTGGCGTTGGTGGCCCAGGTAGTGGCGCGGCACGGCGGGACGATCCACACGGAGCCGTCGCTCGGATCGATGATCGTCGTCGAGATCCCGATCGAGGGGGCCGCCTCGTGATCCGCGTGATGATCGTCGAGGACGAACCACTCATCGCCGAGGCGCATCGGGCGTATGTGGAACGCATTCCGGGTTTTTCGGTCCACACCGTCGTTCACGACGGCAACGGCGCCATGCGCGCGGTCGCCGCCGCGAACGGCAGCGACGACCCCATCGACCTCGTCCTCCTCGACATCGGTCTGCCGGATGCCAGCGGACTCGACGTGGCGGCGGCACTGAGCGGCGTGCGACCGAGTCCCGACGTGATCGCGGTGACCTCGGCCCGCGACCTCGAGATGGTCCGCACCGCCGTGGCGCGCGGAATCGCGTTGTATCTGCTGAAGCCGTTCACGTTCGCGGCGTTCCGCGACAAACTCGAGCGGTACCGGGAATTCCGCGACGCCCTGCCCGCCGGAAGCAACGCGCTGAGTCAGCACGACATCGATCGGGCGATGTCCGCGCTGCGCACCTCCGACGAGCGCGCGGCGTCCCCGAAAGGCGTTGCACCCCAGACACTCGATCATGTATCGGCGTGCGTCCGTGACGCCGCCGGACCGCTGACGGCGGCCGAGGTGGCGGCCAGCATCGGGGTCTCCCGGGTCACGGCCTGGCGGTATCTCGAACGCCTCGCCGACGACGGGGTGCTCACCCGGCACACCGAGTACGGCCGGGCGGGGCGCCCGCAGATTCGGTACGCGCTGCGCTGACCCCCGTAACGAACCGGCCACGCCGCGCGAGACAGTGAGTGAGGCGAAGTAATTCCTGTCGGGGGACGATGCAGGGAGAACACATGAAGACTCACGTGGCAGCAGTTCTGACCGTCGCGGCCGCGACCGTGCTCACCGGGTGCGCTGGAAGCGACAACGCGGCAGAATCCGTCGCCTCCCCGATCCCACAGGCCGCTTCTGGCGCAGACGTACGCAGCGGGCCGTGTCTCGACCTCGATTCCGCGATGGTCAGCGACGCGTTCGCGACGCTCGGCAACGCGCCGGGTGGCGATCCGTGGGTACCCGGAACCGCGTCCGATGCCGCCGGCGAGGACTGCCCCGCACTGCTGTGGGCCACGGCGGAGACGCCCATGGGAACGGTGAGTTCGCCGACCCAGGTGCTGTTCTTCCACGACGGCACGTATCTGGGCACCGCGACAGCCGAATCGTATGCCTACACCGACGTGGTCGGATCCACCGACGACTCCGTCTCGGTGGAGTACAGGTGGCTCGGCGAGCAGGACGCCAACTGCTGCCCGTCGGGCGGACCTGCGGTCGTCACCTACTCCTGGGACGGATCCCGGGTGGTCATGGAGCAGCCGTTACCGCAGGAGATGCTCGACTCGTACGAATGACATCCGACTACCACTGCGGCGCAACGCTATTGACATGACACGGAAGGGGCCACCGGAGACGGTCGAGAAAACCTCACCTAGAGGTTGTGACCTGCATCACATCGGTGGACGATTGTAGAGGAGTCACCTCCGGCTCGTAGTAACTCAGTCAAGGACCTTCACATGTCTAGCAGAATTGCCACCACACTCGCCGCGATTGCAATGACCTTGTCACTCGGCGCCCTGGCCGCCCCCGCAGCTGTCGCCGCACCGCTCGCTCCCGCACCGACCCCGGCAGTCGGTTCGATCTCGGTCTGCCTCAACCTGCCATTGGGGTCGGCCAGCATCAGTTTCTGCATCTGAGCCCTGCGAGGCGGAAAGTCCCCTGACAAGCCGACTTCCGCCTCGCCCGCCGATGCTTTTCACACGCCGAGACATCGGATCCTCGGCGCGGGTGCCGCAGTACCTAATCGCCGATCATGTCGAGCACCCACGCGAATTCGAACGCTACTTCCTTCCACTTCTCGTAGCGTCCGCTGACGCCGCCGTGTCCGGCGCTCATCTCGGTCTTGAGGAGCAGGGGTGTGTCGCCGGTCTTGGTGGCGCGCAGTTTCGCGACCCACTTGGCCGGTTCGACGTAGAGGACCCTGGTGTCGTTGATGCTGGTGATCGCGAGGATCGCCGGGTAGTCCTTGGCCTCGACGTTCTCGTACGGACTGTACGAGCGCATGTATTCGTAGACCTCGGGGTTCTCGAGCGGGTTTCCCCACTCGTCCCATTCGATGACGGTCAGCGGCAGTGAGGGGTCGAGGATCGACGTCAGAGGGTCCACGAAGGGAACGTTGGCGAGGATGCCGGCGAACAGTTCGGGTGCCAGGTTGGCCACCGCACCCATCAGCAGGCCGCCTGCGCTGCCGCCGTCGGCGATCATCTGCTGCGCAGTGGTGCGTCCGGTGTCGATCAAATGCTGTGCGCTCGAGACGAAGTCGGTGAAGGTGTTCTTCTTCGTGAGCGTCTTGCCGGTCTCGTACCAGTGCCGGCCCATCTCGCCGCCGCCGCGCACGTGCGCGACTACGAACACCACTCCGCGGTCGAGCAGGGACAGCCGCGCGACGGAGAACGCGGGATCCATGCTGGCCTCGTACGATCCGTACCCGTAGAGGAGGGTGGGGGCGGGGTCGTCGACGCCGTTCGTCTTGCGCCGGACGATCGAGAGCGGGATGCGCGTCCCGTCGTCGGCGACGGCCCAGTCGCGTTGCTGCTCGTAGTTGCCGGCATCGAATTCGCCGAGCACGGGTTGCGACTTGCGCAGGGCGAGTTCACCCGTCGACAGCACGTAGTCGTAGACCTGGCCGGGCGTGATGAACGACGTGAACGCCATCCGCAGTGTCGGCTGCCGCCATTCCGGGTTGGCCCCGAGCCCGACGCTGAAGAGTTCCTCGTCGAATTCGATCTCCGTGAACTCGCCGTAGCCGTCCTCACCGAGCGGCCAGATGGCCAGCCGGGTCAACGCTTCGCGGCGGTAGCCGAGCACGAGGTGGTCGGCGAACGCGTCGACCTCCTCCAACCGCACGTCGGAGCGGTGCGGAATGAGGATGGTCTGCGACGTCGGGTCGGACACCGGCGCGTCGGCGAGCACGAAGTTCTCGGCCTTCTCACCGTCGACGACGTCGTTGTGCATGATCAGGAAGCGGTCTTCTCCCGCGACGACCGCGTGCTCGACGCCGTACTCGACACCCTCGCGTCGCGGCAGCACCACTCGGAACTCGCCCTCGGGGTTCTCCGATTCGAGCACCCAGCCTTCGCTGGTGATCTTCGACCCCACCCAGATCATGAGGTACTTCTCGCTCCGCGTGGACCCGACCGACACCCAGAACCGCTCGTCCGGCTCGTGGAACACGGTGACGTCCTGCGCGCGGTCGGTGCCGAGCTTGTGCCGCCACACGGTGTCGGGACGCCAGGACTCGTCGACGGTCAGGTAGAAGACGTGACTGTGGTCGATCGCCCAGGTGGCGCCGGGCGCGGTGTCGGGGATTTCGTCGGGCAGCAGGTCGCCGGTCACGAGGTTCTTGAAACGCAGCGTGTACCGCTCGTCGCCGACCACGTCGACCGAGTACGCGAGGAGCGTGCCGTCGTGGCTGAGCGAGAAGGCGCCGATGGAGAAGAAGTCGTGACCCTCGGCCTCGGCGTTGCCGTCGAGCAGCACCTGCTCACCGGGGAGTTCGACACCCGGAGTCAGTTCCGGCGGGGTCCAGTCGTCGGGGCCGGCGATCGGTGCCCGGCACTGGACGCCGTACTGCTTGCCCTCGATGGTGCGGGCGTAGTACCACCAGTCGCCCATGCGGGTGGGAACCGACATGTCGGTCTCCTGCGTGCGGGACTTGATCTCCTGGAAGATCTGGTCCCGCAGCGGCGCGAGATGGGCGGTCTGCTGCTCGGTGTACGCGTTCTCGGCCTCGAGGTACGCGACGACTTCGGCGTCTTCCTTGTCGCGCAGCCACTCGTACTCGTCGACGAACGTGTGACCGTGGTGGACGCGTTCGGTGGGGACCTTCTTCGCGACGGGCGGGGTGAGTTTCGTGCCTTCGGAGGTCATGTCTCAGCCCACCCAGTCCGCGAACGACAGACCCGAGATCCGCTCGTACGCTTCGATGTACCGCTCGCGGGTCGCCTCCACGATCTCCGCGGGCAGCGGCGGCGGCGGAGTGTCGGACGCTCGGTCCCAGCCGGATTCGGGGCCGGTGAGCCAGTTGCGGACGAACTGCTTGTCGAAGCTCGGCTGCACCTTCCCTGCCTCGTACCCGTCGGCCGGCCAGTACCGGGACGAGTCGGGGGTGAGGACCTCGTCGGCGAGAACCAGGTTGCCCTGCGGGTCCAGTCCGAACTCGAGCTTGGTGTCGGCGAGGATGATGCCCCGGTCCGCGGCGAAGTTGGACGCCCGGCCGTAGATGTCGAGGGTGTCGTCGCGCAGCTTCACGGCCAGGTCCTGGCCCACCTTCTCGACCACGGCCTCGAAACTGATGTTCTCGTCGTGCTCGCCGAGCTCGGCCTTGCTGGCGGGCGTGAAGATCGGGTCGGGAAGCTGGCTCGCCTCCACCAGCCCCTCGGGCAGTGCGACGCCGCACACCGCGCCGGTCTCGTTGTAGTCGATCAGCCCCGACCCCGTGAGGTAGCCGCGGGCTACGCACTCGACGGGGACCATGTCCAGCTTCCGGACCACCAGCGCGCGGCCGAGAACCTCTTCGGGGATCCGGCTGTCGTCGGGTTCACCGGCCAGATGGTTGTTGCCACCGAGGACGCCGAAGAAGAAGACGCTCATCGCGGTGAGCACCCGTCCCTTGTCCTGGATCGGGGTGCTGAGGACGTGGTCGTAGGCGGAGATCCGGTCGCTCGCGACCAACAGAAGGTGCTCGTCGTCGATCGTGTAGAGGTCGCGGACCTTGCCACCGGCCAGATGGGCGTATGAATCGAGTGAGGGGCGCACGGTGACCCAGCCTATCGGTCGGGCACCGACCGGCGGCCGCTGACCTTCGAGCTGGGGAGACGTCCCGCCGTCGACTTCCCCGTCATCTCGTCGCCCTCGACGAGGACATCGAACTGCAAGTGGAGGCGCAGCGGCTTGGTGATGGACTGAGACCAGGTGAGCCGGTTCCCGTCGAGCGCCGGGTCGGTGAGCGGGACTTCCTCGGAGGCTCCGCGAGCGGTGCCGCGGAGTTCCCCGTCCTGCGTGACGAAGGTCAGTTCGACGCGTTGCTTCCCGACGGGCGTGGCGATCACGACGTTCCAGGTGCCGTCGACAGACATGGTCCGCTCCTCAGATGATGGTGGGTTCGAGCCCACGGGCACGCCAGACGGTGCCGCGGCGCTCGTAGGCGAACAACGTCTCGACCGCGTGCGCGATGCGCGGTCCCAGCTCCCGTTCGAGCAGATACAGTCCGAGATCCAGACCGGAGGTGACGCCGGCCGCGGTGACGAGGTCTCCGTCGTCGACGACGCGGGCGTCCACGGCGACCACCCCGGTGGCGTCGAGCAGATCCATTCCCAGGTGATGGGTGACGGCGTGGCGGCCTTCGACGAGTCCGGCCATCGCGAGGACGAGCGACCCACCGCACACGGTGGCGACGATCAGTTCGGGGTCGGCGCAGGCCTCCCGCAGCACGTCGGGGAGCCGCGTCTCGAGGGTCCGTCCGAGAATTTTCGGGATGGTGTCGTCGCCCTCGGTGCGCTCTTCCACACGCCCCGACGCACCCGGCACGACGATCACATCGGCCCGGCCGGCGTCGAGCCTCGCGGCGGCCCGCAGACTCAGCGGCACTGTTCCGCTGGGGACCTCGCGCACGCCCTCGGCGGAGGCCAATTCGACGGTCAGCGCGCCGTCGGCGTAGAGGCCACCCGCGTGCAGTACCTCGAACGGGGCGATGACGTCGAGCGGGTCGAAGCCGTCGAACAGCGCGATCTGGACATGCATCCGTGGGCCTTTCACTGTCTGCCTTGTGCCGAGTACACGAGGCGCTAGTGACGTCAGCCAGCCGATCGAGGCCTGAGAACTGGCATTTTCGCCACAATCCAACGGATTGTCGCCACGCTATTTCCGCAGATTTTTGCACAGCGCATCGACATTCACCGGGGTTATGAACGCTTGGCGGAAATCAATCGTCTGCGTATGTTGTAGCCATGCACACCGTGGCAGTCCTGGCACTCGACGGTGTCATCGCGTTCGATCTCGCCACGCCGGTCGAGGTCTTCGGTCGTACCAGGTTGCCGGACGGACGCGCGGCCTACCGGGTGAAGGTGTGCGCCCCGGACGGTGACGTGGATGCCGGCGCATTCACACTCCGCGCGCCCTGGGATCTGAGCGCTCTGGACGCGGCCGACACGATCATCCTGCCGGGGCTGGCCGACCCCACCGCTCCGCTTGCACCCGAAGTACTCGAGACACTGCGCCGGGCGGCCGGCAGTGGCACCCGGATCGCGTCGATCTGCGTGGGAGCGTTCACCTTGGCCGCCACCGGACTGCTCGACGGCAGGCGGGCGACGACGCATTGGGCGGCCGCCGAACTCCTCGCCTCGCGTCACCCGCTGGTCGACGTGGACCCGGCCGTGCTCTACGTCGACAACGGCCAGTTCCTGACCTCGGCCGGCGCCGCGGCAGGCCTCGACCTGTGTCTGCACATGATCCGCTCGGATCACGGGTCGGCGGTGGCCGCCGACGCTGCCCGGTTGTCGGTCATGCCGCTGGAACGCGAAGGCGGACAGGCGCAGTTCATCGTTCACGAACGTCCGCCGTCCGCGGAACTGACGAGCCTCGAGCCGCTGCTGCTGTGGATGCAGGAGAACAGCCGCGCAGACCTGACACTCGACGACCTCGCCCGGCGAGCCGGGATGAGCACCCGCACCCTCAATCGGAGATTCCGCGAGCAGACCGGCACCACACCGTTGCAGTGGCTCCACCGCGTCCGGATTCATCAGGCGCAGTACCTCCTGGAGACCACCGCTCACTCCGTCGACCGCATCGCCGCGCAGGTGGGGTTCGGGTCGCCGACCGCGTTCCGCGACCGGTTCAAGCGCGTCGTCGGGACCAGCCCCCACTCCTACCGCGCGGCGTTCCGCGGATCCTCGGCGACCGCGTAGCGGCGTCCCGGGCACAGCCGCGGAACACTTCGTCTCCCGTTGTCGTTACCGTTGGTCAGGAACTCTTGTGAGCGCGGTAACGGAGAAGGTGGGTAATGGCGACGGACACGACCCCGGTCGACGTCGGGTTCCGTTCGGAACGCGGACCGATTCTCGTGTCGCTGATGCTCACGACGTCACTGGTCGCGCTCGATGCGACCATCATCTCCACCGCCGTCTTCACCATCGTCGGGGACCTCGGCGGCTTCTCGCAGTTCCCGTGGCTGTTCTCGATCTACCTGCTCACCCAGGCCGTGTCGGTGCCGATCTACGGCAAGCTGGCCGACATCTTCGGCCGCAGGCCCGTGATGCTCCTCGGCATCGCCCTGTTCGGCGTCGGCTCGGTGCTGTGCGGGATCGCGTGGAGCATGCCCGCTCTCATTGCGTTCCGCGCGGTGCAGGGTCTCGGCGCCGGGGCCGTTCAGCCGATGAGCATGACCATCGCCGGAGATATCTACACCCTCGCCGAACGTGCCAAGGCCCAGGGCTATCTGGCCAGCGTCTGGGGCATGTCGGCGGTGGTCGGCCCGACCCTCGGCGGGGTGTTCTCCGAGTACCTGTCGTGGCGGTGGATCTTCTTCGTCAACATTCCTCTCTGTCTGCTCGCGGCCGTGATGCTGATCCGCAACTTCGACGAGAAGCGGGTGCGCACCCAGCGGTCGATCGACTACGCCGGCGCCGGAATCCTGGCAGTCGGGGCGACGCTGCTCATCCTCGGACTCCTCGAAGGCGGGCAGGCCTGGGCGTGGAGTTCCCCGATCAGCCTCGGCATCTTCGCGGCGGGTTTCGTGTTCCTGATCGTCTTCGTCCTCGTGGAACGGCGGGCCGCCGAACCGGTACTTCCGCTGTGGGTGTTCACCCGTCGGGTTCTCGCGGCGAGCAGTCTCGTGTCACTGCTGGTCGGGGCCATCGTCCTGGGCCTGACCACCTACGTGCCGACCTTCACCCAGGGCGTCCTCGGGACGGGCGCACTGGTGGCCGGGTTCGCGCTTGCCACCCTGACCATCGGCTGGCCGATCGCCGCGTCGCAGTCCGGGCGCGTGTACCTGCGCTTCGGCTTCCGGGTCACGGCCACCGCGGGCAGCCTGCTGGTCGTGACGGGCACCGCTCTCACGTTGAGCCTGTCCATCGACTCGGCGGTGTGGCAGGTGGCGATCTGCTGCTTCGTCATCGGCGGCGGCATGGGTCTCGTCGCGAGCCCCACCCTCATCGCGGCGCAGTCGAGCGTCGACTGGTCGGAGCGCGGCGTCGTCACCTCGACCAACATGTTCGCCCGCTCCATCGGCAGCGCCGTGGGGGTCGCCCTGTTCGGCGCCCTCGTCAACGCGCGACTGGGCGGCGCCGACAACCCCGCCCCGGCCGAACTGGCCGGGGCCCTGCATCTGGTGTTCGTGGCCGCCCTCGGCGCGGCCGTCGTACTCGTCGTGGCCGCGGCGGCGATGCCGAAATCCGCCTCCGCGCCGGAGGTCGAGCCGAGCGCACCGACGTCCGACCGCCGGCTGTGAAGGAGGGACCCGTGCCCGACCCGTGCATCGACGTGCTCGTCGCGTCGTATCTCGAGCAGGACCTGGTCGACAGGATCGCAGGCTGCGACCCTCGGGTCCGGGTGGCGTACGCACCCGAACTGCTCCCCCGGCCTCGATGGCACAGCGATCACGTCGGGGTACCGCGTGATCTGACGGCCGGCGAGCACGACCGGTGGTCGTCGATGTTGCGGACCGCCGACGTGATGTTCGACTTCGACTGGCGGCACCCCGAACGCACACTCGAACAGTCGCCGAATCTGCGATGGATTCAGGCGACGTCCGCGGGTGCCGGGCAGCTGATCGAGAAATTCGGGCTGTCGCGTGCGCCGCTGACGGTGACGACCGCCGCGGGAGTCCACGCCGAGCCGCTGGCGGAGTTCGCGCTCGCCGGCATTCTGTATTTCGCGCGCGGACTCCACCGGCTGATCGCCGACCGGCAGACCCGGACCTGGCGCAAGCAGGAAACGTCCGAGCTCGCGGGACGCCACGCGCTGATCGTGGGCGCCGGCAAGATCGGCTCGCGCACAGCGGAACTCCTCCGGTGCTTCTCCGTCACCGCAAGCGGGGTCGCCCGCAACCCACGACCCGCAGGCGCCCCCTTCGACAGCATGACCACCACGGACCGGATCGCCGAGCACCTGCCCGCCGCGGACATTCTCGTGATCTCCTGCGCCCTCACCGACGACACTCGCGGACTGATCGGACGCCGGGAACTCGCGGCCCTCCCCGACGGCGCCCTGGTCGTCAATCTCGGACGGGGGCCGATCATCGACGAAGACGCTCTCGCAGAAGCACTGTCGACGGGCCGGCTGGGCGGGGCGGTCCTGGACGTCACCTCCACCGAACCGCTCCGAGACGATTCGCCGTTGTGGACGGCCGACAACGTCATCCTCAGCCCGCACAGCGCTGCCAACGTGCCGTCGGAGAACGCGAAGATCGTCGATCTGTTCGTCGAGAACCTCGGACGCTACCTGTCGGGTGACGACGCGCTGCTCAACGAGTTCGACTTCGACGCGGGATACTGACTGCGCCGAGCGGCCGCCGCCGCTACCGTGGGTATCCACCATGACCGACCGTGACCTCGTCGACCGGATCGACCGGCTCGTACACGACCAACTCGCGAACCACGACAACCGATCCGGGCACGACTCGAACGTGAACCAGGACCCGTGCCCGCACTGCGGACGCGCATGGCACGGGCTCGCGATCACCGAGCGCATGCAGCAGATGCGGCACGCCCGGGCTCTCGACCCGAGATACAGCTACGCCCACGACCACAGCCGGGTGCTGTGCGCGGGTTCCCCGTTCATCGGCCCGATGCCCGAAGAGGTACTGATGCTCGGGGGTTTCGACGTGCACGCCGCCTGGCGGGACATGGTTGCGGCGGCTCGGCAGGCGCCCGATCGGATCGAGCAGCCCGACCCGTTCGACGCGTATCGCACCGCCGGTCCGCGCGGAGGCGAAACACCGGCCGTCGGCCTCGCCGGCGGATGCCACCGCGCGTCGTGGCACTGCCCGCAGTGCGGCGACCGAGCGCACTTTCTCGACGCCGGCCGCGAACCCAACGCCTTCGCGGTCGCGCTGCGCGCCTACGCCGCGCACATCGCCGCGGCGCACGACCCGTCCACGGACGACGAGGACGACACGTCCGCGTTCTCCAGCCGGTGGGCCCTCCCCACTCGCGGGGTGCTCTGGGACAGCAGGCACACCGTGATCGGACGATTCGGGCCCGGCGCCACCGCCCGCGACCTCCGCGGCTTCGGCGGTCCACCGCCCGCGCGAGCCGGACGGGAGGTCACCGACCTGACCACCTCTCGGAGAGCGCCGGCGAACGGAGACCGCTGATGGACGGCCGCGACGAACAGCCATCCCAGCACAGGCCACGCCACCGGGCGGACACGCCGCGGTGGTGGCGGTTGGCGACCGGAATCGTCCTCACCGCCCTCGTCGCGTTCGCCTGCGCTGCGACGCTGGTGATCACGATTCCGATCGACCCGGTCTTCCCGTACGTCGTGCTGGCTGGTTTCGCCCTGCTGATTCTGGGTGCCGTGTGGCTGATCCTCGCCGGCGTGCAACTGGGGCGGTACCGGTGGGATCGACGCATCTGCGTTGCGCCGGCGATGGTGGCACTGACGGCGACCCTCGTATTCTTCGGTGTGCCTTCCGACCTCGGGTGGCGGCTGTCGGTGGGCGAACTGACCGCATACGCGCAGACGTGCACACCGTCGTCCGAGGACCAGAGGATCGGCCTGTACGACACCTGGCGCGTCGAGCAGCTCGACACCGGCTGCCACTTCTACCTCGAAGGTGGCCTGGTCAATCTTGTCGGAGTCGCTCATCTGCCGGGCGGCACCGACAAGATCGGCCGACCCCAGCGTGACGGAGAGATCGGATATCAGCACATCGAATACGACTGGTACCGCTTCGTGCAGATCTTCTGAACCGTGCCGGCCGGTGGAGTCGAACCCAGGCCACCGGTCGTGTGGGCGGGCGGACTCCCGGACGGTTCCGGGACGTCGCTGTTCAGAGTCCGGTAGCCGCGACGATGCGGGCCCCCGAGATGGCCTCGAGGAGGGCCTGATGGTCTCGGGTGTTCTGCTCTGCGTACGTTTCGGCGAATTCGGCTATCGCATGATCGAATTCGGTGTCGTCCCCGAGGTAGGCGGCGATCGCGATCCGGTCGCCGGCCCGCGCGTGCGCATAGGCGAGGACGCGTGCACACAATCGCCCATACAGCATCATGACGCTGGGTGTCTGGGATTCGACCACCGCCGAACCCTTGCCGTCGCGCAGTTGGCGCACGTAGAAGTCCCGCTCGACGCCGTCGGGGCCCGCACCACGTTCCCAGCCCAGGAAGATGTCGCTCGCGGCCTGCATCAGCCGCTGTCCGCTGACCACCCGCTCGCCCTCGGCAGCGAACGACGGGACGTCGACGTAACGCGACAGCACGGACGGACCCGCCTCCTTCACCTGCAGAAACAGCGGATCGTCTTCGTCTGCTCCCAGCATCAGAATGATCCAGGTGCGGGTGCCCACACTGCCGACCCCGACCACCTTGCGGGCAATCTGCACCATCCGGAACTGGTCGTAGAGGACGCGGTGGTCCCACCGCAGAGACTGTGCATACACGTTCAGACGATGCCGTAGGTCTCGGTACAGCGATTCGAGGTCCTCGCCCGCGTACAGCTCCTCGACCGGGACCAACAGTGGCGGGTTGCTGATGATCCGCCTCTCCCCGTCCACGACGGCGGTCAGCTTGGAGAGCGCTTGAACGCTGTCCCGGCGGCGCGCCTTCTCCAGAGCGGTTCGGGCGCGTTTCCTCTGCGACTTGTCCAGCTCGTCTCGAAGCCCCACGAGTTCCGCTGTGGGCTCGATGTGGGAGTACCAGACGGCCAGGTTTCCCAGTTGCGCCTGGCCGGCCATGGTTTCGCGGTATTCGGCGGCGCAGGCGCGGGTGATCTTCCTGGTCTTCGTGCCGCTGAATCCGTTCTCCTGCGCCGCGATCGCGAGGCTCGAGACCAGGCGTTTGACATCCCATTCGAAGGGGCCGGGATGTGTCTCGTCGAAGTCGTTGATGTCGAATGCCAGCCGGCGTTCCGGGGTGGCGAAGATTCCGAAGTTGCTCAGGTGCGCGTCGCCGCAGAGCTGCGTGCGCAGGCCCGTGGTGGGCGAGTGGGACAGATCGTCGGCCATGATCGCGGCGCCGCCGCGGTAGAAGGCGAAGGCCGTCGCCGCCATACGCCCGTACCGGATCGGAACGAGTTCCGCGACTCTCTCCGTCGCCTGCTTCTCGAGGAGGCCCACCGGGTCGCGCCGATCGGCCACACCGTATTCCGCGAGCGCAGCCGGCGGAGTGTCTCGGCGGGCGGCCGCCCCTCGTTGTGCGCGCTCGGCCCGGCTCGGATGTGCCACCGGTTCGTCGTGTTCCGCGGACATGGCAGTCTGCCTTCCTCGAGTGACGCGATATGGCCGGTTGATTCCCATCCTCCTCCGCTCGGACTGCGTTCGCGGCAAATACCAGCAGGTTCATCGGTAAACGGGGGTGGGCACACCGATGTGGTTCTGCTTGAATTGATGTATGTGCCGGTGGATGGCGTACTCGGGGGAGCCGATCCTCGCGGAGGACCTGCTGTTCCGCCCTAAACATTCGCTGATCGACCAGAGTCTGCACTCCCGTCTCGGGGCGACGACCACCAATGGCGACGGGTTCGGTGTCGGCTGGTACGGCGAAGGCAGTGAGCCGGCGGTGTACAAGAGCATCGAACCGGCCTGGAACGACAGCAATTTGCGGGAGATCGCCGGTCAGGTGCGAACGCCGATGCTACTCGCTCACGTGCGCGCCTCGACCGGGACGCCGGTGCAGCGCAGCAATTGTCACCCGTTCCGGCACGGGCGGTGGTTGTGGGTACACAACGGCGCACTGCGCGGGTTTCACGAGACCCGGCGCGACCTGGTGATGGCCGTCGACCCGGAGCTGTTCTCCGACCTCGAAGGGTCGACGGACTCCGAGGCACTGTTCTTCCTCGCCCTGACGTTCGGCCTCGTCGACGACCCCCTCGGTGCTGTGGCCCGTGCGGTCGGCTTCGTCGAAGATGTCGGCCGCGCCCATGGGGTCGAGCATCCGGTGCAGATGACCGTCGCGACCACCGACGGCGAATCGCTGTGGATCTTCCGCTATTCGAGTGAGCGGCAGTCGAGGTCGTTGTTCTTCTCCACCGAGGTCGCGAAGCTGCGCGCACTGCACCCGGAGGTCGAGGTCCTGCACAACCTGGGCGGGGAGACCCGATTCGTGGTCTCCGAACCCCTCCGCGACCTCGAAGGCGCGTGGAACGAGGTGCCGGAATCCTCGGCCGGGGTGGTCCGACCGGGCCAGGACGAAATCCGGCCGTTCGAACCGATGTCACCGACCTGACTTCGCGGAGCTCACCTGGCGGTGCTCTTGCGGGGCCGCCCCCGACGCGCGGTCTTGACGGGAGGCGGACTCTCCGATTCCGGTTCCGCGTCGGCCGTCGACTCTACGGACGGATCGTCGCGCCAACTGATTTCGATTTCGATCTCGGTCTCGTCGCCTTCGACCTCTATCTCGAGCTCCCACCGGACCCGGTCGGCGACGACGACGGAAATCGAGTCACCACCCGAGCCCAGTTCCACCTCGGAGCCGCTCGCGAGTGCCTGTCCGAGCGCGATGAGCCGGTCGGACACCTCTTTCCGGGAGAGCTCGGACTTCCTCTTGATCTCCAATTTGGGCACGGCGACTCCTCACCTCGGTGCAGTGTCTCATCACCGTAACTGTCGCGAGACCGGTGGCCGGATCGAACCGATAACAAAGTGAAGATGTAGCTTCGTCGTCCCCACGCATGGGACACTCTGTGCAGCGCGCGATGGACGGACGGTGGGCCTCCGATGACCGAAGAACCGACTTCCAGTGATTCGAAGCGGGTAGCGGGCCCTCAACGCCTGCTCGGACTGCTGCTGGCGATGGCGATGTTCGTGCTCGTCGTCGACACATCACTGATGAACGTGTCGATCTCCTCGGTGGTTCGCGACCTCGACACGACCGTCAGCGGCGTCCAGGCGGCGATCGCACTCGAGGCGCTGGTATCCGCCGCGTTCATCCTCATCGGTGGCAAGGTCGGCGATCTCATCGGACGCAAACGGGCGTATGTGCTGGGCCTGCTCGGCTACGCAGTCGGTGCGTCGGCGATGGCACTCGCACAGAGCCTGACCGCGATCATCATCTTCTGGGCAATACTCGGTGGAATCGGCGCGTCACTCCTCTTGCCCGCCATGCAGTCCCTCATCCACGGCAACTTCGAAGGCGCCGCTCAGAAGAAGGTCTACGCCCTGGTCGGGGCGGCGGCCGCGATCGCCGCCGCCGTCGGACCGCTGCTCGGCGGTTTCATCACCACCTACCTCTCGTGGCGCGTCGGGTTCGTGCTCGAAGTCGTCATCATCGCGGTCGTCCTGTCCGGCATCAAACTGGTCCGCGACGTGCCCTACACCGGACCCCGAGTCATCGACCTGGTGGGCGCGGCCCTCTCCGTTCTGGGCATGGGCGGGATCGTGCTCGGAATCCTGGTGTGGCAGGAGGGTGGCGAATCCGTTGGTGCGCTCCTGGTGATCGGTGCGATTGCGATGGCTGTGCTGGCGTACTGGCTCGTGCGGCGCAAACGTCAAGGGAAGCCGGCACTGCTGGACCCGGACCTGTTCCGCTCCAAGGTCTTCCGACTGGGCATCTCTGGGCAGATGCTCCAGCAGATCGCCCTGGGTGGCACGATGATCGCGCTGCCGATCTACCTGCAAATGGTGCTCGAGTACAACGCGATGCAGGCAGGCTTGTCCCTCGCACCTCTCTCGCTCAGCATGTTCGCAGTGGCGGTGCTCGCGGGCAAGAAGGCGGGCGACCGGCGCCCGAGCAGCATCATCCGGTGGGGATTCGTGCTTCTGACGATCGGGATCGCGGCGCTGATCCCGATCGTGCCGCGCGCCGAGTTCGGTTGGGGCCTGGTGATCCCGTTGGTGATCGCCGGATCCGGGTTGGGGTTGCTGGTGTCTCAACTCAACAACTACACGCTGGCACCGATCGAGGAGGAGCGGATCAGCGAGGCCGCCAGCGTCAATTCCGCGGCGGGATCGTTCGGGCTCTCGTTCGGGCTGGCGTTCGCCGGCGCCATCATGCTGGCAACGCTGTCCTTCACCTTCACCTCGATGGCGGAGTCGAGCACCGTGCTCCCGCCGGCCGAGCAGCAACAGGTGGCGCAGGTGCTCGAGGACGACGCCGAAGTCATGAGCAACACCCAGCTCGAACAGTTGCTCGTCGACCAGCCCCCGGAGATTCAGGACGAGATCATCCGCATCAACACCGACGCACGACCGCTCGCCCTTCAAATCGCCCTGCTCATCCCCATCCTCGCCGGTCTCATCGGGGTGTTCAATTCGTTCCGCATGAGGCGCATACCGGACCCGACACCACAGAACTCCGGCGAAGGGACAGACCTGGGCTGAGTCCCCCGCGCGTCGAAACCGCACGGATCGTGGGCACGACTGTCGTTCAGGAGTTTTGCGGGCTCTCCGCGGCGGGGGCATCCCAGGCGGCCGGTGTGCGTTCTGCGTACTTTCGTGCCTCGTCCATGAGCGTCCGCGCGGGTGGCGTGAGATGGGTTCGCCGGCAGACGGCGGCGATGTGCAAGTAGGACTCGGGGACGATGCGGTGCACGGTGGCGCCGGACTGCCGGGCCGACGGCGCCCACGACGACGGCATGACGGCCTGCCCGAATCCGCTGAGGACCATCGGAAGGATCGAGGTTCGGTGGGCGACCTCGGCGACGATGGTGGCTGCGACGCCGCTGGCGAGGACCTCGTCGACGAGGGTTCGCATCAGCGATCCGCGCTGCGAGACGATCAGTCGAAATCCGGACAGTTCCGATCTCCGAATCTCCGGGCGGCTCGGTGTCTCGGCGCCCGGCCCGGAGATGAGGATCAGCGGCTGGCTTTCGAGCGCGACGACGTCGAGTTCGGGGGCACGCACCGCGGCCGGTGAACCCAGGATCCCGACCTCGCAGACGCCGGTGCGCACGGCGTGCAGCACCTCTTCGGGAGTGAACGCCGCCTCGGCATTGACAGTGACCGAAGGATAGGTGCGGCTGAAGCTGGTGAGGATCGTGGTGAGGGGTTCGATCCCGGGTGACGGCATCGTGATCAGGTCCACGCGACCGGCCCGGAGCCCTTTCAGCGCATCGACGGATGCCTTCGCATCCTCGAGATCGCGCAACACCACGCGGGCCGGGCCGACGAGCGTTTCGCCGGCGTCGCTGAGCACCAGCCGGCGTCCGACGCGGTGAAAGAGCGGTACCCCGAGTTCACGCTCCAGCGCGGAGATCGACTGGGAGAGCGAGGGCTGCGCGATCAGCAGTGTTTCCGCCGCGCGGTTGATGCCTCCCTGATCGACCACAGCCAGGAAGTACCGCAACTGACGCGCGTCCATCCGAACCCCTCATTCCCGTCGATGTGCGGCCGAACCCTCGAGCGTGGCTGTCGGCGACCGCCGCATGCACACTCACTCTACCTGCGAAAACGCGCCTCGATTAGGTGAAACCTATAAGCCGGATCGACTCTTGGTCATGGACGCTGCGTGATTGTGACGGGTTAATGAATGCATCACACACTGTGACGAGCACAACACGATGGAGGCAACGACATGGCACTACTGCAGACGTTCAAGATTGCATCGATCCCCGCCGACGGCGTCGGCAAGGAGGTCGTCGCTGCCGGACGGCGCGTGCTCGACGTCCTCGCAGAACAGTCCGGTGGGCGTTTCGCCTTCGACTGGGAAGAATTTCCCTGGGGATGCGGGTATTACGAGCAGACCGGGAAGATGATGGCCGACGACGGCCTCGACACCCTGCAGGCGTTCGACGCCATCTACTTCGGCGCGGTCGGATGGGAGAACGTCCCCGACCACATCAGCCTCTGGGGGCTGCGGCTCAACATCACCCAGAACTTCGACCAGTGGGCCAACGTGCGGCCCGTGAAGTTCCTCCCCGGCGTGCGGTCCCCGCTGCGCAAGGCCGACGACACCGAACTCGACTGGGTCGTCGTCCGGGAGAACAGCGAGGGCGAGTACGCCGGCCTCGGCGGACGTAACCTCAGCGGCCGCGGTCCGGGCAACGAGGTCGCACTGCAGACCGCGCTGTTCACCGAGAAGGGCTGCGAGCGCATCATGCGGTTCGCGTTCGACCTGGCCCGCACCCGCACGGTGAAGAAGGTTTCCAGCGTCACCAAGTCCAACGCCCAGCAGTACGGCATGGTCCTGTGGGACGAGGTCTTCAACCGCGTCGCCCTCGACTACCCCGACGTCGCGACCGAAAGCGTCCTCGTCGACGCGATGAGCGCCAAGTTCATCCTGCACCCGGAGGATCTGTCCGTGGTGGTGGCGTCGAACCTCAACGCCGACATCCTCTCCGACCTCGGCTCCGCGCTGGCGGGAAGCCTCGGCATCGCGGCGAGCGCGAACCTCAACCCGGAGCGCCGCTTCCCGAGCATGTTCGAACCCGTCCACGGTTCCGCACCCGACATCGCGGGCCAGGGCATCAGCAACCCGATCGGCGCGATCGCCAGCGCCGCCCTGATGCTCGACCACTTCGGGCTGCACGACGAGGCCCGCCGCGTCGAAGCCGCCATCGAGGCCGCCACCGCGAGCGGAGCACTGACCCGCGACATCGGCGGCTCGTCGGACACCGACGCCGTCACCGAGGCGATCGTGCACGCGCTGCAGACCGCGCTGACCCCGGCCTGACCGCAATCCACAGTCACAGCCGGCCCGACTCGGCAGGATCTGCCGGGTCGGGCCCCACCCCTCGAACGGTCGGTAACTCTCGGCCACCCCCGTCTTCACACCTGAACACTCTCACCCGAGGTGAATGTCATGGAAACACCCAGCAGCGCAGCGAGTTACCAACCGGCGACTGTGAAGAAACCTTGGTACAGGCAACTGTACTTCTGGGTTCTCATCGCGATCGTGCTCGGCATCCTGGTCGGGTGGCTCTGGCCGGACACCGGCGAGGCGATGGAGCCGATCGGCACCACCTTCATCACCGCCATGAAGATGCTGATCTGCCCGATCGTGTTCCTGACGATCGTCGGCGGCATCGCGAGTGTCGCGGACCTGAAGAAGGTCGGGCTGACCGGAATCAAGGCGCTGACCTATTTCCAGGTCGGAACGATCCTCGCGCTGCTCACCGGCCTCGTCGCGATCAACCTCTTCCGTCTCGGGGACGGGGTGAATGCCGACGCCGCCTCGCTGGAAACGACCGACTCCGCCAACAAACTGATTCAGACCGGTGAAGAGAAACAGTGGTGGGAGTTCATCACCCACCTGGTCCCGGACAGCGTGTTCGGCCCGTTCGTCGAGGGCGACATCCTCCAGGTCATCTTCCTCGCCGTCATCTTCGGGGTCGCCATCAACGCGGTGGGGCAGATCGCCGCACCGATCCGGGACGCCGTCGAACGCCTCACCGCGGTGGTCTTCAAGGTCCTTAGCTTCATCATGAAGCTCGCACCCCTCGGTGCGTTCGGCGCCATGGCCTTCGCCATCGGCAAGTACGGTGTCTCCACCCTCACCAGCCTCGGCAGCCTGATCCTGCTGTTCTACGTCACGTCCGCGTTCTTCGTCTTCGTTGTCCTCGGATCGGTCATGGCGTATCTGCGGCTCAACATCTTCCGGATGCTCGGCTTCTTCAAGGAAGAGCTCCTGCTCATTCTCGGCACCTCCACTGCCGAGCCCGCGCTGCCCGGTTTGATGCGCAAGCTGGAGTACGCCGGCGTCAAGAAGACCACCGTCGGTCTCGTCGTGCCCACCGGTTACAGTTTCAACCTCGACGGGGCAGCCATCTACCTCTCGCTCGCCGCGCTGTACATCGCGCAGGCCACCAACACCGACCTGTCCATTCCGCAGCAACTCGGCCTCCTCGGCGTCATGCTCCTCACCTCCAAGGGCGCCGCAGGTGTCGCCGGAGGCGGATTCATCGCGCTGACAGCAACGTTGAGCACCCTCGGCACCATCCCCGCGGCCGGCATCATGCTCATCTTCGGTATCGACAAGTTCATGTCCGAATGCCGCGCCCTGGTGAACTTCATCGGCAACGCCGTCGCCACCCTGTTCGTCGCCAAATGGAACCACGAACTCGACGTCGACCGCGCCCGCCGCGTCTTCTCCGGCGAAGTACTTCCCCCACCCGACGGTGACGTCGAGAACGACTTCGACATGGAGATCCTGGAACAGGAACCACGGGACAAGCACCACCACATGATCGAGGAACCGGACGCTGTCAGCATCGACCACGAACGGCTCGACCCCGCGGCGACGACGCCCGCGCACTCCACCCAGCGATGACCGCATCCGCACTGCACACGAGAAAGGAAGGCCGATGAGGGTTCTGGTTGCCCCGGACAAGTTCAAGGGCTCGCTCTCCGCAGCAGCTGTCGCCGAACATCTCTCGGCCGGCCTCGCGTCGGCGGGAATCGACAGCAGGAAACTTCCTCTCGCCGACGGAGGCGACGGCAGCGTCGACGCGGCGGTGGCGGTCGGATTCACTCCGCACCCGGTCACCGTCGCCGGCGCAACGGGAACACCCCAGCGCGGACGCATCGCGGACAACGGCACCACCGCGGTGGTCGAAGTCGCCAACACCTGCGGACTCGCCACCCTCCCCAGCGGGCGCACCGCTCCCCTCGACGCCTCCAGCCTCGGGTTCGGCCAGGCCATCGGGCACGCCCGCCGCCACCACCCGCGCCGCCTCGTCCTCGCCCTCGGCGGCAGCGCCGGTACCGACGGCGGAATGGGGATGCTCGCCGCCCTCGGGTTCACCTTCTCGGACACCACGGGACGACCCCTGCGGGCGTGCGGGCGAACCCTTCCCGAGGTCGCGGCGATCGACTCCTCCCGCGCAGTGAACCTGTCCGGAATGGAGATCGTGATCGCCGGCGACGTCACCAACCCGCTGACCGGACCGCACGGCGCCGCCGCCGTGTACGGCCCCCAGAAGGGCGCCGACCCCGCAGCCGTGCGCTACCTCGACACCGGCCTCGACAACCTCGTCGAGGTGTTCACCCGCAGCGGCTACCGGCAGGCGCGTGCGGTGGCGGACTCCCCCGGCGCCGGTAGTGCCGGTGGGATCGGATTCGCCGCCATGCTGCTCGGCGCGCGCATGGTCTCCGGCGCCGAATACTTCCTCGACCTACTCGATTTCGACGGCTACCTCGCAGGAATGGACCTGGTGATCACCGGCGAGGGCAGCATCGACGAGCAGACCGAACACGGCAAACTGCTCGCGGTCCTGGCCCGCCGCGCCCACCCGGTCCCGGTGATCGCCGTCGCCGGCCGCAACACTCTGTCCCGGAAACAGTGGGCTCCTGCCGGTTTCGAGTACATCCATGCCCTCGGCGACTACACCGACCGGAACACCGCCGCCGACCCGGAGCTGACCGGCGAACTCCTCACCCGCATCGGGCGCGACATCGGCCGCGGCTCACTTCTGCACAACGAAGGACCACGATGACTCTCACCGACATCCCCTCGCCACTCACTGCCGATGTCGACTCGGCGTCGCTGCTGTCGCCGCGCAGGGCGAAGATCGTCTGCACGCTCGGGCCCGCCACCGCCACCGACGAGCGCACCCGCAGTCTCGTCGAAACCGGGATGGACATCGCCCGACTGAATTTCAGCCACGGCGACCACACCGACCACGAAGCCAACTACCGGCGCGTCCGCGCCGCAGCCGACAGCACCGGCCGAGCCGTGGGAATCCTCGCGGACCTGCAGGGACCGAAGATCCGCCTCGGCCGCTTCGCCGACGGCGCGACCGTATGGGCGGCCGGCGAACAGGTCCGGATCACCGTCGAGGACTGCGCGGGCACCCACGACCGGGTCTCGACCACCTACACCCACCTCGCCCAGGACGCACGCCCCGGAGACCGCCTCCTCGTCGACGACGGCAAGATCGCGCTGACCGTGATCGCCGTCGACCGCAACGACGTGGTGTGCCGAGTGACCGAGGGCGGCCCGATCAGCAACAACAAGGGCGTATCCCTGCCCGGGATGAACGTCTCCGTCCCCGCCCTGTCCGACAAGGACATCGACGACCTCGAATTCGCCCTACGCCTCGGGGTCGACCTGATCGCCCTGTCCTTCGTGCGCGCCCCCACCGACATCGACCCCGTCCACGAGGTGATGGACCGGATCGGCCGCCGGGTCCCGGTGATCGCGAAGATCGAAAAACCCGAAGCCGTCGACGACATCGAGGCGATCGTGCGGGCCTTCGACGCGGTCATGGTCGCGCGCGGCGACCTCGGGGTGGAGGTCCCCCTCGAGCAGGTGCCGCTGGTGCAGAAACGGATCGTGCAGATCGCCCGGGAGAACGCCCGACCGGTGATCGTCGCCACCCAGATGCTCGAGTCGATGATCGACAATTCCCGGCCCACCCGGGCCGAGGCATCGGATGTGGCCAACGCGGTCCTCGACGGCGCCGACGCGGTAATGCTGTCCGGGGAAACCTCCGTCGGCGCCTACCCGATCGAGACCGTCGCGACGATGGCGCGGATCCTCGCCGCCGTCGAACACCAGTCCACCACCGTCCCCGCCCTGACCCACACTCCCCGCACCCACGGCGGGGTTCTCTCGTTCGCCGCCCGCGACATCGGCGAACGCCTGAACGCCACCGCGCTGGTCGCGTTCACCCAGTCCGGGGACACCGTGCGACGACTCGCCCGACTCCACACCCCGCTGCCACTGCTGGCGTTCACCCCGGTACCCCAGGTGCGCAACGAACTCGCCCTCACCTGGGGCACCGAAACGTTCCTCGTCGACCCGGTCGAATCGACCGACGAAATGATCCGGCAGGTCGACACCGCCCTCCTCCGACTGGGCACCTACCGGCACGGCGACCTCGTCGTCATCGTCGCCGGCTCACCCCCGCACACCGTCGGATCCACCAACCTCATCCACGTCCACCGCGTCGGGGAGGACGACTTCACGAAGGGCTGGACGCTGCCGCCTGGAGCAGGTGCGGACGGGTGGCTCCGACGGGGTTGAGCTGCTCGTACGCCCGCGCCACGTCGAGCAGGAACAGGTCGTTGCCGGGAGCGGCGACGATCTGCACGCCGACCGGCAGACCGTCGGCGCTGAATCCGGCCGGAACGGAGATCGACGGGCACCCCAGGACCGTCACGGTCAACGCCGACGTCATCCAGTCGAGGTAGTCGTCGCAGCGGCGTCCGTCGACGGCGGCCGGGTACTCGAGTTCGGCATCGAACGGAAGTACCTGGGACACGGGCATCACCAGAACGTCGTGGCGGCCGAAGAATTCGACGGCGCGATACTGGATCTCCGCCTGCGCCACCATGGCCTTCGCGACGTCGTCGGCGGACAGCCGGTCTGCCTGCCGGATGTTGTCGAGGAGCGACGGCTTCAGCATGTCGGGGGTCGCGTCCGCCTGCGCGCCGAAGTCGATCTTGAACCGCCATGCCCGCAGCGTGCGGAACACCCACTCGGCGTCGGGAATCGACGGCGCGTCCTCGGCCACCACCGCTCCCGCCGCGGCGAAGATCGACGCCTGACGGTCGTGAATCTCGCGGACCGGCGCGTCCAGAGGGAAGATGCCGTTCAGATCCGCGGACACCGCGACACGCAGACCGTGCAGGCCGGCGACACCGAGACGAGGAGCGACGGCATCGGCGCCGAGCGAGCTGCGGACGCGTGCGTCGGGTCCCGCGATCACCGACAGCAGCAGTTCGACGTCGTCGACGTTCCGGGCCATCGGGCCCTGCGTCACGAGCGAGTCCCAGGGTGCGCGGTTGGGCCAGCACGGCACTCGTCCCGGGGTGGGGCGCAGTCCGACGACGTTGCAGAACGACGCCGGGTTGCGCAGCGAACCGCCCATGTCGCTGCCGTCGGCGAGCGGTACCAGCCCGGCGGCGAGCGCGGACGCGGCGCCGCCACTCGACCCGCCCGCGCTCTTCGTCGGGTCGTACGGGTTGGTGGTGGTCCCGAAGACGGTGTTGAACGTGTGCGAGCCGGCGGCGAATTCGGGAACGTTGGACTTGCCGATGGTGACGGCCCCGGCCGCGGTGACGCGTTCGGCGATCAGCTCACTGGTCTCGGGCACGTTGTCGACGAGCAGCGGCGAACCGGCGACCGTGGGGAACCCGGCGACGTCGTGAGTGTCCTTGAACGCGAACGGCAGTCCGTGCAACGGCCCCACCGGCCCGCCTGCTGCCGTCTGCTCGTCGGCGGCGGCGGCGGTGGCGTGCGCACGGTCCAGGTCGAGGCTGACGAGCGCGTTGACCGTCGGATTAACCTGCGCGATCCGGTCCATGTGCAGGCCGAGCAGCTCCCGCGCCGAGATCTCCTTGCTGCGGAGTGCGGCGAGCATCTCTCGCGCGGTCGAGTAGTGATCGATGGTCATGTCGTGGTCTCCAGGATCGGGGTGGCAGCCGGACGGTCGTCCGACGGCGCGGGGGTCGGGGTGCGGGGACGGGTGGCACGGACGGCGGCCTCCACGACGGCGATCACCGCGAGGTTGAGGACCAGTCCGCAGATGCCGGCGTCGATGTTGGCGAGGTTCAGGTCGAAGACGGTCATCACGATGACGGTGAGCATGCCGACGACGAGCCCGGCGAACACGGACTGCTTGGCCAGCAACGGCTTCTCGGGCAGGGCCAGCGCCAGACCCGGAGCGAGCTGGCTGAGACCGCCGAACGTGAGCAGCAACAGATTGGCCAGCAGGTCGGGGCGCGTCAGACCGAGCACCAGGGCCGTGGTGGCGGCGGCGATCACGACGAGGTGGTTGAACCGGAGTTTCGTGCGCTCACTCTCGATCTTCACAAGGTTGTGCGACGCCAGTGTCGAGATGCCGATGCAGATGGCGCCTGCGGGGAGCATCGCCGCGGACGCGGCAGCGATCGCGATCAGTCCGAGCGCCCAGTTCGGCAGGGCGCCCCCGGCCAACGTGAGCAGGACGGCGTTACTGCTGGTGTTCGGGTTCAGCGCGAGGATTCCGACGAAGCCCAGCATGATCGGGAGAATCATGACCACCTGGTACATCGGCAGAAAAGTGTTGTTGGAGCGGATCACTCGACCGTTCTTCGCGGCCAGCAGCGGCGGCCAGAGATGCGGGGTGGTGAGGAATCCGCAGCCGATCGCGGAGATCAGCAGGCTGGTGGTCCACCAGACCCGGTCGTAGTCACCGGGATTCACGGTCAGCATCTCGCTGTGCGTCTGAGCGATCTGGCCGAACACGTCGCCGATGCCACCGGCGAAGTGCAACGGGATCACGATGGACAGCACCACGACGGCGAGCAGGATCAGGACGTCCTTGACGTAGGCGGTGCGTGCCAGGCCGTGGATGCCGGCCCACAGCACGAACCCGACGACGAGGACGGTCGCGACGATCATGCTGAGCGTGCCCGAACTCGCGCTGCCCGTCACTAGGCGGACGATGAGGCCGAGGCCGGTGATCTGCAACTGCAGGTACGGCAGCAGGAAGATGATGCCGCACAACGCGACGAGTCGGCCGAGCAGCGGGCTGCGGTAGCGGTCCGCGAAGAAGTCGGCCTGGGTGATGTAGCCGCGGTCCTTGCTGAGCTTCCAGATCCGCGGGCCGATGAAATACAGGGCCACGTAGCCGAGCGGGATGTACGGGATGGCGTAGGTGGCGCCGATGCCGGCGGTGAAGGCGATACCGGCGACACCGAGGAACGTGAAGGTGGTGAACGATTCACCGGCCTGCAGGAAGAAGCTGGTGACCACACCGAAGTTCCGCTTGCCGACCGTCCACTCGCTCAGGTTCTGAGCGCGTTCCCGGCGTCCACCGACCGCGATCACGGCCAGCCCGATCATGCCGGCCAGGGTGATCCACAGAGCTGAATTCGTCATAGTGTCGCCTCCTCGAGCTGGAGGTCGTGGCTCCGCTCCTCGTGCGGCCGGACGAGGCCGAACTCCACCGCCGCCAGCGCGGGCAGCAGGAGGAGCACCCAGGCCGAACACCACACGAGCAGCCGCGGCATCCCGAGCCACAGGTCGGCTGTGTTCACAAACGGCAGCCGCACGGCGGTGACGAGTGCGAGAACCGGGGCGACCGGGACGAGCAGCAGCCAACGGCGCTGCGGCGAATCCTCGATCGCCCCGAGAATGGCTTCTCGTTGCATGCTGTTCCTTCTTCCATCCGGGGAGTAGAGGAAGCATGCGTGGTGTGGATCACAGCACTCAACAGCTGTGCGAGGTTCGGCGAAATCGGCCACCGGACTGTCGGAGATCGCAATCAGGTGCGCCGGAGGGGCCGTCCGATGTCGAAATCCGTCACATGACCCGTCCGCTGCGCTTGACCGCCTGCACCACCATGTTGGTCTCGAGGGCCATCGCGTCGGCCACCCACGGCGCGGTGGTGATGTAGTCGTAGAGCACCGACTCGTCGGGCGCGGCGATGTTGGCGACCACCTGGTATTCGCCCGCCGTGCCGGCCGCGTACCGCACGTACGGCATCTCGAGCATTCCCCGTACGAGCGGTTCGATCCGGTTGCGCTGGGTCTTGATGAACAGCATCGCCTCGGCGCGCAGCCCGAACAGGGCGGGGTCGACCACCACCCGGAGACTGATCGCAGCCTCGGTGAGCAGCGCCTGGACGCGTCGCCGGGCCGTCGCCTCGGAGACACCCGCGGTCCGGGCGAGCGCCGTGGTCCCCACCCGCCCGTTCTGCATCAGCTCGCGGATGATCGTCCGGTCGACGGGGTCCCGGGTGCCGCGTTCCAGGTCCGTGAGGAAGGTCGCCGGAGGCGCCACCCCGCCGATCGCTTCTTTCTCGGCGGGGGTCAGGACCCCGGCCTCCCATTCGCGGACCGTGCGGAAGTACCGCAGCACCGGGTCGGTCCAGCTTCGGACGACGCCCATCGTCGCGGGCAGTTCGTCCATGACGAGCTTCGGGAGACGATCCCGGGACACGTGGATTTCGGCCACACAGTCGGCGGTGCCGGTGAGGATGTACACGAAGATGCAGTCGCTGCGCTGCGCGAGGGCGCTCGCCGCCACCCGCACCGTTCCCGGGGAGCACTGGAGGCGGACGATCGCGGTGCCGCCGCTGTTCGCGACGGCGGTGACCGCCACCCGGCCGGACTCGAGGAGCGCGATGCCGTGCCGGGTCACGTTCCGCTCGGGTTCGCCGAGCGCCTGCGCAATTCGGCTCCAGGAACACCGCCCGTCGACCTGGAGGGCGGCGACGATCCGCTGATCGAGCGAGAACCTGCGTTCGGTCATTGAAGCCGCCTGCCCTCCATGCAACGTGTGCATGCGATGTTAGGCCAGTCGGTGGTGGCGAGAATCCAGATGCTGTTCGCGGCTGATATCGCGCCCCATGTCGCGACTCGAAATCGCTGGCCTGCAACGGAATACGGGTCGCAACGGGACCGCAGGCGGACAAGCTGAATCACCAAAGGTTAGGCTAACCGTATATGGTCTGAACGTGACGGTGCGCATCGCCAGGCGCACCGCAGTTGTCCGCTACGAAAGGTGATCGCATATGCAGTCGACGGCCGTTGCCGAGTCCGCAGAGACTTCGGCGGACCTCCCGCCGGGCGCGCCGTTCGTTCTCTCCCGCCCGCACGGCACCGTGATCGCCGACGGCATCCACACCGGTTACGACTCCGCCCGCGACGCCGCCGCGGCCCTGCGGAGCGGCACCGCGACGTCGGTGGTCGGCGCGCTCGCCTTCGACCCGTCACATCCCGCCGCGCTGATCGCACCACAGACGCTGCGTCATCACCCGCGAAGCTGGTCCCCTCGTCGGCAGGCCCTTCCACACGTACGCGCCGGCAAGTCGATTCCCCCGGAGGACGAGCACGTCGCCCGGGTCGCCGCCGCCATTCACGTGCTGCGAGAGCCCGAGGCCGCACTGCACAAGGTGGTGCTCGCCCGATCGGTCGTCCTGCACGCCGACGAACCGCTGCATCCGCACGCACTGCTCGCGAACCTTGTCGCGAACGACCTCGGCGGCAACGGCTTCAGCGTCGATCTGAGCGCCGCGGGCACCGGCTGGTCGGGACGGCACCTCGTCGGCTCGAGTCCCGAGGTGCTCATCCGTCGCCACGGCGACACCGTGACCTGCCATCCTCTCGCCGGATCCGCTCCCCGGCACACCGATCCCGAGATCGACAGGCCGACCGCGGAGAACCTCGCGGCGTCGGAGAAGAATCTGCGTGAACACGCCCTCGTCGTCGAGGCACTGCGAGCGAGCCTCGAACCGTTCTGCACCGAACTCGACATCCCCGACCGGCCCACCCTCACCAGCACACCGCAACTGTGGCATCTCGGCACACCCGTGTCGGGACGACTGCGGGACCGCTCGGTGACCGCACTGGACCTCGCCGTCGCCGTGCACCCGACCCCGGCCGTGTGCGGCACCCCCACCGACGCCGCGCGTGCACTGATCGGCGAACTCGAGGGCGACCGCGGCTTCTACGCCGGCGCCGTGGGCTGGGCCGACGCCGACGGTGACGGCGAATGGATGGTCACCATCCGGTGCGCGCAGATCGACGCCGACCGCACCACCGTCACGGCGTACGCCGGCGGTGGCATCGTCGCCGCCTCCGAACCGGACGACGAACTCGCCGAGACCACAACCAAACTGGGCACCGTCCTCGCCGCACTGGGACTCCCCCGATGAGCGGCACGACACTGGTCGTCGGGGCGGCCCAGGGCATCGGACGGGCCACGGCCGTCACACTGTCGCGGTCCGGCCACCGCCTGGTACTGCTCGATCGTGATGCCGACGGCCTCGCCGCCACCGCGGCACTGCTCGACACCCCGCCGCTCGGCACCGCCGTCACCGACATCCGCGACACCGCCGCCGTCACCGACACCGTCCGCCGGATCGAGGACGAGCACGGACCCCTCACCGCACTCGCGCACGTGGCGGGTGTACTCGAGACCGGCTCTGTTCTCGACGCCGACCCCGAGAGCTGGCAGCGCGTGTTCGACGTCAACGTCACCGGCCTCGTCAACGTGCTGAGGGCGGTCGGCACCGGAATGCGCGAGCGTGCAGCCGGTTCCATCGTCGTGGTCGGTTCCAACGCCGCGGGCGTCCCCCGCACCGGAATGGGCGCGTACGGCGCGTCCAAGGCCGCCGTCTCGATGATCGTCCGGGTACTCGGCCTCGAACTCGCCGAATACGGGATCCGCGCCAACATCGTCGCCCCCGGCTCGACGGACACAGCGATGCAGCGGTCGCTGTGGTCGGATCCCGCCGACGACGCCGGAGCACGCGGAGCGATCGACGGAGACCTGGGCTCGTTCAAGGTCGGTATCCCGCTGGGCCGCATCGCCGACGCCGCCGACATCGCGGACTCCGTCGAGTTCCTCCTGTCGGATCGGGCACGTCACATCACCATGCAGGCGCTCTACGTCGACGGCGGCGCTACCCTCCGAGCCTGACGACCCCGAACAGCCATGCCCGTGAAAGGACTTTCGATGACCACGAGCGTTCGCGCTCCCCTGGAGACCACCGTCGGCTACCCCGCCGACCTCGCCGCACGCTACCGTGACGCCGGGTACTGGACGGACGAGACGTTCCAGCAGTTCCTGGGCGCCCGCGCCGAGCAATTCGGGGACGCGATCGCCGTGACCGGACCGGACGCGTCCGGGGCCGACCGCGCCCTCACCTACCGGGAACTGTCCGACCGCGCCGACCGGCTCGCCGCCGGGCTGCAGTCGTCGGGAGTGCGGCCCGGCGACCGGGTCGTGGTGCAGTTGCCGAACATCGTCGAGTACGTCGAGGTGATCTTCGCGGTCTTCCGGCTCGGCGCACTGCCGGTGTTCGCGCTGCCCGCGCACCGCGCCCAGGAGATCTCCTACTTCTGCAGCTTCACCGACGCCGCGGCCTACGTCGTCACCGATACGCACGCCGGATTCGACTACCGCACACTCGCCCGCGACGTGGTGGCCTCGGCCGAGAATCCGCCCAGGATCATCGTGGCCGGGGACGCGGAGGAGTTCACGTCACTCGACGAACTGCGGGCGGCGGATCCGATCTCGGACGGGCCGGCGGTGGGTCCGGAATCCGTGGCATTCCTGCAGCTCTCGGGCGGAACCACCGGGGTGTCGAAGCTGATCCCGCGCACCCACACCGACTACCTGTACTCGGTGCGCGAGTCGGACCGCATCTGCGGCGTCGACGAGAGCACCCGCATGCTCGTCGTTCTGCCTGCGGCGCACAATTTTCCGATGAGCTCACCGGGCATCCTCGGCGTGCTGCACGCCGGTGGTCGCGTGGTGCTCGCGCCGGATCCGAGCCCCGACACCGCGTTCGCGCTCATCGAGAAGGAGGGCGTCACGATTGCGTCGCTGGTGCCGCCGCTCGCGTTGGCCTGGCTGGCCGCCCGTGGTCGCACGGAACGGGACCTCTCGAGCCTCGAGGTGCTGCAGGTGGGCGGTGCCAAGTTCAGCGCCGAGGCCGCGAAGCGGGTGCGTCCCGAACTCGGGTGCACGCTGCAGCAGGTCTTCGGGATGGCGGAGGGCCTGGTCAACTACACGCGGCTCGACGATCCGGAAGACACGATCGTCACCACCCAGGGCAGACCGATCAGCCCCGACGACGAGGTCCGGGTCGTCGACGACCGGGGCGAGCCCGTCCCGAACGGCACGACCGGTCACCTGCTCACCCGCGGCCCGTACACGATCCGCGGGTATTACCGCGCTCCCGAACACAATTCGACGTCCTTCACCGAGGACGGCTTCTACCGCACCGGCGACATCGTCCGGCTCACGGACGACGGCTACCTCGTCGTCGAGGGCCGCGCGAAGGATCAGATCAACCGCGGCGGCGAGAAGGTGGCCGCGGAAGAGGTCGAGAACCATCTGCTCGCACACCCCGCCGTCGCCGACGTCGCGGTGGTGTCGATGCCCGACCCGTATCTCGGCGAACGGAGTTGCGCGTTCGTCGTGGTGCAAGGTGAGCAGCCGAAGGCCGTCGAACTCAAGAAGTTCGTCCGCGGCCGCGGGCTCGCCGACTACAAGGTGCCGGACAAGGTCGTGTTCGTCGACGAATTCCCGGTCACCGGCGTCGGCAAGATCAGCAAGTCCGACCTGCGCCGGGCACTGGAGAAGACGTTCGTGACCTCGTGACTGGGCCCGGCTATCGGGACAGTCGCCCCAGCAGCGCGGACGCGACGGCGATCCCGAGCACCGCGGCCGCCACGAGCACCCCGAAGTCCAGCCAGTAGTTCGTGGGCTGGCCGATCAGCAGCCCCCTGAGTGCTGACACCTCGTAACTCAGGGGGTTCACGCGGCTGATCGCCTGAACCCACCCCGGCATGAGTTCCACCGGGTACAGCGCGTTCGACGCGAAGAACAGCGGCATCGTGATCGCCTGGCCGATCCCCATCAGCCGGTCACGTTTGAGCACCACCCCGGCGATGGCCACCGATAGGCACGAGAAGAACGCCGCGCCCAGCACCACGACCGCGACGACACCCAGAAGTCGCACCGGATTCCACGTCATCCCGACGCCGAGCAGCGCCGCCACGACCACGACGACCACGGCCTGGGCCACCGCGCGAACACCGGCCGCGAACGCCTTACCCGTCACGAGAGCCGCACGCGGAGTGGGTGTCACGAGCAGTTTGGTCAGGACCCCGGCGTCGCGTTCCCAGATGATCTGGATGCCGTAGAAGATCGCGACGAAGAGCGCCGACTGGGCGATGATGCCGGGTGCCAGGTAGTCCAGGTAGGGGACGTCGCCGGTCGGAATCGCGCGGATGCGGCTGAACGTCTCCCCGAAGATGACGAGCCACAGAATCGGCTGGATCGCCCGGGTCACCAACTCCGTCCGGTCGTGGCGGAGCTTCTGCAGCTCGACCAGACAGAACGTGACGATCCGCGACAACAACCGGAGCACACCCCGGGTCGGCGGTTCAGCCCAGACGGCGGGCAGTGCGGCGGGCGCTACGGACATCCCGGAGCCCTCCCTTCTCGTCGGCGGTGAGACTGTCACCGGTGAAGTGGCGGAAGACGTCGTCGAGCGTCGCGTCGGGCCCCAGTTCGGCGACGAGCCCCGATGGGGAACCGACCGCCCGCAGTTCGCCGCGGTGCATCAACGCGACCCGATCACACAGCGCCTCGGCCTCTTCCATGTAGTGGGTGGTGAGCAGGACCGTCATCCCGTACTGCTTCTGCATCTCGGTGACGCGGGTCCACACCGAATCCCGCGCAACCGGATCCAGCCCGACCGTCGGCTCGTCGAGCACCAGCAACGACGGCCGGTTGACCAACGCCTGCGCGAGTTCGAGGCGCCGGACCATGCCGCCCGAGAAACTCGACGCCACCCGGTCTGCGGCGTCGGCGAGATCCACCATCTCCAGCACCTCGTCCACCCGGCGCCGGCGTTCGGACCGGGGCACGTCGTAGAGGCGGGCGAACCAGGACACGTTCTCGCGGGCGGTGAGCGCGCCTTCGATCGACAACTGTTGCGGCACATACCCGAGCAGCCGTCGAACGGCCATGGCCTGGGTGCGCACGTCGTACCCGAAGATGCTCACGTCGCCCTCCTGCAGCGGAAGAAGCGTGTTGAGCAGTCGGATCGTGGTGGTCTTCCCCGCCCCGTTGGGGCCGAGTAGGCCGAAGCACTCCCCCGCCTCGATCACGAGGCTCAGGTCCTTCACCGCGGTGTAGTCCCCGAACGAGTAGGTCACGTGCGACAGTGCCAGCGCGTCGTGGGACGGCCGCTGTCGTGCGGCGGTCCGCGCCCTGCGAAACATCATCTGGCGACCTCCTGATCGCTCGGCCCGGCCTGATCCGGGTGGAGGGCTCCGGCGAGGCGGGTGATGGCGGGTACGGCGGATTCGATGGCCTTCCGGTCCTCGGCACTCAGTCCGTCGAATGCGGCGGCGACCTCGATGTTGCGGCGGTCGCGCCACCGTTCGACCTGGGCCCGCGCGTCGTCGGTGAGCGCCAGGCGGGCGACGCGGCGGTCGGACTCGTCCGGCACCCGTTCGATCAGCCCGGCGTCGGTGAGTTGCCGCACGAGGGTGGAGACGGTGTTCGCGGCGAGGCCCAACGCTGCCGCGGCTTCCGCGACGGACGTGCCGGGCCTGCGGCGGAGCAGCCGCACCAGCTCCACCTGCGCCCCCGTCAACGGCGTCTCCGGCCACGGCCGCCCGACCCGACGGCGCGTGTGCCGGCGCAGCAATCCGATTGCGGCGAAGAGCTGTTCGGCAGGCGACTCGTTCTGTGCCATGAAATCAATATAGCTCTGTTTCAGAGGTATTACGAGGGCGGCTACGCTCGGGCATGCACACCGAGTTCGGATGATCGAGGGTGACAAGGAGACGTCTGCATGTGCCTGGTCCTGTTCGCCTGGCATACCCGCCCCGATCTCCCCCTCGTCGTCGCGGCCAACCGGGACGAGTTCTACGCCCGCCCCACCGAACCGCTGAGCAGGTGGGACGACGGGTTCCTCGCGGGCCGCGATCTGCTCGCCGGCGGCACCTGGATGGGAATCGCCGACTCCCTGCGATTCGCGGCCGTCACCAACGTCCGCAACGGCGCACCCTCCACCGGGGCACGGTCCCGCGGGGCCCTGCCCGTCGACTACCTCCGCGGTCGGCTGTCACCCGCCGACTACGCCGCACAGGTGGCCGCAACGGGCGCCGAGTACGGCAGCTTCAACCTGCTCGTCGGCGACCCCTCGGAACTGTGGTGGGCCACCAACCGGCCCCACGGTCGGCGGCAGCGGGTGGAACCCGGCGTCCACGGCCTGTCCAACGCCGAACTCGACACACCGTGGCCGAAGGTGACCGGCGGCAAGCAGGCGTTCGCCGCTGCACTCGCCGCCGACGACGGCAGCCCCGATGCGGATCCGGGGGCATACTTCGACGTGCTCGCCGACAGCGACCCCGCACCGTGGGAGGCGCTACCCGACACGGGCATCGAACCCGAACTCGAACGCGCCCTGTCGTCCCGGTTCATTCACTACGGCGACTACGGGACGCGGGCGTCGACACTGCTGCGGGTCCGGCCGGACGGCACCTTCGACATCACCGAACGACGGTTCGACGAGAACGGCCCCACCGGCGAGGTCCGCTACCCCGCACGTGAGTGACAAAGTGTGCTCCCGCACGCTTTGCCACTCACGTCAGGGAGGAACGGATGACGCCCGCCGTCTGATCGAGCGCGATCCGGCTCGGCGACTTCGGCATTCCGCGCAGCCCGAACCCGTCACCGGCGGTCCGGGGAACGACGTGCAGGTGGACGTGGAAGACCTCCTGGCCGGCGGCGATCCCGTCGGCCAGGAACAGGTTGACGCCCTGAGCCCGCATCGGCCCGCGGCGCAGCGCGGACGCGATGCGCTGCCCCACCGCGAACACCGCCGCGCCGTCACCCGCGTCGAGGTCGGCGAGCCCGGTCGCGTGCCGCTTCGGGACCACCAGCAGGTGTCCGGAGGTCCACGGCCGGATGTCCATGAACGCCATCACGTCGTCGTCCTCGTGCACGACGCTGGCGTCGGATCGGCCCGACACGATCTCGCAGAAAATGCAGTTCACGGGTTAGGCACCTCCGGTGCTTGTGCGTGGTTGACGAGTGCCTGCACTCGTTAACCACGCACGGGCGGCGAAGCCGCCTACAGGATCGGGGACGGCTGGTAGGCGGCTGCCTCGGGGTTGGCGTCGACGAGCTTCTGTACCTGCGCGACGACAGTCGCGACCTGCGACTCGGCGGCACCGATGAACGCCTTCTTGTCGGCGAGGGCCTCGTCGAGGGCGGCCCGGTCGAGGGGCAGGCGGTCGTCGGCGGCCAGGCGGTCGAGGAGGTCGGGCTCCCTGCCCTCCTCGCGCATCGCCAGCGCGACGGCGACGGCGTGTTCCTTGATGACCTCGTGCGCCGTCTCCCGGCCTACTCCGGCCCGCACCAGGGCCATCAGGACCTTGGTCGTGGCGAGGAACGGCAGGTACCGGGTGAGTTCCTTCTCGATGACGGCGGGGTAGGCGCCGAATTCGGCGAGCACCGTCAGGAACGTCTCGATCAGTCCGTCGATCGCGAAGAACGCGTCCGGCAGCGCGACGCGGCGCACCACCGAGCAGAACACGTCGCCCTCGTTCCACTGCGCGCCCGCGAGCTCGGCGGCCATGGACGCGTACCCGCGCAGCACGACCTGCAGTCCGTTGACGCGCTCGCAGGAACGGGTGTTCATCTTGTGCGGCATCGCGGACGACCCGACCTGGCCGGGTTGGAAGCCCTCGGTGACCAGTTCGTGGCCGGCCATCAGGCGGATGGTGTGCGCGAACGACGACGGCCCGGCCGCCACCTGAACCAGCGCGGACAGCACGTCGTGGTCCAGCGACCGCGGGTACACCTGGCCGACGCTCGTGAACACGTGGGAGAAGCCGAGGTGCTCGGCGACCTTCTGCTCGAGCGCCTCCAGCTTCGACGCGTCGCCGTCGAGGAGGTCGAGCATGTCCTGCGCGGTGCCCATGGGTCCCTTGATGCCGCGCAGCGGGTAGCGGTCGATCAGCTCGCGCAGCCGGGTGAGCGCGACGAGCAGTTCGTCGGCCGCCGACGCGAACCGCTTGCCCAGTGTGGTGGCCTGCGCGGCGACGTTGTGCGACCGGCCGGCCATGACGAGGCTGCCGTACTCGGCGGCCCGCTCGGCCAGCCGGGCGGCGACCGCGACACCGTGCGCGTGCACGTGCTCGAGCGACCGCAGGATCTGCAGCTGCTCGACGTTCTCGGTGAGGTCGCGGCTGGTCAAACCCTTGTGAACCTGCTCGTGCCCGGCGAGCGCGTTGAACTCCTCGATGCGGGCCTTCACGTCGTGGCGCGTGACACGCTCACGGTCGGCGATGGAGTCGAGGTCCACCTGCTCGAGCACCCGCTCGTAGTCGGCGAGCGCCTCGGCCGGCACGTCGATCCCGAGTTCCGCCTGGGCACGCAGCACGGCGAGCCACAGCTGGCGCTCGAGGACGATCTTGTGCTCGGGCGACCACAACTCGACGAGTTCGGGGCTGGCGTAACGGTTGGCAAGGACGTTCGGGATGCGGCTCACGAGTCCTCAGTTTACGGCGGTGCTACAGCTCGACGTGGTCCGGCCGGTCGAGGGCGGGCGCGACGACGTCGACGACGTCGAGCAGCATGGCCCGGGCGAGGGCCCGCAGGTCGGGGTCGTGTTCGCCGAGCGCGGTCACCAGGGCTCCGTCGACGACGGCGACGAGCCGCCGGAGTTGCTCCTGCCGGACGTCGCGGTCGGAGCGTCGCAGGGCCTCGGTGAGTACGTCGTCGAGTTGCGCGCGCAACCGCAACTGCACCTCGCGCAGTTCGGGGCGACGCGCACAGGCCGTGAACCGCTCGTACCGGGAGATCAGCCTCTCGCGGCAGTCCTCACTGATCAGGGCCGGTCCGACGAGTAGGTCGAGGAGGAGGTCGACGGTGGATTCGCGGCCGCGGCGCCGGTGCGTGACGTCGTCGACGCGGCCGCGCATGACCGCGAGATCACGGTTGCCGTTGCATTCGACGGCCTTCGCGATCAGGTCGTCCAGCGACTCGAAGTAGTAGGTGGTCGACGCGAGCGGAAGGTCGGCCCGGGTGGCCACCGAGCGGTGCCGGACCGCGTCGAATCCACCCTCGAGCAACAGATCGGCGGCAGCCTCGACCAGCGCCTGTCGGCGCCGTTCGCCCTTGGGAGTTGCCGCAGATGACACCAATTCATCCTGCCAGCCGCGGGTGCCGAACCAGGGCAAATTGGACGACAGACCGTGAAGTATGTGGGCTGTGGAGGCCACCCGCGTAGCGTCGGGACCATGCGGGTGTCGGTGCGGATCGCAGGCGCGGACCGCGGCCGAAACCCTGTCGTGGTCCTCGCGTTCCCCGGGCTCGGCCACGACGTGCTGCAGTCCTCGGATTGTGCCCCCGCCGTCACCGTCGGCTTCCTCGAAAGTCCGGGCGGGGACTACGACACAAGCTGCCTCGACCAGGTGCGGGTGCCGACGTTCACGACGCCCTGAGTGTCGGCCGTCGGGCGAGGCGACGGAGCCGCAGCGCGATCGTCACCAGCGCCGGGAACGTCACGAGGAGCAGGGTGCAGCGCTGCAGAAGTCCGGCGACGTCGTGCAGCGCGGAACCGTCGGGCATCGCGAACCGGCCCAGCATCACGAAACAGCCCAGACCGACCACACCGGCGACGGCGACATACGACGCGAGGCTGCGCCACCGCGGATCGGCGGCGAATCGGCGAGACAGCACGACGAGTGCGAGCGCGCTGCACGAGAAGAACGTGACACCCGCGATCACATGGTTGCCGGGGTCGTAGGCGTTCCCGGCCGCGTCCGCACGCAACGGGAACACGGCGGCGAGAACCAGTCCCACCGCCGCGACGCCGAGCAGACCCGGTCCCGCCCAGCCGAACCGCGTCGCCGCGACACCACGGTGCAATCCGATGGCGAAGGTCGTCAGGAGCGCGGCGAAGACCAGGAAGTTCACCTGCTGGATCCATCCGCTCGCGTCGGCCTCGAGAGCACTGATGGGATCGGCGATCGGGCTGTAGCCGTCTCGCCGGAACATCTCCTGAAGGACGAACCCGGCGGTGAACACGAGTGGCCCCGCCGCGCCCGTACGGGCCGCCCAACACGGGAAGTCGGTGCACGACACGAGAACTGACGTGGTGACCATGCCATCGACGTTAGAGCGACATCCACGGCCCGAGCATCGGGCAACGTACCCATCTTCCCGAGGCGGGCACATGGGTCGTTCTACCCACTGTGGTCAGTTGTCGGGAACGACGGCTCCGGTCGACGCGTCGACGTTCACGTCGTAGTCCCAGCCCTTGGCGTCGCGGATATGGATGTGCCACACCGTCTTACCGTCCCGTTGTTGCTCCTCGGCGTTCGCGACCGTTCCGCCCGGGACTGTCGCGACAGCGATCTGCTCCGCCTGCTGCTGGGTCACCGCTCCGCCGGCGGGAGGGGCGGGTGCGGGTGCAGCTGTGGTCTCCCCGTCCCGGCTCTCGGGGACCACCGCGCCGGTCGCCGCATCGACGTCGACGTCGTAGTCGTAGCCCCGTGTGTCGCGGATGTGGACATGCCACACCGTCTTTCCATCCCGTTGCTGTTCCTCGGAGTTCGAGACGGTGCCGCCCGGGACTGCCGCGACAGCGATCTGCTCCGCCTGCTGCTTGGTGACCGCCGACGCCACCGCCGTGCCCGTGGTTGTCGGCGGCGCCGTCGTGGCCGTGGCCGATGCCGTGGCACTGGCAGAGGTCGACGAGGTGTCACTGCTGTCGGAACCGCAGCCACCCAGCAGCAGAGCGGAGGCCGCGACAACCGGGATCAGGCTCGCACATCGCACAATTCTGGGGGTCATCGTGGCTCCTCGATCGCTCGACGGCGTGGACCTGCGTGTCAGAGTACGGGAGCGACAACCGACCTCGAGGTAGTTTTCAGCAGTTCTCGCCGGTCCGGGTCAGAGCGTCACCACGCCCGGCACGACCGCCTGCCGAAGCCGCGACGGGCCAGCACGAGCCAGACGATGGGCAGGAAGACGAGCGGGGGGACGCGGACCAGGGCGACCCACAGGATCGCGGCGAGCACGGCCACCACGAACACCAGCGTCCGCAGCGCCGCGGCCTCCCGTCCCGGATCGCGGCGCACGCGATCGGGTTCGGGCGCGAAACGCTGTTCGTCCGGGAGGTCCGCGAAGAGCGGCATGAGGTCGGCGGCGGTCTTGGCGAGGTACGCCTGGCGGACCCTCGCGTCGAACTCGTCGGTCTCGAGCCGTCCGGCTGCGAAATGTTCGGCGAGTGCCGCCGCGGCTTGCTCCCGTTCCACGGTCCCGATGCGGACTCCGCCGGGAACGGGTGGCTGTGGATGACTGATGTCGCTCATGTCGTCGCCTCAGGGCCGGGGTGTAACAGTGTAATCCTAGCCACAGTGTAGGCCTTCTACTCCTGGTCGCGCCCGTGGAAACCTTCCCGGCGCTGTTCCTCGGCCCGTTCCCGGCACCGCCGCACGAACTCGGCTTCCTCGGGGTCGGCGGGCAGCCGATCGCCCGGGTCCTTCTGCGGCCGTCCGACGACGAGCCACAACACCGAGCCGACGAGCGGAAGCAGCAGCACGATCACCAGCCAGCCCTCCTTCGAGAGGTTCCGGAACTGGTCGTCGTCGGTGGTGATGGCGTCGGCGAAGCACAGGACCCACAACACGAATGCGAACAACGCGATGTACAGCATCGCCGTTCTCCTTGCCTGGCACGCCCGAACACGCAGTGCGCCCAAGTCCATCGAACAACTGCTGCGGCGGTGCCGCAAGAGCTGTCGTCGAGAAACTCCGCCTACAGCCAGCGACCCAGTCGCACCAGCGATTCCCGGACCTCGGCGGTGGATCCGGCGAACGACAGCCGGACCGTCCGGTCGCCGTGGACGGTGTCGAAATCGATGCCCGGGGCCAGCGCCAGACCGGTGTCCTGCAGCAGTCGCGAGCACCATTCCGTCGACGTGCCGCCGTGGGATCCGCCGAGCAGGTGCCCGATGTCGGCGTACACGTAGAACGCGCCGTCGGCGGGCGCCAGGTCGGCGATGCCCAGTTCCGGAAGCCCGGTGAGCAACAACTCCCGGTTGACGGCGTAGCGCTGGACGTGGCCGTCGAGCTCGGCCCTCGATTCCTCGGTGAACGCGGCGATCGCCGCGTACTGGGAGATGGCCGGCGGGCACACCGTCATGTTCGAGGCCAGGCGCTGCAGCGGCCGGCGCAGCCCCTCCGGGACCAGCATCCAGCCCAGCCGCCAGCCCGTCATCGAGAAGTACTTGGACACCGATCCGACGACGACGGATTCGCGCGACGTCTCCCACGAACTCGTCATCGCCTGCTCGCCGTAGCCGATGCCGTGGTAGATCTCGTCGGAGATCAGCAGCGTCCCGTGGTCGTCGCACCAGCGGGCGAGGGCGGCCAGTTCGCCGGGGTCGATGACGGTGCCGGTGGGGTTGGCGGGGCTGGCAACGATCAGTCCGGCAGGCGGCTCGGGCAGGGCGTCGAGCATCGCGACCGTCGGCTGGAACCGGGTGTCCGCTCCGCAGTCGATCTCGATGACGTTGCAGCCGAGCGCGGCGAGCGTGTTCCGGTAGGCCGGGTAGCCGGGGCGGGCCACCACGACGGTGTCGCCGACGTCGAACGCGGCGAGGAACAGCAGCGTGAACGCACCCGAGGATCCGGTGGTCACGACGACGTCCTCGGCGTCGACGTCGATACCGGATTTGGAGGAGTGGTATCCGGCGATCGCCTCGCGCAGCGGCAGGATCCCGAACGTCTCGGTGTAGCCGAGCAGGTGTCCGTCGAGCACTTCCCGCGTCGCGCGGAGAACCGGCTGCGGAGCGGGAGTGGACGGCTGCCCCGCTGCGAGCGTCAGCACGTCACCGTGGGTGCGCTGACGTTCGGTGGCGGCCTTCCACACGTCCATCACGTGGAAGGTCTGGATGTTGGACCGCTGGGATTCTGGACGCACCCCTTGACGCTAGCGTGACGCGCTCACTGCCCCGCCAACGCGTCCCGCTGCGACTCCACCGTCTCCCGGATCGCCCCCACCACCGCCGCGACCTCCGGTCGGCGCAACGACTCGGGTCTTGCCACGAGCCAGTACGCCAGCGTGGCCTCGACCTGCCCGGGCAGCACCCGGACGAGGTCGTCGTGGCGGTCGGCCATGAAGCACGGCAGCAACCCGATACCTGCCGACGCCCGGGTGGCCTCGACGTGCACGAACACGTTGGTCGACGTCACCGATTCGCGCATCGAGACGGTGAGGCGGCGTGCGAGGTCGAGTTCGTCGACCTGCAGCATCGAGTCGATGAAGTAGACGAGTGAATGATCGGCCAGATCACCCACCTGCCTCGGTGTGCCGTGTGCGGACAGATACGACTTCGCGCCGTACAGGCCGAGGGTGTAGTCGGCCAGCCACAGCGCCTCCGCCCGGTGCACCTGCGGCTTGCCCACGACGATCTCGATGTCGAGCCCCGAGCGATGCTGTGAGGCCCGGCGGGTGATCGCGACGATCTCCACGGACACCTCGGGGTGCCTGCTGCGGATCAGCGCGCCGGCGGGTGCCGCGATGTAGGCGCTGAACCCGTCGGTCGCCGATACCCGGACCACGCCCTTCAGGTGGTCGGCGCGGCCGGGTTCGGCGACGAGTCCGTGGACGGCGGCCTCCACGCGTTCGGCCGCGGTCAGCGCCTGCCGCCCGAGGTCGGTAAGTTCCCACCCGCCCGCGGCCTTCACAAGTACCCGGCCGCCGAGGCTTTTCTCCAGACTCGCGATCCGCCGCGAGATGGTCGTGTGGTTGACGCCCAGGTCGTCGGCGGCGGTGTTGAAGCGGCCGGTCCGCCCCACTGCCAGCAGTACGAGCAGGTCGTCGGCGCTGGGCAGGGCTGTTCCAGAGGTCACTTGTGCATATTTGCACATGCCGACTGCAGGTTGCGTCATTGTGTGCGCACAAATATGCATCAATACTCGGCAGGACCAACGAACTGTGTCCCCAGTCACAACGGGGTACGGAGTGTAACGAGGAGCGACAGATGAGCGTCGACGAAACAGCGCACGCGAAGGAAGCCCCGCCGTCCGGGCTGAAGAAGGTGGTCGGCGCATCCATGGCCGGCACCGTCGTCGAATGGTACGAGTTCTTCCTCTACGGGACCGCGGCGACGCTCGTGTTCAGCAAGGTCTTCTTCGCGGCCGGGGACAACGAACTCGACGCGATCATCGCGGCGTTCGTCACGTACGCCGTCGGCTTCGTCGCCCGGCCCCTCGGCGGCATCGTCTTCGGTCACTTCGGCGACAAGTTCGGCCGCAAGCAACTGCTCCAGTTCAGCCTCCTCCTCGTCGGCGCGGCCACGTTCCTCATGGGCTGCCTGCCCACGTACGGCCAGATCGGGTACTGGGCCCCGGCCCTGCTCGTCACCCTCCGCTTCATCCAGGGATTCGCCGTCGGCGGCGAGTGGGGTGGCGCGGTGCTGCTGGTGGCCGAGCACAGCCCGAACAAGTCCCGCGGCTTCTGGTCGTCGTGGCCGCAGGCCGGCGTGCCTGCCGGCAACCTCGTCGCGACCGTCGTCCTGCTGATCCTGACGACGACGCTGTCCGATGCGGCGTTCCTCAGCTGGGGCTGGCGCGTGGCGTTCTGGCTGTCGGCCGTGATCGTCCTCGTCGGCTACTACATCCGCACGAAGGTCACGGACGCTCCGATCTTCATCCAGGCGCAGAAGGAAGCGGAGCACATCAAGGAGACGTCCTTCAGCGTCTTCGAGGTGCTCAAGCGCTACCCCCGCGGCGTGCTGACGGCGATTGGCCTGCGTTTCGGTGAGAACGTCATGTACTACCTGGTGGTCACGTTCTCGATCACCTACCTCAAGGTGGTCGTCCACACGGACACCGCGCAGATCCTCTGGTGGATGCTGATCGCGCATGCCGTGCACTTCGCGGTGATCCCGCTCGTCGGGCGGCTCTCCGACACCATCGGCCGGCGTCCCGTCTACATGATCGGCGCGCTGACCGCGGGCACGTGGGGCTTCTTCGCCTTCCCGATGATGAACAGCGGGCACAACGCCGTCATCCTCGGAGCGATCATCATCGGCCTGGTCTTCCACGCCTTCATGTACGCCGGCCAGCCGGCGATCATGGCCGAGATGTTCCCAACGCGCATGCGGTACTCGGGTGTCTCCCTCGGCTACCAGGTGACCTCGATCGTGGCCGGTTCGCTGGCGCCGATCATCGCGGCCAGCCTGCTCAGCAAGTACGACTCGTCCGTTCCGATTGCGATCTACCTGGCGATCGCGTGCCTCGTCACCGTCGTCGCCGTCATCGTCGCCCGGGAGACCAAGGGCATCTCGCTCGAATCGATCGACGCGGCGGACGCCCAGATCCTGGCGGACGAGAAGGCTGCCGGCGCGAAGGACGGGGTCCCCGCATGACCGAGCGGAACCTGACCGGACGCACCGCGCTCGTCACCGGCGGCGCCAGCGGGATCGGGGCGGCCTGCGCCCGGACGCTCGCCGCACGCGGAGCCCACGTCACGGTCGCCGACCTCGACGACGTGGCCGCCAAGAGCCTCGCCGACGAAATCGACGGAACCGCGTGGCACGTCGACCTCCTCGACACCGAACCGCTCACCGAGCTGCGGCTGGAGACCGACATCCTCGTCAACAACGCCGGTATCCAAACCATCAGTCCCATCGAGGAATTCCGCCCCGAGGACTTCCGGCGTATCCAGACGCTGATGGTCGAGGCACCGTTCCTGCTGATCCGTGCAGCCCTGCCGCACATGTATTCCACGGGCTTCGGGCGCATTGTCAACGTCTCGTCCGTGCACGGACTCCGCGCATCGGCGTTCAAGGCCGCGTACGTCACCGCCAAGCACGGACTCGAGGGCCTGTCGAAGGTGACGGCGCTCGAGGGTGGCCCGCACGGCGTCACCAGCAACTGCGTCAACCCCGGTTACGTGCTGACACCGTTGGTGCAGAAGCAGATCGCGGATCAGGCACAGGTGCACGGCATCAGCGAGGCCGACGTGATCGAGAAGGTGATGCTCACCGAGAGCGCGATCAAGCGACTGGTGGAACCGTCGGAGGTGGCGTCCCTCGTCGCGTGGCTCGCGTCCGCCGACGCAGGCATGGTCACCGGCGCCTCCTACACGATCGACGGAGGGTGGACCGCCCGGTGACGTGACGAAAAAGGCGTGCACCCCCGGATGTTCCGGGGGTGCACGCCTCTCAGTCGTTGGAGCGCTCCGACCTAGGGAAGGGCGATGCGTCCCTCGACCGCGGCCAGTCCGATGTCCTTGCGGAAGTGGCTTCCCGGCAGCTTGATCGCGGAGATCTTGGAGTACGCATCCGCGCGCGCCGCGTCGAGGTCGGCTCCGACTCCGACCACGCTGAGCACGCGCCCGCCGGCGGAGACCACCTGATCGTCAACGAGTTTGGTGCCTGCGTGCAGGACGCCGTCACCGTCGGCGCCGGTGATCACATCGCCGGTGCGGGGGGTGGCCGGGTAGTACTCGGCCGCGACCACGACGGTCACCGCCGAGCCGTCCTGCCATTCGAGCGGCGCGACCTGATCGAGCGTTCCGGTGGCGGCCGCGTTCAGCAGTTCCCCGAGCGGGCTCTTCAGCAGCGCGAGTACCGCCTGCGTCTCGGGGTCGCCGAAGCGGCAGTTGAACTCGACCACGGCGGGGCCGTCCTTGCCGATCGCCAGCCCGGCGTACAGCAGGCCGCTGAAGGCGCTGCCCCGGGCGACGAGTTCGGCCGCGACCGGCTTCACGACGTCGTCGACGATCTGGGTCACGGTCTGCTCGGGCAGCCACGGCAGCGGCGTGTACGCGCCCATGCCGCCGGTGTTGGGTCCGGTGTCGCCGTCGCCGACGCGCTTGTGGTCCTGGGCCGGCAGCAGCGGCACGACGGTCTCGCCGTCGACGACGCAGAACAGCGACACCTCGGGACCGTCGAGGAAGGATTCGAGGAGAACGGGGTGACCGTTCTCGAGCAGTTCGGCCGCGTGATCGCGGGCCGCGTCACGATCCGTGGTGACCACGACGCCCTTGCCTGCCGCGAGGCCGTCGTCCTTGACCACCCAGTTGGGACCGAAGCGGTCGAGTGCCTCGTCCAGCTTGGCGGGCGAGTCGACGATCTCGCTGTGCGCGGTCTTCACACCGGCGGCGGCCATGACGTCCTTGGCGAACGCCTTGGAACCCTCGATGCGCGCGGCGTCGGCCGACGGGCCGAAGCAGGCGATGCCTGCCGCGCGGACGGCGTCCGCGACACCCAGCACCAACGGGACCTCGGGGCCGACCACGACGAGGTCGGCGTCGAGCTTCTTCGCGAGGGCCGCCACCGCCTCCCCGGACGCGATGTCGACGGGGTGCTGCTCGGCGATCTTGCCGATCCCGGCGTTGCCGGGCGCGCACATCAGGGCGGTGACACCCGGATCGCGAGCAAGGGCGAGAAGGAGGGCATGTTCACGGGCTCCGGAGCCGATAACGAGTACGCGCACGGGTGTCAGCCTACGGGCCACGCCGAACGGGATGGTCGGAGCGTGCGGTCTCGACACTCCCGCCGGTACGGGCTACCGTACTTCTAGAATTCCGTAATTCCGAATTATCGAATTTACACAGGTGAAGGGACCTTCTCGATGACCAGGAAGCTGGGCACGGTCACAGCAGCAGTCGCGGTCGCGGTAAGCCTGGGCGCGTGCAGCGCCGACGACTCCGCAGACCGGCAGGGCGAACCGGAGGCTCCTGCCGTGTGCGCACCGCTGCCACCCGCCGACATCACGACGGCCTCCGGGTGGGTCGGATACGTCGGCTCCCACCCCGACGACGTCGCCTTCGCCGTCGACGACGGTCGCGGCCGAACGGTCGCGCACCGCGCCGGCGAGACCGTTCCGCTGGCGTCCGCGATCAAGGTGGTGCACCTGGCTGCCTACGCGCGGGCCGTCGCGTCGGGTGAACTCGACCCGGCCGAGCCGGTACCGCTGTCCGAGTGGGAACGCTGGTACCTCCCGAACACCGACGGCGGCGCCCACCCGAAGGCCCTGCAGCGGCTCGGCGTCACCGAACCGGGCGCCACGGTCCCGCTCGAGCAGATGGTGACCGCGATGATCCAGGAGAGCGACAACGCCGTCCCCGACTATCTGCGCGACCGGCTCGGCGACGCCGCCCTCGCCGACGCCGCCGCGCAGGGCGGCTGGGACGACCTGGAGGTGCCGACCCTGCTGGGCTCGACCATCGCTCTCCTCGATCCGGCGATCTCGCGGGACAGCCGGTGGGACGCCGCCCAGCGCTACGCACACGACGGCGCCTACCGCGAACAGGTCGTGCGGATGTCGCCCGGCGACGACTTCCCGGCGGTCACGGCCCGGGTGCAGGAGTCGGGGGTGGCGGGTTCGGCCGCGGGCCTGGCCTCGTTGCACCGCGCGATCGCGACCGGCGACTTCGGTCCCGGCTCCGACGTCGCACGCCGAACACTCGAATGGCAGCCCGCCCCGCCCGGGCTGGACGGGCTGGGTTTCAAAGGTGGCAACCTTCCCGGGGTGGTCACCGAGGCGATGACGATCCGTCGTCCCGACGGCACCGTCGCCACCGCGGTGCTGCTGACGTCGAACCTCTCCAGCGAGGACTACCTGAACATCATCGGCGGGAACTTCGCGCACCAGCAGCTGCTTCTCGAGGCGATGACCGATCCCGACACGACGTCGCAGTTAAGTTGTGCCGTGTGAACGACGAGTACGACGCCCGGCTCGCCGACCTCGAGGCGCGCGTCCACGCCCTCGAATCGGCCACGTCCGCCGAATCCCCGACAGCCGATTCCGGCGAGAGCATCGGCCAGATCGGGTATCAGGGAACCGTCGACCTGGGCGGCGACATCCAGTGGACGATCCGCTACGACGCCGGCGCCACCCTCGACCTTTCCCCCACCGCCGTATCGAATGTGCTCGCCGCACTGGGACATCCGACCCGCCTCGAGATCGTCCGCACACTGCTGCGCGGTCCCGCCGGCGCGGCCGAGCTGCAGACCGCGGTCGGGCTGTCCTCGCCCGGTCAGCTCTACCACCACCTGCGCGCCCTCGGCGGGGCGCGCATCGTCGAGCAGGAGTCGAGGAACCACTACCGCATCGCGGCGGCGAAGGTGGTGCCATTGCTGGTCATCACCCTCGCCGCCGCGGATGTCGGCGAACACCCCCTGTGAGTACTTGTCAACCGCGGGCGGTTGACAAGTACTCACAGGCGACTGCACGACCCTCGGCGACCGCGTGCGCGACTTTGCGTGGCACGAGAGCGTCGCCGATGACGTGCACGCGTGCGCTTTCCGGCGCAAGGCGTGACCAATCGAGCGACCGCCGCTCACCGGCGACGACAACACGGTCGACGTCGAGACGCGTCTTCTCCCCGGACAGGGTGTTCTCGAACTCGACCGAGCCGTCTGCGACCGCGACGAGCGACGACAGCACCCGCACGTCGACCGGTGTGCCCGACAGCCGACGCAGATACTGCACGCGACTCTCCGCGGGGAGGCCGGACGCGAAGGCCGCGGCAGGTGTCAGGACGGTCACGAGGTCTGCGCCGGCGGCAAGCGCGGCTTCGACCGAACTCGCCGCGGGCCAGAGCCCGAATCCGTCGTCGACCACCACGACGTGGCCCGCGCCGCGAAGGGCTCCTCCCCCGTCGAGCAACGCCTGAGAGGTGAGCATGGACGACGTTCCCGCCAATCCCTGGGGAAGTTCTTCCACGGCACCGACGGCCAGGACTACGTCGTCGAAGTCCTCCAGGTCGTTGGTTTTCACGTTGTGCGCCAGACGGATTGCCACCTTCGGCATGTTGTCCGAGTAGTAGTCGAGGAGGCGACGCCAGCCGCTGCGATGTGGCGCGTCCGCGGCTGTGGCGAGCTGGCCACCTATCCGGTCGCGACGCTCGAAGAGGGTGACGGCGTGGTCGGATCCGAGCCGCATCGCACACTCGAGCCCGGCCGGGCCGGTACCGACGACGGCGATCCGTCGCCTACCGCTCGACGAGCGTGTCGGGCCCAGGGTCAGCGGATACGCCGGACGTGCGGAATGGCCAGGCGGCGCGAGCTCCGGATTGACCGAGCAGAGCAGGACCGGGTCGAACGCCCGGCAGTCCTCGTTGCACGACACACACGGGCGGATCGAGGTCTCCCTGCCGGTCAGTATCTTCCTCGGGAAGTCCGGATCCGCGATCAGCGGGCGCGCGATGCCGACGAGATCGGCTCCCGATTGCAGCGCGGTGTCGATAGACGCACCAGTGCGGAAGGATTGCGACACCAGCAGCGGCGTCACCGTGGCGGCGCGCAACCGTCCGACGGCACCGAGCAGCGGCGGGTCGGCGACGGCCATGTCGCGAACATAGGTGGTGCGCACCCCGACCGTGACGTTGACGTAGTCGAAATCCGAGAGGTGCGGAAGTACCTCGCAGAGCCCGTCCATGCTCAGGCCGGCCTCGTCGTCCCCTTCGGCGGAGACGCGAACACCGAGGACGACACCGGGGCAGGCGTCGCGAACCGCAGACGCAATGCGGTCGAGGATCTGCACACGCCCCGCAACCGTCCCAGCGCCTCGGCCGAAGTTGGTGATCGGTGACAGAAACTGCGCCAGCAGATATCCGTGGGCCGCATGCAGTTCGACCACTGGGAATCCGGCGGACCACGCGTGAACGGCGGATGTGCGAAACGCGTCGACGATCCCGTCGACATCGGCGTGGGAGAGGACTCGGGCCCGCGTCGGTTCGCGCGGAGAGCGGACGGCGGTCGGTGCCACGGGATGGCTCCACAGCTCGGCGCCGAGCGTTTCGCGCCCGAGGTGCACCAGCTGGCATGCCGCGACGGCTCCCTCCGCCGTGATCGCTCGTGCCCGAGCCTCCAGGCCGGCGACGACTTCGGGACGCCAGGCCTCGGTGATGTTGCCGTTGCGATTGGTCGAGCTGGGCGACACCACGGTTCCGCCGACGACGAGCATTGCTGCACCGCCCGCCGCGCGGCGGCGCCAGTAGTCCGCGTCGCCGGGCAACGGGATGCCGCCCGCAACGGCTCCCGAGGCGTGAGGCGTACCGACGAGACGGTTTTCCAACCGAAGCTTGCCGAGCTGCAGCGGCCGCGCTGCACGTGGAGTCGTCATACCGACCTCTCGATTGAACTGGATTCACTTCACGCTAGCAGGTGATTGACATCACAAGGCGATTTCCCTAGATTCAAACTGATATCAGTTCAATTCAGTGAGGGGCATCATGTCGTTCGTTCTCATCCATGGCGCAGGAGTGGGCGCCTCCTGCTGGGAGCCTCTCCTCCCGTTGCTCGAAGGTGACACTCTCGCAGTCGATCTCCCGGGACGGGGTGAACGCCGCTCTGTCGACCCGCGGTCGGTCACCCTCGCCGACTGCGCCGCCGCCCTCGTCGAGGACGTCGAGGCGGCGAACCTCGAGGACATCGTTCTCGTCGCGCATTCATTCGCAGGAGTGACGGCCCCGCTGGCCATGTCAGCGCTCGCGGACCGACTACGGCACGTCGTGTTCCTCTCCGCCGTCGTCCCTCCTGACGGCACGCGGGTGATCGACCAGATCGATCCGGACGTCCGCGTGGCGGTCGAAGCGTCGATAGAAGGTGGTGTGTATCGCCAGGATCCACTGGGCGCCGCAGCGATGCTCTGCAACGACATGGACGCCGAGCAGACCGACTGGATGATCGACCAGTTGGTCGACGATTCCGGTGCGCTACTCACCGAGTTCGTGGATCTGTCCGGTCTCCGTGCCGACGTACCCCGCACATACGTACGTTTGACGAAGGACACGTGCTATCCGCCCGAGCTGCAGGAGCGTTCGGCTGCCGTCGTCGGCGGCGACACCGTCTTTCTCGACTCCGGCCACATGGCCATGGTGACGATTCCCGATCGCGTTGCCGCACTGCTCGACACGCTCGCGTCGTAGGGCTTCGCCCCGCATTCGATCTCGCACTCCGCAACCGATTGCACAGGTTCGCATCCGGCGAACCGATTCCGGAAGGACTTTCATGCCATGAGAAGTGTGCCGATAAAGCTGATGGCCGTCGCGGTGGTCGCCGCGTTCGCCTCCGCCGCCTGCGGATCCGGCGGTGCCGGTGTCACTGGGCCCGTGTCCGGCACGTGGGACGACGTCGTCGCAGCGGCCAAGGGCGAAGGCAGTGTGCTGCTGTATTCGAGCCAACTCCCTGCCAACCTCGACGCCCTCGAAGTGGCCTTCGAGCAGGAGTATCCCGAGATCTCCCTCGAGTACGTCCGGGGAACCGACGCCGACATCAACCCGAAGGTCGAGGTCGAGAGCCAGACGAAGCGCGGCACGGCTGACGTCCACATGCTCACCGACGCCGCCTGGATCGAGAATGCCGCCGAGTCGGGTACCTACTCGACCGACCTCGTGGGTCCGGCATTCGACGCGCCGGAATACGAACCGCAGAAGAGCATCATTTCCGACAAGTTCTTCCTGACGAGTGCGGCGGTGTTCGCCCTGGGGTGGAACACGACAGCGCTTCCCGGCGGTCTGCAGAAGCCGGCAGACCTGCTCGACCCGGCATTGAAGGGCAAGATCGGAATCGTCAACCCGTCGGGTATCGCCGCCTACGTCGACTTCTACCGATTCTTCGAAAAGAACTTCGGCGACGACTATCTCCAGAAGCTCGCGGAACTGAAACCGCGCATCTATCCGAGTGCGCTGGGTGTCGCTCAGGCCCTGACCTCGGGTGAAATCGTCGCGACCCCCGTAGTGCAACCCCTGGTGCGAGAGAAGGAATCGGGTGCACCGGTGGACTGGGCGCTGCCGTCGCCCCCGTGGGGAACCCCCTGGTTCACCCACGCCCTGTCCGCGGCACCGCACCCGAATGCAGCGCAGGTGCTGGCGAACTTCATGGTGACCCCGGCCGGCCAGAAGGCGTTGTCGCTCGGCTACGCGAGCGCCCTGCCCGACATCGAAGGAAGCGTCGCGCACGCGCAGGACATCGCGCTGCCCAACACTTCCGATCTGACGCCCGAATCGCTCACCGAATACCAGTCCGACTGGGAAAAGCGGTTCATCCAGTGACCACCCACGACGCGCGACTGCGTGACACCTGCGCTCTCGTGACCGGTGCTGCACGCGGGATAGGCGCCGCGACCGCGGAACTCTTCCACGCCCACGGGGCGACCGTGTACCTGTGCGACGTCGACGACGAGCTGGGCAACAGTGTTGCGGCGAAACTCGGTGCGAGAGCACACTATCGACACCTCGACGTCACCGAAGAATCCCAGTGGACCCGGGTGACCACCGAGATGGCGGAGCGCGGGCATCCGATGCGCATTCTCGTCAACTCCGCGGGCGCCGCCTCCAAGGCGTCGATCATGCAGACCTCGGTCGCCGAGTTGCGACGCATGATCGACCTCAACCTGGTGGGCACCTTCCTCGGACTGCAGGCGGCCGGCGCCGCGATGACCACAGGAGGGTCGGTCGTCAATTTGTCTTCGCTGCGCGGCGTCCTCGCCACCGCCGAACTCGGTGCGTACGGCGCGTCGAAGTTCGGTGTTCGTGCCTTGACACGCGTTGCGGCGTTGGAGTTCGCGGAATCGAATATCCGGGTCAACGCTGTTTGCCCGGGCAGCATCGAGACGGGAATCACCGCCGGCGCCGACTTCGCCGACGACGACATGGACGCGTATGTGAAAAGCATTCCGCTGCAACGCCGGGGTCTCCCACTCGAGGTGGCGAAGGCCATCCTGTTCCTCGCGTGCGACGACAGCAGCTACATCACCGGCTCCGATCTCATGATCGACGGCGGAACCTCCGCGGGTGCCAGGACTCCGAAGCGCCCGACGCAGTCCTAATACACACTGAATTCACTTTCCTTACTCCTCCCCCGACAAACCCCTCGCAACCAAGCAGGTGCCAAGGTGACATCGCAATTCAGGGTTTCCAACCTGACCAAGACCTTCGGGTCCAACACCATCGTCGATCAACTCGACCTCGACATCGAGGACGGTGAATTCCTCGTCCTGCTCGGCCCCAGCGGTTGCGGGAAGACGACCACGCTCCGCTGCATCGCCGGCCTCGAGACACCCGAGGGCGGGTCGATCACGTTCAAGGACCACACCGTCTTCGATGCGTCGACCCGGGTCAACGTTCCGGCCTACAAGCGCAACATCGGCATGGTCTTCCAGTCCTACGCGCTGTGGCCCAACATGACGGTGCGCGAAAACATCCGATACCCGCTGAAGGTTCGACGAATGAAGAGCGCCATCGCCGCCGGGCAGATCGAAACCGCAGCAGGAATGGTGGACTGCGGAGCCCTGCTCGACCGGTATCCCTCCCAACTCAGCGGTGGGCAGCAACAGCGAGTGGCGGTGGCGCGCGGATTGGTCGCACAACCCGATCTGGTGCTGTTCGACGAACCCCTGAGCAATCTCGATGCACGACTGCGCGATCAGGTGCGGTCCCAGATTCATCAGCTTCATCAACGTCTGGGCTTCACGGCCGTATTCGTCACCCATGACCAGGCCGAGGCGTTTGCGCTCGGCGACCGACTCGCCATCATGAAGGCGGGCAGAATCGAGCAGTACGACACCCCGGAACGGGTCTACGAGTCCCCGTCCTCCGACTATGTCGCCGCGTTCATCGGCATGGCGAATCGACTCGAACTCGTCCGGCGGCACGAGGGTTGGACGACGCGAGCGGGTACTCCGGTAGATCTCGACGCGGCCGGCGTCCAGGGCGGACACATCAGCGGCGACGCGGCAGTGGGAAGAATGCGTCCCGACGACCTCGCACTTCGTCGTTCGCTCGACGAGGTCGCCCCGGGTGATGTCGGCCTCGCGGGTGAACTCGTCACCTCGGAGTACGGGGGTCGCCATTTCGACGTCACGGTGAACGCCGGAGGCGAGCGGTTGTACCTTCGCGCGGATGCGGCACAACACGGGCCCTGGTTGCGTGGCGCCGCCACGGGATCCCCCCTGGTGGTCAGCTTCTCCCCCACCGCACTGCGGGTGTTCCCGCACCTCGACGGGCACGTCGATCTGCAGGTTCCCGTGCTCGCCCAGGCCACCGCCCGATCGGAGGCATGATGGCTACGGTTGCCGTACACCGCGGCGCGCGTCCGCTCGTGGTCAGCACGGTGTGGCGAACGAGGCTCGGATACGGCGCGCTGATGGCGGTTCTCGCATACCTCATCGTGCTCCCGCTCTTCCGGCTGCAGTCGCTGGCGTTCGAAGACGGCGCACGCGGATATCAGGCCCAGTACGGGCGGTACGACATCGGTCAAACCATCCGGACGACCATCGCCCTCGCCGTCACGTCGCTCGCTATCGCAATGGTTCTGGGCACGGTGCTCGCGTTCGCGGCCACCAGGCTGCCACGACGGCTGAGCTTCCTCCGGATCGTCCCCATTCTACCCATCGTGATGCCCGCGGTCGCCAATGTCGTCGGGTGGGCATTCCTCCTCTCTCCGGGACCCGGGTACCTGAACGCACTCCTGCGGAAACTTCCCTGGTGGAACCACGTGGATTCCGGACCGATCGATGTCTACAGCACGCCGTGGATCATCATTCTCACCGGTTTCGGGCTCACCTCCTTCGTCTACCTCTTCGTCAGCGCGGGAATGCAGAACATCAGTTCCGAGCACCTCGAGGCTGCACAGATCAGCGGTTCGTCGACGCTCGGAGTGTTCTTTCGCGTGGTCCTTCCGCTGCTTCGCCCATCTCTCGTGTACGGCGGCGGAATTGCGCTGCTCCTCGGATTGGGACAGTTCACCGGACCGCTCCTGCTGGGGCAGAACTCCGGTGTGAAGGTGCTCACCACCGAGATGTATCGGCGTGTGTCCGAGTCGCCGGCGGACTTCGCGGCGGCCGCGGCGGCGGGTTCACCGCTCGTCATCTTCGGAGTCGTCGTCGTGCTCGCACAGAAGATGCTTCTCGGCAATCAGTCGCGCTTCGTCACCCACGGGGGAAAAGCGTTCGCACCGAACACCGGTCGCTCGGTGTGGGCCGCGGTGGCGATCTCCGTGTACGCGATTCTCGCCCTCGTCGTTCCGCTGATCGGACTGGCCATCGTGGCCGTGTCTCCGTACTGGTCGGAATCGCTGTCCTGGAATCTGTTCACCCTCGACAACTTCCGGGCGCTCTTCCAGACCGCGAGCATCGTCGACTCGGTGTACACGAGTCTCCTCACCTCGGTCGTGGCGGTCGTGATCTGCGTGCCGATCGGCTACCTCACCGCCACCCTGCTCGTGCGCGGTCGCAAACACCGCGTCCTGGGGACTGTCGGTGACGTCATCACGGCCCTCCCCCTGGGCATTCCAGCGGTGATCTTCGGTGTCGGGTTCCTGCTGACCTACACCCAGCCTCCGCTGATCCTCTACGGCACCAAAGCGGTCATCATCCTCGTCTACGTCGTGCTGATGGTGCCCTTCTCCACTCGAATGCAGATGACGGCGATGCTGTCGCTCGGGGAGACCTACGCCGAGGCGTCGGCGACGAGCGGCGCGAGCCCGTTCGTCACCAATGTCCGGGTGATCCTGCCGCTCATGAGGCCGACCGTGCTCAGTGCCGTCGCCCTGATGTTCATCCTGCTCACCCACGAGTTCGCCGCCTCCCTGCTCGTCCGCGCCGCCACGACCCAGGTGATGGGTACGCTGCTGTTCGACCTGTGGGAGAACGGTTCCTACCCGCTGGTGGCTGCGATGGCGCTGCTCATGACGGCAGTGACCAGCATCGGCGTCGTGTTCGCGATGCTCATCGGTGGCCGGAACGTACTGAGCAATCTGTGATGTCGATGTGCCCTGCCAGATCCGAACGAGTGACAAGGAGTCACGATGACTGTCGGCCCTGACCGACTTCGCGACAAGGTCGTCCTGTTGACGGGTGCGACCGGTGGAATCGGCGTCGAGATAGTCCACAGGCTCGCCGAGGAAGGCGCTCACGTCGTCGTGACGGATCTCGACGAGTCGGCCTGCCACGATCTGCTCCGCTCTCTCGCCCGTCCCGAGCGACATGCCGCGCACGCCTTGGACGTCTCGTCCGAGGAACAGTGGGAGGCGGTCGTCGCAGCAGCCGAGGCGACGTTCGGCGCGTTGCACGCCCTGGTCAACAACGCCGCCATCGGCAGCGTCGCCACGGCCGAGGACGAAACCCGATCCCATTGGGATCGCGTGATCGGGGTCGGCCAGACCGGCACCTGGCTGGGCATGAAACATGCCGGCCCACTGATCGAGCGTAGCGGCGGCGGTTCGATCGTGAACATGTGCTCGATCCTGGGAACCGTGGGCGGTCTGGGTAACAGCGTCGCCTACGCGGCGGCCAAGGGCGCCGTCCGCACGATGACCAAGAACGCCGCCCTGCACTGGGCGAAAGCGGGAGTGCGGGTCAATTCGCTACACCCGGGGTTCATCGGTACGGCCCCGCTGCTCGAGCGCTGGGAGGGCAGCGAGCGTCATCGCGAGATGCTGGCCCGCACGCCGATGGGACGGCTCGGACGCGGTGAGGAGATTGCGGCCGCGGTCGCCTTCCTCGCCGGCGACGACTCCAGCTTCGTCACCGGCTCGGAGATCTACGCCGACGGTGGGTGGACGGCGGCCTGAGCTGCGCAGAAGAACATGGCCTCCGCGTGATGCGGAGGCCATGTTCGTCGGTGTAGCCGCCGGAGCATCAGAGTAGACGGCACAGCGTCTTTCCGACGGTGCGGCCGCGCAGCATCGCGATGATGGCATCCGGTGCCGACTCGAGACCGTCGAACACGGTTTCCGCAGCAACTAGCCGGCCGTCGCGGAGATAGCTCCCGACCTCGGCCCGCATGTCGCCGAGCAGATGTTCGTATGCACCGGCCCGGAACCCCCTCACTGTGAGGTTCTTTGCCACGATCTGAAAGAGATTGTTCGGGCCTGCAGTCGGCGCCTCCGCGTCATAGGACGCGACGGCGCCCGCCATGGCAACCCGGCCTCCTCGCCGGAGGTGATACAGGGCGGCCTCGAGATGCGCTCCGCCCACGTTGTCGAAATACAGATCGATGCCGTTCGGTGCCGCGCGTTCGAGAGCTCCGATCAGATCCGGAGTGTGGTAATCGAACGCGGCATCGAGTTTCAGTTCCTCCGACAGGAACCGGGCCTTCTCGGCGGATCCCGTGCTGCCGACCACGTAGTGACCTCGGATCCGCGCAATCTGCGCCGCGAGGCTGCCGACCGCTCCGGCCGCCGAGGAGATCCAGACGACATCGTCGCCCGTGAGTTCGCCGATGCACTGCAACCCCACATAGGCGGTGAGCCCGGAGCTGCCGAGCGCTCCGAGATACGACTGCGGCGAATGCTCGGTCGTGTCGAGTCGTGTCACACCGCCCGCCCCGGCCAGGGTGTCGCCGTCCTGCCGGATCACGGCGAACTCACGAAAGCCGTTGATGTGCAGCACCATGTCGCCCGGCTCGAAGCCGGGGGCACGAGATCGGACTACCTCGCCGACGGCCAACCCGGTCAGCGTCTCCCCGATGCGGAACGGGGGCAGGTAGCCGGCGGGGCCGGTGGGACCGAGGCGCATCCTGACGGACGGGTCGATCGACAGCCACGAGTTGCGAACGAGGATGTCACCGGGACCCAGTTCCTCGGGAACGCTCACCACGTCGAGAGAGAAGTCGTCCGGCCGAACCTTCCCCTGGGGATGGCGTGCCAGTTTCAGCTCACGGCTCTGCACAGGGTTCCTTCCGCTCATGCGACGGCGAAGACGTCGCGATCGCCTCGGCTTCGGACGGTGATCTGGCCGCGGTCGGCCAAGGTGTCGAGGTGCGCGAGGGTCTCACAGGTGGCGATCATCCGGTTGAATGGATCCAGCGTGGCGAACGGCCGTTCGTGACGGGTCCACGGAATGGCCTCCGCAACGGCCGTCGCGGTGACCGGTCCCAGCGTGGCCAGCGCGTCGCGCATGGCGGCGAATCGCCGGTCATGATGCGCGAGAAGCTCTTCGACTCGCACGTGGACGCTCGGCGTCGGATCTCCGTGTGCCGGCAGGAGTTGCGAATCGGGGCGGTCGAGCAATCCGGACAACGAGTCGAGGTAACGCCCCAAGGGCAGGTCCCACTCACCGAGCTCGAAGCCGATCGACGGGGTGATCGAGGGCAGTACGTGGTCTCCGCTGAAGAGCAGTCCGCGCTGCGTATCATGAAAGACCATGTGCCCCTTGGTGTGGCCCGGCGTGTGCACGACGTCGACAGCGTGCTGCCCGATCCGGAGCGGACCCGCGGCGAGCCAGTGGTCGGGCTCTTCCCAGTCCGAGGGGTAGAACGGCTCCGCGGCGGTCAGGGCCTCGACGGTGTCGGCCAGGACGGGGGCTCCGGCGCGGCGGAGTTCGTGGAGCGAATCCGTCGGGACGTTGCTGCCGAGTGCGCCGACAGCCGCCAATCCGTCCGCCTCGGCTACACCGAGATGGACGCGTGAACCGTGACGGCGGCGGAGTTCGACGGCGAACGTGTAGTGATCGCGGTGCACGTGGGTGACGTAGATGTCGTGAATCTGCTCGGTGCCGTGACCGATCCGGCGCAGTGCGCGCTCCATCTCCCCGAAGGTCGTGTCGACTCGCCAACCACCGTCGACGAGGGCCAGGCCGTCCGGAGTCTCGAGGGCGTAGACGTTCACCGCTCCGAGACCGTCGGCAGGCATCTGGAGGGGTACTCGGTGCACGCCGGGCGCCACCTCGTAGCAGCCCGGCTCCATCCACCGAGCCCTCATGGTGTGCCGCCGTCCACTTCGACCATCGTTTTCTCCTCGCCCATGACGAGGATGCGCTTTCCACGCATCCGGCCGACGTTGTCCACCGCGGCTTGCCACTGCGGGCTGGCGAGCGCGGCATCGAGGTCCTCGCGGGAGTCGAAGCTCAGGATCGACACGCCGTCCCATTCCCGGGACCTGTCGTCCATCGCGTCGAGCACTTCGGTGTGCTGCCATCGCCGCAGGCCGGGGAGTGGATAGGTCACGTCGGCATGTTCCCCGCGCCACCACTCGATGAATTGCTCGTGGCTCCAGTCGTGGGGACGGGCGGCCAAGACGATCAAGTTGTACATTCATCGCTCCAATACTGACCTGAATTAAGTTCAATTACTGAGGGCGTGCAAAAGCCCCTCCACGAACGCCGCGCGCTACGCGCGGACGATACGCAGAGTGGCGTCGCGAACCTGTCGGTTGAGCTGGTCGAGACTCATGTCGCCGCCGGGCCGGTACCAACGCCACACGCTGACGACGAGTCCGAGGACCAGCCGGGCCATCAGACGTGGATCGGCGTCGGCGAAGACTCCGGCGCCCATCCCCTTCGCAATGAGGAGAGACCACGCTTCTTCGATCGAGTTCACCAGCGCACGTGAGGTCTGGCGCTCGGCTTCTTCCTTCTCGGACTGACGTGGGGTGGCGAGCAGATCCATGTGACTCTGGAGGATGCGACGCTGCAGGGCGTCCCGGGGGGTCGCTTCCAGCGCACTGGTGACGGCGGCACCCAACGCCTCCACCGGGTCGTCCACGCCCTCGATCGCGGCCGTGAATCGCTCGAGGGACTCTGCCAGTTCGAGACGCATGATGGTCAGCAGGCAGTGCGCCTTGGACTCGAAATAGTGGTAGAGCGCAGTCTGGCCGATACCGACCTCGCCGGCGATCGACGCCCACTTCGTGTGCTCGAAGCCCACTTCCCCGAAGCGTTCGATCGCGGCCGTGAGGATGAGCCCGCGCTTGGAACGCGGACCATCGCGGAGCGTCATGGCTTCTACGGACACGGGATCCCCATCCATCTGTTGTCGGGTCGGTACCGGTAAGACTACCTGAACTGAGGTCAAGTCGGGTGGAGATCAGTGGCTCTCGGTACCGGCGAGCAGGCGTGTTGCGAGGTCCACCGCATCCGGTCGAGACAGTTTCCCGACGCGGTTCTGCGGCAGATCGTCGATCGTGAAGACGAACTCCGGCCACTTGAACTTCGGAAACTCGACGTCTCCGAGGTGCGCGGTCACCTCACCGAGGGTAATCGGTGCACCCGTGCTCACGACCAGGGCTGCGGCGCGTTCACCGAGGAGGTCGTCCGGCACCGGTACCACGCACACCTGGGAGACGGTCGGGATGCGCGCGATGGCGGCCTCGACCTCGTTGATATCGATATTGCGACCCCCGCGAATGATGATCTGTTTCTGCCGCCCCATCACCCGGATGCTCCCGTCCTCCGCGACTTCGACGAGGTCGCCGGTGGGCAGGAATCCGTCCGCCGTGAGGTCGGGCGGTGTCGGAGCCCCGGCTCGCGCATACCCGACGAAGAGGGACGGTCCGGCGACCTGGGCATCGCCCACCCGCCCCGGTGGCAGTGGCGCGCCCTGTTCGTCGACTGCTCGGACGACGGTACCGGGGAACGGACGACCGTCCCGGCCCAGGCGTACGGCCGGCTCGTCCGAGGGCAGCGGGGTGGTGTGCCCGAGGCACTCGGACATACCGAACACCCGCAGAAACGTCGTCCCGAGAGTCTGCTCGGCGCGACCGAGCGCACCGGCGTCCATCGGGCCGCCGCCGACGGTCATCGCGCGCAGCGAGGTCAGCGCGCCCGACGCGTCCGGCGCGACGGCCAGCTGGAGCGCCATGGTCGGGACGAGCATCGTCCACGCAACCTGGTGTTTCCTCACCACCTCGAGGGCGGTTGCAGGCTTCCAGCCGTCCATACAGACCATCGGCGCGGCCAGCATCGCGGGGAGGTACAGCCCGAAGCAGAACGCGGCCACCGACGAGAGCGGGACGAATGCGGCAACCGGATCCCCGGGTTCGAGTCCGACCGCGTCGATCGTGCAACGGCACGCGTACCGGATCGCAGATTCCGACTGGACCACGCACTTGGGATGCCCCGTCGACCCGGACGTCATCGCGATCGCGATCCCGCCGTTCCACCGCCCGACGTCGCTGACCGGTGATCGCGACCAGCGCACCGCCCAGCCGCCCAGCGCGGTCGACTCTTCACCGAAGCGGTCGTCGGGTACACCCCAGTGGGCAAGAGACTCCCGGTCGGCGATCACCACATCGGGCGCGATGTCGTGTAGGGCCACGGCGAACTCCGACGGGGTGGCATGCCTGCTGAACACGGCGACGACACCGCCCCGCAGTCCGACCGCGAGTGCCGCAGTCAGTGTCCGCCAACTGTTGTCCGCTTGCACGAGCACGGTGGGCGACCCCCCGGGGGCGGTGGCCAACAGTGCGGCGAGCTCGGTCGCGGCCGCGACCACGCACGCAGCGGTGTACTCGCCCGAGGCGTCGACGACCACGATCTCATCCGGCGAACTCTTTGCGCGAGCATCGAATTCGCGAGCCAACTCCCACATCTCGCAGACCTCCTGTTTACCGAACCACTGTCATTCTCAGTCATCACACGCAGCATCGCGCAATCTTTTCGCCGGTCACGGCACGAGGACGGCGCGACCGCGGATCGCTCCGCGGCGCAGCCGGTCGTATACGTCGAGGGCGTCGTCCAATCGGTACGCGGTCGATTCGACGCTCAGCAGCCCTCGATGCGCGAGGTCGATCACCGCCTCGAGATCCGCGCGTGTTCCCCAGAACGGGGCGCTGACCTGCCAGCCGTTGGGTAGTCCGAGGTCTTTGCCGACCGTCAGCCGGCCTCCCCCGCTGCCCACGGTGACCAGGCGGGCACCGGGACCGAGCAACTTTGCAGCCGCCTCCGTGGTGGCCGATGAACCCACGAAATCGAAGACCACATCAGCGTCGATCGACTGAGTGATCCGGGCGATGTCCGCGAATGCCGCGTCGGCTCCCAGCCGCTTCGCGAGCGCGCGCGATTCCGGGCGCGGATCGACGGCGAACACGGTGCCTGCGCCGAGGGCACGAAGAATCTGGACGGCGAGGTGTCCCAGTCCCCCGACGCCGACCACTACCGCGACGGAGTGGCCGTCGACGAGATCCCGGTTCGTGCGGATCGCGTGGTAGGCCGTCAGGGCCGCATCGGCGAGCGGGGCGGCACTCTCGGGAGCAAGCCCCCGGGTGCGCACCACGAACCGTTCGGACGGAACGATCATGGCCTCGGCCAGACCGCCGTCGTAGCCGAGACCGTTGCCGATCGCGGGGAGCCGGCCGTCGGCCCGCCGACGCAGGTCGTGACAGTAATTCTCCCGGCCCCGTCTGCAATTGCGGCACGCCCCGCAGGACCAGACACCGTGGATCACCACGGACTCGCCGATCCACGAACTGTCGGCGCCGGGGCCCGCGTCGACAACGGTTCCGGCCACCTCGTGCCCGAGCGTGAGGGGAAGCGGATAGTCGAACACACCGGCGGGTGCGTCCATGACGTGCAGGTCGGACCTGCAGAGCCCAGCCGCCCGGACCTCGATCAGCAGTTCGGCGCCCTGCGGTTCGGGGAGCCGGACCGGCACGACCTGAGCGGGTTCGCCCCAGGCGGTCAAGCGCACGGCTTTCATCGTCTCGATGGCCACTGTCCTGTCGCCTACCTGGCTGCCCAGCCGCCGTCGACGACGAGCGTCTGTCCGGTGACATACGACGACGCATCGGATGCGAGGAACAGCACGGCACCGTCCACTTCGCCCGCGCGGCCACCGCGGCCGAGCATCGTGTTGCGGCGCACCCAGTCGGCTGAACGCTGATTGCTGAACAGTCCGTCGGTCATTTCGGTATCGAACCATCCGGGAACGACGGCGTTGACACGGACGCCCCGCCTGCCCCACTGACCCGCCAGCTCGCGGGTCAGCCCGAGGATGCCCGCCTTCGACGCCGCGTAGCTCGCACCGCCGATGGGAGCGGTGGACACCAGCCCGATCACCGAGGAGATGTTGATGATCGATATCCCCGCGTCCTCCGGAACGGCCGACGCGGCGTACGTGGAGAGATGGAAACCCGCCGCGAGGTTGACGTCGAGAATCGACGCGAACCCGTCGGCGGTTTCGTCCTCCGCGTTCGGAGGTCCGGGCTTACCGGCATTGTTGACGAGGACGTCGACGTGGCCGGTGCGCTCGCGGGCGCGGTCGACGAGCCGGCGGCGGTCGGCGTCGACGGTGATGTCGCATTCGACCGGGACCACGGTGTCGACCTCCTCGGCCAGTGCCGCGAGCCGATCGACTCGGCGGGCGGCCGCAAAGACCGTGGCGCCGGCCGAGGCCAGCGTCCGCGCGAATCCCATTCCCAATCCGGACGACGCACCCGTGACGACGGCGACGCGACCGCTCAGCTGGAACAGATCGGGTACCTGCATGTGGTTGGCTCCTACTCGTGTTCGTGGCACCCGCATCAGTAGACGGCGGTGCGTCCGCCGTCGACCGGGATGATCGCGCCCGTGGTGTACCCGGCACGGTCGCCGGCCAGATGCACGACGAGGCCGGCGATTTCATCCGGACGCCCCAGACGTCCGGCCGGGAGCCGGTCGACGATCTTCCCGACGAACTCGTCGTCCCAGTCCGCCGCCATGTCGGTCGCGAATCCGCCCGGCATGATGCAGTTCACCCGCACCCGGGGCGCGTATTCCTGCGCGAAGGCCATCGTCAGCGCATTGAGCCCGTTCTTCGACGCCGCATACATCGCCTCGGGCGGGCTGGGGCGCAGCGCGCCGATGCTCGAGATGTTGATGATCGAACCGCCCCCGGCCGCACTCATCCTGGCACCGGCCACCGCCATGAGCCGGAACGGGCCCTTGAGGTTGACTTCGATCGTCTTGTCGAACAGCGACTCCGACACCGACTCGAGTGTCGGGGACAGGGGCGCGATACCGGCATTGTTCACGACGACGTCGAGCGTTCCGAACCGGGTGAGAATGTGGTCGACCGCAAGTTCGATCGCGTCCCACTTCCCGACGTGCAATGCCAGCGGTTCGGCGATTCCACCGGTGTCCCTGGAGATTGCCCGGGCCGCGGAGACGCATGCCTCCTCCTTGCGACTCGACACGATCACGGTGGCTCCCGCGGCGGCCAGCCCACTGGCGATAGCGTATCCGAGCCCCCGGGTGGCGCCCGTGACGAGTGCGACCTTGCCCTTCAACTCTTCAGTCGTGTTCATGCGTATTTCTTCAGTTCGAGGCGCGCGATCGTGCGCAGATGGACTTCGTTCGGGCCGTCGGCGATTTGCAGTGCACGGGTGATGGCGTAGAGCCTGGCCAGGATCGTGTCGTCACTCACTCCTGCGGCGCCGTGTGCCTGGACCGCGCGGTCGACCACGCGATGAGCAATCTCCATGGCGGCCACCTTGATCGCGGCGACTTCCGAACGGGCAGCGCCGTTTCCGCGCGTGTCCATCAGCCACGACGACTTCAGGACGAGTAGCCGGATCTGATCGATCTCCACCCGGCTACGGGCAATCCACTCGCGCACCACACCGCGGTCGGCGAGCGGAGCACCGAATGCAGTGCGCTGCAGCACTCGTCGGCACATCAGCTCGAGGGCGCGTTCGGCCATGCCGATCGCCCGCATCGCGTAGTGCATGCGTCCCGGCCCGAGTCGGCCCTGCGCGATCGCGAACCCGTCGCCCTCGGCGCCGAGCATGTGGTCGGCCGGCACCCGCACGTCCGTGAACTGGACCTCGCCGTGGCCGAGCCGGTCGTGGTAGCCGAACATGGGCAGATCGCGGAGCACCTCGATGCCGGGGGCATCTGCGGGCACCAGGATCATGCTCTGCTGCCGGTACGTCGGAGCCTCGGGATCGGACTTGCCCATGAAGATGACGAGCTTGCAGTCGGGGTCGAGAATGCCCGAGGTGTACCACTTCCGGCCGTTCAGGACGTACTCGTCGCCCTCGCGGCGGATGGTCGAGGTGATGTTCGTGGCGTCCGAACTCGCCACGTCCGGCTCGGTCATCGCGAATGCCGACCTGATCGTGCAGTCGAGGAGCGGCTCCAGCCAGCGCGACTGCTGCTGCGGGGTGCCGTACATGGCGAGAATTTCCATGTTGCCGGTGTCGGGTGCCGAGCAGTTGACGGCCTCGTTGCCGATCACCGAGCGTCCGACCATCTCGGCGAGGGGGGCGTACTCGAGGTTGGTCAGCCCGGCGCCCCGCCCGGCGTGCGTCATGAAGAGGTTCCACAATCCGAGTTCTCTGGCCTTCGCCTGCAGGTCCAGCATGACCTTCGGCTGCTCGTGAGGGTTGGAATTTGCACGGATCTGCTCGTCGTACACGGCCTCGGCCGGATAGACGTGCTCTTCCATGAAGGTCCGTAGCTGCTCGAGCAGTCGCTCGGTGCGTGCGGAGTATCCGAAGTCCACGTGTCGTCCTTTCTGATCAGGCGAGTAGCGCAGTGCCACTGCGAATGAGCTGTGAGATGGTGTCGGGCAGCCGTTCCTGGTCGGGGTCGTGGTGGCGGCCCTCGCGGTGCCGGCGCAGGTTGTGGCCCATGATCGCCGCCATCTTCAGGCGGCCGAGCGCGTTGAACCAGTTCATGTTCGGCAGCGCCGGGTTGCCCCCGGTGTAGAGGCCGATCAGTTCGTCCTCGGACGGCAGGTCCGGCACCGCGCGCCCCACCCCGGGAAAGTTCGCGCCGTCGGCGAACACGAGGAACCAGCCCAATTCGACCCGCGGGTCGCCCAGGCTCCAGATCTCCCAGTCGATCAACGCCGCCGGCTCGGTGTCACGCGCAATGATGTTGCCGAGCCGGTAGTCACCGTGCACCAACGTCGGTGGCAGCGCCTCGGGGAGATCGGCGGCGAGGAGGCGCAAGAGTTCGTCGCCGCCGCTGACGAGGTCGGGGGGAACGGCGTCCAGCGTTCGTTTCCACCGCGCCAACTCCGCACCGGGCGACAACGGATCCCCGGCCGCCGGGATCGTGTCGACCGGCACCGCATGCAGCAGCGGCAGTACCGCGGCCGCGCGGCGCATCCGCGCCGCCGCGACAGCCGGTTCCACCGGAGGGGAATCGAGCACCGGCTCGAGTGATTCCCCGGCCACGCACTCCATCGCGAACCACGCCGGCCCATCCTCGTCGACGGCGACGATCCGGGGCACGGGAACTTCTGTCGCACCGAGTGTTCCCATGATCCGCGCCTGGCGCACCATATCGTGTCGCCCGATGGGGCGTTGCCCCTCGGGAACCGCCTTGATCACGAGGTCGCCGTCGCTGGTCTGCACTTTGTACGTCAAACCGGAATGCCCGCCGAGCAGCGGCTCGAGTGCGCCGACGTCCAGGCCAGGGCTCTGCTCGCGCAGGCGCTGGGCCACGCGGTCGCCGAGCGTGCCGTTCGTGGTCATCGGCGCAGCTCCCTCGGTAGACCGAGAACACGCTCGGCGAGGATGTTGCGCTGGATCTCGTCGGTACCGCCCGCGATCCGGTACCCGGGTGCGCCGAGCACATGCTCCGTCCACGCGAACGTTCCCCACTCGCCCGAGTCGGCAATCAGATCGCGCCCCAGCAACAACCGGACGACCTCCGAGGTACGTGCCATGGTGTCGGTGGCGAGCAACTTACCCACCGATGCCTCGGGACCGGGGTCCTTGTCTGCGACCACTGCCGCGGCCACCCGCATACCGGTCACCCGCTGGACGTAGCTGCGCGTCACGAGATCCGCGACCTTGTCACGCTCGATCTCGCTCAGCTGCCGGTCGAGGTGACGGGCGAGTTCGACGGCGTGATCGGCGTTGGCCAGAACCAGGTTCCCGGCGTCGAGTCGCTCGGCTGCCAGCACCGTCAAGGCGACCGACCACCCCTCACCCACCGGCCCCAGCCGGTAGTCGTCCGACAGTTCGACGCCGTCGAGATAGACCTCGTTGAAGGAACTACCCCCGGTCATCTGGCGGATGGGCCGGACGGTGACTCCGGGAGCATCCATCGGGACCAGGAACACCGTGAGGCCCGCGTGTTTGGACGCCTCGAGGTCGGTGCGACACACCGCGACCCCGACGTCGGCGACCCGGGCGCCGGACGTCCACACCTTGTGCCCGGTAATCGTCCACCGGCCGTCCTGCTCGACTGCTCTCGTCCGGACGGCGGCCAGGTCGGATCCGGCTTCGGTTTCCGAAAACAGCTGACAGGCGATGATATCGGTCCGAAGCATCGCACGCACATATCGTTCGCATTGTTCCGGCGTTCCCCACTGGGCGATCGCCGGAGCGACCAGTTGCTGAGTCACCGAGAACATTTCGGTCCGGCGCGGCACGTCGAACGCGTTCTCCTCCCGCCGGAACGCGAGCACATAGGACATCGGCAGACCACGGCCACCGTACTCGGCCGGCCAGTTCATCGAGCCCCAGCCGGCATCGAACTTCGTCTGTTCGTACGCACGGATATGGTCGGTCTCGTCGCGCTCCTGCTCTGCAGTCCAATTCTCGAAGACGGCGACCGAGTCGGATCCCACTCCCCATTTGATCTGGGTGCGCGGTTCGGCGACAGTTCTCAGCCACGCCCGCGCTTCATCCACGAACTGGTCCAGGTCGGGCATCGTTGCTTGATTCATGGCTCTTCCTCAGACGGACAGGACGGTGCAGGCGCTGATTCCGGGCGCACCGTAGACATGGGTGAATCCGATGCGCGGGTGTCCGGGAACCTGTCGGGCACCGGCCTCCCCGCGCAACTGCGTGACGATCTCGTGTATCTGCCGGAGGCCGGAGGCGCCGATCGGTTCCCCGTTGGCGATGCATCCGCCGTCGGTGTTGATCGGGATCCGGCCACCGATCTCCGTCTCGCCTGCCACGATCAGTTTCTCCTGCTCGCCGTGCTCACAGAATCCGCACTCGGCCATGTGCATGATCTCGGCACCGCTCTCCGTGTCCTGGAGTTGCGCGACATCCACATCCGAGGGACCGAGTCCGGCCTGCTCGAACGCGGCGGCGGCGGTGGACGTGCTCACACTGGGCGGAGTTCCCCGGCCCTGTATCGACGGACCGAACACCTCGAAGGAGCCGAACCGGCGGGTGCCCGCCGAGATTCCGCGCAATTGCACAGGCCTTCCGCCGAGGCGCCGGGCGGCGGCCTCGCTCGCCACGACGACGGCGGCGCCGCCCTCGCCGGGAGAGCAGAACATGTATCGCGTCAGCGGGTCGTTGACCATGTCGGCTGCGGCGATTTCCTCAGAGGAAATCGGTTCGCGGCGCCAGGCATTCGGGTTCAGCGAGCCGTTGCGATACGCCTTTTCCGCCACGGCGGCCAAAGTCGGTGCGCTGATCGCGTGTTCGCGCATGTACCGCGCGATCTTGATGCCGAAGAACTGGGTGGTGACCATCAGGCCTGCCTCGCCGTAGCCGACGGGCAGACCCCAATCCTCCGGCGCCGGGTCGAAGGCGCCGCGCGGATGTTTGTCGAATCCGACCGCAAGTGCGATGTCGGCGGCGCCCGAGCGAATCGCGTTGACGGCAGACACCAGCGCGCTACCGCCGGTCGCGCAGCCGTTCTTGACGTTGGTGAAAGGTATTCCGGTGAGCCCGAGTTCGGAGACCAGGGTGTCGGCGAGCCCGGACCCGTCGCTGCCACCGAACGCGACCTGAACATCGGTCCACGCGATGCCGGCGTCCGTCAACGCGGACGCGATCGCATCCAGCGCCAGCTGTCGACCGCTCTTGCCCGGCTGACGTCCGAACTTCGAGAGTCCGGCCCCGACGATCGACACGGTGGACATCAGCGGATCTCCTTCAGACAGGCATCGGTGGCGAAGCGGGGCACCGGCGCCGTGGCGATCAAGGTCACCGGCGCCCCGTCGTCCAGTTCGTCGAAGTCGTGGCATTCGAGCACGGCTTCGATCCTGATTCCCTCGGTGAGTTCGACGTATCCGACGGCGAACGGCGTGAACCCGTTCGGCGGCGGGACATACGGCGGAGATTTCGGGGCGAACCGCTGAACCGTGTACGCCCAGACCGTTCCGCGTGTGCTCAGAGTGAACGGCGACATCGCCGGTCGTGAGCACTGCGAGCACAGGCTGGTGGCCGGGAACGCGACAGTCGAGCAGTGGGAGCACCGGCTCGCGCCGAGCGCAGGCGCGATATGTGTCTCGCCCATCTCATTCTCTCCTCGGGATTCGTGGTCGGTATCGGATCAGCGACCGACCCAGACCGGCTCACGCTTTTCGAGGAAGGCGTTCACGCCTTCTCGCGCGTCTTCGGACTGCAGCGCATTGCCGACGGCGAGGTGCTCCATCACCATCAGCGACTGGATGTCCGCGTCGAGACCGCGGTCGATGCACATCTTGGTGAGCTTCATCATGAACGGGCTCTTGTCGACGATCGGGGCGATGAACTCGGCGAGAAGCTTGTCGAGGTCTTCGGCCGGCGCCGAGGCGTTGATCAGGTCGAAGGCCTCCGCCTCCTTGCCGGTCAGGAGTTTGCCGGTCAGCATGAGCTCCTTGGTCTTCCGAATGCCGATCATCCGCGGAAGCCGGTAGATCGGGCCTGCCCCACCGAACAGCGCGCGGCGGATGTGGAAGTCGCCGATACGGGCGTCCTCGGCGGCGATGGCGAAGTCGCAGGAGATCATGAGCTCGAAACCGCCTGCGGTGACGAAGCCTTCGAGCACCGCGACGGACGGTGTGTTCATCGAATACAGGCGGTCGCACACCTTGGCGGACAGCACGGCAACGTCCATCGCGGTGGTGGAGCCGACGTACTTCTCCCGCAGCTCGTCGAGATCGAAGCCCGAGCAGAAGGTGCCGTCGCGTCCACGCAGGACGAGCACCTTGAGGTCGGGGTCGTTGTCGACCTCCACGATGATCTCGTCGAGGCGATGCAGCAGCTCGACGGTGACCGCGTTCTTCTTGTGCGGGCGGTTGAGCCACACGCGGGCGACGTCGCCGTCCTTCTCGAGCACGATGTGGTCGGTGTCCACCATGTCGGTGTCCTTTCGAGGGGTAAACTGAACTGGATTCACTTCAGTTCTACTGGGTGGGAGATGGTCCGTCAATAGGGCGGAGCAAGAGGTTTCGATTCAGCCGAGGGCAGACGCCCCGATTCAGAGCCCGACGAGATCCGCAACGCGGCTGCGGTGCGCCCGCGAATCACCGAGAAGCGGTTCGTCACCGAGCGCGCGGCGAACGTAGGAATGCGCCGCGTGTTCCCAGGTGAAGCCGACACCGCCATGCAATTGCACAGCCTCGAGGGCGGTGGCGATCGCGGCCTCGGTGCAGATCGCCCCCGCAACCGCGGCCGGGAGCGCCGCGGAGTCCGGGTCTTCCGAGAACACGGCTGCCGCATACCGCGCCGCCGATCGAGCCTTCTCCAACTCGACCAAAGTGTTGGCCAGCCGGTGCTTGACGGCCTGGAAAGAGCCGATCGCTCGCCCGAACTGATGGCGCTGCATCGTGTATTCCGTTGTGCTTTCGAGTAAGCGGTCGACGATTCCCACGTGTTCGCAAGCCAGCCCGATCACTCCCAGGCTCTGCAGCGATGCGGCCGTCCGCAGTGCGTCGCCGGGTCCGACGAGACGCACCGCGGCCGCGTCGCCGAAGAGCAGATTCGCCTGCCGCCGACTGGGATCGATGACCGGAAGCTCGGTGCGCCGGACCGGGGCGGTACGCAGATCGATCGCATAGAGGCCGGGCCCCTCGCCACCGCGGCCGAGTAGCACGACGATATCGGCCGCCCCGCCCTGCACGACATTGGTCGCGCGGCCGGACACCGACCAGCGGTCTCCAGTTCGGGTGGCGTCGACGAAATCGGTCTCCGCGCTGAGGGCTGTCACGGTTGCGACGAGTTCGCCCTGGACGACTCGCCCCAGCAGTTCGTCGACCTGCGGGCACCTGTCGGCAGTGAGCAGGGCCTGCACTCCCAGCATCGCGGACGTGAGTACGGGTTCGCTGACCAGCGCGCGCCCGCACTCTTCGAGAACGATCCCGAGTTCGACCACGCCGTAACCCAGGCCGCCGCGATCCTCCGGCACCGTCAGGGCGGCGACGTTCATCTCCTTGACGAGAAGCGACCACAACTCGGGCGAGTAGCCGATTTCCGACTCGGCGGCGAGACGGCCGGCCTCGAGCGTCGAATGCCGATCCAGCAATTGGCGGACCACCGCCCGGATATCGTCGTGCTCGGCGACAGGCGTCATCGCCGGGGGTTCGGTCTCGGGCCAGGGATGGGAATGGGTGGTCGGCATGGAACTCTCCTCAAATTGACGTGAGTTCAGTTTAGTTTCGCCCAAGCCGTCGCGGCAAGGACTCTCGACAATCGGCGTCGGGTTGAACTAAGTTCATTTCATGACCGATGCACTCGTAATCGAGCGGTACTACGCGATCCTCGACAGCGGCCGGATCGACGACGCAGTTGCCCTGCTCGACGAATCGATCGAGTTCGCCATAGTCCTCCCGGGTACCGTCCGCAGGGGGTACAGCCGCGCCGACATGCTCGACTACCTGAGGGGGCGGCCCCCGGTCGATCGACGACACGTACTGCTCCGAACGAGCAGCGCCGGCGACGTCCAGTTCGCCTACGGTTCCGTCGTCGAGCACGACATGAAGACAACCGGCTACTTCCTCGCCGCCATGCACCTCGACAGCGACGGAACCATCGATGCGTACGAGGTGTCCTTCGACACGGAATTCAGCATTCTCACAAAGGAGTTGGCCCATGGGCAGCGCGACTGACCTGAACGAGACGACATCTGCGACTCCCGTGCTGGTCGCGTGGTTCGCGATCATGGATTCGGACGATCCCGACCGCGTCCTGAACATGATCACCGACGACTTCCGGATGTCGGTTCAATTCTCCACCGGCGGTGGGAGTGCCGCCGAATTCGTCGGGGATCGCGCCGGTCTCGTCGAGTACCTGCAGCAACGCGAGAAGAGTGTGCTCGTGCACGAGGTCCTCGCGGGAGCTCGTGTGGGAGAGGTCGAACTGGCTCTGGGACGCACCACACGGAACGGTGATTTCGAGGCCTCGTTCAACACCTCTGCGCAGCTCGACGGTTCGGGCCGCGTACGGAGGTTGCTGATCTGCCGCACACCCGAGATCTCGTTCCCCCTCTGAAACCGGCTGTGAGTACTTGTCAACCGCGGGCGGTTAACAAGTACTCACAGCCGGTTCCGGTCAGGACGTGAGGTCGTACAGGGTCACGCCGTCGACGGTGACGGCGGTGAAGTTCTCCTGGACCCAGGTGGAGATCTCCGATGCCGTTCCGTCTCCACCCATTCCGCCGCCTCGGCCGCCGGAGATGAAGTAGTGGATCTTGCCGTCCGCCACATACTGCTGGAACTGCTCCAGCGTGGGTGACGGATCGCTGCCGTTGAATCCGCCGATCGGCATGACTGGGTCCTCGGTGGCCAGCTGGTAGCCGGATGCACTGTTGGATCCGATGGCCGCTGCCACCCAGGTGTAGTTGCCGGAGTCCTGTTCGAGCAACGACACCAGTTCCGCGCCCGGCTCACTGCCGGAGAGCAGTCCCCCGGCGGCGCCGCCGCCCATGGCACCCATACCGCCCATCCCGTCGGTGGCCCCTGCCGCCGCGCCGTCCGTCGCGCCGGCAGCGGCGCCACCCGGCGCGGTGGGCACCGCGGCACCGTCGGTGCGGCCGCCCATGCGTCCGGCACCGTCCATGCCGCCGGGGCCACCCATTCCGCCGGGGCCTCCGCGGGTGCCTTCGACGTTGGGTCCGGCCGAGACGATCGAACCGGTGTGCGGCGTCGCGATGGTGTCGACGGCGTAGGCCGTCGGCCCGGCGAGGCCGGTGAACAGCGCAGCCAGCATGACCACGGCAGCGATCCGGCCGCGGGTCAGCGCCGGGATCAGCACGGCAACCGCGGCGACGACGCCGACGCCGACCACGGCCCACTTCAGCCACGGCACGAACGACGCGCTACGTCCGAGCAGAACCCAGGACATGGCAGCGGTGGCCAGCAGTGTCACCGCGAGAACCGCCCGCACCCACAGCGCGTCCCGCCGACGCCACAGCGTCACCGAACCGATTGCCACCAGCGCGGCCACGGCCGGTGCGAGTGCCACGGTGTAGTACGCGTGGAAGATGCCCGCCATGAAGCTGAACGTCAGTCCGGTGACGAGCAGCCACAGACCCCACACGAGGAACGACGCACGCTGGGTGTCGACGCGAGGTGCCCTGCCGCGCAGTGCGAGACCGGCGACCAGCAGGATCAGTGCGGCCGGAATCAGCCAGGCGATCTGACCGCCCTGAGCCGACTCGAACATCCGCGTGATACCGGTGCTACCCCACATACCGCCACCGCCGGGGGCGCCTCCTCCGGGGAAGCCGCCGCCCGCCATGGCCTCGCCGGCACCGCCCATGGCCGCTGCGGCGTCCCCGCGACCGCCGCCGGGCGTGACACTTCCCGTCTCCTCACCGTTCAACCGGCCGAGACCGTTGTAGCCCAGCGTGAGTTCGAGGATCGAATTGTTCTGCGAACCACCGATCCAGGGCCGCGACGACGCCGGCCACAGTTCGACGATCAGCAACCACCAGCCCGCGGAGACGATCATCGCGCCGAGCGCCGCGAAGCACTGGGCGAGGCGTTTGCCGAACTTCGGCGGTCCCGCGAAGAGATAGGTCAGAGCGAGCGGCGGGACGACGAGCATCACCTGAAGCTGCTTGGTCAGGAACCCCAAACCGACGAACACGCCGGTCAGCACCATCCACCGGGTGCGTCCGTCCTCCACGGCCCGCAGCATCGCCCACACGGAGGCGATCATCAGCAGCACCAGCAGGGCGTCGGGGTTGTTGAACCGGAACATCAGCACCGCGATCGGCGTCAGCGCGAGCACGAGACCCGCGAGCAGACCCGCCGGGGCGCCGAACCACCGCTTCACCGTGGCGTACAGCAGGGCGACGGAACCGACACCGAGGAGGGCCTGCGGTACCAGCATCGCCCACGAGCTGAGCCCGAAGACCCGGACCGACAGCGACATCAGCCACAGCGACATCGGGGGCTTGTCGACGGTGATGGAATTGGCGGCGTCGGAGGATCCGAAGAAGAACGCCTTCCACGACTCCGAACCCGCCTGGACCGCGGCGGCGTAGAACGAGTTGGCCCAGCCGGAGGCGCCGAGCCCCCAGATGTACGCGACCGCGGTCCCGACCAGCAGTGCGGCGAGCGCCCACGGCTCCCACCGCCTGCGGGCGGGAGGTGGTTCGGCCGCTTCGACCTTCGGTTGTTCGAGGGTCGTCGTCATGCGTGAGCTCCTTCGGGGCGTGCGTTCCGGAACACCCAGCGAAGGGCTATGAAACGGCTGATGGTGGCAACGAGATTGGCGAGAACGAGGACGGCGAGTTCGACGTGCTTGGACACGTCCGGGGCCGCCGAGTGGAGGACGTACAACGAACCGCTGGTGAGCAGCAGTCCGAAGGAGAACACGAGCAGGCCCTGTATCTGATGCCGGGCGGCACCCTCGGATCCACGGACACCGAAGGTGAACGCGCGGTTGGCGGCCGTGTTGAGTACGGCCGTGACGAGCAGTGAGACGGCGTTGGCCCACTGCGCGCCCATGATCGGATGCAGGATCAGGTAGAGCAGCGCGTACGCGACGGTCGACGCGACGCCGATCACGGCGAACCGGGCCAGCTGCCCGACCATGCCGCGGGGAACTCCGGGCACCAGCGGCTCGCGCCCGAAGCTGTCGCGGAGGCTGCCGATCGGCAGCGATCCGGTGGACAGTGCCCGGCCCACCCGCCACACGCCCTTGAGGTCGGCGACGGCGGTCGCGACGATGTCGACGCGGCTGTCCGGGTCGTCGACCCAGTCGACGGGGACCTCGTGGATGCGGAGGCCTGCGCGTTCCGCGAGCACCAGCAGCTCGGTGTCGAAGAACCATCCGGTGTCCTCGACCAACGGCAGCAGGCGCTGCGCGACGTCCGCCCGCATCGCCTTGAACCCGCACTGCGCGTCGGAGAACCGCGCGTGCAATGCGCTACGGAGGATGAGGTTGTAGCTGCGGGAGATGAACTCGCGCTTCGGACCTCGGACCACCCGCGACGAGCGGGCGAGGCGGGAGCCGATCGCGAGGTCCGAATGCCCCGACAGCAAGGGCGCGACGAGCGGCATCAGGGCGTTGAGGTCCGTCGACAGGTCGACGTCCATGTACGCCACCACCTCGGAATCGGAGGCACTCCACACCGCGCGCAGAGCGCGGCCTCGCCCCTTCTCGTCGAGGTGCACGACACGGACGCCGTCGATCTCGTCGGCCAGCCGGTGCGCCACGGCGAGGGTGGCGTCGACGCTGGCATTGTCGGCGATGGTGATGCGGGCGGAGTAGGGAACGTTCTCGTCGAGGTGCCGCCGGAGCCGGCGCACGCAACGTTCGAGTCCGGCTTCCTCGTTGTAGACCGGCACGACAACGTCGAGCACGGGCGCGGTCTCGGAGGTTTCGGGGGTCTCGAGTCGTCCCATGGCGCCCGGTGCGCGGGAGAGGGAATTCGTCGTCATGCGTCCAAGATTCGTCCCGTACGCTCCGATGACCCTGGACGGAGGCTGGGAGTTTCCTGTGCGCTTCGCACCCGTGAGTACTTGTTAACCGCGGGAGGTTGATAAGTACTCACGGGCGGCGAAGCCGCATAATGGCGGCCATGGGATCTGTATTCAGCGCCATCATCAACGGAGATCTGCCCGGACGTTTCGTGTGGGAGGACGAGGACGTCGTCGCGTTCCTCACCATCGCCCCGGTCACCCAGGGCCATGCCCTCGTCGTACCCCGCAAGGAGGTGGACCAGTGGCAGGACGTCGACGGTGAGATCTGGACGAAGGTCATGGACGTCGCCCGCACAATTGGACAGGCCGTCCGCCCCGCTTTCGACGCACCGCGGGCGGGTCTGCTGATCGCCGGTCTCGAGGTGCCGCACCTGCACGTGCACGTCTTCCCGGCCTACGACCTCGGCGATTTCAACATCAGCAACGCCGAGCAGAATCCGTCCCAGGAATCGCTCGACGAGGCGCAGGCGAAGCTCAAGGCAGCGCTGCGCGAACTCGGCCACGGAGACAACGTCCCCGACTGACGGTCAGCTCGACCGCGGCAGTTCCACCCGGAACGTCGCACCCTCGCCGGGCCGGCTGTCGACGGTCACCGACCCGCGGTGGGCGGCGACCAGGGCCGCGACGATCGACAGGCCGAGCCCGCTGCCGCCGCTCTCCCGGGTGCGGGAGGCGTCGGTGCGGTAGAACCTCTCGAACACCCGGGCCGCGTCCTCCTCGCTGAGACCGGGTCCGGTGTCGGCCACCTCGAGCACGACGCTGTGTTCGGTGGTGCTCAGCCGCACCGTCACGTCCGCGGTGGCGGGGGTGTGTTTGACGGCGTTGGCGAGCAGGTTGCCGAGGACCTGCCGCAACCGGGCCTCGTCACCGATCACCTCGGGTGTCCCGGGTCCGGGGCGGACGTCGAGCGCGATGGACCGATCGGGGGCGACGGCGCGTGCCCCGTGCACGGCGTCCGAGGCCACCGACAGCAGGTCGACGGGCCGGGTCTCGAGGGGACGCTGGGCATCGAGCCGGGCGAGCATCAGGAGATCCTCCACGAGGAGTCCCATCCGCGATGCCTCCCCTTCGATGCGACTCATCAGGGTTTCCGTGTCGGTCATCGCGCCTTGTCGATACAGTTCGGCGAAGCCGCGGATCGTGGTGAGCGGGGTGCGCAGCTCGTGGCTCGCGTCGGCCACGAATCGCCGCATCTTCTCCTCGGAGCGCCGCGCCGATTCCTCCGACGCCTCGGTGGCGGCGAACGCGTGCTGGATCTGGGCGAGCATTCCGTTGAGCGCCACGGACAGTCGTCCGATCTCGGTACGATCGTCCCGTTCCGGAACACGGCGGTGCAAGTCACCCGACGCGATCGCCGCGGCGGTCTCCTCCACTTCGACGAGGGGACGCAGACTGCGCCGGACCACGAAGTACGCGACCACTCCCAGCACGATCAGCACCACCACACCGATGATGAGTTGCAGCACGATCAGCCGGTTCACCGTTTCGTCGTTCTCGGTGAGTGTCATCGCAACGGTGGTCTCGGTTCCGTCCGGCGCGGTCGTCGTCAGCACCCGCCACCGCACGTCGGAGTTGTCGGTCGAGCCGACCGTCTCGGGCCCGGACGCTGGGTTCTCGGGCAGTGCGGGGGATTCGGATTCGTCGTTGATCTCGCGCAGGACCGTTCCGTTCGGCAGCGTCGTGCGGACGTAGAACGGGCTCGGTGGTCGGCCGAGGTTCGGTTCGACCGGCGGCGGCAGCGGACGCGACTTGCCGGGCTTCGCCCACCCCTGAGCCGCGTCGTGCAGCTGATGATCGACGCGGTTGGTCAGCGAATTCTCGAGCGCCGACGTCACCGCGACACCGGACGCGAGGAGTCCGAGCGCAGAGAGAAGGAGAACCGCGCCGACGAGCGTGATGCGCAGTGGCATCGAGCGAATCCACCGTCGCGCAGGCCTGTTCGGGACAGCGGCGACCGCCTCGGCCGACTCCTGCGGAGCCGCGGGCGCGGTCATCGCCGCGGTTCTCGCATCACGTAGCCGACTCCGCGGAGGGTGTGGATCAGCGGAGTCTCGCCGGTGTCGACCTTCCGGCGAAGGTAGGACACGTACGACTCGACCACCCCGACCTCACCGCCGAAGTCGTAGTTCCAGACGTGGTCGAGGATCCGCGGCTTGCTCAGCACGGTGCCGGCGTTGACCATGAAGTACCGCAGCAGCGTGAACTCCGTCGGCGACAGCGACACCAGGTCGCCCGCCTTCCAGACCTCCCGCGTGTCGTCGTCGAGTTCGATGTCGGCGAACTTGATGCGGGCGGACTGCTCCTCCACCGACACCTTCCCGGCCCGCCGCAGGATGACGCGCAGCCGCGTCACCACTTCTTCGAGGCTGAACGGCTTGGTGACGTAGTCGTCCGCGCCGAGGGTGAGGCCGCTGATCTTGTCCTCCACCGCGTCCTTCGCGGTGAGGAACAGCACCGGAGCGTCCACACCGTCGGCGCGCAGCCGCTTGAGCAGGCCGAATCCGTCCATTCCCGGCATCATGACGTCGAGGATCACGGCGTCGGGCCGGAACGTGCGGGCCGTGTCGAGTCCCTCGGCCCCGGTCGTCGCCGTCGCCACCTCGAATCCTTGAAACCGCAGGCTCACGGACAGCAACTCGAGGATGTTCGGTTCGTCGTCGACGACGAGGACGCGGGCTTCGACAGGCTTCTCATTCACGCAACCCATCATCACTCGCGACGCTGGATCGTCGCTGTAGGTTTCCTGGGAGATTCCTGTGAGCGGTACCGCCGGCCTGTGCGGTTGGGATTCCGGTCGTCAGTTCACCACGATGTTGAGGTTGAGTACTACCCCGCCGAACGTCAGGATCGTGTTGGCCAATCCGAGTGTGACACCGCTGTTGAGTGCCCCGAGCAGTCCGAGCATCATGACCTCCATCGTTGCCCCTCGGAAGGGGTGGTTGCGCGCTGTCCGTGCGCGTTGCGGATGACACTAGGTCAACTCCGAAGAATTCGCGGCGACACACGCACGCGAATTCCCCCAATAAAATCACCCATTCTTCTTTACCGAAAAAGGGGGAAATTCTCGGCGCATGAGCAAGGATGGGAAAGTTGCGCTCCGCGTGCCGTCGCCTCCGGTCGTCGCACACGAGACAACCCCGCCGTCGATTCGACAGCGGGGTCGTGGGAGCGGAGTTGTCTTGACAGGCAGGAAGTTCAGGCTACGACGTTCAGGTTGAAAACCACTCCACCGAACGTCCCGATCGTGTTGGCGAGTCCGAGGGTGAATGCGCTGTTGATTGCCGCGAGCAGTCCGAGCATCATGATGTGCCTCGTTATCTTCCGTGGTATACGCACACAATTCACTGTTTCGCTCGACAATAAATGAGGCGACCTCGATCTGCGAGATAATCGGCGCATTCGCGACCCGTGCGCGTCCGGGGAGTGTGTGGACTCGCTCACCACTCACAGGCGCGGAGCGCCCCGTTGGGTACCGTGGAAATCGTCGACACGACATCCGGACGAGCGCACCGTACCCGGCCAGCGACAAGACGGTGCCCGGAGGTTTGTCATGGCGTGGATCGTGCTTGTGCTGTCGGGAATCCTGGAGGCCGTCTGGGCCACCGCCCTCGGCCGATCGGACGGGTTCAGCAAACTCGGACCCAGTGTCGTATTCGGCGTCGCGTTGATTCTCAGCATGGCGGGTCTGGCGTTCGCGATGCGCAGTCTCCCCATCGGAACGTCGTACGCGGTCTGGGTCGGTATCGGCGCAGCCCTCACGGTCGGGTTCGCGATGGTGACCGGCGCCGAGAGTTCCTCGCTGGTGAAGATCCTCCTGATCCTGGGCATCGTGGGATGCGTCGTCGGACTGAAGGTGCTGCACTGACCGGATCGTGACACTCGATGCTTGTGTGTCGCGGGTTACAGTAATTCCATGAACCTGGTGTCGTTGATGACCCTCCCGGTGCGTGTCGGTCTCGCGGCGGCCGATGTCGGTCTCGGAATCGCCGAAGCCAGCCTGGTGACCGTCCGGACGGCGGTCGCCGGAACCGGTGTGGTCACGGGGATGAGCACCCAGGGCAGCCCGTTGCAGGTGATCAGCCAGCTGTCGTCGCTCGCGGCCAACGACCGGCCGCTCGGGCAGGCCCTCCAGCCGGGTGGTCCGCTCGACCGCCTGCTCGCTCCGGGTGGTCCCGTCGACCGTCTCACCTCGGAGGGCGGCACCCTCGAACGACTGCTCGAGCCGGGCGGCCCGCTCGAGCGGGTTCTCGCCAAGGACGGCCCGCTCGACCGGGTGCTCGCCGAGGACGGCACCCTGGAACGGCTTCTCGCGAAGGACGGCCTGCTCGACCGTCTCACCGCCGAGCAGGGACCGCTCGAACGGCTGACCGCGCAGGACGGCGCGGTCGAGCGGCTCACGGCGCCGGGCGGACTCGTGGACCGGGCGCTCGCCGAGAACGGCATCCTCGAGACCCTGCTGTCGGAGGGTGGCGCGTTCGAACGTCTCATCGCCGAGGGTGGCCCGCTCGACCAGATCGTGGCGCTGTCCGAGACGTTGACGGCGCTGGCGCCCAACCTCGAGCGGATGAGCGCCAGCATCGACCTGCTGCAGGAAACGGTGGGGATTCTCAGCGCCGCGGTCGGGCCGCTCGGCGACCTCGCCGGCAAGTTGCCAGGACGCTGGCTCAAGGGCAAGGGCGACCGCCCGGGCGTCGACTACACACTCGGGCCCGCCTGACACTTGACCTGAACGTGACTCGAGGTTTTACGGTCGGTTGATGACTCGCATCGAAGGCCTCGGACCAATCGGCATCTCCCTGAATATCTCACCGGACGAGACGTACCTCGACGAGGCAGCCCGGCTGGAATCCCTCGGCTATTCGGCGATCTGGCTGCGGGGCGGTCAGATCGACAGCCTGGACCGGATCTCGGCTGTCGTCCGGGCGACCGACTCGATCCCCGTCGCGACCGGCATCATCCCGGTCGGCGTGTACGACTCGGGCGCCGTCGCACAGCTTCATGCGGATCTGCAGACGACGGCGCCGGACCGGTTCGTCGTCGGACTGGGTGGCCCGCAGGTCCCCCGGCCGCTCCGAGCGTTGAACGAGTATCTCGACAGGCTCGACCGGTTCGATCCGCCGGTGCCTGCGGAGCGACGGATTCTGGCCGCGCTGGGCCCGCGCAAGCTGGAACTCGCGCGGGACAGGGCCGCGGGGGCCGTCTTGCTCCTCGTCACCCCCGACTACACCGCCGAGGCGCGGCGGATCCTCGGTCCGGACGCCACGCTCGTCGTCTCGCTGATGACGGTGCTCGGCACCGATGCCGCGCAGGCCCGCGACACGGCCCGCGTTCCGCTCCGCTTCCTGTCGGGGGTGGGCGGCTACGCCACCAACTTCGCACGGATGGGCTTCGGCGCCGACGACATCGCGGGGCTGAGCGACCGGCTCGTCGACGACCTGGTCGCCTGGGGCGACGCGGACGCGATCGTCGCGCGGGTCCACAGCCACCTCGCGGCCGGTGCCGATCATGTCGTCGTCAACGAACTGGGTGAGCGGCCGGACGAAGCGGCCCGGCAGCTTGCGCGACTGCTGCCACTTCGTGCATAGGACCGACCGGCCGACAGCAGCCGACCCGTGCCTCTGGTATGTATTTCGCATGACACGAACCATCGTTGCGCTGTTGATCCCTGCCGCCCTGCTGCTCGGGGCATGCAGTTCCGAATCGACCACCACCGAGGCCGCGTCCCCGGCGAGCGCAACGATCGAGGCCACCGAGGCATCCTCCGCAGACCTGCCCGCTGTCGCGGACCTGTGCAAGGGCCTGCTCCAGTACGCGAACGGCGCGGAGGCTCGCGCGCAGCAGAGCGGCGAGACCTTCGACCGCACGAAGGCCCTCGACGACCTGTTCACCCAGTCGGCCGAGACGCCGGAGTGGAAGGACGCCCCGCAGGAGCGCAAGGACCAGATGATCCAGGCCTACGACGCCGCCAAGACCGGGGCCTGCTGACCCGGCTCGGCATCGAGGACCGGAACTGTCCTCAATCCTTCGTAGCGTGCTCGGTATGACCGACACGACGAAGACCATCCGTCCGTTTCGCATCGACATCGCGCAGGAGCAACTCGACGATCTCGCCGATCGTCTCGCGCGCACCCGGTTCGGCACACCCCTCCCGGGTGACGACTGGGCGAGCGGTGTGCCCACGTCGTACCTGGTCGAACTCGTCACGTACTGGCGCGACGAGTTCGACTGGCGGGCGCAGGAGAAATCGCTCAACACCATCCCGCAGTTCGTGACCGAGATCGACGGGCAGAACATCCACTTCCTCCATGTGCGCTCACCCGAACCGGACGCATTGCCCCTCGTCCTCACCCATGGCTGGCCGGGTTCGTTCGTCGAGTTCCTCGACGTGCTCGGGCCCCTCACCGACCCCGCAGCGCACGGGGGCAACCCCGCCGACGCATTCCACGTGGTCGTGCCGTCGCTGCCCGGATTCGGATTCTCCGGACCGGTCCGCGAATCGGGCTGGGACACTCACCGTATCGCCACGGCGTGGACTGATCTGATGAGCCGGCTCGGCTACCACCGCTACGGGGTCCAGGGCGGCGACATCGGTGCGGACGTCTCGCCCGAGGTCGCACGAATCGCCCGGGACGCTGTGGTCGGGGTGCACCTCAACGGCAATGTCGGGGTTCCGTTCCACGAACTGGACGAGGCGGAGCAGGCCAGTCTGTCACCGCTGGAGCAGGACCGCCTGGACCGGGTGTCCCGGTTCATGTCCGAGGAGTTCGGCTACATCTCCATTCAGTCCACGAGACCCGCGACTCTCGGTGCCGCGCTTGCCGACTCGCCGGTGGGTCAACTGGCCTGGATCGTCGACAAGTTCCGCGAGTGGACGTATCCCCGCGAGGCGCTCCCCCACGACGTCGTCGGCATCGACCGGCTTCTCACCGACGTCATGCTGTACTGGCTCACCGACACCGCGTCTTCGTCCGCGTATGTCGGCTACACGCAGGAATCATCCTGGGGCACCGCTAAATCCGCGTCCGCGATCCCGACCGCGGTCATCGTCTTCGCCCACGACGTCGGCATCCGTCGCTACGCCGAACAGGAACACGCGATCACGCGGTGGACCGACGTCGAGGACCGTGGCGGTCACTTCGCCGCACTCGAAGAGCCCGAGACCTTGACCGCGGACATCCGGGAGTTCTTCGCCGGACTCCGCTGAGCGGAACACGACGAACTCGCCGGCCCCGGCAGCGGGACCCGCGAGTTCGTGGACGGTGTTGCGTCAGTTGCCGATACCGGCAACCTCCTGGGCGATGCCGGCCAGTCGCGTCTGGGCCGCCGAGACCACGCCCTGACGGTCCTTGTGGGCTTCCTCGTAGGCGACGATGGTGCGCACGTCGGACGGATCGGTCAGTTCCTTGACCGCGGCGACGGCCTGGGACACGTTGAGGTCGTCGTAGTCGGCGATCGGGAGTTCGTCCGCCTCCAGGACACCGCCGGCGGTGCGTGCGGAGTGAATCGCGTCGGCGATTCCCTCGGCGCCTTCGTTGCGAGTGACCTGCTCGGCCGTTTCGAGGGCGGCGTCACGCGAGGCGGCGAGCGTCTTCACCGCGACGTCGCCCGCGTGGGCGCCTCGCCCGAGCAACGCGCTCAGCATCGGCGGGGTGGTGCGGGCCGTGTCGAGAGCACGGTCGATGCCGCGCGCGGACCACGAGACGGGGACGTTGATCAGCCGGATCGTGGCGCCGGTCGCCGCCTGGAACGGGGTGCGTCGCAGGGCTGCCGGTCCGCCGAGTGCCTCCTCCGCGAGCACCGTGGTCAACCAGTCGACGGTCGCTGCGTGCGCGGTGACCAGCCGATCGGCCAACCGGACGACGTCCTGCTTCCCGGCTGCGGTCGCGAGGGCCTTCACGTACCGCGCCCGGTCGAGCAGCTGATGTTCGAGGGCGAGGTCGCCGAGCAGGGCCTCGTCGAACGGCTGCGCCTGCTCCGCCATCGCCTTCAGCGCCGCTGCCAGCCGGCCGATCAGCGGGCCGACGATCTCCGGCACTCCCCCGAGATCGCGGATCGCGCGTTCGATCGCCTCTGCGCGGAGGCGTCCGTTCTCGGCGTTCTCGGTCAGTTCTCGGCGCACGGCCTCGGTGCGCGCCTGCGCGACGCGGGTTTCGGCAACCTGGATTTCGGTGTTGGTCAGATCGAGTACGGCGTGCAGCTGGGTGATCAGTGTGGGGACGGTGGTGATGGTCATAGCGTGTCCTTCCGGTTCGTGGGGTGCGATCAGATCAGGCTGGAGATGAGATACGCAGCGAGTAGGACTCCGACCAGAACGGCCGCAGCGGTGACGGCCGCGAGGACCGCCGATCCGGTGACGGACATCGTGGGCACGGCGGCAACGAGCGCGGCGACGAGCGCGGTCCCGAGCGAGAAACGACGGTCGGGCTCGTCCTGCTCGTTCTTCGCGTGCCGGGGAGCGTGGGTGCGGAGTGCATTGTGGGCAAGGGTCATGGTTCGATTTCCCGTCTGGAGTCGAATGCGGACCAGAGTCGGGACTACACGAGGGGGCGTTTCGCCGGACGACGCTGTCGGCGCCTTCGTGCAGAGCCCGGGTGTCGCGATTTACAGCGGTAGCGCGCTCACGACATCGACTGCGCGGGCAGTGTCGGATTCGGCCATTGCGTGTTCTCTCCCTGCCGCAACGTCACATGCTCGTATGCGTGCGGCTCGTCCGGGTCGTCAACTTATCTGCTCTGGCTGATACAGATTTCATCTTATCTACTCAGCAGTAAAGTTCAACCCTTCCGAGCAAGAGAATCGGCCGAGGCGCACATGGCGACACTCTGAAACCGCCGGGACCTGCGCAGATGGCACATTTTTCACGGGCCCAGTGCTCGAGAGGACCGGAGGCGAACACCGACGTCGACCCGAAAATCGGTCGAACCCTGTCACCCGACGGATCACTCTCCGGCCGCGCCGCCCTCCGACCCTTCCAACCGGGACGCCAGATCCGCATTCTCGGATTCGAGCGCGAGAATCCTCTGAATGCCCTGGACGTTCACTCCGTCCTCCATGAGCTGCGCTATGCGCGCCAACCTGACCAGATCGTCATCGCTGTATCTACGGGTGCCGCCGCTGGTCCGGGCAGGGGTCAGCAATCCGCGACGCTCGTACAGCCGCAGAGTCTGCGGGCCGATGCCCGTCAACTCCGACGTCACCGCAATTCCGTAGACCCCGCGACATGAGCGGGGTAAGGCGTCGATGGTCACAACAGGCTCCCTTCTGCTTAAGGAACACCTGATATTAACAAACGAATGAAACGAATCTGCAACAGGAGATATAGATTTTGCGTATTCCGTTCAGCACGCGCCCTCGGCTGCGGCGAGGACCAGGACCGGGTGACGTAATCTCGGATCCGAACCGAACACGAACCGAGGCCGCCCTGGCAGGGTTCGTGGAGGTGTCGTGGCCGCGAGTGCCACGGCCTCTGCGCCAGAGACGAGAAGACCGGTGCCCCGCACTCAGGAACACGCAGATCGTTACCGAGACGCCCTCACTGCGCTCGCCGCGGCGACCCAGCGACCGGCAAATGTCGTCAACACCGGTGCGGGCTACGCGATCCGGGTCGATTTCGAGTACAACCGCTACCTTCTCGCATCCAACGCCGCCGACGGACTGACCGACGCCGCCGAGGACACGTCCGAATGGCGGGTCAGCCTCTATCAGGGCGTTACCGACGGAACTTCCGACGAACTGCTGGCCGCCGCCGAGCACGCATGGCTGGTCGACGCGTTCGACCTGGCGTTCGCCGACATCCGGGCCGGGGGCAAATGGCAGTCGGCCGACGCATCGTTCGACGAGTTCAATCCCACCAACGACCCGTCCACCAGGTGAGCCGGTAAGAGCAACTCAGGCGCGACCCGGGACCTCGGACTGCACGAGCAGCTCGAGCTCGGCGTTGCGCGCCGCGAGGATCGCGTTCTCGGCTTCGAGCTGAAGGATCTGACCGATTCCGATCAGATTGACACCGGCCGCGACGAGCTCGGTGATCTTCTGGAGGCGCGCGACATCGTCCTCGCTGTACCGGCGTGTTCCACCGCCCGTGCGAGTCGGTGTGATCAACCCTCGCCGCTCGTACAAGCGCAGCGTCTGCGGCCCGATACCCGTCAGCTCCGACGTTACCGAGATCCCGTACACACCCCGCTGCGAACGAAGCGGCACATGAGAGGACGTCACCGGATCTCCCTTCTTCTCAGGGCGCATCAATCCTATCAAGCTCCGGACGACACAATGTGCCGCAGGGGGGACAGGTTCGCTTCGCTGTGCACGCACTGCCGTCCCGCTGTTCCGCCGCACAGTTCTCGGCGGCCCGGAGGGCCACGCGGCCTCATCTGATTTCCTCCGGGTCCAGTTCTTCGTCCGGCGATCAACGCTCCCGAGCAGCAATCTTGCCGATTCCGCTTGAACTTCCTGCGCTATGACTGTAGAACAAATCTATATCCTTCAGCGCAGATAAGTTCTCACCACGAGGTGGGAGCCAAGGAGAACCGATGACCACACACAACCCGCAGAACGCTCCGCACGACGGAGAAGTCCTCGTTCTCGGCGCAGGCAGCGGTGGAGCGATCGCCGGCGGCCTGATCGCCACGCTGGCCCTCAGCGCGCTCACTCTCCTCTCGTCCCTACCGACCTGACACCCGGCCCGGCCACCTCTTCCACACCGACCCTTCACACCCGACAGGACACAGCGCTCATGCCCGCCAGCTCCACATCCCACGGTTCCGCCACCACTACCGCCTCGCGCGGCGGAGCAACGATGAGCACCGAGGAAATCAAGGCCCGGATCGAGGCGATGTTCGCCGACGAGGCCACCGACACCTCCCCCGCACTCGTCGAATAGCGACACCATTGCCGATGCCGGCAGGTCAGAGAAGGGCAGAGCCATGAATGTGTCCACCCAGCTCGTCGCACCATCCTGCGAAATCCGTCGCATCCCCGCGAGGACGACGCCGACGCATCGCACGAAGCCTGCGGCAGAGGTCGCAGCAGAAGACCGACGGCTGGAACGCCCGGAGGCCGCGCGCCGCGAGCGCGACCAATACCGTGACGTGCCCGCGCAGTGCGAGGCCATCGGCAGGCTCGCCGCCTCCGACCCCCGCCGCGAAGTGTTGCGCCAGCGGCTGATCGAACGTTGCCTGCCGCTCGCCGAACACATCGCCCGGCGTTTCCACGGTCGCGGAGAACCGCTCGACGACCTGATCCAGGTCGCCCGCCTCGGCCTGGTCAAGGCAGTCGACCGGTTCGACGCCCGCTGTGGAGCGAACTTCGTGTCCTACGCCGTCCCGACCATCACCGGCGAAGTCCGCAGGCACTTCCGCGACACGGGCTGGGCCATGCGCGTCCCGCGCAGCATGCAGGAACTGCACCTCTCCCTCACCAACGCGACGACCGAACTGACCACCACGCTCGGACGCGCCCCGACGGCGAGCGAACTGGCCGAGACCCTCGGGATCGACAAGGACGAAGTCGTCCAGGGGCTCCGAGTCGCCGACGCCTACAGCACCCTCTCCGTGGACTTCCCGCTCGGCGAGAACGAACGCCCCCTGTCGGAGACGATCGGCGACGTCGACCCGGCCCTCGCACACGTCGAGGACCACGTGGTCCTCGCACCTCTGCTGGAATCACTTCCCGACCTCGAACGCACCGTGCTGGTCCTGCGCTTCTTCGGCAACATGACCCAGTCGCAGATCGCCGCGCGGGTGGGTGTCTCACAGATGCAGGTATCCCGGCTCCTGACCAAGACGCTGGCGAACCTGCGCGGAAAACTCGCCGACGTCGGCGGTCAGATGCTCTCGTAGTCGGCCAGGAAGTCCTCCCACGTCCGCTTGCCCGTCGCTGCGACGTCGAGTGACAGGTTCGCGCCCTCCCGGTACGCGCGGCCGGCCTTTCCCGGCATCCGCACCGGCATCGTCAGCCGATGCCTTCCGGTCGCCTGCAGGTATCCGCGAATCAGATCGGCCATCCCGTACACAGTCGGCCCGGGCAGGTCGGGAACCAGGCCGGCCGGTGCCCCGAGCGTCAGTTCCACCAGGCGCGCCGCGACCTCCCCCGAATCGACCGGCTGGAACCGCAGTCCGCCCGGGACCGGAATCACCGGCAGTTTCACCATCTTCTGCAGCATGGTCAGCACCAGGTCGTGGAACTGGGCCGCGCGCAGCGTCGTCCACGGCACACCCGACTCGGCCACCGCTCGTTCCGCGGCCAGCTTGGATCCGAACCAGCTGAGCGGGACGCCGTCGGCGCCGATCACCGAGATGTACACGAGGTGCTGCACCCCGGCGCGCGAGGCGGCGTCCACCAGGTTCCGCGTCGCGACCTCGTCACCCTTGGGTCCGCCCGCCAAGTGCAGAACGGTCTCGACCCTCTCCAGCGCAGGCTCTATTCCCTTGCCCTCGAACAAGTCACCGGCCAGGTACTCGACGCCGTCGCCGGGCTCGCGGCCGTGCCTGCTGAGAACCCGCACATCCCGGCCCGCTGCCCGCAGCAGTGGGACGACCTGACGTCCGAGCGTGCCCGTACCGCCGGTGATCAGAATGGGTGATGTCATGATCTCTCCAGATTCGTTGGATGCGGGACTCGGTTTCCCGGTCTCGGCAGCTGGTTTTCGGTGGATCTACTGCTAAGACACGCGGCGAGGAAGGAATGTGACACGGTGGACGACTGCGATCGGCTGACGGAGCGTTTCGAGGAACACCGGCCCCGGCTGCGGGCCGTCGCGTACCGGATGCTGGGCTCGGTGACCGAAGCCGACGACGCCGTCCAGGAGGCGTGGCTGCGCATGAACCGCGCCGACACCGGCGACGTGGACAATCTCGAGGCGTGGCTGACCACCGTGGTGTCGCGGGTGTGCCTGAACGTGCTGCGCTCACGCGAGCAGCGGCGCGAGGAACCTCTCGACGTGCAGGCGCACGACCCGGTCGTCGGTCACGAGGACGGTGGCGACCCCGAACACGAAGCGGTGCTGGCCGACTCGGTCGGGCTGGCACTGCTCGTGGTGCTCGACACGCTGACCCCGGCCGAGCGGCTCGCGTTCGTGCTGCACGACATGTTCGACGTGCCCTTCGACGACGTCGCCCCCATCGTGGGCCGCTCCTCCCCGGCGGTTCGGCAGCTCGCCAGCCGCGCCCGCCGACGGGTGAAAGGAGTCTCGCCGGCACCGGCCACGGCGGATCTGGAACGCCAGCGCCGCGTCGTCGACGCCTATCTGGCCGCGACCCGCGGCGGCGACTTCGACGCGCTGGTCGCCCTGCTCGATCCGGATGTGGTGCTCCGCGCCGATCCGGCTGTCGGCCCCACCCCGGCGCCTCTCGTGATCCGGGGTGCTCGCGTCGTGGCCAGGGGCGCGCTCGCCTCCTCGGAACGGGCCCGGTTCACCCAGGTCGCCCTGGTGAACGGGGCGGTCGGGCTCGTGATGGCTCTCCGCGGGCGGTTGCACCTGGTGCTGAAGTTCACGATCGCCGACGGCAGCATCACCGAGATCGACGTCATCGCGGAACCCGATCGCGTCCGCCGACTCGATCTCGCGGTTCTCGGTGACTGACGGGACCCCGGTCACCCGTACAGGGTGATGACCCTGCGCGCCCCGACCCGCAGCATGGAGGTGGCCGACACTGCCGGGAGAGGGGCGCGAACGTGACTACTGCCTCGGACGACGACGCCCCACCCCAGAGCGCAGCCGCGCCGTCGCCGTTCCCGCCCATCGCCGACTACGCCTTCCTCTCGAACTGTCACACCGGGGCACTGATCGCGCCGGACGGTTCCGTCGACTGGCTGTGCGTGCCCCGGTTCGACTCGCCCAGCGTGTTCGGTTCCCTCCTCGACCGCGAGGCCGGGATGTTCCGGATCGGCCCGTTCGGGCTCAACGTTCCGGCATCCCGGCAGTACGAGCCGGGAAGCAACACCATTTCGGCGGTGTGGAACACGCCGACCGGCTGGGTGACCGTGCGCAGTGCACTGACGATGGGTCCGAGCCGCGGCGAGGACACGATCACTCCCCACACACGGCCGCCTGCAGACGAGGACGCCGATCACATGCTGGTCCGCACGGTCACCTGCCTCGACGGCACTGTGGAGGTGGAGTTGGTGTGCGAGCCCGTGTTCGACTACGGGAGAACACCGGCGGAGTGGGTTCTCGTGGACGGCGATCGGCACACCGCCGACGCGAGCGGCGCGGGGCGGACCCTACGCCTGCAGACGGACATGGCGCTCGGCATCGAGGGTGGGCGGGTGCGCGCCCGGCACGTGCTCGAGAAGGGTGAAACCCTCTACTGCGCGCTGTCGTGGGCGGCGGAACTCGCCGCACCGGAAACGGCGGAAGAGGCTGTCGCGCAACTCGATGCAACCTCGGTTTTCTGGCGGCGCTGGTTCAGCCACGCACGCTTTCCCGATCACCGGTGGCGGGAGGCGATTCAGCGGTCCGCCCTCACCATCAAGGGACTCACGTACATGCCGACCGGCGCCACCGTTGCGGCCCTCACCACGTCCCTACCGGAAACTCCGGGTGGCGAACGTAATTGGGACTACCGGTACACGTGGATGCGGGACTCCACGTTCACCCTGCAGGCTCTGCACTATCTGAACCTGGACTGGGAGGCCGACGAATTCATGCAGTTCATCGCCGACCTCGAGTCGAACGGCGATGGCGCACTGCAGATCATGTACGGGATCGACGGCGCCCGCGACCTGACGGAGTCGACCCGCGACGACCTGTCCGGCTACGCGGGCGCGCGTCCGGTGCGCATCGGAAACGGCGCGTTCGACCAGCGGCAGAACGACGTGTTCGGCGCCGTCCTCGACTCGATCCTGTTGCACACGGTGCGCAGCAAGCGCCTCCCCCGCCGGCTGTGGCCGCTCGTGCAGCAGCAGGCGACGTGCGCGTCCGCGGTATGGCGCAACCCCGATCAGGGGATCTGGGAGGCTCGCGGCGCACCGCAGCACTACGTGTCGTCGAAGCTGATGTGCTGGGTGGCACTCGACCGCGCGTCGAAGATCGCGGGCATCCGCGGCGATCGCTCGGCCGAGGAAACCTGGCGCGCCACAGCCGAAGAGATCCGCGCTGACATCCTCGAGCACGGGGTGAAGAACGGGGTTCTGCGCCAGCACTACGACACCGAGGCGCTGGACGCGTCGACCCTGCTCGCCGCGGTCTTCGGTTTCCTTCCCCGCGGGGACGCCCGCCTGCGCGCCACCGTCGACGCCATCGCGAACGATCTCACCGAAGACGGATTCGTCCTGCGCTACCGCACCGGCGAAACCGACGACGGGTTGTCGGGCAAGGAAGGCAGTTTCCTGATCTGCTCGTTCTGGCTGGTGTCGGCACTGACCGTGGTCGAACAGGTGCAGGAGGCAACCGATTTGATGGAGCGGTTGGTCAGCGTGTCCTCTCCCCTGGGGCTGTACGCCGAGGAGTTCGACACGAGCACCGGCCGTCATCTCGGCAATTTTCCGCAGGCGTTCTCCCACCTCGCGCTGATCGAGGCCGCGGGGCGCATCATCCTGCACGAACGAATGCGGGAACTGATGTGAGCCGAGGCGGGCCACCACGTCCCGTCACCGTAGGCTGAGATCGTGTCCCGAGCAGAGTCGAATCGGACGTACAGCGGCCAACCGGTTGCGGAACGTCGCGTAGCCCGCCGGGCACGGTTCCTCGACTCCGCCCTGTCCGTCTTCGCGGAGAAGACGTACGCCCACAGTTCGATCAGCGACATCTGCGCCCACGCCGGACTGTCGCGTCGCCAGTTCTACGAGGAGTTCGGCAGCCGCGAGGACATCCTCCTCGCGCTCTACGACACGATTCAGGACGAGGCCCGGGACGCGGTGCTCGCCGCGAACGACCGGGCGCCCTCGCGCGATCCCCGGACCGTCGCCGGCACCGTCATGACGGCCTACATCGAATCGGTCGGCACGGACGAGCGGCGGTCCAGGATCATCTTCGTGGAGGTGGTCGGCGCGGGCCCCCGGGTGGAGCAGTACCGCCTCGCGCGCCGCACGCAGTGGGCCGAACTCTTCGAAGCGGTCACCCGCACGATCGACGGTGGCGTCGTCGACCCGCCCGAGCGGTTCGCGATGGTGTCGATCGCCTTCATCGGGGCGGTCAACGATCTCGCCCATCACTGGAGCACCGCCTCCCCCAGACCGTCCGCGTCGGTCCTGGTGGACGTTCTGAGCACGATGCTCATCGCGCTTGTCACCGACCAGACCTGAGCCGAACTTACTCGCGAGTATTGCGATACCCGTCACACCTGATCTATGGTCTGCACTCAAAGTGAGACATAGACGTCTCACTTCGGCCGGGGAGGACCACATGATCGGAACGAGAACGCTACGACGTCGAATGCTGCTGGTGGGAGCGATGGTGGTGGCCGCACAACTCGCCGTCGCCACGCCGTCGGTCGGGGCTCCCACCGACGGCGGAACGTCGGTGGACGTGCAGCCGGCCCCTACCGTTCCCGCCTGGCCCGAGGCCGACCGGGGTTTCTACGAACCGCCTGCAAACGTGGTCGCGGCGGCCGAGCCGGGCGAGATCATCGCCGCCCGCGAAGTGCACCTGGCGAACCTGTCGGTGCTTCCGGTGAACGTCGACGCGTGGCAGCTGTCGTTTCGCTCCAACAATTCGCGGGACGAGGCGATCCCTGCGGTCGCGACGGTCATCAAGCCCCGGGGCACGATCGACGGCGTCCGCAATCTGCTCTCGCTCCAGCCGGCGGAGGACTCCCTCGGCAAGTACTGCGCCGCCTCGTACGCACTGCAGCAGTGGTCCGTGCCCGCGCCGTTGACCGGTCAGATCGTCGCACCGCTGCAGTTCCTCGAGGCGCAGGCCGCCCTCGCCCAGGGATGGGCCGTCGTGATGCCGGATCACCAGGGCCCGAACGCCGCGTATGCGGCCGGGCCCCTCGCGGGCCGCATCACCCTGGACGGGATCCGCGCGGCGGAGAACTTCGACCCACTGGGCCTGACGGGCCGGCAGACTCCGGTCGGGTTGATGGGCTACTCCGGAGGCGCGATCGCGACGGGTCACGCCGCCGAACTCCACGCGAGCTACGCACCGGACCTGAACATCGTCGGCGCGGCCGAGGGCGGCATCCCGGCCGATCTCGGCGCCCTCGTCGATCTCGCGGACGACAACCTGGGCGCGGGAATCGTGCTGGGCGGCGTGTTCGGCGTGAGCCGTGACTATCCCGAGCTCGCGGAGTATCTCGGCACGCACTTGAACCCACTCGGCAAGCAGCTTCTCGCCGCCAAGAGCAACCTCTGCGTCAGCTATCAGTCGGCGCTGCTGCCGTTCGCGAACCTGAGGGGCCTGTTCGACAGCCCGAGCGGCGACCCGCTGCGCGATCCGGTGGTCGAATCGGTACTCGACCGGACCAAGATGGGACACCGGATCCCGGACGTCCCGATGTTCATGTACCAGGCGAACCCGGACTGGCTGGTGCCGGTCGGGCCCGTCGACAGACTGGTCGACACTTACTGCGAGGACCCGAACGCCCGGGTGACGTACACCCGCGACCACGCCAGCGAGCACCTGTCCCTCGAACCGGTCGCAGCCGCGAGCGCCCTGATGTGGCTGCGGGACCGGTTCGCCGGGGTGCCCGCCGACGCCGGATGCATCACCCACGACGTGGGATCGATGGCCCTCGACCAGGCGACGTGGCCGGTGTGGTCGTCGATCGTCGGCGACACGATCGCGAGCCTGCTCGGTCAGCCGATCGGCACGTGAGGGCGCGGTCCGATCAGAGGTCGCCGACACCGGCGAGCAGTCTGCGCGCCCCCTCGTGGAGGCGGTCCCGGACGGTGGCGACGCTGATCTGCATCGTGTCCGCCACTTCGTCGCAGGACATTCCCCGGTAATACACGAGGGCCAGTGTCTCCCGTTCGAGGGCGGGCAGCGCTTCCACCGCGTCCAGTACCGCCGACCTGCACGAATTCACTTGCATGCACTCATCGTCAATGACCGGCGGGGTCGGAGACAGGGACCCCAGGGTGACGAACTGCCCACCCAGGGGTGAGCGTGCGGGAAACACAGAGGGCCACCTTCCCGGGGGAAGGTGGCCCTCTGTGTGCGGAGGTAATTCCGCGGTGGAGCCTCCTGTCAGGATTGAACTGACGACCGCTCGCTTACAAGGCGAGTGCTCTACCACTGAGCTAAGGAGGCGGACACGCGCGCCCATCATATCCATTGCAGGAACGTCGGCTACTTCCGCCCACATTGGATAGCGTTGGAGCCATGAGTACCTCGGAGATCGCCACTGTCCTCGCTTGGCACGACGCCCTCAACTCCGGCGACATCGACACTCTGCTGTCCCTGTCGAGCGACGACATCGAGATGGGTGGGCCGAAAGGCGCCACCCAGGGCCTGGCGGCGCTGCGGGAATGGGCGTCTACCGCGGGCATCACGCTGATTCCGCAGCGAATGTATTACTACGACGGGGTGCTGGTGGTCGAACAGCAGGCCACGTGGGCCACGGACCCCGAGGAGACGCGTATCCTGGCCTCTGCATTCCGTGTCGTCCACGATCAGGTCATCTCCACGTTCCGCCACGAGACACTCGAGTCTGCACTCTCCGCCACCGATTTGACCGAGAAAGATCTTGTCTCCGACACGTAGTATGGCCAAGCTCACAGAATCCCTCCAACGTCTCACAGGCGACCGTCGCGCAACGGTCGATGCGGTCACCGCTGCACCCACACCGCTGCAGCCGATCGACCTCACCGACGACGCGGTGGTCGCCGAAGTACTCGACCTCGCCGTGCGAGTCGGTGAAGTGCTCCTCGCGTCCGGCACCGGTGCGATGGACACCGCCGAGCAGGTGCAGTTCATCGCCGCCACGTACGGCCTCGCCCAGTGCGATGTGGATGTCACGTACAACTCCATCGTGCTGTCCGCGTACCGCGGGCCGACCCTCCCGCCGGCGAGCACGATGCGGATAGTGCACTACCGCTCGATGGACTTCACCCGCCTCGCGGCGGTGGACCGGCTCACGCGGCGGATCCGCCGGGAGGCCGTCACCCCCAGCGAGGCGCACGAGGCCCTGACCGCGGTCACCACGGCGCCGCACCCGTACAACCGCTGGATCGCGACGCTCGCCTGGGCGTCGATGGCCGCGTCGGTCTCCGTGTTGATGGGTGGTGGGGTGCTGGTCGCATCGGTCGCCTTCCTGACGACGATGGTGATCTACCGAGTCAACCGCGTCCTCAACCGCATCGGTCTGCCGTTCTTCTTCCAGCAGGTGGCGGGCGGTCTGGTGGCGGCGACCCCGGCGGCGACGCTCTATACGTTCCAGGATCAGCTGGGTGTCGAGATCAGACCCTCGCAGATCATTTCGGCCGGTGTGGTGGTGCTGTTGTCCGGGTTGTCGCTGGTCGGTTCCGTGCAGGATGCCATCACGGGAGCACCGATCACGGCGGCGGCGCGATTCTTCGAAGTGGTCATGATGACCGGCGGCATCATCGCCGGTGTGGCCATCTCGTTGCGTCTGACCGGTGTGCTGGGTTCGACCCTGCCACCCGTCAACGTCGAGATCACGGAACTCGTGCAACTACCCGTCCTGGTGATGTCGGGCGCTTTCGCGTCGATGTTCTATGCATTGGCCTGTTACGCCGAGCAGCGCGCCCTCACGGCCGCGTGGTTCGGTGGCGCGGCCGGCGCCCTGGTCTACATGGTGGCGCACCAGTTCGGCATCGGCCCCATCATCGGTTCGGCACTCGCCGCCACAGTGGTCGGTTTCGCCGGTGGTCTGATGGCCCGCCGCGCGCTCACGCCGCCGCTGGTCGTCGTGGTGGCGGGTATCACGCCACTGCTGCCGGGTCTGTCTCTGTATCGGGGCCTCTACGCCCTGCTCAACAACGAGGTGGTGATCGGACTCAGCTCGCTGCTCGCGGCGTTCGGTATCGGTTGCGCACTCGCGGCGGGCGTCACGCTCGGCGAGTGGATCGCCCGGACCCTGCGGAGGCCGCGCATCCTGCGTCGCACAGACGACATCCGCCGCCCCGTCTTCAAGACGAGGCGGCGGAAGCCGGTCGAAACACACACACAGAAGGCGGCCTGAGGCACTTTCAGGTAACGGCCTCTCGGCCGTCTGCCGGGTACGACCGCCGGTGTCTCACCGGACGGTCGTCCCGGCACATCGTCGCCGACACGCGGCGCCGGGGAGGTCAGCTCTTGTCGACGCTGTGCCGTCCGCCCGACTTCTCGTCGGCCTCCATGGCCTCACGCAGGCTCTTCGGCCGCATGTCGGTCCAGTTCTTCTCCACGTACTCGAGGCACGCGGCCCGGCTTTCCTCGCCGAAAACTACGCGCCAGCCTGCCGGCACCTCAGAGAACGTGGGCCACAGTGAGTGCTGGTCCTCATCGTTCACCAGCACGTAGAAGCGGCCTTCTTCGTCATCGAATGGATTGGTGCTCATCTCGCCTCGCTTGTCGCATACGTGTCCTGTGCGTTCACACTAGCAAGCGTGCCGTTGCGGCCACGCCGTGTTACGACAGATGTAACGATCTCTCCCGCCCGCACGGCAACGTTCGACAGGAGCGACGACGTGATTCCGTGCGTTTTCTCCGTGCCGCCCTGCAGATAGATTCCCGCTGTGACGTCCGGTGAAACCGCCAATCTGTAATCTCGGCCCACTTCACGCGGCGGGTGGGTCTTCGGCGCCAGATCGCCGAGCAGAGGCTCGAGGGGTGCGGGGGTGAAACCGGTGGCCAGAATCAGTGCGTCGCAAGCGAGAGTGTCGGTGAGGCCGTCCACACCGCTGCGGACAGCCACCTCGATTCCGTCCGAAGTCTCGTCGACGGCAATGATCTCCGACGCGCGGCGCATGAACAGGCGGCGACGCCCCCGCACGCGTTCCTGGTATTCGGTCGCGTAGAGCTCGTTGATGAGCTCGATGTCGACCACCGAATAGTTAGTACTCCTATGGACATCCAGCAATCGCAGACGCTCCGCCTCCGGGGCACCGTGCAGATCGTCCACCGCCTCCGGATCGAAGATGCGGTTGGCGTACGGACTGTCGTCCGCCGGGCTGTACCCGTACCGCGAGAAGACGCTGTGGACTTCGGCTTCGGGGTAGTTTCCGTGCAGGTACTGCACGATCTCGGCGGCACTCTGGCCTGCCCCGAGGACGACGAACCGATGGTGGACCGGAGCCGGCATCTCGCCGAGCCGGAACAGGAACTGGTGGTTGTGGAAGCACCGCGCAGAGGGGTTGGCCCACTCGGGGATTCGTTCCCGCAGACCGGCGCCCATCACGACGTTGCGCGCGATCACCGTGCTGCCGTCGGCGGCGCGGACCTCGAAACGGTCGATCACCCCGTCGTCGCCGCGGATTCCGCGCACGGTCTCCACCGCGGTGCCGTATCGCACGTCGGCGTCCACTCGGCGTGCCGCCCACTGCAGATAGTCGTGAAACTCGTGGCGAGTCGGAAAGAAGGTCTGGTGATTGACGAAGTCGACGAGGCGACCCTGGTCGAAAAGGTAATTGAAGAAGGTGAATGCGCTTCGCGGATTCCGGAACGTCACCAGGTCCTTCGGAAACGCGATCTGCATCGTCGCGCCGTCGAGAAGCATCCCGGGATGCCACCCGAATCGATCCTGCTTCTCGATGAACTGCGCGCTGATCCGCTCGCGCGGGGGGCACTCCGCATTGTGTTCCTCGATGGCAATGGCCAGGGCGAGGTTAGCGGGACCGAATCCGACACCCACGACATCTCGCACTGGGAGATCTGTACCGACCGTTTCCGGCGATTCACTCATAGCTCGTTGTCCGTCCTCGACGCCGCGCCGCACCCGACCCAGCCGCCGTCTGCCTTCCGAAAAGATAGTGAAGCCTATCCTTATTTCCAGCACAGTACCAAGTACTTCCGGCCCCCGCGGCGGCGAAGTCCGCCCCGGAACTGCGATCTGGATCACTCTTGATCATCGGGATCCTTCCGCCCACACGGTGACCAGCGACGACAACTCCGACGCCCAGCCACGGACCGTCTCGGCGTCCAGCACATCCGAGGAGAACGAGAAATACGCGTGGACCGGTCCGTCGCCGATCGGCTCGTAGAAGCTCAGCGTCAGGTCCGAATCCGGAACACCCACCGGCACCGGCATCACACCGCCCAGCGCGTCGAGATGACCGAGCCTGGCCTGCTCGTGATGAACGAGCATGATCTGCGGACGCAGCACCGGCGTCTCGCCGACCGCCTCCACGACGTCGGCGAACGCCACGTCCTGATTGTCCAGCGCGTCGAGATTCGCGGTACGGATACGCCGCAGCAACTCCACGGGATCGGGATCACCGCTCGTATCCGTTCGCAACAGAACGATATTGAAGAAACAGCCGACCAGCGCGTCCAGCGCCTCCTCCGTGCGTCCCGCGACGAGTGACCCGAGCGGAATGTTCGTGCCCGCGCCGTGCCGTGTCAGCACGGTGGCGAGTGCGGCCTGCAACACCATGAACAGGCTGGTGCCCGTGTCGCTCGCGAACTTCCGGGCCGCGCTGTGGAGTTCCGCGTCGATCTCGACCGGCACGATCTCCGCCGTCCGCGGTCCGCGAACGGCCGGGGCAGGCAGGTCGAGCCGGGACGGCATGCCGTCCAGCGTCTCCCGCCAGTAGCCGAGCTGACGCGACCGACGGCTGTCCGGGTCCTCGGGATCGCCGACGAGTGCCTGCGACCACACGACGTAGTCGGCGTATCCGACGGGCAGCGGTTCCCACGCAGGTTCCTCGCCGTGCGAGCGCGCGGCGTATGCGCCCATCAGATCACCGAGCAACGGCACCACGGACCACTCGTCGACGGCGATGTAGTGCATCGCGAGAAGCAACGCCTGGGTGCCGTCGGCGCCGGTCACGAGATGCACCCGGAGCGGTGCCTGCTCGGTGAGATCGAGGGGTTCCTGCGCCAATTCGAAGACGGTGCGGTGGACGTCTCCGTCCCCGACGTCGACGAGTTCGAGGGCGGGCCGCACCGCTTCCTGCGCGACGACGGTGTCCCCGACCTGTACATACACGGTCCGCAACGGTTCGTGCCGGGACGTGACGTCGTCGAGAGCCTGCGCCAGGATCTCGACATCGACGGTATCGCGAAGCTGCAGCGACAGTGCGTGACTGGCCCGTGCCTCGGCGCCGGCCGCCCGGAACTGCTTCCAGAACCGGCGTTGCGGCCCGGACAGCGGGAGCGCCTCCGGCCTCGGGTCCGCCGCCGTCAGCACCGGCCTGCCGGTGGACGAGGCCCCCGCGACGATCGCGGCGAGTTCGGCCACCGTGGAACTGTCGAACACGTCCCGGATACCGATGTCGACGGCGAACCGCCCGCGGATCCGTCCCACCAACCGCATCGACGCCATGGAGTTGCCGCCGAGGTCGAAGAAGTTGTCGTGGATGCCCACCGACGGCAGATGCAGGATGTCGGCGAACGCTGCGGCGATCTCCTTCTGCTCCGGAGTCTGAGGGGTGCCGTCCCCGGTCAGGGCCGACCAGTCCGGCAGCGGAAGCGCCTTGCGGTCGAGTTTGCCGTTGGGCGTCAACGGGAGATCGCCGTCCAGCACGACCACGAGAGTCGGCACCATGTAGTCGGGCAACCGCGCGGCGGCGTGTTCCCGCACCGCCTGCGGATCGATCTGCCCGGCTCCGTGACCGTCGGCCGGTGTCACATAGCCCACGAGCCGGACGATGTCGCCGGATCGGTCCGCGACGACCGCCGACTGCTTCACCGCCGGATGGCTTCCGAGGGCCGCGATGATCTCGCCGAGTTCGATGCGGAATCCGCGGATCTTCACCTGATCGTCGACGCGTCCGAGGAAGTCGATGTTGCCGTCGGCCCGCCAGCGCGCCCGGTCACCGGTCCGGTACATCCGGGTGCCCGCGTCGCCGAAGGGGCTGGGCACGAACCGTGCCGACGTGAGGTCGGGCCGGCCGAGGTATCCGCGGGCCAGTCCGCGTCCGGCGATGTACAACTCGCCCGCCACTCCCGGCGGCACCGGCTGCAGGCGGTCGTCGAGGACGTACGCCTGCTCGTTGGGATCGGGGATGCCGATCGGCACGGCCGAGTTCCATCCGGGTTGAGCCTGCCACAGCGTGTTGTTGACGGTGGCCTCGGTGAGACCGTATGCGGCCAGCAGGTTGAGCCGTTCCGCCCAGCGTCCGATCAGTTCCGGCGGCACGGTCTCGGTGCCCACCAGCACGGTGCAGCCCTCGGGGACGGCACACCCCGACGGCAGCGCCGCCAGCAGGGACGGCGGAATGATCGCGTGCGTCACGGCGTGTGCGGCCATGAAATCGGTGAGTTCCGGTCCGGCGACCCGGGACTCGTCGGGCACGATCACCAGACGGGAACCCGTGCACAGTGCCATCGACAACTCGAAGACCGCGACGTCGAATCCGATGGACGCGAACTGCATCACCACCGAACCGGGAACGAGCTTCATCCGCTGTTCGGCGGTCGCGACGAGGCTGGGGATCCCGTCGTGAGTGAGGATCGCGCCCTTGGGTTTACCGGTGGAGCCCGACGTGTAGATGACGTATGCCGCGTGGTCCAGGCCCTGCGAAGGCTGCGGCACCTCCAGGGCGGGGCCGGTCTCGAGTTCCGTGACGACGGACGCGTCGTCGAGGAGAATGCGAGTGAGGCCGGCGACGTCCGCGATGCGCGTGCTCTCCCCCACCGTGGTCACCAGCACCCGCGCGGCGGAGTCGGCGAGCATGTAGGAGATGCGGTCGGACGGGTGGTTCAGGTCGAGCGGAAGGTACGCCGCCCCGAGTTTCTGCACCCCGAGAACGACCGCGACCATCTGCGCCGACCTCGGGACCGCGAGTCCCACAACGTCTTCGACGGAAACGCCGCGACGATGCAGCAGTGCGGCGATTCGGTCGGCGCGAACACTCAGGTCCGCGTATGTCACCTCACCGTCGTCGTCGACGACTGCCACGGCGTCGGGGGTCGCGGCCACGTGGCGGGCGAATGCCTGGTAGAACGTCTCCTCCGCCACCGGCTGTGCGGTGTCGTTGAAACCGCACACCACGAGTTCGCGTTCGTCGCCGAGGAACACGTCGAGGTCGCCGACCGCGCGACCCGAGTCGGACGCGAGGGCGTCCAGCACCACGACCTGCCTGCGCGCGATCTTCTCCGCGGTGGCCCGGTCGAACAGGTCGGAGCCGTATTCGAGGCGCAGTTCGACCCGGTCGTCGTCGAGGTACTCGGTGAAGTTGAACACCAGGTCGAACTTGGCCGTGCGTTCCTCGAACGCCACCGGGGTGAGGGCCGATCCGGGTACGAGCGCCGAATCGGACGTCCGGCTGTGATAGCCGACCATCACCTGGAACAGCGGGTTCCGGGCCAAGGTCCGCGCCGGATTCACCTTCTCCACGACGGTTTCGAACGGGACGTCCGTATGTGAGAAGGCCGCCAGGTCGGTGTCGCGGACCCGTGCCAGCAGCTGGTCGAACGTGGGGTTGCCGGACACGTCCGTCCGCAGCACCACGGTGTTGACGAAGAATCCGATCAGGTCGTCGAGACCCTGTTCGCTGCGACCGGCGACCGGCGCGCCGATCGGCAGGTCGTCGCCCGCACCGAGACGGTGCAGCAACGCCGCCGACGCCGCGTGCAGCACCATGAACATGCTGGTTCCCGACGTCCGCGCGAGCGAACGCAGGGCCCGTGTCGTCGCGGCGTCGAGCGTCGTCTCGATCGCGCCGCCGGCGAAGCTGGGCCGCGCGGGACGGGTGCGGTCGGTGGGGAGCACCAACTCCTCCGGCGCACCGTCGAGAGTCTTCGCCCAGTACTCGAGTTGACGGCTGACGAGGCTGAACGGGTCCTGCGGATCACCCAGAACGTCGCGCTGCCACAGCGTGTAGTCGGCGTACTGCACGTCGAGCGGCTCCCACTCCGGCGCCGAACCCTGCGCGCGAGCGGCATACGCCGTCATCAGGTCCCGCAGGAACGGGCGGTCCGACCATTCGTCGGTGGCGATGTGGTGCAGCACGATGGCCAGCACCTGTTCGTCCGCGACCCGGATGAGGCTCGCGCGCACCGGGATCTGCGTGGCCAGGTCGAACGGGCGGCCGACGGTCTCGGTGACGAGCCGCACCAGATCGGCCTCGGTCCCGTCCACCACCGCGACGTCGGGCCGGGCGTCGTCGAGGATCACCTGCACCGGTTCACCGTCGTGCTCCCCGAACACCGTTCGCAGCGATTCGTGCCGCGACACGACGTCGGTCAGCGCCTGCTCGAACAACCCGGGGTCCAGTGCAGCCTGCAGTCGCAGGACGATCGGGAAGTTGTACGCGACGGCGGGGCCCGCCCCATCCCGAACCGACGCGCCCTCCATCTGCTGCAGAAGCCACAGGCGTTGTTGCGCAGCGGAGAGCGGCAGATGTTCGGGCCGCGGCCGGGCCACCAGCACCGGACGCGTCGAACCGGTGTCGTCGCCGATCCGGGCGGCGAGTTCGGCGACCGTCGGTGCCTCGAACAGGTCGCGCATGGTGAGGTCGGTGTCGAGTGCGGCCCGTGCCCGGCTGATCAGCCTGGTGGCCAGCAACGAGTGACCGCCGAGGTCGAAGAAGTCGTCGTCGACCCCGGGGGCGGGGACGCCGAGGATCTCCCCGAACAAGCCTGACAACACCCGTTCGGTGTCGGTGCGGGGTTCCGTGCGCGCGCCGCCGCTGCGGCCGAGCACGTCGTCCGCCGACGGTAGCGCCTTGACGTCGAGCTTGCCGTTGACCGTCATCGGCAGGCTGTCGACCTCGATGACCGCGGCGGGCACCATGTAGTCCGGCAACGTTGCGCGCAGCGCCTGTGAGTACTTGTCAACGTCCCGCGGTTGACAAGTACTCACAGGGACGGCGTAGCCGACCAGTCGCTTGAAACCACCCGGGCCCGAATCGACGACGACGGCGGCCTGACGCACGTCGTCCAGAGCTTCGAGCGCGGACGCGATTTCGCCCAGTTCCACCCGGTGACCACGGATCTTCACCTGATCGTCCGTGCGGCCGAGGAAGTCGAGGTTGCCGTCTCCGCGGCGACGCACGAGATCGCCCGTCCGATACATACGTACGGATTCCCGGAACGGGTCGGCGACGAACCGCTCCGCCGTCAGCGCGAACCGGTCGAGGTAGCCGCGCGCCAACCCGACCCCGGAGATGTACAGCTCACCGGGAACGCCGTCCGGGACCGGACGCAACCAGGCGTCCAGCACGTAGGCGGACGTGTTCCAGATCGGGGTGCCGACGGTGGGTGTCGCGCTGTCGGCGGTGCCCGCGCCGAGGGTGTTGATCGTGTACTCGGTGGGCCCGTACAGGTTGTACCCGACCGTTCCGTCCGTGTCGCGCAACCGGTTCCACACCGAATCCGGCACTGCCTCGCCGCCGAGGAGCACCAGTGGTGGCCGGTGCCGCCCCGGACCGTCGTCGAGCAGACCCTCCTCGACGAGGTGCTGGGCGTACGTCGGTGTCACGTTGACGACGTCGATCGCGTGGGTGTCGCAGTAGGCCACGAGCGCCTCGGCGTCACGCCGAAGATTCTCGTCGCAGATGTGGACCTCGTGGCCTTCGACGAGCCACAGCAGTTCCTCCCACGACATGTCGAACGCGAACGAGACGGTGTGCGCGATGCGCAGTCGCCGACCGCCCGCAGCGGTCACGACGGGTTCGAAGATCGCCTCACGATGGTTGAACTGCATGTTGGTCAGGCCGCGATACGGGGTGACGACGCCCTTCGGCTTGCCCGTGGACCCGGACGTGTAGATGACGTACGCCGGATGATCCAGGCGCCCGGGGGTTCCGGGCGCGAATCCGCCGAGTTCGGCCTCCGACAACGGTCCGGACGCGACCGCGCCGAAATCCAGGGTGTCGACGGCCAGCGTGTCGATCGTCGCAGCGGCGAGCGTTCCGGCGACGTCCGACGTGGTGACCAGGACCGTCGGACGCGCGTCGTCGAGCATCGCGACGAGGCGCTCGGCGGGGTGGTCCAGTTCGAGCGGCAGATACGCGGATCCGGTGCGCAGCACGGCGAACAGCGCGACCACCATCTCCACCGACCGCGGCAGCGCGAGTGCGACGATCCGCTCCGGGCCCGCGCCGTGGCCGAGCAGGAGCCTGGCCATCCGGTTCACGTCGGCGTCGAGTTCGGCGTAACTCACGGTGCGGTGCCCGAACACCAGGGCCGTCTCGTCCGGTCGGAGTCGGGCCGCGTCGGCGAACAGATCGGCGATGGTTCTGTCGGGCAGGACTTTCCGTTCGAACGGCACAGGCGTTGCGGCACCGGCGATTCCGCCGACAAGACCCGACAGGTCGGTGGACCACTCCTCGAGTACGGTCAGGTACCGCGACAGCATGCGTTCGACCCGCGACTCCGAGATCTTCTCGGGGTGGAACTCGAATTTCACCTTCACGCTCGCGCCCGGCGTCACGACGACCGTGACCGGGTAGTGGGTGTGATCGATGCTGTCGCCGCCGCTGATGTCGTGCGCCGCATTGAGTGCCGACACCTGCTTCTCGTCGACGAAATTCTGCAACACGTACAGCACGTCGAACAGCTGCCGGTGCTCGGACACCCGCTGGATGGAGGCGAGCCCGAGGTAGTCGTACGGGGTCAGCTCCAGCCGCTCGGACTGGATTCGCCGGAGCAGGTCGGTGACGGTCTCGTCGGCGCGCAGCGTCGTCCGGACGGGGACGGTGTTGAGGAACATTCCCGCCACCGCGTCGATGCCCGGGACCTCCGGTGGGCGTCCGGCCACGGTGGTGCCGAACACCAGGTCCCGGCGCCCGGTCTCGATTCCGAGTACGACGGCCAGCGCGGCGTTGAGCACCGCGTTGAACGTGACACCGGCGCCGCGGGCACCGGCACGGAGCCGTTCGCTCAGTTCCTCGGACAGCACGGCGTCCCGGCGCTGCGGTGGTTGTGGCGCCCCCGCGACCGTCGCGGCCAGCAGCGTCGGTTCGTCGAGCCCGCCGAGCGCGCCGGTCCACGCCGACTGCGCGGCATCGGAGTCCCGGGCGGCCAGCCACTGCAGGTAGTCCTCGAAAGATCCTTCCGGGGAGGCGAACCCGGAGTCGTCGCCACCCGATTCGTAGAGCGCGAGCAGCTGGCTGACGACGAGGCCGTTGGACCATCCGTCCCACAGCAGGAACTGCCGGTTGATCACCAGTCGGTCGTGGGAGTCGCCGAGCCGCAGCACCATTGCCCGCCACAGCGGCGGGGAGGTGAGGTCGAACGGTGTCAGCCGGTCCTGCGCGGTCAGCTGTTCGGCGTAGGACGCGCGTTCGGGCTCGTCGAGTTCCCGGAGGTCGAACTCGGCGATGGGCACGTCCAGGCCGGCGCCGAAGAACTGCACCGGCGCAGGCAGCCCTGCGCTGACGAATCCTGCTCGCAGCGTCGGGTTGCGTCGCTGCAGTGTGCGCAGCGCGGCGGCGAGCCTGTCGGTGTCGAGACGGTGCGCGAAGTCGAGTGAGAACTGTGCCGTGTAGATGTCGGCGCCGGAGTCGAACCCGGCCTGGAAGTAGAGGCCCTCCTGCAGCGGCGACAGCGGCAGCACCGTGTCGACCCCACTCGGGCTCGCCTCGACGATACGGTCGATCTCCTCCTGCGTCAGCGTCACGAGGGGAAGGTCGGACGGGGTGAGCATCGCCGGTCCGTCGTGCTCTCCTGCGGCGTCCGCCAGTTCACGAAGCGCGGACACCCAGCCGTCGCTCAACGCGACGACGTCGGCCTCGCTCAGGTCGGCGTCCGACCAGGCGAAGACGGCCTGCAGTTCGGTGCCCCGCTCGGACTCCTCACACAGGGCATTGATCACCAGCCGGTACGGGCCACCGAGATCGGCATCGGGATCGGTGGCCAGAGAGTCGGATTCGACCGCGGGCGTCCAGGGTCCGGGCACCGCGTGCGGCATGCGGCCCAGGTAGTTGAACAGCACCTGCGATTCCGCCCGTGCCGCCAGAAGACCCGCGGTGCGCGCGTTGACGTACCGCAGCATGCCGTAGCCGATGCCGCCATCGGGCGCGCCGCGCAGCTGCTCCTTGACGTCCCCGAGCGTCTCGAGTGCGCCCGTCCGGCTGCGCAGCCGGACGGGGGTGACGTTGGTGATCCAGCCGACGGTCCGGGAGAGATCCACACCCTCGGCGAGTTCTTCGCGGCCGTGCCGCTCGAGGTCCACCAGCAGGTCGTTCTCGCGTCCACGGCCGGCGAACCACCGGTCGGCCGACAGTCGTAGCGCCGCGAGCAGCACATCGGTGACGTCGGCGCCGACCACGGCGGGAACGGTGGTCAGCAGCGCCGTCGTGAGTTGCGGGTCCAGGAGGACCGTCCGCCGTGCGCCGCTGCTCACGACCGCGTGCCCGTCGGTGTCGGCCACCAGGTCGGCACCGGGTTCGGTGACGCGCAACCAGTGGTCGAGTTCGGCGAGCCGGGCGGGGTCCTGCGCCTGCTCGGTGACGATGCGGGCGAATCCGCGCAGCGACGTGGGCACCGCGTCGAGCGCGGCGTCCTGGCCGCTGTCGGCCGCCACCCACGCCATGGCGAGGTCCTCGATCAGCGTCCGCCACGACACCCCGTCGATCACCAGATGGTGTGCGACGAGAAGGAGCCTGCCCAGCTCCTGCGGGCCGGCGTCGAACCACACCGCCGACAGCATGGTGCCGTCGTCGGGGTCGAGCCGATCGGTGGCGGCGTCGGATTCTGCTGCCACGGTTTCGCGCAGCGCGGCGGCGTCGAGCCCGGTGACGTCGACACGACGCAATTCCAGGTCTGCGGATTCGGTGATCTCGAGCGACCACACACCCGGCGCGTGCCGGGTGAGCTTCTGCCGCAGGCCGTCGTGGTGACCGATCACCGAGTGCAGGGCGGCCGTCAGGACGGTGGCGCTGGTGCCCGCCGGTGTGTGGAGCAGAACGGCCTGGTTGAAGCGGTTCTTTCCGCCACTCCATTCGGACAGCCGATGGACCACGGGCAGGGGCGGCAGGACGCCGGTGCCCGACTCCTCCACGCGCGGGGCCGGCGCGACGACGGTGGCCGCGACCAGCCGCGCGAGCGCGGCCGGCGTCCGCTGTTCGAAGATCTGCCGCGGGGTGACGGTGATTCCCTCCCTGCGTGCGAGATTGACCAGGCGGATGGCGAGGATGCTGTCGCCACCGAGCGCGAAGAAGTCGTCGTTCACCCCGACGGTCCCGAGACCGAGAATCTCGGCGTAGTGGGCGGCCAGCACCCCCGCCGGTCCGCTCTCCTCGACCGGCGCGGACGTCGCCTGGCCCGAACTCGTGTGCGCGGAGAAGTCCGGTGCGGGAAGCGCTGCGCGGTCCAGCTTCCCGCTGGGGCCGACGGGGAACTCGGGCACATGCACGAGCGCGACGGGCACCATGAACTCCGGCAGGGCCGCAGCCAGGCGCGCACGGACGTCGTCGTCGTCGGCGTCCCCGACGACGTACCCGACCAGCTGTTGCTGTCCGGGCCGGTCCGAGCGCACGACGGCCGCAGCCTGCCGCACTCCGGGGCAGGCGGCCATCTGGGCTTCGATCTCGCCCAATTCGATGCGGAAACCGCGCAACTTCACCTGATCGTCGACCCGGCCGAGATACTCGACCGCACCCTCGGCGTTGACCCGGGCGACGTCACCGGTGCGGTACATGCGTGACCCGGTGTGGGAGAACGGATCGGCGACGAAGCGCTCGGCGCTCAACCCGGGCCTGCCCAGATAGCCGCGGGCCAGCTGTGGTCCCGACAGATACAGCTCACCGGCCGCGCCCGCGGGCACCGGCTGCAGGTACCGATCGAGCACGTAGAGACCGGTGTTGGACGTCGGCAGGCCGATCGGCACGGAGGGTGCGGACGCGTCGATTCCCTGAACGGACGCGGCGTAGCTGACGTCGACCGACGCCTCGGTCGGACCGTAGAGGTTGTCGAGTTCCACTCCCGGCAGGAGTTCGGCGACGCGCCGGGCGGATGCCACGGGAAGAGCCTCACCACTGCAGGAGATGATTCGCAGCCCGGTGCACCGGGCCGCGGCGGGCTCGGCGAGGAACACCTCGAGCATCGAGGGCACGAAATGCACGCGGGTGATCGACTGCCGGACGATGACGTCGGCGAGGTACGCCGGGTCCTTGTGACCGTCCGGCCGCGCCAGCACGAGGGTCGCCCCGGCGAGGAGCGGTCCGAAGAACTCCAGCACCGACACGTCGAAGCTGGACGGGGTCTTCTGGAACACGTTGTCCGTAGGGGTGATCGGCCGGAACCGCTGAACCCACAGCAGACGGTTGACGATGCCGGCGTGCGGCACGACGACCCCCTTGGGCCGTCCCGTCGAGCCCGACGTGTAGATCACGTAGGCGGGGTGTTGCGGCACGAGCGCGACACCGGTCAGCGGCGCGGGCGAGTACCGGTCGGCATCCGACACCCGGACCTGCGGAACACCGGACCCGGAGAACGGCACGGTGCCGTCGGTGAGGACGCACACCGGTTCCGCGTCCTCCAGCATGAACGCCAGCCGGTCGGCGGGGTAACCGGTGTCGAGTGGAACGTAAGCGCCGCCCGCCTTCCCGACCGCGAGGAGCGCCACCATCAGGTCCAGCGAACGGGGCAGTGCCACCGCCACCTTCGACTCGGGTGCCACCCCGCGGTCGACGAGCAGCCGCGCGACGCGGTTCGCGCGCGCATGCAGTTCGGCGTAGGTGAGGTGTTCGTCCTCGAACACGACGGCCACCGCGTCGGGTGTCCGCGCGGCCTGCTCCTCGAGCAGCGCCGTCACCGTCGTCTCGGGGAACTCCACCGCGACGTCGCGCAGTGCCGCGTCGATCGGCTCACGCGACGCCAGCGCGACGGAAGACACGTTCTGGTCGACGTCCCGGGTCAGCTCCGCGAGATACGCCACCGTCGACTCCGCGAACCGGGTCGCGGTCGCCGCATCGATGCGGGTGGCGTCGTACTTCAGCTCGAGTGTCAGCGCGTCACCGGGCACGACGATCAGCGTCATCGGGTACGGAGGGTGCTCGTCGAACCTGATGCCGGTCAACCGCACCGCACCGGTGGGATCCGCCACCGCGCCGTCGCCGAGCGGATAATTCTCGAACACGACGAGCGTCTCGAACAGGTTCTGCAGTCCCGCTTCCCGGCGCAACTCGGGCAGGCCCAGGTACTGGTGGTCGAGCAGCGTCGACTGCTCGTGCTGCCACCGGGCGAGGGTCTCGGCCACCGTGTCGGTCGGCCGGTACCGAAGCCGGGTGGGCACGGTGTTGATGAACAGGCCCACCATGGTCTCGATTCCGGGCAGGTCGCCGCCGCGGCCCGACACCGTCGAACCGAACACCACGTCCTCCCGGCCGGTGAGGCGGCCGAGGACCAGACCACACGTGCCGTGCACGAGCGTGCTGAGCGTCAATCCGCGGGCCCGGCCCACAGCGGACAGCGCGACGGTGGCGTCCGACGGCAGTGTCACCCGGACACTGCGGATCCCGGACTCCCCCGTCGACGAGGGCTTCGGAAGTTCCACCGGCTCGGGGGCGTCGGCGAGCGCCTCCCGCCACACGGCGAGCGACGCCTGACGGTCGCGCGCCCCCAGCCATTCGAGGTAGCTCCGGTACGGCGTGGGCGTCGGCAGCGCCAGCGGCTTCCCCTCGACGTTGTAGAGGGCCATCAATTCCCGCAACATCACCGGCACCGACCACCCGTCGGCGACGATGTGGTGAATCGACTGCAGCAGAAGAAACTTTTGGTGTTTCACCCGCGCGAGCGTGTAGCGCAGCAGGGGGCCACGCTCGAAATCGAAGCCCCGGGCCCGATCTGCCGCCAGCACCTGTTCCACGCGCTGCTCCGGATCCGCGACACCGGTGAGATCGAGCACCTCCATCGGCACCTGGACGTTTTCGCCGACCACCTGCACGACCCGGCCGTCCGATACCGCCCGCACTCCGACGCGGAGGGCAGCGTGCCGGTCGACGACCGCCTGCAGCCCGCGGTGCAACGCCGCCGCGTCGACGGGCCCGGTCAGTTCGATCACCTGCTGCACCACGTACGGGTCCGTGCCGGTGTCCTCGAATGCCGACTGGAAGTAGATGCCTTCCTGCAGCGGTGTCAACGGAAGCACGTCGGCCGCCCCCGCCAGCGCGTCCGCGTCCGGCTGTGTCAGCGACACCAGTGGGAAGTCCGACGGCGTGTGACCGCCGAGACGGTCGATTCCGGCCAGCACCCGCAGCACCGCGGTCCACTCGTCGGCGAGCGCCACGACGGCGTCACGGGTGAGCACACCGGGCGCCCACGTCAGCGTCGTGCGCAGGACGGGGCCGTCCGCGCCGTCCTCGGCGATCACGTCGAACGCCAGGGCGTGTCCGAGCGGCATCCGCGGGTCGTCCGCGCCGCCCATGGCGCGGGGCAGCCAGTCGACGCCCTCCGCGGACGTCACCCGTCCGAGGTAGTTGAACAGCACCTGCGGGGTCGGCGCGAGCGCGAGTTCCGGCCTCGGGACACCGACGTAGCGCAACGCGCCGTAGCCGAACCCGGAACCCGGGATGCGGCGCAGCTGGTCCTTCACCGCCTTCAGCGCGTCGGCGATTCCCGCCTCGTCCGCCGCTGCGCCGGGGTCGAGCACCACCGGATAGACGGTGGTGAACCAGCCGACGGTCCGGGAGAGGTCGAGGGCGGGTCCGTCACTGCGGCGCACGAGGTCTTCCTCGCGTCCGTGCCCCTCGAGATCGAGGAGCACGGGGCCCGGCTCTCCGTCTCGCCACCTCTGCAGCGCCACCGCGACACCGGTGAGGAGCGCGTCGTTGACATGTCCGTGGAACGCTGCGGGCACGGTGGAGAGCAGTGGCCGGGTGACCTCCGGAGGCAATGTCACCGTGAGGGTTTCGGCGTCGCCGGCGAGGTCGAGGGCGAGATCGAGCGCACGCGACCCGAGGAGCGGGTCTTCCGTGGTCGCCGCGTCCGCCCAGAAGGACAGTTCGTGGTCGAAGGCACCCGACCGCGTCTGCTCGTCGAGCAGCTCGGACCAGCGGCGCAGCGACGTTCCGACCGGAGCGAGTTCGGGAACGCCCCCCGCCGCCACGGCTGTGCCCGCGCGGGCGAGGTCTTCGAGGATGATGCGCCAGGACACCCCGTCGACCACCAGGTGGTGTCCGATCAGCAGTAACCGGCCGGGACCGTCGGCCGCGGCGAAGAGGACGGCCTGCACCATCACGCCCGCATCCGGGTCGAGCCTTCCGACCGCCGCCCGCGTCTCGATGTCGAGTTGCTCGGCGCTGCCGTCGAATTCGACCACGCGCAGGATTCCGTCGACCGCCGCCGGGGACGGTGCCGGCACGGACAGCGTCCAGCGGTCGCCCCCGCGGCGGAGGCCGCTTCCGTTACCACGGACGAGCGTCGCGCGCAGGGCGTCGTGCCGCTCGAGCACCGCGGCCAGGGCCGCCGCCGCGGCGTGCTCGTCGAGGGCGGCGGGAGTCTGCACGAGCACCGACTGGTGGAACGCGGCGATCCCGCCGCCCCGCTCCGCGGTGCGGGCGACGATCGGGGTGCTGCGGATGTCACCGACGGCGACGTCGTCGGAGTCCACGGCTGCCGCGGTCCGGCCGTCCTGGACCCGGGCGAGCGCCTCGGCGGTGCGGAGCTGGAAAATCTCCCGCGGGCTGATCGAAAGACCTTCCTGCCGAGCATGGTTGACCAGCTGGATCGCCACGATGCTGTCGCCACCCAACGCGAAGAAGTCGTCGGTGACGCCCACCGATTCCACCCCGAGGACACCTGCCATCAGCCCACACAGGGTTTCCTCGGCGGCGGTGCGGGGCGCGACGTTCTCGCCGGCCGCGCCGAGATCCGGCTCGGGCAGCGCCCGCCGGTCCAGTTTTCCGTTGGGGGTGAGCGGGAACCGATCGAGGACGACGAACGCCGACGGCACCATGTACTCCGGCAGCTTCGACGACGCCCAGACCCGCAGCTCGGCGACGTCCGGTACCGAATCCTGCTTCGCCACGACGTAGGCCGCGAGAAACTTTGCCCCCAAGGGCGTCTCCCGCACGACGACGGCACTGTGCCGGACGGCGGGATGCGACACGATGCCCGCCTCGACGTCCTCGAGCTCGAGTCGCATGCCCCGGATCTTCACCTGATTGTCGGCGCGGCCGAGGAAGTCGAGAGAACCGTCCGCCGCCCACCGCGCGAGGTCACCGGTCCGATACAACCGGGAGCCGTCGTTCGCGAACGGGTTGGCGACGAAGCGGGACGCCGTCAGCCCCGGAGCGTCCACGTAACCGCGGCCGAGGAGGAATCCACCGGCATACAGCTCGCCGCCGGTGCCGAGAGGCACCGGGTTCAGGTGTTCGTCCAGCACGTACAGCTGGGTGTTGGGGTTCGGGCGCCCGATCGACGTGGCGATCCGCGCAGCGTCCTCCCGGTAGATCACGTGCGACACACCGATCGTCGCCTCCGCCGGACCGTAGCCGTGGTACAGCGTGATGGCGAGCTGCGATCGGAACCTCTCGAACAGACCCGGTGTGAGAACCTCACCGCCGCACCACACGTGCTTCAGCGCCGCCAGCCGATCCGTGCCCCGCGACAGGTCGAGCAGCACGTCCAGCATCGACGACACGAGGTAGACGAACGTCACCGACTCGCGGGCGATCAGGTCCAGCAGATACTGCGGGTCCCGCTCCCCGCCGGGCTCGGCCACCACCAGCCGGCCACCCGCCACCAGGGGCAGCAGAATCTCGTTCACGGAGATGTCGAACGACAGCGGCGCCTTGAACAGCGACGCGTCGTCGGCCCCGAAGCCCAGGATCTCGTCGCGCTGCCACAGCAGCCGTGCGCAGACGGCCTCGTGCCGGATCATGGCGCCCTTGGGCCTGCCCGTCGAACCCGACGTGAAGATGACATACGCCAGCCGCGAACCCTGCACGGTCACCGCGGGCGGTTCGGCGGACTGCTCGGCGTACGCCCACGCCGCGAGGTCGACCGGCACGGCCCGCTCCCCCGCGTCGGTGACTCCGCCGGGTCCGGTGAGAACGAGCGCCGCCCCGGCGTCCGCGAGGACCGAGGTCCGGCGGTCCTCCGGCCACGACGGGTCGAGGGGCACGAACGCCCCACCCGAACACATGACGGCGAGCAGTCCGATCACCATCTCTGCCGATCTCGGAAGACCCACCGCCACCACTGTTTCCGCCTCGACACCGCGGGCGCGCAGGTGGTGGGACAGCTGCGCCACGCGTTTCCCTAGTTCCCGGTAGGTGAGCCGGATGTCGTCGGCGATCAGGGCCTCGGCATCCGGTGTCCGCGACACCTGAGCATGGAACAGGTCGGGAACAGTCACCGATTCCTGCGGGGACGCCGTGTCGTTGAACTCCACCAGCAACTGCCTGCGCTCGGCCTCGGTCATCGGATCGAGCGACGCGATGGGCTGCGACGGGTCGGCGACGAACTGCCCGACGAAGTGCTCGAGCCTGCGGCGATGCTCCTCGAGCTCGGCGCCGAGACCGGCCGGGGCCCGGAGGTCGATCTGGATGGGCTCCGAATCCTGCCCACCGCGGATGGAGAAATCGAGGTCGCGGACCGGTCCGGTGGCCGAACCCCGCACCCACGCCGGGAAACCGCCGAACGTCAGCGAGTGCTCGAACATCATGGAATTGATTCCGGGACCGAAGATCTGACGGTCCGGATCGATCGACCGCAGATCGCGGGCGAGGTCCTCGCCGCGGTAGCGCCCGTGCCGCAGCACCGAGATCAGCGTCGTGTCGATGCGGGTGGCGAGCTCGCCCACGGTCATCGCGGGATCCACCTGCACCCGGAGCGGCAGGATCGTCGAGCACATACCCGGGATGCGGCGAAGCTCGCGGCCGACCCGCGCCGTCATCGGCAGCGACAAGGTGAGGTCGCGGCGGCCGGTGAACCGGTGGATGTACGCCACGACCGCGGCGAGCGGCAGCCGGGTGCGCCGGATCCCCGCGTCGGAGGCGAAGGTGTAGATCGCGTCGGCGTCGTCCCCGTCGATCTCGACGAGGGCGGAGATCGGCGACCCGGAGTGGTCGACGACCTGCGGGAGCAGCCGAGGCGGCTCCGGGGCGTCGATCACCTGCTGGATCCAGAAGTCGCGGTCGGACTCGAAGCGCGCCGACGCACGGTAGTCGCGGTCGGACGTCACGAGAGTGTCGAGGGGCCACGGCGCCGTGGACGTCTCGAGTTCCGGGTGCTCGTATCGATCGACGACGTCGGCCACGAGGAGGGTGATGCCGTATCCGTCGATGAGGCTGTGGTGGTAGCGCTGATACCAGATCACCGACTCGTCCCCGGTGCGCAGCAGGGCGTGCCGGAACAACGGTTCGCCGCAGTCGATGTCGACCACGGTCTCCATGTCGCGATCCATCCATGCGCGCGCACTCGCGTCGGGATCCACTTCGCCGCGCAGGTCCACGACGGCGAGAGTCCACGCGTCGGGAGCTGTCGGCACCTGCAGCAGTTCGTTGTCGTCGCCTCGCTCGAAACGCACGTGCAGGGCTTCGGCCCGTTCGGCGGTCTTCCGGATGGCCGCGGCAGCACGGTCCAGGTCGATCCGGCCCGCGACCTCGACGACGAGCGAGAGGTTGTAGACCGGGCTGCCCGGGTTCAACTGCTGCCCGACCCACACCTCGGACTGCGCGGCCGTCACCGGGAATGCGACAGACGTCGAACTGACGCGAGCCGAGTGAGAAGTGCCCTCAGCCGAAGTGCGCTGTGAGCGAGCAGCCGCCGAGTGGTCCGGAGACATGGGTGATCCGATCGTCCGTCGAGAGCGCCCGTCCGACGACGGGCACCCGAAGGAGTTTAGGTTAGGCTACCCACTAGCAACAACCCGGTTGCCGGCAAGTTCACAGGCCGGATTATCACAGCGGTAATTCGTGTTCAATCACCACGAACGCGTGTCGCCCGCACCGCCGCCAGCTTTTACCGCACCGAAGCGGTCCCGGCGTCGAGTTCGACCGTGTAAACATACCGCTCGTTCGCGGCGTTGGCACACGAGCGGCGGCGTCGACACCCAGGGGCAGCCGCCCAGCAACCTACTGGTGCCAGACCGCGGTGTTCCCACCGCGACGCTTGGCTGCGTAGAGGGCGGTGTCCGCATGATGTAGCAGTTCGTCGACCGTGCGAGCCGACGTGCTGCGCGCCATCCCCACGCTGATCGTCACGGCGAGGAGTTCGTCGCCGACGTCGATCGGCGTCGTGATCGACGCGAGCATCCGGGTGACCACGTCGTCGACGTCGAGTTCGTCGATGTCGGGAAGGATGGCGACGAACTCGTCGCCGCCGAGCCTGCCGACCGCGGACGGAGCGCGCATCGCGTGGCGCAGATGCTCGGACACCCCCTGCAGGATGCGATCACCGACGCGATGCCCGCGGGTGTCGTTGACGTCCTTGAAGCCGTCGACGTCGAGGAACAATGCGACCGCAGGCCCCGCACCCGGCTCGAACAAGCGCTGCAGGTGCTCGGTGATGGCGGCGCGATTGAGCAGTCCGGTGAGACTGTCGTGCGTGGCCGCGTGCAGAAGGAGAGCGTGCGCCTCCTCCGCCTGCTGCTGGGCGCTGACTTCCGCGGTGACGTTCCGGAAATGCACGACCAGTGCACCGGAATCGGCTGCCGCGGTCACCTCGATCGTCATCCCGGGCGAATACAGCGAGTCCACCCGCGTCTGCTGCTCCCGGCCGGTGGCGAGAACCTTGCGGCACAGTGCGTCGAAGTAACTGCCGCGCGTTTCGGGAAGAACCTCGGTGACGACACGGCCGAGCAGTTCGTCCCGCGACCGCCGCACGTGCCGCAGGCAGCCGGAGTTGACGTAGATGATCCGAAGGTCCTCGTCGAGCGCCATGAACCCCAGGCCCACCCGATCGAGCAACGACGCGAGCTGCGCGTCCCGGCCGGCCACGTGCCCGAGTTCGATGACCACTCCCGTCAGCTCGACGGGGGCGCCGGACGCATCGGTGGTGACGTCGATGCTGCGGGTGAGGATGTACCGGGTCGACCGATCTGCCAGCACGATGCGGAACACACACTCCGCGCCGACGGATCCGGCGGTGTCACCGAACATGCGACGCACCGCGCCGATGTCTTCGGAATGGACCCGCTCCCGCCACAACTCGAGCGGTGGCCGGGAACCGTCGTCCCCGAAGATGGCGGCGGCCTTTTCATCCCACCACAAGGCCCCGTTCACGATGTCGTACCGGACGATGCCCACCCCGAGGCGCGGAATACCCAACGCCATCAGAATCTCGCCGTCACCGTGATCGCCTCCAGCCGCGCGAGACTGTCAGTTGGCGAGGAACTCGAGCAGCACCTTGTTCACCACTTCGGGCTGTTCGAGGTAGCCGTAGTGCCCCACGTCGGGGATCTCGTAGTACCGCGCCGACGGGATGGCCTCGGCCACCTCACGCGACAGATACGGCGGAATCATCCTGTCGTCGGCGAAACCGATGGACAGGCACGGTGTCGTGATCGCCCGGTAGGCCTGCCTGCGGTCGAAACTGCGGTCCATCTCCATCTGCGCGCGCACGCCGTCCGACGTTCGGCCGCCGCTGAACTCGAACAGGTCGAGCCAGTCGCGGGCCGTGTGCGGGTCGACGAGCGAGGCGGGCGACAGATTCATTACGGCAGTCACCGCGGCCCGGTACTTGGCCGGGAGTTCGACACCACTGTCGTGCAGGGCGCGCTCGCCTTCGGTGAGGGTCTGCTGGAAGTAGTCCATGCGGGCGTGACCGGCGAGGAACGCCGCCTTGTGCACGAGGTCGGGCCGGGTCAGGGCCAGTTCCTGTGCGACGCGGGCACCCATCGAGGTGCCGACGACGCGCGCCGGTCCGCCGCCGAGGTGCTCGATCAGTCCCGCGGTGTCGGCGACGAGATCGTCCATGGTGATCCCGCCGAGGCTCTCACCGGACGGCGCGATGCCACGGTTGTCGAACGTGCAGACGCGGTAACCGGCGTCGATGAGTGCAGGGGTCTGATGCAGATCCCACACCCGTCCCGGGCTTCCGGTTCCCATGATGAGCACCACTAAATCGCCGGATCCCTTGACCTGGTAATTCAGGGGGATCCCGTTGATCGTGGCGATCGTCATGTTGCCTTCCTTCCATGGGCGGTCTCACCGAATTAGATTGGATAGCCTAAGCTGGCTTCGCTGCCGCTCGCATGCGGCGCTGACCGACAAGCTCGTCCAGGAGGACCGCGTTGAGAGTCGCCACACTCGGATATCAAACCTGGGGTCACCGTACCCTGCAGGCCCTGCTCCAGTCCGACCATGAGGTCGTCCTCGCGATCACCCACCCCAAGAGCGACCACGTCTACGAACAGATGTGGGCGGACTCCGTCGCCGACCTGGCCACCGAGCACGGGGTGCCCGTGCACATCGCCACCAAGCCGGACGAAAACTTCAAGGCCGCACTGAAGCAGGCCGACCCCGACATCGTCGTCGCCAACAACTGGCGCACCTGGCTGCCACGGGACGTCTTCGACTCTCCCCGCTACGGCACCCTCAACATTCACGACTCGCTCCTGCCCAAGTACACAGGATTCTCCCCGCTCATCTGGGCGCTCATCAACGGTGAGGAAGAAGTAGGCCTCACCGCGCACCTGATGGACGAGGAACTCGACGCCGGCGACATCGTTTTGCAGAGGTCGACGCCCGTCGGGCCGACGGACACCGTCACCGATCTGTTCCACCGCACCGTCGACATGATCGGCCCGATCACCCTCGACGCACTCGAGCTGATCGCGTCCGGTCGCACGGACTGGATACCGCAGGACCGCTCGCAGGCCACGTTCTTCCACAAGCGCGCCCCCGAGGACAGCCTCATCGACTGGACGTGGCCCGCCGACGCGATCGAACGGCTCGTCCGCGCGCAGTCCGACCCGTACCCGAACGCCTTCACCCATTACAAGGGACAGCGTGTCCGGGTTCTGAAGGCCGCCGTGTCCGAAGGAAATTACGGTGGAACGCCCGGGCGTGTCTTCATCCACGAAGGCGACGGAATGGTCATCGTCGCCGGACCCGACGCTCGCACGGGTCGGAACAAGGGTCTCAAGATCCAGCGCGTCCGACTCGACGACGGCACCGAACTCGCCGGAACCGAATTCTTCCCCCACGGCGGCGGCTACCTCAGCTGACGCCCGTGCGCCTTTCTGGTAGCGGGGGCTACCACAAAGGCGCACGGGGCGGAACGCCCTACCGACCCTCCCACGCCGACCAGAGTTCGGCGTAGCGTCCGCCGGCCGCGACGAGATCGGCGTGCGGACCCTGCTCGACGATCCGGCCGTGTTCGAGGACGACGACCCGATCGGCGGCGGCCGCCTGTGTCAACCGGTGGGCCACCACCAGCGTCGTGCGACCACGGGTCGCCGCCTCGGCCGACGCCTCGAGTTCCCGCGCACCCGCGCTGCCCGCTTCGGCCGTCGCCTCGTCCAGGATCGCGACCGCCGGGTTCGCGAGGACCAGCCGCGCCAGAGCCAATTGCTGTGCCTGGGCGGCGGTCAGCTCGTGGCCGCCCTCCCCGACCACGGTCTGAACGCCGTCGTCCAGGGCGTTCACCCAGCCGTCGGCGCCGACGGCTTTCAGTGCCATCGCCGCGTCCTCCTCGGAGGCGTCGGGTGCGGCGAGCCGAAGGTCGTCGATCAGTGGTCCGGCGAACACGTGGACCTCCTGGCTGACGATGGCGACCCGGCGACGGAGACCACCCGGCGCCAGGTCCGGCAGCGCGGTGCCGCCGATGCGCACCGAGCCGGACGTCGGGACGATCGAGCCGGCCGCGATCGCCGCGACCGTCGTCTTGCCCGCCCCGGTCGAGCCGACGAGTGCGACGCGTTCACCGGACTTCACCTGCAGGCTGATGGCGTGCACCACTTCGTGGCTGCCGTCGTAGGTGTGTCGCACGTCGGCGAGTTCGAGCGTCGAATCCGCGGACTCCCGGACGGCGGCACTCCCGGTGCTCGACTCGTCGTCGAGGTCGACGACGCCGACGAGCCGTGCCAGGCTCGCTCCCGCCGACTGCACCTCGTCGAACGTGTACATCAGCATGCCGATCGGATTGAACACCCGGTGGAAGAGCAGTGCCGCGGTGGTGGTCTGCCCGACGGTGACGATGTCGGCGTTCACCAGCGCGAATCCAGCGGCGAGGATGGTGGCGAGCCCCACGAACTCGGCCCGGTTGCCGCGTCCCGCGAACCGGGTGAACAGTGCGAAGACGCCGACGGACAGGTCGCGGGCCTTCTCCGACGCACCGTTGATCTGCGCCAGATGGCTGTCTTCCAGACCGTAGGCGCGCACCGTCCGGGCGCCCTGCATGCTGCTGATCAGGGCCTGCGAACGCTCCCCCATCGCGACACGCTCGGCGGCGTACACCGGCGCGGACCGCGGCAGGTACCAGCGCATCGCCAGTGCATACATCGGCAGCGCCACCATGCCCGCGAGCCCGAGCCGCCAGTCGATGCCGAGCATCGTGACCATGCTGAGCACCACCAGCAGGACAGCCGTGACGAGGTTGGGGACCACATCGGTGACGGCCTTGCCGATCACCGCGACGTCGTCGCCGACCCGCGACAGCAGGTCGCCCTTGCCGACGCGTTCGACCGTCTGGATCGGCAGCCGGAGCGCCCGGTCGACGGTGCGCTCGCGCAGATCCGCCAGGATTCCCTCGCCGAGACTGCGGATCAGGAACGACGCGAACCCGGCACACACGCCGCCGATCACCGCGGCGGATGCGATCACCGCGACCACCCACCCGATGGTGGACGGCGGCGCACCGTCCTGCACCCGGTCGACGAGGACGCCGAAGACGTAGACGGGAACCAGCGCCATGCCCGCCGCGACGGCGGCGACCAGCAGGGTGAAGACGCTCCGGCCGCGGCGGTGTCCCAGTTCGGACTTCAGCCACGCCCACGTGTCGCGTGCGTTCGCGATGGGCAGCAGTTCACTCATCGCAGGACCGCCTGACGGTAGTTCGCGTTCTCGGTCGCCAATTGCGAGTGTGTGCCCTCGCCGACCACCGTTCCGTCGTCGAGGACGACGACGCGGTCGGTCACGGACAGCAGCGCGGGGCTGCTCGTGATGAGGATCGTCGTCTGCCCGTCCGCGGAGCCGCGATGCCGCAGGTCCGCGATGCCGCCCGCGATCGTGTGTTCGGTGACCGCGTCCACGGCGGTCGTCGGATCGTGCAGCACCATCACCGGCGACTGCGCCACCAGTGCACGTGCGAGGGCGACCCGCTGCCGCTGACCCCCGGACAGCGAGGACCCGCGGTCGGCGACCTCATGGTCGAGCCCCTCGGGGTGTGCTTCGACGACGTCCACCGCCGCGGACGCGGACAGCGCCGCCTGCACCTCGGCCGCCGTCGCGCCGGGCCTGCCTGCGGTCACGTTCGACGCGACGGTTCCGGAGAACAGGTCGCCGTTGTGCGGTTCGACGAGCAGCGCCCGGCGGGCCTGCGCGAGATCCGCGTCCGACAGCCGCACTCCGCCCACCGTCAGTTCGCCGTCGTACCGGTCGGGGGGAACCTGCCCGGACAGCAGCGCGGCCAGCGCCTCCGCGTCCTGCGGGCGGTACGCGACGACCCCGAGCAGTTCGCCGGGGGTGACCTGGAGGTCCACCGCGCTCAGGGACCGGTAGGACACCCCGGTCAGGCTGAGCTCGCTGCCGTCGAGTGTCCGGCCCGATCCGGCGGGCAGCAGAGGTTCCGCATCGAGGACCAGGGCGAGGCGGTCCGCCGACGCGCGGGCGAGGGCGAGGAACCCGGGCAGACCGGCCAGGACGCCGAGCGGTTCGATGAAGAACTGGGACAGTCCGACGACGGTGATCAGCTCGCCGATGGTGATGCGCCCCTCGAGGGCGAACCAGCCTGCGACACCCGCGACACCGACGGCGAGGAGGGCGCTGACGGTCATCGAGACCCCAGCGAACACGGCGGAACTCTTCGCCGTGTGCAGGGTGGCGCCGAGCGCCTCGCGGCTGGCCGTCCGGTATCGCCGCGACGCCGACACCTCGGCGCCGATCCCGCGCAGGGGGCGGAGCCCGCTGACGAGGTCGGTGGCCATGGCCGACGCGCGCGCGACGGCGGCCTGCTGATCGGTGGCCCGGCGGGTGATCAGCGGCGCCGCGAGCTGGAGGAGACCGAGGATGACGGGGGTGCCGATCAGAACGGCGAGTCCGAGCGGCACGTCGATCAGCAGGAGGGCGACGGCGGATCCGATCGCCGCGGTGAGGGCCGCCGCGGCCCGCGGTGTGATGTCCGCGATCCAGGCCGCGCGGTCGGCGTCCGACGTCGACACCGACAGCAGTTCACCGGCACGCAGGTCGGTGCGCACTCCCCGCGGGTCGAGGATGCGGTGCGCCACCTCCATCCGCAGCTGGTGCGCCTCGTTCTGCATCGCCACGACGATGAACCGGGCACCGAAACGCCACGCCGCGGTGAGCACCAGGAACAGCAGCGCCAGGGCGCACAGCCACGCCGCGAGAGCGAACACGTCCCCGGTAGCGACGGCCCGGTCGACGATCACGCCGATCGAGATCGGGACCAGCGTCTCCGCCACCTGATGCAGGCAGACGAGCACGGTGCCGATCCCCAGCCGAACACGATTCCGCACCAGCGTGCGACGCAGAATTGCGGTGCCACCAGTCTTCACGCGCGTAACTCCCAACGCCGACGCTTCCCCACCCACCAACCAAGTAAGCAGACCCTAACTAGATGAACCCTAATCGATGGGCAACTAGCGTTGACATGCCCGGTTCTCATAGAGTCGCCGATACGAACTACTGCGCGTGACGCAGCAGCAAGCCCGAGAGGACAAAGATGGCCGCGAAGACGACCGCCGAAAACGACATCGCGGACGAGGATCTCGAACCCCTAGCCGACGAGACCGCCCGCCAGGCGCAGCGCGTTGTCGCTGCATACGCCGAAGATGCCGACGAGTGCAGGATGCTGCTCTCCATGCTCGGAATCGGACCCACCACCAAGCTCGACTGAGAATTTCATCCACTTCGACTGCGAAGGAAGCCCGTGGCTGCCAGTTCGGAATCGTCAGCATCGTCATCACGCTCGACTTCTGATCCTGTTTCCGGGCAAGCCGACTTCGTCGTCGTCGCGAACCGACTCCCCGTCGACCTCGAACGCCTTCCGGACGGCACCACGCGCTGGAAGCGCAGCCCCGGTGGCCTCGTCACCGCGCTCGAGCCGATCCTGCGCCGCAACAAGGGCGCATGGGTCGGCTGGGCGGGGGTTGCGGACGCCGAGCTCGATCCCGTCGTCGAGGACGATCTCGAGCTCTACCCCGTTCCGCTGAGCGCCGCGGAGATCGCCGACTACTACGAGGGCTTCTCCAACGCAACCCTGTGGCCGCTCTACCACGACGTCATCGTCAAGCCCGAGTACAACCGCGACTGGTGGAACGCCTACGTCGAGGTCAACCGGCGTTTCGCGGAGGCCACGTCGAAGGCGGCCGCACACGGCGCCACGGTGTGGATCCAGGACTATCAGCTGCAGCTCGTTCCGAAGATGCTGCGCATGCTCCGCCCCGACCTCACCATCGGGTTCTTCCTGCACATTCCGTTCCCGCCGGTGGAACTGTTCATGCAGATGCCGTGGCGCACCGAGATCATCGAGGGTCTGCTGGGCGCCGACCTGATCGGGTTCCACCTGCCGGGCGGTGCCCAGAACTTCCTCTACCTGGCCCGCAAACTCGCCGGTCAGCAGACCTCCCGCGGCAACGTCGGCGTCCGCTCCAAGCTGGGCGTCGTGCAGGTGGGGTTCCGCACGGTCCGCGTCGGCGCGTTCCCGATCTCCATCGACTCGGGGCAGCTGGACGAACAGTCCCGGTCCAAGTCGATCCGGGACCGCGCCAAGAAGATCCGCAAGGAACTGGGCAATCCCAAACACATCATGCTCGGTGTCGACCGCCTCGATTACACGAAGGGCATCGACGTCCGCCTCGCCGCGCTGCACGAACTGCTCGACGAGCAGCGCATCGATCCCGCCGACACGGTGATGGTGCAGCTGGCGACGCCGAGCCGCGAGCGAGTCGACAGCTACGTGCAGATGCGCGACGACATCGAACGCAAGGTGTCGCGGATCAACGGCGAGTACAGCGAGGTCGGCCGGCCGGTGGTGCATTACCTGCACCGGCCGATCCCCCGCGAGGAGCTGATCGCCTTCTTCGTCGCCGCCGACGTGATGCTGGTGACTCCGCTGCGTGACGGCATGAACCTCGTCGCCAAGGAGTACGTGGCGTGCCGCAGTGATCTCGGCGGCGCGCTGCTGCTCAGCGAGTTCACCGGCGCGGCCGCCGAACTGCGTCAGGCGTTCCTGTGCAATCCGCACGATCTCGACAGCGTCAAGGACGCGATGGAGCAGGCCCTCGAGCAGCCGAAGGAGGACGGCCGACGCCACATGCGTGCCCTGCGCAGGCAGGTCCTCGCACACGACGTCGACCGGTGGGCCAGGTCCTTCCTCGACGCCCTCGCTCACGGGGGCGCCGCCGGCCCGGCACTGATCGCTCCCGCCGAGGCTTCCGAGTCCGACTACAACGAGGACGCGACCGGGGAGAACTGACCGCCCCGGCTCAGCTGACCGGACGTCACCAGGAAGGCGACGAAGTCGCGGATCGTCTCGTCGGCGGGACGCGGAACGTAGCCGAGTTCGGACCGCGCCTTGGTGCCGTCGATGACGGGCGCCGCGAGCAGCGCCGCCATCGCCGACCGCGACAGCACGTCGGAGCCGAACCGGGTCCCGATGGGTTCGGCGATCGGCAGCAGGCGTTCGATGACGCTGAGTGGGAACGAGTACAGCGGCCCCCGACGACCCGCCGCACGCGCAGCCCTCCTCACGGCATCGTGCATGCCGAGCATGTGCCCCGAGATCAGGTAGTTCTCACCGGTCCGGCCCTTCTCCCCGGCGGCGATCAGTCCGGCGGCGACGTCGCGGACGTCCACGAAGTCGAAACCGCCCTGCACTGCCGCGGGAACGCGGCCGCGAGCGGCGTTGCGCAGCAACGCGTTCACTCGCGACAGTCCGTAGTCGACGGGCCCGTACACCCCGGTGGGATTGCAGATCACCGCGTCGAGCCCGGCCTGGACCACCTCGCGGAGTTCGATCTCGCCCGCCCATTTGGACCTGTCGTACACCGGGATCGACGCGTCGACGGATCGAGGCGAGTTCTCGTCGAGCGTTCCGCCGCAACTGCTCTGATCGAAGGAGTGCACGGAACTGCAATGCACCATCCGCCGAACACCCACGGCGAGAGCGGCTTCGGCGACGGTCCGGACGCCCTTGGTGTTGACGGCCCAGGCCAGGTCGTCCTTCTGGGCGAGGGTGATCATCGCGACCAGGTGGTAGACCACCTCGGTGCCGTCCAGCGCCCGCTTCATGGATTCGACGTCGAGCACGTCGGCGTTCACCCACGTGACCCCGTATTCGGGTGCGTACCGGGAACGCACGCGGTCGATTGCGGTCACCTCGTGCCCCGCCTCGACCAACAGATTCAGCAGATTGTTGCCCACGAATCCCGCGGCGCCGGTTACTGCAACCTTCATCGACGACTCCCCGTTCGGTTGTGGCCCCGCAACGCAGCGTCGTGCGTCGGCAATCGGCCAGTGGACCCCGACAGTACTAGAACTTGTTTCATTTTGTGAAGGGGGTGACCGCCTCGACGAACATTCGCACTCGTGAGATCTCGTGAGATCGGTGCGCGAACTCCAGGAGGGCCACACCCTCCCACGCGGCCGCGCGCACGGATGCGGTCACGGCGCGCCCCGCCACGATCATCTTGCTCCACTGCAGTTCACCGAGACTTTCCGCGAACTGAGCGAGCGAGAGCGGGGTACCCGGCGACAGCTCGAGAACCGCACCGGGAGCAAGCCTCTCCGACATCGCGGCCGTGTCCCGACGCCGGACGGCGACCAGAAATCCGGTGGCGGCATTCCTACCCGGACGCCCCACTGTTCGCAGCCCCCGCATGAAACCTGTTGCACCGAGTACGCCCTGATTCGAGAGAAGTTGCGGCGCCAGCTTCACCGACGCGGCCGCGCCCCGCCACCCCGCCCTGGCCAGTTGGGCGATCATCACGGGCAGTTCCCAGTGCGCATACAACGCATCGACGGCCACGACACCCGACTCCGCCACGAGGTCGTAGCGCAGGTGCATCGGCACCGTCAGCACCACTCCCGTCGACATCCGGGTCTCGAGGTCGAGGTCGCGGACCACGGACATCCCGCACACCACGTCCCGCTTCACTTGGAATGTGATCGAGTTGGGGGCGATGAACGTGTCGTAGAACCGTTCGATCGCCGCCGTACCGACGTGTGGCCGCGAGCCCACCGGGTCGTTGACCCGAGCGCCGTCCGAGAAGAGTCCAACCCACGCGGCGCGGTCGTGCACCGCGACCGCGGACGGTGAACGGCCCACGGCAGCAAGGAGTTCCGCCACGGTCGGCGTGGGATCCGGCACCCCTACACCGGGGTCAGCTGATCGACGAGCCAGCGGTCGTCGACCTTCTGCAGCGACACCCGCACGCGACTGCCCGACGTTCGGGCGTCGGGGGCGTCCGCGCTCGTCGTCGTCTGGTTGAGGTACAGCAGCACCACCGCCTCGTCGGGTGTCGTCGACACGGGCGCCGCGGCCTGCACCGACACCTGCACGGTGAGTTGCTTCTCCTTGGCGCCCGGCGCGATGGTTTCCTGCACGAGTGTGGTGTAGTCGTCGCGGAACGAACCGGTGAGTCCGTCTGCGGCAGCAGCCAACTGGTTGTCGACGTCGGCGAAGTCATACGCCAGCATCGCGACCGCCTGCTTGCCCGCGGCGTCGACGGCGTCGATGCGCGCCTGCTCCGAGAGTTGATCCTGCCGGTGGCCGTACCAGAGGAAGCCCACTCCGACGGCGAGCGCAACCACCACGACCGCGGCCGCGATCTTCAGCGCTGCCTGCTTGGTGATCGCGAACTTTCGCTTGCCTTCGTTGTTCTCGCTCATGGGACGAACTCCACCTTCGATGCGGTCAACTTGCCGTCGACGTCGCTGATCGTCACCCGCATCCGGAAGTCTCGCGGCGAGGGGTCCGGCTGTTCCTTGCTGCTCACCATCGTCCGCGCTGCCACGAGCACGTTCGCCGAGATCGACGTCTCGCTCCCGTTCTCCACGCCCGCCTCGACGACCTCGCCCTCGGTGGTCACGTTCGCGTCCTGGACGACACCGACGAACGGATCCTCACGGCCCTGGAACTCTTCGAGGAACTGACCCGACGCGCCGGCGATGATCCGGTCGACGTCTTCCTTTGCGGTCTCGGGATGGATGGTCGTCAGGTTGAGCACCGTCTGCCGGGCTGTGTCGACGAAGGCCTGACGGCGATCGTCCCGTTCCCGTGCGGACTGTTGGGCGAGCAGCAGCACCACCGCCGCGACAACCAGTGCGACGACGACCACCGCGGTAACGCCCCACGCGAGCAACGACTTCAGGGGACGACGCTGCTTCGGTGCGTCGAGCGGCCGAGCGTCCTGGGACGCGGCCTTCGTTTTCGAGACCTTCTCCGCCTCGGGCGCGGCGTTCGCGTCCACCGGCTTGGCGAGGACCACCGGCTTCGGGGCCTCGGTCTCCCCTACCGGCGGGCCCGCGTGCCGGACGGCCCTTCGCCTGCTCCGGTCCTTCGCCGCGGGTGTCTGCTCGGTCGCCTGCTCCGCGGAGTCTGTTGCGCGCTCGTCTGTGCTGGAACTCAAATCTGCTGACCTGTCATCATCGTCTGCCACGTCGAGTCCTTTCCCTGCACCGCCAGATCCGGTTGGGTGTACGTCTTTCCATCCGAACCAATGAAGCTACCGGTGGCCGGGTCGTAGGGCACGGCCGCGACCGGTGCACCCGCGGCGCCTTCGTAGGAACTCGGAACGGCTGTGTACGAGGGTACATCCGGCGGCATGATCGGCCCGTACGGCGGGTTGTTGCCCGATGCCTCCCAGCCCTCGCGGCACGCCTCGACCGTCGGCGCGCGACGTCCCGGGAACTCCATGCACGGCAGGTTCCGCGCGCCACGCACCACGGCCGGGTCGTCCGGAGCGGCCTTGCAGTACAAGTCGTTCGGTGTCGCGATCGGGTCGGTCTGATCTCCCGACCGGCGTTGCTCCGGGGGCAGGAATCCCGTCGTGCAGGCCGGCGGGTCGTGCAGTTGCAGCGCGAAGTCGACGATCGCGCCGTCCTCCACCGGCCCGCCCGTCGCCGCCGTCACGAGCGCCGCGGTCAGGGGCGGGTAGATGACCAGAACCTGCTCGATGCTCTTGTTGTAGATCACCCCGACCTGTCCGACGCTCACCAGGTTCCGCAGCAGAATCGGCAGTGTCGGCTGCAGGTCCTGGAAAAGCTGGGTGGCCTCCTGCGCCGTTCCCGGGCCCTTCTCCAGCACCGACCGCAGGCTCGGGTCGCTCGCCCGCAACTGGTCGGTGAACGTCACCAGGTCCTGGGTCCACGACCGGATGGCGTCGCTGCTGACCGTCTGGGTGTCGAGCAGTGGGCCGACCTGGTCGATCAGGGCCTTCGTCGCGTCGCTGTTCGCGTCGGCTTCCTCGACGAACAACCGGGCCGAGTCGATGAGCCGCTGCAGGTCGGGGCCCGATCCGTTGAACGCCGTGAACGCCTCGTCGATCACCGTCTGCAACCTGGTGTCCGAAATGCTCGCGAGCAGTTCGTCGGCCTGGTCGAGCATCTCGCCGACGTCCTGCGGAATGGTGGCACGATCCAACGGGATCACGTCGCCGTTCGCCAGGTACGGGCCGTCGGCCTCGGCGGCGCCATCCCGGGGGATCAGATCGACGTACTGCTCGCCGACCGCCGACACGCTCTTGACTGCCGCGTCGACGTCGGCCGGAATCTTGTAGTCACTGTCGAGCGACATCTTCGCTTCCACACCGTCGCCGGTGAGCGTCACGTTCTCGACGACACCGATGTTGGTGCCTCGATAGGCGACATTGGCGTGCGAGTAGAGCCCACCGGTGGACGGCAGTCGGACACTCACCTCGTAGCGCCCGACGCCGAACAGCACCGGCACCTTCACGTACTGGATCGACATCACCACGAGCCCGATGACAGTGAGAATCGAGAAGATGATCAGCTGAATGCGAACGAATCTCGTCATTCTCATGGTGTCGGCGCCCCTCCCAATTGCGGCGGAAGGCCCGGTATCTGCGGCAGTCCGGGTATCTGCGGAAGACCCGGAATCACCGGCGGTGCGGGTGCCGGCTTCGGAGCCGGCTGCAGGGGTGCCTGCAGCGGATCGCCCGACTGCCCGGCCACCCCGGCGAGCGATCCCACGGCGCCCTCGACGCCGCCGAGCGATCCGCCGAGGCCGGTTCCGGTCAGGAAGTTGTTGTCCACGCGTTCGTTGGTCATGTCGACCGTCATCATGAGGTTCGCGTAATCGCCCTGAATCGCCTTGTCCATCGTCTTCATCGGGAAGGGGTACGTGAGCATCAGGGTCAGCACCTCGGTCAGCGCGCTTCCCGAGTTGGCGAGTTCACGCAGCACCGGTGTCAGGTTTGCCAGGTTCGCTTTCAGTTCCTCGCCGCTGCTCTCCACGAGCCGGGAAGCGGTGTCACTGAGCTTGCCCACCTCGACCAGTGCGGTGGTGAGGTTCTGCCGTTGGGTGACGAGCACTTCCAGCGCGGGCGGGATGCCGTCCAGCGCCGCGTCCAGGGTGGCCTTCTGCTCGTTGACGGTACCCGCCAACCGGTCGAGTCCCTCCATCGCGCCGATGATGTCTCCGCGCTGCTGATCCAGGCTCGTGACGAGCTGGTCGAGCTGCGGGAGAAGATCCCGGATCGAGTCCTCCCGGCCACCCAGTGCGGCGTTGAGTTCCTGGGTGATGTCGTGGATCTGGGCGATGCCGCCACCGTTGAGCACCACCGACAGTGACGACAACGTCTGCTCGGTGGTCGGGTAGGCGCCCGCCCGCTCGATGGGGATCACGTCGCCGTCCTCGAGCCTGCCCTCGGGCTCGGTGTCGGTCGGCGGAGCCAGTTCGAGGTGCTGCGAGCCGAGGAGGCTGGTCTGGCCGATCTTGGCGGTCGCGTTGGCGGGCAGTTGGACGTCGCCGTTGATCGAGACGGTGACCAGCGCGTGCCAGTCCTGCACGTCGATGCCCGTCACCGAACCCACCGTCACGTCGTTCACGCGGACCGGCGAGTTCTGCGACAGCGTCGTGACATTGGGCATCTGGATCTCGACCGTGTAGGCGTCGTCGCCCTGCCCATCGGTGCCCGGCAGGGGAAGCGAGTTCAGCCCTTCCCACTCGCACCCGGTCAGGGTGAGGGACAACGTGATCGCCACGGCCGCGATGGCGCCGCGACGCACCCGTGTGTGCTTCGTCATCGCCCACCTCCCGGCTGCAACAGATCGTTCAGGTCCTTGGGCACGGCGACGGTCGGCATCCCGGCGAGGGTCCCGGTCATCGGCGGCGCGGACCGCGGAGGTACGGAGGCCTCGAGACTCGGCGGGGTGAATTCGATCTGGTCGGGGAATGCGTTCACACCCGTCGTCGGGTTGGTGAGGATGGGCAGGTAGTTCGCCGTCAGCGAGTTCAGGACCGGCGACAGGTACTGGGTACACAGGTCCGCGCTCCGGTTCGCCTCGTTGGCCTGCAGGCTCTGGATGGCACCGCACATGAAGTTCACGGGGTTCCCGAAGTTCGCCATCGCGACTGCACCGACCAGTGATCCCTGCGCCGGCTTGTAGATGTTGCTGAAGTTGGCCAGCGCCGTGGGCGCGACGTGGAGCACCTGCTCGATCTGCGGCCTCTTGTCGGCGAGCACCTGGGTGGCGTCGGCCAGGCGGCCGACCTGTTCGCTGAGACTTGCCCGGTTCTCCACGACGAACCGGTTGACGTCGCCGAGCGCGATGTCGAGATCGTTCAGCGCGGTTCCGAGTTCGTCGGAGTTGGTGGCGAGCATGTTCGACACCGAAGCGAGCCTGCCCTCGAACTGGACGATCTGCTCGTTACTCGACGACAGAGCCGCCACGAATGTCTGCAGGTTGCGGATGGTGGAGAACAGGTCGGTCCGGCCGTCGGACAGGGTCCGCATGGTCTCCGACAATTCCCGCAGCGTGTTCCGCAACGACTCTCCGTTGCCGTCGAGATTGTCGGCGGCGGTGTCGATGAACGTGCCGAGCGAGCCCTGCGGGTCCGCGCCCTGCGGTCCGAGCGCCTCCGACAGCTTGTTCAGCTCGGTCTTGATCTCGTCCCACTCCACCGGGACGGCGGTGCGCTCCACGGGGATGCTCGCACCGTCGCCCATCGTCGGCCCACCCGCGTACACGGGTGTCAGCTGGACGAACCGTCCCGACACCAGGCTGGGTGCGACGATGACGGCCTTCGCGTCGGCCGGAATCTCGACGCTCTTCTTCACGTTCATCGTGACCCGCGCGAAGTCGGCGCCGGGCTCGATCGAATCGATCGTCCCCACCTTCACACCGAGGACGCGGACGTCGTCACCCGAATACAGCCCGGTGGTCGCCGGGAAGTACGCGGTGATCGTGTTCTGGAAGAGTTTGGGCACGAACATCACTGCGGCGCCGACGATCAGCACCACCACGACCGCGGCGACGCCGCCGCGGATCAGCCACTTCTTCCGCGTGTTGGTGATTTCGGGGTTCGTCGTCATCGCGGCGGTTCCCTCAGCTCGATGGACGGACCTGTCTGCAGGTAGGCCTGGAGGTCGTTGGGGAGATGCTCCGGCCAGGTCACCGCGTCGCTGAGCCCCTGGAACAGGTTGCCGATGCCGATGTTGTAGACGTACGCCATGAAGAACGGACCGCTACCGACCGACTCGCCGAGCTGAGTGGCGTACGGCGCGAGGCCGTCGAGAGCCTGCGAGATGTTGTCCTTGTTCCGCTGCAGGATGTCGACCACCGAGTTCAGCTTGTCGAGCGTCGGTTTCATCTGCTCCTCGTTGTCCTGGACCAGTCCCGTGAGCTGCCGGGACACCGCGGAGATGTTCACGATCAGCTGGCTGATCGCCGTACGGCGACGGTCGAGCTCGCCGAACAGCTGGTTCCCGTCGACGATCAGCGAGTTGATCTGCCCGCTGCGCTCGGCGAGGATTCCCGTCACGTTCTCGGCACGCGAGAGCAGCTGTCGCAGAGTCTCGTCCCGCGAATTGATGCTCTCCGACAAGCGGGACAGGCCGTCCAGTGCGGTGCGCAACTCGGGCGGTGTGTTCTCGAGAGCGCCGGACATCGCGTTCAACGCGTTGTTGACCTCGTCGGTGTCGAGTTCGGACACGGTCGTCGACAGATCGCCGAGCGCGTCGTTGAGAGAGTACGGAGAGTTGGTGCGCTCCAACGGAATCGTCGAGCCCACCGGCATCGTGTCGTACCCGAGCGGGGTGACGGCCAGAGACTTGCGCCCGAGGACGGTGTTCGTCTTGATGTTCGCTTCGGTGGCGTCGCCGAGGGCGACGCCGTCCTGGATCGTGAACGTGACGAGCACGTGTTGACCGTCGAGTTCGACCTCGGCGACCTTCCCGACGTCGACGCCTGCGAGCGTCACCGTGTCGCCGGTCATCAGCCCACCCGCGTCCTCGAAGTAGGCGGAGTACTGCGTTCCGCCCGAAAGGAATTGCAGCTGATCGTATTGCAGGGTGGCGATCACGATCATGCTCGCGATGGCGACACCGATGATTCCCACCTGTACGGGATTACGTTCGCGCTTCATGGCTACGGTGCACACCTCCCTGCCGTCTGACCGCCCGGCATATTGAGGAGCAGATCCGATCCGTCCGGGCCGGAGAACTTGAACTTGACCGTGCAGACGTACATCTGGAAGAAGCTGCCGTACGTGCCGATGCGGATGAGCCTCCGGTAGGCGTCGGGCAGATTCTGGAGCACCCAGTCGAGGTCGTCCTCCCCCGCCTGGAGCTGAGTTGCAGTGCGGTTGGCCTCGGCGATCGTGCTCTGCAACGGCGGCCGCACACCTTCGAGCAGACTCGCGAGATCCCCCGTCGCCCCCGCGATGCGGGGAATGGCGTCACCGATCTGATCGCGGTCCTGGGAGAGCCCGCTGACCAACTGCTGCAACTGGTCGAGCGTCGACCGGAACTGGTCGCCGCGGTCGTTGATGGTGCCGAGGACCTGGTTGAGGTTCGTGATCACCTCGCCGATCAACTGGTCCCGGTCGGCCAGGGTGTTCGTGAACGAACTCGTGCTGCCGAGGAGTGAGACGAGCGTTCCGCCCTGCCCCTGGAACACCTGGACGAGGGCCTGCGACAGGTCGTTGACCTGCTGCGGGTCCAGTGCCCGCAGCAACGGTTTGAACCCACCCAGCAGGAGGTCGAGATCGAGTGCGGGAGAGGTGTTCTCGACGGGGATGGATCCACCGTCCGGCAGGGGTTCCACCGATCCGGCACCTTCGAGAAGTTCCATGTACCGGTCGCCGACGAGATTCTCGTACCGCACCGTGGCCTTGGTCCCGTCGAACAGCGAGTACTTGGTGTCGACGGTGAAATCGACGTCGGCAAGATTGTCGTCGTCGATGCTCACCTTCTCGACGGCGCCGACGGGAACGCCGGCGATGCGCACCTTGTCGCCGGGCTTGAGCCCGGACACGTCGGTGAACGTGGCGTGGTAGCCGTCGGAACTGCTGAACCGGTACTGGCTGAACACCAGGGCGAGTCCGGCGAAGATCACCGACATCACCGTCGCGAAGATCAGCAGTTTGACCGTGGTCGCTCGCACAGTCACTGCCCACCCTGCCCGGGGTACACACCCGCGAACAGCAGCTGGAACACCTTGGGCAGGTGCACCTGGACTTCCGTCGACGGCACGAACGGCACCGTTCCGGTGTCGGCCACGACGAAGTTCGCATGCTTGCTGAGATCAGGGTTGGGAAGACCGTGGCAGTTCGGCCCACCTGTCGCGTTCACTTTCGGCAGGTCCTTCGGATAGGTGTACGGCTCCTGCCCGTACATGAAGCTGGCGCTCAGCGCGATACCCGGCTGATTGCCGCCGATGAGCTGTTCGGCGAGGGGGATCACGTTGTTCAGGCCGACGATGAAGCAGGAGATCTCGGGCGAGTACTCGGCGAGCAGATCCGTCGTCGGGAGCAGCAGGTCGAGGGAGGAGTTCAGGTTCTGCTCGTTCTCGGTCAGCACCGTGTTCGCCGTGTCGGCCAGCCCCGTGACGTTGAGCAGCACGGCATCCAGGTTGTCCTGTTCGTCGACGACGGTGGCGCTGGTGGCCGTCGCGTTGTCGAGCACCCGCAGCAGGTCCGGTGCGGTGTCGGCGTACACGTCGGTGACCTGCGCGGCCTTCGCCAGATCTTCCTGCAGCTGAGGCAGACTCGGATTCATCTTCGCCAGGTAGCTGTCGCTCTGCTCGAGCAGGGCGCCGAGTTCTTCGCCGCGTCCGCGCAGCGCCGAGGAGATGGCACCGAGCGTGGCGTTGAGCTTCTCCGGCTGCACCTGAGTCAGTACGTCGGACAGGTGCTGGAAGACCGTGTTGAACTCGACGGTGACGTTGTCGGACGCGATGACCGCCCCCGGCTGGAGATGGGTGGACGCCGGGTTCTCCGGCATCACGAAGTTGACGTACTTGGCGCCGAACACGGTGGTGGACTTGATCTCCACGGTCGCGTTGGAGGGTATCAGCGACATCATGTCGGGATACATCGCCAGTTTCAGCTCGGCGCCGTCCGTCACGTGTTCGATGGAGCCGACGCGGCCGACCTCGACGCCGAGGAGCTTGACCTTGGCGTCGGGTTCCATCACCAGCCCGGAGCGATCCGACGTGACGGTGACGGGCGTGGACTCGCTGAAGGTTCCGTTGAACATGGCCAGTGACACACCGATGATCGCGAGAAGACTCACGACGAGGACGAGTGCCGCGAGCTTCTTCTTCCCACCCGAATCAGTCATCTACCGGCACTCCTATCCCGAAAGGTTGAAGTTGCCGGACCCGCCGTAGATGGCGAGCGAGATGAGCAGGGTGACGGTGACGACGGCGATCAGCGAGGAGCGCACCGCGTTGCCGACTGCCACACCGACGCCGACCGGACCGCCCGAGGCGTTGAAACCGTAGTAGGTGTGGATGAGCATGATCGCGATCGCCATGACGATGGCCTGGGCGAACGACCACAGGATGTCCGTGGGTATCAGGAACGTCGAGAAGTAGTGGTCGTACACGCCGGACGACTGGTCGTACAGCACCACCGTCGCGAACCGGCTGGCCATGAACGACGCGATCACCGCCAGGGCGTACAGCGGGATGATGGCGATCATCCCCGCCATCACACGTGTGCTGACCAGGTATGGGATCGACGGGATCGCCATCGTCTCGAGCGCGTCGATCTCCTCCGAGACGCGCATGGCGCCGAGCTGGGCGGTGGAGCCGGCGCCGATGGTGGCCGCCAGCCCGATGCCCGCGATGACCGGCGCCGCGATACGCACGTTGATGAAGGCCGCGAAGAAGCCGGTGAGGGCTTCGACGCCGATGTTGCCGAGCGAGCTGTAGCCCTGCACCGCGATGGTGCCGCCGGTGAACAGGGTCAGGAAGCCGACGATGACGACCGTTCCGCCGATCACGGCGAGAGCACCCGTGCCCATGCTGATCTCGGCGATGAGCCGCAGCGTCTCCTTCGGGTAGTGCATCAGGGCGCGGGGCGCCCATCCGATGGCACGCGCGAAGAACAGCGCCTGCTCACCGAGCCGGTCGATCGAGCGGGACGCCGACGCGAACCGTTTGCGAGTTCGGGGAAAGCGCCCGGCCGCCGCTAGTGCCATCTACTCCACCACCATGTCGATCACCCTGCCGTCAGCTTGATGCCGACGGCGGTGACGAGAACGTTGACCACGAACAGGGCCATGAACGAGAACACGACGGTCTGGTTGACGGCGTCACCGACGCTCTTCGCGCCACCCCTGACGTTCAGGCCGAGGTAGGCGGCGACGAGGCCGGCGATCATGCCGAACAGACCGGCTTTGACTTCCGAGATCACGAGCTCCCCGAATCCGGTGAGCAGGGTGATGCCGTTGACGAACGCACCCGGGTTGACGTCCTGGATGTAGACCGAGAAGACGAAGCCGCCGAGGATGCCGATGGTGCAGACCAACCCGTTGAGCAGGAGCGCCACGACGGTCGACGCCAGCACTCGTGGCACGACCAGGCGGTGGATCGGATTGATGCCCAGTACCCGCATCGCGTCGATCTCTTCACGGATGGTGCGGGCGGAGAGGTCTGCGCAGATGGCGGTGGCGCCTGCACCCGCCACGATGAGCACGGTGACGATGGGACCGACCTGGGTCACGGTGCCGAGAGCGGCGCCGGCGCCACTGAGGTCGGCGGCGCCGATCTCACGGAGGAGGATGTTGATCGTGAAGCTCACCAGCACCGTGAACGGGATGGCCACCAGCACGGTGGGCACCATCGAGACCCGGGCGACGAACCACGCCTGGTCGACGAACTCGCGACGCTGGAAGGGCCTCGAAAAGACTGCCCTCAACGTTTCGCCCGACATCGAGAAGAACCCGCCGACCGCACGCAACGGCACCTCGAGGAGGTCTACCATCCGTCCTCCTCGTCCATGATCTCGCCCAGCACCGACTGTCAGTTCGAGCCCAGCCCCCCGACGGTCTGTGACTCAGGTCATATTAACTAGAACGTGTTCACCTGTCAAAGGTGGTCCCTCATCAGCATGAATCGTCCCACATTCAGCACGCCCCGAGGGCCGAATTCAACCGAAAAGCCGGGCGTGTCTCCGTCCGATCGGACTCGGCAATTCGCGCCGTGCGGAAATCCGAGTCGCGGACCTAAGATGTTATAGCACAAGCACTTTGAGCGAAGGTGACCGCGCTCCGACGAACTCCGGAATCGTTGCCGGCCCCAGTTCTCGACGACCGTGCACGGAGGTCGGCACCGGGAGCTTCCGGGCCGGATGGGCAGGCTCGATCGAACTGCTCGACGGCAGCAGAACTAGAACACGATCTAGTCATATCCGGCACACCTCTCGAACACCCCACCACGGTCACCCGACCCCCGTTCCGCCGCTCTTCAGTTGTCTTCAGTATCGCCCATCGCGGGCGCATTACCTGCGGAAACGATACGGAAACAACCTTCGTGTCGGCTCTTCGGCCCCGGAGACGCAGATCAGCCCAGTTCGCGTAGCGCCGCGGAGGCCGAGAACATGGCGGCAGGATCCCGATCCCCGAAGTAGTTCCCGAGTTCCGCCGCGAGCGCACCGGGTGTCCACCGACCGTCCACGGCGTCGAAACGCCGCTCCACGACCGGTGCCGCCATCAATGCCACCATCGGGCCGTAGACGACGAAGACCTGACCGTTCACGGAGTCGGCGGCGGGCGATGCGAGGTAGGCGACCAGCGCGGCCACGTGCTCGGGCGACAACGGGTCGACCCCCTCGGCCGGCGCCTCTCCGAAGACGTTCTCCGTCATCGACGTGCGGGCGCGAGGGCAGATCGCGTTGGCTCGGACGCCGTACCGGGACAGCCCACGGGCCGCCGACAGCGTGAGCGCCGTGATTCCTGCTTTGGCGGCGCCGTAGTTCGCCTGCCCCTCGGGGCCGAGCAGTCCTGCCTCGGACGAGGTGTTGACGATGCGCCCGTACACCGGCGCACCAGCCTCCTTCGACTTGCCCCGCCAGTACGCCGCGGCTGCGCGGCACAGCAGGAAGTGGCCGCGCAGATGAACCTTCAGCACCAGGTCCCAGTCCTCGTCGGACATGTTGAACAGCATGCGATCCCGCGTGATGCCCGCATTGTTCACCAGGATGTCGAGGCTGCCGAGCCGGCTTTGCGCCGCGTCCATGATCGCGTCGGCGGTGGACCGTTCCCCGATGTCGCCTGCCACGAACTCGACCTTCGCACCCAGGCCCCGGATCTCCTCGAGCGTGGCCTCCACGGCGTCGTTCGCAACCAGGTCGTTGACGACGACGGACGCACCCGCGCGGGCCAGCGCGATCGCCTCGTACTTCCCGAGTCCGGATCCGGCGCCGGTCACGACGGCGACCATGCCGTCCACGTTCACATCGCGGTCAGCCACAGCATTCATGAACACGCTCTCCTGGTTCTGTGCACTCGCCGCAGGTCGCGAACCACGACACGGCGGTAGGTCGACGTCACTGTAGAACGTGTTCTCATTCCGGGCAACAATCCTCAAGGATGCTCGGAGAGCGCAGCCCTCGGACACTGGGCGATCGCCGTACGCACGTCCTCCTCCCGGTCAGCGGGAGGAACTGCACTCGAAATGTGCAGCTGATCGTCGTCGTCGAGCTCGAAGATGTCGGGTGCGATCCCCACGCACACACCATTGGCCTCGCAACGGTCGAAATCGACTCTGACCTCCATGGCAACCCTCACTTCTCCTCGTCTCGTCACTCGCGGATCCGGGTGCCGCCGGGCTGCGGCGCACTCCGTTCCTGCGATAACACTAGAACCTGTTCCAGTCGTGTGCAATGATTCGTTCCACGACTGCGAGCACGCCTACCGGGCACGCTCCGGGGTCGGCCGGGGCCGACTCCGCGAATGCACCGCAGAGACTGGAACCTGTGCCAGATTTCAGCTGATTCCGCTCTCGGACTGGAGAGGTACTTCGATGCACATCACTTACACACCGCAGCAGCAACAGCTGCGGGAAGAGCTGCGCGCGTACTTCGCGAAGCTGATGACGCCGGAGCGTCGAGAGGCACTGGCCGCCACCACCGGCGAATACGGCGAGGGCAACGTCTACCGCGACGTCGTCGCCCAGATGGGCAAGGACGGCTGGCTGACACTCGGGTGGCCCAAGGAGTACGGCGGCCAGGAACGGTCGGCCATGGAGCAGCTGATCTTCACGGACGAGGCCGCCATCGCCGGCGCCCCGGTCCCCTTCCTCACCATCAACTCGGTGGCGCCGACGATCATGCACTTCGGCACCCCCGAGCAGAAGGCGTTCTTCCTGCCCAAGATCTCGGCCGGCGAACTCCACTTCTCCATCGGCTACTCCGAGCCCGAAGCGGGCACCGACCTCGCCAGCCTCCGGACCACCGCCGTCAAGGACGGCGACGACTACGTCATCAACGGCCAGAAGATGTGGACGAGCCTGATCGCGTACGCCGATTACGTGTGGTTGGCGTGCCGCACCGATCCCGAAGCCAAGAAGCACAAGGGCATCAGCATGCTGATCGTCCCGACCACCGCCGAAGGCTTCTCGTACACCCCCGTCCACACGATGGCGGGTCCGGACACGAGCGCCACTTACTACCAGGACGTGCGGGTTCCGTCGTCCGCGCTGGTCGGCCCCGAACACGGCGGCTGGGCACTGATCACCAATCAGCTCAACCACGAGCGCGTCGCCCTGACATCCGCCGGGCCGGTCCTCACCGCCCAGCGTGAAGTGCGCGAATGGGCGCAGAACACAAAGTTGCCGGACGGCCGCCGCGTCATCGACCAGGAATGGGTGCAGATCAATCTGGCCCGGGTCCACGCCAAAGCCGAGTACCTCAAGTTGATGAACTGGGAGATCGCCTCGTCCACCGACCACGCGCCGGGCCCGGAGGCGGCGTCCGCCAACAAGGTCTACGGCACGGAGTTCGCCACGGAGGCGTACCGGCTGCTGATGGAGATCCTCGGACCTTCGGCCACGCTGCGGCAGAACTCCCCCGGGGTCCTGCTGCGCGGGCGACTCGAACGGATGCACCGGTCGTCGCTGATCCTCACGTTCGGCGGCGGAACCAACGAGGTGCAGCGCGACATCATCGCCATGACCGCCCTCGGCCTGCCCCCAGCGAAGCGTTAGGACTACGACAATGGACTTCACCCCCACCGAGGCTCAGCAGGATCTGGCCGGGCTCACCCGAGGAATCGTCTCGGACCTCGTCACCAACGACCGGCTGCGCGAACTCGACAACGCGGAGGACCGCCTCGATCGCCGGCTGTGGTCCGCACTCGCGTCGTCCGGCGTCCTGAGCGCCGCGCTGCCGGAGTCGGTGGGCGGCGACGGATTCGGTGTCCTCGAGCAGTGCAGCATCCTCGTCGAACTGGGCCGCGCCGTCGCGCCGGTGCCCTATCTATCGTCGATCGTGATGGCGGCAGGGGCCATCGCGAAGTTCGGAACCGAACGGCAGCGTTCCGACTGGGGCACTCCGGCAGCGAGTGGAGAGAAGATCCTCACCGCCGCCCTCGACGAGGAACTCAACGACACTCCGGGTGCGCCCGTCACCCGTGCCGAACGCGGCGCGGGCGGCTGGACCCTCGACGGCACCAAGATCGTGGTCGACGCGGCGCCGTCCGCCGACCTCTTCCTGGTCCCGGCAACGACCCCGGACGGTGTTGCCGTCTTCCTCGTCCGCCCCGACGACGCCGGAGTGACCGTCACCCGCCAGCAGACCGTCGACCTGGCCAGCACCGGAGAGGTGACCCTCCACGGAGTGTCGCTGACCGAGGACCGCGTGCTCGGCGCCCTCGACCAGGGCGGCGAAATCGTGGACTGGCTCGTCGAGCGCGGCTCGCTCGGCGCCTGCGCATACCAGTACGGCGTCCTCGACGAAGCCCTGAAACTCACCGCGGCCTACGCCCGCGAGCGGGTGCAGTTCGGTCGGCCCATCGGCAGTTTCCAGGCCGTGGCCCAGCGACTCGCCGACGGCTACATCGACGTGAAGGGCGTCCGGCTCACGCTGTGGCAGGCGGCGTGGCGGCTCAGCGAAGGCCTGCCCAGCGAGGGCGACATCCAGACCGCCAACTTCTGGGCGTCCGACGCCGGACACCGGGTGGCCCATACCCTCGTCCACGTCCACGGTGGCGTCGGACTCGACGAGGACCACCCCGTGCACCGGTACTTCCTCGCCGCCAAGGCACTCGAGTTCCGGCTCGGCTCGGCCACGCAGCAGCTGCGGATCCTCGGCGCCGAACTGGCCACCGTCCCGGCATGACCGCCACGCTCGCGCGCACGGTATCGGACCTGCTCCTGGGCGTCGCAGAATCCGACGCCCAGGGCCTGTACTTCGAGGACCGGTTCCTGTCGTGGTCCGAACACGTGCGGGCGAGCCTGCGGCGCGCCGCGATCTTCGAAGATCTGCTCGATGCACGGCGTCCCCGGCACTTCGGTGTCCTGATGGACAACGTCCCCGAGTTCTCGCTCCTCGCCGGGGCGGCCGCGCTGTCCGGCGCCGTGCTCGTGGGGCTCAACACCACTCGACGCGGGGCGGCGCTGGCCCGCGACATCGCGCTGGCCGACTGCCAGGTGGTCTTCACCGACTCCGGGCAGTCCGCACTGCTGGACGGTCTCGACCCTCGCGTTCCCGTCGTCGACGTGGATTCACCGGCATGGTCCGCGCTGCTCGCCGAGGAGCGCCCCGAATTCACACCCAGGCCGGCCGCAGCCGACGACCTGTTCATGCTCATCTTCACGTCGGGCACGAGCGGCGATCCGAAGGCGGTGCGCTGCACCCACGCGAAGATCACCGGACCCGGAATCATGCTCGCCGAACGCTTCGGGCTGACGCCGGACGACGTCGTCTACATGTCGATGCCCATGTTCCATTCCAACGCCATGATGGCGGCATGGTCCGTGGCGCTCGCGGGACACAGCTCGATTGCGCTGCGGCGCAAGTTCTCCGCGTCGAGTTTCCTGTCCGATGTGCGGAAGTTCGGCGTCACGTACGCCAACTACGTCGGAAAGCCGCTGTCGTATGTGCTGGCGACCCCCGAGATGCCCGACGACGCCGACAACACGTTGAGGGTGATGTACGGCAACGAGGGGTCCGCGCCCGCGGTCGCAGCCTTCGCGCGCCGCTTCGGCACCGCGGTGGTCGACGGATTCGGCTCCACCGAGGGCGGCGTCGCCATCTCCACCAGCCCCGGGACGCCGGCAGGCTCCCTGGGCAAGCTCCCCGAGGGCATCGCGATCCTCGACCCCGAGACCGGCGATCCCTGTCCCCCGGCCGAATTCGATTCCGCCGGCCGGGTGCTCAATGCCGAGGCCGCGACCGGTGAACTCGTCAACGTCGCGGGGTCGGGTGCGTTCGCGGGCTACTACAACAATCCCGAGGCCGACGCCGAGCGGATCCGCGACGGCAAGTACTGGAGCGGCGACCTCGCATACCGGGACGCCGACGGGTTCGTGTACTTCGCGGGGCGCAGTTCCGGATGGTTGCGCGTCGACGGCGAGAACATCGGTTCGGCGCCCATCGAACGCATCCTGATGCGGTACGACGGCTTCGCCCAGGTGTCGGTGTACGCGGTGCCCGATCCCGAAACCGGGGATCGGGTGATGGCGGCCGTCGTCCCGACGCGTGACTTCGATCCCGCGGCCTTCACGAGCTTCCTCGACGCGCAGTCCGATCTGGGTCCGAAGCAGCGCCCGAGCCTGATCCGGGTGTGTGCCGAGTTCCCGCGGACCGCCACGTTCAAGGTCCTCACCCGCGTGTTGAGCGCCGAGGCCGCCGAGTGCACCGACCCGGTGTGGGTCCGCGAAGGTTCCGGCTACTCCCCCAGGTGAGTGGCAAAGTGTGCTGACGCATACTTTGCCACTCACATCGGCTACCGGAAGCTGTCGAGGCGGGACACCGCCGAATCGAAGCCCTTGACGAGTTCGTCCATCACCTCGGCCACCGGACGGATCTCGTTCATCCGGCCGACGATCTGCCCCACCGGCATCGCGACGACATCCGGGTTCTCCGACGCGGCGATCCGCTGATGCGCCTCGCTGACCAGCAGATTCTGCAACGGCATCGGTAGCGGTGCCGGCGCGTCCGGCTTCGACCAGGCGTCGGTCCACTTGGTCTTGAGCAGGCGCGCGGGCTTGCCCGAGTAGATCCGGGACCGCACCGTGTCGGCGGACGTCGCACCGAGCAGGGCGCGCTGGATCGCGGACGGCCCCTCGGACGACGCGCTGCCGAGTTTGTACTCGGAGGTGGTGAGCCAGTACGACCCCATCCACACCCCCGCCGCCCCCAGCGACAGCGCAGCGGCGACCTGACGTCCGCTGCCGATACCACCGGCCGCGAGGACCGCGGCGGAATCACCGATGGCATCGACGATCTCGGGAACCAGCACCATCGACGCGATCTCACCGGTGTGCCCACCGGCCTCGTACCCCTGCGCGATGACGATGTCGACACCGTTCGCGACGTGCCTGCGCGCGTGCTCGACGGCGCCGGCCAGCGCGGCCACCGGAACGCCCTTCTCGTGGGCCTGGTCGATGACATCCTTCGGCGGTGAACCGAGAGCGTTGGCGATCAACGCAATTCGATGATTCAGGGCCACGTCCACATGCGAGCGCGCCACCGAGTGCAGCCAGCCGAGCACGCCGGTCGCGTGTTCGGCACCCGAATCCAATGGCGGCACCCCCAGCTCGGCCAGGGTCCGGTCGACGAACGCGCGGTGTTCGGCGGGGATCAGCGACTCGAGGTCCACCGACGTGCCCTCGGTGGGAACCTTGGCGGGCATCACGATGTCGACGCCGTACGGCTTGCCGTCGGTGTTCTCGTCCATCCACGACAGGACGGCCTCGAGCTCCTCGGGGTCGTTGAACCGGACGCAGCCCAGCACACCCAGGCCACCGGCCCGGGAGATCGCCGCGGCCACGTGTTCGGAGGGGGTGAACCCGAAGACCGGGTACTCGATGCCGAACTTCTCGCTCAGACTGGTGTGCATTTACGCGCCTTTGCTTTCGGGCGAACCGTTGCCGTTGTGATCGTCGGCCGGACGGGTCTCGGTCTGTTCCTTGGCCCAGCGGTAGTCGGGCTTTCCTGCCGGCGAGCGCTTGATCTCGTCGACGAACCAGAGGCTGCGCGGAACCTTGTATCCCGCAATCTCCTTGCGTGCCGCGTCGGCGATCTCGTGCAGGCTCGGACGCGCCCCGCCGCGGGCCTGGATGACGGCGGCGACCCGCTGGCCGAAGCGTTCGTCGGGGATACCGACCACGATGGCGTCGAAGACGTCGGGATGCGACTTGAGCGCGCCCTCGACCTCCTCGGGGAAGATCTTCTCGCCGCCGCTGTTGATGGACACCGAGCCGCGGCCGAGCATCGTCACCGTGCCGTCCGCCTCCACCTGCGCGAAATCGCCGGGGATGGAGTAGCGGATGCCGTTGATCTCCTTGAACGTGGCCTTGGTCTTCTCTTCGTCCTTGTAGTAGCCGATCGGGATGTGCCCCTTGCGCGCCAGGATGCCGATCACGCCGGAGCCGGGCTCCACCGGGTTGCCGTCCTCGCCGAGGACGGACGTGGACGCGTCGATCTTGACCGTCGGGCCGCCGCCGTGCGAGTCGCCCTTCGCGACCACGCTCAGGCCGCCGAAACCGGTCTCGGACGAACCGATCGAATCGGTGATCATCCGGTTGGGCAGCAGTTCGAGGTACTTCTCCTTGATGCTGGGCGAGAACAGCGCCGCCGAACTCGCCATCAGGAACAGCGACGACAGGTCGTAGGGTTCGCCGCTCGCCTTGTCGCCCTCCACCAGCGCGTCGAGCATCGGTCGCGCCATCGCGTCACCGGTGATGAAGATGAGGTTGACCTTGTGCTGATCGACGATCCGCCACACGTCGTGGCCGTCGAATTCGGGGTGCATCACGCACTTTCCGCCGCCGAACAGACTCTGGAACACCGCCCACTGGCTGCCGCCGTGGATCATCGGCGGGATCGGGAAGCGGGTCATGCCGGGGCTCTCGGCGCCCAGCTTCGCGAGGTCCCACTCGTCCTCGACGTATTCACCGGTCATGAAGTTGATGCCGCCGCCGAGAACCCGCCAGACGTCCTCGTGACGCCACATGACGCCCTTGGGTTTGCCGGTGGTGCCACCGGTGTAGAGCATGTACAAGTCGTCGTTGCTGCGCTCGCCGAAGTCGCGGTCGGGGGAACCCTGCGCCAGTGCGGCCTCGTATTCGGTGCCCTCGTAGTCGAGATCGGTGCCGTCCTCGACCACGACGGTGGTCTTCAGGAGCGGCGTCTCGGGGAGCACGTTCGCCACCTTGTCGGAGTAGCGGCGCTCGTGAACGAGCGCGACCATGTCCGAATTGTCGAAGATGTATTGCAACTCGTTCTCGATGTACCGGTAGTTGACGTTCACCATCACGGCACGGATCTTGAAGACCGCCACCATGGCCTCGATGGCCTCGATGGTGTTCCGGCAGTAGATGCCCACTTTGTCGCCGGGCTGGACACCCTGTTCGCGCAGGTAGTGGCCGAGGCGATTGGCCCTCTCCTCCATCTGCGCGTACGTCACTTCCCGGTCGTCGGACACCAACGCGACGCGGTCCGGAACGAGGTCGATTGCGTGCTCTACGAGGTCTGCGATATTAAGGGCCACGTCAACAAAGTAGAACGTGTTACCGTTTCTGGCAAGACCTAATTTGAGAGCCAGCTCACACACCCTTCGGGAGACTTCAGTGTCCTCTACAACGACCGAGAAATCCGACATTTCGGCACAGTCGCCGCACTGCCTCGTGGAGAAGCGCGGGCACGTCCTGATCGTGACGATGAACCGCCCCGAGGCGAAGAACGCGCTGTCCGGCGAAATGATGGCGATCATGCGGGACGCGTGGGATCAGGTCGACTCCGACCCGGACATCCGGGTCGCCATCCTCACCGGCGCAGGCGGCTCATTCTGCGCGGGCGCCGACCTCAAGGCCATGACGTCACAGCACCCCGGCGACTCGTTCTCCGGTGGCGGCTGGGACCTGTCCAAGATCGAGGCACTCCTGAAGGGACGGCGCCTCACCAAGCCCCTCATCGCCGCAGTCGAGGGTCCCGCCATCGCCGGCGGCACCGAGATCCTCCAGGGCACCGACATCCGCGTCGCCGGAGAGAGTGCCAAATTCGGTGTCTCCGAAGCCAAATGGGGACTCTTCCCCCTCGGCGGCTCCGCCGTGCGCCTCGTCCGGCAGATTCCGTACACCGTCGCCGCCGACATCCTGCTGACCGGACGTCATATCAAGGCCCCCGAGGCCAAGGAGATCGGCCTCATCGGGCACGTCGTCCCCGACGGTCAGGCCCTCGACAAGGCCCTCGAACTCGCCGACCTCATCTCCGCCAACGGCCCCCTCGCCGTCCAGGCGATCCTGAAGACCATCCGCGACACCGAAGGCATGCACGAGGAAGAGGCATTCCAGATCGACGCCGCCCTCGGCACCGAGGTCTTCAAGAGCGCCGACGCGAAGGAAGGCCCCCGCGCCTTCTCCGAAAAGCGCGCGCCGAAATTCGAGGGCCGCTGACCCCGGGTGCACAAATCCCGGGCGAATGTACCTTTCGGCGCATCTGAGGCGGCGAGAGGTACATTCGCCCAGGATGTGAGGGTTATCCACAGCCCCAAGTTATCCACAGACCTCACCAAATCGCCTGGCGACCACACCTGCCGCCGACAGCGAGTGCGTCATCATCGACTCCATGCGACGGGGAGAGTGGGGGCATCGCCTCGAAGACCTGTACGGAGTGAGCCGATCCGGAATCATCCGCACCGCCGAGTTGAGGCAGTGGGGGGTATCGAATTCGGCGATCGACGCTCGATGCCGTCCGGGCGGGCCGTGGCAACGCATCCTTCCGGGTGTCGTGATGCTCGGCAACGGCCACCCGACCGCGCGTCAGCGTGCCGTGGCCGCGATCGTGCTCAGCGGCGAGAACGCAGTCCTCACCGGGCGAGCAGCGCTGCACGAATACGGCTACGGAACGTCGTACTCCGGCGACGCCCACGTTCTGATCGCCACGCACCGGCGCGTGCAGTCCACGGGCTTCGTCCTCGTCGAACGTACGACGCGGTTGCCCGTGCCGGTGACACGCAACGGGCTTCCCTGCGCCCCGCTTCCACGCGCGTTGCTCGACGCGGCACGACGGTGCCGCACCCTGGACAGCACTCGATCCCTCGTCGCCGAGGTGATCCAGCGAGGCGAGGTGAGCGTTGCCGAGCTGATCGCGGAGTTGGACTCGGGTAGCGGCCGGGGTGCAGCACTCCCTCGGACAGTGCTGCGCGAAGTGAGTGCCGACGTCCACTCGGTGTCCGAGGCCGAAGCGCGCAGACTATGGCTGCGCAGCGGACTGCCCCGAATGGTTTTCAACCGCAAGATCGTCGACGCCGACGGACAGTTCATCGCCATGCCGGACGGATGGATCGACGACGTCGCATTCGCCTGGGACATCGACTCCCTCGACTGGCATCTGGCACCGAAGGCGTACAAATCGACAGTCGAGCGCCGCACCCGGATGCAAAACCACGGCATCATCGTGCTGCCGACGCTGCCGAGCGCCGTCCGCGACGACCCCGACCGCGTGATCGCCGACCTCCGGTCGCACTACCAGCTGGCGTCGTCCCGCCCCCGGCCGGAGGTCAGGATGCTCAGAGCGCCCGGGTAAATGCGCCGTTCAACGCCTCAGGTGCGCCGAAAGGTACATTCGCCCGGCCGGGAGGTCAGCCGAGGACCGCCGCGGACAGTTCGCGGACGTGGTCCGCGTCGCGGCAGGAGACGAGGAGCATGGTGACGCCGGCGTCGGCCCAGTGTTTGACGTCGGCGCGGACTTCGTCGACGTTGCCGATGATCATGGTCTCGGTGACCATCTCGTCGGGGACGACGGCGGCGGCTTGGTCCTTGCGGCCTGCGCGGAAGAGGCGCCCGATTTCCTCGACCTGTTCGCCGTAGCCCATGCGGGTGTAAACCTGGGCGTGGAAGTTGAGTTCGGGTGCGCCCATGCCGCCGACGTACAGGGCGGTGATCGGTTTGAGGCCGGCGATGGCGGCGGCGCGGTCGTCGGTGACGATCACCTGACAGGTGGCCGCGACCTCGAAGTCTTCGCGGCTGCGATGGGCGCCGGGGCGGGCGAAGCCCTCGTCGAGCCATTCGTTGTACATGGGTGCGAGGCGGGGCGAGTAGTAGATGGCGAGCCAGCCGTCGGCGATCTCGGCGGTGAGCGCGACGTTCTTCGGACCTTCGGCGCCGAGCCAGATGGGGATGTCGGCACGCAACGGGTGGGTGATGGGCTTGAGCGGTTTCCCGAGACCGGTGCTGCCGGGCCCGGTGTAGGGCAGCGGGAAGTGCGGGCCGTCGCTCGTGACGTGTTCCTCCCGCGACAGGACTTTCCGGATGATGGAGACGTATTCGCGGGTGCGGGCGAGCGGCTTCGTGAACGGCTGCCCGTACCACCCCTCGACGACCTGCGGCCCGGACACGCCGAGCCCGAGGATCGCCCGGCCGCCGCTGAGGTGGTCGAGGGTGAGTGCGTGCATGGCGGTGCTGGTGGGCGTGCGCGCGGAGATCTGTACGACGGACGTGCCCAGGCGGACGCGTTCGGTGCTCGAACCCCACCAGGCGAGGGGGGTGAACGCGTCGGAACCCCAGGATTCGGCGGCGAAGACGGCGTCGAATCCCTCGGCTTCGGCCGCGGCGATCAACTCCGGGACATCCGCCGGCGGCTGTGCGCCCCAGTATCCCAGTTGCAACCCGAGCTTCATCGTGTGCCTCCGCATCGACCGTCGTCAGAAGTGACCCTTGCCACAAACACTAGAACCTGTTCTACTCGAAGTTGTGAGCATGGGAAAGAGCGCGGTGGCCGAAAAATTCTCGAACGAACCGTTGAGCGCCCCGCTGAAACTTCAATTCGACTACACCCGATCGGTGGGTCCGACCATCGGAGCCTTCGTGACCGCACTGCGCGACCGCAAGGTCATCGGCGCCCGCGGCTCGGACGGACGCGTCTACGTGCCACCGCCCGAATTCGATCCGAACACCGCCGAACCTCTCACCGACTTCGTCGGAGTCTCGGACGCCGGGACCGTGGTGAGCTGGACGTGGATGCCGGAACCGATTGCCGGACAGCCACTCACCACCCCCTTCGCGTGGGCGCTGATCAAGCTGGACGGCGCCGACACGTCACTGGTGCACGCCGTGGACGTCGGCTCCCCCGCCGGAATGAGCACCGGTATGCGGGTCCGGGCACGGTGGGCGCAGGAGCGGGTCGGGCGCATCCAGGACATCGTGTGCTTCGAGCCCGGGGAGTCGACCGGCGAACCCGAACCGTCCGCGGAGTCCGAACCGGTCACGATGGTCACGACGCCGATCGATCTCGACTACATGCACTCCGCCTCCGCCGAGGAGAGCTACTACCTCCGAGGGCTGAAGGCGGGCAAGCTGATCGGCGGCCGCACCGGACCGGACGGCAAGGTGTACATCCCGCCGCGCAGCGCCAACCCCACCGACGGCATCCCGACGAAGGAGCAGGTGGAACTGCCGGACAGGGGCATCGTCACCACCTTCTGCATCGTGAACGTCCCCTTCCTCGGACAGCGGATCAAGCCTCCGTACGTCGCCGCCTACGTGCTCCTCGACGGCGCGGACATCGCGTTCCTGCACCTGATCCTCGACTGCGACGCCGCCGACGTGCGGATGGGCATGCGCGTGGAGGCCAAATGGAAGCCGCGCGAGGAGTGGGGCTACACCCTCGAGAACATCGAGTACTTCAGGCCGACGGGTGAGCCCGACGCCGAGTACGACACCTACAAACACCACCTGTAAGGGCGCGGCACAATGACAGATATCGCAGTCGTCGGGTTCGCGCACGCACCTCACGTGCGCGAGACCACCGGCACCACCAACGGCGTCGAGATGCTCGTTCCCTGCTTCCAGCAGCTGTACGAGGAACTCGGAATCACCAAGTCCGACATCGGTTTCTGGTGTTCGGGGTCGTCTGACTACCTGGCCGGCCGTTCGTTCTCCTTCATCTCCGCGGTCGACTCGATCGGCGCGGTGCCGCCGATCAACGAGTCGCACGTCGAGATGGATGCGGCGTGGGCGTTCTACGAGGCCTGGATCAAGATCATGACCGGCGAGGTCGACACCGCCCTCGTCTACGGCTTCGGGAAGTCGTCGGCGGGCAACCTCCGCAAGATCCTGTCGATGCAACTAGACCCTTACCTCGTCACCCCGCTCGCGCTCGACTCCGTGTCGCTCGCCGGACTGCAGGCCCGCCTCGGACTCGACGCCGGCAAGTGGACGGCCGAGGAGATGGCGGCCGTGGCCGCGCGCAGCCGGGCCGCCGCCGAGAGCAATCCGAACACCCAGCTGTCGGGGCACGTCGACATCAACACGCTGCTCGCCAGCCCGTTCGTCGCGGACCCGTTGCGCGCCCACGACTGCGCACCGATCACGGACGGCGCGGCCGCTGTCGTGCTCGCCGCCGGCGATCGTGCCCGTGAGCTGTGCGAGCGGCCTGCGTGGATCACCGGAATCGAGCATCGGATCGATTCCCCGAACTTCGGCGCCCGCGACCTGACGGTCTCGCCGTCGACGACGGCTTCCGCCCGCGCCGCCACCGGAGGGGACGTCGGCGGAATCGACGTGGCCGAACTGCACGGACCGTTCACCCATCAGGAACTGATCCTCCGCGAGGCCATCGGACTGTCCGATGCGACGGCGATCAACCCGTCGGGCGGCCCGCTGAGCGGGAACCCGATGTTCGCGGCGGGTCTGGAACGGATAGGTTACGCAGCCAAGGCCATCATGGACGGCAACGCCGGGCGCACGCTGGCGCACGCCACGAGTGGCGCTGTGCTGCAACAGAATCTGGTCGCAGTCTTGGAGGGACGCAACTGATGGCGAATCAATTGGCCGCGGTGCTCGGCACCGGTCAGACGCACTACGTGGCGAAGCGGCACGACGTGTCCATGGCGGGGCTGGTTCGCGAGGCGATCGACCGCGCGATGGAAGACGCCCGGGTGGGTTGGGACGACATCGACGCGGTCGTGATCGGGAAGGCCCCCGACCTCTTCGAGGGCTCGATGATGCCGGAGCTCGCGATGTCGGATGCGCTGGGCGCCAACGGCAAACCACTCCTGCGCGTACACACCGCAGGCTCCGTCGGGGGCTCGACCGCGGTGGTGGCGTCGAGCCTCGTGAAGTCGGGGGTGCACAAGCGGGTACTGACGGTGGCATGGGAGAAGCAGTCCGAATCGAACGCCATGTGGGCGCTGTCCACCCCCATTCCGTTCCACATGCCGGTCGGCGCGGGCGCGGGCGGATACTTCGCGCCGCACGTCCGCTCGTACATCCGGCGGTCGGGCGCACCCGATCACATCGGTGCGATGGTGGCGGTGAAGGACCGGCTGAACGGCAGCCTCAACCCGTACGCCCACCTCAAGCAACCCGACATCACGCTCGAATCCGTGCAGGCCTCGCAGATGCTGTGGGATCCCATCCGCTACGACGAGACGTGTCCGTCCTCGGACGGCGCCTGCGCGATGGTGATCGGCAACGAGGAGGCGGCCGAGCAGGTCACGGCGGACGGTCGTGAGGTGGCCTGGATCCACGCCACCGCGATGCGCACCGAGCCCACCACGTTCGCGGGACGCGACCAGGTGAATCCGCAGGCCGGCCGGGACGCCGCGGCCGCACTGTGGAAGGCCGCGGGCATCAAGGATCCGCTCGACGAGATCGACGTGGCGGAAATCTACGTCCCCTTCTCCTGGTTCGAACCGATGTGGCTCGAGAATCTGGGGTTCGTCTCCGAGGGCGAGGGCTGGAAGCTGACCGAGGCCGGCGAGACGGCCATCGGCGGCCGGCTTCCGCTCAACGCGTCCGGCGGCGTCCTGTCGTCCAATCCCATCGGCGCCTCGGGCATGATCCGGTTCGCCGAGTCGGCGATGCAGGTGATGCACCGCGCCGGCGACCATCAGGTGAAGGACGCACGCAAGGCACTCGGCCACGCCTACGGCGGCGGTTCGCAGTACTTCTCGATGTGGGTGGTCGGTTCCGACCGGCCGAACAATTAGGAGCGGGCATCACCATGAAGTTCACCGTCGGCATCGCCATGAATCCCCTCGACCAACTGCCTGCTCTCGCGAAAACAGCCGAGGAGTGTGGGTTCGCGTCCATCGCACTTCCCGACTCACTGTTCTTCATGGAGAAGCAGAGCGCCGACTACCCGTACACCCCGGACGGCTCGCGGATGTGGAACGAGGAAACCCCGTGGGTGGATCCGCTGATCGCGGCGGCCGCCATGGGCGCGGTGACGTCGAAGATCGAGTTCTACACCCAGGTCCTCAAGCTGGGTTCCCGCAACCCGGTACTCCTCGCCCGCCAGGTGGGTTCGGTCGCCAACCTCATCGGCAACCGTTTCGGGTTCGGCGTCGGGATCGGCTGGGCACCCGAGGAATTCGAATGGTGCGGCGTGCCGTACAAGAAGCGCGGTGCGCGCGTCGACGAGATGATCGATGTCATCAAGCTGATCCTCGGCGGCGGCATGGTCGAGTACCACGGCGAGTTCTTCGACTTCGACCGCCTGCAGATGAGCCCGGCGCCGACGAAGCCGGTGCCGTTCTACGTCGGCGGACACACCGACGTCGCGCTACGACGCGCCGCCCGGGTGGGCGACGGCTGGACGTCCGCGATGATCAAGTTCGACGATCTCGTTCAGGTAATCGCGCGATTGCGGGAACTCCGGGAGGAATACGGCCGAGCCGATCTGCCCTATGAGATCCAGACCGTGTGCATCGACCGTTTCGGCAAGGACGGCTACGCCGAATTGGCGGATGCCGGAGTGACCGACACGATCGTCGTCCCGTGGGTTTTCGACGGCATCGGCTTCGACGGACCACTCGAGGCCAAGCAGGAATCGTTGCGCAAGTTCGCCGACCAGTACATCGGATAGGGGTGTGGACATGACGACGACCGACCATCCCGCCCGCCTCGCCGGGCAGGCTTCCCGCGAGGCGGCCAGCGGTAGGCGCAAGGACGAGTGGCTGGCCCTGTTCGCCGAGGACGCGGTTGTCGAAGACCCCGTCGGCCCTTCGGGTTTCGACCCCGAAGGCAAGGGTCACCGCGGCCTCGACGCGATCTCGCGGTTCTACGACATGACGATCGCGACCACCGAATCGCTCGAGTTCCTCATCGCCGATTCACTGGTGTGCGGGAACGAGAACGTGAACATCGGGACCATCCGGTCCACGGTGGCGGGATCTCGGATCGACGCCGAGGGCGTGTTCATCTACCGCGTGAACGAGGACGGCAAGATCACGTCCCTGCGGGCCTTCTGGGAGGTAGAGCGGGCGATGAAGACACTGCGGAAGGCCTGAAGGCCCCAATTACGTGTCGGCGTCGTCGAGGTGCCGGACGAAGAGGATCGCGTCGAGGTCGCCGAGGCCGGCGGGGTCCAGCGGGAAGTACGTGGAGTTGCCCGACGGATCGGCACGCTTCTCCACGTCTCCGATCCTGCGGACCACCGGCGCGGCAGGTACGAGACAGCTTTCCCCCACGGCGAAGAGCCGGCCCTCGACGGTGTCGGGTGGCGGCGTCCCGATGCCGTGGCCGGGCGCCTCCCCGACGGCCCCACCGATGACCGTGTACGCATCGCCGAGCCGCAGGCCCAGGTGGGCACCGGCGCACCACCAGTGCAGATGCAGTCCGGCGAGATCCCAGTGGGTTTCGCCTTTCGACAGATGGCCGTTGTGAGCGAAGACGAACGTCGGGCCTCGATCGGCTTCCCTCTGCACGAGCGCGGACAGGTTGTCCGCCATGAGGGTGTCGCGGATTCCCAGCAGCCGGGCGATGCGGCGTGGAGAGTTCTCTGCCATTCCTGCGTGATAGCTGAGCAGGCGGGCGGCGACGCGACCGTGAAGCTCGGCCTCCCACAATTCGTCTCGCGTGCCTTCGGCCACGAGGCGAGGCGCCTGTGACGCCAGCAGCGTCATCAGGTCGTCGGCGATGAGACGCAACTCGACGGCCCCGGGCGTGGCACCGACGGCCTGGGTCGGGTCCATGGCGACTTCCGGATTGCTCCAGCGGTCGTCGTCGCCGATCAGTGCGGAGATCCTGTCCGGAGTGCACGGCAGATCCTGATCGTCGAGGTGGGTCCGCAGGTAGGTGTCGAGGAAGGTCAGGGCCTGCCTCGGGCTGTCCGCGGACGTCATCTCGATGGGGCCGTCGAATCCGAAGAATCGGAGTTGCTCGTCCGGTTCGCGTCGACGGTTGTATTCGGCCATCCACAGGATCAGATCGCGGTTCGCCCGGGACTCACCGAAGCCGTGGCTGAAGCCGTGCTCCATGACGTCGTCGAGCGGCAGGCGGTCCCTACCCCTCACGAACGAGTCGACGAGTATCCCCTTCAAGCAACTGCTTTCGATCGCAATGGATCGATAGCCCTCGTGTTCGACGAGGAACCGGAACAGCTGGTTGCGGAGCCGCAGAAAACTCTCCTCCCCGTGCATGGGCTCGCCGAACCCGAGGAGGCGAGGCGCGGAGTCCAGGCGACGGAGGAATGCGCCGAGGGCAGCGGTGACGGTCGGGTCTCCCGGCGCCGAGAAGACGGCACCCAGGTCGTGGATGGTGGACTGCACAGTCATGGCCTGCTCCCACCCTTCCTCGGACCGAAAGAGAACAGCGGCGTCGGAGAGGATGAGGGTGCCCTCCGACGCCGCTGAATCAGGGGGGTCAGTGTCTGACCGGGCAACCGCCTGACGCAGTCTTGTAATCGACCTGAAACTCCTTGATACCGTTGAGCCAGCCCGAGCGCAACCGCCGCGGATCTCCCAGCTTGGTGATATCGGGCAGGTGATCCGCAATCGCGTTGAAGATCAGGTCGATCTCGAGTCGCGCCAGGTTGGCGCCGAGGCAGAAGTGGGCGCCCGTTCCACCGAATCCGACGTGCGGGTTGTTCTCCCGCATGATGTCGAACTTCTCCGGGTTCTCGAACGTGTCCTCGTCGAAATTCGCAGAGCCGTAGAGCATTACGACTCGCTGCCCCTTCTTGATCTGCACTCCGCCGAGTTCGGTGTCTTCCAGTGCGGTGCGCTGGAACGAGTTGACCGGGGTCGCCCACCGGACGATCTCGTCCGCCGCCGTCTTGGGGCGCTCCTTCTTGTAGAGTTCCCACTGATCGGGATGGTCCAGGAACGCCATCATGCCGTGTGTGATCGCATTGCGCGTGGTCTCGTTGCCGGCAACCGCCAGCAGGATCACGAAGAAACCGAATTCCTCGGGAGAAAGCTCATTTCCATCGATGTCCGCTTCGATCAGCGTCGTGACGATGTCGTCGGCGGGGCACTTCTTGCGCTCGTCCGCCATCTGGTACGCGTAGCCGAGGATCTCCATCGACGCGGCCTGCGGGTCGATGTCCAGTTCGGGGTCGTCGTAGCCCGTCATCTGGTTCGACCAGTCGAACACCTTCAGGCGATCCTCCTGCGGCACGCCGAGCAGTTCGGCGATCGCCTGCAGCGGAAGCTCACACGCCACCTGGGTGACGAAGTCGCCGGCCCCCGATTCGGCGGCCTCCTTCACGATCTTCTCGGCGCGCTCGGTGAGTTCTTCGCGCAGGCTGTTGATCGCGCGGGGCGTGAATCCGCGGGAGACGAGTTTGCGGAGCTTGGTGTGCTCGGGAGCGTCCTTGTTGATGAGGATGAAACGCTGCATCTCGATGTTCTCGCGCGGAATGTCGTCGGCGAACCGCACGATCGCGGTGTTCTCGTGTGTGGAGAAGACGTCGCTGCGCCGCGACACCTCCTTGACGTCCTCGAGCTTGCTGACGACCCAGTAGCCGTCGTCGTGGAAGCCACCGATCTCCGGCGGCTGCGGGTTCCACCAGATCGGGGCAGTCTTCCGCAGTTCGGCGAACTCCTGGTACGGGATGCGCTCTGCGTAGATGTCCGGGTCGGTGAAGTCGAAACCCTCTGGAAGATTGGGCTGCGCCACTGCTGTCTCCTGCCCTAAGCCATACACCACTCCGTGATGTGGAACACGTTCTACTAGCATTGAAGCACAAGCCGGGCGACTAGCAAAGGAAAGCTCATTCAGACCTTGCCCGGACAGCAGAACCTGTTCTATTTTCTGAGGACAAGGAAAGGAGCCCACCGTGGGCACACCAGTAATCGTCGAGGCAGTACGCACCCCGATCGGAAAGCGCGGTGGCTGGCTGTCCGGATTGCATGCCGCCGAGATCCTCGGCGCCGCTCAGCGGGGCATCCTCGACCGCTCCGGCATCGACCCCGAACTGGTGGAGCAGGTGATCGGTGGTTGCGTCACCCAGGCCGGGGCGCAGTCGAACAACATCACCCGGACCGCGTGGCTGCATGCCGGACTGCCCTGGCAGGTCGGCGCCACCACGATCGACTGCCAGTGCGGCTCCGCGCAACAGGCCAACCACCTGATCGCAGGCCTGATCGCCACCGACGCGATCGACGTCGGAATCGCCTGCGGCATCGAAGCAATGAGCCAGGTGCCGCTCGGGGCGAACGTCGGCGAGAACGCCGGGCCGCGCAGACCCGCCGACTGGGACATCGACATGCCCAACCAGTTCGAGGCCGCCGAGCGCATCGCCCGTCGCCGCGGAATCACCCGCGCGGACGTCGAGGCCCTCGGAGTCCGTTCGCAGGCACGCGCCAAGCAGGCGTGGGACGAAGGGCGTTTCGACCGGGAAGTGTTGCACGTGACCGCACCCGTGGTGGACAAGGAAGGCAACCTCACCGGTGAGACCCGGGTGGTGACGCGCGATCAGGGTCTGCGCGATACCACCGCGGAGTCGCTCGCCAAGCTGAAGCCCGTTCTCGAGGGCGGCATCCACACGGCGGGCACGTCCTCGCAGATCTCCGACGGCGCCGCCGCCGTCATGCTGATGGACGAATCCAGGGCGCGCGCCCTCGGTCTGAAGCCCCGGGCCCGCATCATCTCCCAGGCGCTCGTCGGCTCCGAACCCGAATTCCACCTCGACGGACCCGTCCAGGCCACGGCGCGCGTCCTCGAACGCAGCGGCATGAAGATCGGCGACCTCGACCTGTTCGAGGTGAACGAGGCCTTCGCGTCGGTACTGCTGTCGTGGGCGTCGGTGCACGAGCCCGACATGGATCGGGTCAACGTCAACGGCGGTGCGCTCGCACTCGGCCATCCCGTGGGCAGCACCGGGTCTCGTCTCATCACCACCGCGCTGCACGAACTCGAACGCACCGACGGGTCGACGGCACTGATCACGATGTGTGCCGGCGGCGCGCTCGCCACCGGCACCATCATCGAGCGGATCTAGGATCTGCCGATGAATGCACCCGCCCCCGCCCGACCGCCCGGCCTCGACTCGAAGTGGACGGTCTCCTTCATCAAGTGGATGTCGAAGATCAACGTGGTGCTGTACCGGCGGACGGGCGGGCGCTTGGGCAGCAAGTGGCGGGTGGGCAGCGCCTTCCCGCGCGGGTTGCCCGTCTGCCTGCTCACCACCACCGGACGGAAGAGCGGCGAGCCGAGAATCAGCCCGCTGCTGTTCCTCCAGGACGGCGACCGCATCATCCTCGTCGCCTCGCAGGGCGGCCTCCCGAAGCACCCGATGTGGTACCTCAACCTGCGCGCCAACCCGGGGGTGACCGTCCAGGTGAAGTCGCGGGTGCGGCCGATGACCGCCCACGTGGCGGATCCCGAGGAACGCGCGCGCCTGTGGCCGCGGCTCGTCGACATGTACCCAGATTTCGACAATTACCAGGCCTGGACGGACCGCACGATCCCCGTCGTGGTCTGCAACCCCCGATAGCACGTGTATGTACCGCCGGGTAACGGGTGCCATGTCGGAGGACTTCTTGCAGTATTGACGCGTACGGACTTGTACGACGGCCGAGGGCGAGGAATTGCAGACATGAGTACACAGGTTCAAGATCGGATACACGACCGTCGAGAGCTCACCGCGGTCCTGCTGCGCGCACTCGAGCAGCGCCACGAGGTTCTCGACGCCATCGTCGACAGCGAGGACCACGCCGAGGCCCTCACCACCGTCGCCGGACTCCTCGACACGTCCGAGGCGTACGCGGAAGCCGTCCTCAACCTGACGTTTCGCCGTCTCACCAAGGTCGAACGGCTCCGCATCCAGACGGAACTGAAGGACCTCGACGCCACCCTCGAGTGGACGTCGACGGACCGGCCGGCGAGCACCGGGCGGAACTTCCGCCTCCGTCCGTTCACCGAAACCGAGGAAGACGCCGAACTGTTCCGCCGCCGCTGCGGCGAGCAGGTCGACGACGCGGGCACGCAGTGGTCCGAGGAGCGGGTCGAGAAGGAACGCACGGAAGGCCTGAGCCGTGTCGACGACGAGTCCGCAGCGTGGTTCGTGTGTGAGGACACCGCGGAGAACACGGCCGTCGGCATGGTGTTCGGCGAACTGTCGGGACGCGAGGTCGACGTCGCCATCTGGATCGCCCCCGACGCCCGGAAGAAGGGCTACGGCACCGCGGCCGTGAAGCACAGCCGTCAGGAACTCGCCGCGGAGTTCCCGGGAACGGTCCTGGTCGTCCGCGCCCCCGCCTGACCCGTACGTGAGTGGCGAAGCGTGCGGGAGCACGCTTCGCCACTCACGTACGGTGGTCGGGGTCGCGCTGTTTGGTGACGCCCTGGGCCCAGCGGTAGTCGGGCTTGCCGCTCGGGGTGCGCTGGACGGTGTCTTCCACCCACACCAGGCGCGGAATCTTGTAGCCGGCCAGGCTCTGCCGTACGTGTTCCTCGAGTCCGGCGAAGTCGACGCCCCGCCCGTCGCGCGCCTGCACGACCGCGGAGACCCGGTGCCCCCACCGTTCGTCGGGGACGCCGACGACGATGGCGTCGTAGACGTCGTGGTACGCCTTCACCGCGCTCTCGACCTCTTCGGCGAACACCTTCTCGCCGCCGGTGTTGATCACCATGTTGCCGCGGCCGAGCAGGGTGATCGATCCGTCGGCCTCGATCCGCGCGCGGTCGCCGGTGATGACGACGGGTCGCCCGTCGACCTCCCGGAAGATCTCCCGGGTCTTGTCCGGGTCGTTGTAGTAACCCACCGGGACGTACCCGCCCTTCGCGAACCAGCCGTCCCTCCCCGACCCCGGTTCGACGGGAACGTCGTCCTCGTCGATCACCAGGGCGTACCGTCCGGCAGGCACCCGGGGCCCACCCACCTGCTTCTCCCCCTTGGTCGCGAAACCGATTCCGCCGAAACCTGTCTCCGACGCGCCGATGGAATCGGAGACCAGCAGTCCCGGGAACGCGTCGAGGAAGGCGTCCTTGATCACCGGCGAGAACAGCGCGGCCCCGGATGCCACCACACCCAGACTCGACGTGTCGGTGCGCGAGGACTGATGCGCCTCGATCAGCGGCCGTCCCATCGCGTCGCCGGTGATGATCAGGATCTGCACCCTGTGCCGTTCGACCAACTCCCACGTCCGGTCGGCGTCGAACTTCGATTCCAGCAGCACGGTGTTCCCGCTGAACAGCGCGGTGAACGTCGGCATCATCGCGGCCGCGTGGATCAACGGCGGCAACGCGAACCACAGGGTCGGCTCCCCCTGCGACCCGAACCGTGACTGCTGGTACTCGTCCTCGATCGCGTCACCGGTGTAGAAGTCGAGACCGCCCGCGAGGACACGCCAGATCGCCTCGTGCGTCCACACCACACCCTTGGGACGTCCGGTGGTGCCGCCGGTGTACATGATGAACAGGTCCTCGGAGCTGCGCTCGCCGAAGTCCCGGTCGCCACTACCGGACAGCGCCTCCTCGTACGGCACCGAGTCGCTGGGCACACCGGCGCCGCCGACATCGTCCTCGACGACGACGGTATGCCGGATCCGCGGCAGCGAGGGCAGGACTTCCGCGATGCGCGGCGAGTAGATCCGATGGTGGACCACGGCGTCGAGTTCCGCGTTGCCGTACACATAGGCGAGTTCGTCGCTGGTGTAGCGGTAGTTGATGTTGACCGGAACCGCACGAATCTTGTACGCCGCCAGCAACGTCTCCATGGTCTCGATGGAGTTGTGCAGGTGCACGCCGATGTGCGAATCGACGGTCAGCCCGACGTCCAGGAAGTGGTGGGCCAGCCTGTTGGCGCGGTCCTCCAGTTCGCGGTAGGTGACGCGACGGGCGCCGCAGATCAACGCCACCCGTTCCGGCATCGCGTCGACGGAATGCTCGAAGAGGTCCGCAAGGTTGTAGGCCACGGGGGCGTCCTCTCTCAGACGACTGTGAGTGGTAGGGGTATTCCTCGATCGGTGAACGCGAAGTCGGCTCCCGTGCTGAACCGGGTGAGCGCCACCTCGGGTGCCTCCTTCGCGGGCGGCTCACCGATCACGATTTCCACGGTCAGCGCCGCATCCGTCTCCTCGACCACCTGCACTGCGAAGCGCGGCGACACCCCGCGCACGAGCGCGTTCAACGGCCCGAGGTGCTCGGCGTCGATCATGGACGGCCACGCCCCGTCCTCCCCGGCTCCGCAGTCCCTGCCGAGGGTCAGCAGCATGCGGTCGCCGAGGGTGATGGTGACGTCCACGTACTGACGGGGATTGAACGCCGGATGCACGGCGAGGACGACGGCGAGGCCCTCGAGGTCAGCCGGCAGCCCGAGCGCGTTCCGGATCCGCTCCGACGTGAGGCCGGCGATGCCGGTGAGTTGCTTGCGGGCGATGTCGAGCGCGGATTCGGCATCGGTGCGGGCCCGCACCGCGAGCAGGAAACCGAGGGTCAGCAGGTGCTGCTGCAGGCACACCTCCTCCGCGATCCGGGTCAGAGCCGAATGGGAGAAGTCCGGGAACCGCAGGTCGTCGAGGAGCGCGCCCGCGTAGTCGTGCTGCCCCGGCCCGCCGGTGTCGATCGGCGACAACTCGACCGTCGCCGCCCGCGACTTCCCCACCGTCACCAGTCCTTCCGGAATCGGGGGTGGCACGTTCGTGTCGTCGATGGTGACCGTCCAGAGACAGTGCGGTGTCCGGTCCGCCGGTCTGCGGGGCGGACGGTGCACGGGACGCACCTGCGCATGCGGGTTGGTCGCCAATGCGGTGGCGTCGAACGTCGGGTCCTCGATGTCGTGGCACATCGCGGTGACGTACTCGTCGCCCATCGGTTCGACGTCCATCAACGCGCCGCAGTGATCCAGCCAGAATTCGCCGTGGTCGTGATCGGTGACGCGGTACCGGAAGTCCATGAACTGGGGCGGCGCACCGATGTCGAGTTGCAGACCCTTGAAGATCGTCACGACGCCGTCGCCCTCGAATCCCAGCGCGCGTTGCATACGCCGCGTGTAGAGGGGGCTCGACGCCATCCACTCCTCGATCGCGACCTGCGTCATGCCCTCGCGACCGAACGCACCGATGAGGTGCGGCATACCGGAGCGGTCGATGAGATGACCGCACAGGAGCAGTTCCGGAACGAGAATCGCGAGATCCTCGCGCGACAGATCGGCGAACGACGCCGGAACCTTCACCGTACTCACCACAGCGGGACCGGTGCCGTGCCGACCGGATACCACCCCGGCAGCCGACCGGACGTCGCGCGCTGGATCCGCGCGTTCATGCCGTCGGACATCGCGTTGTTCGTGATCATCTCGAGGAACAGACTCGAGACGTTGCCGAAGTCGAAGAAGTCACGCTGCCAGGACCATTGGAAGTTGCCGCCGTAGCGGAACCAGCTGCCGCCGATTCCGGTGACCTGATAGTGCGTGCCGTCGTCGCGGGTGCGTTCGGACACCTGCTTCCAGAATCCGATGACGTCGCCGCTGCGATCGTCGATGACGAACTGCTGGTACGGGTACTGCCAGCCCTCGAGCCCGTCCATTTCCTGCCCGAGCGCCAGGTCGCGGATCTCGTCCCGGCCGACGGCCATGAAGTCGTCCTTCGGCCCGTAGTTCCATCCGTACGTGGCGTCCTCGGTGTACATCTCGGCGAGCGGCTTCCAGTCGCCGAGCGACTCGCACCGCTTGTTCTCGTCCACCCAGCGCTGCACCATCTCGTCGAGCTCCGCACGATCGAACTGCACCGCCGGGCCGATCCTTCGATCGAACTGTGCCATCAGCTATCTCCTTCAGAGTCGTCGTCCCCGAGGATCCGCAGGGCCTGGGTCGGGCAGAAACGCACGGCGCTCTCGACTTCGGCGCGCAGGTTCTCGGGTGGGTCGGTGTCGAGGATCTCGACCTTGCCGTGTTTCGGGACGGCGAAGACGTCCGGTGCCTCCATCTCGCACACGGCATGACCCTGACACAGGTCGAGGTCGGCTTCGACTTTCATCACGTGCTTCGCTTCCGGTACCTCACCGTGCACGGCTGCTGCAGCTGCACCACCATCTTGCTGTGATCGTTGCGGTACGTGTCGGACGGTTGCGCCATTTCGAACTCCCAGTCCTGCAGGAGAATCGAGAAGATCGCCTTCAACTGCATCAGCGCGAACGCGGCCCCGACGCAACGGTGCCTGCCTGCGCCGAACGGAATCCACGTCCAGCGGTTGACGATGTCTTCCTGGTTGGGGTCGATGTAGCGTTCGGGATCGAACGTGTCCGGGTTCGGGAAGTCCTCCGCGATCCGGTTGGAGATCGCGGGCGTGGCCGCCACCAGGTCGTTCTCGGCGATCCGGTAGCCGCCGACCTCGAACTCGCCCCGCGCGACGCGCAGTAGGATGATCAGCGGCGGGTGCAACCGCAGCGTCTCCTTCAGCACCGCTTCGAGTTTCGGGATCTGCCTGAGCGCCCCGAAACTGATGTCGGAGCCGTCCGAATAGAGGTCGTCGAGTTCGGCGACCACTTGCTTGGCGTAGTCCGGGTGCCGCAGCAGCTCGATCAGGGTCCAGGCCGCGGTGCCGGACGTGGTGTGGTGCCCGGCGAACATCATCGAAATGAACATGCCGGTGATCTCGTCCGCCGTGAAGCGCTCGTTGCCGTCCTCGTCCTTGATCGAGACGAGCACGTCGAGCATGTCCCGATCCTCCTTGCCCTGAGGAGGGTTCTCGATGCGCCCGTTCATGATCTCCTGGACGAGGGCCACCAACTGCACCCTCGCCTCGTCCCGCCGGCGGAAGCTCTCGATCGGGGCGTAGGCGTCGACGTAGGCGATGGGGTCGGTGCCCTGCTCGAGCTCGTGGTACAGGTGCGCGAACCGGCCGTCGAGCTGTTCCCGGAACTTCTTGCCGATCAGGCAGGCCGAGGACGTGTAGATGGTCAGCTCCGCGAAGAATTCGAGGAGATCGATCTCCCCCTCGTCGCCCCATTGCGCCACCATGCGGTCGACCTCGTGCGCGATCGTCGCGGCGTGGCCCTTCATCTGCTCGCCGCGCAACGCCTGGTTGTGCAGCATCTCCTTGCGGCGCTCGGGACTCGCGTCGAACACGACTCCCTCGCCGAAGATCGGCTTCATGAACGGGTAGGCGGCCTGCTGGTCGAGATCCTCGTCGGTGGAGCGGAAGAAGAATTCGTTGGCCTCGCCGCCGGACAGCAGCACCACTTTCTTGTCGGCGAGCTGGAAGACACCGACGTTGCCGCACTCCTCCCGGACGCGGCGCATCAGCGCGATCGGGTCGGTGCGCAATTCTTCGAGATGTCCGTGCTCGTGCTCACCGCCGGACACCCGTTGCGGGGTAGCCAGGTTCATTCTCCATCCTTTCGCAGGGGCGCCTCGGGCTGCACTTCGATCAGCACCATGTGTGCGCCGCGCGGCGCACTGACGGCGGCGACGACGGCGTCGGCGATCGCGGAGGCGCGCAGGAAGTACGAGTGCCGGGCGAATCCCCATTTCGCCCAGTCTTCGAGGACGGGTCCGATGACCTCCTCGGTGGTGTTCATCCCCATGGATGTCTGGGTGGGGCCCGGACGGACGACCGACGCCCGGACGCCGGTGCCTTCCAGCTCCATTCGCATCTGCCGGCCCATCATCTCGACGCCGGCCTTCGCGGCGTTGTAGGCGCCCATCCGGGGCCGGGGGGTGTCGGCGCAATCGGATCCGATCAGGACGAAATCTCCGCGCCTGCGTTCGATCATGCCGGGAAGGAGGCGGTGCGCGAGACGCTGCGCACCGACCAGATGGACGTTGACCTGGCCCAGGAACTGGTCGGGGTCCATCTCGTGCGCGACGGAGAACTCCAGGTCGCCTGCCCCCGACAACGCGATCTCGGTGGGGCCGAGGGCTTTCTCCGCCGCGGTGACGAATTCGTCGACGGATGCGGTGTCGGTGACGTCGAGGTAGTGCGCGAACGCTTCTCCGCCGTTGCTGCGGATCTTTTCCGCGATCTCCTCGCATTCGGCCACCCGGCGGGCACCGAGCGCGACGGGGTGACCGGCCTCGGCCAGCGCATAGGCCGTCGCCGTGCCGATTCCCGAAGAGGCCCCGGCGACGATCGACGGGCGCCGCTGCGGGTTGGGCTCGAACCTAGGCATCGCGGACCTGCACTTTCATGGGGAGGGTGGCGAAACCGCGCACGTTGGTCGAGTGGACGCGCACACTGTTCGCCTCGTCGATGTCGTAGTCGTCGATGCGGGAGACGAGTTCGGTGAGCGCGATCCGCGCTTCGAGCCTGGCCATGTGGGCGCCGAGGCAGAAGTGGGTGCCGCCGCCGAAGCTCGCGAGCTTGTTGGACGTGTCCCTGCCGATCCGGTATTCGTCGGCGTCCTCGAACACCGCCGAGTCACGGTTCGCGGAGCCGATGAGGATCAGCACCTTGCCGCCGGCGGGAACCGTCCGGTCGTGGAAGTCCAGGTCGACGGACGCCGTCCGGGCGACCATCTGGCTGGACGTGTCGAAACGCAGGGTCTCCTCCACCCACTCCGGCACCCGGCTCGCATCCTCGAACACGTGCCTGGCCTCGCCCGGATAGCGGAAACCCCAGTACAGCGCGTTGCCGAGCAGTTTGGTGGTGGTCTCGTTACCCGCCACCACCATCAGGAACATGAACGCGATGATCTCGTCGTCGGTGAGCCGGTCGCCGTCGATCTCCGCCTCGAGCAGGGCGGACGTGAGGTCCTCGGTCGGTTTCCTGCGCCGCTCGGCCAGCATGTCGGCGTAGTAGCCGACGAGGTAGAGCGACGCCTCCATCGCGGCGTGGGGCACGTCGAGGACGCCCTCCTCGCGGTGCACCACCAGGTCGGCGAGCCGGCGGAGTTCCACGCGGTCGGCCTCCGGCACCCCCATCAGTTCCGAGATCACGTCCATCGGGAGCTTGCCGGCGAACTCGCCGATCCAGTCGAACTCACCCGCCGCGAGCGCCGGGTCGAGGTACTGCCGGGTCAGATCCAGGATCCGCCCCTCGAGTTCGTTCACCCGCCTCGGAGTGAAGCCGCGGGACACCAACTGCCGCATCCGCATGTGCCGCGGATCGTCCAGCGCGAGAAAGGACATCGTCTTGTGAGCGTGCGGACCGTAGGCCGCCGGGTCGAGCGACACCCCGTTCGCGCTCGACAGGCGCTGGTTGTCCCGGAACGCCGCGACGACGTCCTCGTGCCGGGACAACGCCCAGAAGTCGAGATCCTCGTTGTAGTAGACCGGCGCTTCTTCCCGCAGTCTTCGATACGTGACGTACGGATCTTCGTGGAAGCCATAGTCGTACGGATTGAACGTCACCGGATTGTGTGACACCCCGGGCATCGAGGCTGCGGTCATGGCATCTACTCCAGAATCAGCTTGGCGGAAGTTTCGAGTCGATCGGCGAATTGTGCGTAGGACCCGTAGCCCATTCCCGCGCGGACCAGGCCACCGGCGTACAGCAACTCCAGCGCTTCGAGGACGTCGGGATCGTGGCCGTCGCCCAGTGCGGTGGCGAGACGGTCGCGGATCTCCAGCCCGATGCGGGCGCGGAGGTGCTCCACGTCGGGGTCGCGGCCGAGCAGCGCGTTGGTGACGGCGCCGGCGAGTTCGGGTTCGTCCGCCACCAGGAGAGCGATGTGACGGAGCACAGCGACCACGCGTCCAGTGCGATCGAGTCCGTCGTCCACCGGCTGCGGTGAGGCGGCGAGGCGCCGCCAGAAGACCTCGGCGACGAGGTGCTCCTTGGACGAGAAGTATGTGTAGGCCGTCGCGGGCGCGACCCCGGCGATGCCGGCCACCGAGCGGACGGTGAGTCCCGCGAATCCCTCTTCACGCAGCACTTCGACTGCCGCCTTGGTGAGGCGGTCGACGGTGTCGGCCTGCTTCTCGGTCAGACGGCGGCGGGTGGACTCGAAATTCATACTACTGGACACGTGTCTGGACGCTACTACAGTTACCAGCGGCTGGCAACGAAAATCGGACTCTCACACCGGACTGCGCGGGTGGATTCGCACGGGCATCGTCTTGATGCCGCTGATGAAATTCGACCGCAGCCGGACGACCGGGCCGGTGGGTTCCACGCGGTCGATCCGCGCGGCGAGAGTCTCGAACAGGATCTTCAGCTCGAGACGCGCCAGGTGGGCGCCGAGACAGAAGTGCACCCCGCTACCGCCGAACGCGATCTGCGGGTTGGGACTCCGGCCGATGTCGAACCGGTACGGCTCGTCGAAGACGTCCTCGTCCCGGTTGGCGCTCGGGTAGTAGATCACCACCTTGTCGCCGGCCCTGACCAACTGATCTCCGATGTAGGCGTCCCGGGTGGCGGTGCGCCGGAAGTCCATCACCGGGGTCACCCACCGCAGGATCTCCTCCACCGCGCTCGCAGCCAGTTCCGGCTCGGACTGAAGTCGTCGCCACTGATCGGGATGATCGATAAAGGCCTGCATCCCACCGGCGGTCGCGTTGCGCGTCGTTTCGTTCCCCGCCACCACGAGCAGGACGAAGAACATGTTGAATTCCATCTCGGTGAGCGTGTCGCCGTTCCCGTCCGGCTGCACGAGCTTGGTGACGATATCGTCCCGAGGTTCGATCCGGCGTTGCGCCGCAAGCTCGTTGGCGTACAGGAAGATCTCCGCCGCAGCCATCTCGCCGTCGGCCTGGGTGGTGCCGTACTCGGGGTCGTCGAAGCCGATCATCCGGTTCGACCAGTCGTACAGCTTGTCGACGTCCCCGGCAGGCGCACCCAGCAGCGCCGCGATGACCTCGAGCGGCAACGGCGCTGCCGCCTCGGGAACGAAGTCGACGTCGCGTGCGTCGAGCAGCCGATCGACGATCCGCGCACAGATGTCGCGGATGTGCCCCTCGAGCACTTTGACTGTGCGCGGGGTGAATCCGCGGCTGACGAGCTGCCGGAGCCGGGTGTGGTCGGGAGGGTCGAGGTTGACGAGCATGGCGGCCTGCTTCGCGCGGGTCTGCTCGTCGAAATCGTCGATCTGGGTGGTGCCCACCGCCGATGAGAACGTCGCGCTGTCGCGGGACACGGCGACGACGTCGGCATGCTTGGTCACCGCCCAGAACCCGGTGCCGTTCTCCTCGGGCTGCCAATAGACGGGTTCGCTCGCCCGCAGATGGTCGAAGAACGTGTAGGGGACCCCTTCCGCGTAGACGTCGGGGGATTTGAGATCAATCCGAGACGCGGTCATACATTGCTCCTCGATCGATAAACGAATGGGATGCGTCTTAAACTACACACTTTCATTTGTAATGGAAGCCCTTATGCTGGACCCATGGTGAAAGGGCAGAACGGACCGATCCGACGGCGCACACTCACGCGAGACAAGGTCGTGGATGCCGCGATCGAGATCATCGACGAACTCGGCTGGGAGCCACTGTCGATGACGAGTCTCTCCGCCCGGCTGAACGTCGTCACCGCGTCGCTCTACAACCACGTCCGCAACCTCGACGACATCCGCGGTGCCGTCCAGGTGCGCACCATGGCGGAACTCGGTGCCCACCTGCGCGAGATCGCCATGGGCCGAAGCGGTCCGGACGGCCTTCGTGCGCTCGTCGACGCGCACCGCGTCTGGGCGACCGAGCATCCGCATCGGTATCAGACGCTGACCACCAGCCCGGTGGACCGGGACGCCTTCATCTCCGCGGCATTGGACGCCAACACGGCGCTGCGCACGATGCTGGCGTCGTGCGGACTGCCGCCCGAGGACACCCTCGACGCGGCCGTCAGCATCTTCGCCGCGATGCACGGCTTCGTGATGCTGGTGAACACCGACTTCCTCGGCGACGAGCTGGACCTGGACTCGATCTACGAATCGGTGCTGCGCGGAGCACTGTCCAGCGTCGGGTGGCCGGAGCGAGCGCACACCCCGTCCTGAAAGGCCACCACCTCTACTGGTGCCGTTCTCAGGCCCAGGCGTCAGAAGGGTTCGGCCGCCACGTCGAGATCGCCCAGATCACCACCACGTCGAGCGCGATGACGATCACCGACCACCACGGGTAGTGCGGCAGCCATAGGAAATTGGCCACGATCGAGATCGCGGCGATCACGATCGCCGACACCCGGGCCCACGCGGCGCCGGTGAACAACGCGAGGCCGGTCACCGCGACCAACGCACCCAGCACGAGATGGATCCAGCCCCAGACCGTGAAGTCGAACTTGTAGAGGTACTCCACCCCCACCACGAACTCCTCGTTCTCATAGACCGCCGCGAGCCCTTGGAAGAACTGCAGGAGTCCGACGGTGACCATGATGACCGCTGCACCCATCGCGGTCCCCGCCGCGACGCCCTGTTTGACCGACGAACCTTCGGACATGACGCCCCTTCCTCGCCGCAACCCACTGCCGGGTGCATTCATTGTCCGCCGATTCGATGTGCGTTCGCGTCGAAACCGCGGGGTTTCCCACCCACCTGGAATCCAAATGTTCCGGTCGAGAAGGCCACCGGACACAGCCGGCGAGACCGTTCGGTTGCCGCGAATCCCTCGCGCGCCCCGGCCGCTCCGCTCGGTCCACAACCGCGCACCGAAAGTAAACGAACCGAATCGAGGCGATGTTCGCCGATCCCGGCTCGGACGGCACCGACTCGGAGTCGTCGCCCACCTGAACTCGCCACGCATGCTCACCCTCGGTACTGCGAGGAAACCGGGCGACGACATCACTCGAAGTCGGGGGCCCGCCCACCGCCCCACAACTGCTCGGTGAGGTCCTGGAAGCACACGAACGTGACGGGGTCGTCCTTCCTGCACAACACCGACCTGCTCACCGCTGCACGCACAACGAAGCCTTCGCGATGGGCGAGTTCGATTACCTTTCCCGCAAAGTCCCGCAGCAGCGCCACCGATGCGGGGCCGCCCGGCGACGACGCCGGAACGACCACGTCCGCGACCGAACACCCGGCGAACCAGTGCTCGGGGTACCCCAGCATCCGCCCGAGTGCCGGGTTGGCATGCACAATCAACCCCTCTTCATCGACAGCAAGGGCGGGAACCGGAAGCCGCTCGAGCAACCTCAGTGCCGGAAGCTGCTCCAAATAGCCCAGCGCGGTGTTCGGGTCCGACCGCCGCCTGTCCCTACCCTGCCCTGCCGACGCCCACCTCCGTCTCCCCCAGCGGACCAACACATCGAACCGTGCAAGACCGAACGGTGAAGGCAACGTCGATCGTCGGCCAGATCGTCGAATTATCGTTGCCCGCGATCGTCCGTCACCAGCACATTCACCGGGAGGACACTGTCGAACAATCTTGGTGCAAAACAACATACATTCTCTCCGTGCGTAATGCCGATACATAGTGCTCGGCTATCCGCGGGCCTCTGCGTCAGCTTCATTGGGCCGCTTTCACCCAGGCACAAGTCGATTACACGAGCCGTAATCCGCCGCCAGAGCGACGTGATTACCGAAGTCTTTGCGCTCGTGTTATTTTCGACCTTGATTCGTACGCGGCGTCGCCCGCCGCGTGCGCCGGGACGATTTCACTCGCCCGTGCGGGCCGCGGGTTCTGCCGATGTAGGCGTCGAGTTCCCGCGGCGTGATGCATTCCATAGTAGCGGCACGGAATCCGAAAGACTTATCCCTACGGGACGGAGGGCTGATCTTTCCGGGACACGTCGCCGGCCGCCTACGACGAAGTCGTGGCCCATGCGATGCCGGACAATTCACATCACCGCTCACCGTGAGCGGAACCCACCAACTTCGCCAGCTCGTCGAGCGACCACGGCGGCTCGGTCTCGTGGTCGCGGTAGGCCAGCACAGTCGGAGCCGGCCGGTCGAATCTGCCGACGAAGCACCCTGATCCGGCGAAGATCCCGCCGGTGATTCCGGCGGCGAGGTCGCTGGCCAGGAACGCGTACAGCCGGGCGACGTAGTCGGCGGGTGCCGGATGCAGCGAGCCGTAGCGTGTTGCATCGTCCAGCATCCCCCGCCTGTGCAGTTCCTCGACGCGCTGCTCGTACTCCGCTCCCACGGACAGGCGGGTCTTCGCACCGGGGCACACGACGTTGGCGCGGACGCCGGACTCGGCGAGTTCGGCCGCGATGGCGAGGGTCAGGCTGTTGACCGCCCCCTTGCCGGCGGGATATCCGGTTCCGCCGTAGTCGCCGAGGAAAGCGAACGAACTCGTGTTCACAATCGCTCCGCGCCCCCGTTCCGCCATCAGGGGCGCCGCGGCCCGGCACGTGCGGAACGTCGCCGTCAGGTGCGCATCGATGAGTTCGCGCCATTGCTCGTCGGTGACGGTGAGGATGGACGACCCGGCAGGCTCCGCGACACCGGCGCAGTTGATCAGCACGTCCACCTGGCCGAACGCACATTCCGCGGCGTCGACCAGCGCCTCCGCGACGCCGTCCGCGGCCGCCGAACCAGCCACCGCGATCGCCCGGCCACCGCCGAGCACGATCGCGTCGGCCACCTTCTCCGCCGCGGCCGGATCACGGCCGTTGACCACCACGCCGGCCCCCTCCGCCGCGAGCGCGTGCGCGACGGCCCGGCCGATCCCCCGGCTCGAGCCGGTCACGACGGCGCCTCGCCCGTCCAGCCGTCTCTCGTCGCGTGAATTCATCACACCTCCGCCGAACTCGTCATTGCGGCATCCAGTTGTTCAAACTATAGTCCAGACACATGTCCAGTTTTCGGAGATCGCTGTGACACTCACCCGATTCGGAAGCGAATACCCATGACTCTGCGCCCCACCGACAGCTCTGCTCTCCTGATCGACGGCAAACTGATTCCCGGTTCCGGCGGCACGTTCGAGGTGATCAACCCGGCCACCGAGGAGGTACTCGGGAGAGCCGCCGACGCCACCGCGTCCGACATGGACGCCGCGGTCGCCGCCGCACGGCGGGCCTTCGACGACACCACGTGGTCCCGCGACCACGCCTTCCGCGCCCGCTGCCTGCGGCAGCTGCGCGACGTGCTGCAGTCCCACATCGAGGAACTGCGCGACATCACCATCGCCGAAGTCGGCGCCCCCGCCTTCCTCACCAGCGGACCGCAACTCGAAGGCCCGGTCGCCGACCTCGGGTATTTCGCGGACCTCGCCGAAAGCTATTCCTGGGAACAGGATCTGGGCATCGCCGAGCCGATGGGCATCAAGACCCGCCGACGCGTCCTCAAGGAGGCCGTCGGCGTCGTCGGGGCCATCACGCCGTGGAACTTCCCGCACCAGATCAACTTCGCCAAGATCGGCCCCGCACTCGCGGCCGGCAACACGGTGGTCCTCAAGCCCGCGCCCGACACTCCGTGGTGCGCCGCCCTCGTCGGGCACCTGATCGCCGAGGAGACCGACCTCCCGGCCGGTGTCGTCAACATCGTCACGTCGAGCGACCACTCCCTCGGCGCTCAGCTCTCCACCGACCCCCGCGTGGACCTCGTGTCGTTCACCGGTTCGACCGCCACGGGCAAGGCCGTCATGGCGGCGGCGTCCGAGTCGCTGAAGAAGGTCTTCCTCGAACTCGGCGGCAAATCGGCGTTCATCGTGCTCGACGACGCCGACCTCGCGGGCGCGTGTGGGGTCGCCGCATTCACCGTGTCCACCCACGCGGGGCAGGGCTGCGCCATCACCACCCGGCTGCTCGTTCCCCGGGAGAAGTACGACGAGGCGGTCGAGGCCACGGCCCGGACCCTCGGCGGATTGCACGCGGGCGATCCTGCGAAACCCGGCACCATCTGCGGTCCCCTCATCTCCGCGCGGCAACGCGCCCGCGTCGAGGACTACCTGCGGATCGCGCGGGAGGAAGGCGGCACGATCGTGGTCGGTGGCGGCCGCCCGGCCGATCGGGACCGTGGATTCTTCGTCGAACCCACCCTGATCACCGGCCTCGACAACACCGCCCGGGTGGCTCGGGAAGAGATCTTCGGACCCGTGCTGGTGATCATTCCCCACGACGGCGACGAGGACGCGATCAGCATCGCCAACGACTCGCCGTACGGGCTGTCCGGGTCGGTGTGGGGCACCGATCCCGCCCGCATCGAGCGGGTCGTCGGTGGAGTGCGCACCGGCACGCTCAGCGTCAACGGCGGCGTCTGGTACTCGGCCGACGCCCCGTTCGGCGGATACAAGCAGTCCGGAATCGGCCGCGAGATGGGTGTGGCCGGTTTCGAGGAATACCTGGAGACCAAGCTGGTCGCGGAACCGGCCCAATAGTACGCCGGCGAGCCGGCCCGACAACACAGGAGTCAATCGATATGGGACGTTTCGACGGTAAGACCGCCATCGTCACCGGCGCCGCGCAGGGCATCGGCGAGGGCTACGCGCGCGCCCTCGCCCGCGAGGGTGCGAACGTGGTGGTGGCCGATCTCAATGCAGAGCTCGGTGAGACCGTGGCCAAGCAGATCAGCGCGGACGGCGGGACTGCGGTGTTCAAGGATGTCGACGTCGCCGACGAGGATTCGGCGAAGCAACTCGCCGAGTTCACGGTCGAGAAGTTCGGCGGCATCGACCATCTCGTGAACAACGCCGCGATCTACGGCGGCATGAAGCTCGATCTCCTCATCACCGTGCCGTGGGACTACTACAAGAAGTTCATGGCCGTGAACTTCGACGGCGCCCTCAACGTGACCCGGGCCGTGTGGCCGCACATGAACAGCGGCGGTGGCGGCTCCATCGTCAACCAGTCGTCCACGGCCGCCTGGCTGTACTCCGGCTTCTACGGCCTCGCGAAGGTCGGGATCAACGGCCTCACCCAGCAACTCGCCCACGAGGTGGGCGGCATGAACATCCGGGTCAACGCCATCGCGCCCGGGCCGATCGACACCGAAGCCACCCGCACCGTCACGCCGGGAAATATGGTGGCAGACATGGTCAAGACGTTGCCACTGAAGCGGATGGGCACCCCGGACGACCTCGTCGGCGCCTGCCTCTTCCTGCTCTCCGACGAGGCGAGCTGGATCACCGGGCAGATCTTCAACGTCGACGGCGGACAGATCTTCCGCGCATGACCACGACCGAACAGGTATCCGTCGGCTATATCGGCCTCGGAAACATGGGTGCGCCCATGGCGAAGCGGCTGCTGGACCGGCCCGGCGGGCTCATCGTGTGCGATACCCGGCCGGAGGCGCTGGAACCGTTCGGCAAGGCGGGCGCGAAGGTGACGTCGAGTCCGCGGGAGGTGGCGGAGAACGCGGACGTCATCTCGGTGACCGTGCTGAACGACGAGCAGGTGCGCGCGGTCGTCACACAGATCCTCGACACCGCGCGGCCGGGCACCGTCGTGGCGGTGCATTCCACCATCAGCGACGTCACCGCCGTCGAACTCGCCGACCGCTGCCGTGTGCACGGCGTCGACCTGATCGACGCGCCCGTCAGCGGCGGCGCACCCGGCGCGCACAAGGGAAAGTTGGCGGTGATGGTCGGGGCGAGCGACGACGCGTTCGAGAAGGTCCGGGAGCCGTTCGGGCACTGGGCCGAACTCGTCGTGCACGCCGGAGACGTGGGCGCCGGTACGCGGATGAAGCTGGCCCGCAACCTGCTGCACTTCGTCTCGTTCACGGCTGCCGCCGAGGCGCAGCGGCTCGCCGAGGCCGCCGGTCTCGACATCACCGAACTCGGAAAGGTCGTCCGTCACACCGACGCGATCACCGGTGGCGCCGGAGCGATCATGCTCCGCGACACCACCGACGCTCTCGACGAGACCGACAACTGGTACCCGATCATGACCCACGTCCGCGACCTCGGGGAGAAGGATCTCTCGCTGGCGATCGGGCTCGGCGAACGACTCGACGTCGCACTGCCGCTCGCCCGGCTCGCGCTCACGGGCCTGGGTCCTGGACTCGGCGTCGACAGCACCGTCGACAAGAAGGAGCAACCATGACCGACGACACCCGCACCCGTGGCCTGGCCATGATGGAGAAGGTCTACGGATTCGAGATGCAGGACGGGCCCGGCGCGCATTTCGCCGTCACCGCCGACCACCTGTTCGCCGACATCTGGTCGCGGCCCGGGCTGAGCATCCGCGACCGCCGGCTTCTCCTCCTCGGTGCGCTCACCGCACAGGGGCTCGTCGACGTCGCCGAGATCCAGGTGGGGGCTGCCCTGCACAACGAGGAACTGGACGAGGACCAACTCCGGGAGATCGCGCTGTTCCTGTGCCACTACGTGGGCTGGCCGTTGGGGACGAAACTCGACTCGATGATCGGCGGGGTGCTACACAAGCGGAAGAAAGCGGCCAGAGCGGCCGCCCCGGACGCAGAGGCCACATGAGCACCGAACACCTGACACCAGAGCTTCTCCGACTCGCCGACTCCACCCCCGGCTTCATGCCGGAGGACGAGGGGACGGCCCTGCACGAGGCCGCGATGCAGTACCTGACCCCCGGCGGGGTGGGCGTCGAGATCGGCACGTACTGCGGTCGTTCGACGATCTACCTCGGGGCGGCGGCGAAGGCGCGGGGCGCCCGCATCGTCACCATCGATCACCATCACGGTTCCGAGGAGCATCAGCCCGGCTGGGAGTATCACGAACCGGCGTTCGTCGACCCGCACACCGGTCTGCTCGACACGGTCGGCCGGTTCCGGCACACGATGGCCGACTCCGGGCTCGAGGAGTACGTCGTGGGTGTGCTGGGCCGGTCGTCGACGGTGGCGACGTTCTGGCGTACTCCCGTGAACTTCGTCTTCATCGACGGCGGCCACACGTCGGAGGCGGCGTCGGCGGATCTCGAGGGGTGGGCGCCGTGGGTGAACGTCGGCGGCGCCCTGGTGATCCACGACGTGTTCCCGGACCCGGCGGACGGCGGGCGACCGCCGTTCGAGATCTACGAACGGGCTTTGGGGACGGGGCAATTCAAGGAGACGTCCGTCACCGGGTCGCTGCGAGTTCTCGAGCGGGTGGGCGGTCAGACGGGCGAACCGCTGGCGTGACAGTAGTCGCCGCAGCGGTCGAGGCCGATCGGTAGTCCCACGGGCAGCGCCGCGTCCCGGAAGATTCCGTGTCCGGGCGTGGTGCGGGACAGCGCGTCGGCCGCGAGGATCATCGCCCCGCCCGTCCACGTGGTCTGTTCGACCGGCCACCGCTTGCCGTCGCTGTAGACGAGCCCCGTCCAGTACGAGCCGTCCGGATCCCGCAGGTGCTGCATGGCGGCGAACTGTGCGAGCGCGCGGCTGTGTTCTCCCATCGCGTCGAGAGCCAGCACCAGTTCACACGTTTCGGCGCCGGTCACCCACGGCCGGTGGTCCACGCAGCGGATGCCGAGTCCCTCGACCACGAAGTCGTCCCACCGCGACGCGATGCGGTCCGACGCGGTCTCACCGCGGACGGCGCCCCCGAGGATCGGGTAGTACCAGTCCATGGAGTACTCGTCCTTGATCGCGAACGCCTCCGGGTGCTGCCTGATCGCGTGGCCCAGCGTGTATTTCGCGAACTCCCATTCCGGTTGCGGGTCGTCGACCAGCCGGGCGAGGAGCAGACCGCAGTGCAGGCTGTGATGGATGCTGGAGTTCCCGGTCAGCAGCGCCTCGGGGCAGTCCTGACCGTTCTCGCCGCGGGCCCACCAGATTTCGCCGCTCGACGACTGCATGTCGACGACGAAATCGAGACCGCCCTGCACGGACGGCCACAGGGCGTCGACGAAATTCCGGTCACCGGTGATCAGGTAGTGGTGCCACACCCCCACCGCGAGGTAGGCGCAGAAGTTGCTGTCGGAATCGTGATTCTCCACAGCCCCGTCGCGGAACTTCATCGGCCACGAACCGTCCGGGCGTTGCGTCCGCCGCGACCACTCGTACGCGCCCTCCGCCTCGTCGATCAGGCCGGCGGCGGTGAGGGCCATGGCGGATTCGACGTGATCCCACGGGTCGGTGTGCCCGCCGGGAAACCACGGCAGCGCCCCCGACGACTCCTGCGCTGCCGCGATCGACCGTGCTGTCTGCCTGACCTGGCTCTCCGACAACACGTTCGGTACCGACGGGACGCCGGCGGCTCTCACCGCGGCGCCTTCACCACGCTCGGTTCCCTCGGCTTCTCGAGGTAGAACACGACGCTCTTGCCGACCACAGGGTTGAGGACCTTCTCGGCGGTGCGCGTGAGCCAGGGGGCTTTCATCATGTCCCACACCAGAACTTGGTGGTAGGCCTTCGCGAGGGGGTTGTCGTTGTTCTCCACCCCGACCGCGCACTTGAGCCACCAGTACGGCGAATGCAGGGCGTGGGCGTGGTCCCGGCCCCGGACCTGCAGGCCGGCGGTCGTCAGCTTCTCCGCCAGTTCGTCGGCGCGGTAGATGCGGACGTGGCCACCCTCGACCTCGTGGTACGCGTCGGACAGCGCCCAGCAGATCTTCTCCGGCAGCCACCGCGGAACCGTCACCGCCGCAACACCACCCGGCTTGAGGATGCGGGTCAGCTCGGCGATGGCGCGGCCGTCGCGGGGCACGTGTTCGAGGACCTCGGAGATGAGGACGACGTCGAACGTCGCATCCTCGTACGGCAGGTTCAGCGCGTCGCCGACCTCCACCCGAGCCGAGGCTCCCGCGGGGACCTCACCGACCTCGGCCATCGCCACGAACATCTTTTCGACGTCCGCGAGTTCGTCGGCGTTGTGGTCGAAGGCGATGACGTCGGCGCCGCGTCGATACAGCTCGAACGAGTGCCGTCCGGCGCCCGCCCCGATGTCGATCACCTTGTCGCCGGGCTTGACACCCAGCCGGTCGAAGTCCACGGTCAGCACGGTCGGCCTCCTTCACGGGTCTGCGCTATCGCTTCGGCATACGTCTGCGCGGTTCTCGCGGCCACGGCGGCCCAGCTGTAGCGCTCGAGCACCCGTCGACGGCCACCGTCGCCGAGCCGGGCCCGGCGCTGCGGATCGTCGAGCAATGCGCCCAGCACGTCCGCGAGTTCCTGTGGGTCGCCGGGCGTCACCAGCACACACGCCTCCTCGTCCGTTCCCACCACCTCGGGAATGGCGCCGGCGCGGCTCGCCACCAGCGGGGTGCCACATGCCATCGCCTCGACGGCGGGCAGCGAGAAGCCCTCGTACAGCGACGGGACGCATGCGACGTCGGCCGATGCCAGCAGCGACGCCAGTTCGGCGTCGTCGATACCCGACACCGTCCGGACGACGTCGCCGATGGCCAGCGCCTCGATGAGCTTCTCCGTCACTCCCCCGGGTGCGAGTTTGGTGACCAGCACCAGTTCGACGGCGCGCTCGGTGTGCACCTTCGCGACCGCCTCGAGAAGCGTCGACACCCCCTTGAGGGGCATGTCGGCGCTGGCGACGCACACGATTCGGCCCGGAACCCGGGCGGCGGCCGGGGGTCGGAAGACATCGGTGTCCACGCCCAGTGGGATGGTCTGCAGGTTGTCGGCGGGAACGTCGAAGGCCACGCTGATGTCGTCGGCGGAGGACTGCGACACCGTCAGCAGCGCGGGGATGGCACGCGCCACCCGCTTCTGCATGCGCAGAAAGCCGTACCAGCGCCGGACCGTCACCTTGCGCCACCACTTCGCCGACGCCAGGTCCAGTTCGCGGTCGCGGGTGATCGGATGGTGGATTGTCGCGACGACCGGAAGTCCGGCCTTCTGGAGCTGCAGCAGCCCGTATCCGAGGCACTGGTTGTCGTGCACCACGTCGAACTCGTCGGCGCGCTCCTTCAGCAGTCGCGCCGCGCGGAGGCTGAACGTGAGCGGCTCCGGGAAACCGGCCGTCCACATGGTCGCGACCTCGAGCACGTCGACGGCGTCGCGGAACTCGCGTGGGTGCGGCGTTCTGAACGGATCCGGCTCGCGATACAGGTCGAGGCTGGGGACCTTCGTCAACGTCACCCGCGGGTCGACGTCCGGGTACGGCTGCCCCGAGAACACCTCGACCTGATGGCCGAGTTCGACCAGCTCACGGCTGAGATGGCGTACGTACACACCCTGCCCACCACAGTGGGGCTTGCTTCGATACGACAAGAGTGCGATGCGCACGGACTTCGGCCTCTCCTCGAGCAGTTGGCAAGCAATACTAGAACACGTTCTTACTCGAGTGTGCCCTCATCCCATCCAACCGCACTCCCTCACCCCACCGCGGTCGACTCGCGCAATCCCTCGAGTTTTCCGGACAGACGGCCCAGGTACGCCAGGACCTCTTCCTCACTGCGGTCGGGCAGTCCGTACACCACCTCGGTGACGCCGAGGTCCTTCCACCGCCGCAACTTGTCCACGTCCGGCTTGCCGTCGAGCACGACGATCCGCGGTTCGCCGTCCCGGCCGGCCTCGCGCCACCTCCGTCGCAGCGTGGCGACGCGGTCGTCGATGTCCTGCTCGATCGGAGTGGTCATCCACCCGTCGGCCGATTTCACGATCCACCGGAAGTTCTTGTCGTTGCCGGCGGCGCCGACGATCACCGGAGGCACCCGGGCCGGCTTGGGCCACGCCCAGCTCGGACCGAAGTTCACGAACTCGCCGGCGTAGGACGCCTCGTCCTGCGTCCACAGCGCACGCATCGCCTCGAGGTACTCGCGCAGCATCGTCCGGCGCCGTCCCGGCGGAACGTTGTGATCGGTGAGCTCGTCCAGATTCCACCCGTACCCCACGCCGAGGATGACCCGTCCGCCGCTGAGGTGGTCGAGGGAGGCGATCGTCTTGGCCAGCGTGATCGGGTCGTGCTCGACCGGTAGCGCGACCGACGTCCCGAGTTCGATTCGCTCCGTGACCGCCGACGCCGAGGCCAGCGCCACCCACGGGTCGAGGGTGCGCATGTAGCGGTCGTCGGGCAGCGACGCGTCACCCGTCTGAGGATGCGCCGCATCGCGTTTCACCGGAATGTGCGTGTGCTCGGGCACGTAGAACGAGTCGAATCCGTTGGCCTCTGCACCCCTCGCGGCCGAGGCCGGCCCGATCCCGCGGTCACTCGTAAACAACGTAATGCCGAATTTCACGAATTCTCCTTGGCCGAGAGCCTTTTCCTTCTTGCACACTAACTTCTGGACACCTGTTTATCAATGTGTCCAAACACCCTTCCACGTGAGTGGCGAAGCGTGCCCCGGCACACTTCGCCACTCACGTACTCAGGCGCCGTAGACCGGGACCGGGGTTTCGGCCTTGGCGAGAAGGTCGGCGACGACGGGTCCGATCTCCTTCGGTTCCCAGCGCGCACCCTTGTCCTGGGTGGGACCGTGCCGCCAGCCCTCGGCGACGGTGATCTTGCCGCCCTCCACCTCGAACACGCGCCCGGTGACGTCCTTCGACTCCGTGCTGCCCAGCCACACGACGAGCGGGGAGATGTTCTCCGGCGCCATCGCGTCGAACCCCTCCTCGGGCGCGGCCATCGCCTCCGCCATCGCGCCACCCGCGCCGACCGTCATCCGGGTGCGTGCGGCCGGGGCGATCGCGTTGACGGTGACGCCGTAGTTCTTCAGTTCCGCGGCCGCCTGAATGGTCATCTCCGCGATGCCCGCCTTCGCGGCGGCGTAATTGCCCTGCCCGATCGAACCCTGCAGTCCGGCACCGGAACTGGTGTTGACGATCCGGGCGTCGACCGGGTTGCCCGCCTTCGCCTCGGCGCGCCAGTACGCGGCGGCGTGGCGCAGCGTCGCGAAATGCCCCTTCAGATGCACACGCACGACGGCGTCCCACTCCTGCTCGCTCATCCCGACGAGCATGCGGTCGCGCAGGAACCCGGCATTGTTCACCAGCACGTCGAGGCGTCCGTACGCGTCGATGGCGGTGTTGATCAGATTCTCGGCGCCTGCCCAGTCCGCGACGTCGTCACCGTTCACAACGGCCTCGCCGCCCGCGGCGACGATCTCCGCGACCACCTGTTCCGCGGGACTCTCCCCGGTGGCGGAACCGTCGATGCCGGCTCCGATGTCGTTGACCACGACCTTCGCGCCCTCGGCGGCGAACGCCAGCGCATGGGCGCGTCCGATTCCGCGTCCGGCGCCCGTCACGATGACGACGCGACCGTCGACCACTCCACTCATGCCTTCTCCTCTGTAGATGCTGTAGCTGCCGCCAGGAAGGCGGGACGTTCTCCGCCGCCGTGGACGGTCAGTGTCGAACCGCTGACGTACGCCGCCAGCGGTGAAGCCAGGAACACCGCGCAGTTGCCGATGTCCTCGGGGCAGGCCATCCGGCCCAGCGGGACCGTGTCCCCGACCGCCGCGATCCCCGCCTCGTCGCCGTAGTGCAGATGCGCGAGTTCGGTGCGGACCAGGCCGACCACCACCGAGTTGACCCGCACCTTGGGCGCCCACTCGACCGCGAGACTGCCGGTGAGACTGTCGACCCCCGCCTTCGCCGCACCGTACGCCGCGGTCCCGGGCGACGGTCGCGAGCCGCTGACGCTGGAGATGTTCACGATCGCGCCACCGGAATCCTGCTTCTGCATCACCGCATTCGCGACCTGCGACACCAGCAGCGGGGCGAGCAGATTCAGCTCGACGATCTTGGAGTGGAACTTCGGACTCGCATCCGCGGCGAGCGCGAACGGTGCGCCGCCGGCATTGTTGACCAGGACATCGAGCCGGCCGTGCCGCTCGACGATCCGGTCGACGAGACCCTGCACCTGCTCCGGATCGCGGATGTCGCACGGCAGGAATTCGACGGCCCGGCCGTCCACCTCCACCGGCGCCTCCCCCGGCCGGCGGGCGCAGGCCACCACCGTCGCGCCCGCCCGCAGGAAGGTGCGGCTGATGCCCGCGCCCACCCCGCGAACACCGCCGGTCACGAGCACGATCGCCCCGTCCAGACCTGAATCCACGAATACCTCCGCTGTTGCATGTTCCGGCAGGCCCAGCTCAGAGCTCTCCGGCCCGCACATGTGCTAACTTACCAAGCAATCGCTTGGTTCGGTACAAGACGTTAGGAACATGCCATGGGCATCACCTCCACCACCGACGGAGACGGCATCACCACGGTCACCGTCGACTACCCGCCCGTGAACGCCATCCCGTCCCGGGGCTGGTTCGAGTTGGCCGACGCCGTACTCGACGCGGGCCGGAATCCGGACACCCACGTGGTGATCCTGCGAGCGGAGGGACGCGGGTTCAACGCCGGCGTCGACATCAAGGAAATGCAGGCCACCGACGGCTACGGCGCGCTGGTCGACGCCAACCGGGGCTGCGCGGCCGCGTTCGCCGCCGTCTACGACTGCGCCGTCCCCGTCGTCGTCGCGGTCAACGGATTCTGCGTCGGCGGCGGCGTCGGCCTGGTCGGGAACGCCGACGTGATCGTCGCGTCCGACGATGCCGTCTTCGGACTTCCCGAGGTCGACCGCGGCGCACTCGGCGCCGCCACCCACCTCGCCCGGCTCGTCCCCCAGCACATGATGCGCACGCTGTACTACACGGCGCAGAACGTCACCGCCCAGCAACTCCAGCACTTCGGATCGGTGTACGAGGTGGTGCCGCGCGAGAAACTCGACGACACCGCCCGCGACATCGCCGCCAAGATCGCGGCCAAGGACACCCGGGTCATCCGCTGCGCCAAGGAAGCCATCAACGGCATCGACCCCGTCGACGTGAAGACCAGTTACCGCCTCGAGCAGGGCTACACCTTCGAACTCAACCTGGCCGGTATCGCGGACGAGCACCGCGACGAGTTCGTCGAAACCGGTAAGCCCCGCTCCCACTCGAACAACAGGAAAGGCTGACATCGATGGCGAGCAAGCGCGACAAGAGGATCTCGCTCGACGACGCGGTCGGACAACTGCGCAGCGGAATGACCATCGGCATCGGCGGCTGGGGTTCGCGCCGCAAGCCGATGGCGCTGGTCCGGGCGCTGCTGCGCTCGGACGTCACCGACCTCACCGTCGTCACCTACGGCGGCCCCGACCTGGGGTTGCTGTGCTCGGCGGGCAAGGTCACGAAGGCGTACTACGGTTTCGTGTCCCTCGATTCGGCCCCGTTCTACGACCCGTGGTTCGCGAAGGCGCGCACCACGGGTGAGATCGAGGTCCGCGAAATGGACGAGGGCATGGTCAAGTGCGGCCTCGAGGCCGCCGCCGCCCGGCTGCCGTTCCTGCCGATCCGCGCCGGGCTCGGCTCCGACGTCCGGGCTTTCTGGGGCGACGAACTGCGCACCGTCACCTCCCCGTACCCGGACGCGTCCGGCAAGTCGGAGACGCTGATCGCGATGCCGGCCCTGAATCTCGATGCGGCACTGGTCCATCTGAACCTCGGCGACAAGCACGGCAACGCCGCCTACACCGGAGTCGACCCCTACTTCGACGACCTGTACTGCGCGGCCGCCGAGAAGAGGTTCGTCTCCGTCGAGCGGGTGGTGGAAACCGAGGAACTGGTGAAAACCGTTCCACTGCAAAACCTCATCCTCAACCGCATGATGGTCGACGGCGTGGTCGAGGCCCCGAACGGCGCCCACTTCACCCTCGCCGGAGACAGCTACGGACGCGACGAGAAGTTCCAGCGCCACTACGCGGAAGCGGCGAAGACCCCCGAGGCGTGGCAGCAGTTCGTCGACACCTACCTGTCCGGCAGCGAGGACGACTACCAGGCCGCCGTGAAGAAATTTGCAGAGGAGCAGGCATGAGCGAGACGATCACCGACGTCACCCGCGCGGAGTACTGCGCGATCGCGTGCGCCGACATCTTCTCCGGGGCAGGCGAGATCATGGCCAGCCCGATGGCGACCCTGCCGCTGATCGGCGCCCGGCTCGCGCGACTGACCACCGAACCCGACCTGCTGATCACCGACGGCGAGGCCCTGATCTTCGCCGACACCCCCGCCGTCGGCGCGAAGGCCCCGATCGAGGGCTGGATGCCGTTCCGGAAGGTGTTCGACGTCGTCGCCTCCGGCCGGCGGCACGTGGTGATGGGCGCCAACCAGATCGACCGGCACGGCAACCAGAACCTCTCGGCGTTCGGTCCGCTGCAGCAGCCCACGCGGCAGATGTTCGGCGTCCGCGGCGCTCCCGGCAACACGATCAACCACCCCACCAGCTACTGGGTGGGCAAGCACACCTCGCGGGTGTTCTGCGACAAGGTCGACATCGTCTCGGGCGTCGGCTACGACCAGATCGACCCGGAAAACCCCGCATACCGCTTCCACCACCTGCACCGGGTGGTGAGCAACCTCGGGGTGTTCGACTTCGGCGGACCCGACCACACGTTCCGCGCGCTGTCGCTGCACCCCGGCGTCACCGCCGACCAGGTCGCCGAGAACACCTCGTTCGAGGTGGCAGGGCTCGCCGACGCCGGCCTGACCCGCGAACCCACCGACGAAGAACTGCGGCTGATCCGCGAGGTCCTCGACCCCCGCAGCCTGCGGGACCGGGAGGTGTCGGAATGAGCACCCTCCGCACCGCGCTGACCGAGTTGGTCGGCGTGCAGCACCCGGTGGTCCAGACCGGGATGGGCTGGGTCGCCGGACCGCGACTCGTCGCCGGCACCGCCAACGCCGGCGGTCTCGGCATCCTCGCGTCGGCGACGATGACGTACGAGGAACTCGAGGCGGCCGTCGCCAAGACCAAGACGCTCACCGACAAACCGTTCGGGGTCAACATCCGCGCCGACGCCACCGACGCCCCGCAACGCATCGACCTGCTCATCCGGGAGAACGTGCGCGTCGCCTCGTTCGCGCTGGCACCGAAGCAGGAACTGATCGCGAAGCTGAAAGCCGCCGCAGTGGTGGTCATCCCGTCGATCGGCGCCGCCAAACACGCAAAGAAGGTCGCGTCGTGGGGCGCCGACGCCGTCATCGTCCAGGGCGGCGAGGGCGGCGGGCACACCGGCCCCGTGGCCACCACACTGCTGCTGCCATCGGTCCTCGACGCCGTCGACATCCCCGTCGTCGCCGCCGGCGGCTTCTACGACGGACGCGGACTCGCCGCCGCCCTCGCCTACGGCGCCGCCGGCATCGCGATGGGCACCCGCTTCCTGCTCACCCAGGAATCCACCGTCCCCGACTCCGTCAAACAGGAATACCTCGCCCGGGGACTGCAGGACACCACCGTCTCCCGCAAGGTCGACGGCATGCCCCACCGGGTCCTCGACACCGACCTCGTCAACAGCCTCGAACACTCCGGCAACGTGCGCGGCCTGGTCGCGGCCGCCCGCAACGCGTCCAAGTTCAAGGCCATGACCGGCATGAAATGGTCGACGCTCGTCAAGGACGGCCTCGCCATGAAGAAGTCCAGCGACCGCACCTGGCAGCAGATCATCATGGCCGCCAACACCCCGATGCTGCTCAAAGCCGGGCTCGTCGACGGCAACACCCACGCCGGCGTCCTCGCCTCCGGACAGGTCGTCGGACTACTCGACGACCTGCCCACCTGCAAGGACCTCATCGACGGCATCGTCGCCGACGCGATCAAACGCATCGACGCACTCGGCGCCCTGCGCGCCTGAACCAACGGGACGCTCGTTCGATCTGACGCAACGAGCGTCCCGTTCGTCCGGCTAGGGGGTGGCGGCGGCCTTCGCGGCGCTCAGCTGGATGACGCGGCCTTCGCCGCGCTCAGCTGGATGACGCGGCCTTCGCCGCGCTCAGCTGGATGACGCGGCCTTCGCCGCGATGCGCGCCCGGACCTCCGGCCGGCGCAGCGGGGGCACCGTCTGGGGCGGCTGCTTCCGCGGCGGCAGTGCCGCGAGCAGCTTCGTGGTGGCCTCGGTGACGACGGCTACCGCCTCCTCGAAGGGCTCACGGTTGGCGTCCGACAGCTTCTGGATTCCGCTGACCTTCCGGACGTACTGACGCGCCGCCGCCTCGATCTCCTCCGCGGTGGCCGCCGGTTCGAGTCCGCGCAGCTCGGTGATGTTTCGGCACATGACTCGACGATAGCGCCGCTCGGCCGTCTCCGCGGCACCTCGGCGCTGGGCGAATGTACCTTTCGGCGCACCTGAGGCGCCGGAAGGTACATTCGCCCGCCGGGGGTAGCGACGCCTCAGCTGCGGGCGGGCTCCAGCGCCTCTTCGTCCGCGGGCACGGCGTCCGTCTCGACGTCCGGGAGTGGGGTGCGGGAGCGTGCGGCCACGACTGCCGCGCCGAGCAGGACCAGCGCGATGAGGCACTGCGAGCTTCCGATCACCTCACGCACGGCCGCCTCCACCCAGCCCGACGACGAGGACTGCAGGACGAAGTTCGGGCCGATCAGGAAGATCAGGGTCGCGGCGCCGATCAGGGGTCGCCAGCTGCGGTACTGCGGTGCGATCAGGATCGGAATCAGCAGGATGCTGTACGCCCAGTGGTGGGTGACGGCGAACGGCGCGGCGAGCAGGGATGCCAGGGCCACGACCGACAGCGCGATCAGGTGCTCACCGGACCGGGTGAAGCGATGCGCCGACCACGCCGCGGCGGACACGATGACGGCTGCGCTGAGGACCCAGAGAACGCTGGCCGGCCGGCCCTCCGCCCCGAGCCGCGCGATGACGCCGGTGACGGCCTGGTTGCGGAAGAAGTCGGGCGCACCCGCGCGGCCGGTGGCGAAGAATTCGGTGGTCCAGAACCACACCGACGACTGCGGCAGCAGCCAGAAGCCGAGTCCGACGGTGACCAGGATCGTGGCGAGCGATCGTCCGATCGAACGGAAGTCGCGGCGGACGAGCAGGACCAGCAGAAAGGCTGCCGGGGTGATCTTGACGGCCGCGGCGAGACCGATCGCGACTCCGCGGAACCTCTTCGGGATCACACCGGTGCAGTCGGCGACCACGAGCGCCATCAGGATGATGTTGATCTGACCGAAGTCGAAGTTCGAGCGCATCGGCTCGAGGAGAAGTACCGGGCCCATCGACAGCAGAGCGAGAAGTTCGGGGCGTGCGACGTCGAGCTTCGACAGCGCCACCTTGACCATCCACCACACGAGTCCGAGGTTGAGGGCGCACCACAGCGCCTGCAGGACCGCGGGGTCGATCTCCGCCATCGGCGCGAAGAGGATCGCCGCGAAGGGTGCGTAGATGAACCTGAACCCGGAGCTGCTCGGGAAGTCCGCGGAGTAGAGCGGCAGGCCGCTGACGAAGGCGTAGCCGGCGTCGCGGAACACGGAGAGGTCCATCAGGTAGCCCGTCGCCGCATCGAACTCTCGGTAGGCCACCGCCCCCAAGGAGAGGACGCCCACGAGGAGCGCGACGGCGTGGAGACGATAAGCCCTGAACTTCGATTCACTCTGTAACAAGAATTTGTTCTTTCATGATCGGCGTCGTGGTCAACGATCCACCGTAGCGGGCCGTGACCCAATCGTGACAAAGGCGAGGTCGCAGTGTCCGAACCGCGCACTTCGTCATAGTTTATTTAGACTGATATATTTCAACCATGCCTGCGCGCACTCTCGACAATCCTCTCGTCCTGCCGGTGCTCGGCCTGCTCCTCGAATCGCCGATGCACCCGTATCAGTTGGAGGTCACGCTGCGCGAGCGCAGCGAGGAGGGCCAGTGGCCGCTCAATCGCGGCTCGCTGAACAATGTGGTCGCGGCCCTCGACTCGGCGGGCTGGATCGAGGAACACGAACGTGCGCAACGGGAAGGTCGGCCCGCCCGCACCGTCTACGCCCTCACCGAGGCCGGGCACGCGGAACTCGTGAGCCGACTCGACCTCCAGATCCGCAGTGCCGCACGAGAGTTCTCCCCGTTCTTCGCGGCGATCAGTTACCTCGGCGCGCTGGGACGCGAACGCGCCGTGGACGCGCTGCGCGAACGCGCCGAACGACTCACCGCGAGAATCGAATCCGACCAGGCACGGCTCACCCGAGCGCTCGACGGCGGAGTGCCTGCGCTGTTCGTCGTCGAAGCGGACTACGCACTCCACGCGGCGCGGGGCGAACTCGCCTGGATCGCGTCGACGATCTCCGACATCCACGCGGGCCATCTCACCTGGCCCGCCCCGCAGACGAAGGACGTGCAGCCGTGAGCCTGGTGTTCGGCATCTACCCCGGTCAGCCGGTCCCGAACGTCCCTTCGAGCCGGTTCCGCGAACCGGGATGGACGAGACGCGCAGCACTGACGAGGCCCCGCGAGGACCACGTGCGGCGCCGGATCATCAGACACGGTTCGGCGCGCTCGATGTGGAGGAGCCGGCATTCCTCGGGCGACGCGAGGATCGCTTCGACCACGTGCTCGCCCCTCGTCAGGGGAGCCTCCACGCTCAGATAGTGATTGGGCGTCTGCTGGGTGAAGTCCTGATCGAGATACCCGGGAGCCTCGGCGGGATTGACGAACCGGTCTTCGAGCTGGATCGGCGTGTCGTCCTCGTAGTGGATCATCAGAGAGTGGAACACCTTGCCGCGGATCGAATCCCGGATGAAGGCGTTCGCCGGATCGGCGTCTTCCTCACGCACGTACACCACTTCGGTTCGATGGCGGTGTCCGCGTTGCTGAATCTCGTCCGCGATGTTCTTGACCTCGAACAGAGACGACGCCGTCTTCGTGGCCGCCACGAACGTCCCCACACCCATCAGGCGCACCACGAGCCCCTCGGCGCTGAGTTCGCGCAGCGCGCGGTTGATGGTCATGCGGGAGAGGCCCAGAGCGCCCACCAGCTGATTCTCCGAGGGCAACTGATCGCCCTCCTGCCAGCGGCCGGCATTGATCTGCGACACGATCAACTGCTTGACGCGTTCGTACGCCGGGGCCGACTCCGTCCCCGGTCCGTTGTACAACGCAGCAAGCTCCGCGTCGACTACTGCGATCTCCACCACCACTGACACCCATCCCTCTGCAACACCGATGAACTTCCCGTGCAGTCGGCCGTTGCAGTCTATCGGCCGACTGCACGGGTAAGCCCTCATCGCGCGGTGCGCCCGGTGTCACCTCACCATGCTGCGCAGTTGCCTGGTCGCGACGGAAAGGGCCGCCAGGTCGTGCTCCCCCGATTCCGTGACGGCGTCGAGCGTGTGCCGGGCGCGCGCCAGCCGGGCCGCGTTGCGGTCCTCCCACTCCCCGATCTTCTGTTCCGCCGTGTCCACCACTTCACTGCCCGAGATCACGTCGAGGCACAGTGCCCGGACCGTGTCGTACAACTCGTCGCGCAACGACAACCGGGCCAGCGCGTTCCACCGAGTTCCCCGTCCCAGCTGCGAGACCCCCACCAGGAGGTGCACCAACCCGAGGCACTCCCCGAGCCGGTAGTACACCTCGGCCACTTCGCGGGGATCGCGTTGGGTGATGTCGGCGATCTCGACGATGTCCAGCAGCGCGAACCGGTCCAGGAGCAGTTGCACCCGCCCGGCCAGGTCCGCGGGGACACCACGGGCCACCAGCGCGGCCGTGCGACTCCGGAGGTTCTCCGCGTCCTCACCGCAGAGCCAGCCCGCGACGTGCGGTGTCAGGTCCGCGACGCGGTCACGGAATCGGGTGATCTCCGCCCCGACCGCGAGCGACTGGGGCCTGCGGGTGAGCATCCATCGCGACGCCCGGTCGAGCAGCCGCCGGGTGAACAGCGTGAGGTCGTCCGAGAGCGCGGCGTCGAGATCGGCGTCCCGGATGTCGCGCCGGAGCGACGGCAGGTCGAACACGGCCGACACCACGGCGAACGCCCGCACGGCGTCGGCGCTGCTCGCTCCGGCCTCCTCGCCCAGCCGGAAGGCGTAGGTGATGCCGCCGTTGTCGACGACGTCGTTGGTGAGGACCGTCGCGACGATCTCCCGGCGCAGCGGATGGTCGCCGATGGCGTCGCCGAAGGACTCCCGGAGCCTGCGCGGGAAGTACCCGGCGAGTGCGTCCGCGAAAGCCGGGCTGTCGGGCAGGTCGCCGGCCAGCAGGTCCGACTTCAGCGCCAGCTTCACGTGCGCCATGAGGGTCGCTAGTTCGGGCGAGGTGAGTCCCGTCTCCGCGCGCTCCCGGGCGGCGATCTCCTTCCTGGACGGCAGCACCTCGATGGCGCGGTCCAGACCGTAGCGGCCTTCCAGATGGCCGATGAGCCGTCCGTGCACCGTGAGGGACGCGGTTGCGTCGGCCCGGCACGTGCCCAGCACGTCGTTCTGGGCGACGTTGTCGGAGAGCACGAGACGCGACACCTCCCCGGACATCTCGGCGAGCAGACCCGCACGGTCGTCGGCGGCGAGACGGCCGCCGCTGACCAGGGCGTCGAGCAGAACCTTGATGTTGACCTCGTGGTCGGAGCAGTCCACGCCCGCCGAGTTGTCGAGAGCGTCCGTGTTGATTCGCCCTCCGGAGCGGGAGAAGTCGATACGTCCCAGCTGGGTGAAGCCGAGGTTGCCGCCCTCACCGACCACCCGGGCCCGGACGTCGGCACCGTCGACGCGGACGCCGTCGTTACCCTTGTCCCCCACGTCCAGGTGGGTTTCGGTGCCCGACTTCACGTATGTTCCGATGCCGCCGTTCCACAGCAGATCCACCGGTGCCTGCAGGATCGCGCGGACGAGGTCCGGTGGGGACAGTTCGGTGGTCCCGGGGCTCAGTCCGAGTGCGCGCCGCGCCTCCTCGCTGATCGGAACACTCTTCCTCGACCGTTCCCACACACCGCCGCCTGCGCTGATCAGACCGGGCGCATAGTCCGCCCACGACGACCTCGGCAGCGCGAAGAGTCGTTCCCGCTCCGCGAACGATGTGGCCGCGTCGGGGTTCGGGTCGAGGAACACGTGCCGGTGGTCGAATGCGGCGACGAGCCGGATGTGCGGACTCGCGAGCATTCCGTTGCCGAACACGTCGCCGCTCATGTCGCCGATCCCGACGGCCGTGAACTCCTGCGACTGGGTGTCGACACCCATTTCGCGAAAGTGCCGCTTCACGCTCTCCCACGCACCCCGGGCGGTGATGCCGAGCGCCTTGTGGTCGTAGCCGACGGATCCGCCCGATGCGAATGCGTCACCCAGCCAGAACCCGTACTGTGCTGCAACGTCGTTGGCGATGTCGGAGAACGTCGCGGTGCCCTTGTCCGCGGCGACGACGAGGTACGTGTCGTCGCCGTCGTGCCGCACCACCCGCGGCGCGGGGATCACGGCACCCGTCGCGAGGTCCACGTTGTCGGTGACGTCCAGCAGTCCGCTGATGAAGCTGCGGTAGCAGCGAACCCCCTCCGCGCGCTGGGCGTCGCGATCCCGCAGCGGGTCGCCGGTGGGAGCAGGCGGGCGCGCGACGACGAACCCGCCCTTCGCGCCGACGGGCACGATCACCGAGTTCTTGACCGCCTGCGCCTTCACCAGGCCGAGCACCTCGGTGCGGAAGTCCTCCTTGCGGTCTGACCACCGCAGGCCTCCCCGTGCCACGGCACCGAACCGCATGTGCACGCCCTCGACCCACGGCGAGTAGACGTAGATCTCGAAGCGGGGCCGCGGCTGCGGCAGTTCCGGGATCCGCTGCGGATCGAACTTGAACGACAGGACCTGACGTTCCCGGCCCGAGGGGGCGTAGCGGTTGGTGCGCAGCGTCGCCAGGACCACGTTCAGGTAGGCGCGCAGGATGCGGTCGGCGTCCAGGCCGAGGACGTCGCCGATCGCCGCTTCCAGCGACGCGATCAGGTCACCGCACTCCGCTGTGCCGTCCGGATCGAACCTCGCGGCGAACAGCCGGATCAGTGCCTGGGAGATCTCCGGATGATCACCGAGAACCGTCGCGATGTGGTTCTGGCTGTAGGGGAATCCACCCTGCCGGAGGTACCGCGCGTAGGCCCGCAGCACCTCCACCTCACGCCAGTCCAGGCCCGCGCGGAGTACGAGTTCGTTGAAGGTGTCCGTCTCGGCGCGAGATGCCCAGGCCGCGGCGAACGTCTCCGTGAAGCGGCGCGGCAGCGCGTCGTCCACCGGCCCCGGTGACGCGTAGCGGATCCCGAACTCGTACATCCAGCACACCGTTCCGCGACTGTTCGCGACCGTGTACGGACGCTCGTCGAGGACCGCGACCCCCATGCTCTGCAGGATCGGGAGAACATCGCTGAGGGAGGCGGATGCACCGCCGACGAAGAAGGTGAAGCGCCAGTCCGCCGCGTTCGCGTCGAGCCGGGTGTCGATCGCGCCGTCCGTCAGCCTCTCGAACACCGCCAGATCCGCATGCGCGCGCCGGGCGTCGAAGTCGTGCTTGTACACCTCCGGAAAGTGCTCCGAATAGTGTGCGAGGAGTTCGCGTTCGGCGGTGGCGAGTTCGTCGTGGAACCGGTCGTCCCAGGTCCGGCAGGCCCGGGAGATCCGACGCTGAATTTCCAGTCGCCGGGTGTCCGTCACCTCGGTGTCCGCCGGAACCCGCATCGTGAAGTGCACCATCGCCAGCGGGTACTCGGACACGTTCGTGGTGTATTCGACTGCCGTGCCGTCCAGTTCGTCCAGCAGGACGCGCTGGGTCGCCAGACGCGTCCGCGTGTTGTATCGATCGCGGGGAATGAACACCAGCGCCGACATGCTGTCGCCCGGGACATCCGTGCGCAGGAAGAGGTGAATGTGCTCGCGCGCGGTGATGCCGGCGACCTCGGTGAGGGCCGAATGCAGCGAGTCCGGGCTCGCCGCGAACAACTCGGTCAGCGGCAGCGCCTGCACGACCTGCAGCACGGCCTGCCCGGAGAAGGAGTCGATGTCGAAACCGGCACGGTCGAGCAGGGCCCGCACCCGGCGTCCCGCACCCGGGATGTCCAGGACGTTCTCGTGCCTGCCCGCGGGGGTGAACGCGCCGACGAACCGGTGCTCCACTCCTCCGGCCCGAACCCCGACCACCGACGGGTACGACGACCGGTGCACGGACACCGGAAGCGCCGCCTGCCCGATCGCCAGGACGGGACCGGGTTCCGTGGTCGGCGCCCGATCGCCCTCCCGGTCGTGGAGCACGCCGAGACTCTCCTCGGGTGCGCCGTCGGCGCCGTACCGCGCGTACCCGAGGACGGTGAAGTTGCCCGCCTCGCACCACCGCAGGAAGTCGGCGGCCTCGCGGAGTTCTTCGGACAGCGAGTCCTGCCCGGTCTGCGAGTCGAGTTGTTCGGAGACCTGGATCTGCAGTTCGCGCATGCGCGCCAGATCCCGGTCCACCCGGCGCACGTCGGCGAGGACGGTGTGCAATGCCTCGACCAGTGCCGCGACGACGGCGTCCGGCGTGTCCGAGCGCAGACCCACGTGAATCCACGACTCCGCCGTCCCCGAGTCGGTGACAGGCAGGAGGTCGGTGAGGGTGCCCGACTCCGCGCGGCGGGCGACGAGGACCGGATGCAGCGCCTCCTCGATCGGGGCGCCGACCCTGGCCGCGGTCAGCAGTACCGATTCGACGAGCAGGGCCATGTCGTCGGTGACGATCTGCACCGCGGGCCCGATCCCGCCGGGGTCTGCGGCGTCGATTCCGCGCACCACCGCGGTCCCGGGGTTCCGGATCCACCCGGTCCGGAGATGCGTGTTCGCGATGCGATCACGCGCCTGTGGATCTGCGCCGTCGGCGGTGGGATGACCGGCGGTGCGGAGGTACAGGTCTCGGAAACGCTGGGGCGCTTCCGGAGCGGAAAACTGCTGTTCATCGCGGTCGAGCGAATGTGAGGACGTCGAAATTACTCTCATGTCAGTACCTTCCGTCGGAAGCATCGACACTTCCGACTGGTGCAGTGGCGGGCCGGCACGCCTCTCGGCTGGGTCCTTGGAGAACGCTTGACAGGGGGTTGTCTATACAGGACTATACATCTAAGGCGATAAAAAACGTGAGTCAGAGCACACTGGATTCAGGACATGGGACAGAGCACCCGGGACCGACCCAGCAGCGCCGGACTCGTCACAGAGAGACAAACAGGCCTATGACACACGAGGGACCTCCCGAGATCAGCCTCGCGCCGGAGCGTCGCACCATCGACGTCGTCCCGGACGACGAGCGCCACGGATCTCCGCGCAGCCAGTTCACGCTCTGGTTCGGCGCCAACATGCAGATCACCGCGATCGTCGACGGCGCCCTCGCGGTCGTCTTCGGCGCCGACGCGCTGTGGGCCATCGTGGGCCTGCTGATCGGCAATCTCTTCGGCGGCGCCGTGATGGCGCTGCACTCCGCTCAGGGACCGCGCCTCGGACTGCCGCAGATGATTTCGAGCCGAGCGCAGTTCGGCGTTCTGGGTGCCGTGCTCCCGTTGGTTCTCGTCGTCCTGATGTACCTCGGTTTCGCCGCCACCGGCAGCGTCCTCGCAGGTCAGGCCGTGAACGAGATCCTCCACATCGACAGCCCCACCGTCGGAATCCTGATCTTCGGCGCGATGACCGCATTCGTCGCGGTGACGGGGTACAAGCTGATCCACGTCGTCGGCAAGATCGCGACCGTTGTCGGCATCCTCGGCTTCACCTACCTCGCGATCCGGTTGTTCGCCGAGTACGACGTGGCCTCGTTCGTCGGGATCAAGGGCTTCGACATCGTCACGTTCCTCCTCGCGATCTCGCTCGGCGCCGGCTGGCAGCTCACGTTCGGACCGTACGTCGCGGACTACTCCCGCTACCTGCCGCGCTCGACGAGCGAGCGGACGACCTTCTGGTCGACGTTCGCGGGCAGCGTGATCGGCTCGCAGTGGTCGATGACGTTCGGTGCACTCGTCGCCGCCGTCGCCGGCGACGCGTTCCTCAGCGACCAGGTCGGGTGGATCGGCGGCCTCGCCGGACCGGCGGTGATCGCCCTGATGATCTACCTGGTGATCCTGGTCGGGAAGCTCACGATCAACTGCCTCAACGCCTACGGCGGATTCATGTCGATCCTCACCACGGTGACGGCGTTCAACGGGCAGTCCCGCATCTCGTCGCGGGCCCGCACCCTGTACATCATCGGGTTCGTCGCCGTGTCGATGCTGATCGCGATCGGTGCCAGCGCCGACTTCCTCAACAACTTCAAGAACTTCGTCCTCGTGCTGCTGATGGTCTTCACTCCCTGGAGCGCCATCAACCTGATCGACTACTACCTCATCTCCAAGGAGCGCGTGGACATCCCGGCGCTGTACGACCCGGCGGGCCGCTACGGCCGCTGGAACAAGACGGCGATGACCTGTTACACCGTCGGCGTTCTCGCGCAGATCCCGTTCCTCGCCCAGAAGCTCTACACGGGACCGGTCACGGACATGCTGGGCGGCGCGGACATCTCGTGGATCGTCGGCATCGTCTTCACCGGCGCCATCTACTACCCGCTCGCGCGGCGCAACAGCAACCCACCCGCGGCCATGATCTACCCCGCACACACCGCCATGGCGGATTCGCGACTGTGAATCACGCAGACCCCCAGACTCTTCCACCTTTCTCGTTCGACCATCAAGGAGTACACGACATGACCACCACGACGCCTCCGGTTTCCGGACCCCGCCACGTGTCGGCGCCCCGCGGCACCGAACTGACGACACTCGGCTGGCAGCAAGAAGGCGCCCTGCGCATGCTGATGAACAACCTCGACCCCGAGGTCGCCGAGCATCCCGACTCCCTCGTCGTCTACGGCGGCACCGGCAAGGCCGCGCGCAGCTGGGAGGCGTTCGACGCGATGGTCCGGACGTTGAAGACCCTGAAGTCGGACGAGACGATGCTGGTGCAGTCCGGCAAGCCGGTCGGCGTGTTCCGCACCAGCGAGTGGGCGCCCCGCGTCCTCCTCGCGAACTCGAACCTGGTGGGCGACTGGGCCAACTGGGAGGAGTTCCGCAAGCTCGACGCCCTCGGACTGATCATGTACGGGCAGATGACGGCCGGGTCGTGGATCTACATCGGCACGCAGGGCATCCTGCAGGGCACGTACGAGACGTTCGGCGCCGTGGGCCGGAAGCGCTTCGGCGGTTCGCTCGCAGGCACCATCACGCTGACGGCGGGACTCGGCGGCATGGGCGGCGCCCAGCCCCTGGCCGTGACGATGAACGACGGCGTCGCGATCTGCGTCGACTGCGACGTCACCCGCATCGACCGCCGGATCGCGCACAAGTACCTCGACACCAAGGCCACCGACATCCACGACGCCCTGCGTCTCGCGATCGAGGCCCGCGACGCGAAGCGCCCGCTGTCGATCGGCCTCGAAGGCAACGCCGCGGAGATCTTCCCCGAACTGCTCGCCATGAACGCCCCCATCGACATCGTCACCGACCAGACGTCGGCACACGACCCGCTGTCGTACCTGCCGCTCGGGGTCGATTTCGCCGACATGAAGGCGATGGCCGACAAGGACCCGGTGAAGTTCACCGAGGACTCCCGCGCGTCGATGGCACGGCATGTCGCCGCGATGGTCGGCTTCCTCGACAAGGGCGCCGAGGTGTTCGACTACGGCAACTCCATCCGCGACGAGGCCCGCAAGGCCGGCTACTACCGCGCGTTCGACTTCCCCGGATTCGTGCCCGCCTACATCCGCCCGCTGTTCGAGGAGGGCCTCGGCCCGTTCCGCTGGGCCGCGCTGTCGGGTGATCCGAAGGACATCGCCGCCACCGACAAGGCGATCCTCGAACTGTTCCCCGAGAACGAGCACCTCAAGCGCTGGATCACGATGGCGGGCGAGAAGGTGGCGTTCGAGGGTCTGCCGGCCCGGATCTGCTGGCTCGGCTACGGCGAACGGCACAAGGCCGGCCTGAAGTTCAACGAGATGGTGGCGTCCGGTGAGCTGTCCGCGCCCGTCGCCATCGGCCGCGACCACCTCGACTCCGGATCCGTCGCGTCCCCGTACCGCGAGACCGAGTCGATGCTCGACGGCTCCGACGCGATCGCCGACTGGCCGCTGCTCAACGCACTCGTCAACACGGCGTCGGGCGCGTCGTGGGTGTCCATCCACCAGGGCGGCGGCGTCGGCATGGGACGGTCCATCCACGCCGGTCAGGTGTGCATCGCGGACGGCACCGACCTGGCCGCAGAGAAGCTGGAGCGGGTCCTGACCAATGATCCCGGCATGGGCGTCATCCGGCACGTCGACGCCGGATACGACCACGCGATCGACGTCGCCAAGGAGCGCGGCGTGCGCGTGCCGATGTCCGAGGGATGACCGCAGGCCCGAGCGACCGTATTTTCGAACCGCTGGAAGGAACAGCAGTGACAGCGAACACCTCCCGCTCCACAGTGCTGACCGGCATCGGCACCATGGTGACCAACGACCCGACAGTGGGGGAAGGTCCGCTCGGGCTGATCCGCGACGCCGCCGTCGTCTTCGACGGCGGCGTGGTGGCCTGGGTCGGCCGCGCCGACTCGGCGCCGGCCGGCGACGTCGGGCACGATCTCGACGGCCGGGCGGTGTTACCGGGCTTCGTGGAGAGCCACTCGCACCTCGTGTTCGGCGGGGAACGCGCGGAGGAATTCGCGGCGCGCATGGCGGGACAGCCGTACGCGGCGGGTGGCATCCGCAACACGATCGAGGCGACACGGAACGCGACCGACGAACAGCTCGAGGCGAACACGCGGCGGCTGCTGGACGAGTCCCTGCGGTCGGGCAGCACCACCGTGGAGTGCAAGACCGGGTACGGGCAGACGGTCGCGCACGAACTGCGCAGCACGAAGATCGCGGCGTCCCTCACCGACGAGGTGACGCTGCTCGCCGCTCACGTTCCGCCGCCGGAATACGCGGGGCGCGCCGACGACTACGTCGCCATGGTGTGCGCGGAGATGATCGACGCCTGTGCACCGCAGGCGAAATGGATCGACGTGTTCTGCGAGACCGGCGCGTTCGACCGCGATCAGGCACACGCCGTTCTCACCGCCGGAATGGCGAAGGGGCTCATCCCCCGTGTCCACGGCAACCAGCTCCGCGAGGGCCCCGGAGTCCAGCTCGCCGTCGAACTGGGGGCCGCGTCCGTCGACCACGTCTGCTACACCACGCAGGCCGACATCGATGCGCTGGCACAGAGTTCGACGGTGGCCACCCTGCTGCCCGGCGCGGATTTCTCGACCCGGAACAAGTACCCGGACGCTCGGGCCCTGCTCGACGCGGGTGTCACGGTGGCGCTCGGCGCGGATTGCAACCCCGGCACCAGCTACACCACCAGCCTGCCGTTCTGCATCGCGATCGCGGTGCGGGACATGCACATGACCCCGGACGAGGCGATCTGGGCGGCAACGGCAGGCGGCGCCCGCGCGCTGCAACGCGAGGACATCGGCGTCCTCCGTCCCGGCGCGCGGGCCGATGTCCTCGCCCTCGACGCACCGTCGTACCTACACTTGGCCTACCGGCCCGGCGTCCCCCTGGTCCGCGATGTGTGGCGGGGCGGCGAACTCGCCTGGTCCGCGCACACCGGTCACGAGAAAGCGAGGGCCCTGCGATGATGGAGAACCTGCTGATTCCCCCACCCCCCTGGATCGGCAGGGTGGACGGCACGTCGAGTCACCACCTCCGCTGGCACCAGGCGGTCACGCCACTTCACGACGACTCCGAACCCGGCGCATGCGTGTTCGTCGGCTTCTCGAGCGACGAGGGCGTGGAGCGGAACAAGGGACGCCGCGGGGCTGCCCGCGGCCCGGACGCGCTGCGGGCCGCGCTGTCGTCGATGGCGCTCGCCGAGCCGCTCCGCGCGTATGACGCCGGCACCGTCGCGGTCACCGACAACCGCCTCGAAGCCGGGCAGATGGCTCTCGGCGCGGTGGTAGCCGCGACCCTCGACGCCGGCCAGTTCCCGGTGGTCCTCGGCGGCGGCCACGAGGTGGCCTACGGGACGTACCTCGGTCTGGCGCAGGCAGCCGTCCGCACGCCCAAGCGGCGGATCGGGATCCTGAACCTGGACGCCCACTTCGACCTGCGGTCCGATCCGGTCCCCAGTTCGGGCACACCGTTCCGGCAGATCCTCGAACAGGAGCATGCGGCGGGCACCGCCCTGCAGTATTCGGTGCTCGGCATCAGCCAGCCGAGCAACACCACCGCGCTGTTCGACACCGCACGCGGATACGACGTCCGGTACCTCCTGGACGACGACTGCTCGGTCTCCGACCGGCACCGGGTGGCCGTCTTCGTCAGCGAGTTCCTGTCGGACGTCGATCTCGTCTACCTCACCATCGACCTCGACGTGCTTCCCGCCGCCGTCGCGCCGGGAGTGAGCGCTCCCGCCGCGTACGGTGTGCCTGCGGAGACGATCCAATTCGTGTGCGACGCCGTCGCCGCCAGTGGCAAGCTCGCCGTGTGCGATGTGGCCGAGCTCAATCCGTCGTTCGACATCGACAACCGCACCGCCCGCACCGCGGCCCGGTTGATCCATCGGATCGTCACGAAGCGGGTTCCGATCGTCCGCTGAGGTCGCCCACGACCGTCCGCTCAGCCCTCCCGCAGCACGACGCGCAGACGAGGGGCGAACGAGGCCGGGTCCTCGGCGAAACCGATGTGGCCGCCGGGGAACAGGGTGGGTTCGATGCCGAGTTCCGCGGCGAGCGCACGCGACGTACGGTCGCAGAGCTGGCCACCCGACTCCTCACCGAGGCCGACCAGCACACGGGTCGTCACCGAGCGCAGGGCGGCGACGTCCGGGCACCAGCGGGTGGTCGGACGCAGCATGTGCGCATGCTGGAAGTAGTCGTCCGCCTCCGTCTGCGCATCACGCTCGCCCGCGAACATCTGCTGAAACACCTCCTCGGGCAGGTGAATGTTCGCCAGGGCGAGAAACTTCCTCCACGCACCCACGACGTCGCCGGAGAGGTGCGCGTCGATGATGTCGTCGGTCTTCACCCGCAGTTCCTCACGGTCGTCGAGCAACTCGTCCAGCGGCGGCTCGTGCGCGACCACGGTGTGCACGAGTTCCGGATGCGCCTGCACGAGTGCGAGCGCGCTGACGGCGCCGCCGCTGGAGCCGAAGACGGCGGCCGGTCCGGCGTCGAGGTGCGTCAGGATGCGGGCGAGGTCGTCGGCGCGCATCTCGGGAGTCGAATCCCGCTCGCGGTCGTCGACCGGGCTGCGGTGGATGCCCCGGGGATCCGTGGTGACCACCGTGTAGTCGGAGGCGAGCAGATCGGCCGCCGCTGCGAAGGAATCTGCGTCCATCGGGGCGCCCACGAGCACCACGAGGGGGCCTGCGCCGCGAACCTCGTAGTACAGGCTCGCACCGGGGACCTGCAGGGTTCCTGTGTTGGCGGTGGCGGTCGATATCGGGTTCATCGGGTCTCCTCGGGCTGTGATGTCGAGTCGAACGTAGGACCGCCGTCGACGGGCAGAATCATCGGTCGTGGGGGAAATTTCCTCCACAGACCGGGCCCGACGACCGATATCCGCAGGAATCGTGGGCGTTGCACTGGAAGCACGCGCGCCAGGATGCGAGGATGATATCCACGCGAACGGGATCTCGATGTGAGGTCCCGGGCGGCAACTGCAGGGAGTGAACGGTATGGCGCAGGGTGTTGTGAAGTGGTTCAACAGTGAGAAGGGCTTCGGGTTCATTGCGCCGGACGACGGCAGCGCGGACGTGTTCGTTCATTACTCCGAGATCTCGGGCAGCGGCTACAAGTCGCTGGAGGAGAACCAGCGGGTGGAGTTCGAGGTCGGACAGGGCCAGAAGGGCCCGCAGGCCCAGAATGTCCGGGCCGTCTGACCGACGCCCCGATGACACTGTGACGACGAGGTCGCACCCGAGCGGTGCGGCCTCGTCGTCGTAGTGGGCCCCGGGACAGCTATCTCGCGAGGCCGAAGCTTCCCACCTGGTTGCCGCCCACGTACACGGCCCCGGTGTAGGTCCCGTCTGCGTTGGGGGAAATCCTGTCGGTCAGGAACCCCAGTCCCGATGGGCTGTAATCGATGACGGTGTTTCCGTTCCCGTCCTGCGAGGTCGTGCCCGCGAGTCCGGTCAGGCCGAACGTGAAGTTGTTGACGACCGTGCCCTCCTGGAAGGTTTTCCCCTTCCAGATCAGCTCCCCCGCCGGCACCGTGGTCGTTCCCTGATAGGTGCCGGACGGGATGGGTTCGCCGCCGGCCGTGCCCACGCCGGCAAGTGCGCCGCTGACAGCGATGCCCGCGGCGACGAGTCCTCCTGCGATCACGCGCATCATGCCTCCCTCTGCCGTGCCCGACGGGATGTGGAGTGCCCGTCCGTAGTCGAGTACCCGCTCCTTCGCTGTGGACACCGGGCCGCCCCTGGACAAATTCGGCGATCTCCTTCATAGTCGATATGCCACCAAGTGGCATTGCTATTTCACTAGATGGCAATCTGACCTTTCCGACAGGAGTTCCCGTGACCGATCAGCTGCTCGATGCCGCCGAGTTCCGCACCACGGTGCGCGCGTTCGCCAACCGCGAGATCCATCCCGGCGCGGCGTTCCGTGACGAGACGCGCGAGTTCCCGGCGGAGCTGGTGAAGCGACTGGGCGAGCAGGACCTCATGGGGATCTCGGTGCCCGAAGAGTTCGGCGGGCTGGGCCTGTCCACCAAGACACAGCTGATCGCGATCGAGGAGGTGGCCCGCACCGACGCCGCCCTCGCCTCGATCTACACCGCGCACTACCTGGGGCTCGAGCCGATCCTCGTCGGCGGAACCGAGGAGCAGAAGCGCCGGTGGCTGCCCCGGCTCGCGTCCGGCGAACTGCTCGCCGGGTTCGCCCTCACCGAACCGGACGCCGGCTCCGACATCGCCTCGATGCGGACGACGGCGCGGCGCGAGGACGACGGGTGGCACCTGTCCGGTTCGAAGACGTACATCTCCAACGCCAAGGAGGCCGATCTGGTCGTCCTCTTCGCCAAGACCGATCCGTCCGCAGGCTTCCGCGGCATCACCGCGTTCGTCCTCCCCCAGGGCACGCCCGGCGTGAGTTACTCGGAGCCCCAGGACAAGCTGGGCATCCGGTCCGCCCCCACCTACACCGTCTACCTCGACGACGTGGTGCTTCCCCACGACGCCGTGGTGGGAACGGAGGGCCGCGGCGGCAACATCGCGCTCACCGCCCTCAACCGCGCCCGCATCGACGTGGCCGCGATGGCCAACGGAATCGCCCTGCGCGCGTGGGAACTGGGCCGCTCCTACGCAGCGGAGCGCAAGCAGTTCGGTCACCCCATCGCCGAATTCCAGGCGATTCAGCTGCTACTGGGTGCGTGCGACGCGCAGCTCGTCGCCTCCCGCGTCACCGCGGACTGGGCGGCGGACGTGAAGGATGCCGGGGCCGACCTGCGCCGCGCCGCATCCGTGTCGAAGTACGTGGCCACGGAGGCCTGCTTCTCGATCGTCGACCAGACCGTGCAGATTCACGGCGGTGCCGGATTCATGCGCGAATCCGAGATCGAACGCCTCTACCGCGACTGCCGGATCCTCCGGATCTTCGAGGGCACCTCGCAGATCCAGCTGCTCACCATCGCCTCCAACGCACCGTCCCCGCGCTCTACCGAATTCTGAGAAGGGCCCGTCATGCCTACACTGCCTCCCCTCGACGGCATCCGCGTCGTCGATCTCTCCCGCGTCCTGGCCGGACCGTACTGTACGGCGCTGCTCGCGGACGCCGGCGCCGACGTCGTCAAGATCGAACCCGCCGCCGGCGAGGACTCGCGGCACCTGGGCCCGTTCCGCGACGGCGAGAGCATCTATTTCAACGTACTGAACCGCGGAAAACGCTCGCTGGCACTGAATCTCAAGGACGACGCGGATCGGAAGGTGCTGTTCGACCTCCTCGATACGGCGGACGTTCTCGTCGAGAACTTCCGGCCCGGGGTGACCGCCCGTCTCGGCATCGACTACGACACCGTCCACGCCCGCAACCCCCGGCTCGTCTACGCGTCCATCTCCGGTTTCGGGCAGGACGGGCCGCTCGCGGGTTCGGCCGCCTACGACCTCGTCGTGCAGGCGATGTCGGGAATCATGAGCATCACCGGTTCCCCCGAATCCGGGCCGACCCGGCTCGGCGAATCGTTCGGTGACCTCGTCGCGGGACTGTTCGCGGCATGGGGCATCAGCTCCGCCCTCGTCGGCACCCGGGAATCGGGTGTGGGGCAACATCTCGACGTCGCCATGTTCGACAGCATGCTGGCCATGCTCCCCACCGCGCACAGCCAGTTGCAGGCATCGGGGGTCGCGCCGGTGGGAGTAGGTAATCGCCATCCCGTCTCCACCCCGTTCGACACGTACCGGGCGTCGGACGGCCTGTTCGTCCTCGCCGTCGCCAGCCGATCCGGATTCGAGAAGCTGGCGCACACCATGGATCGTGCAGACCTTCTCGGCGACAACCGTTTCGCCGACGACACGTCCCGCACCGATCACGAACCCGCCCTGCGCGCGGAGATCGAGATCTGGGCGAAGGACAAGACGGTCGCCGAGGTGGTCGCGCTCCTCGGCGCGGCCGGACTGGCGAGCTCCGAGATCTGGAACGTCGAACAGGCGTTGTCGTCCGAGCAGAGCCGGCACCGCGGACTCGTGGAGTCGTTCGATCATCCGGTCGCGGGAACGATCGACTACGTCCGGCAGCCGGTCGTGTTCGGCGACAGCGCGCGCCCCGGGGTCCGCCGCAGCCCACTGCTCGACGAACACCGGCAGCCCCTGCTGTCCGAGATCGCGTCGCGGTAGATTCACGCCGACACCCGCGACCGTCAGGAGACGACCCATGGCCCCCGGAGATGTGACCCGCAGCGCGAGCCGCACCTTCGAACTGCTCGGCGCGATCACCGAGCAGGGCGGGTTGACGCTCGGCGACGCCGCGAAAGCGGCCGGTCTCGCCACGAGTACCGCACTGCGCCTGATCCGCAGCATGGAGCAGAGCGAGTTCCTGGTCCGCGGCGACGACAACGTCTACCGGGCCGGGCCGCGACTTCTCCAGATCGGCGCCCGCGCGATCAGCGACAACCAGCTGCTGTCCCGGGCGCGGCCCGCGATGGTCGCGATCGCGGAGGAAACCCGCGAATCCACGTACCTGTCGACCCACGGCCCGAAGGGCACTGCCCTGTATCTCGCGCAGATCGAGGGCACCCACGCGATCCGGCACATGGGATGGGTGGGGCAGACGGTGCCGCTCGAGGGCACGGCCGTCGGCGCCGCACTGCGGGGCGACCTGCACAGCGAGGGGTATGCGATCGCCCACGACACCATCGAGGACCACTCGACGGGTGTGGCGGCCCCGATCTACGACGCGGTGGGGCGGATCGTGGGCGCGCTCAGCGTCGTCGGGCCGACGTTCCGCCTCGACGACGCACTCTGCGCGCAGCACGGCCTGGTTCTCGTCGAGCGTTGCCGTGCGCTGTCGACCGAACTGGGCTCCCCGGCCCCGTGAGCGGTGGTCAGCTGCCCATGCTGGTCCGGACGAACTCGCGGAACGTGAGGACCATCGGCTCGCGGGCCCGGCCGCGCCGGTAGATCAGCGAGAACGGCGCCTGATAACCGAACGACGCCGGCAGGATCGGACGCAGCCGGTTCCGGTCCACCCAGTACTCCGCGTAGTGCTCGGGCAGGTATCCGATGTACGCGCCGGACAGCACGAGGATGAGCTGCGCTTCCATGTTCTCCACCGTCGCCGAGGGTTGCGGGAACCCCTGGCGGGCCAGTTCCTGCTCGGACCAGTAACCGCGGGTCACCATCCGCTGTTGGGTGATGACCTCCGGCGGCACCCGTTTTCTGCCGAACAGTGGGTGCTTGTCGCTGCAGTACAGCCAGTGCTGCTCCCGGTGCAGCGCCTGGGAGACGAGGCCGTTCATCGGTGAGGCGAACGCGCCGACCGCGACGTCGATCCGGTCGTCGAGCACGCCGACCTGCAGTTCGTGCGGCGTCTGGATCTTCAGGTCGAGGTAGACGGCGGGGTGGTCCTTGCTGAACACGCCGATCACGTCGGCGAGCGGCAGGGTGGCGTCGGTGACGGTGGAATCGAGAACCCCGATGGTGAGGGTTCCCCTGAGCTCCCCCTGCAGCGCGGCGCCGTAGCGTTCGAAGCCCTCGAGTTCGCCGAGGATGCGCAGGCATTCCTTGTGGTAGAGCTCGCCCTTGCTGGTGAGGCCGAATCCGCCCCGGCCGCGGTGGCACAGCACGATGCCCAGGTGGCGCTCGAGCTGGCTCATGTAGGTGCTGATCGCGGAGGCGGACAGTCCGAGTTCCTGCTGCGCGGGCGCGAACCCCTGGTGGCGGACGACGGCCGCGAAGATCTGGAGGAGCTTCAGGTCGGGCAGCGAGCTGCGCATCGCACTCCTCCGGCGGGGTCGAAAACAGGGTGTGAGCTGGCTCGCACCGTTACTTCACGATTTTCTGAAGTGATTATTTGTATCAAGTGATTTATTTCACGTCAATGTTCTCCTACCGTCTAGGGCAACGGTCTGACGAGACCGGCACCGACGGGACCACCGCCCGTCATCACCGATCCGCTAGGACACGTGAAGGACGCACCATGGACATCACCATCATCCTGATCTACCTGGGCGCAATGCTCGCGTTCGGCTGGTGGGGCAAACGCCGGGCGAGCAACTCCAGCGAATACCTCGTCGCCGGCCGCCGCCTCGGCGGATTCCTCTACACCAGCACGATGGCGGCGGTCGTCATCGGCGGCGCCTCCACCGTCGGCGGCGTCGGCCTCGGCTACAAGTACGGCATCTCCGGAATGTGGCTGGTCGTGTCGATCGCCGCCGGCGTACTCCTGCTCAGCCTGCTCTTCGCCGCGCGGATCCAGCGCCTCAAGGTCTACACCGTCTCCGGGATGCTCAAACTCCGGTACGGCATCGACGCCACCGGCGCGTCCGGTCTCGTGATGATGGCGTACACCCTCATGCTCACGGTCACCTCCACGATCGCCTACGCCACCATCTTCAACGTGCTGTTCGGCTTCGACCGGACCCTGTCGGTGATCCTCGGCGGCCTCATCGTCGTGGCCTACTCCGCGATGGGCGGAATGTGGTCGATCACGCTCACCGACGTCGTCCAGTTCGTCATCAAGACCATCGGCGTCTTCGTCCTGCTTCTCCCGTTCACGTGGAGCAAAGCGGGCGGGTACGCCGGCATCAAGGAGCGCGTCGGCGAACAGGCTCTCGGGCTCGGCACCATCGGCACCGGCACCATCGTCACGTTCTTCGTCGTCTACACGCTCGGCATCCTCATCGGACAGGACATCTGGCAGCGCGTGTTCACCGCGAAGTCGCCGGAGGTCGCACGGTGGGGCGGCGTCACCGCCGGCGTCTACTGCCTGCTGTACGGCGTCGCGGGCGCACTGATCGGTCTGGCCGCGTCGGCCCTCATGCCCGACATCGGATCGTCCGACGACGTGTACGCCGACGTCGCCGTCCACGTCCTGCCCGTCGGTCTCAGCGGCATCGTCCTCGCCGCCGCGGTGGCCGCGATGATGTCGACCGCGTCCGGCGCGCTGATCGCCACCGCCACCGTCGCCCGGCAGGACGTCCTTCCGCTGGTCGCCCAGATCTTCGGACGCACACGCCCCGAACTGGACACGTCCGATCCGGAAGCCGACGTGCGCGGCAACCGCCTCTACGTGATCGTGATCGGCCTCGTCAGCATCGTGATCGCCGCGCTCATCAACGACATCGTCTCCGCGCTCACGATCGCCTACGACATCCTGGTCGGCGGGCTCCTCGTCCCCATCCTCGGTGGACTGGTCTGGAAGCGCGCCACGGGTACGGCCGCCATGGCGGCCATGGCGGTGGGCACCGTGGGGACCATCGCGACGATGTTCGTCGTCGGCGACGTCATGGCGAACGAGCCCGTGTACGTCGGACTCGTCAGCGCGCTGGTGGTGTTCGTGGCCACCAGCCTGTTCACCGAACCCACCCCGGCGAACGTGATGTCCGTGTGGAACGCGCGAGTGTCGGGAAAGGACGAGGAAGATCCGGTTCCGGTCCCGGCACCGATAGCCTGAGTGACACCGGCGCACGCGGGTGAGTGCGCACTAGCGGGAGGAAAGATCGTGCCGAAGATCGTCGACCACGACGAGCGGAGACTGGCGCTCGCCGACGCCGTTCTCGCGTTGATCGCCCGGGAGGGGATCTCCGCCGTCACCACTCGAGCGGTGGCGGAGGAGAGCGGGTGGTCGACCGGAGTGTTGAACCACTACTTCGGATCCCGGCACGAACTGCTCCTCGCAGCGCTGCGCCGGGCCGGCGACATCCAGGGCGACCGGTACCGCACGATTCTCGACGAGGAGGGCGCAGGCCCGATCGAGAAGCTGCGGAACATCACCGCCAGCATCCTGCCGCTCGACGAACGCCGACTGGCGATGACCCGCGTGTTCCTGTTCTTCTACGCGGAGGGCGCGGCCGAGGAAACCGCGCGCGGTGAGATCGCGGCCTTCCTCGCCCGCTGGCGGGGCGTCGTGCGCGAGTCGGTCGTCGCCGCACAGCGGGAGGGCACCGTCTCCGCCGACCTCGACGCGGACGCCGTCACCGTCGCGCTGGTGGCACTGACCGACGGTCTCGCATTGCAGGCCATCCTGGATCCCGTTGTCATGGAGGCGATCAGCGCGGAGGACGCGGCGGCCCGCTGCGTCGACGCCGCCGTGCGACGGACCACCGAAGAAGCGGGGGCGATAGGCAGATGACCGATCGTGTCGTCGTCCTCGACGACTTCATTCCTGCCGAAGCACTGTCCGATTCGCTTGCCGCCGCAGGCATTTCCGCGGATGTCGTGCACCAGTCCGAGTTCCCGTCCGGGCCGGGCGTCATCGCCCTGCTCGTGGGTCCGGAGACCACCGGACTCGAGCCCCGTCACCTGTCGGATCTCCCGGACCTGCGACTGTTGTCGGCCACGTCCGCCGGGTACGACCACCTGCCGGTGTCGGCAGCCCACGAACGCGGCCTCTGGGTCACGCGGGCAGTGGACTACTGCACCGAGGAGGTCGCGGATCACGCACTCGCGCTCACCCTCGGACTGCTCCGATCCACTCACACCCTCGACCGCTCCGTGCATGCCGGCGGGTGGGACGTGACCGCAGCGCCGCCGCGGAGGATCGCGGGAACCGTGCTGGGCCTCTACGGCTTCGGCCGGATCGCCGCGGCTGTCGCGGTGCGGGCCCGAGCGGTGGGGATGACCGTCCTCGTCAGCGGCCGCGGACTGGGCGACCGAGCCGGGGAACTGGCGGCCGAGGGTATCGAGGTGGTCGGGTTCGAGGAACTGCTGCGCCGCTCCGACGTCCTGAGCCTGCACGTTCCCCTCACATCCGAGACGCAGGGTCTGATCGACGACCGCGCCCTGTCCGCGATGACGCGCGGCGCGTATCTGGTGAACGTCTCCCGCGGCGGTCTCGTCGACCACGACGCACTCGGAGCCGCGCTGCGCAGCGGACACCTCGCCGGGGCCGCCGTCGATGTTCTCCCGAACGAACCTCCCGCACAGGACGATCCGATCCTGCAGATCCCGAACCTCGTGATCACCCCGCACGCCGCGTGGTACTCACCGGAGGTCGCGCGCACCCTGGCGCAGCAGTCGGCGCGCAACGTCGCGGCGGTCCTGACGGGCGCATCCCCGGTGGGAGTCGTTGCCGCACCGGGGATGTGATCACCCCTGCCAGTTCTCGTGAGCCGCCGTCAGTCCTTGTAATCGGGGGCGGTGCGGTCCAGCATCCGCAGCAGCGCCGCCCACGCCATCTCGTACGCCTGATCGTCGGTGTAGTCGTCGGTGGCCTCGCCGGCGAACTGCCGGGCGGTGCGCTCGGCGATCTCGGGCGACGGAACGCGCAGTTCACCCGACGCCTGGGCGGCGATCTGGATGTCACACGCCTTCTCCAGGTAGAACATTCGCAGAAACGCCTCGGCGGCGGATTCGCCCACGGTGAGCAGTCCGTGATTGCGCAGGATCATTGCGGGGTTGTCGCGCAGGTCCTCGACCAACCGCACGCGTTCGGCCGTGTTGAGCGCGATGCCCTCGTAGTCGTGGTAGCCGACCCGGTTGTAGAACTCCATCGAGATCTGGTTCAGCGGCAGCAGTCCGTGCTCCTGCGCGGCCACCGCGCACCCGGCCTTCGTGTGAGTGTGCAGCACGCAGTGCGCGTCCGGCCGGGCCTCGTGAATCGCGCCGTGGATCACGAATCCCGCCGGGTTGACGTGATATTCGGACGGTTCGACGAGTTCGCCGTCGAGCCCGATCTTCACCAGGTTGGAGGCGGTGATCTCCTCGAAGAGCAGGCCGTACGGGTTGATGAGGAAATGATGTTCGGGCCCGGGAATCCGGACCGAGACGTGCGTGAAGATGAGGTCGGTCATCTTGAAATGCGCGAGCAGGCGGTACACCGCCGCGAGTTCACGACGCAGTTCCGCCTCGGTCTTCGCCGGGTTCGTTCGGCCCTGCGACGTAACGGTGGGTGCACTCATGCGGGATCTCCTTGATCACGGAAGGGATTTCGGCTTAAATATATCAACTGATTTATTTAAGTGCCAGCCCTGAGATCAGTCGAGCCGCCCACCCAGCATGCCCCGCAGCGAGCGCAGGCAGAGTTCACGTAGCTCGCCCTCGGCGATCGACGGGTGATCGAGCCAGTCCATGCAGACGGCGCGCACGAAGGCGATCCACCCGCGCACCGCGACGCCGACGAGTTCCCGTTCGCCGTCGGGGGGATCGAGAGCGTCGACGATGCGGCGCTGCTGGGCGTCGAGTTCCCGCTCGACGATGGCCCGGATGTCGGCATCGGCCGACAGTGCGCCGTGGTTGATGGCCCGGACTCCGTGCCGGTGGCTCGCGACGTGCTCGAAGTACGCGTCGAGGCCGGCCGCGACCTGTTCCTCGACGGGGAGCGTGGAGTCGGGGGCCGTCACCTCGAGCAGTCGTTCGGATTCGCGTTCGACGATCGCGGCGAAGAAATCCCGCTTCGTCGGGAAGTAGTGGTACATCAATCCGCGCGACACCTCGGCGAGTTCCGCGACCTCCTCGATCCACACGTCCTCGTAGGGGCGGTCCGCGAACAGCCGCGCGCCGATGTCGAGCAACTGCGCCCGGCGCTGCTCCGGGGCGAGTCGTCGGCGGGCGCTGGTCATGCCAGTCACCGTACTGCTTGACACCGGTTCAGTAAGGCGTACCTTGCGTACTAGACATCAATTCAGTAACGCAGGCCACATCGACACGGGGGTCGACATGAGCGTCGAATCACTGCACACCACAGCGGAGGCGACCATCCCGCATCCCCGATGGCGGTTTCCCGTCGTCGGCGACGTCTTCGGGATCAGCATCCGCACTCCCGTGCAGAATTCGATGGAGATCGGCAGAAAGCTCGGGCCCATCTTCGAGCGAAACGTCCTCGGCAATCGGTTCGTCTTCGCGTCCGGTGCAGACATGGTCGCCGAACTTTCCGACGAATCCCGGTTCGCGAAGCACCTGGCGCCCGGCGTCGCGTCGCTGCGCGAGGTCGGCGGCGACGGACTGTTCACCGCCTACAACCACGAGCCGAACTGGAGCAAGGCGCACAACCTCCTCGCCCCCGCATTCACGAAATCCGCGATGCGGTCGTATCACCGCACGATGCTGGATGTCGCCGGCGAATTGACGGAGCGCTGGGACGAGCGGGTGGACGGCACCCCCGTCGACGTCTCTTCCGACATGACGAAGCTGACGCTCGAGACCATCGGCCGCACCGGGTTCAGCTATTCGTTCGACTCCTTCACCCGCGAGCGGCCGCACCCGTTCGTGCAGGCGATGGTCGGAGCGCTGAGCCATTCGCAGCGCACCACGTTCGTGAAGTCCACCGCGCTCGGACGACTGCTGGCGCGACGGTCGGATCGCCGCAACGTCGCCAACCTGGAACACATGGCCGAAGTCGTCGACGAGGTGATCCGTGCCCGTCGCGACAGCGCCGAGACCGGCCCCGAGGACCTGCTCGAACTCATGCTGCGGGCGGCGCGGGAGGACGATCCCCATCGGATCGACGAGTTGAACATCCGCCACCAGGTGGTGACGTTCCTGGTCGCGGGGCACGAGACCACCTCCGGTGCACTGTCGTTCGCCCTGTACTACCTGTCGCGGCATCCCGACGTCCTCGCGAAGGCGCAGGCGGAGGTCGATGCGGTCTGGGGCGCCGAGGAGCCCGCGTTCGAGCAGATCGCGAAGCTCCGCTACGTGCGCCGGGTGCTCGACGAATCGTTGCGGCTGTGGCCGACTGCCCCCGCGTACGGCAGGGAGGCGACCGTCGACACGACCCTCGTCGGCAAGTACCCGATGAAGGTCGGCGACTGGGTTCTCGTCCTCATCCCCGCACTGCACCGCGACCCCGTGTGGGGTGACGATCCCGAGGCGTTCGACCCCGACCATTTCCTCCCCGAGCGCATCCGGTCCCGCCCCGCGCACGTCTACAAGCCGTTCGGGACCGGCGAGCGCGCCTGCATCGGACGACAGTTCGCCCTCCACGAGGCGGTCCTGGTTCTCGGCACGATCCTGCGTCGATACGACATCGTGGGCGACCCGAGCTATCGACTGAAGGTCGCCGAGCGGCTCACCCTCATGCCCGAGGGCTTCACGCTACAGCTCCGCCGGCGCTGACCGGTCCCTTGACAGCCACAAAGTGAGAGTTACTATCAAAATATAGTAACTTCCTTTCGAGTGGAGCTGTCATGAGTGAAACGACGGTCATCGAAGTCGCCTCGCGCCGCTGGTGGGCGCTCGGAGCCCTGTCCGTGGCCATGCTGACCATCGGTCTCGACATCACGGTCCTGACGGTGGCACTGCCGACGCTGGCAGTCGACCTCGGCGCGGACAACTCGCAACTGCAATGGTTCAGCTCGGCGTACACGCTCGTGCTCGCCGCGGCGCTCCTGCCGGCCGGGGCGCTCGGCGACCGGTACGGCCGCAAGAAACTCCTGCTCGGCGCCCTCGTCCTGTTCGGCGTCGCGTCGCTGCTCTGCAGTTACGCGAGCACGTCGGGTCAGCTGATCGCCGGACGCACCCTGTTGGGACTGGGTGCCGCGGTGATGATGCCGCTGTCGATGGCGGTACTGCCCGTCCTGTTCCCCGACGCCGGCGAACGGTCGCGGGCACTGACCATCTGGGTGACGTCCACCGCGATCGGCCTGCCCCTCGGACCGATCCTCGGCGGGTGGTTGCTCGAAAACTTCTGGTGGGGATCGGTGTTCCTGATCAACGTGCCGCTGGTCGTCGTCGGCGCGATCGCCGTCGCGGCCCTGGTACCGGAATCGCGCAGCGAGGAGCAGTCGCCCACCGACTATCTCGGCGCCGCACTGTCTTCGCTCGGATTACTCAGCCTCACTTACGGTTTCATCAGGTCCGGCCAGGACGGCTGGGGTGACACACTGGCATTGACGACGATCGCGGCGGGCGTGGTCGTGCTCGGACTGTTCGCGATGTGGGAACGGCGGTCGCGTCACCCGCTGATCGACACGTCGCTGTTCGCCAGCCCTGGGTTCCGCTGGGGCACGATCTTCACCACGCTGGTCAACTTCGGGATGTTCGGGCTGTTCTTCACGGTGCCGCAGTACTTCCAGGCGGTGCTCGGGGTCGACGCGCTCGGTAGCGGCCTCCGTCTGCTGCCGTTGATCGGCGGACTGCTGGTCGGCACCCGGCTCTGCGACCAACTGCTTCGGCGGGCCGGCGCCCGGCCGGTCATCGTCATCGGGTTCGCCCTCCTCACGGCGGGACTCGCGGCCGGCGCCCTGACCTCCGTCGATTCCGCTTACTGGTTCACGGCGGCGTGGATCGCACTCGTCGGCGCGGGAATGGGTTTCGTGATGCCGGCGGCGATGGGTGCGGCCCTGGGCGCACTGTCGGCCGAACGGTCCGGTTCCGGCTCCGCGCTGATCCAGGCGCTGCGGCAGGCAGGCGGAACGATCGGGGTCGCGGTGCTGGGCACCGTCCTCGCCACCCGCTACCGGTCCGAACTGGGGGACCTGGACGTGGATCCGATTCGCGACGGAGTCAACGCCGGGGTCGCGGTGGCCAAGACGACCGGCGACCCGACGATGCTCGCGCACGTCCAGGCGTCGTTCCTGTCCGGGATGGGGCTCATGCTGTGGGTGTGCGCGGGCATCTGCGCCGTCGCGATGGTGCTCGCAGCGCGGTTCACGCCCCGCGATACCCCGGCCCGGGAGCAGGATGAGTCAGAATCGGTACATGTCCATTGACGCTCGACCAGGCCTGCGGGAGCGGAAGAAGGCGCGCACCCGGCTGACCATCCGTTCCGAGGCGTTTCGGTTGTTCCGTGAACAGGGCTACGCCGAAACCACGATCGAGCAGATCGCGGAGGCGGCGGACGTGTCGCCGAGCACGTTCTTCCGATACTTCCCCACCAAGGAACAACTGGTGCTCGCCGACGACCTCGATCCGGTCATGATCGAGGCGATCGAAGCGCAACCGCCGGACGTCCCGCTGATCACCGCATTCCGGAAGGCGGCCGAGTCCGTGTTCGCCGGCCTGTCCGAGGCAGACATGGACTTCGAGCGGAAGCGTCAGGAACTGCTGTACTCGGTCCCGGAACTTCGCGGTGCCATCATGCAGGAAATGGTGCGCAACATCGACATGATCGCGGGTGTCATGGCGCGCAGGGTCGGACGCACCGCCGACGACTTCGAGGTCCGCGCGCTCGCCGGGGCGATCGTCGGGGTCATCCTCGGTGTGGTCGATCTGCTTCCCGGTGACCTGCCACTCGCCCTGCGCGCACTGGAGTTCCTCGAGGACGGGTTGCCGCTCGGGCGTGGCACGTCGTAGCGCCGGCGACTCGGACGCCCAATGTCACATCGGTCTACTTCGACTGCACCAGTGTGACATTGGGCGAAGCCGTGTCACGCGGTCGCGCGGGCGAGAACCTCCGTCACGACGTGTTCGGCGATGGCGAGGGATGACGTCGCACCCGGTGAGGGCGCGTTCCGGACGTGAACGACGCGTCCGGACCCGGTGATGACGAAGTCGTCCTCGAGGCTGCCGTCGGCGTTCATCGCCTGAGCGCGGATGCCCCGGGGTCCGCGGGTGACGTCGGAGCGGCGCACGTCGGGCACGTACTTCTGCGCCTCCTTCACGAACTGGCCCGTGCTGAGGACGGTGCGGGCCTCGCGGACCGCCGCCGCGGTGTTGTGCACGGCGAACCGCCAGAACCCGGGAAACCCGACCGCCGACATCACGTCCGCCGCTGACCACCCCCGACGGTCGTACGCCTCCCGACCGAAGGAGAGAAAGGCGTTCGGTCCGAGCATGATTCGCCCGTCGATCCTTTTGGTGAGGTGGACGCCGAGGAACGGGTACCGCGGGTCCGGAACCGGGTAGATCAGCCCCTTCACGAGCGAGGACCGCTCGGGCTCGAGCAGGAAGTAGTCGCCGAAGAAGGGCACCACCCGAGGCGATCGCGGTTCACCCGACATCAGTGCCACCCGATCGGACTGCAGTCCCGCGCACGTGACCACCAGGTCGAAGACCTCGCTGCCCTGCCGGGTGGCGACCACCGTTTCCGCGGTCCGGCTGTCCAGGCCCACGACCTCCCGGCCGAGCAGGACGCGTCCCCCCGCGGCGGCGATGTCCGCGGCGAGAGCCTCCGCGACCGCCACGTAGTCGATGATCGCGGTGTGCGGCGAGTGCACCGCGGCGACTCCGCGTGCGTGCGGTTCGATCTCGGGGATCTCCTCCCCAGGGACCTTGCGGATGCCGGGGACGCCGTTGGCCACCGCTCTGTCGAAGATGGCGTCCATCCGCGCCACTTCGGACGAGTCGTGGGCGACCACCACTTTGCCGCATTCCTCATAGGCCACACCCTTGTTCTCCGCGTACTGCTGCAGGAGGGTGACACCACGGCGGCACAGGCGAGCTTTGAGGCTGCCCGGCGGGTAGTACAGGCCGGCGTGGACGACGCCGCTGTTGTGTCCGGTCTGGTGGGCCGCGACCCGGGTCTCCTTTTCGAACAGCGTCACCTCGACGACGTCCATCCGGTGCAGAAGTTCCCGGGCGACCGCCAGACCGATGATGCCGCCGCCGATGACGGCGGCACGAACCTTCGCCATGAGCACCCCTCCGTATATACCGTTTTCGAGATACCATCGATGGTATGTCGACCACCCCTCGACGCACGTCTTTTCCCGGACTGGAGCACCTGTCCGATCGGCGTCGAGCGCTGCTGGACGAGCTCGTCACCACTCGCCGCGAGCGCGGCCTGACGCAGACGGAGATCGCCGCCCACATGGGCACGTCACAATCGGCCGTGGCACGGCTCGAACGCGGCGACGTCGACCCCCGCCTGTCGACGCTCGAACGGTACGCGGAGGCCGTGGGCCGGACGGTCGACTGGACGATCTCAGCGCACCGGGAGTCATCACCATGATCTGGCCACCACCCACCCCACCACCGGTCCCGCCGTTTCACACCCCCTGGCAGCCGGACCCCCGGCAGCCGCCTGCCCCGATGCCCGTCACGTCCGTGCCCGCTCCCACTCCCGGTCCCGACTGGCTGGCCGAGCGCCTGTTCGACAAACGGATCGTGTCGCTGACCGGCCGGCTCGACGCCGAGGCCACCAACCGCACGGCGGCGTCGCTGGCACTGCTCGACGCCTCGGACGACGGGGAGGTCCAGCTGTGGCTGCACGGCGTCGACGCCGACATCGACGCGGCCGCCACCCTCCTCGACACCCTCGATCTGATGGGCGTCCCGCTGCACGTCCACTGCCGCGGCGACGTCCGGGGAATGGCGATCGCCCTCCTTGCGCCCGCCGACCGCCGGACGTCGGCGTCGCACGCCACGTTCCACCTCCGCGAACCGCAGGCGTCCTGCACCGGTCCGGCGTCGGACGTCGCCATCGCCGCCGAACACCACGAGCAGCAACTCCGAAGGCTGCAGCAGCGGATCGCCGACTCCTGCGGGCGTCCCGTCGACACGGTGATCGGCGACATGCGGGACCACCGGATCCTCACCGCCGACGAGGCGCGCGACTACGGGCTGATCGACGCCGTCACCGGCGCACGCTCCGTCGACGGCGAGTGATCCGGCAGGCGCACCCCTTTTCGGTTCCCGCGCACGAATTCCAGGCGCAATTTCGAGTGCGCGAACCGAGAAAGGGTGCGGCTGTGCCGCCGGACGTGCACGGGAGGGCCCTTGCGCCCCGCACCTCGACGGGGGAATCATCCGAGGATGACGGTCGAACGATCGCGCATCACGGTCCACGGGGTCGTGCAGGGGGTCGGCTTCCGCCCGTTCGTCGCGCGACTGGCCGACGACCTGGGACTGCACGGCCACTGCGGCAACGACGACGTCAGCGTGTTCATCGAGATCGAGGGCAAGTCGGCGTCGGTGTCCGAGTTCGTGCGCCGGCTCCGCACGGACGCGCCGCCGATGGCCGTGATCGTCGACGCGACCTCCCAGCCCGTGCCGGTACGCGGCGACGAGTCGTTCCGGATCATCGACAGCCGGCACGTCCCCGGCGCGCGGACACTGGTGTCGCCGGACGTGGCGACGTGCGCGGATTGTCTTCGCGAACTGGCCGATCCGCACGATCGGCGATATCGCCACCCGTTCGTCAACTGCACCAACTGCGGGCCGCGGTTCACGGTGATCACCGACCTGCCCTACGACCGGCCCAACACCACGATGGCCGAGTTCCCGCTGTGCGCCGCGTGCCTCGCCGAGTACCGCGACCCCGCGGATCGACGGTTCCATGCCCAGCCGGTGTGCTGCCCCGACTGCGGTCCGCACCTGTTCGCCGAGGTCGACGGGCACCGGATCGACGGGGACGACGCCGTCCTCACCGCGGTGCAGGGGGCGTTGCGGGACGGCCGGATCGTGGCGGTCAAGGGCCTCGGCGGATTCCATCTCGTCTGCGATGCCGCCGACCCCACCGCCGTCGAGACTCTGCGGGCGCGCAAGCACCGCCCGGACAAGCCGTTCGCGGTCATGACCGCGGACCTGTCCGCCGCCGCCGAGTTGTGCGAGATCTCCGAGCCCGAGAGCGCCCTGCTGCGACACGCGGCCCGGCCGATCCTGTTGCTGCACAAGAAGAGCACAGCGTCGGTTGCCGACGGCATCGCGCCCGGGATCGACGACCTCGGGGTGATGCTCCCCTACACCCCGCTGCACCATCTCCTGTTCACCCGAACCCCCGGCAGCGACGTCGACCCTCCGCGGGTGCTGGTCATGACGTCCGGCAACCTGAGCGGCGAGCCCCTCTGTTTCGACAACGACGACGCCCGCACTCGACTGACGGACATCGCCGACGTGTTCCTGATGCACGACCGCCGCATCGCGGTGCCCTGCGAGGATTCCGTGCTCGCGGTCGAGGCCGGGGCGGTGCTGCCGATCCGCCGCTCGCGCGGATTCGCACCGCTGCCCGTCGTGCTCCCCGCGCACGGCCCGGAGATCCTCGCGGTGGGCGCGGAGATCAAGAACACCTTCTGCCTGACCCGGCAGGACTACGCGTTCTGCTCGGCGCACCTCGGCGACATGGGCAGCCTGGAGAGTCAGCGCGCCTTCGAGACGTCGGTGCGGCAGTTGACGCATCTGCACGGCATCACCCCGGAGGCGGTGGTCGCCGACCGGCACCCCGGCTACTCGACGCACCACTGGGCCCGGCGCTACAGCGACAGGACCGGCGTCCCCCTGCTCACCGTGCAGCACCACCACGCGCACGTCGCGTCGCTGATGGCCGAACACGGACTGGTCGGGACGACGGTGCTCGGTGTCGCGTTCGACGGGACCGGGTACGGCTGCGACACCACCGTGTGGGGCGGCGAACTCCTCCTGGTCGGTCCGAACATCCTCGACACGAGGCGGGTGGGACATATCCAGCCCTTCTCACTGCCGGGCGGTGACGCCGCCGTCCGGAATCCGGTGCGGGTGGCGCTGGCTCTGCTGCACGAGTGCGGGATCACCGACGTCGACGGGCTGCCGTGCATGGAGGCGGTCCCCACCGCGGAACGCGCGGCCGTGGAGTCGCAACTTCTGTCGGGTCTCGGTTGCGTCAGGACGACGAGCGCGGGCCGCCTGTTCGACGGGGTCGCGTCGCTGCTCGGGGTCCGGCACCGGGTCACCTACGAGGCGCAGGCCGCCATCGAACTCGAGGCCCTCGCCCGGACCGCCCCGCACCCGGCTCCCCTGGCCATGGGCGTGGAGAACGACCAGATCGGACTGCCTCGTCTGGTGTCCGGACTGGTCGCCGGTCTCCGCGACGGAACCCCGCCCGCGGTGCTCGCACTGGGCTTCCACCATGCCCTCGCCGCCGCGACCGCCGACCTCGTCGACCGGGCCGCCACCGCGACCGGCGCGTCGACGATCGGACTCACCGGAGGAGTCTTTCAAAACCGTTTATTCCTCGCACTGGTGAGAGCACACTGGGAGAGCAGCGGTTATCGAGTCCTCACCCACCACCGGGTGCCTCCCAACGACGGAGGACTCTCCCTCGGCCAGGCGGTGATCGGTGCCGCGGCAACCATGCGCGGACCGTGACGTCGGCAGCCCCCGACCGGCCGGTCCGGGACGGGAGCTAGTGAATGACCACCACTGCAGAGGCGGGCGGGCACCTCGTCGACACCGATCTGTCTGCGGATCTCGCTGCCGCAGCATTGTCTCTCGCCCGCAGATTCCATGACGGCGCGACGCTCTGGGTGATCTCACCCCAGTGGGAACCGCACGCCCATCACGTCGCCGTCGAATTCGTCCATCCCGTGATCATGGGCAAACGGGCGCTGCCGTCGGTGGCACTCGTCGAACCCGATCCGGTGGCGCAGGCCCGGGTGGCGAGCAGGCCCGGCGACATCCTGCTGGCCGTGGCGTCGGCGAACGAGCCCGCCGTGGTCGACGCGATGCGCCGCGCACCGGCGTGGGGCGCGATGACGCTGTGGATCGGGGCAGGCCCCCGGCCTCCGGCCGGTGCGGCGAACCACATCCTCTGGGTCGACTCGGACGACGCGATGGTGCCGGCCACCGGGCGGTTCGTCCTCATGTATCACCTGCTGTGGGAACTCACCCATGTCTGCTTCGAGCACTCGGGACTGCTGAAGCCCGACGCCGAGGAGTGCGACGAGACGGTCTGCGTCACGTGCAGCGACGAGGGCCGTCTCGGTGAGGTGGTGATCGAGCCGGCCGAACCGCTCGGACCTGCCCTGGTCCGCACCGCTGCGGGCGAGGAGTGGGTGGACGTCAGCGTCCTCGGCGAGGTCCAGCCGAACGACCTCGTCCTGGTGCATGCGGGTGCCGCGATCACCAGACTCGACGACGCCGGGCAGGAGACGAACCGATGACGACGCACGATTCGGAAAGCACCAGCTTCCTCTACCCGTTCATCGACTCGGAGGAAACCGACGCCCAGAGCCTCCTCGACGACCTCGCCGCGTCCGCGCGGGGGAAGGCCGCGGAGAGCGCGCGCCTGCAGAAGGCGTCCCTCGACGAGTACGGCGACGGCCTGACCGCGGCCGGCATCGACATGGCCGACAGGTTCCGTCGCGGCGGCCGGCTCTACACGTTCGGCAACGGCGGCAGCTCCACCGACGCCGCCACGCTGGCATCGCTGTTCAGCCGTCCCGCCCGCGGACGCCCGGTGGCGGCGTGGTCGCTCGCCGCCGATCAGGCCGTGGTGACGGCGCTCGGCAACGACGTAGGCTTCGATCTGATCTTCAAGCGGCAGATCATCGCGCACGCCCGGGACCGCGACGTCGCGATCGCACTCTCGACGTCGGGCAACTCCGACGATCTGATGACCGCACTCACCGAGGCGAAGCAGCGGGGGCTGCTGACCATCGGGTTCGCCGGGCACGAGGGCGGCCGGATGGCGGCGATGGCGTCCGCCGGCGAACTCGACTTCTGCTACACCGTCCACTCGCAGAGCATCCACCGGATCCAGGAGAGCCACGCGATGCTCGGGTACCGGCTGTGGTCGGTGGCCCAGGAACACATGACGCGGCCCGCTCCCAACTCCGTGGAGGCTTCATGAGCACCACCGAACCGGCAACCTCGGCGGAACGGGAAGACCGGGTCCTCGAGCGGATCGACAAGTTCCGGCAACGCCGGCCGCGGCTGCTGGACGAGGTGGTGACACTCGCTCACGGTGCGGGCGGGAAGTCGTCGGCGGCCCTCGTCGACGCGGTGTTCGTCGAGGCGTTCCGCAACGAGGAACTCGAGCAACTCGGTGACGCGGCCGCCCTCACCATGCCGTCGGGTGAGCGGCTCGCGTTCTCCACCGATTCGTACGTGGTGCAGCCGCTGCGTTTTCCCGGCGGTTCCATCGGGCATCTCGCGGTGCACGGGACGGTGAACGATCTCGCCGTGTCCGGTGCGCGGCCGCGGTGGTTGTCGGCGGCGTTCGTCATCGAGGAGGGTTTCCCGATCGCCGAACTGCGGGAGATCGTCGCCGACATGAGCGAGGCGGCCGTCCTGTCCGGCGTGCAGATCGTCACCGGCGACACCAAGGTCGTCGGCAAGGGCGCCGCCGACGGCGTCTACATCTCCACCGCCGGTGTCGGTGTCATCCCGGAGGGCAGGCGGCTGTCGGCGGATCTCGTGCGTGCCGGCGACAAGGTGCTGTTGTCGGGCACCATCGGCGAACACGGCATGGCGGTCATGCTCGCCCGCGGCGATCTGGCCATCGAAGCCGACATCGCCTCCGACACGGCGCCGCTCAATTCGCTGGTGGAGAAGCTGCTGAAGGCGGCACCGTCGACACGGTGGATGCGGGACGCGACCCGCGGCGGCGTCGGGACCGTGTGCAACGAACTGGCCCACGCCTCGCAACTCGCCGTGATCATCGACGAGCAGTCCCTGCCCATCGAGCCTCAGGTGCTGGGTGCCTGCGACATGCTCGGCATCGACCCGCTGTACGTCGCGAACGAGGGGAAGTTCGTCGCGATCGTCGCGGCGGACGAGGCGGATGCGGCCGTCGCGGCGATGCGATCCCACCCGCGGGGAGCCGATGCCACCGTGGTGGGCGAAATCCTGGCCGAACCGCCGGGCATCGTCGCACTGCGAACCTCGTTCGGCGGCAGCCGGATCGTCGACATGCTCGTCGGCGACCCGCTCCCCCGAATCTGCTGAAGAACAGCCCGAGAAGGAGAACCACGATGTGTCTGGGGATACCCGGTCAGGTGGTCGACATCGTCGACGCCGAACAGCATCTGGCCAAGGTGGACGTGAACGGCGTCCAGAGAACGATCAGTGTGCGACTGCTCGCCGAAGAAGGTCTCGTCGTCGGTGACTGGGTGCTCGTGCACGTCGGTTTCGCGATGGCGAAGATCGACGAGATCGAGGCGCAGCTGACGTTGGATCAGGTGCAGAAGATGGGCGCCGACTACGTGAACGAGATCGACGCGTTCAACTCGTCCGAAATCGCGTGACTACAGCAAGAACGAGGTAACAGGGATGAAGTTCGTCGACGAATTCCGGGACCCGGCGGCGGCACGCGCCCTGGTCAAGTCCATCACCGAACTGGCCCGTGGCGACGAGTTCAAATTCATGGAGGTGTGCGGCGGCCACACCCACACCATCTACCGGCACGGCATCGAGCATCTCCTGCCGGAATCGGTCGAACTGGTGCACGGACCGGGATGTCCGGTGTGCGTCATCCCGATGGGCCGCGTCGACGACGCCATGTGGCTGGCCGAACAGCCCGGCGTCATCTTCACGACGTTCGGCGACATGATGCGGGTGCCCGGATCCAAGGGCAACCTCATCGAGGCCAAGGCCCGCGGCGCGGACGTCCGTTTCGTGTACTCACCGCTGGACGCGCTGAAGGTGGCGCTCGACAATCCCGACCACCAGGTGGTGTTCTTCGCCGTCGGGTTCGAGACGACGGCACCGTCCACCGCGGTGACGTTGGTGCGCGCGCGGGCGCTGGGCGTCGAGAACTTCAGTGTGTTCTGCAACCACGTCACCATCGTGCCGCCGATCAAGGCGATCCTCGAGTCCCCCGACCTGCGGTTGTCGGGTTTCCTCGGTCCGGGCCACGTGTCCACCGTGGTGGGGCTGCGGCCGTACCGGTTCGTGTCCGAGGTGTACGGCAAACCGATGGTGGTCGCGGGCTTCGAGCCACTCGACATCCTCGCGTCGGTGCACATGCTGCTCCAGCAGATCCGTGAGGGTCGCTGCGAAATCGAGAACCAGTACAAGCGGGTGGTGCGCGCGGAGGGCAACGTGCAGGCGCTGAAGCTGATGGCCGAAACATTCGAACTGCGACCACACTTCGAGTGGCGCGGACTCGGGTTCATCTCGCAGAGCGCGCTCAAGGTCCACCGGAACTACGCCGAGTTCGACGCCGAGGAGAAGTTCTCGATGCCGGGTGTGCGGGTGGCGGATCCGAAGGCCTGCCAGTGCGGTGAGGTTCTCAAAGGCGTCATCAAACCGTGGGAATGCAAGGTCTTCGGGACGGCCTGCACACCGGAGACACCGATCGGCACGTGCATGGTCTCCCCCGAGGGCGCGTGCGCCGCGTACTACAACTTCGGCCGGCTCCACCGCGAGACGGCGCAATTGCTGGGTCAGCGAGGCTGACCGGTGATGCCGCGCGAACACAGGATGCCGTCCGGGCATCGCGTGTTCGCGCAGTATGCACACGCCCCGAATGCCCTGGGCTACTGCGGTCCTCCCGGTTCGGAGCGACTGCAGGCGGTCGCGTGCGGTGCGGCACCGGACACCGACGTGGTGGCGTTGGCGAAGCAGTTCAGCGGCGCCTGGCCGTACCAGGAGGTGATCGCCCAGCTCGCCGGAATACCGGACCCCTTGGACGAGAACGTCGTTCGAGCCTACTGGACCTCGGACGAACTCTCCGACCGCATCGACCGCGCCGAGTTCGGCGCGGCACTGCTCGCCCGCCTCGCGTCGCAGGCCGGCCACTACTGGAAGCACCTGACCGAGGACCTGCTCGGGGAGGCGGCGCCCACCCACAACTTTCACGTGTTCGGCGTGTATCCGTGGTCGCGGCTGCTGGACACCGGAATGCCGCAGCCGCTGCAGGTTCTCGACTCGTGCCGCATCCGCTGGGGTGAGGTCGTCGGCATCGATCACGACCGGGCCGTCGTCCGGTCCCGCCGCCTGTCGTGGGACGGCACCCGGCTGGCCCTCGGGCCCGAACAGGACGACCCGGCCGACTACCGCGTGCCCGAGGGTGCTTTCGTCGCCGATCTCACCGTGGGTGACCGGGTGGCGGTGCACTGGGATTTCGTGTGCGACCGTCTCGATCCGGATCGGGTGGAGCGGTTGCGCAGGCAGACGGAATGGCAACTTGCACAGACCAATCAGCGCCTGCTTCGGCAAGCGACCCCGACCTCACGAAAACGGACCGACACGAACGTTTCCCAGCTACCATGACTACAACTCACGGCCTGTGGCCGGATCGGAGCCGACATGAAGAAGATCCTGAACTCGTTGTCCGAAGAAGAGTTCGTGCTGATCCGCGAGACCAAGAAGGCGCAGATGGCCGGCTTGGACGAGGACAAGCTGATCAAACTGCACACTCGCATCCGCCGTGCCCGCAACAAGCACGTCAAGCTGTACCGCCAGGAAGGCGCAGCGAAGGTCGCGGACAAGGGCGCGCGCGGAGCCGGTAAATCGGCCAACATACGAAACTCGGAGAAGGCAGAAGTCTTCGAGGCGGCACTCAGCAGGGTGAGCAGCCAACTCGCGTCGGCGGCCCGCGCGAGTGCCCGCGAACTGAAGGGCGAACGCCTCGCCCGCGCCCGCAGCGACTCCCCGTCCTTCAGCGAACTCGGCGACAGCAACGGCAAGGTCGGCTCGTCCGGCAAGGCACGCGTCGACGCCACCCGGAAATCATCCGGCCGCAAGAAGTTCGAAGCATCCACCATCGCCGCAGGCGCACGACGTCAAGCGAAGAAGGACAAGCGGTAAGTCCCCGTCGCCCTTCGTCAGACGCGCACCACGCGCATCCCCGCGGCTTCGAAAGACGCGGTCTCCCCGGTGTCGGCCGAGTCGTCGGTGACGATCGTGGTTCCCGGAGGGATCGGCGCCCACGCATGGAACGGGCGCTGCCCGAGCTTCGCCGCATGCGCGAGCACGTACACCTCGTCGGCGCGGGCAATCATGATCTCCTTGAGGCGCGTCTGCTCCAGCTCTGCTTCACAGATCCCCAGATCCGCGGTGACGGCGTCCGCGCCGAGAAACGCGCGATCGAACGTGACGCGTTGGAGCGTGGCCTCGGCCAACGGTCCGACGAACCCCTGACTGAGGTGGCGGAGTGTGCCGCCGATGCACTCGACCCGCACGGAGTCCGCGTCGGCCAGCGATTCGAGGGCGGTCAGACCGGCCGCGATGACGGTGATGTCGTCGATCTCGCGCAGAAACTCCCCCATCGCACCCACGGTGGTGCCGGCGTCGAGCAGGATGGTCTCGCCTGGCCGGACCTGGCTCGCGGCCCATTCCGCGATCGCGCGCTTCGCGTCGAATCCCTCGAGAGCGCGCTGGCGGAGTGACGATTCCTGCTGGGGGTCGAGCGCGATCGCGCCACCGTAGGTTCGGGCGATCAGACCCTGGGACGTGAGCTGGCTCAGGTCCCGCCGGATGGTGGAGGCGGTGACACCGAACTGCGCCGACAGGTCGTCGACGCTGGCCAACCCGCTCGACCGGGCCAGTCGCACGATCTCGGATCGGCGTGCTTCCGACTCGCGAACCGCCATGTTTCGTCCCCCTACTTCACAACCGCTGTGCTGGTTGCCAATTCGGCAGCCTGACGAAGAGCTTCGACCATACTACCGGCCTCGGCAATACCCTTGCCTGCGATGTCGAAGGCGGTGCCGTGGTCGACGGACGTCCGGATGACGGGCAGTCCCACCGTGATGTTGACCCCCGCCTCGATGCCGAGGACCTTCACCGGCCCGTGCCCCTGGTCGTGATACATCGCCACGATGAGGTCGTAGTCGCCGCGCCCCGCGAGGAAGAACGCGGTATCCGCAGGCAAGGGTCCGTGGACGTCGATACCGTCAGCCTTCAGCACCTCGACCGCGGGAATGATCTTCTGCTCCTCTTCCCCATAGCCGAACAGCCCGTGCTCGCCGGCGTGCGGGTTGATGCCGCACACCCCGATTTTCGGCTCCGGGATGCCGGAGCGCACCAGCGCGTCGTGCCCACGCCGGATCGTCCGCTCGACGAGCCCGGGTTCGATCTTCGCGACGGCGTCGAGCAGGCCGATGTGGGTGGTCACGTGGATCACCTTCAGCTTGGGCGTCGACAGCATCATGGACACCTCCTCGGTGCCGGTGAGGTGCGCGAGGAGTTCGGTGTGCCCGGGGAAGATGTGGCCGGCGGCGTGCAGCGCCTCCTTGTTGAGCGGGGCGGTGCAGATGGCCTGCACCTCTCCGCGGACGGCCAGTTCGCTGGCGACGCGGATGTACTCGTATGCGGCGTGACCGGCGACCGGCGACAGTTCGCCCCACGGCAGGTCGTCGGGAAGGAGGTCGAGATCGATCACGTTGACGCGTCCGGGCACCGACTGCGCGTCCGCGACCGACTCGACGGTCACGATGTCGGCGTCGATGCCGAGGACGTTCGCCGCGAGCCGCAGCCGCTTGGCATCGCCGATGACGACGGGGTTGCACCAGGATCGAGTGGCCTCGTCCAGCAGGGCGGGGACGATCACCTCGGGGCCGATTCCGGCGCCGTCGCCCATGGTGACGGCGACGACGGGAAGGTTCGCGGTATCAGTTGACGCTGTCATGTGAGGTCCTCGCTGTGTGGGGGTGTGGGTGGGCGGCTGAGCGCCGCGCAGGTAGGCCGCGATCGCGGAGAGACTGGTCGCGTCGCCGAAGCTGCCGGGCCTCGTGACGACTCGCCGTCCGTCGGACGCCAGGGAGGCGACGGCGCCGTGGTGCACTTCGTGGACCGGCCGAAGCGACGTGATCCCCAGTGCGTCGACGACGGCGCGGGCCGTCTCACCGCCGGTGAGCACGAGGTCGGCTCGGCGGTCGTTCGGCAGGGCTGCGACCAGCCGTCCGAGCGCCGCCGACAACGCCCGGGCATTCGACGGCTCCACGTCGCCGGAGACCGTCACGACCGCAGGACCGTCGTCGAGAACGTGCCGCAGTGGTGTCGTGTCCACATCGCCGCGGAGAAGTTGCGTCGCGTCGACCGGCACGTGCCGTACGCCGTCGGCGACCAGCGACGCAACCTGTTGCACGGCAACGGGTTCTGCGGTCCCGACGACGATCAGGAGGGATTCCGCCCGCTTGGCCTCCGTGGTGGGGACGTGCCGGAGCGGCAGCGTGCGTGCCACCGCCGCCGCGAGGGCGGAAGTCCCGACCAGTCGCACTCCGGGGATTGCCCGGCAGGCGTGGACGATCGAGTCGAGATCCTCGTCGGTCTCGACGTCGCAGACCGCGATGGCGCCGGCGGACGCCGCGCGGGCGAGCGACCGTTCGACACCGGGACCGCGGTGCACGCACTGCGTGGGAGTGCCCGGAAAGAGTTCGGCTATCGACTCCGGCGGCGGCGTGGATTCCGCCGACCACACCCCGGCACGGTGGAGCGGCGTCGCTCCGACGTGCACGACGCCGTGGCGAACGGTCCGGCCGAGCGCCGGCAGGCCTGCCGCGACGACCACCGGACCGGTTTCGGCGAGGATCCCCACCTCGGGCCCGATGTTTCCGCGGAGGAGGGAGTCGATCTTCTTCACCACGAGCGCGTCTGACGGAACTCGGGCGAGCGCGTGTCGAACCGCGCGTGCCGCGTCCTCCGGGCTCATCGACCGCGTATCGAGATCGGCGATGACGACTCCGCCCGGTTCATGCGTTTCGGCGGCGCCGAGAAGGAGCGATACGGGCGCACTCCGATCGAGGAACGCGCTCGCCACTTCGGCGGCACCGGACAGGTCGTCGGCGAAGACCGCGACGGTCGGATCGGATCCGATCGATTTCGGTCTCATGATGCCACCTTCGCCCGAGAATCTGCGTGTTTCGTGCAGTTCATGGTAGCAGTTTTGCGCGTTACGCGCAGATTCTTCACAGGGACGCTCCCGCGCACTGCACGATCGCCTGACCCGTGATGCTCCCGCCGTACGGTCCCAGGAGGAATCCGATCAGTCCCGCCACCTCGTCGGGGGCGATGAAGCGACCGAGCGGCGGGACCCGCGGAGGCGTCGACGTGCGAGCCGGATCGTTCAGCATCGGGGTGTCCGTCGGACCGGGGGCAACCACGTTGACAGTGATCGCCCGGTCCACCAACTCCGCAGCCCAGGACCGCGACATTCCCACGAGCGCCGACTTGGTGGCGACGTACTGACTCTTGCCCGCCGCTCCGGACATCGTGCGGCTGCCGACCAGGACCACCCGGCCGCCGTTGCGCATCGACGGAGCGAGTGCATTGACGAGAACCTCCGCGGCTGCGACGTGAATCCGCCACATCTTCAGGCCGTCGTCGACCTGCAGTTTCCCGAGAGGTGCTGAGGATTGCAGGCCGGCGGCGTGCACGACGGCGTCCACCGAACCGGCCGCGGCGGCGTGCTCCGAGAGTGCGTCGAGGTCGCCGAGATCGACGGCCGTCCAGGAGAATCGGTCGTCGTCGATGCCGGGGTCGCGCCGGCTGAATCCGGTGACCGACCATCCGTCGTCCAGAAGCCGGCGGGCCGTGGCGGCGCCGATGCCGGAGCTGACCCCGGTCACGACCGCACGCATCGAGTCGCCGTGCGTCACGACCGGCTCCCCTCGGAGACCCAGGCCTGATCGAGCTCGACGTACTCGATCGCCTGCCGGAACCGGGTGAACGCGACGTGCAGGCGGCCGTCGTTCCCGGCGGTGATGCTGGGGTACGAGTACTCGCGGTTCAGCCCGTCACGAGAATTGTTGGACAGGCAGTACCCGTCGCCGATCTCGATGTCCCGGCGAAGCGGCCACGTCCTGCCGCCGTCCTCGGACATCGCCAGCGTCATCGGCGCCCGGGGCGCACCCCAGAACGCGCTGCGACTGTCGCCGTCGTCGAGGGGCTCCGGTTCCGCCTCCGCCGCTGCGGGTACCGCGTCGGCGAGTCCGTCGTCGTCGATCTCGTCGTAGAGCGACGTCCGCCGCGCGGTGGCGTCGGCGGCGCTGGACTCGTTGAACACCAGAGCGAGGCGGTCGTCCGGCAGCACGACGAACTGGATGGACGAGTTGTTGTTGGGAAGCTCGGTGGCCTCCGGCTCGGTCCAGGTGTCGCCGTCGTCCGTCGAGACGCTGCGGTAGATCGAGTCCGCCCAGCGGCTGCGATAGAGGGCCACGAGGGTGCCGTCGGCGAGGCGGCCGATGTTCATGTGCACGCAGCCGACGCTGCCCGGCACAGTCACCTCACGCCAGGAGTTGCCCTGATCGTCGGAGATCATCACGCTGCTGTAGTCGCGATCGCCCACCCACTTGCGGCCCTCGATGCGGACACAGTGGAACACGGGGAGCAGAAGCCGCCCGGTCGGGAGTGCGACCACCGGCTGTCGCACGAACACACCGCCGGCGTCCGTCTCCGGCAGCAGCGTGTGCGCCTCGCCCCACGTTCGGCCGCCGTCGGCGGAGATGCGCCGCATGACACGTGCGGTGTCCTGGTTTCCGGCGTGCTGGGAGGTCCACATCAACCACACGGTTTCCGTATTCGTCACGTGGAGAACAGGATTCTGTTCCGACCTCGTCGGATCGCCGGACAGCTGCACCGGCTCCGACCATGCGTCTGCATCCGGGGCGAGCCGGGAGAACCAGACACTGATGTCCGGCACGCCCTCCTGGGTGCCGGCGAACCACACACAGCCGAGGGAACCGTCCGGCAGGACCGTCAGATTGGCCGCGTGGTTCTGCACCTGCGGTGCGGGAAGCAGAGCGTCGCGTCGACCCGCCTCGACGGCAGGTCGAACGACACCGTCGGCGGATCGGGTATCGGTTGCGGGACTCGGTGTGGTCATCTGCGTCTCCTGTGCGTCGAGAGGATGGGGCGAGCTGTCGGTGCGGCGGTCACGTCGACGTGTGCAGCGCCGCGACGCTCAGGTCGTAGGAGTTCGTGGGGCGCAGCGCGACACCGTCGATCCGCGAGCGGCGCGCGAGAACCGCTTTCGGAACGAACGCCCACAGGCACGGGCACGTGTCCCAGATCTGGCGCTGCGCGTCCGCGAGGAGTTCGGCGCGCCGGACGGCGTCAGCCTCCTCCGAGGCCTGGGTGATGATTCGGGTGATCTCGGGAAAGATATACCCGTGGTAGGTATCCCGGGTCGCTTCCTTCTCCGCCGTGCCGGCGTACATGCCCTGCATGATGGTCAGGGCCAGACCGGTCGGGCTCGGGAAGCCGTTGCCCAGCACGTCCCAGTCGCCGACCTTGCCCTGCCGCCACTGCGAGATGTCGCCACCGGGTTCGAACTGCTGGAGAGTGGTTCGCACGCCGACCGCGGACAGCATCTGCAGCACCGACTCCATGATGTCGGTGTCGGCCGCGAACTCGCCTGTCTCCCAGATGATCTTCAGCTCGAGATCGCGGACACCGAGGGCGTCGAGTTCGCCACGGGCACGGGCCGGGTCGTAGCTGTACTCGCCGGTCTCGACCGCACCGTCGAGAGTGAGGGGAATGACGCCGCGCGACTGGGTGGCGGAGCCCTGCAGGACCTGGTCGACGAGGGCCCGCCCGTCGATCGCATATGTCAGAGCCCTGCGCACCCGAGCGTCGGCCAGCGGGTGCCCCTGCGGCTTTCGGAAGTTGAAGAAGAGCTGATTCAGTCGGACGCCGTCGATCCGATCGATCGCGACACCCGACAGCCCGGCGAGCTGGTCGGCCGCATCCGGGGTGATGGAGTCGATCACGTCGACCTCCCCACTCCGCAACGTCACGACACGGTTCGACTCGTCCGGAACGAAGCGGACGCGCACCGATTCGATCTGTGCCGGTGTTCCCCAGTAGTTCTCGTTACGCACCAGGGTGTAGTTTCCGGTACCGCGGTCGCTCTCCGTCACGACGTACGGTCCGGATCCCACGCCGGACTGCAGTTCCTCCGGCACGTTCGCGGCCGCCGGGGTGATGAGGATGTTCGACATGAGGTAGTCGAGGACCGGGACGGGTCGCCGGGTGTTCAGGGTGAAGCTGGTGTCGTCGATCTGCTCGACCGTGGGCCACTCGGGGAAGAACCCCCCGACGAAGGAGCCGTCGACCTGGCTGTACATCTGCAGGGCTGTCGCGACGTCCTGAACCTGCACCGGGGTGCCGTCCGAATACCGGATGCCGGGACGCAGGTGCACGAACCACTGGGTGGGTGCGACGAGTTCGAACCGGTCGGCCAGCACCAGCTGGGGGCGCAGGTCCCGGTCGATCTCGGTGAGGGCCTGCCGCACTCCCCGCTGCACCGTCAGCGCGGCATCGAACTGGTTCAGCTTGTTGTCGAGGCTCACGAGCGAGCGGTTGAGGGCCAGGCTCACGGTCTTCGGTCCGGGCGTTCCGGTCGGCGTCGCGCATCCCGCCGCGGATCCGAATGTGAGGCCGGCTCCGAGCAGGAGACCCGACCTGAGCAGCGTTCTCCTCGAAAAGCGCTGTTCGAAAAGAGAATTGGTCATCATCGACCTCTCGGGACTATGGGTATGGGGCGCAGCGATCAGGCACGGCGCGAGGTGGTTGCCCACCAGACGATGTGATCGCCGGCACATCCGAACTCTACTCAAAGTTGCTTGAGATGCGCAAGATGACGGCAAGACTTGCGCACAACGCGCATTAGTGCGATTGTGAGCTGAGTTACAAACGAAGCTGCTGTACCCGACACGCCGCGGTGTCGACACCTCCATCGCCGGCGTTATCGAAAGGTCGACGATGACCCCTCACGCAGACACCGAACGGCCGGTGACCTCATGACGCAGCACGCCGCCGACACGGCATTTGCAGCCCAGCCCACCGGCTCGGCATCACCGGCTCCCCGCCGGACCCCGACCTCCCGTGTCCCGAGGGTGCTGACGGCGGCCATGCCCCGCTACGTCGCAAAACGCCTCGCACAGAGCGCGCTGGCCGTCTTCCTGACACTGACCACCGTGTTCGTCCTCATCCGGATGGCGCCCGGCGACCCCGCCTACTCGATGGCCGGCCCGCTGGCCAGCACCGAGGACCTCGCCCGCATCAGAGCGGACATGGGCCTCGACCAATCCGTGTTCACCCAGTACCTGCTGTATCTCCGCGGCCTGGTGCACCTCGATCTCGGCACCTCGTACTCGTTCCAGGCACCCGCCTTCGACGTCGTCCTCGCCCGGCTCCCCTACACGATCACCCTGGCAGTCTCGGCGATCCTGCTCACCACGCTGGTCGCGATTCCGCTGGGTGTGTGGATGGCGCGCCGCGCGGACACGAGGCGCGAACTCGGCGCAAACGTCGTCACGATCGCCGGTCAGTCCATGCCCGACTTCTGGACCGGACTGATGCTCATCACTCTGTTCGCGGTCCTGATCCCGATCTTTCCCGCCGCCGGTTTCACGACGTGGTCGAGCCTGGTGCTGCCGACCGTGACCGTGGCCGTGCTACAGATCGCCCTCATCTCCCGCATGGTGCGCCGCGAGATGGTCGGCGCGTTCTCCTCGCCGTACATGACCGTGGCCCGCTCGCGGGGCGTCCCGGAGCGCGAACTCATCTGGCGGTACGCCCTGCGGAATTCCGCGATCCCGGTGCTGACCGCTCTCGGTACCCGGTTCGCCTCGATGCTCAACGGCGTCGTCGTGGTCGAGGTCGTCTTCGCGTGGCCCGGCGTGGGATCGCTGGTCGTGCGTGCACTCGAGACGAGGGACTACCCCCTCATCCAGGCCACCGTCCTGGTGACCGCGGTTCTCGCCGTCCTCGTCCAGCTCCTCGTCGACCTCTGCTATCCGCTCCTCGACCCGCGCGTCCGACTCGGAAAGGGAACGACGAAATGACCACCGTCATCGATCCCCCGGCACAGGAGCGGCCGAGCGCCGTGACCACCCGGGACATCGCCCGGGCCGGTGCCACCCGGCGCGCCCGCGACAGCCGCGTGAAGATCTGGGTGGGCACCGTCTGCGCACTCGCCGTCATCATGCCCGTCGCACTGGCGCAACTACTTCCCCTGCCCTCCCCGGACGCCACCGACCTCGCCCAGCGCCGCCTGCCACCGCTGACGGACGGTCACCTCTTCGGGACCGACCAGCTCGGCCGGGACCTCCTCTCCCGCGTCCTCTACGGCGGACAGGTGTCGCTGACGATCGGAATTCTCGCGGTCGTCGTCTCCGGACTGATCGGCCTGTGCCTCGGCGCACTCGCCGGCTACCTCGGCGGCTGGACGGACACGGTCGTGAGCAGGCTGCTCGAGGCCCAGCTGTCGCTGCCGCTCCTCATGATGCTGCTGCTCGTCGTCGCCCTGTTCGGCCCGTCGATCCCGGTCATCACGTTCGTCATCGCGATCGCCCAGTGGCCGGAGATCGCGCGGCTGACCCGCTCACTCGTCCTCGTCGAACGCGAGAAGCCGTACGTGGCTGCCTCCCGGGTACTCGGACTCGGACGCACCGCCATCCTCTTGCGCCACGTGATCCCCAACATCATCAAGCAGGCATCCCTCGTCGTCCTGCTGCTGCTCGCGCAGGCCGTCCTCCTCGAGAGCGCACTGAGCTACCTCGGCGCCGGACCGCAACGCCCCTTCGCCACCTGGGGCCGGATCATCTCCGACGGCCAGGACTACATCACCACCTCGTGGTGGCTCGTGACCCTCCCCGGCCTCGTCATCGTGCTGCTCGTGATCGGCGTGAACCTGCTCGGCGACGGGCTCCGCGACCGCCCGGCTCGGTCGCCCGGGAAGCGTCGCGGGCTCCTGCACCGATTCTCGTTGCGGAAGGAAGAGGTCTGACATGGGGAATCTCCTCAGAGTCGACGAACTGCAGATCGAACTCATCACCGCCCGGGGCGTCATCCGCGCAGTCGACGGCGTGTCCTTCTGCATCGACGCCGGCGAAACCGTGACCATCATCGGCGAGTCGGGGTCGGGTAAATCGACCACCGCGATGGGCATCCTCGGTCTGCTGCCCGACGACCTCGCCGTCCTCTCGGGCGCGGTCCGGTTCAAGGACTGCGACATCCTCGGACAGAAGAAGGCTCTCGCGAAGGTCCGGGGACGGCACATCGCCCTGATCCCGCAGGATCCGATGACGGCACTGAGCCCGGTGCACACCATCGGGTCCCAGCTGCGGGAGGCGGTGCGCCACAGCGGCATCACCGGAAAGGCGAAGGAAACCGCGCGGGCCGTGGAACTGCTCGAGCAGGTACGGATCCAGAATCCGGCGGGACAACTCGGGAAGTACCCCCACCAGCTGTCCGGCGGCATGCTGCAGCGTGTACTGATCGCCTGCTCGCTCGCGTCTGGTCCCGAACTGATCGTCGCCGACGAACCCACCAGCGCCCTCGACGTGACCGTGCAGGCGAGCATTCTCGACCTGCTGCTCGAACTGCAGGAGCGCACGGGCGTCGGACTGCTCGTCATCACCCACGACCTCGGCGTCGCCCGGTTGATGTCGGACCGCATCTACGTCATGAAGGACGGCCGGTTCGTCGAGAACGGCGGGGCCGAAGACCTCGTCCTCCATCCTCGCAGCGCCTACACCAAGAAGCTGCTCGACGCCGTGCCGCGGCTCGGCGACTACACCACGACCGTAGGAGCATCGACATGAGCGCACCGCTGCTGTCCGTCGAAGATCTCGTCGTCGAATACCCGGTCCCCGACGGTGTGTTCCGCGCGGTCGACACCGTCAGCTTCGCGGTGGACAAGGGGGCGACGCTCGCCGTCGTCGGCGAGTCCGGGTGCGGGAAATCGACCATCGCGAAGGCGATCGTCCGGCTCCTCACGCCCACGTCCGGCCGCATCCTCGTGGACGGTGCCGACATCGCGCAATTGTCGGAGAAGGCGCTGCGTCCCTTCCGGTCCCGCGTGCAGATGGTCTTCCAGGACCCGTACGGATCGCTGGACCCGCACTTGACCGCCGTCGACATCGTCGGCGAGCCGCTCCGCCTCCAAGGCGTCCGGAGCAAGTCCGAGCGAGCGCGCAGGGCGGCGGCGCTGATCGATCAGGTCGGCCTGCCCACCACGGCGCTCCACCGTCGACCCGCCGAGTTCTCCGGCGGTCAGCGGCAACGCATCGGTATCGCCCGGGCTCTGGCGAGCGGACCGGAACTCCTCGTGTGCGACGAGGCCACCAGCGCGCTCGACGTGTCGGTGCAGGCTCAGGTGCTCGACCTCCTCCGCGAGATCCAGCACGACACCGGCCTGACCTACGTCTTCATTTCCCACAACCTCGGCGTCGTCCGCGAGATCAGCGACACCGTGATCGTCATGTCGCGCGGACGGGTGGTCGAAAGCGGTTCCACCACCGATGTTCTCGAACGTCCCGCCGAGCCGTACACCCAGGCCCTCCGCGCCGCCGCGCTCGATCCCACCACCATGGTCGGGATCAAACCCCGTCACATCGTCTCGCGCCCACCCGGCGCAACCGAGGTTCCCCGAACCGTATCCCGAGGAGTAGCTTGATGCCCGAACTCGACCTGACCTCACTCGTTCTCGGCACGATGACGTTCGGCGACACCGTCGACTTCGACGGTGCCGCCGCAATGGTCGACGCCGCGCTCGACGCCGGCATCACCCATGTCGACACCGCCAACGGCTACGCCGGCGGAGAGTCCGAACGCATCCTCGCCCGACTGCTGGGCACGCGTCGCGACCGTGTCACCCTCGCCACCAAGGCGGGAATGCCCCACCCCGACGCGGGCGACCACTCACCGCTGTCCCCCGCGGGCCTCCGCGCGAGCGTCGAGGCGAGCCTGAAGAGACTTGACACCGACTACGTCGACCTGTTCTATCTCCACCAGCCCGACCGGGCCACACCCCTCGCCGACACTCTGTCCACCGTCGCCGATCTCGTGTCGGAGGGCAAGATCCGCGCCCTCGGTGTCTCCAACTTCGCGGCCTGGCAGATCGCGGAACTGAACCACACGGCCGACGCCGTCGGCGCACCCCGCCCGATCGTGGCCCAGCAGCTGTACAACCTGCTGGCCCGGCGGATCGAGGAGGAGTACGTCGAATTCGCCGCAGTCACCGGACTGATCACGATGGTCTACAACCCACTCGGCGGCGGTCTCCTCACCGGACGGCACTCGTTCGACGCCCAGCCGGCCGACGGCCGCTTCGGTGATTCGCGGTTGGCGCAGATGTACAAGGAGCGGTACTGGAACACCGCGATCTTCGATGCGATCACGCAGTTGTCCGTGATCGCCGACAAGGCCGGCATCCCGCTCACCGAACTGGCGCTGCGCTGGCTCGTGTCCAAGCCGGCGGCGGGCCCGATCCTCCTCGGTGGATCCAAGGTGGCACACCTGCAGTCGAACATCGCCGCCGTCGCGAAGGGCACACTCGACGACGAACTGATCGACGCGTGCGACGAAGTGGGCAGCGCCCTGCGCGGACCCATGCCCCACTACAACCGCTAGGAGAAACGCCCTCATGAGTGCCCAGGAATTCGCCGCCCGCCTCCGCGGCCGGGAACGGATCGTCGGCTATTGGTCCGTGATCGACAGCCCGGTGTCGACGGAATGGCTCGCCCACGTCGGCTGGGATTACATCGCCCTCGACCTCCAGCACGGCCTGATCGGATACTCCGGCATGGTCGCGGGACTCACCGCCATCGATGCCTCAGGCTCCACGGTCGGCATGATCCGGGTCGAGTCGAACGATCCGACACCGATCGGCCGGGCACTCGACGCCGGCGCGGCGGGCGTGATCGTTCCGCTGGTGAACACCGCCGAGGAAGCTGCCCGGGCCGTTGCGGCCGCGACATACCCGCCTGCCGGCGTTCGCTCGTACGGGCCGATGCGCTCCCAACTGCGGATCGGCCCGAACCCGGCGGACGCCAACCACGACACGGTCGTCGTCGTGATGATCGAGACACCGCAGGGACTGGCGAACGTGGAAGAGATCTGCGCCGTCCCCGGACTCGACGGGGTCTACGTCGGACCGTCCGATCTGCGCCTCGCCGTGGGCGGTGCGCACCCGAACGATCCGAGCGTGGACGACGAGTTCGAGGCGGCCCTGGTCCGCGTCCGCGAGGCTGCCGCGGCAGCAGGCATCGCGGCGGGCATCCACACCCCCGACGGCGCGGTGGCGGCTCGCCGACTCGCGGAGGGATACACGTTCGCGACGGTCGCGTCCGACCTCACCCATCTCAAAGCCGCCTCTGCCGCGCATCTCAAAGCCGCGACCGGGGAACGATAGGCGCTCCGCACCCGTGCGCCTTTTTGGTTGAAAACGCCTACCAAAAAGGCGCACGGGCGGCGAAGCCGCCTGATTCTGAATTCCTTGCCCGAGGAAGAGATGCAACGAAGGATCGAATCATGCCTGACATCATCGAGTTGATCTTCGACGACCACGAGTGGTTCCGACGACAGTTCGCCGCACTGGACGAATTGAAGGCTCGCCGCCGGGTGGATATCACTGCCGTCGAGGCGGTGTGGACACCGTTGGCGAAACGCCTGGATCTGCACGCGGCAGCCGAAGAGGAAATCTTCTATCCCCAGCTTCTCCGCGTCGGCGAGGAGGACGCCGAGGAGGAAACCCTCGACGCGATCGGGGACCACAACGACATCCGCGACGGCGTCCGAGCCGCGGCGGGATACCCCATCCTCTCCGAGGAGTGGTGGGCGGAAGTCGACCGGACACGCCGGGCCAACGACGAGCACATGGCCGAGGAGGAACGCGAGGGCCTGGCTGACTTCCGGAGCGCATCGGGGGATCTTCGCGAGTCGCTCGGGCGGCGCTTCGCCGAATACTTCCTCGTTCACCGTTCCACGAAGGATGTGGACACCTCGGACAAAGATCCGCAGGAGTACGTCCGGGAGGTCGAAGAGGGGCTCGACGAGGGCAGCAGCGCGGGATCGCTTCGGATCGGAAGCTTGAAGGGCCGGTAACGACGCACTCCCCACATCACAGACCGCGCGGTCTGTGTTCTATAGTTCGGCGGGTCCGCGGCATCGGGCCGACCGGTTCTGTGGGGAGATGGGTTGTGGCGCGAGTTTCCCGTCCGGTGCCCGATGCGCTTCCCCCGATGTCGTTCGAGCGGACCGTGCCGCGCAGGTACGTCCATCGCCAATCCGTGGCCGAGGTCTTCCTCACCGACTGTGTGTCGCTGCCGGGGCCGGATCGGTTCGTGGTCGCCGCGCAGTGGCCCCGCCTGCACGGGTTCTACCGCGCCCGGGGCGGGAGTTACGACACGATGCTGCTGGCGGAAACGCTCCGGCAGACCGCGATCTACCTGGGGCATACCCGCTTCTCCGTTCCGCTGCCGAATCGGTTCGTCATGCAGCACCTCCGGGTGCAGGCGGTGCCCGGCGCGCTCGAGGTGGGCGCGGCGGCAGCCGACGTGATCGTCGAGGTCGCTGTGTCCGAGCACGTGTACCGCGGTGGGGCGCTGTCCGCCTTCCGCGTGGACTTGCGGTTCCGGCTCGACGGACAGGACGTGGGCACAGCGACGGGTCATGCAGCAGTGTTTCCGCCGGCGGCGTACTCGCGGGCCCGGTGGGGTGAGCACGGACCGCGGTCGATCGGGGCGCCGTGGTGTCCCGCACCCGCCCCGGCGGGGCTGGTCGGTCACGTCGACGACGCGCACGTCGTCCTGGGTCCCCGGTGTTCCGAGAACGAGTGGGAGTTGCGGATCGACGACGCGCACCCCGTGCTGTTCGACCATCCGTGTGATCACATTCCCGGGATGCTGATGCTCGAGGTATTCCGGCAGGCCGCCTGCGCCCGGCTCGACCTGCCGGAAGCGCACCTCGTTTCCCTGGGTGCCACGTTCCACCGTTTCGCCGAGCTCGACGAGCGGGCCACGATCCGGCTGGACGTCGTGGACGACGGCACGCTGTCGATCCGCGGATCGTTGGTGCAGGGCGGCGTGGCGGTCGTGCGAGGGACCGCGGCGCTGGCCCCTACCGCGGTGAGCGCATGCGCGCGTTAGTCGGCGTCGTCGGGTGTCCAGCGGGCCCGGCGGATCCGGGCAATGTCCTGATGCCGGGTCGCGGGCATGATCCCGGGGAGCAGGAACCCCCACATGTCGTCGACACGTTGTTCGAGGTCCGTGCGCTGCGTCAACACCTGGGACACGGTCTGGACGCCGGTGAAGGCGCCGATCACGAACCGCGCCAACCTCGGCGGGTCGATGTCCGGGAGGAGATCTCCCTGCTCGACGGCCCGCGTGGCGAGCATCTCGCAACTGTTGATCCAGTCGAGATAGGGATCGGCGGGGCCCTGGTCGTCGGCACTGAGTTCGAGGGTGATGCGGATACCGGCCCGCACGATCGGGTCGTTCACGATCTGCCGGGCCATCTCGTGACAGAGCATCACGATCTGCTCGATCGCCGAAACCTGCTCGCGGCCGATCGCCTCGACCGACGCGATGGAGATCCGGTGTTGCTCACCGATGATGAATCGCGCCAGATCCTCTTTCGAGCGGAAATGGAAGTACAAGGCCCCCTTCGTGATTCCGGCGTTCTCGACGATGTTGCCGAGTCTGGCTCCTTCGAACCCCGACTTCTCGAACATCTCCGCCGCCCCGCGGACGATCTGCTGTCGGGTCGCCGCAGCACGCGCCTGCTGAACCACGTTCACACCTTTCCCTGCCGCACGAGAGAAGAACGATGACGATGAAAGCACGGACTACGCGCCCATTGCCCGGAGAGACGGTACCAGCGTCGACCGCGACCGACCGCGGTCGAACACGTTCCACGCCGGTCCGTGTCGCGGTGGTGGGAGCCACGGGCTTCGTCGGATCGGCCACCGTGACGGCACTGGCGTCGGCCGGGATCCCCTGCATCGCGGTCGCACGCGCACCTTCACGCTCGGACCTTCCGCACGTGGTGTCCGCCCGGGCGGATCTGACCGACCCGGCGAGCCTCGAAACGGCACTCACCGGCGCCGATGTCGTGATCCATGCCGCCTCCTACACCGGGACCGACCCGGCGCACTGCGCCGCCGTCAACATCGACGGCACCGAGAATCTGTTGGCCGCCGCGACCCGGAACGGCATCGGCCGGGTGATCTACGTCAGCACCATCGGCGTGTACGGGTCCGGGCCGCACAGCGGAATCGGTGAGTTCGACACCACGCCCGCACCCGTCTCGACGCTGAGCGCGAGCAGGCTCGCCGCCGAACACCGCGTGCTCGAACGGGGCGGTTGCGTCGTCCGGCCCGGCTTCGTCCACGGCCCCGGCGACCGCTGGTTCGTTCCCGGCCTCATCCGGATCCTCGAGGCATTGGGGGCCTGGATCGACGAGGGACGATCCCGGATCTCGATCATCGCAGTGCACGATCTCGCCCGGCTCCTCGCCGCCCTCGCCGCGCAGCCTCCCGCTCGCCCCGGCGACGTGTTCCACGCCTGCCACCCCGACCCGGTGACCGTCCGACAACTCGGGCAGGCCCTCGCCGACTCGGGCCGGCTTCGGTTACCGGCCACCAGCCTCACCTTCGACCAAGCCCTGGCTGCCGGAACGCGGCACGGCCTCACCGAACGCCACCTCGACCTCATCGGCCGCGACCACTGGTACGACCCGACCCGCCTCTGGACCGCCACGGGTTCGATCGTCGGCCACGGTCCCCTGGAGCACTTCCCGGCGTGACGGGTTCCGGCCGCTTACAGGCGGAAGTCCGTCGACGCCCGCTCGACGAGTTCCGGAGCCAGCCGCTCGGACGTCACCTCGGCGCCGCCCAGCAGTTCGACGAGTTTCTGGACGCTGCGCCGGCCCATTGCGTGCATCGGTGACCGGATCGTCGTCAGGGCGACGGTGATCTCGGCGGACAGCGGAATGTCGTTGTAGCCGATCACCGCGACGTCCCGGCCCACTTCGCGTCCCGCGTCGCGCAGGGCGCCGTACGCACCGATCGCCGCGAAGTCGTTGGTCGCGAAGATCGCCGTCAGGCCGGGCTCGCGGGCGAGCAGTTCCACTGCGCCGAGGCGCCCGCCTGCCGCGTCGAATCCCGTGTAGACGATGTCCTCTTCGGGCACGGGACATCCTGCCGCCGCGAAGGTTTCGGCGAATCCGCCGGACCGGTCGACGGTCGTGCTGGCGAACGGCAGACCGGCGATGATGCCCACCCGTTCGTGGCCACGGTCGAGGAGGTGCCGGGCGGCGAGGCTGCCCCCTGTTCGATCGTCGCAGGTCACCGACGGGTACTCACCCGAACGCCGGGACACGAGCACGAACGGTGTTCCCCGTTCGGCGACGCTGTCGAGGAAGCGGTGGTCCATGTGCGCATCGCCGAAGATGAGTCCGTCCACTCGCCGCGCCAGGAGCATGTCGGTGCGTGCGGACTGATTGTCCGGTTCGTCGAGGGAGTTCGTGACGAACGTGGACAGGCCGGCCTCCTCGGCCGCTTCCTCGATCCCCTCGTACACGGTGGCGAGCACGTAGTCGGACAGCCTGGGGACGAGGACGCCGATGAGGTTGCTGCGGTTGGTGCGCAAACTCGCGGCGTGCGGGTTCGGCCGGTAGCCGAGACTGTCCGCCAGTGCGCGGATGCGTTCGGTGGTCGCGGCCGACGCGGCGCGTACTCCGGGTTCGGTGGTTCCGTTCAGCACACGCGACACCGTCGAGACATGGACGCCCAGCTCGTCCGCGATCAGGCGCAGTGTGGCGCGCGGCTTCTTCGGATTCCCCACGATGTCGATCCTTCCACGCCGTGTAAACGCTGTGAAACGTAACCCGGGCCCTCTTGACACGTGGCCGCCGTCACGAATCTAATGTACCCAAACGTTTGAGCCAAACGTTTGCGCAACCGAAGGGAAGTCATGAGCAAGGTTGTCGTGCTGGGCACGGGCGGGACCATCGCGTCCCGGAACGACCCGGCCGGAAAGGCCGTGGCCTCCGATCACGTTTCGGTGTTACTCGACGCCGCGGGCACGTCCGCTCCGACGGACGTCGAGATCGAGGGCCGCGACATTCTCACCACGGGTAGCTACCTGCTGACACCGGCCGATCAACTCGTCATCGTGCGCGAGATCGTGGCCGCACTCCGCGACCCGTCCGTGTCCGGCGTGGTGGTCACGCACGGAACGGACACGATGGAGGAGACCGCGTACCTGCACGAACTCCACCACGCCGATCCGCGTCCGGTCGTGTTCACCGGTGCGCAGATCACGGCGGGCGAGCCGGATTCCGACGGGCCGCGCAACGTGCGGGACGCGATCACCGTCGCCGCCGACCACCGCGCCCACGACCTCGGCACGACGATCGCGTTCGACGGCCGGCTCTTCACGGCCGCCGGGACGCGCAAGAGACACACCACCGCACTGGACGCGTTCGACAACGGCCCGACCGGACCTCTCGGCCGGATCGTCCACGGAGTCCTGACGCTCTTCGCCAGACCGGTTCGTCCTCAGCCTCTTCCGATACCGGACGCGCTCCCCCGGGTCGACATCGTGGCCGTGCACCCGGGCGCCGACCGGGCCCTGCTCGACGCCGCCGTCGACGCGGGTTCCCGGGGAATCGTGCTGGAGGCGACGGGGATCGGCAACGCGAACAAGACGTTCGTGGACGGAGCCCGCGACTGCATCGCGGCCGGTATCCCGGTGGTCGTCGCCACGCGCGTCGCCGACGGAGACATCGTTCCCCGCTACGGAAACGGTGGCGGCGCCGACCTCGCCGAGGTCGGCGCGCTCACTGCCGGTCTCCTGCGGCCGGCGCAGGCCCGGGTCCTGCTCGCCACGGCAGTCGCCGTGTCCTCCCCCTCGGACGTCGCCGACGTCGTCCGCACCCATACCCACCCCACCGTGGTGCCCCACGCCACGGCGAACCAGACCGACCAGTAGGAGAGGTACGCATGTCCAAGAAGATCTACGTCAACTTCGGAGTCGACGTCGACGCCGTCGCAGGATGGCTCGGCTCGTACGGCGGAGAAGACTCCCCCGGCGACATCTCCCGCGGCATGTTCGCCGGTGAGGTGGGCGTGCCTCGCCTGGTGAAGATGTTCGACAAGTACGACATCACCACCTCCTGGTTCGTGCCCGGCCACTCCATCGAAACGTTCCCCCGCGAAATCGAGCAGGTCGTCGCGGCCGGGCACGAGATCGGCATCCACGGATACAGCCACGAGAACCCGATCGCGATGACGCGCCAGCAGGAAACCGACATCCTCGATCGCAGCATCGAACTGATCGAATCGTTCACCGGCAGCAAGCCCACCGGATACACGGCCCCGTGGTGGGAATTCTCCAAGGTCACCAACGAACTGCTCATCGAGCGTGGCGTCAAGTACGACCACTCCCTCATGCACAACGACTTCACGCCGTACTACGTGCGCGTCGGCGATTCCTGGTCGAAGATCGACTACAGCCAGCCGGCCGAGACGTGGATGAAGCCGCTCGTGCGCGGCCAGGAGACCGATCTGGTGGAGATCCCGGCCAACTGGCTGCTCGACGATCTGCCGCCGCAGATGTTCATCAAGTCCAGCCCCAACAGCCACGGCTTCGTCAGCCCGCGGCACCTCGAGGAGATGTGGCGGGACCAGTTCGACTGGGTCTACCGCGAGATGGACTACGCGATCTTCCCCGTCACGATTCACCCCGACGTGTCGGGCCGGCCGCAGTCGCTGCTGATGCTCGAACGCCTCATCGAGTACATCAACCAGCACGACGGCGTCGAGTGGGTGACGTTCGACCACATGGTGAACGACTTCAAGGAACGCTTCCCGCGCCAGAGCTGACCCACCGAAAGGCGGTGGGGTGCAGGCCCGCACTCCCACCGCCGCCCCCAGCATCCGACATCATCAGTCCCGGAAGGACACCCATGAGCCAGACAGCCGAGGGAATCCCAGTATCGCAAACCGGCGGTCCCACCAAGCAACTCCCCCGCTTCAGCATCCGCGAAACCCGTAAGTCCACGATCATCGCGTTCCTCGCCTGGACGGTCGCGGTCTACGACTTCATCCTGTTCGGCACCCTGCTCCCCCGGGTCAAGGAGGACTTCGGCTGGAGTTCCTCGCACGCGCTACTCATCTCCACGTTCGTCAGCATCGGGACGGCGATCGTCGTGCTCGGCGTCGGCCCGCTCGTCGACCGGCTCGGACGACGCAAGGGCATGATGATCACCGTCGGCGGCACGGCGCTGTCCTCCGCCGCGACAGCCGCCTCGGGCGGTGCGTTCAGCCTCGTCGCCGCGAAGTCCATCGGCGGCATGGGACTGTCCGAACAGGCCGTCAACGCCACGTATCTCAACGAGATCTACGCGGTCTCCGAGAGTGACGCCGTGCGCAAGCACCGCGGGTTCATCTATTCGTTCGTCCAGACCGGATGGCCCCTCGGCGCACTCCTCGCCGCCGGATTCGTCGCCCTGATGGGTTCGATCGTGGGACCGGACGACTGGCGCATCGTCTTTCTCGTCGCCACCCTCCCCGCCCTGATCATCGCGTTCGTCTGCGCACGGCTGAAGGAGTCGCCGCAGTTCGATCTCCAGGACCGGATTCGCCGGCTGCGCAAGGCCGGAAAGTCCGACGAGGCCCGGGTCCTGGCCGAGGAGTACGGTATCGAGCACTCCGAATCGAGCTCGCTCGCCCGGATCTTCCACGGCGCCAACCGTCGCAATACGATCGTCCTGTCGCTCGCGTGGATGGTCAACTGGTTCGGCATCCAGACGTTCAGTGTGCTGGGCACGACGGTCCTCGAGGACGGCAAGGGCTTCTCGGGCAACTTCACACTGCTGCTCGTCGTGTTCGCCAACGTCGTCGGCATCTTCGGGTACCTCTTCCACGGCTGGGCGGGAGACCGATTCGGACGCCGCAACGCGATCGTGGGCGGCTGGATGGTCGGCGGAATCCTGTTCGCCCTCATGCTGCTCGGGCCGTCGTCCGCGGCATTCGTCCTGCCCACCTACATGTTCGGCCTGTTCTTCCTCCTCGGCCCGTACTCGGCGATGAACTTCTTCATGGCCGAGTGCTACACCACCGATTGCCGCGCCACCGGTGCCACGTTCATCGGCGCCATGAGCCAACCGGGAGCGATCATCGGCGGCTTCCTCCTCACCGCCATGGTGTCGGCCAACGTGGGATTCGGTACCGCGGCGTTCTGGGTCGGCGCTCTCGGCACCTTCGCGTCCGGCCTCGTGATGCTGTTCGCCAAGAAGGTCGCGATCACCGCCGGATAGCGGTGTACCCCGCACTACGACAGGAACTTTCATGCACAATCCGTACGACAATCTGAAGGACCGGGTCGCCGTCGTCACCGGCGCGGCCAGTGGTATCGGCCGCGAGACCGCGGTCGCGTTGGCCGAGGTGGGTGTCCGGGTGGTCATCGGCACCTTCCCCGGCGACCCCCACGACCCGAAGGAGACGCTGCGCCGCGTCGAGAGCGTCGGCGGCGACGGCGTGATCCACGACGTCGACGTGCGGTCCACCAGCGAGGTCGAGGAGTTCACCGACCGGGCACTGACGGAATGGGGGCGGCTCGACTTCGCCGTCGCGAACGCCGGTGTCCTACGCAAGAACGCGATCGCCGAACTCGACGACGCCGCCTGGTCCGACATGCTGCAGGTCGATCTCACCGGTGTGATGCGGACCCTGCGCGCCGCCGCCACCCGCATCGACGGGCCGGGCTCGCTGATCTCCATCTCCTCGATCGCGGGCGGCGTCTACGGGTGGGGCGAGCATGCGCACTACTCGGCCGCCAAGGCCGGCGTGCTCGGACTCAGCCGCGCCCTCGCCGTCGAACTCGCGCCGCGCGGGATCCGCTCCAACACCATCGTTCCGGGACTGATCGAGACTCCGCAGTCGGCCGATCCGGTCAATTCACTCGGCCCCGACGGTCTGGTGGCGGCCGGGGCGAAGATTCCGTGTGGACGCGTCGGGACGGCCGCCGAGATCGCGACCGTCATCCGGTTCCTCGTCAGCGACGAATCACGCTATCTCACCGGGCAGTCCATCGTCGTCGACGGCGGCCTCACCACCAAGATGCAGGACTAGGAGAACGATCATGGGAGTTCTGGACGGTAGACGGGCGCTGGTCACGGGCGGAGCCAGCGGTATCGGCCGCGCGATCGCCGAGGCGTATCTCGCCGAGGGCGCAGACGTGGTGATCGCCGATGTCGACGAAGCGGCGGCGCAGCTGACGGCGAAAGAACTCGGGGCCACGGCCGCCGTCCGAGTCGACGTCGCGGACGAGGAGTCGGTGCGCGCGGCCTTCGCCGGCGCCGTCGAAGCACTCGGACGCGTGGATGTGCTCGTCAACTCCGCGGGGATCCTCGAGGAATCCGAGCTCGCCGACATGTCACTCGACATGTGGCGCCGCACGATCGACATCGACCTGACCGGGATGTTCCTGATGTGCCGGGCCGCTGTTCCGGCGATGGTGGCCGCGGGCGAGGGGCGCATCGTCAACATCGCGTCGCAACTCGGGATCAAGGGCGGGGTGGGACTCGCGCACTACGCGGCCGCGAAAGCCGGGACGATCGCGCTCACCAAATCGCTGGCACTCGAAGTGTCGCAGCACAACGTCCTGGTCAACGCCATCGCGCCGGGGCCGATCGAGACCCCGCTCGTCGACGGCATCACCGAGGACTGGAAGGTCGCCAAGCGGGCGGAACTGCCCCTGGGCCGATTCGGACTACCCCGGGAGGTGGCACCCACCGCCGTGCTCCTCGCGTCCGACCCCGGCGGGAACCTGTACGTGGGCCAGACCCTCGGCCCGAACAGTGGGGACGTGATGCCCTGATGTGTGGCGGATGCCCGGGAGCGAAGGCGGGCGACTGGCTGAGCCCGGTCATCCGCACACACACTCAGCGGGAGGCGGTGGCCAGGCTCGTCGGGTCGGCCGCGGCGCGGGTCCGCTCCACCCCCAGCGGCTGGACCGTGGCCTCGCCCACCGGGCGGACGATGGTCGCGGCGACGATGACCGAACTGTGGTCGGGCCTGCTGTCGTGCGGGCAGCCCGAGCCCGCCTGGGAAGACGTGCGTCTGCCGGAGTCGTTCGACGAGCCGGAGCCGCTCCCCGACCGGCGGACACCCCTGTCGGTAACCGCCGACACGCCTGCCCTGGCCCGGCAGCAGGTCGGGCAACATCTCGCCGCGCCCCACTGCTTCCACGTGCGAGTCGCCGAGGTGCACGACGGCACGGGAACATCCACCGCGGTCCTCGAATTCGACTCCGCCACCCGCGGCGCGATCGTGCTGTCCGGCATGCTGGCCCACGGCCGCGGAGACGGACGCGGCCTGGACGCCCGCATCACTCTGGCCGACTCGGTGGTCACCCTCCAGACCTGGGACGGGCACGGACTCGGATTCTCCGTCGAGCGGAACGTCCAGTCTTCGTCCGCCGTCCGCGAGCGGGGTGTATACCCGGAGAGAGGATGATGTTCCCCACCTGACGGAGTGTCGAGATGGCCCTTCTCGCCGAGATCGTCGTGGACACCGAAGGCGACAGCCGGGTTGTGGTCCTGTATCCCGTGATGTGGCTGTTCATCGCGGTCCTGGTCACGTTCGTCGTCACCCGGACCATCACCCGCCGTATCCGGTCGCGGTCGGGAGCGGCGCCCACGGACGACGCCACGGAGTCGGGGGGCGGGCTGATCAACGACATCACCGTCGGCGGAGTGCACCTGCACCACCAGGTTTTCGGCATCCTGTTCATGACGCTGGCCGGGCTGGCATTGATCGCCACCACCCCGGAGGGCACTGCACTCAACGTGTTCGCCGCCCTCTTCGGAGTGGGCCTCGCGCTCACCTTCGACGAGTTCGCGCTGTGGGTGCACCTCGACGATGTGTACTGGAGCACGTCCGGCCGGAAGTCGGTGGACGCGATCTTCTGCGCGCTCATGATCACCGGTCTGATGATCGGAGGCGCCGAACTCGTGACCGGCCGGATCGGCACCCCGGAGTGGTGGTCGTCGATCGGCTATCTGGCCATCTCTCTCGCCATCTCGGTGATCTGCATGCTCAAGGGCAAGTTCGTCACCGGGATCGTGGGGATCGTGTTCCAGCCGGTGGCGATCATCGGCGCCATCCGCCTCGCCAAACCCGACTCCTGGTGGGCGATGCGCCGCTACCCGAACAAACCGCGCCGGATGGCCCGTGCCCGGTCACGATTCGGCGAGCGCTACCACGCCCGCTGGAACCGGGCACGCGACTTCGTCGCCGGACCACCGGACGTCCGTGAGGCCGGGATGCGGTGATCTGCGCCGTCAGTCGTCGTCGGCCGTCCGCGACCGCCCCATCATCTCCAGCCCGGCCATCGCCTTCTCGGCGCCCGCCTGGTCCACCTTCTCCATGGCGAAACCCATGTGGATGACGATCCAGTCGCCCGGTTCCAGGCGGACGTCCTCGGGCAGCATGCCGACGTTCACCTTGCGCTGTTCGCCGACGACGTCGACGAGCGCGAGTTGGTTGCCGTAGCCCTCCAGCATGCGCACCACCTGACCGGGAATACCGAGACACATGATTCAGCCCTCCGTCCCGTCCGGTTGCAGCGTTGCCGCGGAGTCGGACTCCAGCAGTTGATCCACGATTTCGAACACCATGTCGACGGCCGGTCCGACGGCGGCCTCGACCCGCGGTGAGAGCCCGATTCCCTCGCCGGTGTTCTCCACCTGGCAGCCGAGGACCACGGTCCGCGGCAGGGTGCCACCGAGCGCGCGCAGACTCCCGAACACCGCCCCCGGATCCATGCTGTGCGCGTCCAGCGGCGCAACCGGGACGGAATCGGGTCCCACCTCGAACGCCCTCAGCGCCCCGGGCTCACCGCGGCCGGGCACCGCATCCACCAGCAGCAGGGCGCCCCACCCGTCGAGCAACTCGTAGGCCAGATGCGTTCCACGAATGCCGAAGTCGACGGCGCGGACGCCCGGCGGCAGCGACCTCGTCGCGACCCCGCGCAGCACCTCGGGTCCGAAACCGTCGTCGCCGAAGAAGATGTTGCCCACACCGGCAACCAGAACCCGCCTGCCCACCGTCACGCGCGTCTCACATTTTCCGGATACGCAGATATCGCCTGATGTCGGGAATCGCGATGACGGCGACCGCAACGCCCGCGACCGCGACCAACGCCAGAGCCGCGGTGGTCATTTCTCCGAGAATCTTCATGGCTGTCCATCCTTTCCGGTGTCTGCCGAGACCGGCTCCACCTCGTCCGGGGCGAAGTACAGATACCGTCCGTACCACTCGTGCAACTCCGACGCAGGGTCGTCCACCAGCACGACGCCGACGTGGGTGCCACCGTCGACGTCGGCGTGCACGGTCACCACGCGAGCCAACTGTCCCGCGAAGAACAGGTCCTGGGCGTCGGCGCGCCGCGACGGGTGGATCCGCACGACGGTGCCCTTCGCCACCCGGACGCCGTTCACGATGACGCCGTCGACGTCGGGGCGTACGGCGGTGTCGGCGTCCGGATCCCACCACGGCATGTCGTCGGTCAGTTCCGGGACGAGACCCATGTCGGGGAGGCCCGGGTCCGGGAGGTGCGGGTCCGGGAGGTGCGGGTCTCGGAGGATGCCGTGCATCTGAGCGAGCGTCGCCGGCGACATCTGCTCGCAGCGGTCGATGATCTGGGCGGCCAGCGGGTCGGTGGCGCGGGCCTGCCGCTTCTCCTCCTCGGTGAGGGTCATGACGCGGAGTGTGAGGATCTCGTCGATCTCGGTGGCGTCGAACAGTGCCCCGTCGCTCTGCTCGGCCACCTCGGGGTGGTCGTACAGGATGATCGGCGACACCAGGACGAGGTCCGTCTCCCCAGGCAAGCCGGCCAGCACGGGGTAGCACCGTTCGTGCGCGCACGTGCCCGCGAGTTGCTCCGCCTCCGCGGGGGGTTCGAGGAGTGAGACGAACTCGGTGTTCTCGGCCGCCAGGATCAGGTGGGCGCCGATCAGCGACTGCCGGATCGCCGAGTCCTTGTCCCAGCCGGTGACGTCCGGCGCGGCGGTCACGTTCTCGACCGATACCCGCACCCGGCTCAGCCCGTCGACGCTGTCGCTCCCCACCGTCACGACCGCGTGTGCGGGCCACCGGGTGCGCACCACGCGGCCGGCGAGGGATCCGTCCTCGCCCCGAAGTTCCTCCACCTCCGTGCCGCCGTCGATGTGGACGTCGAGTCGGCGTTCACCCGGCCACTCCGCGGGGTGCAGGATGCCGAGATCGAATTCGCGCTCCACCGCCTCGTCCCAGCTGAGCCAGCTCGCACCCGCGACGGTCAGTTCGTCGACGGGAACGAATTCCGCCGAGTCAGCGACCGCGCGTTCGATGCTGCGCACCTGGAGTTGCAGGAATCGGAGGGTGACGTTCACCCCCGCTCCGGTGCCGGCCCGCATCAGGGTCTGACAGGACATGCGCGGTTCCTCGCCGACCCCCGACTCCGCCGCACCCGACGGTCCGAGGACGCCGAACTGCCACCGCGACTGGTTCTTCGACGAACTCGCACGATACGGATACAGAAGGTAGCCCTCGTACAGGACCGCGTCGGCCACGGCACGTACTCGCTGCAGGGACGCCGGGGAGATCATGCGATCACCTCCCCAGCTCCCTGCAGCAGGTCCGAAATGGCGACGTCCAGTCCGATCAGACCGTGCGCCGCCTTGTAGCGCGCCAGCGCGGCGAGCGTGTCGTGGTCGAGGCGCACCCACCCCGTGTTCGGGTAGTGCGCCTGAACCAGTTCGCGCCACACGCCGACCGGCAGGTCGTAGGTCGACTCGCGGTCCCACGGGATCCGTTCCACCCCGAAACCGGCGACCCCGCGGGTGAAGACCGTCCCGCTGAACAGGAACACGAGCGGCACCGTCGACCCGGCCTCGTCCAGGGCGTGCAGATACTTCGATGCCGTCACCTCGAAGTCGTACGTGCACGGCAGCGGCAACTCCACCACACTCGACCCGGTGAACCCCTGGGCCACGGTGCTGGTCTGCATCCATTGGAAGGGTTTGAGCGTGGCCGTCCACCGCTCGCGGGGCCCGAACAGATCGAGGAGGCCCTCCGCCTCACCGTCCGTGTAGCGGCGGCGTTGCGGGTCGATGCGGACCTGGCACCGGACGGCCAGCGCGTGCACGGCCGCACCGCTCGACTCCGTCACCTCTACTCGCGCAGTGAGATTCGGCGCAACCGCGAACGGTTCCGGAAACACGTCCTCCACGTGGAACGACAACTCGGTCACGTCGGCTCCTTCGCGACGCGACTGCGCGCACGCACCGTCTCGAAGAACGTGTCGATGACCCGGCGAGCATCCTGGCCGCCGTCGAACCCCCGCCACACCTGCCGCAACTCGCCCACCAGCTGATAGCAGGCGTCGATGGGGACGAGGTAGCACTCGGGGTCCGCGCCACCGTGCTCCGGGACCCGCAGGAGCAACGCTTCCGTGTCTGCGGACAGCCGGCCGAGCGCCGGGTTGGCCGCGAGGACGCCGTCCCAGGCGTCGAGTGGCAGCTCCGATTCGGTGGCACCTGCCGGACCGGGATAGAAGGCGACGGTCTTGGCCAGCAGCGAGTTCCGGAACACGAAGGCGAGCCCGACGGGGATCTCCAGTTCGTCCCAGCGACCCGGTGCGAGTTCGAAGTCGGGAAACGACAGGTAGCGTTCCGGGACGGCCCGGAAACGCAGTTCAGCGCTCTCGTCGGTGAACAGCAGGTAGCACCCGCGGCACACGCACATCAGTTGCCGGTCCTGGACGTTCACGACGTGCTGATGGGCGTCGGCGATCGGCACGGCGCACATGTCGCACCGTTCCCCGACCACCGGTTTGGGTCGCTCGGACGCGATGCGCTGCAGGATGCGCAGTCCGTTCCCCGACGGGCTCATCACGCCACCTCCGCGGCGGGCACCGCGACGGAGACGACGCCGTCACGCACGAGGACCGGAAGCGGCGACAGCGTTTCGGCGTCCGCGTCACCGTCCAGACGGAGTCCTGCCCGGCGCGGGTCGAAGTGCGCCCGGCACGACGGACAGCGCAGCACCGCATCACCCACCTGCCCGCCCGCCTTTCGTTGCAACGTGGCCCCGGCCAGCGAGTTGGTGCAGGCGGCGCAGCGGTCGCGGTAGGCGAACAACTGCTCCCCGATCCGGCACACCAGAATCGGGAGCCCGGCGACGGCGAACCCGGCCACCTCCCCGGGCGCGAGGTCCTCGAGTTCGGGCACCGAGATCCACGTCCCGGTGCCACTCGACCCGTCCGTTCCGTTCGGATGAACATGGGAGAACAGAGATTCCGCGGCAATCAGCCCGGAGCCGGCCGCGGGCGTGGCACCCACCACCTCGATGTCCACGGTCTCCGGTGCCGCCGCCAGTACGGCGTCCTTGACGGCGAGTTCCAACGTCACCGCCGAGGACGGGCAGCTCTGACAACTGCCGGTCAGCCGAAGCCGCACCACACCGTTCACCACACCGAGCAGTTCGACGTCACCGCCGTGGGAACCCAGATAGGGGCGCACACTGTCGAGTGCGGTGGCGACCCTCGTCTCGACGTCGTGCGGATGGAGTCCGTTCACCAGCAGCAGGCTCGCGACGAGTTCGTCGGCGGCCAGTCGTTCGACGAGGTCGTCGTCGCGTTCACCGATGATCTCGAGGACGCGCTGCAACCCGGCGCCGTAGAGTTCGACCACCTCGCGGACCAATTGCTCGGCGCGATCACGTGCCACCGAACCACCAGTCGAACTCGCGTCCAACAGGCTGTCGATCCTCTCGCCGGCCGTCCGCCACCGATCGGGGTCGTCTCCTACTTCGTCACTCCCCCACGTCTCCGATCCGCCACTCTCCATGCGTACCCCGTCACTCGCCGGTCACGGACTGGGTGGGCGAATGCAGCTTCTCCAGCGTCTTCCCCTCACCGAGATACATGTGCACACCGCAGGGCAGGCAGGGATCGAAACTGCGGACGGTCCGCATGATGTCGATGCCCTTGAAGTGCTCCCGGTCGTTCTCCTCGAAGATCGGCTGACCCTGCACCGCATCCTCGTACGGCCCCGGTGTCCCGAAGCTGTCGCGGGGGTTGGCGTTCCACGGCGTCGGCGGATACGGGTGATAGTTCGCGATCTTGCCGTCGCGAATCACCATGTGGTGCGACAGGACTCCGCGCACCGCCTCCGTGAAGCCGCAGCCGATTCCCTCGTCGGGGACCTCGAACTTCTCCCACGTCTTCGTGTGCCCGGCCCGGATCTCGGCGAGCGCCTTCTCCGCGAAGTGCAGCGCACACGCCGCCGCGTACGCCTGGAAGTAGGTCCGCGCCCGGTCACGCTCGATGGTGTTGCTGCCGTACTGCGGGATCTTCCATTCGAACTCGACCGGGCCCTTCAGCGCGGTCTTCGGCAGGTTGATCTTCACGCTGTGACCGGTCGACTGCACGTACCCGATGTCGACGAGGCCCGCGAGGGCGGTACTCCAGAGCCGGGCCAGCGGCCCGCCGCCGGTGTCCAGCGCGAGGTGGTCGGTGCCGTCGAACCACCGCGGCGACATCACCCAGCTGTACTTGTCCTCCATGTCGCGTTTCTGCGGGTGCGGGTTGGTGTGCTGGTTCCACGGATGCCTGCGGTCGACCGGGTTCCCGAGTGGATCGTTCTTCACGAACATCTCCTGGTCGGTCCAGTCGTCGTAATACGAACTGCCCAGCAGGATTCGGATGCCCAGATTGATGTCGACGAGGGACGTCGTGATCAGTTTGCCGTCCACCACGATGCCGGGCGTCACGAACATGGCCCGTCCCCACTTCTCCATGTCCTTGTAGGAGAAGTTGCACACCGCGGGATCCTGGAAGGACCCCCAGCAGCCGAGGAGAGTCCGGCGCAGGCCGACCTTCTCGTAGCCGGGCATGGCCTCGTAGAAGAAGTCGAACAGGTCGTCGTGCATGGGGACGACCTTCTTCATGAACTCCACGTAGCGCATCAGACGCGTCGTGTAGTCGGTCATCAGCTGGATCGTCGCGACCGTGCCCACGCCACCCGGATACAGGGTGGACGGATGGACGTGCCGACCTTCCATGAGGCAGAACATCTCTCGCGTCCACCGACTGACCTGCAACGCCTCCCGATAGAACTCGCCGGTGAACGGGTTGAGCGAACGCATGATGTCGGCGATGGTCTTGTAGCCGTGCTCACCGGCGTGCGGCGCCTCGGTCTTCTCGGCCTGCGCGAGCACCCCGGGATTGGTCTCGGAGACCATCTTCTCGCAGAAGTCCACACCGACGAGGTTCTCCTGAAAGATGTTGTGGTCGAACATGTATTCCGCGGCCTCGCCGAGGTTGACGATCCACTCGCCGATGTGCGGCGGCTGCACGCCGTAGGCCATGTTCTGGGTATAACACGAACACGTCGCATGGTTGTCACCACAGATACCGCAGATGCGGCTCGTGATGAAGTGGGCGTCGCGCGGGTCCTTACCCTTCATGAAGATCGAATAGCCGCGGAAGATCGACGAGGTGCTGTGGCACTCCACGACTTCCTTCTGCTTGAAGTCGATCTTCGTGTAGATGCCCAGGCTGCCCACGATGCGCGTGATCGGATCCCACGCCATCTCGACCAGGCCGTCGGATTCCGACTTGTGCGAAGGTTCCGGAATGATCGTTGTCATCGACGTACCTCTCAGTGTTCGAGGCCGGCGGACTACCGCCCGAGACCCCGAGCGGGACTACCAGGTGCGTGTGGCGCCCGTGGTCAGTTTCGTACCGCGACTGCGCCAGTGCGGCTCTTTGTCCAAGGTGGTCTTGGTGATCTTGCGGAGACTCCGAATGGCGGATCCGTACAGTCCGGACGCCGCGGTGGAGATCTTGCCGCCCGGGGGTTCGTCCATGAACGGCATGAACTTGTCCGGGAAGCCAGGCATCGTGCACCCGATGCAGATACCGCCCACATTCGGGCACCCACCGACACCGTTGATCCAGCCCCGCTTCGGGACGTTGCACTTGACGACGGGGCCCCAGCACCCCAGCTTCACGATGCACTTGGGTGAGCCGTACTCGGTGGCGAAATCACCCTGCTCGTAGTAGCCGGCGCGGTCGCAGCCCTCGTGCACCGTGGCACCGAACAGCCATTGCGGGCGCAAAGCGTCGTCGAGCGGGATCATGGGCGCCTGCTCGGTGGCCATGTAGAGGAGATATGTCAGAGTCTCCGACAGATTGTCCGGTTGGATCGGGCAGCCGGGAACGCAGACGATCGGGATGCCCGCCTTCGACTTCCAATCCCAGCCGAGATAGTCGGGAACACCCATCGCACCGGTCGGATTACCCGCCATCGCGTGAATACCGCCGTACGTGGCGCACGTCCCGGCCGCGACGATCGCCGTCGCCTTCGGAGCGAGACGATCGAGCCATTCACTCGTCGTCACCGGCTGACCGGTCTCGGGATTGTTGCCGAAACCGCACCAGTAACCCTCGTCGTGAAGTTGCTCGTTCGGGATCGAACCCTCCACCACCAGGACGAACGGTTCGAGCTCGCCGCGATCCGCCTTCCAGAACCACTCCAGGAAGTCGTCGGCGCCGCCCTCGGGGCCGTTCTCGAAGTCGATCAGCGGCCAGTGAACGGCCACTTTGGGCAGGCCCGGCAGGGCTCCCAGAGCAATCTCCTCGACACTGGGCTGCGTCGCAGCCGTCAAGGCCACCGAATCGCCGTCGCAACTGAGTCCCGCATTGATCCACAGCACGTGAATCAGGGTGTCCTCGGCGTTGATTGCTTCCTGTGTCGGCATATCAGGTCGCTTTCCGGAGTGAACACAACTCCTGTCGCCACCGGAGTCGACCGTCGGCCCACCTGCGTGGCGCTGATATTTATTTAGCTCCGCCGCCGAGCGGATGTCAACGGTCCTCGGCGCGTCGCACCGCGCGGCTCCGCCCGGTCGTGTAGGGGCGTCATTGCTTCGCAATCCAGTCGTACCACTGCGCAATGCCCTGGCCCGTCGTCGCCGACAACGTGATCATCTGCAGGTCGGGGTTCACGGACCGGGCGTATTTCGTGCAGAGATCGACGTCGAAGTCCACGTACGGCAACAGGTCCGCCTTGTTCACGATCACCAGGTTCGCCGCCGCGAACATGTGCGGATACTTGAGCGGCTTGTCCGTCCCCTCGGTCACCGAGATCACCACCACCCTGCTCTTCTCACCGAGATCGAACAGTGCCGGACAGACGAGGTTCCCCACGTTCTCGATGAACAGCAGCGAGTTCGGCTCGGGGTCGAGAGCGGTCAGCGCGTCCCGCATCATCTCGGCGTCGAGATGACACCCGGCACCCGTGTTCACCTGCACCACAGCACATCCCGTCGCCTTGATTCGGTTCGCGTCGAGCATCGTCTCCTGATCACCCTCCACCACCGAGACGCGCCGCTGCCCACCGATGTCGGCGATGGTGCGTTCGAGCAGCGTCGTCTTCCCCGACCCCGGCGAACTCATCACGTTCAGCGCGAGCACCCCACGTCCGGCCAGCCAGCCCCGGTTGCGCTCCGCCGTGAGGTCGTTCTTCGCCAGCACCTTCTGCTCGAGGGTCACCGTCTCGGTCGCGTGCTCGTGGGGGTGTTCGTGAGTGTGGGGGTGGTCGTGGTCGTGCGGGTGGTCGTGGTCGTGCGGGTGGTCGTGGTCGTGCGGGTGGTCGTGGTCGTGCGGGTGCTCGTGGTCGTGCGGGTGCTCGTGGTCGTGCGGGTGCTCGTGGGGCACCGTGATCCTGGTTCCGGTCTCGTCTCCGCATCCACAGGTGGCACACATTTGCGTCAGCTCACTTCCATCGAGAGGATTCGTAGTTCCCGACCCGACGTGACCTCCACGTCCGCACTTCCGCACGGGCACAGCAACACCAGGTCCGTGAGCGCGAAATCCTCGCCGCACTCACGGCAGTGCGCACCGCCCGGGGTGTGGTCGATGTCGAGACGGGCACCGTGCGCGACGGTCCCTTCGGTGACCAGTTCGAAACAGAACTGCATCGAATCGGCGACCACGGCCGTCAACGCCCCCACCTGTACGCGCACACTGTGGACCGTCCGTCCCGCGGCGGTCTCGCAGACGGCGTCGACGACGCTCTGGGTGATTGCCAACTCGTGCATCACGGCCCCGTTCAGGACTCGTCACCTGTGGATTCGAGCGTAGCGCTTCCCGCCCGTGAGTACTTATTAACCGCCCGCGGTTAATAAGTACTCACGGCAGACGTAGTCTGAGGTTCCGCCATCCACTTCAGGGAGGGCGCATGGACGCCTGGACCATCCGAGACTTCGAACCGGAGGATCTCGAGGCTGTCGTGCGCATGGATAGCAGTTCCACCACCACGGACCAGCTGCCCCTGTTCGCGCTCTCGGACGTGGTCGGGAGTCTGCTGAATCGTCACCCCGCGGTCGTCGCGACGAGGGACGGGCACATCATCGGGACGGCGGTCGCTCGCGTCGACGAGGACCGCGCCTGGGTCATGCGGATCTCCCTCGATCCCGAATGGCGTGGGCAAGGGCTCGGCAGCGCCCTGTTGTCGCAGCTCGAGCACCGGCTCCTCGCCAGAGGAGTCCGGCGGGTGACCGCCCTCCTCCCCGAAGGGGAGACCGGTGCGACGGCGTTGACCAATTCGGGATTCACGGCCCGCACCGGAGTCACGTACTACGAGAAGCTCGGGACGGTGTCGCCCCGCACGGCCGGGCTTCTGGCGACGCTCGGCGGTGCGGTGCCGACCGCCGGACTGTGGAAACAGGTCGCCGGCATGACGCGGGAGAAATCGCTGATCGAACGCAAGATCGTGCTGCCGCTGTCCCGGCCGGCGCTGGCCGCCGACCACGGGGTGGCAGCACCCCGCGCGGTGGTGCTGTTCGGCCCGCCGGGAACCGGGAAGACGACGTTCGCGCGTGCCATCGCCAGCCGGCTCGGCTGGCCGTTCGTCGAACTGTTCCCGTCGCGGCTCGCGGCCGCCGAGAGCGGTCTCGCTGCCGGCCTCGGGGAGGCGTTCGCGTCGATGGGCGAACTCGAGCACGTCGTCGTCTTCATCGACGAGGTGGAGGAGGTGGCGGCGCGGCGCCGGCCCGGGTCGCAATCCGTCGGGGTGGTGAACGAACTGCTGAAGTCGATCGTCAACTTCCGTGAACGCGGCGGGCGGCTACTGGTGTGCGCCACCAATTCCGTTCGAGCACTGGATGATGCGTTCCTTCGACACGGACGTTTCGACTACGTGCTGCCGATCGGCGCGCCGGACGCGGAGGCCCGTCACGCCCTGTGGGAGCGCTATCTCGGCAACGAGCAGGTCGACGTGTCCGCCCTCGTCGCCGCGACCGAGGGCTACACGCCCGCCGATGTCGCGCATGCGGCACGGACCGTGGCGCAGGCGACCTTCGAGTGCAGCGTCGATTCGGGTGGACGCTGCCATGCCGGCACCCAGGACTATCTGGACGTGATCGACACGGTGCGTCCCACCCTCACCGCCGAGATGATGCGGGCCTTCACGGAGGACATCGCCGGTCATGCCCGCACCTGACCTGTGAGTACTTGTTAACCGCCCGCGGTTAACAAGTACTCACAGGCGTTCGATGATGGTGGCGTTGGCTGTGCCGCCGCCCTCGCAGATGGTCTGCAGACCGTAGCGGCCGCCGGTGCGCTCGAGTTCGTTGAGGAGTGTGGCCATCAGCTTCGTGCCGGTCGCGCCGAGTGGGTGGCCGAGGGCGATCGCGCCGCCGTTGACATTGACCTTCGCCGGGTCGGCGCCGATCTCCTTGATCCATGCGAGGACGACCGGCGCGAAGGCCTCGTTGATCTCGACCAGGTCGATGTCGTCGATGCTCAGACCCGTCTTCTCCAGCGCGTAGCGCGTGGCCGGGATCGGCGCGCTGAGCATGAAGATCGGGTCGGCGCCGCGGGCGCTCAGGTGGTGGATGCGGGCCCGGGGGGTCAGGCCGTACCTCTCGACCGCTTCCGGTGAGGCCAGCAGCACCGCGCTCGCGCCGTCGGAGATCTGGCTCGCGACCGCGGCCGTGAGACGTCCCCCGTCGGTGAGGGTCTTCAGCGCCGCCATCTTCTCGAGGCTGGTCTCGCGGGGACCCTCGTCCGTCGTCACGTCACCGAACGGGACGATCTCGCGGTCGAAGCGACCTTCGGCGATGGCCGTCCGCGCCCGCTCGTGGCTCTGCAGCGCCCAGCGCTCGAGTTCCTCGCGGCTGATGTCCCACTTGTCCGCGATCAGTTCGGCGCCGTTGAACTGCGACACCTCCTGGTCGCCGTAGCGTTCCGTCCAGCCCGTCGATCCGCCGAACGGGGTGTCGAATCCGTACTGCTGACCGACCACCATCGCCGAGGCGATCGGGATCTGGCTCATGTTCTGCACACCGCCGGCGACGATCAGGTCGGCGGTGCCGCTCAGGATCGCCTGCGCACCGAAGTGCACGGCCTGCTGACTGGACCCGCACTGCCGGTCGACGGTGACCCCCGGGACCTCTTCCGGGTAGCCGGCGGCCAGCCACGCGGTGCGGGCGATGTTGCCCGCCTGCCCGCCGATCGCGTCGACGCAACCGAAGACGACGTCGTCGACACCGGCCGGGTCGATGCCCGTGCGCTCGACGAGGGCCTTGATGACGTGCGCACCCAGGTCGGCGGGATGCACGCCGGACAGGCCGCCGTTCTTCTTGCCGATCGGTGTGCGGACGGCGTCGACGATGTAGGCCTCGGTCATGTGAAACTCCTAGTCAGTGATGGGGACTCGCAAGTCCGTCGAGGACGATCGAGAGGTATTGCTTGGCCACGGTGTCGACCGTGACCGAGCCACCGGGCCGGTACCAGCGGACGGCGACCCAGGCGGTGTCGCGGAGGAATCGGAAGGCGAGCTCGACGTCGATGTCGGACCGGAAGCTGCCGTCCTTCACACCCGCGTCGAGCACACCCATCCACAGCTCGCGGAATTCGGTGTTCAGTTCGGACAGGTACTCGAAACGCTCGTTGGCGACGAGGTGCTTCACCTCGTCCTGGTAGATCGCGACCGCGGAATGCGACGCGTCGATCGCCTCATACGACGTGGTGACCAGTGCTTCGAGGGTCGCGCGGCTGTCGAGTCCGGACGCGACGATCTCGCGGTACTTGCCGAACAGGTCGTCGAGGAAGCCCCGTAGGATCTCGTCGACCATCGACTCCTTCGAGTCGAAGTGGTGGTACAGGCTGCCCGACAGGATGCCCGCGGCGTCGGCGATGTCGCGGACGGTGGTGGCCCGCAGGCCGCGTTCGGCGAACAGGGTGGCCGCGATGTCGAGGAGTTCGGTCCGGCGTCCGGACTTGCCGGACGTGTCGTCGGCGGGGGGTGGCGTCATCGTCACATCCTATCAACCAAGCGCTTGTTAGGGCCTTCGGCCCCGTGCGCGGTTAAGGAGTCCAGACACTCGTTAACCACGCACAGGGCGGCTACGCCCTCTGCGACGAGATCGACACGACCTCACCGGTGAGGTAGGTGGTGTAGTCGCTGGCGAGCACGGCGATGGTGGCGGCGATTTCCCACACCTCGGCGGCGCGGCCGAACGCCTCGTCGGACGCCAGCTTGTCGAGGAGTTCCTCGCTGGTCACCTTCGCGAGGAAGGCGTGCCTCGCGATGGACGGCGCGACGGCGTTGATCCGGACGCCGTACTCGGCGGCCTCGATCGCGCTGCACCGGGTCAGCGCCATGACGCCGGCCTTCGCGGCCGCGTAGTGCGCCTGCGAGTGCTGCGCCCGCCACCCGAGGACGGACGCGTTGTTGACCAGTACGCCGTTGTGCTCGACCCCCTTGAAGTAGCGCAGCGCGGCGCGGGTGGCCCGGAACGTTCCGTTCAGCGTGATGTCGAGGACGCGGTCCCACTCCTCGTCCGTCATGTCGACGAGCGGGGTCTCGCCGCCGAGTCCGGCGTTGTTGACGAGCACGTCGATCCTGCCCAGCGCGTCGGCGGCCCCGGAGATCAACGCGTCCACCTGTTCCGTACTGGACACGTCACACGTCAGCGCCTCGACCGCCTGCCCGGGGAACTCGGCGGCCAGTTTCTCCTTGGTCTCGAGGAGGCGACGCTCGTGCCAGTCGGACACCAGCACGTCGGCGCCCTCGAGCAGGGCGCGGCGCGCGGACGCGAATCCGATGCCGGTGCCCGCCGCGGCGGTGACGACGACCTTCTTGCCTTTCAACAGGTCGTGGCCCGGAGTCTCGACGGGCGCGGCGGCGAGCGGAGTAGTAGTCATGAACGGGCCTCTCGGGGAAGTCCGAGCACGCGCTCGGAGATGATGTTGCGCTGGATCTCGTTGGATCCGCCGTAGATGGTGTCGGCGCGGGTGAACAGGAACAGTCGCTGCCACTCGCCCAGTTCCAGATGTTCCGGGTCCGTGACGTCGGACGACGGATCGGCCGGGGCGAGCAGCGACGCCGCGCCCTGCACGTCCATGGCCAGCTGACCGAGGTCTCGATGCCAGTTGGCCCACAACAGCTTCGCGACGGACGCCTCCGCGCCGGAGGTCCCGGCGTCGACCGCTTCCAGGGTGCGCAGGGCGTGCGCCCGCATCACCCGCAGTCCGACCCACGCGCGGGAGATCTTCTCGCGGATGTTCGGGTCGGTCGCCGCACCGTTGGCCTTCGCGAGGTCGACGACGCCCTGCAGTTCGCGGGCGAAACCGATCTGCTGCCCGAGCGTGGACACGCCGCGCTCGAACGTCAGCAGACCCATCGCGACCCGCCAGCCGTCGCCGGGCTCCCCGACCACCAGATCCGCGTCCGTGACGGCGTCGTCGAAGAACACCTCGTTGAACTCGGACGTGCCGGTCAACTGCTGGATGGGCCGGACCGTGACGCCGGGCTGGTCGAGCGGGACGAGCAGGAAGCTCAGGCCCCGGTGCCGCTTGGATCCCGGTTCGGTGCGGCAGAGGACGAACGCCCACTGGGCGACGTGCGCGAGGGACGTCCAGACCTTCTGCCCGTTGATCACCCACTTGTCGCCGTCGCGGCGCGCGGTGGTGGCGACGTTGGCGAGGTCGGAACCGGCGCCCGGTTCGGAGTAGCCCTGTGCCCACAGTTCGGTCACGGTGTTGATCCCGGGAAGGAAGCGGCGCTTCTGCTCCTCGGTGCCGAACGCGATGAGCGTCGGCCCGAGCAGTTCCTCGCCGACGTGGCTGACCCGCGCCGGCGCCCCCGACTTCGCGTACTCCTGATGGAACACCACCTGTTGTGCCAGCGTGGCTCCGCGCCCGCCGTGCTCCTTCGGCCAGCCGAGGCACGTCCATCCCGCCGCGGCGAGATGACGGTCCCAGGCGAGCCGTTCCCCGAAGAACTCGTGCTCGCTGCCGGGGCCGCCTTTACCTTTCAGCCGGGCGAAGTCGCCGGTGAGGTTGTCGTTCAGCCACGTCCTGACGGTCTGCGCAAAGTCGTCGTCGGTGATCAGCCCGTCCGGGCTCTCGCTCTGGTCCACGTCTGTAAGATAACCTACCAAGCACTTGCTAGGTAGGTAGGGAGCCCAGTGACCGAACAACCGACAACCACCCCGTCCGCCCTGAAACGGGCCGCACGCGAATTCGGCGAGCTCACAGCCGTGGCGGACGGCGACGTCCGTCTGACCTTCACACAACTGCACGACCGTGTCCGCGATTTCGCCGCAGCACTCAGCTCACAGGACGTGCGACCCGGCGATCACGTCGCGGTGTGGTCGCCCAACACGTATCACTGGGTGGTCGCGGCGCTCGGCATCCACTACGCCGGCGCGACTCTCGTCCCGATCAACACCCGGTACACGGCCACCGAGGCCCTCGACATTCTCGAGCGCACCAAGACCACCGCACTGGTGGTCGCGGGCAACTTCCTCGGCACCGACCGGTACGCGGCGCTGCGCGACGAGTCGAGCACCCTCGACCTGCCGACCGTCGTCCGGGTTCCGGTCGACGGCGGCGACGCCGAGGTGCCCGGCGTCTTCGACTTCGACGACTTCCTCGCCCTCGCCGACGAGGACACGCGCGCCGAGGCCGACGTCCGCGCGGCCGCCGTCTCCCCCGACGACGTCTCCGACGTCATGTTCACGTCGGGCACGACGGGCCGTAGCAAGGGCGTGATGAGTGCGCACCGGCAGTCGGTGGGCATCGCGCAGGCGTGGGGCGAGTGCGCCGAGGTGACCTCCGACGACAACTACCTGATCATCAACCCGTTCTTCCACACCTTCGGGTACAAGGCCGGGTTCCTGGTGTGTCTGCTGAACGGGGCGACGGTGGTCCCGATGGCGGTGTTCGACGTGCCGAAGGTGATGGCGACCGTGCACGACGAGCAGATCACCGTGCTCCCCGGCGCCCCCACGATCTTCCAGTCGATCCTGGACCACCCGGACCGTCCGAAGTACGACCTGTCCAGCCTGCGGGTCGCGATCACGGGCGCGGCCGCGGTTCCGGTCGCACTGGTGGAACGGATGCAGTCGGAGCTGAGCTTCGACGCCGTCCTCACCGCCTACGGTCAGACGGAGGCGGTGGTGGTCACGATGTGCCGGACCGACGACGACCCGGTGACCGTGTCGACCACGTCGGGTCGCGCCATCCCCGGGATGGAGGTCCGGATCGGCGACCAGGGCGAGATCCTGGTGCGCGGCGAGAACGTGATGCTCGGTTATCTCGACGACCCCGAATCGACCGCCAAGACCATCGATGCGGACGGCTGGTTGCACACCGGCGACGTCGGAACCCTGGACCACCGCGGTTACGTGGACATCACCGACCGCCTCAAGGACATGTACATCTCCGGCGGTTTCAACGTGTATCCCGCTGAGGTGGAGAACGCTCTTGCCCGACTCGACGGCGTCGCGGAGTCTGCAGTCGTCGGTGTGCCCGACGAGCGGATGGGCGAGGTCGGGCGGGCCTACGTGGTCGCCAAGGCGGGCGTCACGCTCGCCGAGGACGACGTGGTCGCGTTCTGCAAGGAGCGACTCGCCAATTTCAAGGTGCCCCGGTCGGTGCGCTTCGTGGACTCCCTCCCCCGGAACCCCTCCGGGAAGGTCATGAAAAACGTTCTGCGTGAGGAGAAGAAATGACGGTTCCGGACGAGGGTGACGTCGTCACCTACGAGGTGCGTGACGGTGTCGCATTCGTGACGCTCAACCGCCCCGACTACCGCAACGCCCAGAACTCGGTGATGACGTACGCCCTCGACGCCGCGTTCGAGCGGGCCGTCGAGGACGACGACGTGAAGGTGATCGTCCTTGCCGGCAACGGAAAGCACTTCAGCGCCGGGCACGACATCGGGACCCCGGGCCGGGACCATCACGTGCAGTACGACAACAAGGCCGTGATGTGGTGGGACCACGTCGACAAGCCGGGTGGCGACCAGCGGTTCGCGCGCGAGATGGAGGTCTATCTCGGGATGTGCCGTCGCTGGCGCGAGATCCCGAAGCCGACCATCGCGATGATCCAGGGTGCCTGCATCGCCGGCGGTCTGATGCTGGCGTGGGTGTGCGACCTCATCGTGGCGTCGGACGACGCGTTCTTCTCCGATCCGGTCGTACGTATGGGCATTCCGGGGGTCGAGTACTTCGCGCATCCGTGGATGCTCGGACCGCGGTTCGCGAAGGAAATCCTCTTCACCGGCGACCGGTTCACCGCGCAGCGCGCCTACGAGGTGGGCATGGTCAACCGCGTCGTGCCGCGCGAGGACCTGGAGCAGGAGACGCTCGCGATCGCCGGACGCATCGCCGCCATGCCCCGGTTCGGTCTCGCGCTCACCAAGAAGGCTGTCAACCAGTGCGAGGACCAGATGGGCATGCGGAACGGTATGGACTCCGTCTTCGGTCTCCACCACTTCGCGCACGCGCACAACGCCGAGATCGACACCGATCCGCTCGGCGGCATGGATGCCAAGTCGATGGCGGCCAGTGCACGCAACTCGAACGAAGGGGCGAAGTAAGTGGATCTCGAGTTCGACGCCGCCACCGTCGCCTTCCGCGAGGAGGTGCGGACCTTCCTGCGCGACAACGTTCCCGCCGAGCCGCTGCCGTCGATGGATACCGCGGAGGGTTTCGAGGCGCACCGCGAGTGGGAACGCACTCTCGCCGACGCCCGGCTGTCGGTGGTGTCGTGGCCGGAGGAACTGGGCGGACGGGACGCGTCGCTGCTGGAATGGGTGGTGTTCGAGGAGGAGTACTACCGCTCGGGTGCGCCCGGACGCGTCAGCCAGAACGGCATCTTCCTGCTCGCTCCGACACTGTTCGAGCATGCGAACGCCGAGCAGTTGACCCGCATCATGCCGCGGATGGCCCGCGCCGACGACATCTGGGCGCAGGCCTGGTCGGAGCCGGAGTCGGGTAGCGACCTCGCGTCGCTCCGTTCCACCGCCCGGCGCGTCGACGGCGGCTGGGTGCTGAACGGGCAGAAGACGTGGAGTTCGCGGGCGAGCTTCGCGGACTGGGGTTTCGGGCTGTTCCGGTCCGACCCGGACGCCCAGCGACACAAGGGCATCACGTACTTCATGTTCGACCTGCGCTCGAAGGGTGTCACCGTGCGCCCGATCGATCAGCTGGACGGCGAGCCCGGTTTCGCGGAGATCTTCCTCGAGGACGTCTTCGTCCCGGACGACCCTGCGAACCCCGGCGAGTCCGGAGTGATCGGCGGCGTGAACGAAGGCTGGAGCGTCGCAATGAGCACCGCGTCCAACGAACGCGGACTGTCGCTGCGCAGCCCGGGCCGTTTCCTCGCGACCGTCGACCGGCTCGTCGAACTGTTCCGGGACAGCGGACTCACCGACGACGCGGCCCTGCGAAACAAGGTCGCCGACGCCTGGATCGGTGCCCGCGCCTACCAGCTGAATACGTTCGGCACCGTCACCCGGCTCGCCGATGGCGGGCAGCTGGGCGCCGAATCGTCGATCAACAAGGTGTTCTGGTCGGAATGGGACATCACCACCCACGAGACCGCACTCGAACTGCAAGGCGCCTCGGCGGAGCTTGCGGACAACTGGATGGACGGCTACCTGTTCTCCCTGTCCGGTCCGATCTATGCCGGCACCAACGAGATTCAGAAGAACGTGATCGCCGAGCGGCTGCTCGGCCTACCGAAGGCGGATCGATGAGATTCACACTCGACTCCTCCCATCAGGACTTCGCGTCCAGCATCGACGCCCTGCTGTCGAAGTCGGACATGCCGGCGGTGATCCGGTCGTGGAACACCGGCGACACGGGTCCGGGCCTGAAGGTGTGGCAGCGCCTCGCCGAGACCGGAGTCAACGGACTGCTCATCGCGGACGAGCACGACGGACTGGGCGCCGACGCCGTCGACCTCGTCGTGGCCGTCGAACAACTCGGCCGCCATGCCGTTCCCGGCCCCGTGGCCGAGACCGTCGCGGTCGTGCCGGCCCTGCTCGCGCAGGTGGCTCCGGACCGGTTGGCGGCGTTGGCATCCGGTTCGCTCGCCACGGTCGCGGCCGCGCCGCACGTGCCGTTCGCCGTGGATGCGGACTCGGCCGATCTGGTCGTGCTCGTCGACGGTGCGACGGTGAGCCTCGGGCAGGCCGGGGCGGTGCAGAACTCGGTGGATCAGTCGCGACGGCTGTTCCCACTGACCGCCGGGGACGCCCTCGGCGACGCCGGCTTCGCGCCCGCGTTCGATCTCGGGGCGTTGGCCACCGCCGCCCAGTTGCAGGGACTCGGGCAGACCCTGCTCGACGTCACCACCGACTACGCCAAGCAGCGCAAGCAGTTCGGCAAGGTGATCGGACAGTTCCAGGCTGTCAAACATCACCTCGCCGAGGTCGCGGTCGGGCTGGAGATGTCGAGGCCGCTGCTGCACGGTGCGGCCATGGCGGTGCGGGACGAGTCCGCCGACAGTTCCCGGGACGTCGCGGCGGCGAAGGTCGCGTGCGGGGATGCCGCGTACCGGGCGGCGCGGGTGGCGCTGCAGGTGCACGGCGCCATCGGCTACACGCAGGAGCACGACCTCTCGCTGTGGCTCACCAAGGTCCGGGCACTGGTCACCGCTTGGGGCACCCCGGCGTTCCACCGCGGCCGCGTCGTCGATTCACTGGTGGGTGTGTCATGAGTTTCGACAACGAGGAGCGGGCCGCACTCAGGTCGTCGGTCCGGGATCTGCTGGGTAAGCATTCCGACTCGGCCGCCGTCCGCCGGGCGATCACCACCGACCACGGTTACGACGACGCGCTGTGGTCCAAGTTGTGCGAGCAGATCGGCGTCGCCGCCCTCGCCGTTCCGGAGAAGTACGACGGTGTCGGGGCGTCGCTGCTGGAAGTCCATGTGGTGCAAGAAGAGCTGGGCCGCACGCTGACGCCGTCGCCGATGCTGGGCAGCGCCGTGCTGGCCGCGCAGGCGCTGGTGCTGTCGGGGGACGATGACGCGTGTGCCCGACTGCTGCCCGGCATCGCGGCGGGTTCGGTGGCCGCGCTGTGCTGGGCGGGTGCGGACGGCTGGTCCGGTTTCGGGGTCACCGCGTCGGGCGAGGCGCTGTCGGGGACGGCGTCGTACGTGCTCGGCGGTGACGTCGCGGACGTGCTGCTGGTTCTCACGTCCGAAGGCCTGTTCGAGGTCGAGTCGGCGACGGACGGCGTCACGCGTCGTCGCGTCCCGGCGATGGACCCGACGCGTCCGCTGTCGGAGGTGACGTTCGACGGGGCCGCGGCGCGCAGGCTCGTCTCCCCCACCGACCTCGTCGACCAGGTGCGCACGGTCGCGCTGGTCGCGTTGTCGGCGGAACAGGTGGGCGCGGCGTCCGCGGCGCTGGAGCAGACGGTGGAGTACGCGAAGTCGCGCAAGCAGTTCGGCCGGGCAATCGGGTCGTTCCAGGCGCTCAAACACCGCATGGCCGACATGTACGCCCTCGTCGAGACGGCCCGGTCCATGTCGTACGCCGCGGCGCTGTCCGGGACGCACGAGGACGCGGTCATCGCGAAGGTGTACTGCTCGGAGGCGCTGCAGCACGTCGCGGCGGAGGCCGTCCAGCTGCACGGCGGCATCGCGATCACGTGGGAACACGACGCGCAGCTGTACTTCAAACGTGCACACGGGAGTGCACAGCTGTTCGGGCAGCCGCGCGAGTACCTGCCCGAACTCGCCTCGGCGGCCGGACTGTAGGCGGCTTCGCCGCCCGTGCGTGGTTAACGAGTCTCTGCACTCCTTAACCGCTCACGGGCGCAGCCCCTCCAGGTAGCTGGCGACCCCGTCTTCGTCGTTGCTGGGCAGGACGTGGTCGGCGAGGGCGAGGACTTCCGGCAGCGCGTTGGACGGGCAGAGTGCCGTGCCCGCCCACATCAGCATCGGGACGTCGTTGATGGCGTCCCCGGCCACGGCGACCTCCTCCGTCGAGATCCCGTCGACCGCACAGAGCTCCGCGAGCGCACTCGCCTTGGACACGCCGGACGCCGCCATCTCGACATACGGGGCGCCGGAGTGCGTCAGTTCGACGCCGTCGACGCCGGCCGCCACCGCCGCCCGGTACAGCTCCGCGCTGGGAACCTCCGGGTGCCGGGCGACGATCTTCACCATCGGCTCGTCGATGTCGGGCAGCAGTTCCGACAACATCATCTCGTGCGGGTGCCGGTGGTGGTCGGCGAACTCGCACAAGGCCGCGTACGCCGGTTCGGCGACGAAGCGCGTCGGGCCGATGTTCGCGAACACGACACCGGGCATCAACGTCCGCACCCGGTCCATCGCCGCCGCGGCCGACGCCATCGCGATGGTCGTCGTCGCCGTGATCACCGGGGTTCCGTCGGCCAGGTCGAGGACCACCGCCCCGTTCGCGCAGATCGCCTTGCCCCGGAATCCGCACGACTGCGCCAGCTCGTGCACCGAGTGCCGGGCGCGGGCCGTCGCCCACACAATCTCGACCCCCGACAGTCGCGCGTCCTCCATGGCCTGCGCGGTGCGAGGGGAGATCGTGCGGTCCGACCGCAGCAGGGTGCCGTCGAGGTCCGTCGCCAACAGCCGAATTTGCGTCACCTCCGCATGATGCCAGGCAGCGCATGTACCCCTCACGACCCCACCACAGTCGATAGCCTGGACAGCATGAGTCCTCGAGTACCCAGCATCGTGCTGAATTCCGGAACCATCCTCCCGCAGCTCGGCCTGGGAGTCTGGCAGGCGGACAACGACGAGACCGAACACGCCGTCGGGTTCGCCCTGGACGAGGCGGGCTACCGGCACATCGACACCGCCGCCGCATACGGCAACGAGGAAGGGGTGGGCCGTGGCATCGCGAACTCGGGAGTCGCCCGCGAAGACATCTTTCTCACCACCAAGTTGTGGAACGCCGATCAGGGCTACGAACCGGCGTTGAAGGCGTTCGACGCCAGCCTCGGACGTCTCGGCGTCGATTATGTCGACCTGTACCTGATCCATTGGCCGCTGCAGGACGACGACCGCATCCTCCGCACGTGGGATGCGCTGGAGAAGATCGCCGAGTCGGGTCGCGCGAAGGCGATCGGTGTGTGCAATTTCGAACCGCGTCACCTGCAGTTGCTGATCGACCGGGGCGGCGTCGTTCCGGCGGTCGATCAGGTGGAGTTGCACCCGCATCTGGCGCAGCAGGAGATCCGGACGTTCGCCGTCGACCACGGCATCGCCGTCGAATCGTGGAGCCCGCTCGGCGGCACCAGCAATTCGGGGTGGGGCGACAATTCGAAGCCGAACACGCTGCTCACGGATCCGATCATCACCCGCATCGGCGACCGGCACAGCAAGAGCCCGGCCCAGGTGCTGATCCGCTGGCATCTGCAGAGCGGGCTGATCGTCATTCCCAAGTCGGTCCACGAGTCGCGGATCCGCGAGAACATCGACGTGTTCGATTTCGAGCTCAGCGAGCAGGACCTCAGCGAGATCGAGACGATGGACGACGGCGTCCGCGTCGGAGCCCACCCGGACGAGTTGAACATCGGCGCACCGGAGTAGGCGCTTCGCGCCCGTGAGTGGTTGACGAGTCCAGAGACTCCTTAACCACGCACGGGCGCGGAGCGCCTAGAGCTTCACCGGCATCTCCTCGAGCCCCGACACGAAGTTGGCGGGACGACGCCGCAGTGGGCCGTCGTCGACGAGCACCATGTCCGGCAGCCGCGACAGCAGTTGCTCGAACATGATCTTCGCTTCGAGCCGGGCGAGTTGATTGCCGAGGCAGAAGTGGGTGCCGAAACCGAATGCGACGTGCGGGTTCGGCGACCGTTCGATGTCGAACACCTCGGGATGCTCGAACACCGCCTCGTCGAAGTTGGCGGATTCGAAGAGCAGCATCATCTTCTCGCCCTCGCGCAGGTCGGTTCCGAAGAATTCGACGTCGCGGGTGACGGTGCGGCACATGTTCTTGATCGGCGACGACCAGCGCAGCATCTCCTCGACCGCCGCCGGGATGCCGTCGGGGTCGTTCACGAGCCGCTGTTGCTGGTCGGGGTGCCGCATCAGTTGTTCCATGCCACCGCTGAGAACGTGCCGGGTGGTCTCGTCGCCGCCGATCAGGATCAGCAGGGTTTCGCCGACGATGTCCGGGTCGCTGAGCCGGTGACCGTCGATCTCGCTGTGCACGAGGATGCTGGTGAGGTCGTCCGTCGGATTCTGCCGCCGCTCCGCGATGGTGCGGAGCGTGAATTCGTTGAATGCCAGGTAGGCGTTGGCCTGTGCCTGGAGTTCCTCCTGGGTGGCGTTGCTGCCGAGGGCGTTCATCAGGTCGTCGGACCATTGCAGGAACGTGTCGCGTTCCTCGGGCCGCACGCCGAGCATGTCACCGACGACGGCCATGGGGAGCGGCGCCGCCAGATCGCGCACGAAGTCCACTTCGTCCTTGTCACACGCGGCGTCGATCAGGTGATCGCAGATCTCCCGGATCCGGTCGATCTTCGCTTCCACCTGCTTACGGGTGAAGCCGGCGTTGACGAGTCGGCGATGCTGCAGGTGCTGCGGGTCGTCCATGTCGATCATCTGCGGGAGCGGGCCCACCCCGGGCCGGATTCCGCCCGCGTTGGAGAACAACTCCGGATCGCGTTCGGCCGCCAGGACGGCCTCGTACGACGCGGCGCCGAGAATCCCGTCCGCGCGATACACCGGTTCGTGGGCGCGCATCCATGCGTAGGCCTGCCGCGGGTCGCCGAGCTCGCCCGAGTAGAACCGTCCGTCGATCAGATCGAATTCCGGCCTGTCCGTCATCGAGGTACTCCTCAGCATTGAATCCCGCCAATCGTGCCCTGATAATAGAACGTGTTCTTACTATGACGTAGTGGTATAGCGGCAAGTTTCACAGATCTTCGGCTCGAGAAGTGACACGAGTTCTATTACCTGGAGGTGGACGTGGTTACCAACGACGGCAGCAGCGGGCTCGCGAAGACGTCCGTACTCGTCACCGGCGGCGGCAGTGGTATCGGGTTGGGCGTCGCCACCGCCCTGGCGGCCGAGGGAGTGCACGTCACGATCTGTGGTCGCAACGAAGAGAAACTGGCACGCGCAGCGCAGCAGATCACCACCGACAATCCCGCGGGGACGGTCGACACGGTCACCGCCGACGTCACGAACGAGGACGACGTCATCCGCGCGGTCGCCACGGCGAGCGAGCGCACCGGGCAACTCGACGGCGTCGTCACGTGCGCAGGCGGGAACGAAACGGTGGGACCCGTGACCCAGCTGGACGTCGACGCGTGGCGGCGGACCGTGGACCTGAACGTCACCGGCACCATGCTGACGATCAAGCATTCCGCCCGGGCGCTCGTCGCCGCTGGCGGCGGTTCGATCGTCACCATCTCCTCGATCGCGAGCAGCAACACCCACCGCTGGTTCGGCGCATACGGTCCGTCCAAGGCGGGAGTCGACAATCTGACGCAACTCGCCGCCGACGAACTCGGGGCCAGCAACGTCCGCGTCAACTGCATCCGCCCCGGCCTGACCCGCACCGACCTCGTCGCGCTCATCACCGACGGCGGACCCGTCCTCGACGACTACATGGCCAACACCCCGATCGCACGGGTCGGCGAGGTCACCGACATCGCCGCGCTCGCCAAGTTCCTCCTCGGCCCCGACTCCACCTGGATCACGGGGCAGATCATCAACGTCGACGGCGGCCAGATGTTGCGTCGCGGGCCCGACTTCACGTCGATGTTCGAGCCCATGTTCGGCGCCGACGGTCTGCGCGGGGCGGTCGCGCCGTGACGTCGCATCAGATTCTCGGCAAGCAGGTCGACATGCCCGTGCAGATCCGGGCCGCGTCGGCGTTCATGGCGATGTATTCGGTGCCGACCGCCGCCGCCCAGTCGCTGATCGACTACACCGGCCTCGAGATCCTGCAGTTCCGGCCCGGACGCGGCATCTGCGTGCTCGTGTTCGTCGACTACGTGGACGGCGACCTCGGGCCGTACAACGAATTCGGGGTGGCGTTCCTCGTCCGCGACCACCGGGCCGACGGCACCTCGGTCCCCGGGGACCTGAAGGCGCTGGCCAAGGGCCGGGCCGGGGCGCTGATCCATCAACTGCCCGTCGACGGCGACTTCACCCTGGCCGCCGGACGCGGCATCTGGGGCTTCCCGAAGGTTCTGGCCGATTTCGACGTCGACCACACCGGTTCCGTCAAGCGCGGTTCGGTGAGCCGGGACGGCCGGCTGATCGCCCAGTTGAGCGTCAAACCGGGCATTCCGGTGCCGGGTTCGGGGGCCGGCACGTCGCTCGCCGCCTATTCGCACCTCGACGAACTCACCCGGTTCACCACCTGGGACATGAACCCGATCGGGGTCCGCTCCCGGCCCGGAGGCGCGGAGCTGAAACTGGGCAGCCACCCGATCGCCGACGAGCTGCGGTCGCTGGGACTTCCGAAACGGGCACTCGTCACATCCTCGATCCCCGAATTGACGATGACGTTCGGGGACGCGCGGCCCGTCTGACCGCACGTGAGTGGCGAAGCGTGCCCGCGCACGCTTCGCCACTCACATGGGGGTTGCGCCGATCACCGAACTGGGGTCCAATACCGGCTACGGTTCTGGACGCCTGACCAATTCGTGGCACCCCGGGGGGCGGCCGCCGAAAGGACGATCGGTAGTGCAGATCAGACGACGCAGCATGCTCGCGGGGGCGGCCCTGACTCCGGCGTTCGCCGCGCTCGGTTCCGGGACGGCGGCCGCAGAACCCGCCACCGACGGCGACGGCGAATTCCTCGTCGGTGTCGGCATTTCCGACGCCACCGGGCCGGTCGCCGACGTCGGGATGATGGGGTACTCCAGTTTCGAGCAGCGCGCCGAGGGACTGCATCAGCGGACCCGGGCGCGGGCATTCGTGTTCGCCGAGGCCGGCCGGCAGCGCGTGGTCTACGTGTGCGTCGACGTGTGCATGATCTTCCAGTCCGTGCACGACGCCGTGCTGGCTCGGCTCGCGGAACTCCACGGCGGCCTGTACACGGAGCGGAACGTCATGCTCACGGCGGTGCACTCCCACGCGGCGTGCGGCGGCGCGTCCCACGACTACGCCTACAACCTCGCCGTGCTCGGCCACAACCGTCAGGTGTTCGACGCCGAGGTCGGTGGCATCGTCGAGGCGATCACCGCCGCGCACGCTTCCCTCGCCCCCGGTTCGGTGTCGTACGGGCGCAGCGAACTCACCGATGCCAGCGTCAACCGTTCGCGGATCGCCTTCGACCGCAACCCCGCCGAGGACCGGGACTACTATCCCCTGGGCATCGACACCTCGATGCGGGTCCTGCGAATCACGCAGGGCAGCAGAGACGTCGGGGCGATCAACTGGTTCCCGACCCACGGCGCTTCGCTCACCAACACGAACCATCTGATCTCCGGTGACAACAAGGGCGCGGCCGCCTACTTCTGGGAGCACGACCACGAGGGTGTCCGTTACCTCGACGACGACAGGCCGCATTTCGTCGCCGCGTTCCCGCAGACGAACACCGGCGACATGTCCCCCAACCTCGACCTCCGGCCCGGCCACGGTCCCACCGACGACGAGTTCGAGAACACCCGCATCATCGGGCAGCGGCAGGTCGCGGCAGCACGGACGGCGTGGGAGTCGGCGTCGGAGACCCTCACCGGCGGCGTGGACAGCCGAATCATGTACCTCGACATGGCCAATCAGGAGGTCGGCGGCGAATTCACCCCCGACGGCCGCACGTACCGGACGTCCCCCGCGTGCGTCGGGGCCGCCATGAGCGCGGGCAGCACCGAGGACGGTCCGGCCATCCCGATCTTCCCGGAGGGCACCACCAATCCGCTCGTCGACGCACTCGGCGGGATGGACGCGCCGATCCCGCAGTGGCTGCAGGATGCGCAGGCCCCGAAACTCGTGCTGGTGGCCGTCGGTCTGCTGCCACCCGACGGGTGGGTTCCGCACGTGCTGAAGATTCAGATCATTCGCATCGGCGGGGTGTACGTCGTCGGTGGCCCAGCGGAATTCACGATCGTGTCCGGGCTGCGGATCCGGCGCACCGTCGCCGACAGACTCGGTGCCCCGCTGGAGAACGTGATCTTCCAGGGTTACGCCAACTCGTACGCGAGTTACTGCACCACCCCGCAGGAGTACGACGCGCAGCAGTACGAGGGCGGCTCGACCCTGTTCGGCCGATACACACTGCCCGCGTACCAGCAGGGATTCGCGGCGCTCGCGGACGCTTTACGCACCGGGAGCGACGTTCCCCGCGGACCGGCACCCCGCGACCTGTCTCAGTTCCAGCCCTACCTCGGTCCGGGCATCGACCGCGACGAACCGCCCGCAGGCCGCGTCTTCGGCGACGTGCTGACCCAGCCCGCCGCGAAAGCGTCGGCGGGCGAACAGATCGCGGTCGAATTCGTCACCGGCCACCCCCGGAACGACCCGCGTCGAGGTGGCACGTTCCTCGAGATCCAGCGCCGCGGCGGCGACGGCTGGGTGCGTCACGCCGACGACGGCGACTGGTCCACCAAGTTCCGCTGGACGCGCACCGGGCCGAACCAGTCGGTCGCGCGCATCACGTGGGACGTCCCGGACGGAACACCCGCCGGGCACTACCGTGTTCAGCACTTCGGCAACAGCCGCGACGCGGCAGGCGCGATCGCCGCGTTCACCGGGACGTCGAACGAATTCGAGGTCGGCTAGCCGCCGGACTCCGCGCACCTACCGGGTTTCGTCCGTCAGGTCGAGGGACGATGCGACGTCGAGGAAGTGCCGGATCGCCGGGACCTGTTGCCGGTCGGCGCGATACGCGACCGAGACGGTCGACGCCGCCTGCGGATCGGACAGCGCGACGTACCGCAGGTCCGGTAGGTGCAGGGCCCTGAGACTGGCGGGGACGATGGTGACGCCGGTGTTCGCGGCGACCAAACCGAGGAGGGTGGGAAACTGCACTGCCTCCTGGGCGGCCTCCAACCGGAAGCCCGCGTGGTGGCACAGGGCGGCAATGTGGTCGTAGAGTCGCGAAACCTGGCCTCGCGGAAAGGTGAGGAACCGTTCGTCGCGCAATTCGACGAGCCACACCGACGTCCGGTTCGCGAAGGGATGCGACGAGTGCATCGCGACCAGTAGCGGTTCGCGGGTCAGCGGGCGCACCACGATGCCCTTCGCGCGGTCGACTTCCCGCACCAGTCCGATGTCGAGAATTCCGTCGGCGATCCCGGACAGCTGACGGTCGGTCGTCGACTCGGACAGTTCGACCTGGACTCCGGGCCACGCCTTCTGCAGGGCGAGCACCGTGGCGGGAACGATCCTCAACGCGGCGGAACTGACGAATCCGATGCGGAGCAGTCCGACCTCACCGTGCGCGACCTGCTCCACTGCCGCCAGCGCATGGTCGGCTTCCGCAAGGACGCGTCGGCCCTCGTCCAGGAGCACCCGGCCCGCGTCGGTCAGCTCGACGCGTCGCGTGGTTCGCTCGAACAGAGTGGTTCGCAGTTCCTTCTCGAACTTGCTGATCTGCTGACTGAGCGCCGGCTGTGCGATGTGCAGGCGTTCCGCGGCGCGCCTGAAGTTCATCTCCTCGGCCACCGTGACGAAGTATCGAAGCTGCCGCAGTTCCACGCGATTGATACTTGCAACTTATCAGTCGGTTGACAATAGGTACTTCTGCACGGTGTGTGCCCGGCCTAGCGTTGAGGGCACCGAATCACCATGCCATCGAGGAGTCAGCAGTGGAGCACCACGTCACCGCGCCGGACACGGACAATTTTCTACGCCACCTGATCGGCGGTGACTGGGTGGACGGGGAAGGTCCGGTCACCACGACGACGAACCCGTCCGACGAGACCACCGTCGCCGAATACCACCAGGCCGACACCCGTCTCCTCGACGCAGCGGTGTCCGCTGCAGTGTCGGCCCGGCGGGAGTGGGACGACCGCGGGATCATCGCCCGCGGACTGGTCCTGCGCCGGGCCGCCGAGATCCTGGCCGAGCGTGCGGACGAGATCGCGGAGCTGATGACCCGAGAGCAGGGCAAGACCCTCCCCGAATCGCGCGCCGAAGTCGGGGCCACCGTCGAGACCCTCCACTACCACGCAGCGCAGGCGAGGAACGCCGACGGCGCCACCTACCCTTCTTCTCATCCCGACGAGGTGATTCGGACGGTCCGCCGGCCGCTCGGCGTGGTCGCCGCCATCACCCCGTGGAACTTCCCGCTCCAGATCCCGGCCTGGAAGCTGGCGCCTGCACTGCTCTGGGGCAACACGGTCGTCTGGAAACCCGCCAGCGACACCGTTGCGGTTGCCGCGGCCTTCGCCGAAGTCCTTGCCGCAGCCGGTGTCCCGGCAGGTGTCCTCAACATGATCCTGGGACCCGGCCCGATCGGCGCCGAACTTGTTGCCCGGGAGGAGGTCTCCGGAGTCACCTTCACCGGGTCGGTACCGGTGGGCAGGTCGATCCAGGCTGCCGCCGTGCCCCGCGGCGCGAAGGTCCAGATGGAACTCGGCGGCCACAACGCGGCAATAGTGCTCCCCGACGTCGATCCGCACGACGCAGCAGCCGTGTTGATCGCCGGCGCCATGGGAAGCACCGGTCAGAAATGTACGGCGACGAGAAGGATCATCGCGGTCGGCGACGCCTACGACGCACTCGTTCCCGAGCTCGTCGCCCGCGTCGAGGAACTGGTGGTCGGTGACGGACTGGCACCCGAATCGCAGGTCGGCCCGCTCGTCTCGCCCCGCGCGGCAAAGGAGGTAACGGCCGCGGTCGACCAGGCGCTGTCCGAGGGCGCCGAATTGCTGGCGCGCGCACCACTGCCCACCTCGGGTGCCGCGTTCGTCGCTCCCACTCTGCTGGCGGGCAGCACCGAATTGACCATCTGCCGAGAGGAGGTGTTCGGCCCGGTGACCACGGTGTTGCGCGCGAAAGACCTCGACGAGGCCGTCACCATGGCGAACGCGACGCCCTTCGGCCTCACCGCCGCGGTGTTCACCTGTGACGAGCGCGCCGTTCGTCGCTGCATCCGTGACCTCGAAGCGGGACTGATCAAAGTCAACGCCCCCAACACCGGGTCCGAACTCCACGCTCCCTTCGGCGGACTCAAGGACTCGTCCTTCCCTGCTCCCCGCGAGCAGAATGCGGCAACCAGCGCCGAGTTCTTCACGTGGAGCAAGATCGCCTACGCCCGCACCGGAACGCCGAGGAGCGACGCATGAGGCCGACCGACACGCTCCGCCGGACGCAGACCCTGGCACGATCGCCCGAGCAGGTCCTGGACCCGGCCGACATGGGAGCGGCACGCTGCACCCGTCACAGCTTCGCCCGGTCCTTCCTCCGAACGGCGGCCGCGCAGAACTGGCTGGTGGAACGCGAGAGGTGGGACGTCGACGGCGCCGGCCGCGGCGACATCGTGTACCGCGTCGTCATCGGTTCACACGAGGTGCGATTCGTCGTGTTTTCGGCGACCCTCACCGAGAGCGATCGAACCGATCGTGTCATCGCCAAGGCCTGGGACGTCACGGGCGCCCTGATCGAGGGACCGCTGACCGAGAGCCGGTTGAACGCATTGCGGGTGCAGGTACCGCGTCAGGAAGAAGGCCGGGCGGACGACGGCACTCTCATCTGGACGCGGGCGAACCGCAGTGCCCGATTCTTCGACTACGTCGTCGACCGCCTCTCCGAGGGCGACCAACCGGACATCACGACCATGGGCGAGGCCGCCTACATTCTGCGGAGCACCGCGTTCTACGGCAACGGAAAGTTCGGGCTCGCTGATTTCGATCGGCTCGACGCCGACCATCCCCTGCGTCTGCCCTACCGGGCACACATGCTGACCGCCTGGCTGTTGCGCGAGCTCAGTTACGACCTCGTCGAGCACTGTGCCCGCGCCCGAAACCCTCTGTCGGTGCGGCTGTCCGGAGACTGGCGACGCTACCTCGGGCTGGGCAACGCAACAGGTCTCGGCATGGTGCCCTACGTGATCAACCACCCGCACGTGCTCGACGCCTGGTGTGCCACGCGGGAACTCCCGCTCGCTCACGCGCTGACACAGGCGACCACGCCCGCCGATCGACGCATCCGCACTGCCGGCGACCTGCTCGAGCGAGCCGCCCACTACTTCCGCGAACGCGCAGACCTGGCGACTGCCCCCTTCGTACCGTGCGGCGAACTCTCGTCCCGACTCGAACCACTCCGGGCCATGCTGGCCGAGTACATCGACAGCGGGACGATCGGCGGGGAGGCCACGACCCATGCGTGGCGGACGCTCCACGAGCACGCGGCGACAATCGGTCCCGAGGGACGCGCCGTCGTGGACAGCGTGATCGTCGAGGTACATCCTCAACTCGACGCCGAGGTCGAGGAGTTGCTGTGCTGCGATCAGCGGCAGGACGTCGATCCCGCACAGACCTGCGCCCAGTTGCGCTTCGCCCTCCGAGAGCGCTACGGGTGGGTGCGGCGCTTCGACTTCGACGATCCCGACGAGCTGGCCCATTTCTGGTTCTCCTCGGAGAACAACGAGGAGCCGCGTCGCGGACGCAGGGGCATCGATCCCGGCGAGAACGTCGAGCATCCGATCGACATCGCCCGGTCCGTCGCCTCTCTGGACCGCGATCTCGCGGCGGCACATGACGAAGCGTCCGTCGCCGCGTTTCTCGTCGAGCATCCTCGGCACCGCGGCATCGTCGCCCGAGTCCAGACGCTCGCCGATGTCCCGTATTCGGAAGCACACGACAACCTGCTCGCCGAGAAGTTCCTTCCCCTGAATCTGCAGAGATTCCAACTGGCGATGTACGGGATGGACAACTACAGCCCGCAATCGACCGACTGGCTCCGCGTGACCCTCTACTCGGGAGCCCCACGGGCCGACGACGTCGCCGCCGGAGTCGACGACGACTGGATCTTCACCCGCAAGCCGCGAAAGGATTCCTAGTGCACACGCTCACTCACTCCGACCTGCTGGTGGTGGACGGACTCCAGATCAACAACTGGGATCGGAAGGTCCTCGAGGAACTCCGAGCCGGTGGCGTCACGGGTGTGAACGCCACTTGCGCGGTGTGGGACGGGCCGACCGACACCCTCGGCGCCGTCGCGCAGTGGTATCAACTCGCCGCCGACAACAAGGACATCGTCACCCTCGCGGAGACGTCCGAAGACATTCGCGCTGCGAAGCGGGACAACCGAATCGCCGTACTCCTCGGGTTCCAGAACTCCTCGCCGTTCGGGGACGACTACCGGATGGTAGAGATCTTCCATCGTTTGGGCGTTCGTGTCGCGCAACTCACCTACAACATTCAGAACCTGGCGGGCGGCGCCTGCTACGACGAGCACGACTCGGGACTCACCGCGTTCGGGCGAATCATGGTCGCCGAGATGAACCGCGTGGGGATGCTCGTCGATCTCTCCCACGTCGGCAACCGCACCTGCCTGGATGCGATCGACGCATCCGAAAAGCCCGTCGCGATCACCCATTCGAACCCGACCTGGTTCGTCGACAGCCCCCGCAACAAGCCGGACGAGGTCATCGACGCGCTGGCCGCCCGCGGCGGCGTGATCGGCTGCTGCCTCTACCCCAACGTTCTCGGAGGGGAAGCCACCTCCAGTTCCGACTTCGCGGTCATGGTCGCGCGACTCGTGGATCAGATCGGACCCGACCACGTCGCGATCGGGAGTGACTGCACCCGGAACTGGTCGGAGGACTACGTCGCGTGGTTGCGCAACGGTCGCTGGCGACCGCCCAGCCAGAATCCCGTCGAACCCGAGTGGCCCATGTGGCCGAACTGGTTTTCGGGCCCGTCCGACTTCCCGGTTCTCACCGAGTGCCTGCAGGAGGTCGGACTCGACGACGAGACCATCGCGAAGATTCTCGGTGAGAACTGGCTGCGGATCTTCGACGAAGTCTTCCCCGGCCTGCAGAAGACACAGGAACGCCGATGACCGACATGCTCACCCACACATCCGAGCAGGACGCATTCCCCACCACGAACAACCGAATCAGGTTGGCGGTACGGGAGGTTCGCGAGACCGCCTTCCGAGCGCTGTACGCGGCCGGGGTCAGCTCCGGCGAGGCCGCCGCCGCGGCCGACACCGTGACGGCGATGCAACTCCACGCGCGTACCGGGATCGACACTCTCCTGGAAACGCTGGACCGGCTCGATTCGACGAGCAGTCCCGCCGGTGTGTCGCTGTCGAGAAATTCCGCCGTCGACATCGTCGACCACTCGCCCCGGAGCGGTCTGCTGTCGGGACCCCTCGCGGTCGACCTCGCGCTGTCGCAATCGCGACCGGTTCTGCTGTCCCGGATCGACGACCACGAGGCCGTCGACTGGTACGCCCTGCGCGCCGCGTCCCGTTCCGGCACGACGCTGTGGCTGGTCACTCTCGATGACCGTGGGCGGCACACGAGCGCGACGGTCGTGACAGCAGCCGGCGACATGCACCGCGACGTCGCTGTCACAACGGCGCTCGAACCCGACGTGACAATCCACGATGAATACGGCGGAGGCACGCTCGTCCTGACCGCACCACACGCCACGGACGCGTCCCGTCCCGTCCACACCGCGGTCGAACGCGAGACGCGATACCGCCACGCCGTCTCGTACGGCGTCTTCGTCGACACTGCGAAGTGGTCGCGGGCGTACGCGCTCGGCAGGCGATTCCTCGTTCCGGAGGCAAACCATGACTGACCAGCGTGAACTCGTCGCACATCCGCGCGGCACCGAACGACCGTATTCGAGAGCCGCAGTGTTCGCCGGCACCATCTGGGCCTGCGGGCAGATCCCCACCACTGCGGACGGACAGACCCCGGCCGCGATCGGAGATCAGGTGAAGGTCGCACTGGACAATCTGGAAGCGACGCTCCTGGCTTCGGGCGGCGGGCTGCACACGCTCCTGAAGACCACCGTGTACCTGGCGGATCTCTCGGAGTTCGACGAATACAACGCCGCGTATCTCGACCGGCTGGAAGGGATTCCACTACCACCACGGACAACCGTGGAGGTCGCGCGCTTCCGCGGCAGCAAGAGAATCGAAATCGACGCGGTTGCCGCCGTCGACCAACGAATTGATAAGCACGAAGCATGAATTGGTAGGAGATTGGTAATTCCGCGCCGCCGATTCACTTCCTAATGTGGCAGCAACCACATCACGTGGGGACCGACCCTCAAGCCCACACCTCCGATGGGATTCCTCAGATGAACCTCGACACCACCGTCACCGCCCGATCGGGCGTCACACTGGACAACGCCAGGCTCAACGGCTTTCACGCCAAACTCGCCCTCTTCTCCTCGGGCGGCCCCTTTCTCGACGGCTACATCCTCAGCATCATCGGCATCGCCATGGTTCAGATCCAGGCGCAATGGGACATGAGCGCACTGTGGGCCGGCCTCATCGGGTCTTCGGCTCTCATCGGCGTCTTCCTCGGCGGTGCCGTGTTCGGCGCAGTGACCGATCGGATCGGCCGAAAGTTGATGTACACCATCGACCTGATCGTGATCATCGTCTGCTCGGTGCTGCAATTCTTCGCGGCGGACGAAATGCAACTGTTCATTCTGCGCTTGATCATCGGCATCGCGGTCGGCGCCGACTACCCCATCGCCACCGCCCTCGTGACGGAGTTCGCACCGAAGGCCTGGCGCGCCAAACTCGTCGGCGGCCTGAACGCCATGTGGTTCGTGGGCGCAACCACCGCCGCGTTCGTGGGTTACCTTCTGCTCAGCCATCCCGATGGATGGAAGTGGATGCTGCTGTCCTCGGCGGTTCCCGCCACCCTGGTCGTGATCGCGCGCACGAGTATCCCCGAGTCGCCGCGCTGGCTTCTCAGCAAGGGACGTTCAGCGGAGGCGCTGACGGTGTTGCGCAAGACGATCGGAAACGATGCGACTCTGGACGATCTGCCCGACGAGGAAGGGACCACATCGATTCGCGGACTGATGCGCGGAGGGTACCTGCAGCGGGTCGTCTTCATTTCGATCTTCTGGACGTGCACGATCGTGACCCTGTTCGCCATCTACGCATTCGGGCCGCAGATCCTCGAGCTCTTCAACCTCGGTTCCGGAAATCTGGCCCACATCGGCTACGGGCTCATCAACCTGTTCTTCCTCATCGGCAATGTCGTCGCGCTGCTGCTCGTCGATCGGCTCGGTCGCCGGCCGATCTTGATCTGGGGGTTCGTCCTCTCCGGTCTCGGATTGCTCTTCCTCGCGATCAAGCCGGACGCAGGCCTGTGGGTGATCGCATTCGCATTCGCGATCTACGCACTCTTCAACGGCGGACCCTCCATCCTCGAATGGATCTACCCCAACGAACTGTTCCCCACCGAGGTGCGGGCCACTGCGGTCGGCCTCTGCACGGGGATCAGCCGGATCGGCGCGGCGATCGGCACCTTCGCCACCCCGTGGGCGCTGTCCAACCTCGGACTCTCCGCAACGATGTACATCGCCGCGGGCATAGCCGCGGTGGGAGCACTCGTCAGCTTCCTCATGGCCCCGGAGACCCGGGGAACGGACCTGAGCGACGCCGCCGCACTGCGCTGAGCGCTCCGAATAACGCCGCTGCTGCCGGGCGCCAGTCCCCGGCGGCAGCGGCGTCACCATGTCCACGCGCGTATCGGCGACCCAGGAGGGTGCCCCCGCTCACAAGCGGCGCCGCAGTGTCTAGCCCACCACATCGACGTTGCACCCCAACGCATTTCACGCTCATCCGTCACACCACCGACCGTGCGATGAAACTACCCGGCAATACTTCCGGACGACAGTGGGCGCATGAACGATGCCGCGAGAGAACCCGGAGTTCATGTCAACGCGTGCGAGGCGTGCGGTCGGCTTCCGCACCCCCGTCGCGTCCGCCTGGCGCTCGCGAAACTGTGCGCCGTCTTTCCCGTCGAACTATTGCTCCATGCCTTGGTCATTCATTTCCACGTCTCCTACCTGATGACCGTCACGGTCCTGACCGTCAGTACCACGGTGTTGGTGATCTGGGTGGTGGAGCCGTCGGCGATGAGACTGCTCGGCGGCTGGCTGCACGGTCCGCCCGACGGCAGACACGGCGATCTCCCGACCGGACAGTCGCTCTGGCGCATCCGTGTCCGGGTGAGCGACCAACCGGGACAGCTCGAATCGCTGGCGCGCAACCTCGCGAAGCTGGACGCCAACATCCTGACCGTGCACGTCCATCACCTGGACGGCGGTTCGCTCGACGAGCTGATCGTCGGCGCGGACCGGGAGACGCCACCGGACGCGCTGTCGCATGCCGTCCGGGCCGGGGGCGGTCGCAGTGTGGGCATCTGGCCGGCGTCGGCGCTCGCGCTGATCGACGGACAGACGAAGGCGCTGACGTTGGCGTCGCGGGTGGCGGCCGATCCGTCCGAACTACCCCTGTCGATCGCGGAGCTTCTCGGCGCCCAGTACGTCGATTCGCGAGTGAGCGACCATCCGACCACGGCGGCGTCCGTCGCGATCCCGTCGGGCGAGGGCGAGCCGCTCGTCTTCGTGCGGCCGGCCGACGAGCCGTTCACTCCGGCCGAGATCGCGCGTGCTCGTCGCCTCAGCGAGTTGGCGCAGCGAACACGCGAGACCGCGAACGCGGGGGGACTCGCCGAGCCTGCCACGTGATCTTGCGGACGTCCCCGACGGCGGCCTGGGTGCGAGAGACACTACGACGGTGATGTTCGCCCGCACTTCGACCGTCCTGACGATCGGCGCCGCCACGCTCGGCCTGCTGGCCACCACCGCCGGCGCGGCGCCGACGTACGCCGTCACCGCCACCGTCCCCGTCGGGCAGACGCCGATGCAGGTGGCGGTCGCACCCAACGGCGCCGTCACGTACGCCACGAACTCCGGGGCCAACAGCGTCTCCGTCATCGACACCGCGACGAACGTCGTCACCGCCACCGTCCCGGTGGGCGGCGGCCCCACCGGGATCGCCGTCACCCCGAACGGTGCGCGGGTGTTCGTCGTGAACACCGCCGACCGGACGGTGTCCGTGATCGACACCGCCACCAACACGGTGGCGGCGACGATCCCGGTCGGCGAGTTCGCCTTGGCGGTTGCGGTTTCCGCCGACGGCGCCCACGCCTATGTCACGAACGGCGTCGAGAGCACCGTCTCCGTGATCGACACCGCCACGAACACGGTGACCGCCACGGTTCCGGTCGGCGCCTTCCCCATCCAGCTCGCGGCCAACGGCACGCACGTGTACGTCACCAACTCCTCCGACAACACGGTGACGGTGATCGACACGGCCACGACGACCGTCGTCGACACGATTCCCGTCGCCTCCCATCCCAGTGCCGTGACGGCGACGAACGACCGGGCCTACGTGCGGAGCGGCGCGGAGATGTCGGTGATCGACGCCGCCACCAACACGGTGACCGCCACGTTCGGCGTCGACGGGATAATGGGCGGCGCCGCGGTGACCGGGGACGGAAACACGCTGTACGTCATCGACTCCGAGGGCGGGTCCGTCACGGTCTTCGATCCGGGCACCAACGCCGAGGTGACGTCGCTCGCCGTCGGTGGCAGCGCCGGTGGCGTCGCGGTCTCCGCCGACGGCAGGAAGGCCTACGCCACCAGCCAGAACGACAACACGATCGTCACCATCACGCGCGCAGCGGGCGACGCGACGCCGCCGCGCTGACGCTAGACCGACACCACCGCTGGATCCTCCTCCACCGACTGATCTTTCGACCGACGGTCGAGTGCGGTGGCGAGGACGAGAACGGCGAGCGCGCCCACGGTCAGTGCGGCACCCATCCAGATCGGGGACGTGAAGCCGAGTCCCGCGGCGATGGTGATGCCGCCGAGCCAGGCCCCGAGTGCGTTGCCCACGTTGAAGGCGGCGATGTTCGCGCCGGACGCCATGGTCGGCGCCTGTGCCGCGTAGTTCATGATCCGCATCTGCAGCCCGGGGACGGTCGCGAAACCGAAGAGCCCCATGAAGAAGAGGGCCGCGATCGTCATCGGCTTGCTCCCGGCGGTGAGGGCGAACACGACGAGCACGACGGTGAGCACGGCGAGGATCGTGATCAATGTGCGGGTGAGTGCCTTGTCAGCGGCCCGCCCACCGAGGACGTTCCCGACGAACAGACCGCCGCCGAAGAGCACGAGGAGCCACGGGACGCTGGTCGACGCGAATCCGCCGACCTCGGTGAGGGTGAACGCGATGTACGTGAACGCACCGAACATGCCGCCGAATCCGAGGATGGTGACGGCGATCGAGAACCACACCTGACGAGACCGGAAGGCCTGCAGTTCGGTGCGCAGACCGTCGGATTCCGGTGCGTCCGCCGGACGGGACACGGACGGCACCAGCGTTGCGATGCCGATCAGCGCCACGACGCCGATGACGGTGATGGCCCAGAACGTGGAGCGCCAGCCGAACTGCTGGCCGAGGAACGTGCCGAACGGGACGCCGAGAACGTTGGCGATGGTCAGTCCCGCGAACATCGTCGCGATCGCGCCTGCCCGCTTGCTCGCGGGCACGAGGTCGGCGGCGAGGACCGAGCCGATGCCGAAGAACGCGCCGTGGCACAGGGCTGCGAGGACGCGTCCGCCCATCATGACCTCGTACGTCGGGGCCAGCGCCGACAGCAGGTTGCCGCCGATGAACAGCACCATCAGCGCCTGGAGCACGCGTTTGCGGTCGAAGCGGGTGACGGCTGCGGTGATGACGATCGCCCCGATTGCGACGGAGAGGGCGTAGCCGGAGATGAGGTAGCCGGCCACCGACTCGCTCACCTGGAAATCGGCCGACACCTCCGGCAGCAACCCCATGATGACGAATTCGGTGAGACCGATCCCGAAGCCGCCCATTGCGAGGGCGAGCAGACCCAGTGGCATCGCAGCCACTCCTTTCGTACAGACTGGGAGATAAGAGCGCTAGCTCGAATACCGCGCCTGCATTAGTTGCAGGCGCGCCATAAATAGTTGCACACGCCTGCTATGTGCGCAAGCTGGTATTCTGACCTGGCAGTCGTATCCACAGGAGGTGGCCCATGGCAGTCGCTGACGACGCCGTCGAGATCCGGTCGCAGGGATGGCGCACGCTCGCGGCCCTGCACGGGCTGCTCGAGGCGGACCTCGAGCGCGCCCTTCAGCGTGGGCACGATCTCTCGGTGGTCGAGTACACGGTGCTCGACGCACTCAGCCGTCAGGACGGCTGGCACATGCGCATGGCGCAACTCGCCCGCGCGGCGGCGCTGAGCAGCAGCGCCACCACCCGGCTGGTGAACCGTCTGGAGAACCGCGGACTGCTCATCCGCATTCTGTGCGACGACGACCGTCGCGGCATCTACACCGAGCTCACACCCGCGGGCCGGGCCGCACTGGACGAGGCGCGTCCCACCCACGACGCCACGCTGGAAGCGGCGCTCGATCGGGCCGCCGACATTCCGGAGCTCGCTCACCTCGCCCGGGCCCTGCACGAAGTCCCCGCATAGGTGAGTGCCAAGGCGTGCCGGAGCACTCCTTGCCACTCACGTCAGGACAGCGGGGTGAAGTCGCGCGACGCGATGTACTCCGGCCGCGGACGCGCCGCGGCGAACGGCTCCACGAGGGTGTTCTCGACACTGTTGAACACGAGGAACAGGTTCGACCGCGGGTAGGGCGTGATGTTGTTCCCCGACCCGTGCATGACGTTGGAGTCGAACCACAGCGCGGTGCCTGCGGCACCGGTGAACTGGTCGATCCCGAACTCCGCTGCCATCCGCGTCACGTCCTCGCGACGTGGAACCCCGACCTCCTGCGCGACGAGAGACGACGTGTAGTTGTCGTCGGGGGTGGCGCCGACGCACTGGACGAACCGCTTGTGCGAACCGGGCATCACCATCAACGACCCGTTGAACGGGTAGTTCTCGGTGAGCGTGATCGAGCAACTGACAGCCCGCGGGACGGGAAGACCGTCCTCGGCGTGCCAGGTCTCGAAGTCCGAGTGCCAGGAGAAACCGGTGCCCTTGAAACCGGGCATCGAGTTGATCCGGCTCTGATGGATGTAGACATCGGAACCGAGGAGTTGTCGCGCGCGGTCGAGGATCCTGCCGTCGCGGATCAGCTCGGCAACCACGTCACCGCGCCGGTGCACGTCGAAGACGGAACGCACCTCGTCGGTGCCGCGTTCGCAGATGACGCGCCCGCTGTCACGCATCGCGGGGTCCCGGGACAGCCGGTCGAGCTCCTCCCGGCACGACATCACTTCGCTCGCGTTCAGGAAATTGTCGATGATGGTGAAGCCGCGTGACTCGTGTCCGGCGAGGGCCGACGAATCGAACGGCCCGTCGGCGGGTCTGCCCCACACGGCGGGTTCGCTTCGTTGGAGCATCGACGGCTCGGCGGCGATCCGAGTCGGGTAGCGATCGTGGCGGTTGGTGTGTCCCTGAACCTCAGCTACCTGGGTCATTGGCCCTCCTCGGCACTTACCTCTACTTCTCCGTCGCTACGACGACAGAGTCTTCTGATCGGCGCGGAGCCGCTGGACGGCGTCGTCCAGGTGTTCGGCGAGCAGTTTCTGCACCTCTCCAGCTGTACCCGACCGGATCGCCTCGCGCAGGGTCGCGTGTTCCTGCGCCTGCTCGCGGATGTCGTCGTAGGTGGTCTGCAACGCACCCAGGCACATCCGGGTCTCGATCAGCAGTGTCCGCGCCGCCCGAATGAGCCGGGGGCTCTCCGAACTCTCCACCAGGATCTGATGGAACTGCTGGTCGGCGTCCGAGACGGCGGCGGCGTCGCCGCGCTCGGCCGCGGCCAGCATCACGAGCACGGTGGGTTCGAGCGCCACGTAGGTGGCTTCCCGGCGGCCGTCGTCGAGAATCATTTCGAGCGCCCCGCGCTCGATGACCGAGCGGCTGCGGTACACGTCGACGACGTCGTCGAGGGTCAGCTCCGTCACGAAAATCCCGCGATGACGGATGCTGTGCAGTATGCCCTCGGACACGAGCCTCTGCATGGCTTCGCGCAGGGGGCCGCGCGAGACCTGGAAATGCGCGGCCAGTTCCGCCTCGCCCAGCTGTGCACCGGGTTCGAGCGCACCCTTCATGATGGCGACCCGCAGGCGGTCCGCGATGAATTCGGCAGTCGATTGACGACTGACGGGTTCCAGGTCAGTCAGAGCCATGACTGTGGCCTTTCTCGAACAAGGTTCCTAACGACGGGTTCACCGCCGTGTGGCCCGCAAGACGCAGGCCTTCCCAGATGGTCACCTGGTTTGCCGTGAGGACCGGCTTGCCGAGGCGCTGCTCGAGAGTACTCAGCGCACCCAGCGTCCTCATGGCCGTGTCGGGGATGAGCAGGGCTTCGGCGTCCGGGTGGTCGTTCTCCACTGCGAGTTCCACCACGGATTCCGGACTGAGGAGACCGACCTCGGCCGCGGTGTCGATTCCCGCACTCGACATCGACAGCACCTCGATGCCGGCGGCGGCGAGGAACTCGACGAACAGCTTCGCGACGTCCTCCGGGTAGCTGGCGGCCACCGCGACGCGGGTGATCCCCAGCGCGTGCAGGGCGTGGACGAACGCGAAACTGGTGCTGGACGTGGGTACACCGGTGGCCGCGGCGAGCGTCTCTGCCTGCTGCTTCGCCCCGTCGGGGCCGTAGACGAAGCTGCCCGAGGTGCACGCCCACACGACGGCGTCCGGCTTCGTCTCGGCGAGGAGCGCGGCCCCGCCTGCGAGCTTCTCGGGGCTCCCGAGGTCGAGCAGTTCGGGCACGGCGTGCAGGTCGGTGCCGTAGATGTGCACGACCGGCAGATCCACTCCGAGCATCTCCGCGGCGAACGGGTAGTCGTCCTCGGCGGCGTGATCGGGGTAGATGAATCCCACAGTGGGGGTCGGCGTGCTCGTCATGCGTTCTCCTCTTTCCGTGTCGTGAGGGGTGATGTCAGAAGACGTTGCGGAGCCACTTGCCGGGGCCCGTCATGGGGAGTTTCATCCGGCCGAGACAGGCCCAGATCGTGAGCTGGTTGGCGGTGAGCACCGGTTTGCCGAGTTCCTGCTCGAGCGGGGCGATGACGTCGTAGGTCGGCAGATTCGTACAGCTGACGAAGATCGCCTCCGACCTGGGGTCGTCCGCGGCGATGATCCGCTCGGCGATCGTGCGGTAGTTGACCTTCCAGATGCCGCCGCCGAGCCCGAGGTGATCGGAGCGAACCACCTCGGTGCCTGCCTCGTTCAGGAAGGTGTGCAGCCGTTCGGTGAGCGGGGCGTCGTACGGCGTGATCACCGACAGCCTGCTCAGCTCGAGGTGTTCGATCGCCTCGACCAGCGCGCCGGACGTGGTGATCGCGTGCTGGGCGCCTGCCTCGCAGATCGCGTCGCACAGGGTTCGCTCGTATTCGAGACCCTTGATGAAGCTTCCCGACGTGCACAGATAGGCCACGACCTCGGGCTCGACGTGCAGGACGTCGCGCGTCGCCGCCATGAGGTGTCTTCGCTCGGACACGAGTTCGGCCATCTCCAGACTGACGGGCACGGGTTCGTACGGCGTGCGCGCCAGATGGAGGCTCACCTCGAGGGGAGCCCATCGCCACAGTTCTCGTTCGAGCGCCAGGTCGAACGGGGCGATGATGCCGATTCCCCGTTGCGCGATAGGCCCCTCGAATTCGGGAATGTTCAGTTCCAACACCAGGCCTCACCTTCGTTTCGGCCGCGCCCGAGCATTATCAGATTGTTGACAATCATACGAGTTACTCATACGGTGTCAACGTGAGTCGGAATCCGATCGTCGCGGTGCTACATGCCCACGTCCTGCCGAGCGACGAACTCATGGCACCCGTCGCGTCCCGTGCCGAAGTTCGCTACACCGGCAAGGCGGGGCTGAGCGATGCCCTCGACGGCGCGGACGTGCTGTTCCTCTACGACTTCCTCACCGACGCGGTGCCCGGAGCCTGGCACGCCGCCGGCTCCCTGCAGTGGCTGCACATCGCGGCGGCCGGCGTCGATCCCGTCATGTTCCCCGAGGCCCGCGACAGCGACGTCACGATCACCAACTCACGGGGCGTGTTCGACGGGGCGATCGCCGAGTACGTGCTCGCCCAGGTGCTCTCGTTCGCGAAGGATCTGCCGGGCTCGCTCCGCCTGCAGCAGTCCCACACCTGGCAGCACCGGGAATCCGAGCGGATCGCGGGCCGCACCGCCCTGATCGTCGGCACCGGTCCCATCGGCCGCGCGATCGCCCGGCTTCTCCGCGCGGCGGGGATGGAGGTCAGCGGGTCGGGTCGCACCGCACGCAACGCCGATCCCGACTTCGGGTCGGTCACCGCAACGGAAGATCTCCCGGAGCAGCTCGCCGTCGCCGACTACGTGATCGCGGTGGCACCGCTCACCGATCAGACCCGCCACATGTTCCGCGACTCGACGTTCGCCGCGATGAAGCCGGGCGCCCGGTTCGTCAACGTCGGACGCGGTGAGCTCGTCCGCACCGACGACCTCGTCACCGCGCTCCGGGCGGGGACGATCACGGGCGCCGCGCTCGACGTGTTCGACACGGAACCGCTCCCCGCCGGCCATCCACTCTGGGACATGCCGAACGTCTCGATCACACCCCACAATTCGGGCGACTTCGCCGGCTGGCGAGATGACCTCGTTACCGTGTTCACCGACAATTTCGAACGCTGGGTTGCGGGGTACCCGCTCGAGAACGTAGTTGACAAGCACCTCGGGTACGTACCGAGCCGATGAAGACAGGGCCCGAACGTCCAGGCTGAAGGAGTTCTCATGAATCCCACCGACATGACCGCCGTCGAACTGGTCACGGCCTACTCGTCCGGAGAACTTTCGCCGGTGGAAGCGACGCAGGCGATGCTCGACGCCATCACCGAGCGTGACCGCACCATCAATTCCTACTGCCTCGTCGACGAGGAGCGGGCGCTCGAGCAGGCCCGGAAGTCCGAGGAGCGCTGGAACACCGGCTACTCCAAGGGACTACTCGACGGCGTTCCGATCTCGATCAAGGACATCTTCCTCACCGACGGCTGGCCGACGCTCCGGGGATCACAGGCCGTCGACGAGGACCAGCCGTGGAATGTCGACAGTCCCGTGGCCGCCCGGCTCCGCGAAGACGGGATGGTGTTCCTCGGCAAGACCACGACCCCCGAGATCGCGTGGAAGGCCGTAACCGACAGCGCCCTGTGCGGGATCACCCGCAACCCGGCCGACCCGACCAAGACGGCCGGCGGATCTTCGGGCGGCAGTGCCGCGGCGGTCGCGGCGGGGCTCGGTCCCTGCTCCGTCGGCACCGACGGCGGCGGCAGTGTGCGCATCCCCGCCTCATTCTGCGGTGTCGTCGGTTTCAAACCCACCCACGGTCGCATCCCCCTGTTCCCGGCGAGCCCGTTCGGGCCGCTGGCGCATGCCGGCCCCCTCACCCGCACGGTCGAGGATGCGGCACTGCTGATGGACATCCTGTCGCTGCCCGACCCGCGCGACCCGACGTCGCTCGCCCCGTTCCCGACCACCTTCCGCGGCGAGATCGGCCGCGACGTGGTCGGACTCGGCATCGCGTACTCCCCCACACTCGGCTATGTGACCGTCGATCCGGAGGTCCGGGCGATCGTCGACCGCGCCGTGCAGGCCCTCGACGCCGCGGGTCTGCCGGTCACCGCCGCCGACCCCGGCTTCAGCGATCCGATCGAGGCCTTCGAGCTGCTGTGGGCGTCCGGGGCCGCGGCCATGTTGAAGAACTTCCCGGAGGGTGCGCGCGACAAGGTCGACCCGGGGCTCGGCAAGATCTGGGAGCGGGGCGAGAAGTTCAGCGCGGTCGACTATCTCGACGCCCGCGCGGTCGCCGCGGACATCGGCATCACGATGGGCAAATTCCACCTGACGCACAACGTCCTGCTCACACCCACCGTCCCGATTCCGGCTTTCGAGGCAGGTTACGACGTCCCGCCGGGCAGCGACTTCACCAGCTGGCCGCAGTGGACCCCGTTCACCTACCCGTTCAACCTGACGCAGCAGCCGGCGATCAGCATCCCGGTAGGCCGCACCGCTGCGGGTCTGCCGGTGGGTCTGCAGGTCATCGGCCCCCGTCACTCGGACGACCTCGTACTCGCGGTCGCGCGATACGCGGAGCACGTCCTCGGCTAGGTCGAACGAAAAGCACACGGTTCGCGCCGCATCCGAGGATGATCAGCACTAGGCCCGGTGCGGCGCGAACGTCTGCGCTGCTGCCCGGGTGAGAGTTGCCTGACAGGGTTTTTCGGGTCGGGGAGAGCCGGGTGAGTAGATGACAGCGACGCCGGTGTCCGGGGTCCCGCCGCCTTCGCCGCAGGGCCCGGATTCGCTCGCCCCGGGCATGCTCGTCGCCACCCGATACCGGCTCCTCGGCCGGTTCGCCGGCCCCGACTGGGTGCAGTGGTGGCACGCGCACGACACCGAACTGCGCCGGGACGTCTCGCTCAGCCTCGTCGACTCGGCGCACGTCCGCGCCACCGACCCACTCCCGGATCCGGTGGTGCGGTTCTGCCGGAACACCACCGGAACCAGCTTCAGCCACGAGGGGCGGATCGCGCAGGTCTACGACATCGCGGCGGTCGGTGACCGGATCGCCGTGGTCGCGGAATGGACGCCCGGGTGGCGTGTCGCGGATGTCGCGCGCACGGTTCCGCGGCCGCTGGATGCCGCTCGTACCGTGCGGGACCTCGCCGCCGCGACCGCAGACGCACACCATTACGGTGCCCGCATCTCACTCGATCATCCCAACCGGGTGCGGATCTCCCGGGAAGGACTCGCGGTCCTCGCCTTCCCCGCCACTCTCGCCGACGGCAGCGCGGCCGACGACGTCGCGGGACTCGGGGCGCTGCTGTACGCCCTGTTGCTCGGCACGTGGCCGCTGTCCTCGTCCGGCGCGACCCTGGCAGCCGGACTGCCCCCGGCCGGCAGGCGTGGCGACGGTTCCGTCGTCCCGCCGCATCGTGTGCGGCCGGCGATTCCACGACGTCTGTCCGACGTGGCCATGAACGCCCTCGCTCGACGGCCCGGGATGGCCACCGCGCAGGCGGTCGTCGACGCCCTGGACCGCATCTTGGCGGACGCGCGGGCTCGCTCGGCATCCGCATTCGCTGCCACCACGAAGAGAGCCCGCCCGGCACCCGCCAACCGGGCCCCCCGGCCGAACGCGCCACTTCCCGCGTTGAGCGGCGCACTCGCCCTGGTCGTCGCGCTCGGCGCCGCCGGGTGGGCGGCGGGCGCCACATTCACCTCGTCGGACGCTCCCCCGGCCGCCGTCGCGGACAGCATGCTCAGCCAGATCGCACCGGTTCCGGACCCCCTTCAGACACCGCTCACCCCGTCATCCGCGGCCGTCTACTCCCCCCTGCGCTTCCCCGACAACGGTGCCACCGCCTCCCTCGCCGTCGACGCGAACCCCGCGACATCCTGGGCGACCGACCGCTACCCGCAGCAACTGTCGGCGACGAAGCGAGGAGTGGGTCTGATCGTGTCGTTTCCCGGGCCCGTCGATCTGCGGACCGTCTTGATCGACTCCCCGACACCGGGCACCACGGTCGAGATCCGGACCGTGCCCGTCGCGTGGCCGACCATCGATCGCACCCAGGTGATCGGCGCCGCCACGCTCGGCGACGGGGTCACCCAGATCGTGGCCCGGACGCCCGCACCCACCGACCGCGTCCTGGTCTGGATCTCGGGACTGTCCGGCGGCGAGTCCGGGTACCAGTCGCGCCTGTCGGAGATCGGCTTCCTGGGTAGCGGCGCATGAGCCGCAACATCTTCGGCCCCACGCAGCCGAACGAGGGAAGCACCGCGCGCGACCATCTCGCCAACGAGCGAACCTACCTCGCCTGGCATCGCACCGGTATCAGTGTCGCCGCACTCGGTGTGGCGGTCGCGAAGTTCGCACCGCACCGCGGCGGCCACGCCGTGGCTGCCGGATTGATCCTGATCGGCGCGGGGCTACTGGTGTCCGCCTACGGCACCGTCCGCTACCGGGTCATCAGCCGGCAGATCGAATCCGGGGAATTCGCTCCGGCAACGTTCGCCGCGGTCGTCACGTCCAGCGTCGTCACAGTGCTCGCGCTACTCGCTGTGGTGGTCCTGATCTGATCCGGGTAAGGCCGTGACGCAGCGGAATCCGATGTGGCTCATCCCGGTGTCGACCATCTGCGGCCGCCGTGCGGCGGGCCGGTACCGCCGGCAGTAGCTGTCGGCGCACAGGAACGATCCGCCCTTGATCACCCGCCGGGGCACCCGGAACTGGGGTTGGCGGGGGTCGAAGCTCTCCGACATGCCGGGCCCACGCGGATTGCGTGGCGCGCAGCACGACTCCGCTGTGTCGGCGTGGCGAACCGAGAACCAGTCGGCGGTCCATTCCCACACGTTTCCCGCCATGTCGAACAGACTGTATTCGTTGGGCGGAAAGCTACCGACGGCGGTCGTGGTGCCGTACCCGGGGTCCGCGCGCCACGGGAACTCCCCGTGCCAGTAGTTCGCCAGCGGAGGGGATTCGCTCTCGGGGGCGTCACCCCAGGTGAATTCGGCGTGGTCGAGTCCGCCGCGCGCCGCGGCCTCCCATTGCGCCTCGGTGGGGAGGGAGCGCCCCGCCCACTGGGCGTACGCTGCCGCATCCTCGTGGGCGACGTGGACGACGGGATGCTGTTCGCGGCCGGTGATCGTCGACGCGGGTCCCGTGGGATGTCGCCAGGACGCACCGACAGTCCAGGTCCACCATTGACTGAGGTGACGGAGATCGACCGGGCCCCGAGTGGGCGTGAACACCATCGATCCCGGTTGCAGGTTCTCGGCGGGAGCGCCGGGGAAGTCGGCGGCGTCCAGCGGCCGCTCGGCGACGGTCACATAACCGGTGTCCCGGACGAACGCGGCGTACTGCGCGGTGGTGACCTGGTGGGCCTCGATGGCGAAGGCGTCGATCGCGACTCGATGTGCCGGACCTTCTTCCGGATAGTGCCGATCCGAGCCCATCGTGAAGGTCTGAGCGGGGATGTGCCGGACTTCGGAGACGGTCTGGGTATCCAACACGCCTTCCCTTCTGCCTGATCAGGTGACGGCCGGCGAGAAGACGCTCGTCCAATCGTTCTTCATGCTTACCACGGTCCAGTTCTTTTCTCGTGCGTGTTCGAGGGCCTGCTCCGCACCGGCGACATAGTCGAATTCGCGATCGGCGTCGTCGTGCAGGATCAGCACCCGAAGCGCCGGGCGGTCGGGTAGCCCGGAGAACGCGAGCATCGGCAGGTCACCGTTGGAGTTGCCGACCGACAGGATCGGCCGTCGCCCGATCCGGCTCCAGATTCGGACCGGTTTCTCCGGCCCGTCGTCGAAGAAGTCCATCGCGGCCTTGTAGAGCAGGTCGCTCGTGTCCGCCCCTTCACGGTACGAGAGGCCGAGGGCACTACCGATGACGCGTTCCGGCGGGATCCCGTAGAGCCGTCCGGCGACCGGGCGCATGAAGTCCCGGTCACCACCGGACGCGATGTAGATCGTGAATCCGTTCGCCTCGAGATAGCGCAGCAGTTCGACCATCGGCGCGTATCCGCAGCCCGAATACGGGCGGTCGAGTGTCGGATGGTCCGCGTCGTCGAAGAAGGACCGGACCCGCGCGTCGTAATTCTCGACGGTGATCGAATCGAACGCCTCGGTGACTGCGCCCATCAACAGTTTCAGGTCGCCGTCGTCGCCCCGATAGTGCTTGACCATCGCCGCACCGAGCCACTGAAGGTCGTGCTCGTGGGCCGCCTTCCACGGTTGCGTCTGCTGAAGGTCGGGGTCACCCGCGGCCATCTCGGCGAAGCGCCGGATGGTGAAGTCGAGCTGGATGGGCATCGGCTTCTCGCACCAGAGTGTGCCGTCGTTGTCGAATACGGCCACCCGGTCCGCGGGCTCGACGAAGTCCGGTCCCCGTGTCGTCACCCGCCCGACGAAGTCCTCGATCGCGGACCGCGTCGATCCGTCCGCCCAGGAACCACCCAGCCCGGCCCCCACGGCGGTCAGTCCTTCGCCAGGAAGGCGTGCAGCTTCGCCACCGCGTGGTCGATCGTGAAGCTCGCCGGCTCCTGTCTCGGGGGGAACTCTTTGAACGTCTCGAGGAATTGACTCGTGATGAATGTCCCGTAGATGGCGATGTAGTCGTGGTCGAGGAACCAGTCCCAGTAGGTGTTCGACGTGATGTCGGCACGCTCGAACGGGTCGGTGCGCAGGTTGAACAGTTTCGGCAACCGCAGTTGGGTGAACGGCTCCGCCCACAGCCCGAGGGTGCCCTGCGCCCGCTGCTCCATGAACACGATCTTCCAATTGTCGAAACGGATGCCCAGCACGTCGCAGTCGTCGGAGAAGTAGACCATTCCCCGGCGCGGGGACGTCTCGACCTCCCCGGTGAGGTACGGGAGCAGGTTGTAGCCGTCGATGTGCACCTTGAACGTCTTCTCGCCGATCGTGTGCCCGGTCTTCAGTTGCTCCACGACCTCGGGTGCCCCCGCGGCGGCGAGGAAGGTGGGAAGCCAATCATGGTGCTGAACGATCTCGTTGGACACGCTGCCCGCGGGGATCTTGCCCGGCCAGCGGATCACCTCGGGGACGCGGAACGCACCCTCCCAGTTGGTGTCCTTCTCACTGCGGAACGGGGTGGTCGCGCCGTCCGGCCAGGTGTTCGCGTGAGGACCGTTGTCGGTGCTGTAGATGACGATCGTGTTCTCGGCGAGACCCAGCTCGTCGACCGCGTCGAGCAGCTGGCCGACGTGCTTGTCGTGATCGATCATGGTGTCGTGGTACGGCGACTGCCAGTGCCCGGCCTGACCGACGCTTTCCGGCTTCGTGTGGGTCCGCAGGTGCATGTGCGTGGTGTTCATCCACACGAAGAACGGTGTCTCCGCTTCCTTCTGCCGCGTGATGAAGTCGATTGCCGCGGACACCGTCTCGTCGTCGATGGTCTCCATCCTCTTCTTGCTCAGCGGACCGGTGTCCTCGATGCGCTGCTTCCCGAGCGGCCCGTACCGCTCATCGACCTCGCCCGCGTCCTCCTCGGTGGCCCAGCAGTGCAGGACACCGCGCGGCATCATCACCTCGTGCAGTTTGGGATAGTCCTGTGCACTCGGGTAGTCGGGGAGCTCGGGTTCTTCCTCGGCGTTGAGGTGATAGAGGTTGCCGAAGAACTCGTCGAATCCGTGAGCGGTCGGCAGATACTTGTTCAGATCGCCGAGATGGTTCTTCCCGAACTGTCCGGTGGCGTATCCGAGGGGCTTGAGGAGTTCGGCGATGGTGGGGTCCTCGGGCGACAATCCGACGTCGACTCCAGGGATTCCGACCTTGCTCATGCCGGTGCGGTACACGCTCTGCCCCGTGATGAACGACGCGCGGCCGGCCGTGCAACTCTGCTCACCGTAGGAGTCGGTGAACCTCATGCCCTCGTCGGCGAGACGGTCGATGTTCGGTGTCCGGTACCCCATCAGCCCGTCGCTGTAGCAGCTGAGATTGGTGATACCGATGTCGTCGCCCCAAATGACCAGGATGTTGGGTTTCGCGTCCGTCATCTGTCTCTCCTCGCATCATCGGGGGAATCGCAGTCCTGACGTTGCTCGCGGCGCCCCCGCGCCACATCACCCGTACCGGGTGAGAACCTCGCGCCCGAGAAGAGCGGTCAGTCCGGGGGACTCGACGGCGGTCGATCCACGGTGAGGATGTACGCGCTGATCACCGTCACCCACGCCGGGAAGACCAGCGTCACCCACAGACTGAAACTGACGACCACGAGCAGGGCGAGTGCCAGCAGGTAGGTGGCGACGGCCAGCCATCGCGGCATCAGTCCGGTGCGCAGCCAGATGGTTCCCAGCGAGATCATGAACACCCCGGCCATGCGAACCCCGTAGACGTTGTTCACATGCAACATCACTTCGCGCCCGAAGAAGACGAGGTCGTTCTGCGGAACGTTGGTGAGCCGGGAGACGGCGAGGAGCCCGCCGGCGATTGCCGTCGACACGAACGTCATGGCGAGAAACAGCAGCCCACTGCCGACGAAGACGGTCGAGAAGAATCGGTCTTCGAGGTTCCCGAGCCGGTCGCGGATGACGCCGATGAACCACAGGAACGCGATGCCCGCGAAGGGTGCGAGTATCAGGGCCGCCGTGATCTGCGTCTGGTGGCGTAACCACGGGGTAGCGGCTTCGCCGGGCAGCGCGCTCCGCAGCAGGACGATGCTGGAGGCGAACAGGACACCGAAGACGACACCGGCGACGGCCGCGGCCCGTGGAGTCCGTAGCTGGTGGAACTCGGCGTCGCTCTGTGTGCGGGCCATGAGTTCAGTCTTCGCCGAGGTCGAGCTCCAGGGCAACAAGGAGCCCGAATCGTGCCCGTTCTCAGCCCGCGTCGTCGGTCCTGCCCGCCCTCACGACGACGGGGACACCCTCGTACGGCGCGAGGGAGATCGGGAAGCTGTGGAGTTCGTCGACGGTGCCGATCTGTTCGTCGGTGAACAGGTTGACCGCGGGCGATCCGGCCGGCAGGAACTGGGACTGCACGGTCGCGGCGATCTCCTCGGACGTGAAGTTGAGAACCGTGACTTCGAGACTCGAATCCGCCAGTTCGTGGACCATGACGAGCAGCCCCTTGTGCGACACGGTGGGCACGTCGAGTTGGACCGCGGTGGCGATGCCGAACCGGTTTCGGATGTCGATGATGCGGGCGAGACCGCGAGCGAAGGACGCCGGATCCTGCAGTTGCACCGGGAGACTCCCGTACAGGCTGGTGCCCCGGGGGATGCCGGACTCCGACCGGGCGGCATCGGGATTGACCCCCATCAGGTCGTGCGCGCCGCGGTTGATCCAGCGGGTGTCCCCTTCGGCGAGAAGGTCGGCGACGTCCTCGGACGGCACGGGAAGCAGCCCGCACAGATCCCAGCCAGACAGGGCGAAGACACCGGGCTGGAGCGCGTTGAACATCGCCAGGAGCAGATGCGCCTGCTTGACGGTGTCGATGTCGGCGGCATCCATCCTGTCGAGGTCGCGGATGCCGAGCGCCGCGGTGATGACGCTGGCGGTCGTGCAGGCGATCCCATTGGTCGTGAACGTGCGGTTGTACGGGGCCCAGCGTCCGGTGAGCCGCTCGCACAGATCCTTACGGATGCGATCGCCGAGATCGGACCCTGTGACCGACTCACCGCCGTACGTGAACTCGTCGTCCTTGTGCAGCGTCGCGAAGTGGACCAGTTCGAACGTCAGCTCGTCGTGGTTCTGCAGGGCATGGACGAGCGACGCGGCGTCGACACCGTGATCGCGGGCGAGGTTCATGGTGAGCCGGAGAAATTCGGTGTTCCCCATGACGAGGGCGTGATGGTAGGCGGGACGATTGATGAAGTCGTAGGACAGGTCGGCTCCGGTGGTGCCCATCGCCTTGATGTCGTCGATGGTGAGGTTCAGTTCCTGGAACGTGAATCCCCCCATCTTCCGCACGATGCTGGCGATGAGGTGATTGGCCGCCTCCGACAGTGGATGCCCTTCCGACCACCCGGGCAGTCCTTCGGTCCGGCGTTCGACCCCGAGAAATCCGTTGGCGTCCAGTCGAAGCGCGCCCGCACCGAGGTCCGCGATGGAGTGGCAGGCATCCCCGATGACGAGCCGCATGCCCGCGAACGACGGATCCAGCCAATTGATGGAGGGCTGCCCGGCCTTGAAATAGTGCAGGTACACCCACCTGCGCTCGATGCCGTCCACCCCCTTCACCACGGGGGTCACACTCCAGTTGGTTTCCTTGACACCGAGTTCGTAGAAGATGACGCGCTGGAGTTGACCGATGATGTACCCGGCCCGGGCGAGCTGAGCCTCGGTGTCGGCGTCGATGTTGACCGAGTCCCGGCCTTCCGGCACGCGGGGAAGCAGGTGCCAATCCTGTTGTTCGATCTCCACCATGTGGTAGATGCCGGGGTAGTCGGCGTACGCCATCTCGGCGAGCCGGAAGTCGGCGCCCTTGCCGGTGTGACCGGGGACGATGTCGTCGATGACGATGCCGTCGTACGCTGCGGCGACGACGCAGAGCTTGCGGAACTCCTCCTCGGTCCCGAAGGCCGAGTCGATCTGCATGCTGATGCGATCGAAATGGCCGTCCACCGACGGCGTGGCCCGCCACCCGTTGATCCCGCCGGCCTGCTTCACCGGCCCCGTGTGCACCGCCGTCACCCCGATCTCGGAGAAGGCCTGCCACAACGACTCGTCGCCGAGCGAACTCAGAAAACTCGCACCCGGTGCCGTGATGATCGAAATCGGGTACGCCGTGAACCACACCGATCCCCGCTCCACCGCTGCGCGCGGATTCGGGTCGGCATACGGGTTCTGCCACATGCTGCCCTTGCCGGACAGCTGCTCCGCGATCAACTTCGCATCGTGCAGGATCGACTGATTGATCAGCCACTCCACATAGTTCGGGTTGTCCGGCACGGGCTCACCCGTCTGTGCATCGACCCTGGTCGCACGGCGGACCGACGGTTTCAACGGCCGAGGGCGCGCCGGGTAGAACTGCTCGTCGTAGCTGATCTCGCTGGGCTCGTGATGGATCTCGGGGTTCATGGTCCTCCGTCGTCATCTCGTCTGCTCCGCCGCACCGGTCGGCTACCCGTCCACCGTCCCACGGAAACGACCGGCCGGCATGCGGAGTTGGACGACTGTCAGCGGACCGCGGAACTGTCGGGTGCGACGAACTCGGCGGAGGCCTCGGACCACAGGCTCACCCGCCTGTCCCGGCTCTCGAAGAACTCGATCTCGCGTGTGATGCCGGAACTCTGGTCCCATCCGGGGAGGTCGAGGATGATCAGCTCCTCCATCGCGTCCATGAACACCCGGTCGACGGGCCCCCACATCGTGCCGATCGCCGTGTTGTCCTTTCCGGTGAAAGTCAGGTTGACGGGATGCGACATCGACACCTGGCTGAACACCGCATGGCCGGATTCGACGATGTATCCCGCGACTTCGTTGCTGGCGAGAAACCGCTCGTGCGTCACCGCCGGATCGGCATGGCTGTAGGGGCAGGCCAGAAAGATCTTTCTCATGGGTTCCTCGTGATTCGTGGGGCGACGGCCCCGGTACAGGGTGTGCTCATCGAGAACCCGCCGGGAGTGGATGCACGGTCCGGCACCACCCCGAGATCGCCTCGATCATCAGCGACGCGACCGCCCGGTGGGCGACGTCGTTCGGAATGTCGTGGTAGCCGCCGGGGATGACGACGCTCTGTCCGTGCTGCAGTTCCCGCGCGAATTCGGCGGCGCGGTCGGGCGTTGCGAAGGCGTCGAATTCGCCGTTGACCAACAGGATCGGCATCGTCACCGCCGGCAGGCACGCCCGCACTTTTCCTCCGGCCACGGTGAGCGCCTGCCAGAGGTTCGGTTCGGCGGGAGCCGTGTCGAAGCCGAGCGGATCGTTCTCGAGTGCGTCGAGGTACGACCGGTCCTTCGCCATGACGAGGTCCGTCCGGCCCTGCGCCTCACGCGGCAGACCCCACAGGGGCGCTCCCGTCATGATCAATCCGGTGCGCAGGGACGGTGTGCGAACCGAGAGGAGGGCCCCGGTCAGTGCGCCGAGCGAGTGACCCAGGACGACCACCGGCAGGTCGGGCCCGTCGCCGGCCATGATGTCGACGAGAACTCCTGCATTGGAAGCGAGTTCGTCCACCGAGGGGAAGAGCCCTGCCGGTCCGCCGGTGTGTCCGTGGCCGAGGTGATCGGGCGCCCACACGTCCAGACCGGCCGAGTTCAGCTGCCCCGCGAGCCGGTGATAGTGACCGGAGTGTTCACCGAATCCGTGCAGGAGCAGGATCCGGGCCCAGGGCTGCGAGGCTTCCCACTGCCGGTAGTAGACCTTGTTCCTGACACCGTCGAAGAAGGGCATGTCAGGCCTCCGGACTTCCCGGATCGGTCGACGACGGTGCGGTCGGCAAGTCCTCGAACCAGGTCGGGGACGTGAGCCAGTTCAGCGGAATCGGCGGGCTCGGGTAGCCCGCGACGAGAACGACGTTGCCGTGCACCGAGTAGTCGCCGGTCTGGACGAAGACCTTCACCCGGTCGCGGAGGTTGTAGAACTCGGGGAGGTACCGCAGCTCGTGGACGTTCTCCTCACCCACCAGTGCCGAAACGAACTTCCGGGCTTCGGGGTTGGCGGTCACCATGTCCTCGGTGACGATGGCTGCTTCGAAATCCCCCACCTCGCACAGCACCGACAGCAGATCCCCGACCGACGGCAATCCCGGTGCGATGCCGAGATCGATCGTCTCGACCTGCGGCGACAGTGGAACGAGGCTCGCGGAAGACGTGCCGCTTCCCGCGTCCGCGACGTAGATCATCTCGCCGTGCCGGAGCTGGCTCACGACGGCGGCCAGGCGTTCGTGCAGCAATCGGGCTTGTGGTGCCATGGGATTCGTCCTTCGATCGATGGCGTGAGGTGTGCGGCGCAGCGCACCGGGCACTGAATGTGCTCTAGTCGACAATCGACTAGAAATCTAGGACGCTCTCGCCTGGAGGTCAAGCGCTGAACGAATCCAGATCCACGCTTGACCGATCGTCCGGGGAGGGCGCACACTTGCCTGGTCGATTGTCGACAAAGAGTCAATCGCTTCCGCGTCTACGCGCTTCCACATCCACATGACCCTCGAGGGAGAACACCATGGGCCAGCTGCTGCCGGGCAAGACAGTCATCGTTACGGGCGCAGGCGGAGGAATCGGCCTCGCCACGGCGTTGCATCTCCACGACGAGGGGGCACAGGTGGTCGCCACCGTGCACTCCGAGTCCAGCCTTCCCCAGCTGAAGGTCGACGACGATCGCCTGATCGGCCGCGTCGTCGATGTCACCGAAGAAGAGCAGGTCAAGAACCTCGTCGACTTCACGGTGGCGACGTTCGGCAAGCTCGACGGCATCGTCAACAACGCCGGCATCCTGAAGCCCGGCACCATTCTGGATGCGTCGGTCGAGGACTTCCAGAAGACGTTCGACGTCAACGTGAAGGGCGTGTTCCTGGGGTCGAAGTACGCGATTCCCGAGCTGCTGAAGGTGGGCGGCGGGTCGATCGTCAATTTCGGTTCCATCAACTCGATCGGCGCGGAGAAACTGCTGACGACGTACACGGCGAGCAAGGGCGCCGTGCTCACGCTGACCAAGGCCATCGCCCTGGACTTCGGCGCGCAGGGCATCCGCGCCAACACCCTCTGCCCGGGCTTCGTCGACACCCCGCTGAACGTCCCGCACTACACGGCACTCGGCGGCCGCGAGGAACTCGAGGCCGGGCTCCCCGACTTCCAGCCGATCGGCCGCGCCATCCTCCCCATCGAGATCGCGCACTCCGTCGCCTTCCTGCTGTCGGACCACTCCACCGCCATCACCGGAACGGCATTCGTCGTCGACGGCGGCGTTCTCGCCGGAGCCTGATCGCCCAGTCTTGCGGTGGGAGCCCTGCCGCCTCGGGCTCCCACCGCAATCCCATTTGACAGCCGACGTGACTCCCATCACCATTGATGTAATGTCGACAATTAGACGAAATGAGGTCGACCCCGATGACTTCCACTGACTCCGATGTCACCCAGCACGACGTTGTCGACGTGTTGGTGATCGGCGCGGGTCCGTCCGGCGCGGTGGTCACGCACACCGCTGCCACGGCGGGACTGAGCACCCTCTGCCTCGAGCAGGGTGACTGGGTCAACCCCAGCGACTTCCCCGCCAACCACCCCGAGTGGGAACTGCTCATCCAGCACGACTGGGCGCACGATCCGAATGTCCGTGCCCTGCCGTCCGACTACCCCGTCGATGTGACGGAATCCGACATGTGGCCCGTGATGTTCAACGCCGTCGGGGGAAGTTCCATCTTCTACGGCGCCGAATGGCCACGGCTGCTGCCCTCGGACTTCCGGGTCAAGACGCTCGACGGCGTCGCGGACGACTGGCCGATCAGTTACGACGACCTCGAGCCGTACCACGACGAGGTCGACGAATTCATCGGCGTCTCCGGAGTCGACGGCGACACCGCCTACCCCGAGGGTCTCGAATACCCGTTGCCGCCACACCCGTTGGGCAAGCCCGGCATGAAAGCGGCCGAAGCCGCGAACAAGCTCGGCTGGCACTGGTGGCCGGGCACCAACGCGATTCCCAGCCAGAAGAACAAGACACTCGAGCAGTGCGGTCGCTGGGGCGTCTGCGAATGGGGTTGTCCGCAGGGCGCGAAGGCCTCGTTCGACTTGATCTACATGCCGCAGGCGCAGCAGGCCGGCGCCCGCGTGGAGACCGGTGCGCGTGTCCGCCGGATCGTCACCGGCGACGACGGCCGCGCCGCAGGGGCCGAATGGGTGGACCGCACCGGCGCCGTCCATTTCCAGCCGGCCCGGGCAGTGATCGTCTGCGCGAACGGCATCGGAACACCGCGACTCCTGCTGCTGTCGGCCGACGAGAAGCATCCGGACGGCCTGGCGAATTCCTCGGGCCAGGTGGGCCGGAACCTCATGCTGCACCCCAACTGCACCGCCATCGGGTACTACGAGGACAACCTGGAGAGCTGGCGCGGGCCGGCCGGGCAACTCATTCACTCAATGCAGTTCTACGACACGGACACCTCCCGCGGATTCGTCCGCGGCGCCAAGCTGCACGCCCTCCCGACTCCGGGACCGCTGAACACGATCGAGACCCACCGGCAACTCGATTTCGACGACCTGTGGGGACCGGCCATCCACGATGTCGCGCGCGCGGCGTCCAACGGAATCCTGTGGGCGGCCAACGTGGAGGATCTGCCCGAGGAACACAACCGGGTCACCCTCTCCACCGAGGAGTTCGATGCCGACGGCCTGCCGGCGCCGAAGGTCGAGTACCGCGTCAGCGAGAACACCCGCAAGATCCTGAAGTACACCGTCGACCGCATGGTCGAACTCCACGAGGCCGCGGGCGCGAAGCAGATCTTCACGCAGGAATTGTGGGTCGACCAGCCCGGGCACCTCCTCGGGACGGCCCGGATGGGCGACGACCCGGCGACGTCCGTGGTCGATTCGCACGGCCGGGCCCACGATGTCGACAACCTCTACATCGCGGACGGCAGCATCTTCGTCACGTCCGGCTCCGCCAATCCGACCTGCACGATCAGCGCCCTCGCCCTGCGGGTGGGCAAGAAGGTCGTCGAAGACGTCAACGCACGGAAGGCATCGGCATGAGCACCACACCCCTCGACCTGCAGTCGGCACCGAAACGGCGACTGTCGGTACCGGGCAGGCACACGGCACCGCCGCGGCCGCTCACGGACACCGAACTGACGACGCTGCTGCGGATCGCGGACTGTCTGATCCCCGCGTCCGGTGAGAATCCCGCCGCCAGCGAGGCCGACGAGTACCTCCGCTACCTGAATCTGGCGCTGGCTGCCCGGGCCGACGTCTTCGACGCGGTCCTCTCCGCGGTCTCCGAGGCAGCCGATCTGCACGGTGACGACCTGCGCGCGGAGATCAAGCGGATGTGGGCAGAGGACAAGTTCACGTTCGATCCGCTGTCCTCGATTCTCGCCGGCGCCTACTTCATGACCCCCCAGGTCAAAGCGCTGATCGGCTACCCCGGGCAGCACCGGGACGCCGCCGGATTCGAGGACGCGGCCAACGAACTGGAAACCGGGATACTTGATCCGGTGCTCGAACGGGGCCACTTCTACGTGTCCGCGAACGGCGAGTAGCCGGCTCGGACGCTCCCCCGCTCCGCACTGTTGATCTATTGTCGACAAGAGGCTCCCGGCGTGGTCAACGTCGAATCAACCACCATCAGAAAGGACAACCCGATGACACTGTCACCGAATCGTCCACCGGGATCGACTGTGGGTCGGCGCGAGGACGGCGACATCTCCCTCGGGCGGATCCATCAGCGCACCACGCCGGGCACGGTCGCGGGCGTCCTGCGCACGGCGATCCTCGACGGCACCCTGGCCCCCGGCAGTCAGCTCCGCGAGGCACACATCGCCGCCGACCTGGGCGTCAGCCGGGCGCCGCTGCGGGAGGCGCTGAGCATCCTCGCCGACGAAGGCCTCGTAGTGAAGATCGCGTACAAGGGTGCGTTCGTCGCCGAGGTCAGCGCGAAAGGGATGGCCGAGATCGCCAGCCTGCGCAAACGGCTCGAGCCCTACGCGATCGAGCTGGCACTGCCACGCCTGTCGGGAGCCGGCCGGACCAGAATCGTGCGGACCCTCCAGGACATGGCCCGGGGCGCCGACGACGGTGACCTGACCCGGACAATCGACGCGCACATGAGCTTCCATCGGGTGATCTACGAACTGTCCGAGCACGGCCTCCTACTGGACCTGTGGCGCAGCTGGGAATCCCAGCTCCAGTTGTTCCTCTCGGCGGATCATCAGTCGTTCCCCGATCTCCACGACGTCGTCGCCGAACACGAGCGCCTGCTCACCATCATCGACACCGGCGACCTCGAGGCGATCACCCGCGAGATCGACCGGCACGTCCACGGTTCGACCGACGCCGCCCCGGCCGCAACCGCTCCAGTCGACGGTTCTCAACCGTCGAATGCGTGAGTACGTCGACTTCCTCGGCAGTCAGCCGCCCTACGACGCGCTGGACTCCGCCGACCTCGATGCCCTGGCTCGGACGGTGGAGGTCGAGTACTTCGCCGCCGGCGCACGGATCGTCGAGGCGGGCCAGGCCCCACTCGATCATTTCTTCGTAGTCCGCACCGGCGAGGTCGAGGTGATCGACCGCGGCCGGGTCGTCGATCTCCTCGGCCCCGGCGAAACGTTCGGGCAGATCTCGGTGCTGTCCGGTCTGCCTCCGCCTCTCGCGGTCCGCGCCTCCGAAGACACACTCTGCTACCGCTTCCCCGACCCGCGGCCGGTGCTGCGGCACCCGCAGCGACTCCAGTTCGGGCACTACGGCACCCTCGTCACGCGGGAACGATTGGCCCGCTCCGGACTGGTCGATCAGGCGTTGCGGGCGGCCCGTCATCAGATGCGTCCGGTCGTCTGGTGCCCCGCCGACTCGACCGTGAGCGAGGCCGCGTCCGTGATCACCGACGCCGGCCAGTCGTACGCGCTGATGGACCGGGGCGGAGCGATCGGCATCGTCACCGACAACGACTTCCGGCGGGCGTTCGCCGACGGGCACGTCGACGCGCACAGCCCGGCCTCGGTCATCGCCTCGTTCCCCGCCCGGTCCGTCCCCGCCGAGACTCTCGTGGGCGATGCGTTCCTGACGATGGTCGAGTCGGGGGTGCACCACCTGGTGGTGACCGGCACCGGTGACAGACCGGTGGGGGTTCTCCGCGTCGTCGACCTCGCGTCGGCCGAAGTGCGCAATCCCCTGGTCGTCCGCCGGGCGATCGACGACGCGACCACAGTGGAGGACCTGGCGGCCGCGGCGGCCCTGCTCCCCGGAACCTGGGTCGAGTTGTACGACACCGGCGCGTCCGTCATGCACGTCGCGGGCCTGATGTCCGCGGTGATCGACGCGATCATCAGGCGGCTCGTCGAGCTGACCGACGTCGGCGACGACCACGTTCCCCACCGGACGTCCTGGCTGCTTCTCGGCTCGGTGGCCCGCCGCGAACCCCTCCCGAAGTCCGACGTCGATACCGGCCTGGTCTGGGAAGACCTGCCCGGGACGGACTCCCCCGCCCGGAAGTTGCAGAACTGGGCCGGGCGCGTCCTGGACAACATGGAACGCTGCGGCCTGCCCCGCTGCGCCGACGGCGCCAACGCGACCAACCCCCTGTTCGCGCGTTCGCGCACCGACGCGGTCGCCGCCGCGACGTCGTGGATCACGAATCCCACCCAGAAGAACGCTCTGCTGCTGTCGTCGATGATCGCCGACAGCAGACCCGTCAGCGGGATGTCGCTCGGACGCTCGGTGTCCGACGCCATGCTCGCGACCACCCGCAGCCGCGAGTATCTGTCGGCTCTGCTGCGTTTCACCACGTCCCGGCGACCTCCGGTCGGGTTCGTGCGCAACTTCGTCGTCGAGCACTCCGGCGCCAACCGCGGCCACCTCGACCTCAAGGCGGGCGGACTCGTGCCCATCGCCTCCCTGGGCCGGTGGATCGCCGTGGTCACCGGAGACGATCGCGGCTCCACTCTCACCCGGTTGCGGCGCGGCGAGGCCGCCGCTCTGCTCACCGCGGACGAAACCGAGACGCTGGTGCGCGCGTTCGAGTACGTGTACGGATTGATTCTGGGCCGCGAGATCGAGGCCATCAAGGGCAGCACAGTGGCGACGACGTGGGTCGCGCCCAACCAACTGGACACGCTCACTCGCCGGTATCTGCGTGAATCGTTCCGGGCGGTGGCCGAGGTCCAGAACCGGCTGGAAAGTGAATGGGTGGCGCGCCTTCCATGAGGGCACACCGGAGGTTCCGCCGCCCGGACACTCTGGTGTGCCCGTGGCGCGACGCCGAGTTCGCGGTCGTCGATCTGGAGACCACCGGACTGGATCTCGTGCGGGACACCATCGTGTCCTACGGGGCCGTCGTGGTCCGGCACGGTCGCATCGTCATGGCGGAGAGTGTCTACGGACTGGTCCACCCCGAGTGCGACATTCGCCCGGAGGCCGTGGCCGTCCACACTCTGCGGGAGGCGGACGTCGCCGATGCCCCACCGTTGGGCGAGGCCGTCGGCGTCCTGCGACATCTCCTCACCGACCGTGTCCTCGTCGCCCACGCGGCGTGGGTCGAGACGGCCTTCCTCTCCCGCGCCTTTCGCGACAGCGGGCTGAAGTTCCGGCCGACGGTCGTGGACACCGCTGCCCTCGCCCGTGCTGTCGGCGTGGCGCCGCGACAGCACCGGTGCGAGCCGAACCTGGAATGGCTGGCTGACACGCTCGGCCTGCCCGTCGTCGATCCCCACCACGCACTGGGCGACGCCGTCACCACGGCACAGGTGTTCCTCGCCCTGGCGACCCGGCTCGAGCACCTCGGGCACGACACCGCGCGCTCCCTCGTGGATCTGAGTGCCGGCGACCGTCGCCTCGGGCGCGGTTGACGCAAAGGTAATCCAGCCGAAACAACTGGTGATTGAGGTCACACCGATTTGTGGTAGATTGTCGACAGTAGAACAAGCGCGATGCACCTTTCGCCTTCTTCCACGACAACCGAACCTCGTCTCGGCACATCCCCCGCCGAGATACCCGCGACAGAGACCAGCGAGGTCACGATGGCCATAACCCCGGAAGAGCCCCCGGTGTCCACTCAACCGCCCACCGAGCCCGATCGCCCGCTCCTCGATTCCGGAGCGGACACCGATACCGCCTATCTGGAGAAGCTCGGCTACAAGCAGGAGCTCAACCGAACGCTGGGGCTGTTCTCCGCCTTCGGAGTCCAGTTCACCTCGATCGCGATCGCCTCCGGAATCTTCACGACCCTGATCGTCGGCTTCGGGTTCTTCGGGCCCGCGTCGTTCTGGTCGTTTCTCGTCGGCGGCGGCCTGCAGGTGTTCACCGTGGGACTCGCGGTCGCGCAGCTCGTCTCGGCCTACCCACTGGCCGGCGGCGTGTACCAGATCACCGGGCGGATCACCGGGAAGCCGTGGCTGGCCTGGCAAACCGGATGGTGGCTGCTGATCGCGCACACCGTCGCGGTCACCACCGTCGCCGTGAGCATCGCCCCCTTCGTCGCCGGCTGGTTCGGCGTCACGTTCGAGGACAACACCGACGCCCTCCCGTGGGCGCTCGGCCTGATCGTGCTCGGCACCGTCATCAACATCGCCGGAGTCAAGGTCGCTGCCGTGCTCAACAACATCGGCGTGGTGGCGGAAGTACTCTGCGTCGTCGCACTGGTAGCCGTGCTGCTGATCGTGAAGCATCCGACCCAGCCGCTGTCGTTCCTGAGCGAGTCCGGCGGAACGACCACCGGCGGCAACTGGTTCGTCCCCTTCCTTCTCGCGATGATCCTTCCCGCATATGCGATCTCGTCGTTCGACGCGACCGGAAACGCCTCCGAGGAGACCAAGGACGCCGCCCGGAAGGCGCCGATGGCATCGGTGATGGCCAACGTCTCCTCCTACGTCGTCGGCATCTTCATGGTCGCGTTGATCATGCTCGCCATCCAGGACCTCCCGGCGGTCATGGAGAGCACCACCCCGGTCAAGCTGATCCTCGACACCGCGGTCGGCACCGCGTTCGCGAACATCTTCGAAGCGGTCGCGATCGTCGCCCTGTTCGCCGCCCTGGTCATGTTGCAGCTCACCGGTATTCGCGTCCTGTGGTCGCAGGCACGCGACGGCCAGATCCCCGCGGCCTCCTGGCTGCGCAAGGTGAGTGCCCAGCGGATCCCGATCAACGCGACCCTCACGATCTTCGCGATCTCCGTGGTGTTCGCACTGTGGTCCTCGCTGCTGTCCGTGCTCGCAGCGATGACGGCACTCGCCTGGGGAATGGCCTACGGTGTCGTGGTCGTCGTCGGCTTCTACGGACTGATCAAGCGCAAGTTGCCGTCCCACCCGTGGCACTACGGCATCGTCAGCCCGGTCATCTTCATCCTGGCGATCGCCTGGTCGGTCGTGCTCTGCGCGCTCCTGATCTACTCCGACCCCACCCATGTCGGCCTCGGCATGCTGCTGGTCATCGCGTCGGGCGCCGTCATCTACATGATGATCCCCAAGAGCAGGCGCGGTAAGTCCATCGACACCCAGGCCGGACACCTCTGACAGCCCACTTGCCTGACAACCGACCCACATTCGAAAGGAACTTCATGTCATCCACGCTTCGTTCCGTCACCAACATCATCGACGGCAAGGCCGTGGCCGGATCCTCCGAGCAGATGCGACAGGTCCGCAACCCGTCCACCGGCGAGGTCGTCGCCGAACTCCAGGAATCGACCGTCGAGGACGGCTATCGCGCCGTCGATGCGGCCCGCGCAGCGTTCCCCGCCTGGGCCGCGAAGACACCCGGCGAGCGCTCGCAGATTCTGCACGACCTCGCCAACCTCCTCGAGGCGAACCTGGACGAACTCGCCGACCTCGAGACCCTCGACGCCGGCAAGCCGACGACGGCGGCGAAGGGTGACGAACTTCCGGGCATCGTCGCGGCGTTCCGGCACTTCGCCGGCGCGGGCCGGGCGTTGTCCGCGCAGGCCGCCGGCGAATTCACCGCCGGCAACACCAGCTTCGTCCGGCGCGAACCCCTGGGCGTCGTCCTTGGAATCACGCCGTGGAATTTCCCTCTCTGGCAGGCGGTCTGGAAGCTGGCCCCCGCACTGGTCGCCGGCAACACCGTGGTCGTCAAGCCTGCCGAGTTGACCCCGCTGGCCACCACCCGGTTCGCGGAGCTCGCGCAACAGCTGCTGCCCGCGGGTGTCCTCAATGTCGTGCACGGCAAGGGCAGTGTGGTCGGGGACGCTCTCGTTCGTCACCCCGACGTCAACCTCGTCTCCTTCACCGGTTCGACGTCCGCCGGACAGCGGATCGCCGAGGCTGCGGGTGCCACGCCCAAACGGCTGGTGCTCGAGCTGGGCGGGAACGCTCCCGTCGTCGTCTACGACGACGTCGACCTCGAGGCCGCACTCCCGATCATCACCAACGGCATCCTGTTCAACGCCGGCCAGGAGTGCATGTCGGCAACCCGGCTGCTGGTGAGCGAGACCATCCACGACCCGTTCGTCGCGGCGCTCGCCGAAAGCCTGAGCGCGGCCCGGATCGGTGATGCTGCCGACAGTTCGACGGTTCTCGGACCTCTCATCTCGGAGGGCCAGCGCGCCCGCGTGGCAGAGCTCGTCGACGGCAGGCCGGACCACGCACAGGTCGTGACCGGCGGCAGGATCGTCGACGGTCCCGGCTACTTCTACGAGGCCACCCTCATCGACGGTCTGCGACAGGACGATCAGCTGGTGCAGGAAGAGATCTTCGGACCGGTGGCGACGGTCCAGACGTTCACGGACGAGGCGGACGCCCTGGAGAAGGCCAATGCGGTCGAGCAGGGACTCGCCGCGTCGGTCTGGACCCGCGACATCGGCCGAGCGCTGCGGAACGTCAACGCGATCGAGTCCGGGGTCGTGTGGGTCAACAACCACATGGCGGTCGGCCCGGAAGGACCGCTCGGCGGCTTCAAGGGCTCGGGCTACGGCAAAGAGGGCGGCGCGGCCGGACTCGAGGAATTCACCCGGCTCAAGCACGTCATCGTGAGCCTGGCGTGACGGCGCCGAGCCGCCACGACACCGCGTGGGGGACGTGGGAGCCGGCAGAGCCGGAAGACGCGGTCGGACGAGCCATCCGGCGGATCGACCTGCGCAGCGGTACGGCGTCGCCCTGGGCGCACGCCACCATGGTCGTGCCGTCGCGCGGGCGCGAGTGCTGGTTGGTGACGCTGTGGGACGGCAACGTCGACGTGTGGCGGGTCGACGACACGACCGCGAGATACGAGTTCGATTTTCGCACTCGGACCGACTAGATCTGGTCCAACCATCCGATTCGAAAGGAAGCGCGCGTGACAGTCCTTGCCATCGACCAGGGCACGTCCGGCACGAAGGCTGTCGTCGTCTCCGAGGACGGCGACGTCCTCGCGATCGCCGAAACAGCGGTCCGTCCGGCATATCTCGCTGCGGGCGGCGTGGAGCAGGACCCGATGGAACTGCTGGGCTCGGTCCTCGAAGCGGGACGGAGCGCGGTCGCGAAAGCGGGTGTGCCCGTGTCCGCCGTGTCCCTTGCCAACCAGGGTGAGACCGTCCTGGTGTGGGACCCGGACACCGGCCGCCCGCTCAGCCAGGCCGTGGTGTGGCAGGACCGCCGGTCGGATCAGCTGTGCCGCGACAAGTCCGAGTCCAAGTCGTGGGTCGAACAGCGGACGGGCCTCGTGCTCGATCCGTATTTCTCGGCGCCGAAGATGCAGTGGTTACGGCAGAATGCCACAGCATCGGGCGTGGTCACCACGACGGACACGTGGATCGTGCACTACCTGACCGGGGAGTTCGTCACGGATTCCGCCACCGCCAGCCGCTCGCTGCTCACCGACCTCGACACGGTCGCGTGGGATCCGCAGCTTCTCGATCTGTTCGAGCTCTCCGCCGAGCGGATGCCTGCCATCGTCGCCAACGACGTCGTCGTGGGAACCACGGATGTCTTCGGATCCGGCGCTGCCGTGGGCGGTCTCGTCGTCGATCAGCAGGCGGCTCTCCTGGCGGAGCGGTGCTTCGATGCGGGGACCGCCAAGTGCACGTTCGGCACCGGGGCGTTCCTGCTGGCCAACACCGGCACGCTCCCGGTCCGCTCGGCCGCCGGGTTGGCGTCGTGCGTCGCGTGGAACGTGCGCGGGAAGAAGTCGTACTGCGTCGACGGCCAGGCCTACACCGCCGCCTCCGCCATCCGGTGGATCCAGGACCTCGGCTTGATCGAGTCGGCGCGCGACCTCGACAGTGTGGCCGCGCACGATTCCGGTGGAACATATTTCGTGCCCGCGCTGGCCGGTCTCGCCGCGCCCTGGTGGCGGCCGGACGCGACGGCGTCGTTCTCCGGGATGACGTTGTCCACCGACCGGTCCCGGTTGGTGGCCGCCGTCCTCGAGGGGCTGGCGGCGCAGACGGCAGAGCTGGTGTCTGCCGTCGAAGGTGACCTGGGCGCTCCCCTCACCCGGCTGCGGGTGGACGGCGGGCTCACTCGGTCCCGCCGCCTCATGCAGGCCACGGCCGATCTGACCCAGATCCCCCTCGACGTCTATCCGTCGCCCCACGCCACCGCTCTCGGTGCGGCGGCCTGTGCCAGATTGTCACTGAACCCCGACCTGTCCCTGGAGGACGCGGTAGCCGACTGGGAACCGGCGACCACCTACGAGCCGCGGTGGTCGGTCGACCGCGCGGCAGAATTCCGACACCACTGGCGGACGGCCGCACGAGCGGCGCTGCCACAGGAGAAAAGCGATGACTGACACCCCTCCGCCCCCCGACTACGATTTCGTCGTGCTCGGTGCGGGCATCGTCGGCTCGGCGATCGCGCGGGAACTGGCCGGATACCACCACACCGTGGCACTCGTCGAGGCGCGGGACGACGTGGGCGACGGGACGAGCAAGGCGAACACGGCGATCCTGCACACCGGATTCGACGCGAAGCCGGGCACGCTCGAATCCCGCATGGTGAGCCGCGGCTACACGCTGCTCTCCGAATACGCACAGCAGACCGGGATTCCCGTCGAACGGTCGGGCGCCATCCTCGTCGCATGGAACGACGAGGAACTGGCCGCACTGCCGGGCCTGCGTGACAAGGCAGCCGACAACGGCTACACCCACTGCGACATCATCGACGCCGACGAGGTCTACCGACTCGTGCCCGCGCTCGGTGACGGCGCGCTCGGCGGGCTCACCGTCCCCGACGAGTCGATCATCTGCACCTGGACCACCAACCTCGCGCTGGCCACCGACGCCGTCGCCCGCGGGGTGACACTGCGGACGCGGACCCGTGCGGAGTCCGTGACCGTCCAGCCCGAGCGGACGATCCTGCACACGTCGAGCGGCGACATCAGCGCGCGGTGGGTGATCAACGCCGCCGGGTTGGGAGCCGACTACATCGACAAGGAATTCGGCTACGACCGATTCCACGTCACCCCGCGGCGCGGCGAACTGCTCGTCTACGACAAGCTCGCGCGGCCGTTGATCGACAAAATTGTGCTCCCCGTCCCGACATCGCGCGGTAAGGGTGTTCTGGTCAGCCCGACGATCTACGGCAACGTGATGCTCGGGCCCACTGCGGAAGACCTCACCGACCGTTCCGCGACGGCGACGTCGGAGGCCGGCTTCGAGTTCCTGCTGGGCAAGGGCGGCACGCTGATGCCCCGCCTGCTCGAGGAGGAGGTCACCGCCACGTACGCCGGACTCCGTGCCGCCACCGACTACGGTGACTACCTCGTCGAGGTCGACCACGATCAGCGCTACGTCCTGGTCGGCGGAATCCGCTCGACCGGACTGACGTCCGGTATGGCGGTGGCCGAGTACGTCGGCGAACTGCTCACCAAGGCAGGCGTTCTCGACGGCGCACGCACCGAATTGCCACCACCACCCCGGATGCCGAACATCGGCGAAGCATTCACGCGCCCGTATCAGGACGCCGAACTCATCGCGCGTGACAGTGAATACGGCAGGGTCGTCTGCTTCTGCGAGCGCGTCACGGCGGGTGAGATCCGCGACGCGTACCAGTCGCTGATCCCCCCGGCCGGACTCGAAGGGCTCCGTCGCCGCACCCGGGCGATGAACGGCCGGTGCCAGGGCTTCTTCTGCGGCGCCGAGGTCGGCTCGCTCGTCGAGGCACACCGATGCCCCGCCGGTTCGCCCGAAGCGACCGAGACCCGGAAGGAAGCCGTCCGATGAGCGCGCCCGACACCTCACGCACCGTGGTGACCGCCGATGTCGCCATCGTCGGCGCGGGTCCCGCCGGGTTGGCCGCGGCCACGCAACTCGGAAAGGTCCACGGGCGCCAGGCCCTCGTCCTGGACCGCGAAAGCCGTGCCGGTGGGATCCCGCGGCATTGTGATCACCCCGGCTACGGCATCCGCGACATGCACACGTTCATCGGCGGCCCCGCCTACGCCGAACGCCTGGTGCGGGCGGCGACGTCCGCGGGCGCCGACATCATGCCGAATGCGATGGTGACGGCGGTGCATCCCGACGGCGCGCTCGACGTCACCTCACCCGCGGGTCTCCTCCGCATCGAGTCCAGGGCGCTCGTCCTGGCCACCGGCGCCCGCGAGCGTGCCCGTCCGGCCCGCATGATTCCCGGCGACAGACCGTCTGGGGTCTACACCACCGGACAGCTGCAGAACATCGTGCACCTGCACCACGGACGTGTCGGAACACGTGCGGTGGTCGTCGGCGGCGAACTGGTGAGCTGGTCCGCGGTCATGACGCTCAAGCACGCCGGATGCAGGACCGTGCTCATGACGACGCAGTATCCGTCGCCGGAGTCCTACGCCGCCTTCAACATTGCCGGTAAGGCACTGTTCCGGCTCCCGATCGCCGCCCGCACCCGCGTCGTGCGGATCATCGGTCGCGGGAATCTGGAGGCGGTAGAGATCGAGAATCTCGACACCGGCGCACGCGAGATCGTCGAATGCGACACGGTCGTCTTCACCGGCGACTGGATCCCGGATCACGAACTCGCGCGCTCGGCGGGTATCGCCATCGACCCCGGAACGAAGGGACCGCTGGTCGACAGCGCTCTGCGCACCAGCCGGCCGGGTGTCTTCGCCGCGGGCAACGTCCTGCACCCGGTCGACACCGCCGACATCGCTGCCCTCGACGGCACGTTCGTCGCAGACCGGGTGGCCGCGTTCCTCGACGCCGGCGAAGCGATCGATCCGGGTGCGGTCGCCGTGCGCATCCTCGCGGCCCCACCGTTCCGCTGGGTTTCCCCCGGAGTGCTCCGGGCGGGTGACCCGGCACCACCACGACAGCGCCTGTTGCTGTGGACCGATCAGCTGGTCCGGTTCCCGAAGGTGACTGTCTCGCAGCGGGGTCGCGTCGTCGCGACCACGCTGCTGCCCTGGGCCGCCTCACCGGGACGGGTCTTCCGGGTGCCGTGGTCGATCATGGACGCCGTCGACCCGGCACTGGGGCCCGTGACCGTCGGACTGGCCAACGCACCTCGTCGGGGAACCACGCCCAATGCGGTCGGGGAATTCATTCCCTCCCGCTGCAACTGAGCACACCCCCGACACGCACTCTCGTTCAGCACTACCCCGCACACAGATTGTCGACAATAAACTTCGATCGATCGGAAGACACATGACGGAAGTACAGGGCGGTTTGCACGGTCCCGAGATGCGGCGGGCCATCACGGCCGCCGCGATCGGAAACTTCATCACCTGGTTCGACTTCGCGGCATACGGATTTCTCGCCGTCCTGCTCGGCCAGATCTTCTTTCCCTCCGAGAACCCGGCAACGAGCCTGCTGGCGACGTTCGCCGCATTCGGGGTCGCGTTCCTGATGAACCCGATCGGCGGCTTCGTCTTCGGACGGCTCGGAGACAAGGTCGGGCGCAAGAAGATCCTGGCGACGGTAATCATTCTGATGTCGCTGTCGACGTTCGCGGTCGGCCTGCTGCCGGGATACGCGACCATCGGCCTCGCAGCCCCGGCGCTGCTCGTGACACTGCGGATCATTCAGGGTTTCGCCGCCGGCGGTGAACCCGGCGGTGCGGCGACGTTCCTCGTCGAATCCGCGAAACGCGGCAGGCGGGCGCGCACCGTCAGCTTCTGGCACTGCTCGAGCTATCTCGCCAACGCGGCGGCCTCGGTCCTCATCCTCGGCCTCAACGCTGCGCTGAGCGAGGCGGCGATGTTCGAGTGGGGCTGGCGCATCCCCTTCCTCATCGCGGGACCGCTCGGACTGGTCGGGCTCTACATTCGCCTGAAGCTGAGCGACACAGCGGAATTCGAACGACTTCAGACCTCGGGCGAAGTCAGCGAGTCCCCGGTCAAGGACGCCCTCACGACCAGTCGCCGGCAGATCCTGCAGGTGGTCGGGTGTATTGCGCTGCAGGCCGCGGCGTTCTACTTCATCTTCGTCTACATGGAGACGTATCTGCAGTCGGAAGTGGGATTCTCGTTCGGTCTGGCCTCCGCATCGACGGTCACCTGCCTGTGCTCGGCGGCGGTCGCCATCTTCGTGTTCGCCCGCTTCTCCGACCGCTACGGTCGCAAACCCGTGATCATCCTCGGCGCCGTCTCGAGCACGCTGATCGTCTATCCCGCGTTCATGGTGTTCGCGACGGGGAATGTCCCCGCAATCGTCGTCGCGCACGCCGCGATGGGGATCTGCCTCGCCATGTTCATGTCCGCGTCGGGCGCAGCGATGGTGGAGATCTTCCCGAGTCGTGTTCGGTACGCAGGATTCTCGATCGGATTCAACATCTCGGTCGCAGTCTTCGGCGGCACCGCACCGTATGTGGCGACCTATCTGATCGCCACAACCGGCAGTCCGTTGTCACCGTCGGTCATTCTGATCGTGACGGGCGTGATGGCCATCGTGGCGGCGGCGACGCTGCACGAAACCGCAGGCCGGAAAGTCGATGCGAGGGTGGCGGCGGAGCCCCTCCACCGCGATCCCATCACCGTGGGTGAATAGCGGCCGAAGAACCCCGGCTGATCCCTTGACACCACCGCGGATCGACCTTAGATTTGAGATCGTTCTCTTGTCGACAATCGCCAATCTAACAATTGTCGAGGCCAGAGCAGTTCCCGGAAGTTCACCAGTCGAGGACCCCACAACGGGCATCGACCACCACCACCGAACAAGGACACGACATGACCAAGAAGCTGGGTGGCATCCTCGCCGCCGTCTCCACTCCCTTCGCCCAGGACGGCTCCGTCGACGAGGGCGCACTGCGCAACCACGTCGACTTCCTGATCGAGAACGGACTGCACGGCCTGGTCCCCGGCGGCAGCACCGGAGAGTTCGCAGCTCTCACGCTCGACGAGCGCAAGCTCGTCAACACGGTCGTCATCGACCAGGCCGCCGGCCGCGTGCCCGTCGCACCGCAGACCGGCTCCACCCGCACCGCGGAGGCCATCGAACTGTCCCGGCACGCCGCCGACGCGGGCGCCGACGCCGTCCTGCTGGTGCAGCCCTTCTACGAGGCCCCCACGCGCCACGAGGTCATCGAGTACTTCGCCACCGTCGGCCAAGCGGCGAACATCCCGGTGATCGCGTACAACCTGCCGGGTGTCACGGGAATGAACCTCGACCGCCCGTTCTACCGTGAACTGCTGGAACGCACGGACGCCGTCAAGTACATCAAGGACACGTCCGGATCGATCGAGCAGGCCTTCGACCTCATCTTCAACCTCGGCGACGCCATCGACACCTTCGTCGGCTGGGACACGATCGTGCTGCCCGCCTTCTCCGCCGGTGCCGCCGGTTCCATCTGGGGTGCGCCCAACTTCGCGCCCAAGGAGTGCGTCGCGATCTACGAACTCGCCAAGGCCGGCAAGTACACCGAGGCCCTCGAAATCTTCAAGCGGCTGTGGAACGTCCTCGACTTCCTCGGCAAGGAGGGTTACGCCGTGGCCACCAAGGCCGCCGCGCAGTCCGTCGGCGTGGACCTCGGAGTGCCCCGCGCCCCGTACGGTGAGCTGCCCGCGGACAAGAAGGAAGAGCTCACCAAGCTCATCGCCGAGACCGGCCTCACCTACGCCCGCTAGTCACCACCAAGAAGACCGCGCGCGTTCATCACGGAGTGACCCTTCCCCGACACGTGCGCAGAGGCCGGCAGCAATCACCCCCGCTGCCGGCCTCGCCTCTCGCCGGCAGGCGCAGAGAAGTTCACCCCTGGCAGGGTGGATCCCAGGCCACCGCAACGCAGACGAACACACGGAGGAAGATCGTGCGCTGGAGTCGAGTAGTCAACGTAGTGAAGTGTCACGTCGGGGGCGAGATCAACAACGTCGTCACCGGCGGAATCGGCGATGTCCCCGGCGCCACGGTCTTCGACAAGATGAAGCACTTCCGTGAGCATCGCGACGACCTCCGGCAGCTTCTGCTCCACGAGCCGCGGGGCTCGGTGACCCAGTGCGTCAACTTCGTCGTCCCGGCGACGGATCCCGAGGCCCAGATGGGCTACGTCATCGCCGAGTCCACGGAGTACCCGGCCATGTCGGGCAGCAACACCATGTGTGTCGCCACCGCGCTGCTCGAGACCGGCATGATTCCCATGGTCGAACCGATCACCGACATCGTGCTGGAAGCACCCGCCGGACTCATCCGCATTCGCTGCACCTGCGAGAACGGCAAGGTGACGAGCGTCGAGTTCGAGAACCAGCCCGCGTTCGCCTACGAGATCGGGGTGCCGCTCGAACTCGACGGCTACGGCACCCTCACCGTCGACGTGGCGTGGGGCGGCATGGCCTACGTGCTCGCCGACGCCGACCAGCTCGGATTGAAGCTGCAGCCCGACGAGGCGCGCGAGATCTGCGACCTCGGGCAGAAGCTCAAGACCGCCGCCGCCGAGCAGATCCCCGCCGTGCACCCCACGAATCCCGAGTTCGCCGGAATCACCCAGACCGAGTTCGTCGGCCCGCTCTCCCGCACCGACGGGGTGCTGACCGCCCGGAATGCCGTGGTGGTCTCCCCCGGCCGGCTCGACCGCTCGCCCTGCGGCACCGGCACGTCCGCCCGGCTCGCGGTGCTGAAGGCGAAGGGGCTCATCGAGGTCGGGGAGAAGTTCGTGCACGAATCGGTGATCGGCAGTCGCTTCGAGAGCCGGATCGACAGACTGACGAAGGTCGGAACGTACGACGCCGTGGTTCCCCGCGTGAGCGGCCAGGCGTTCATCACCGAACTCAGCCAGGTCGGACTCGACCCCGCCGACCCGTTCCCGACCGGCTACACCCTGTCCGACACCTGGCCGACCGGCAACTGACCCGCACGTGAGTGGCAAAGTGTGCCCGGGCACTCTTTGCCACTCACGTGGGGAGCAGGGGCTTGACGGCGCGGCCGAGGAACTCGACGAATCCCAGCAGGTCCGGTTCGTCCTCGGTCGGTGCGAAGGCCACCGACGTCGCGCCCAGGCGCGCGAGCCTTCGCACCTCCTCGGCGATGGTGGTCGCGTCGCCGGCGATCCCGATTCCCGTGTCGGCCGGCTTCTCCCACCGCGCCAGTTCCTCGTCCACCCGTTGTCGCGCTCCCTCGCCGGTGGCGGCGATCTTCGGGACGACCATGCGATGCGACGACGCCCGTTCGTCGCCGATCTCCTCGACGATCAGGTCGCGGGTCCTGCGGATGTCGTCGTCACCGACCGCAGAGGTGACGAGGTTACCGTCACCCAGACGTGCCGCGAGGCGAATCGACTTGGGCCCCTCGCCGCCGAGCATCAACGGGACCCGTTCGGTGGGAGGCCAGTCGAGTTTCACACGATCGAGCCGGACATACCGGCCGTCCGTGCTCACCGATTCACCGTCCAAGAGGGCACGGAGCGCCACCGCATACTCCTCGAGGAGCGTCATCGGTGACGCCACCCGCGCGCCCACCTGCTCCATCCACCTCTGCACCCCGTGTCCGACGCCCGCGATCACTCGACCGGGAAACAACCGGGTGAGCGTGGCGATCTCCATCGCGGTGAGCGCGACGTTGCGCAACGGTACGGGCATCAACCCGACACCGACGTGGATTCGCTCCGTCCATGCCAGTGCGGCGGTGGCCGAAGCCACGCCGCTCTCCTTGAAACAGTCTTCCCACAACCAGATCTCGTCGAGGCCACTGTCCTCGGCCACCCGCACGAAGTCCTTCAACTGCTCGGGTTCGATCGTCGGGATGAACGTCACGCCCAGTCGCGGCACCGCACTCGTCATCGATCCATCATGCGGGATGGCGCCCGGCCCGCGCGGGCCATCGCCATCATTCGCGCGGCGGCGCGGTACTGGTGCGGACGACCAGTGACGTCTTCATCAACGATCGTGTGCGGGTGCCGCCACCCAGTCGATCGAGCAGGATCGTCGCGGCCGCGCGGCCCTTCTCGACGATCGGTTGATGAATTGTGCTGAGACCGAGTAGTTCTGCAACGGGTGCGTCGTCGAACCCGATGACGGACATGTCGTCGGGCACGGCGAGTCCGCGCTCGCGTAAGACCTGCCACGCCGCCACCGCGTGCACGTCGGACGTCGCCACGAGGGCGGTCGGCTGAGCGGCGTCGAGCAGGATCCGGGTGGCCTCGGCACCGGTGGCGCGATCGATGTTGCCCGCCACGACGATCGACAGTTCCTCCACTGGGAGGTGGTGGTCGCGGGCCGCGGCGAAATAACCGGCAAGCCGCTCTCGCGCGTTGCGTTCGGTCGCCGCATCGACGTCGTCCGCCGTGACCATCCGGCATTCGGTGTCCTGGCCGAGCTTGTCGACGATGATCCCGATGCGTCGATGACCCAGGCTCAGGATGTGATCCATCTGCAGGTAGGCGCCGTGCCGGTCGTCGATGGCCACGAACGGTAGTCCCGCGCTTCGCGGCGAATCGACCACGACGGCCGGGATACCGCGCGCGATGATCGCCTCGACCAGAGGATGACCGTCGGGGACGTTGTGGATGACCACGCCGTCCACGAGCCCACGGAGAACCAGCGAGTTCGGTGGTGAATCCGGGGATCCACCGCGCGAGGCCGGAAACAGAGTGAGGGCGATGTCGGCCGAGTTCCCGACTTCCGCGATGCCCTTCATCAGCAGGGTCACGGACGGATCCTCGAGCGCCTGCACCGGGGAGTCGGGCACGATCACGCCGACCGCGCCGATCCGCCCCGACCGCAGACTGCTCCCGGCGATGTTCGGGCCGGCGTAGCCGAGTTCCGCGGCGACGGAATAGATGCGTTCCCGTTGTGTCGCAGAGACCTTCGACGATTTGCTGAAGGCGTAGGAGACGGTGGCGACCGATACCCCGGCCGCTCGGGCGACGTCCTTCATCGTGACCAAGTGGTACTCCCTCGTCGGCGATCATCGGCCACACCCGGCCGTTGCGCACCGGAGCGCACAATGGGCAAAGACCGATCCTAGTCCGCGTCTGGACGCTCTCCACGTTCCCCTCGACATCACCCATTGACAGCGCTCCAGCCGGTGATACGATTCACCACCATAAGTTAATCGTTTCACCATTTCCGGTTTCACCATCCATGGGAGCACTCATGACCAAGGTCCTCTACCTCTACGGCGGCTGGCCCGGCCACCATCCGTACGACATCGCCGCATGGGCACGCGAACTGTTTTCCGAGCTGAACTACCAGGTCGAGGAGTCGCAGGACATTTTCACCCTCGATCGCGACCTGACCGGATACGACCTGATCGTGCTCGGCTGGAACAACGCGCTCACCACCGAAGACCTGAGCGATTCGCAGGAGAAGAACCTGCTCGACGCCGTCGCGGCAGGAACCGGGGTCGCGGCGTGGCACGGCGCCGCCGCCGCGTTCCGGGCGAGTCTGAAGTACCACTTCCTCCTCGGCGGCGACTTCGTCGAACATCCTGCGGGAGAGGCTTTCCCACAGCCGTACAAGGTGAGCATCACCGACCGCGAGCACGAGGTGACCGCCGGTGTCGAGGACTTCGCCGTGGCGTCCGAGCAGTACTACATGCACGTCGACCCGAACAACCGGGTACTCGCGGAGACCGAGTTCAGCGGCGAGCACCTGCCCTGGCTGGAGGGACTGCGCAGCCCGGTGGCGTGGGTGCGCCAGTGGGGCGCCGGCCGGGTCTTCTACCACTCGATCGGCCACACACCGGCCGACCTGTCGGAGCCGAACGTGCGCCGACTGACCAAGCAGGGACTGTGCTACGCCGCCCGCGTAGCGAACTGACACAGCAAGGAGAAACGATCATGGCGAAATTGACCGGCGGGCAGGTGGTCGCCCAGGTCCTGAAGCAGTACGGCGTCGAGTACGTCACCGGCATTCCGGGCCACGGCATCTGGTCGCTCACCGATGCATTCCTGGAGACGGGGTCCGAGATCCCGTTCATCCAGGTCTACCACGAGCAGAGCGCCACGCACCTCGCGGACGGGTACTACCGGGTGTCCGGTAAGCCGATGGCCGCGGTGGCGTCGATCGGGGCGGGCGCGGCGAACACCGTGCTCGGCCTCGCGACCGCGTACAGCGACTCGACGAGCCTGCTGTGCATCACCGGCGGGCCGCCCACCCACATGCGCGGGCGCGGCCTGCTCCAGGAACTCGAGCGGCACACCGACAACGGCTTTCCGCAGGTCACCGACGCAGTGTCGAAGCGCAGCTGGGTCGCCACCCGCGTGGAGGAACTGCCGTTCATCATGCACCGCGCGTTCAGCACCATGCTGACCGGTCGGCCGGGGCCCGCACACATCGAGGTGCCGATGGACGTGCAGGCCGAGGCCGCCGACGTCTCCCTCCACGACCTCGCACGACGGCTGCCGGTCGGCCTCCAGCAGCCCGACCCGCTGGCGATCGACAAGGCCGTCGACGTGCTCCGTGACTCACGCCGGCCGGTGATCGTCGTCGGCGGCGGCGCCATCACCTCCGACTCGGCCGGCGAAGTGCTCGCCCTCGCCGAGGCGTGGCAGATCCCCGTGGTCACCACGTGGAACGGCAAGGGCGCGTTCCCCGAGGACCACGCGCTGTTCGCCGGCAGCGTCGGCCAGACCGGAACGATCGTGGGCAACGCCGTCGCCTCTCGCGCCGACGTGGTGATCTCCATCGGATGCCGGTTCACCGACTGGTCCTCCTCCAGCTACGCGCAGGGAGTCACGTTCTCGATTCCGCCCGCCAAGCTCATCCACATCGACATCGATCCGCACGAGATAGGCAAGAACTACCCGGCCGAGGTCGGCATCGTCGCCGACGCCAAGCCGACCGTCGCCGCGATCGTCGCCTCCCTCCCCCGCAGCAGCGCCGACCGGTCCGAATACCTCGCCGAACTCGAACAGTTGAAGGCGGAGTGGGAGGCCAAGCTCGCCGGCCGTCGCGATTCCGACCGCTTCCCGTTCACCTCCCAACGCCCCCTCGGCGGCCTGCGGTCGGTGATGGAACGGGACGGCATCATCGTGGCCGGCTCCGGCAACACCCAGGGTGCCGTGAAGCAGACGTTCCCGGTGTATCACCCGCGCACCCACCTGACCTCCGGCGGATTCTCGTCCATGGGCTGGGCCGTGCCCGCCGCGATCGGCGCCAAGCTCGCCGCCCCCGACCGGCAGGTCGCGTGTGTGCTCGGTGACGGCGACTTCCTCATGACGTCGCAGGAGATCGGTGTCTGCGTGCAGCACGACATTCCGGTGGTCTTCGTGGTCCAGGACAACGCGGGCTTCATGTCCATCCGCGGTGGGCAGCGCAAGCAGACCAGCCGGCACATCGGCACCGAGTTCAATCGCCCCGACGGCACTCCGTACAGCCCCGACTTCAAGGCGCTCGGCCAGTCGTTCGGCCTCGAATCGTTCCGGGTGGACGACCCGGCCGACCTCGAGAGCACCTACCGGAAGGCCTTCGACTCGAAAGCGCCTGCGCTGATCGAGATCCCGACCGATCGCGATGCAGCGGGACCGTGGGTTCCCGGTTGGTGGGACTTCCCCGTTCCCGCGTACATCGAGGATGAGCGTCAGGACGAGTACTGGGCGACCCGAGCCAAGGAACAGCACCTGTGAGAACGTCGGGACACGATCAGATCGACGCGTATTCACCGCTGCGCGAGGGCGCGGTGGTCGATGTGGGCGACTCCGACACGGTCACCGCCGATGTCGTGGTCGTCGGATCCGGGATGGGCGGCTCGACGCTGGCGTGGGCGCTTCGCGATCAGGACGTCGACGTCCTGGTCGTCGAGCGCGGGCGATTCCTCCCCCGCGAGGTGGAGAACTCGCAGGCCGCGGAAATGTTCCTCGAGGGCCGGTACAAGACCGCGGAACCGTGGTTCGACGGCAGCAATGGTGAGCCGTTCCAGCCCGGCGTGTACTACTGGGTGGGAGGCAACACCAAGTTCTACGGCGGCAGCCTCCCCCGCTTCCGCGTCACGGATTTCGAGGAGACGCAGCACTACGACGGTATCTCACCGAAGTGGCCGTTCAGCTACGCCGATCTCGAACCGTTCTATGCCGAGGCGGAGCGCCTCTACCAGGTGCACGGCATCGACGGCGAGGATCCGACGGAACCACCACGGTCGTCTCCGTACCCGTTGCCACCGCTGCCGCACGAGCCGACGATCGAGCGATTCGCGTCCTCCCTCCGCCAGCAGGGACTGCATCCGTTCCACACACCGAACGGCATGAACCTGACCACGCAGGAGCATCGCCGGCAGTCGACGGCATCGGACGGCACCCCGTCGCAGACCGATCACAAGAGTGAAGCGGAGAACCGCGCGCTGCGCCCGGCTCTCGAGTCGGATCGGGTGCGCCTGCTCACCGAGGCGAAGGTGACGCGTCTGCTCACCGATGCGAAGGGCACGCGAATCGTCGCCGCGGAGGCCGAGTTCCGTGGTCGCACGATCCGGATCACGGCCAACCAGTTCGTGGTCTCGGCAGGGGCGGTCAACACCGCGGCACTGCTGCTCCGCTCGGCCGACGAGCGGAATCCGGACGGTCTCGGCAACTCGTCGGGGCTGCTGGGCCGGAACTACATGGTGCACAACAGCACGTTCTTCATGGGCGTCAACCCCTTCCAGAAGAACACGACTGCGTGGCAGAAGACGCTGGGAATCAACGACTGGTACGTCGCGGGCCCGAACAACGAGTACCCGCTCGGCAATCTGCAGATGCTCGGCAAACTGCAGGCCGCGCATGTGAAGGGGGCACGGCCCTGGGCTCCGCTGTGGGCGCTGAAGGCGGTGGTGGATCGCAGCCTCGACATCTACCTCACCACCGAGGATCTGCCGGCGCGGAACAACCGGGTCCGGATCGACGGCGACAGGATCATCGTCGACTGGACACCCAACAACACTGCGCCGCACAGTGAACTGGTTCGCCGCGTCTCCACGGCAGTCCGCAAGGCGGGGTATCCGATCATTCTCACCGAGCGGATGGGGATCGCGACGAACTCGCACATGTGCGGAACCGCGGTCGCGGGTACCGATCCGGCGGCGAGTGTCCTCGACCCCCACTGCCGCAGTCACGACGTCGACAACCTGTGGGTCGTGGACGGATCGTTCTTCTCGTCGTCGGCGGCGCTCAACCCCGCGCTGACCATCGCGGCCAACGCGCTGCGCGTGGCACCCCACATCGCTTCTGCCGCAGTGTGATGTGATCCGATCACGGTTCGCCCGGCCTCGTTCTCAGAGGCCGGGCGAACGCGTGATCACCTCGAGCCGATCCACTCCTCGGCGAGCGGAAGATCCTCCGTCTCGCGGGTTTCCCCGGCCGCACTCGCCACCAACCCGGCGAGGACGGCGCCGGCGAGGACGACGTAGAAGGCCTGCAGGAGCCCGAACTGCTCACCGAGCAGCCCGAGGAGCGGCGGCCCGACCAGAAACGCCATGTACCCGAGCGTCGACACCGCGCTGACGCGTCGCGCGGCGTCGGCACCCGAGTCGGCTGCCGCGGACAGTGCGAGCGGAAATCCAAGAGCGACACCGACACCCCACAACGCACAGCCGAGCGCGGCGAGAACCAGGTTCCCCGCCAGGATCACGATCAGGACCCCCGCCACCGCGAGCGCCGCGGACCAGCGGACGGTCGCAGAGCGGCCGTACCGGTCGACGACGCGCCCGCCGAGTAGGCGGCCCGACGTCATCGCGGCCACGAACACGACGTAGAACGCGGCGCCGGTGGCCGACCCGACGCCGTACCCGTCGACGATTCCCAGTGGAAGCCAATCGTTGGCGCTGCCTTCCGCGAACGCCATGCCCAGCGCGATCAGGCCGAGGAGAACGATCCGGGTGTCCCGCCAGATGGTCGGACCGCCGGACGTGCCGGATCGACGGCGGGTGCGCCCGGCCTCTCGTCCGGTAGCCGGAGGTAGCAGCGCCACGACGCTCACGCTCGACACGAGGACCACGACGGCCAGCACCCCGAGATGCACCGGCACCGGAACATCGAGCAGTTCGGCGACCGCCCCGAGGCCCGCGCCGGCGAGCGTTCCGAGACTGAACGCACCGTGCAGCGACGGAAGGAAGCTGCGTCCCATGCGCTTCTCGATCGCTGCACCCTCGACGTTGAGGGCCACCTCGCACATGCCGAATCCCGCACCGGTGAACGCGAGTCCCAGACCGACCAGGGCCGCGATCGCGACACCCGAACCGAGTCCCACCGTGAACAGGCCGAGGCTCGCGACCGTGGCCGCGGCCGCGATGACGTGACGGGCACCGATCCGGGCGACGACGGGACCGGCGAGCAGCAGCCCCGCCATCGATCCGATCGACAGACCGAGAATGATCAGACCCATGTCGCCCGTGCCGACTCCCAGGGACGAGCGAATGGCCGGGGTGCGGGTCACCCAGGACGCATAGGTGATCCCCGTTCCGACGAAGATGACGAAAGTTGCTGCTTTCCAGCCGCGCTCACCGCGCTTCAACGGCGGACTCCGGGTAGGCACACCTGTCTCCTGTTCGTCTCGGGGGATGGTTAATCGTATCACCGGGTAACGACACGAAAGGCGGTCCGGCACCTCGGAAGAGGTACCGGACCGCAGGAACCGGAAGTGCCGGACGACCTACCCGGTCGCGACCTCGTGCCTGCTCGTCTCCGATGCCGGCTTGTGGTAGCGCGGCACCAGGCGCATCAGCGCGGGACCGCCGATCGCGATCAGTGCGAGAAGGATGGCTGGCAGAAGCGGCATCCATTCGATACCGAGGTTGTCGACGACGACGGTGATCGCGGCCGGCCCGACGAGCATGCCGACATATCCGATGGCGTTGACCAGACCGATGTTCCGCCCCGCATTCTCGGGATCGCGCCGCCCCGCCGCCGACAGCATGAGTGGCGCCATGCACGCCAGGCCGAGTCCCAGCAGCACGAAGCCGGTGAGGGCGAGCGGCGCCGAGCCACCCAGCATCGCGAGAAGCGCACCGGCGGCACCGATGACACCGCTCGCACCGACGATGAGTCGAGCGCCGAAATACTCGGCCAGCTTGTCGCCGAACAACCGGCCGACGAACTGCGCTCCCGAGTAGAGCGTGACAGCCGTCGCTGCCAGGCCCGCCGTGGTGCCGACCGCGCGGCGAACGAATTCCTGACCCCAGTCCAGAACCGCGCCCTCGCTCAACATCGATCCGAGCAGGAGCACACCGAATCCGATCATCACCAGGAGCGTCGCCGTGGTGGCCGAACGCTTCCCCGGATGCGCGGGGTCGGCGGCGCCCGGAATCTCGTCCTGGTCCGGAGGCAGCAACTCGTCGAGCGAGAGAAGCCATTTGCCGAAGACGACACCGAGTACCGACAGGACCACGCCGATCGAGATGTAGGCGACGGCCGGGCTGTCGGTGAAGTGCCGCGCCAGGGCGCTGCCGACGAGTCCGAGAACGAAACCACCCGCCGGGTAGGCGGCGTGGAACGCGGACATGATGGGTCGCCCGTAGTACCGCTCGACCTGCACACCGTGAGTGTTGAACGCCGTGTCGAAGGCACCGCGGAGCAGTCCGATGAGTACGCCGATCACCATCGCCCCGACCAGTCCGTCGAGGAACGCGAGGGGGATGTAACAGAGGGGGTAGACGACCATCGTGGGCATGGCCGTGTTTCTCGGGCCGTACCGGTCGATGAAGGGGCCGATGGCGAAGCAGCCGACAGCGGCACCGATGCCGATCGACAGCGCGAGGAGGCCGAACTGGGAGTCGCCGCCGTCGCCTTCCCATCCGAGGTGACTACGCAACGAGGTGGTGCTCGTCGACCACATCAACATCACGGCGCCCAGCTGGAAGAAGCCGAAAAATGTCGCGATTCGCGCCTTACGCACGCGTGTATGGTCGAGCACGGGAGCGGTGCCTGCTCCATGTGTTGCCATGATTTCGTCCTTGCGGTAGGTCTCGGATCGCCGCGGGCGCCTACGGGGGTAGGCATCCGTTCAGCGAGTAGCGAGTGCGTGAACTTTCGATCAACGCCGACTGGATGGCCGGAATCTCGAAGAAAACACTACGAAGGTGACGCGCCGCACAACAGGTACAGACCGTGTACCTACTGCGCGCAGACTGCACAGAATGAGAAGCCGGCGCCGACCGTGTCATGGCCGCCCGCTCCGTAATCATGGTCGCCCACTCCGCCGAGCCACGATGGACGACCCCTCGAGCAGATCCAGCCCCTTCACCGCGAGCAGCAGGCTCTGGCGAGTGGCGGCGTCGTCCAGGGATTTGCCCAGGATCGCGGCGATGCGGTCGAGCCGGTTGTACAACGTCCGGCGCTGGATGAAGAGTTTCTCGGCCGCTTCGGTCTTGCGGCCGTCGACGGCGAGGAAGGCGCGCAGTGTCGGCAACAGCGGGGTGGTGGACTGCGCATCCTTCGTGAGCAGTGGGCCGAGTTCGTCCTCGACGAAGCTGGCGAGCTCGGGACCCTGCGCCAACGTCACGAGCAGACGTTCGACGCCGAGGTCGTCGAAATGCAGCATCGGTGAGGCAGGCAGGGAGCGCGACACCGCGGCGGCACTCTTCGCCTGCGTGACCGCGACCTGCAGCATCGATGCGGGCACCGCGCGGCTCATGCCGCCGCCGTGCTCCATCTTCCCGAGCAGGCCCGCGAGTTCGGCGCGGGTTCGGCCGGACTCCGCCGCCACGGCCACGACGTAGTCGCCCATGTCAGCGCTGATCGCACCCGTGTCGATCTGACGGCCGGCCCGCGGCCCGGACGACTCGTCGCGGGCATCCTTGTTCGCGATGACGACGACGATCTGTCCCGACCCCAGCTGATATCCGAGTCTTCCTGCCTGGTCGACGAATTCGGCCCCGGAGAGATCCCCGATCAGCAGTCGCGTGATCAATGCCGTGCTCCGCTGATCGTCCCTCGCTTCCCGGCTGCGGTCGGTCAGCAACGAGATCGCGACGGCCGCGGCGGCACGCTCGGTCGCGAAGGCCGCGGTGGCCCGTTCGGTCGCGGGCCGGTCGGTGAAGACGTGAATCCAGCCCCACGGCTGACCGCGCATCAGGACCGGCCTGCGGACGCATCCGCTGTCGTCGCTGTGGAGGCCCCGCGCGTGCCGGTCCCAGCCCTCGATGCCGGCTTCCTCGTCGAATTCGCCGACGTACGCCATCACGCGATGCGCGATGTTCTCGAGTATCACCGTGCCGTCGATGAGTTCGGCCAGCGTCTGCACGATCGAGAGGTAATCGGCGCCGTCCAGGAGGAGGTTCGAGAAAGTGGACTCGACTTCCCGTTCGTGAGTGAGCGCCTGCAGGCGCTTGTCGGTCAGGATCTCGTGCACCTGCGACGAGACGCCGGCGAACGACACCTCGCGGGCGAGGGCGATGATCGGCAGGCCGCAGGCCTGCCCTTCGGCGACTACTGCATCCGGTACACGGTCGAACATCCGTCCCGACTCCTCGATGACGAGCGCCGCGGCCCCGGCATGAGCGGCTGCGCGCACGAACACCTGTTGAAGGGCGCCCGTGCTGCCCATTCCGAGCCCGGCGGTCAGGAGTAATTCTCCACCCCGGAGGAAGCGGGCGATATCCGAGATCTCCGAGGAATGCACCCAGCGGACCTCACGGTCGAGGCTGCCCGATCCGGTCAGGACACGGGCTCCCGCGTCTTTCAGGAGATCGATGTCGAGAGCGTCGGCGACGGTGAAAACCATGCTCAATGGTACACAGAACGTGCATGAACCGACGCAAATAGTTCCCACAATGCAACTGTCGGAAACACGTGTGGCACCGCGATGCTGAGTGGCAACAGATCCAGTCCCTCGCTCATCCGAAGGAAGCATCCCATGTCATTCGTTCTCAAGGCCGCCGTCGGTGAACCAGCGCAGCGGGCGAGCAACCCCGCCGTGGTCGACACCGTCGCCGCCCTCATCGCCGATGTCCGCGCGAACGGCGACGACGCCGTCCGGAAGTACTCCGAGAAGTTCGACGGCTGGTCCCCCGAGTCGTTCCGGCTGAGCGAGGACCGGGTGGCGGAGATCGTGAAGTCCGTTCCCGAGACCGTCCTCGACGATCTGCGATTCGCGCAGCGCCAGATTCGCGACTTCGCCCAGGCGCAGCGGGACTCCATCCAGGATCTCGAGGTCGAGACCCTCCCGGGTGTGTTCCTCGGGCACCGCAACGTCCCGATCGACGCGGCAGCCGCCTACGTCCCCGGCGGGCGCTACCCACTGACCGCGTCCGCGCACATGACGGTTCTCACCGCGAAGGTCGCGGGTGTGGAACGTGTCGCCGCGACGACGCCTCCGAATGCCGGGGAGCCGCCGCAGATCAGTGTCGCGGCGATGCACCTCGCCGGCGCCGACGAGATCTTCGTCCTCGGCGGAGTGCAGGCCGTCGCCGCACTCGCGCTGGGCACCGAGACCATCGACCCGGTGTCCATCCTCACCGGCCCCGGCAACGCCTACGTGGCCGAGGCGAAGCGCCAGCTGTTCGGGGAGGTCGGGATCGACCTCTTCGCCGGTCCGACCGAAACGCTCATCGTCGCCGACGACCTGGCCGACCCGTTCACCATCGCCGTCGATCTGCTGAGCCAGGCCGAGCACGGCCCGGATTCGCCGTGCGTGCTGATCACCACGTCGGAGTCCGTGGGACGAGCGGTGATCGATCACATCGACGCCCTGCTCCCCGGCTTGGTCACCAATGCCATCGCCGGCCCCGCGTGGCGTGATCACGGCCAGATCCACGTGGTGGACACCCTCGACGAGGCGTACCGGCTCGCCGACGTCTTCGCGTCGGAGCACGTCCAGATCCTCACCGAGGACCCCCGTCAGGCCCTGACCTCCATGCGGAACTACGGCGCCCTGTTCCTCGGCGAAGGCACGTGTGTTCCCTACGGCGACAAGCTGATCGGCACCAACCACGTCCTCCCGACGCTCGGTGCGGCCCGCTACACGGGCGGTCTGTGGGTGGGCAAGTTCCTCAAGACGCTCACCTATCAGGAGGTGCGCGACCTCGGCAGCAGCGCGAAGCTCGGCGAGGTGTGCGGCCGCCTGTCGCGTCTGGAGAAGTTCGAGGGACACGCCCGCTCCGGCGACCTTCGCGCCGCCAAGTTCGGCAACGCCCCGCTCCCGTGGGGCGACATCCCGACCCGGGTGACGTCCGAACGATGACCCGCATCGAACACGACCTCCTCGGCGACCGCGAGGTCCCCGACGACGCCTACTACGGCATCCACACGCTGCGGGCGACGGAGAACTTCCCGATCACCGGCATTCCGCTGGCCAGCCATCCCGACCTCGTGTCGGCGCTGGCGTCCGTCAAGCAGGCGGCAGCGCAGACCAATGCCGGCCTCGGCCTGCTGCCGCGGCGCGAAGCGGACGCCATCGTGGCGGCCTGCGAGGAGATCCGGGCCGGCGCGCTGCGCGACCAGTTCGTCGTGGATGTCATCCAGGGCGGCGCCGGCACGTCGACGAACATGAACGCGAACGAGGTGGTGGCCAACCGGGCTCTGGAATTGCTCGGCCACCGGCGCGGCCGCTACGAGTATCTCCATCCACTCGAGCACGTGAACATGAGCCAGAGCACGAACGACGTCTACCCCACCGCAATCAAGGCCGGCCTGCAAACCGCCCTGACCAGGCTGCGGGCGGCCATGCAGGACTTGGCTGCGGCATTCGCGGTGAAGTCGACGGAGTTCTCCGACGTCCTCAAGGTCGGCCGTACCCAGTTGCAGGATGCGGTTCCGATGACCCTCGGCCAGGAGATCGCGACGTTCGCTCTCATGATCGACGAGGATTCTCAGCGGCTGGGGGAGGCGGCGACGCTCATCTCCGAGATCAATCTGGGCGGAACAGCGATCGGGACCGGTCTCAACGCGCACCACGAGTACGCGTGGCGCGTGCGCGAGCACCTTGCTGCGATCACCGGGATCGAAGTGACGACGGCGTCCGACCTGATCGAAGCCACGCAGGACGTCGGGGCGTTCGTCCAGCTGTCCGGGGTCCTCAAGCGGACCGCGGTGAAGCTGTCCAAGATCTGCAACGACCTCCGGCTCCTGTCGTCGGGGCCGCGCGCCGGCTTCGGGGAGATCACGTTGCCGCCCGTGCAGGCGGGGTCGTCGATCATGCCGGGCAAGGTGAACCCGGTGATCCCGGAGGTGGTGAACCAGATCGCCTTCCGGGTCGTCGGCAACGACCTGACCGTGACGATGGCGGCCGAGGGTGGGCAGCTTCAGCTCAATGCCTTCGAGCCGGTCATCGCGCACAGCCTGTTCGAGACGATCGAACTGCTCACTCGCGGATGCACCGTCCTGCGGGAGCGCTGCGTGGTCGGCATCGGCGCGAACATCGACCATCTGAAGAACATGGTGGACGCGTCCATCGGCGTCGTCACCGCTCTCAACCCGCACATCGGGTACACCGCGGCCACCGCGATCGCCGCCGACGCCCTCGCGACCGGGCGCACCGTCGCCGCGCTCGTGCTCGAACGGGGTCTGCTCAGCCGGGAGCAACTCGACGACGTGCTGCGGCCGGAGAACCTCACTCGACCGCTCGTGCCCTGACGGCGGCGAGCAGCTCATCCCCCGTCGGGATGAGTTGCTCGCGTGGGGTTGACATCCACCACACTGCCGCTAACCTTTAGTTATACGTATAACCACTTCACCGACTGCCGATTCGCGTCGACCCGCCCGGCAGAACGTCGACACCACTCTCTACGACCGAGGAGCAGTACCCATGAGCGACGCATACGTGGGGGAGCCCACAGGCCCGAGCAAACACAGCTACGACGTCGTCATCGTCGGCAGCGGAATGGGCGGCGGAACGCTCGCCTACGCGCTCGCGAACTCGGGAGTCGATGTGCTTCTGATCGAGCGCGGCGACTTCCTGCCGCAGGAAAAGCAGAACTGGGACCCCCGGGAAGTCTTCGAGGGACACCGGTACGCGAACGCCGAGCAGTGGTACGACCCCGAGGGGAGGCCGTTCAGCCCCGGCACGTACTACTACGTCGGCGGGAACACCAAGCTGTACGGTTCGTCGCTCGTCCGGTTCCGTCGGGAAGACTTCCAGTCGACGCAACACGAGGACGGCGAATCTCCCGAGTGGCCCTTCACGTACGACGACTTCGCGCCGTATTACGCACGGGCAGAACAGGTGTACCGGGTCCACGGCGATCACACCGACGACCCCACGCTCCCCCGTGACGAGCCCTTCCCCTACCCGGCGATCGGACACGAGCCACCGGTGCAGGAGGCGGCCGACGCACTGCGGCGTCTCGGATACACGCCGTCGAACATCCCACTGGGCATCGATCTGCGGGACGGCGGCGGATGTATCCGCTGTCAGACCTGTGACGGGTTCCCCTGCCGGGTGCTGGCGAAGTCGGACGCGGATGTGCGCTGCGTCCGGCCGGCCGTCGCGTCCGGCTCGGTGGAACTGCTGACCAACGCGTACGCCGAGCGCGTCCTCACCGACGAGACCGGCAAACAGGCCACCGGCGTACGACTCCGGCACCGCGGCACCGAAGTCGTCGTCGACGCACGCACCGTGGTGGTGTCCTGTGGCGCCGTCAACTCCGCGGCGCTGCTGCTACGGTCGGCGAACGCCGCACACCCGGACGGTCTCGCCAACTCCTCCGGCATGGTCGGACGAAACTACATGGTGCACAACAACTCCATCATGGTCGGCATCAACCCGCTGAAGAAGAACACGTCCGAGTTCCAGAAGACGTTGTACATCAACGATTTCTACACTCGCGGCACCGCGGACCACCCCTACCCGCTGGGACACGTGCAACTCATCGGCAAGTTGCAGGGCGAGATGATCAAGGGCCAACGGCCGCTGATCCCCAAGTGGGCGCTGAGCCAGGCCACCGCGCGCAGCATGGACTGGTGGCTGTTCACCGAGGATCTGCCGGATCCGGACAACCGCGTCACCCTCACCGACGACGGCAACATCCAGATCGCGTGGACCCCCAACAACACTCGCGCCCACGAGGTACTCGTCCGCGAGGTGCGGAAGATCCTCCGGAAGATCGGCTATCCGTTCGTCTTCAGCCAGGGCACCGGCATCGAGGTCAACTCCCACCAGGCCGGCACCGTGCGGGCCGGAACCGACCCCGCGACCTCCGTGCTCGACGCCGACTGCCGCGCCCACGACGTCGACAACCTGTACGTCGTCGACTCGTCCTTCTTCCCGTCCCTGCCCGTGATGAACCCTGCCCTGTCCATCGCGGCCAACGCCTTCCGCGTCGCCGAGAGCATCGCCGACCGAATCGGCAAGACCCGTTCCCACGACACCCCGGCCCAGTCCGCGTCCCTGTGACGCTTCGCCCCCACCACACCCAGAAAGCCTCTTCGATGACTACACAGAAACTCACCGGCGGACAGATGGTCGTCGACTTCCTCATCCGCGAGGGAGTCGAGAAGGTCTTCGCGATCCCCGGACACGGCAACACCGCCCTCCTCGACGCGTTCGTCGACCGAGCCGACGAGATCGAACTGGTGCCGGCCATGCACGAACAGGGCGCCGCCCACATGGCCGACGGCTACTACCGGGCCTCCGGCAAGATCGCCGCGATCTGTACCTCCATCGGGCCGGGCGCGACCAACACCCTCACCGGACTCGCGACGGCCTTCGCCGACTCGATGCCGATGCTCCTGATCACCGGTGCCGTGCACACCTACATGGAGAACCGCGGGGTGCTCCAGGAGATCGACCGCCCGCACGGCAACAACTTTCCCCGCATGGTGGAACCGGTGGTCAAGCGCTGGTGGCAGCCCAGCCGCCTCGAACAGCTTCCGGTGGCGCTCGCCCAGGCGTTCAACACCATGCACGAGGGCAGGCGCGGACCCGTGCTCGTCGACATCCCGCAGGACCTGCAGGCCGAGTACGGCGACTACACCCCCGACACCGGTGCCCGCCGTCCCGCCACCCGCGCAACCGGTGACCCGGCCGTGATCGCCGAGGCCGCACGCCTGCTGGCCGGTGCGAAACGTCCCGTCATCGTGGCCGGCGGCGGCGTCATCCACGCCGAGGCCGCCGCCGAGTTGATGGCCGTCGCCGAGCACCTCGGCGCACCGGTGACGCACTCGTTCCAGGGCAAGGGCGCGTTCCCCGCCGACCACGACCTCTACGCGTGGCCGTGCGGCGACATGGGTTCGATTCCCGGCAACGGCGTGACCCGCACAGCCGACGTGATCCTCGCCGTCGGCTGCCGGTTCAGCGACCGCATCACGTCGTCGTACCGTCCCGGCGTCACGTTCGACATCCCGAACACCAAGCTCGTGCAGATCGACATCGACGGCTTCGAGATCGGCCGCAACTACCCGGTCGAGGTCGGCGTCGTCGGCGACGCGAAAACGTCCCTCGCCGCGCTGCGCGACGTGCTCGCCGACCTCGGGCCTGCCCTTGACTACCGCAACACCGACTACTTCTCCGAACTGCAGGACCTCAAGGCGCAGTGGGAAGAGCACCTGCGGCCGATGCGGACCACCGACTACCTGCCGATGACCAACTCACGGGCGATGGTCGAGATCCGCAAGGCCCTTCCGCGCGAGGGCATTCTGGTCACCGACTCGTCCAACCCCGCGAACCAGGCGTTCAACGAGTTCCCGATCTACGGGCCGAAGACCAACATCGTGGCCGGCGGCTTCTCCGGCATCGGATTCGGTGTGCCCGCCGCGATCGGTGCGCAGATCGGCGCCCCGGACACCCCGGTCCTGGCGATGGTCGGCGACGGCAGCTTCCTCCAGACCGGCACCGAGATCGCGACCGCCGCGATGCTCGGGGTGCCGCTGGTGATCGTCGTACTCAACAACGGCGGCTGGGAGGCGATCAAGGACCTCCAGATCAGCCTGTTCGGTGAAGAACGCGAAATCATCTCCGGCTGGAAGAACCTCGACGGGACACCGTATTTCGCCGACATCACCCGGTTCGCTCAGTCACTCGGCTGCAGCGCCGAGCGCGTCGAGGACCCGGAGAAGCTGGCCGACGCGATCGAGCGCGCGTTCGCGACGCCGGGCCCGGTGATCATCGAGGCGATGAGCGCCCACGAGCTGCCGTGGACGGAAATGCACCCGACCGGCTGGTGGGACATCACTGTTCCCGCATACCACGGCGAGGTTCGTGACGACTACGTCGCGCAACGCGGATTCTGATCGGAGACCGGCATGGGACAGATCAAACTCGGTCTGAATCTGGAGTTCGCCCGCTTCGAGAACGGGTCGTTCGACTGGGCCATGGACCAGGCCGCGGCGATCGGCTACAAGTACGTCGAGCCGATGGTCTACTGGGGCCGCGAGTTGCTGAGCACGGCCGGGTACTTCCACACCCGGTCGATGCTCGACGACCCGCTGATCATGCGGGACGCCGCCGAATCACGCGGGCTGAGCATCTCCTCGCTGTCCAGTCATGCACCGCTGGCCAAGCCGGACGTGAGCGTCGACTATCTGAAGCAGTCGATCCGCTACGCGGCCGAGGTCGGGTCCCCGATGATCATGGTCGACGACGGACCGCTGCCGACGTGGACCACCGAGGCGGAGAACTACACGCTGATGCGGTACACGCTGCAGGAGGCGGCGAAGGTCGCCGAACCGCGCGGCATCAAGATCGCGATCGAGACGCACGGCGAGTACACCGCGACCCCGGAGCGGCTCGAGAAGATCATGACGCTGATCGACAGCCCGGCGCTGACGATCAACCTCGACACCGGCATCAGCTACCTCAGTGAGAACGACCCGCACGAGTGGCTGGAGCAGATCGTCGGTGGCGTCACGCACCTGCACGCCAAGGACATCGGTATCGAGGACGCGAAACGGCTGCGCGGCAAGGTCCGCGGCATGCTCGGCTGCGCCTGCGGCGACGGCGTCATCGACTGGGAACGCATCGTGAAGACCCTGCACGACGCCGACCACGACGTCGTCCTGTCGGTCGAATGCGGTGGCCTCGACGCCGCGAAGAAGAGCTACACCTACCTCACAGATCTGATCACCCGCATCCAGGGCAGCTGACAACGGCGTCGCCGGTCCTGCAGGTGATCTCGCGACACGCTGGGTCCTGAACCGACATTCGAGTCTCCGGTGCGTCGTGTCCACCGTGCCGCCCGACACCCCGTGTGTCGGGCGGCACGCTTCACCCCTACCAGTACTGCGGATGGCGATAGGCGCGATCCAGGAAGAGCGTGTCATGAATACTCCTGCCCGAACCGAGGCACGTCATCGCGTGGTGATCATCGGTTCCGGATTCGGCGGCCTGTTCGCCGCGAAGGCGTTACGCCGCGCCGACGTCGACGTGCTCGTCGTCGACCGCACCAGCCACCACCTGTTCCAGCCGCTGCTGTACCAGGTGGCGACCGGAATCCTGTCCGAGGGCGAGATCGCACCGTCGACCCGGATGGTGCTGAAGAAGCAGTCGAACGCCTCGGTGATGCTGGGGGACGTCACCGACATCGACCTGGCCGCGCGCACGATCACCTCGACCCACCAGGGCAGAACGACCACCACCGAGTACGACAGTCTGATCGTCTCGGCCGGAGCCCGGCAGTCGTATTTCGGTAACGACGACTTCGCCGAACACGCCCCCGGCATGAAGACCATCGACGACGCACTCGAACTCCGCGGCCGGATACTGGGCGCATTCGAACGAGCCGAACTGTCGACCGCCCCGGAGGAGCGCGCCCGCCTCCTGACGTTCGTGGTGGTCGGTGCAGGACCCACCGGGGTGGAAATGGCCGGTCAGATAGCCGAACTGGCCCACCGAACCCTCGTCGGCGCGTACCGGAACATCGATACCCGCGACGCCCGGATCGTCCTGCTCGACGCCGCGTCCGCGGTGTTGCCGCCGTTCGGCGACCGGCTCGGGTCCGCCGCGGCCGAGCGCCTCGAGAAGATCGGTGTCGAGGTGCGGCTCGGGGCGGCCGTCACCGACGTCGACGCGGACGGGGTGACGATCAAGGACGGACGAGGCGAGACCGTCCGCATCGAATCCGCGTGCAAGGTGTGGTCGGCGGGCGTGGAAGCCAGCCCGCTGGCCAGGCAGCTGGCCGAGCAGTCGGGGGCCGAACTCGACCGCGCCGGGCGGATCGCCGTCCGCGAGGACCTGACGGTGCCGGGACACCGCGAGGTGTTCGTGATCGGCGACATGATGGCGCGCGACCGCCTCCCCGGGGTGGCGCAGGTCGCGATCCAGGGTGGCCGCTACGCGGCGCGGCAGATCTCGGCCGATGCCGGCGGGCGCGCGACGTCACCCGACCGTGTTCCGTTCCGATACCGGGACAAGGGGTCGATGGCGACGATCTCGAGGTTCAACGCGGTCGTGAAGGTCGGGGGCATCGAACTCGCAGGATTTCTGGCGTGGATCCTGTGGCTGGCCGTCCACGTCGTCTACGTCGTCGGGTTCCGGAGCCGGCTGTCCACGCTCATGTCGTGGACGTGGACCTTCCTCGGGTCGTGGCGGGGACAGATGACGGTCACCGACCAACAGGTGGTGGCACGCAACGTCATGGGCAAACTCGTTCTCCTCGACCGGGGTGAGGACGACGATGACGCTGTTGTCGCCAGAGCGAGCTGACACCCGGATGACGCGCGCGGTCCGGCCGATAAGCTGGGCTCGGTAACCGTGCGACGGAGAGGATCGGCATTCGTGACCACGATGCACGACGTCGCCCGAGCGGCAGGCGTGTCGCAGGCCGCGGTCTCGTACGCGTACAACCAGCCCCACAAGCTGTCGGCGGCCCGGCGCGCCCACATATTCCAGGTGGCCGCGGAGCTCGGGTACGCCGGCCCCAACCCCGCGGGCCGCAATCTCCGCACCGGGCAGGTCGGTGCGCTGGGGCTGATGATCACCGACTCGTTGCGCTACGCGTTCGACGATCCGGCCACCTCGCAGTTGCTGAAGGGCATATCGGAGGTCGGTGAACTCGCCGAGGTCGCGCTGACCCTGCTGCCCTGCCCACTCGAGTCGACCCGGGTGGCCGAGGGATCCGGCGTGCTCGTGCGGGGCGCGGTGGACGGCTTCCTCGCGTACGCGATGCCGGACGGCCACCCCGGAATGCAGACGGCGATGAGCCGCCGGCTGCCGATAGTCGTGATCGACGGCCCCAACCCTGGCGGACTGCCGCGCGTCGGAATCCGGGATCGGCAGGCCGCCAAGGAAATCGCGGAGCATGTTCTGTCGCTCGGGCACCGGCGTGTCGGGTTTCTCGTCGACCGGCTCGTCCCCGACGGCAAGGGCGGGCCCGTCGACGCCGCCCGCATCAGGGCCGCACGAGACCACGTGATGAAGGAACGCCTCGCCGGATACGCGTCCGCCTGCCGCACATTCACGGTGCCGTGGTCGTCCGCCGTGGTCGTCGAAGCCGGCGGGTTCGACTACGAACTGTCCCGCACCGCCGTCGAGACGCTGCTCGATGCCGGTCCCGTGACCGCCGTGATCGCAGCCTCCGACCTGCTGGCCCTCGCGGCCATCGACGTCGCACAGGAACGTGGACTCCGGGTGCCGCAGGATCTGTCGGTGGTCGGTTTCGACGACATCCCCGCGGCCCGAGCCGCCGGACTCACGACGGTCCGGCAACCGCTCGTCGACAAGGGCCGCGAGGCCGCGCAACTGCTCCTCGACATCATCGGCGGCGGGGCGGGACGGGAAATCACACTCCCCACCGAGCTCGTCGTCCGGGAGAGCTCCGGGCCCGTTCCCGCGGATCGGTGAGTTACCCTGCTGCGCCTCGCAGTTCGGGATTGCCGTCGACGATGGAGTAGAGCGCCTCGGTGATCGCCTTCACCCGCGCGAGTCGCGTCAATTCCCGCGGTACCACCAACCAGTAGGTGCGGTGCGCGATGAAGTCGTCGCGGAGAACCGGCACGAGATCCTCGTCCAGCGCCCCGATGTAGCTCGGCAGCGGCGCGATCCCGACTCCGTGCTTCACGGCCTGGTAGTGGCCCGCGATGTTGTTGGTCTGGATCTGGGCCTGGAAATCCGGAATCAGCGCGTCGAGGATACGCAGCGGTTCGACATCGAGGAACGCATCCACATACCAGATGAGCGTGTGATGCCGGAGATCCTCGAGTGACGTGATGGGGTCGTGTTGGTCCAGGTAGCGCCGTGACGCGTACAGACGGAGGTCGTACTCGGCCAGTTTGCGGACCACCACGGACCGCGGCGACGGACGCTCGAGGGTGACCGCGATGTCGAAGTCGCGCCCGGTCAGCAGGTCGTGGGTGGTCGACGTGACGAGTTCGGTGAACAGATCGGGGTGTTCGGACCGCAGAGCGGCCAACCCCGGCACCAGCACGAACGACCCGAAACCGTCGGGAGTGATGATGCGGACGGTGCCCGTCAGCCCGCCCAGGGACGACGTTTCGTCGAGAGCGGCGAGCACCGCGGATTCCACCGCCTCTGCGTGGGGAACCAGTCGCCGACCCGCTTCGGTGAGCTGCCACCCCGACACGCCACGATCGAAAAGTCTGGTGCCCGTGTCTTTCTCGAGTCGAGTGATTCTCCGCGAGACGGTCGTGTGATCGACACCGAGCCGCTTCGCCGCGTCGGCGAGGCGGCCGGTTCTCGACAACTCCAGGAGGTAACGCATGTTGTCTGCGGTGAACATCGTCCTCATCCCTCGTGCAAAAGTGCAGTCCGAAGTGCTATTTTACTCGTTGACGCAGGCATTGTTGCCCAGCAGACTCGTGGGCACCCCACCTTTCCAGGAGTGAACCCCATGGCCGTTATCTCGCATTGGCTCAACAACAAGTCCTACCCCGGAACGCGTGTCGATACCGCTCCGGTGACGAACCCGGCGACCGGTGCCGTCACCGGTCAGGTGGCCCTGGCCGGCGTCGAGGACGCCCGCGCCGTCATCGACGCCGCCGCCGCCGCGTTCCCCGCCTGGCGCGACACCTCCCTCGCCAAGCGCACCCAGGTGATCTTCACATTCCGGGAACTGCTCAACGCCCGCAAGGGCGAGTTGGCGGAAATCATCACCGCCGAACACGGCAAGGTCGTCTCCGACGCCCTGGGTGAGGTCTCCCGCGGCCAGGAAGTCGTCGAATTCGCCTGCGGCATCGCGCACCTACTCAAGGGCGGCATGACCGAAAACGCCTCCACCAACATCGACGTCTCCTCCCTCCGCCAACCCGTCGGCCCGGTCGGCATCATCTCCCCGTTCAACTTCCCCGCCATGGTCCCGATGTGGTTCTTCCCCATCGCCATCGCCGCCGGCAACACCGTCGTCCTCAAGCCGTCCGAGAAGGACCCGACCGCCGCGATCTGGATGGCCGAACTCTGGGCCGAAGCCGGACTCCCCGCCGGGGTGTTCAACGTCCTCCAAGGCGACAAGACCGCCGTCGACGAACTCCTCACCCACCCCGCCGTCAAGGCCATCAGCTTCGTCGGCTCCACCCCCATCGCCCAGTACGTCTACGCCACCGGCACCGCCCACGGCAAACGCGTCCAAGCCCTGGGTGGGGCGAAGAACCACGCCATCGTCCTCCCGGACGCCGACCTCGACCTCGCCGCCGACGCCATGGTCAACGCCGGCTTCGGCTCCGCCGGCGAACGCTGCATGGCCATCTCCGCCCTGGTCGCGGTCGGCGACATCGCCGACGAGTTGGTCGCCAAGATCAAGGAGCGCACCGACACGTTGAAGATCGGCGACGGCACCCGCGACTCCGACATGGGACCGCTGGTGACCAAGGTGCACCGCGACAAGGTCGCCTCCTACATCGACGCCGGCGCAAACGACGGGGCCACCATCGTCGTCGACGGCCGCACCGTGCACGCAAATGGCGGTGCAGACGGCTTCTGGCTCGGCCCGACCCTGATCGACCACGTCACCACCGACATGAGTGTGTACACCGACGAAATCTTCGGACCCATCCTCTCCGTGATCCGCGTCGACTCCTACGACGAGGCCCTGGAACTGGTCAACTCCAGCCAATTCGGCAACGGCACCGCCATCTTCACCAACGACGGCGGCGCCGCCCGACGGTTCCAGAACGAGGTCGAGGTCGGCATGGTCGGCATCAACGTCCCCATCCCCGTCCCCATGGCCTACTACTCCTTCGGCGGCTGGAAGAACTCCCTCTTCGGCGACACCCACGCCCACGGCACCGAAGGCGTCCACTTCTTCACCCGCGGCAAAGTCGTCACCACCCGCTGGCTCGACCCCAGCCACGGCGGCCTCAACCTCGGATTCCCCCAGAACAACTAAGGAACCTCTCCCATGACCGCACATCTCTCACTCCCCCGTTTCGCCAGGATCGGGGCCGGAGCAGTCGACGAGATCGGCTCGGTTGTCGACCAATTGGGTCTGCAGAGGCCGGTTCTCGTCACCGACTCCTATCTGACCGGCACCGGCGCTGCCGACCGGATCATGACCCTCCTCAGGTCGGCGGGTAAGGAGCCGGCACTGTTCTCCGGCACCGTGCCCGACCCCACCACCGCTTCCCTGGAGGAAGGGCTGAGGATCGTCGCCGAACACAACGCGGATTCGGTGATCGGGTTCGGCGGCGGTAGTCCGATGGACACCGCGAAGGCACTGGCCGTGCTGTCCGCGAACGGCGGCGAGATGCGGTCGTACAAGGCACCCCACGTGTACACCGGGAAGGCGCTGCCGATCATCGCGATACCGACCACCGCCGGAAGCGGCTCGGAGGCGACGCAGTTCACGGTGATCAGCGACAGCGCGTCCGACGAGAAGATGCTGTGCCCGGGACTCTCCTTCCTGCCGATCGCCGCGATCGTGGATTTCGAACTCACGATGTCGATGCCGCCGCGGTTGACCGCCGACACCGGCATCGATGCGCTCACCCACGCCATCGAGGCGTACGTCAGCAAGAAGGCCCAGCCGTTCACCGACGGACTCGCGCTCTCCGCGATCCGCACGATTGGCAAGCACATCGGCATGGCGTACGCGGACGGTGAAGACCGCACCGCGAGAGAAGCGATGATGGTCGCGTCCATGCAGGCCGGTATGGCGTTCTCCAACTCGAGCGTGGCGCTGGTGCACGGGATGAGCAGGCCGATCGGTGCGCATTTCCATGTCGCACACGGACTGTCGAATGCCATGCTGCTTCCGGCGATCACGGCGTTCTCCGTGAAGGGAGCGGAGAGCCGCTACGCCGACTGCGCGCGTGCGTTCGGCGCGGCACCGGAATCGGCGGGCGATTCCGTCGCCGCGCAGTTCCTCGTCGAGACCCTGACGTCGCTGTGTCACGACCTGAAGGTTCCGACGCCGCTCGCATACGGGATCGATCGCGATGCCTGGGACGGCCTCATTCCGCTGATGGCAGAGCAGGCGCTGGCGTCCGGATCGCCCGGCAACAATCCGGTCGTGCCCACCGCCGGCCAGATCGAGACGCTGTATTCGGAGGTCTTCAGCTAGCGCTAGAACTCGACGGTGCCCCGGAGGTACCGCCGGTACGCCCCGGACAGGTGGACGCGGTCCCCGCGCACCTCGCAGTGCACGGTTCCACCCCGCGCCGACAGTTGGCGTCCGACAAGGCTGTTTCTGCCCAGGACGTCAGCCCAGTACGGCGCGATCTGCGAGTGCGCGGACCCCGTCACCGGATCCTCCTGAACGCCGGCCGCGGCGCCGAACCATCGCGACACGAAATCGAGTCCCTCGACGTCGGATGCTGCGGTGACGACGATGCCCCGCACCTTCAGCGGGCTGATCACGGCGAAGTCGGGGGCCATCGACGCGATGTCGTCTTCGGATTCCGCCACGAACACGAGGTCGGTGGCCTTCAGGCACTCCCGCACCGGAATGCCGAGTGCTGCGACGATCCGGGGATCGCCCGCGGTCGGCACCGGCGGCTCGGCCGGGAAATCCATCACCAGTTTCCCGTCCGGTCCACGGTCGACGTGCAGCCAACCGCTGCGCGTCCAGAACTGGATGCGGTCGGCGTCCGGGTGCACGTCCTCGAAGATCTGCGCGGCCGTGGCGAGGGTGGCATGGCCACACAGGTCCACCTCGACGGCAGGGGTGAACCACCGCAGGTGATACGCCGGGTATTCCCGGTCGTGGGGCCCCGCCTCCACGGGAAGCCGAGCGGTGTAGAACGCCGTCTCGGACAGATTGTTCTCTTCGGCGAGTTGCTGAAGAACCGAGTCGTCCAGCCGGTCGGTCAGCGGCATGACCGCCGCCGGGTTTCCCTCGAAGGGTCCGGCGGCGAATGCGTCGATCTGATAGATGTCCAGCTTCATATCGTCCGATGGTGGTGGACGCCCCGGCGCTCGTCGAGGGCCAAACTGCACACCCTGGACCGGTCGCGCCGACGTCAGGCCCGGGCGAAGCTCATCGTCTCGCCTTCGACCCCGCGCATCCACAGGTCGTTGCACGCGGCCGCCAATTCCGGCAGCCCCTCCTCGATGGCGGCGAACACGTTGCCCGGCACCCAGCCGACGTCGCCGTTGAGCAGGAGGTTGTTGCGGCCGTAGAAGATCGCGAGGTCGGTGGCGCCCTGCGCGGCGTGCGCCTCGGAGCCCGGCTCGTACCCGTAGGCCGAGTTGCCGATTTCCCAGGGCTCGAAGTCGAACAGGCACACGTCACCGGGAATCGGTGTGACGGTAGGATTTTCCCGCCGCGGCGCCGCGGTGATCCGCGGGATCAGCGTGTACACCTCGTTGCGCGCGTACTTGGCGTGGTACGCGTCGCCGCTCTGCGGAAGCACGTCCCACACCGCGTCGCACGTGAGTGGTGCGTCCTCGTCGAGAAGCCGGGCACGGCAGGTCACGCCGCGCTTGTCCAGGCTGATGGTGATGTAGCGAGCCACAGGTCCTCCTTCGGAGCCGTGAGTACTTGTTAACCGCGGGCGGTTGACAAGTACTCACGGGTGCTTGTCACACTTCGTCGAGTACTTCGGACCAGATCTTCAGGGCGTCCTCGATCTGTTCCGACGTCACGATGAGCGGTGGAATCATCCGTACCACGTTCATGTGGGCGCCGCAGGTCAAGAGCAGCAGCCCCTTCTTCGCGGCCAGTTGCTGCGCCGCAGCCGCTTTCGCGCGGTCCGCGCTGCCGTCGGCGGCCGTGAACTCGCTGCCCACGAGCAGTCCGAGGCCACGGACGTCGCCGATCCCGTCGATGGCACGCGTGCGCGCACCGTCGAGCAACTGGACGCCCCGCGCGGCGGCGTTGGCCACGAGATCTTCCTTCTCGATCACCTCGAGTGTCGCGACCGCGGCCGCGCAGGACACGGCGTTGCCGCCGTATGTTCCGCCCTGCGACCCCGGCCAGCCCTTGGCCATGAGCTCCTCGGACGCCGCGATGCCCGACAGCGGGAAGCCGCTGGCCAGCCCCTTGGCGATGGTGATGATATCGGGCCGGACGTCGAAGTGCTGGTGCCCGAAGAACTTGCCGGTGCGGCCGAAACCGGTCTGGATCTCGTCGATGACGAGCAGGATGCCGTACCGGTCGGCGCGCTCGCGGAGACCCTGGAAGAACGCGGTGTTTCCGGGCACGTACCCGCCCTCACCGAGAACGGGCTCGACGACGAACGCCGCCGTCTCGTTCGGCGCGGTGAGCGTCGCGAAGATGTAGTCGAGTTCCTTCAGCGCGAACGCGGTCGCCTCCTCCTCGGACCAGCCGTAGCGGTAGGCGTTGGGGAACGGTGCCACGTGCACGCCGCCCATCAGCGGGCTGAAGCCGGCCGAGAACCGGGTGCCGGAGGTGGTCATCGTCGCCGTCGCGACCGTGCGTCCGTGGAAGCCGCCGTGGAAGACGATCACGTTGGGGCGGCCGGTCGCCTGCCGCGACAGTCGCAGCGACGCCTCGACCGCCTCGCTCCCCGAGTTCGCGAAGAACAGCGAGTCGAGCCCCGGGGGCAGCACCGACCCCAGTCGATCGACCAGCTCGAGCATCGGCTGGTGCATGACGGTCGTGTACTGGCCGTGGATCAGGGAGCCGACCTGCCTGCGCGCGGCCTCCACGACGTGCGGGTGGCAGTGCCCGGTACTGGTGACGCCGATGCCCGCGGTGAAGTCGAGATAGCGCCTGCCGTCGGTGCCGTAGAGGTAGCACCCTTCACCGTGATCGACCGTCACGGGTGTGGCCTGTGCGAGCAGTGGAGATAGCCGAGTCACGAGAACCCTCCCACGCGTAGATGCCGGCGGATGTCGGCAAGTGCATTGTCAGATTGTTGACAATCTGTATAACATGGGGACCGTCCCTTCGGCAACGGAGAATGGGGAAAAATCATGCTCGAGGAAGCAGCAATCGCATCGGTGCAGACCGGCCTGTTCATCGGCGGCAAGTGGCGCGACAGCGCCCGCACCATGCCGGTCCACGACCCGTCCACCGGACAGATCCTGTGCACGGTCGCCGACGCCGACGCAGCGGAGGCCCGCGAGGCGCTCGACGCGGCGGTGGCGGCGCAACCGTCGTGGGCGGCCACGACACCCCGCGAACGCAGCACCATCCTCATGAACGCGCACCGGCTGCTGCTCGAGAACGTCGACCGGCTCGCGCTGGTCATGACGCTCGAGATGGGCAAGCCACTCACCGAGGCTCGGGGCGAAATCGCCTACGCCGCAGAGTTCTTCCGCTGGTTCGCCGAGGAGGCCGTCCGCATCGACGGCGGCTACATGACCGCACCCGGCGGCGGGTCGCGGTTCCTCGTGACCCGCCAGCCCGTGGGGCCGAGCCTGCTCATCACCCCGTGGAACTTCCCGATGGCGATGGGCACCCGCAAGATCGGGCCCGCGATCGCCGCCGGGTGTACATCCGTCATCAAGCCGGCGGCCCAGACGCCGCTGTCGATCCTGGCGCTCGCCGACATCCTCACCGAGGCCGGACTGCCGGACGGCGTCGTCAACGTCGTCACCACGTCCAGCCCCGACGAGGTGATCACCCCCCTCATCCTCGACGGCAGGGCCCGCAAGCTCTCGTTCACCGGTTCGACCAAGGTCGGAAAGCATCTGCTCGAACTGTGCGCGCGCACGGTGATGCGCACGTCCATGGAATTGGGCGGCAACGCGCCGTTCCTCGTCTTCGACGACGCGAATCTCGACGACGCCGTCGACGGGGCCATGGCGGCGAAGATGCGCAACATCGGCCAGGCCTGCACGGCTGCCAACCGGATACTCGTGCACAGTTCGGTCGCCGAGGAATTCACCCGCAAACTCACGCAGCGGATGGAGGCCCTGCCCGTCGGGCGCGGCACGGAGGACGGCGTCGTGGTCGGACCGCTGATCGACGAGGCGGCCGTCGCGAAGGTGAGCAGTCTCGTCGCGGACGCGGTCGACCGCGGCGCCTCGGTGCTCACCGGCGGCGAGGCACTCGACCGTCCGGGCAACTTCTACCCGGCGACGGTCCTGACGGGTGTGCCCGACGACGCCGAGATGTGCCACAACGAGATCTTCGGCCCGGTGGCCGCGATCAGCACGTTCGAGACCGAGGCCGAGGCCGTCGAGCGGGCCAACGACACCCCGTACGGGCTGGTGGCCTACGTGTACACCGAGAGCCTCAAGCGCGGCATCCGTGTGTGCGAGGCGCTGGAGTCGGGCATGGTCGGGCTCAATCAGGGTGTGGTGTCGAACCCGGCCGCGCCGTTCGGCGGTGTGAAGGAATCCGGGCTCGGACGCGAAGGCGGGACCACCGGCATCGACGAATTCCTCGAGACGAAGTACATCGGTGTCGCCGTCTAGGAACTAGAGCCAGGTGTCTTCCGACGACGTCGTGAGGAACGCCTCGAGGTCGTCGCGCCACGGCGCAGGCACCGTCTTGTCCGGCTCGATGCCGGTGTACTGCCCGCGGTAGAACAGCAACGGTCGCTCCTCCCTGATCTCACTCAGGGAGGAGACCCGGCCGAACGCGACCCAGTGGTCGCCGCCGTCGTGCACGCTCTCGAGCGAGCAATCGATGTGGGCGAGCGAACCGGTGAGGATCGGCGAGCCCAGCGGCGACTCCGTCCAGTCGATCCCGGCGAACTTGTCCGGGTCCCGGGAACCGAAGCGGGCGCACGTCGACTGTTGTTCTTCGGCGAGCACGTTGACGCAGAAGATGCCACTGCGCTCGATCGCCGCCCACGACCGCGACGTCTTGGTCGGGCAGAACAGCACGAGCGGGGGTTCGAGCGACAGCGCGGCGAACGACTGGCACGCGAACCCCACGGGCACGCCGTCGTCGATCGTCGTGATGATGGTGACGCCGGTGCAGAACTGGCCGAGCACCGTCCGGAACCGTCGCGGATCGATCGCCTCGGCCGCGACGGCCCCGTCCCCGGTCACCTCACTCACGGCTGCATCCCGACGCTGAAGTCGTGACCCCACAGGCTGACGGCCGTGCTCTCCCTCGCGATCCAGCTCTCGTCCTCCACCTGGCGTCCCTCGCAACCGAATTCGATGTCGAAGCCGCCGGGGGTCTTCATGTAGAACGACAGCATCAGGTCGTTGACGTGGCGGCCGAGCGTGGCCGACATCTTGACCTTCTTGCGGAGCGCGCGGTCGAGGCACAATCCGACGTCGTCGGAGTTCTCGACCTCGATCATCAGGTGCACGATGCCGCTGGGCGTCGGCATCGGCAGGAACGCGAGGCTGTGGTGCCGCGGGTTGCAGCCGAAGAACCGCAACCACGCCGGCTTGCCGTCCGCCGGCCGCCCGACCATCTGCGGGGGCAACCGCATCGAATCGCGCAGGCGGAAACCGAGGACGTCGCGGTAGAAGCGCAGCGACGCCTCGTCGTCCGTGGTCGAGAGCACGACGTGCCCGAGGCCCTGCTCACCCGTGACGAACTTGTGCCCGTACGGGCTGACCACGCGCCGGTGCTCCAGCGCCGCACCGTGAAACGCCTCGAGCGTGTTACCCGACGGGTCCTCGAACGTGATCAGCTCGTCGACCCTGCGGTCCTGCAGCTGCTCGGCCGTCCCCTCCTTGAACGCGACGCCGGCCGCCGACAGGTTGTCGCGGACCTCCTGCAACTCCGCGGCATTGGCCGTCTCCCAGCCCGACACCGACAGCCGGTCCTGCTCCCCCGGGAAGATCACGAGGCGAGCCGGGAAGTCGTCCATCCGCAGATACAGGGCGTCCGGGTCGGAGCCCTTGCCCTCGACCATGCCGAGCACCTTGAGACCGTATTCGCGCCACGCGGCCATGTCGGTGGCCTCGATGCGCATGTATGCCAGTGAACGAATACTCATCACTTACCCCCGTCCAGAAGGAAAACGGTGGCCAGACGGTTGAACTCGTCGAACTTCTCCAGCTGCGCCCAGTGCCCGCACCCGCCGAAGACGTGCAACTGCGCCCGCGGAATCATCTTCAGCGCCACCAGCGCCCCGTCGAGCGGGTTGACCCGGTCTTCGCGCCCCCAGATCAGCAGCACCCGCTGGCGCAGCTTGTACGCCTCGCGCCACAGCATTCCCAGCTCGAAGTCGGCCGAGGAGAACGACTTTCCCATCGCCTTGGCGGCGGCGAGCGACTCGGGTGCACTCGCCGCGGCGAAACGTTCGTCGATCAGTTCGTCGGTGATCAACTTCTGGTCGAACACCATGATGCGCAGAAACGCCTCGAGGTTCTCCCGGGTGGGCTGGTAGCCGAACTTGCCGAGGTTCTTGACGCCCTCGGTCGGGTCCGGGGCGAACAGGTTGACGCTGAGTCCGCCCGGACCCATGAGCACCAGCCGGCCCGCGCGGTCCGGGTAGTCCAGCGCGAAACGCACTGCGGCACCGCCACCGAGGGAGTTGCCGAGCAGGTGGACACGCCCGCCGATGTCGAGGGTGTCGAGCAGATCCTTCAACGCCGACGCACTGTGCACGAAGTACTGCGGGTGCTCGGTCGGCTTGTCCGACAACCCGTAGCCCGGCTGGTCGACGGCGAGCACGTGGAACTTCTCGGCGAGAACCGGGATGTTCCTGGCGAAGTTCGACCACGACGAAGCGCCCGGCCCGCCGCCGTGCAGCAGCACGATCGTGGTGTCGTTGCCGATCCCGGCCTCGTGGTAGTGCAACTTCAGGTCGGGCCGGACCTGGGCGAACTTCGAGGTGGACTCGAACGTGAGGGCCTCTTCGGTAGTCGTCACGTGTTCTCCTAGACCATCGTGTCGGTGATGGGCAGTCCGAATTCGCCTGTGCCGTACATGACGTAGGCGCGCTCGGGATCGTTGGCCGCGTGGACGCGTCCGGCGTGCGCGTCCCGCCAGAAACGCTGCAGCGGCGTGCCGTTGGCCAGCGCGGTGGCCCCCGAGCTCTCGAATAGTTTGTCGATGGACGAAATGGCGCGGCCCGTCGCGCGCACCTGGTCGCGGCGTGCCCGCAGCCGCAGCTCGAACGGCACTTCCTCACCCGCGACGAGCAGTGCGTATTCGTCGGCGACGTTCCCGGACAGCTGGCGCCAGGCGGCGTCGATGTCACTCGACGCCTCGGCGATGCGAACCTTGGCGAACGGGTCGTCCTTCGCCTTCTCGCCGGCGAACGCCGCGCGGACGCGCTTTCCCTGATGTTCGACGTGCGCGTCGTAGGCGCCGTAGGCCATCCCGACGATCGGCGCGGAGATGGTGGTGGGATGGATTGTTCCCCAGGGCATCTTGTAGACGGGCGCGGTATTGCGCTCGAGCCCGGGTGCGGTGAGGTTGCTCATCGCCTTGAAGCTGAGAACGCGGTGCGTCGGGACGAAGACGTCCTCCACCACCACGGTGTTACTTCCGGTTCCGCGGAGTCCCACGACATTCCACACGTCGTCGATCCGGTAGTCCTCGCGCGGGATGAGGAAGCTGACGAAATCGACGGGGCGGCCGTCCTTGATGACGGGCCCACCGAGCACTGCCCAGCTGGCGTGATCACAGCCGGACGACCAGGCCCAGGCACCGTTGACCGTGTATCCGCCGTCGACGACCTGGCCCGCGCCCATCGGCGCGTACGACGACGAGATCCGGACGTCGGTGTCGTTACCCCACACGTCTTCCTGAGCCTGCTGCGAGAACAGGGCGAGGTGCCAGTTGTGGACACCGATGATCGACGAGACCCAGCCGGTGGAACCGCAGGCGCTCGCGATCTTCCGCACCGCGGAGTAGAACAGCACCGGATCCGCTTGGTAACCACCCCACTGTTCAGGCTGGAGCAACCGGAAGAATCCGGTCTCCTGGAGCGCCTTCATGGAATCGTCGGGGATACGACGTAGATCCTCGGTCTCCTGCGCACGCTCTCGCAGCGTCGGCAGTAGTGCGTCGAGCCGCTGCATCACCTCGTGACTGTCATGGTCACCCACAGGACGCTCCTGTCTCGTTCGATGGTTCACTTATCTTCTGAGACTAGAACACGTTCCCATTTATGTCGAGATACCGGCAAAGGTGCTGTTTGACGGCCCGGGTCTGGAAGAAAGCCCCCGAAAATCTGGCGGATCGTGTCGAAGTTCTATAACGTGTTCTACTAACAGCATGAAGGGATGTGAGGGCACAATGGCGCAGATTCGCGAGATCGATGTGGGCACGGTCCAGACCCGCTTCGCGCGTGGTTGGCACTGCCTCGGTTTGACCAAGACGTTCAAGGACGGCAAACCGCATTCGATCGAGGCATTCGGCACCAAACTCGTCGTCTTCGCCGACAGCAAGGGCGAACTGAAGGTTCTGGACGCGTATTGCCGGCACATGGGCGGCGACCTGTCGCAGGGCACCGTGAAGGGCGACTCCGTGGCCTGCCCGTTCCACGACTGGCGCTGGGGCGGCAACGGCAAGTGCACCAGCATTCCCTACGCCCGCCGGGTTCCCCCGATCGCCCGCACCCGGGCGTGGCTCACCCTCGAGCAGAACGGTCAGCTGTTCGTCTGGAACGACCCGGAGGGCAATCCCCCGCCGGAGAACGTGACCATCCCCCGCATCGAGGGCGCCTACAGCGACGAATGGACCGACTGGACCTGGAACTCGATGCTGATCGAAGGGTCCAACTGCCGCGAGATCATCGACAACGTGGTCGACATGGCGCACTTCTTCTACATCCACTACGCATTCCCGACGTACTTCAAGAACGTCTTCGAAGGCCACATCGCAACGCAGTACCTCAACACGAAGGGTCGCCCGGACGTCGGGATGGCGACGCAGTACGGCATGGAATCACTGCTGCGCTCCGAGGCCGCGTACTACGGGCCGTCCTACATGATCAATCCGCTGTGGAACAGCTACGGCGGGTACGAGGTCGAGAGCGTCCTCATCAACTGCCACTATCCGGTGACGAACAATTCGTTCATGCTCCAGTACGGCGTCACCGTCAAGAAGCCGACCGGCATCGACGACGAAACAGCCGACAAGCTGGCCGCGAAGTTCACCGAGGGCATCGCCGAGGGATTCCTGCAGGACGTCGAGATCTGGAAGAACAAGACCAAGATCGACAACCCCCTGCTCTGCGACGAGGACGGTCCGGTCTACCAGCTGCGACGCTGGTACGACCAGTTCTACGTCGACGTCGCCGACGTCACCGACAAGATGACGCAGCGCTTCGAGTTCGAGGTCGACACCACCAAGGCCAACGAGGCCTGGCAGCACGAGGTCGAGGAGAACCTGGCCCGTCAGAAGGCCGAGCGGGAGGCCGCCGAGGGGTCCGAGAGTACGACTGCGGAGGGGTCCGAGAGTACGACTGCGGAGCGGTCCGAGAGCAAGGAAGCGCAGGTCTGATCATGAGTGCCTCGACCGAATGGGCCAAAGCTCCCGACTTCGCCGGGCAGCCTGCTCGGCTCGAGGCCATTCATGCGCAAACGTTGGCCGACAAGGCCAATTACCTCGACGACGGCATGAACGAAGTCGAGTGCCGTACGTGCGGAACCTGTGTGCTGGTGCGCAAGAACAGCCTCAAGCACACAAGCGTCCAGTGGACGGACGACCCTGCGAAGACGTGCCCGACGTTCCGGGACGCCGTCGGCGAGGGACAGTCCACCGCGCTCCGCGAGGGGTGCCCGCGACTGTGGGACAGCATCAACCACGCGGTGATGGAGGGGTTCATCGACGTGCGAGATCGCGTCGAATAGTCGTCGGTGCCGCTGCGGCGGATGCGGCGCCCGATGTGACATTCGTGCAGTCAGGCTGCACGAATGTCACATCGGGCGCTTAGGCTGGATGTGCCGTCGGATACGGCGGTTCCAGCCGAACCGGAGGCGTGCCATGACAGGCCGAATCGTGCACTTCGAGATCCCCTTCGACGACGGTGACCGCGCACGAGCGTTCTATCGGGACGCATTCGGGTGGGCCATCGCCGAGATCCCCGACATGGACTACAGCATGGTCACCACCGGACCCGTCGGTGAGAGCGGCATGCCCGACGAACCGGGTTACATCAACGGCGGCATGATGCAGCGCGGGGAGGTGAACTCTCCCGTGGTCACCGTCGACGTCGAGAGCATCGAATCCGCCCTCGAAAGGATCGAATCCCTCGGTGGCAAGACCGTCACCGGCAGGACCCCCGTCGGGAACATGGGATTCGCCGCATACTTCACCGACTCCGAGGGCAACGTCGTCGGGCTGTGGGAGACCGCCCGCTGACCCGTGAGTACTTATCAACCGCCCGACGTTAAGAAGTACTCACGGGCGGCGCAGCCGCAGCCCGCTCGCGCTGCAGTTCGAGCGCGATGTCGATGAGCTGATCCTCCTGGCCGCCGACGAGCTTGCGCTTGCCGGCGCGGACGAGCAGTTCGGCGGACGAGACGCCGTACCGTTCGGCCTGGCGTTCGGCGTGCTTGAGGAAGCTCGAGTAGACGCCGGCGTACCCCATCATCAGCGCCTGACGGTCGAGGAGACATTCGGCGGGCATCGCCGGACGCACCACGTCCTCGGCGGCGTCGGCGATCGCGAAGAAGTCGATCCCCGTCTTGACGCCGATCTTGTCGCACACGCCGACGAACGCCTCGACCGGCGCGTTACCGGCACCGGCGCCGAATCGTCTTGTGCTGCCGTCGATCTGCTTGGCTCCTGCCCGGACGGCGGCGATCGAGTTGGCCACACCGAGTCCGAGGTTCTCGTGACCGTGGAAACCCACCTGGGCGTCCGAGCCGAGTTCCTGCACCAGCGCCTCGACGCGGTCCGACACCTGCTCGAGCACGAGCGCGCCAGCGGAGTCGACCACGTACACGCACTGGCAGCCGGCGTCGGCCATGATCCGGGCCTGCTTGGCGAGCTTTTCCGGTGCGATCGAATGCGCCATCATCAGGAAGCCGACGGTCTCGAGACCGCGGTCGCGGGCCAGCCCGAAGTGCTGGATGGACACGTCCGCCTCGGTGCAGTGCGTGGCGATGCGGCAGATCGAGGCGCCGTTGTCCTGGGCGACGATGATGTCGTCCTTGATGCCGAGCCCCGGCAGCATGAGGAAGGCGATCTTCGCGTTCTTCGCCGTGTCGACGGCGATCGAGATGAGTTCCTGCTCCGGGACCTTGGAGAACCCGTAGTTGAACGAGGACCCACCCAGTCCGTCGCCGTGCGTCACCTCGATGACCGGGACCCCGGCGTTGTCGAGCGCACCGACGATGGCCCGGACCTCCTCACCGGTGAATTGGTGCCGCTTGTGGTGCGAACCGTCCCGCAGCGAGGTGTCGGTGACTCGGATGTCCCAACTGGCGTCGAAATGAACCATAGTTCTCATGCCTCCACACTCAGGAGCTTCTGGGCGATCTCCTCGCCCACCTTGGTTGCCGCCGCGGTCATGATGTCGAGGTTGCCCGCGTACGGGGGCAGGAAGTCGCCTGCGCCCTCGACCTCGACGAACGTCGTGACCGTCGCCTGCCCGCCCGACACGACGCTCGGGTCGTCGAACTGCGGTTCGTTGAGCAGCCGGTAGCCGGGGACGTATTGCTGGATGTCCGCGACGACGCGGTGGATGGAATCGGTGATGGCGGCGCGGTCGGCGTCCTCGGGGATCGCGCAGAAGATCGTGTCCCGCATGATCATCGGCGGGTCGGCCGGGTTGAGGATGATGATGGCCTTGCCGCGCTGCGCTCCGCCGATGGTCTCGATGCCGCGGCTGGTGGTCTTGGTGAACTCGTCGATGTTGGCGCGGGTGCCCGGGCCCGCGGAGACGGACGCCACCGACGCGACGATCTCGGCGTAGGGCACGTCGACGATGCGGGAGACGGCGTACACGATCGGGATCGTGGCCTGACCTCCGCACGTGATCATGTTGACGTTGGGGGCGCCGAGGTGCTCGCGCAGGTTCGCCGGCGGGACCACGGCCGGTCCGACGGCGGCGGGTGTCAGGTCGACGGCCCGGATGCCGGCGGCCTCGTACCGCGGCGCTGCCTCCCGATGCACGTACGCGGACGTGGCCTCGAAGACGAGATCGGGTTTCTCCGGCTGGTTCAGCAACCAGTCGACACCCTCGGCCGACGTCTCCAGCCCCATCTTGCGGGCCCGTGCCAGGCCCTCGCTCTCGGGGTCGATCCCGATCATCCACCGGGGTTCGAGCCACTCGGATCGTTGCAGCTTGTAGAGCAGGTCGGTGCTGATGTTGCCCGAACCGACGATCGCCACACTTGCCTTTGTCATGAACAAACTCCTACTTGAACTGCAGGGATACGGAGCCGAGCCCACTGAACTCGGCGCGGAAGTGATCGCCCGGATGCGCGTCGATGGCGCGGGTGCACGATCCGGGCAGCACGATGTCGCCGGCCTTCAGCCGGACGCCGAAGCTCTCGACCTTCTGCGCGAGCCAGGCGACGGCCGTCACCGGATTGCCGAGCACCGCGTCGCTGCGCCCCTCGGCCTTGGTCTCGCCGTTGCTCGTCAGCACGGCGTCGATGGCTGTGATGTCGATGTCCGCGGGCCGCACCCGGTTCTTCCCGAGCACGAAACCGGCGGACGACGCGTTGTCCGCGATCGTGTCGGGCAGTGTGATCTTCCAATCGGTGATCCGGCTGTCGATCAGCTCGATGGACGGCGCGAACGCCACGGTGGCGTCCAGGACGTCCTGCTCGGTGCAGCCTGCGCCGGGGAGGTCGGCGCCCAGCATGAACGCGACCTCGACCTCGACGCGCGGGAAGCAGAACCGCGCCGTGTCGACGGGCTGGTCCTCGAAGACCTCCATGTCGGCGAGCAGGTGGCCGTAGTCGGGTTCGTCGACGCCCATCATCTGCTGCATGGCGAGGGACGACAGGCCGACCTTGTGCCCGACGACCTTCGCTCCGTCCTGCAGCCGGCGGCGGATGTTGATCAACTGGATCTCGTAGGCGTCGACGACGTCGATGTCGGGGTGGTCCGCGGTCAGGGGGCCGATGGGAGCACGGCCCCGTTCCGCGGCGTCGAGCTGATTCGCCAACTCGGTGCGTAGTTGCGTCGAGAGCATGGTTGAGGACCTTCCCTGAAGTTCGTTTGCGTGCGCACGCCCACCGGTTTCCACTGCAACGTGTTTCGTTCTTGTTTGTTGGCGTCAGTAATACTTCCTGGCAGAAAGGATGGACTGACAACCCCATCATTCTATAACGTGTTCTACATGAGCAAGCACGAATACGACATCGTGGTCGTCGGTAGCGGTGCCGGTGGAATGACCGCGGCCCTGACCGCCGCCCACAAGGGACTCAGCGTCGTCATCCTCGAAAAGGCGCCGCACTTCGGCGGCTCCACCGCACGCTCCGGCGGTGGCGTGTGGATCCCGAACAACGAGGCGCTGATCGCCGCGGGAGTCGAGGACACCACGGACGCCGCGCGGACCTACCTGCACAGCATCATCGGCGACGTCGTCCCGAAGGACCGGATCGACGCCTACATCGACCGCGGCCCCGAGATGCTGTCGTTCGTGCTGAAGAACAGCCCGCTGAAACTGCAGTGGGTGCCCGAATACTCCGACTACTACCCCGAGGCCCCCGGCGGACGGCTCGGCGGACGGTCCGTCGAGCCGACACCCTTCGACGGCAGGAAGCTCGGCGCCGACCTCGCGAAGCTCGAACCCGATTACGTCAAGGCCCCGTCGAATTTCGTGATCACCCAAGCCGATTACCGCTGGCTGAACCTGCTGATGCGCAACCCCCGCGGCCCGCTGCGCGCGGCCCGGGTCGGGCTCCGATTCCTCGGCGCCAAGCTCACCGGGAAGCGCCTGCTCGTCCGCGGTCAGGCGCTCGTCGCCGGACTGCAGGCCGGACTGAAGGCCGCCGGCGTCCCGATCCTGCTCGACACCCCGCTCACCGACCTGTACGTGGAGGACGGCGTGGTCAAGGGCGTCAACGCCACGGTCGACGGACAGCCACAGGTGTTCCGGGCTCGCCGCGGCGTCGTGATCGCGTCGGGCGGATTCGAGCACAACGACGAGGCCCGCAAGAAGTACCAGCGGGCACCGATCGGCACCGAATGGACCGTCGGCGCGAAGGCCAACACGGGCGACGGCATCTGGGCGGGCGAAAAGCTCGGCGCCGCGCTCGATCTGATGGAAGACGCCTGGTGGGGACCGTCCATCCCGCTCACCGGCGGCCCGTGGTTCGCGCTGTCCGAGCGGAGCCTGCCCGGCTGCATCATGATCAACGAATCCGGCAAGCGCTTCGTCAACGAATCCGCGCCGTACGTCGAGGCGACGCACGCGATGTACGGCGGCACACACGGCCAGGGCGACGGACCGGGCGAGAACGTGCCGTGCTGGCTCGTCCTCGACCAGCGTTACCGCGACCGGTATGCGTTCGCCGGAGTCACGCCGCGCTCCCCGTTCCCCGGTCGCTGGCTGAAGGCCGGTGTGATCGTCAAGGCGGGCACCGTCGCCGAGCTGGCCGGGAAGATCGGCGTGCCGGTCGACGCACTCACCGAAACGGTCTCGCGTTTCAACACTTTCGCCCGGAACGGCAAGGACGAGGACTTCGGCCGTGGTGAGAGCGGTTACGACCACTACTACGGGGATCCCCGCAACAAGCCCAATCCGAGCCTCGGGACGCTCGCGAAGGCGCCGTTCTTCGCCGTCAAGATGGTCCCGGGCGACCTCGGCACCAAGGGCGGTCTCCGCACCGACCGCAACGCCCGCGTGCTGCGGGAGGACGGCAGCACGATCGAGAACCTCTATGCGGTGGGCAATGCCAGCGGCCCGGTGATGGGCCACACCTACGCCGGCCCCGGCGCGACCATCGGCCCGGCGATGACGTTCGGCTATCTCGCGGTTCTCGATATCCTCGACAAGTCCTCCCAGGCCGATTCCCCGACGTCACTCACCGGAGACACCACCAATGCCCATTGATCCGAACATCGCCATCGGAGCCGAACTGCCCGTTCAGGAGTTCTCCTGGACCAGTTCCGACGTGCAGCACTACCACCTGGCTCTCGGTGCCGGATCCCGTCCGCTCGACGAGAAGGAGTTGCGGTACCTCACCGACGGGAAGCCGCAGGTGCTCCCCACGTTCGCCACGGTGGCCGCGAATTTCCACGCGACCGAGGCCCCGCGTGTGTCGTTCCCGGGAGTCGAGATCGACCTCGCAAACGTGGTCCACGGCAGCCAGGAAGTGACCGTGCACCAGCCGATTCCCCCGGAGGGCAAGGCCCGCACCACCACCCGTATCGCCGAGGTGTGGGACAAGGGCAAGGCCGCCGTCATCGTGCAGGAATCGACGACCACCGACCTCGACGGCACTCCCCTGTGGACCGGGCGGTCGTCCATCTTCGCCCGCGGGGAAGGCGGTTTCGGGGGTGAGCGCGGCCCGTCGCAGTCCGTCGAGTTGCCCGACCGGCCTGCCGACGTCGAGGTCGACACCCCTGTCCTTCCGCAGCAGGCGCTGATGTACCGGATGTGCGGTGACCGCAACCCCCTGCATTCCGACCCGAAGTTCGCTTCCGCCGCAGGGTTTCCCGCCCCGATTCTGCACGGCCTGTGCACCTACGGGATGGTGTGCAAAGCGGCCGTCGACGCGGTGCTCGACTCGGACGCGTCGCAGGTCGCGGGGTTCCGAGTCCGGTTCGCGGGCGTGGTTTTTCCCGGCGAGACGCTGCACACGCGGATCTGGCGGGAAGAGGGCTGCCTCCTCATCTCGGCCACGGTTCCCGAGCGTGATCATGCTCCGGCCCTGGCAGACGTGGTGCTGACCCTGGCCCAGGGGTGACAGTTACCGAAATTTGACCGAATCTGCCCAGTTCGGACGGATATTCGCAATTATCAGGCACGATGCCGCAACACTTTGTACGCTTTCCGTGACCTCATCGAGACGTGTCAACCGATGGTCGGGGCGGTTCCACGGCTCTCCACGAGCAGTAGCGAACAAAGGGGGGACCTCGTGTCCCAGCGCAGACATCTCCGTCCCGTGCGGCGCGCTGCCGTTGCCGGTGCTCTCGCGTTCTGTGCGACCGCCCTCGTCGCCCTTCCCGCGAACGCCGCACCGGTGGCGGGGAGTTCCGACAGCGGCAGCACCGGCGGCAGTTCGATGGGTTCTTCCGTTCTCCCGACGCCCATTCCCACCCCGACCGGGCTGGCCGCGCTCGCCGCCGCGACGACCCAGACGGGCAAGCCCTATCTGTGGGGTGGGACGGGTCCGGACGCGTGGGACTGCTCGGGGCTGGTGCAGTGGGCATTCCGGCAGGCGGGGGTGAATCTGCCACGCACCACGTGGGAGCAGGCCGAGGTCGGCGCACCCATTCCGCTGTGGGCGCTGGCTCCCGGCGACATCGTGGTGCTCAACCCGGACGCGTCGCACATCGGTATCTACGCCGGCTTCGGTCAGGTCTTCAATGCGTACGGGCGCGGCGTGCCCGTAGGTCTGGCGCCGCTGTCGCAGTTCCACATCTACAGCATCCGCCGGTTCTGATCCTCGGCCGTGCGGGTGCGCCTGGCGACGTACGGCCACACCGCGACGAGGAACAGCACCACCGCCGCAACCGGCCCGAGCAGGGACACCCATGCCGGCCCGTCCGGCAGTGCCGCTGCCAGAGACGCCGCAGCACCGGTGACAACCGCGCCCAGCAGCAGCGTCGAGATTCCCGGTGCGAGGCCGGTGTACGCGACGAGCAACAGTCCCGTCGCCGCGACACCCGCGGCGGCCGCCGCGAACGCGGACGCGTTGCCCAGGACGAGCGCGACCAGCGCCGCCTGCACCACGACCACCGCAATCCATCTCATCGGAGTGCCCCCGACCGCCGGCGGGCACGATCGGCGAGGGCCAGCGCCAGATCCAGTGCGGAATCGTCGTCCCACGCCACCACCGGGACCCCGAGAACGCCCATGTTCCGGTACATGTTCCGCCGCTCGAGCCGCCACATCCTGCCGGTCATCGGATCGAGTTCGTACTCGAACGGCGGGCCGCGGAGCACGTCGACGGCCACGACGACGTGACCGCGCCGCCTCAGCTCCAGCAGCGACAGCGCGAAGTTGGTGTCCAGCATGGTGGAGAACGCGATGACCACGGCCCTCGGCGGCAGCGCGACCCTCGGGACGAGTGTGCCTTCGGCGGCGCCGGCCTCGGAGTCGAGCACGGTGTCGAGGATTCGGTAGAACTGCCTGCGCCCGATGTCGGCGCCGAGCCATCGCAGCCGGAGCCCGTGAACGACGACCCCGGCCCGGTCGCCGCGCTGCAGGGCCGTCTGCACCACCTGCGTCGCCCCGCGCACGGTCCGGTGCAGGCTCTCCGACGCGGGGCCCGGTGCCTGCGGGGTGGTGTCGAGGACGGCGACGACGTCCGCGGCGCGGTCCATGATCCGTTCGGTGACGTGGAGCCGGCCGCGGCGGGCACTCACCGGCCAGTTGACGCTCCGCAGCGGGTCTCCCGGCGCGTGCGGGCGGATGTCCCCGAACTCGACGCCCGAACCGAATCGGCGGGTGCGGTGTGCGCCGATTCGGTCCGGAAGTGTGGCGTGGGGCAACGGAGTCGGCATCGGCGGCGCCAACGGGAACACCCGCAGCTCCGTGACGGGAACCGGTAGCGAAGCGGTGAGCAGGCCGCCGCCGGCACGTGCCGTGACCGTCAGTGCGGATTCGTACCGGCCCCACCGGTCCGCCGACACCACGTAGTCGCCGTCGCCGACCGGCTCGACCGTGTAGCCGTCGGACGGCGCCGGTGCCACCTCGAGTTCCGCCGCACCACCGCAGGCCGTCACGTCCACCGAGAAGTGCACGGACTCTGATTCGAAACACCGCAGCATGCGTGCCGACGCCTCGACCCGGACGCCGATGGCCGGACGGGGCAACCACATCACCGTGCCGAGCGCTCCCAGCATCGGGGCGGCGAACACGATCAGTTCCCACCACCGCCCCACGACACCCGCCGTCAATGCCACGGCGGCGCAGGTCGTCAGTGCGAGGGCTGCCGGCGATGCCCGCCACGTCAGCTGGTGCTCCGTCATCGTGCCCTCGGCGCGGGGAGACGGCGCAACAGTTCCGCGAGGACGTCGTCGCTGCGGATGCGGCGCACCCACATCTCCGGGCGCAGGCTGATGCGGTGCGCGACAGCGGGAACGGCCAGGGCTTTGATGTCCTCGGGAATGACGAAGTCCCGGCCCGAGAGCAGGGCGCGCGCCCGCGCCAGCTGTACGAGGTCGAGTTCGGCGCGGGGGCTGGCCCCGACCTCGACCTGCGGGTGATGCCGGGTGGCGTTCGCGAGCGCGACGACATACCCGAGGACGTCGTGATGAACACTGACCTGCTCGAGCGATTCGCGCATCGCCAGGAGGTCGGCCGCATCGACCACCTGCTCGACGACGACGGCGGCGGATCCCCGGTCGAGCCGTCGGCGCAGCATCTCGTGCTCGTCGGTCTCGGTGAGATATCCCAGTCGCAGGCGGAGCGCGAACCGGTCCAGCTGCGCCTCGGGTAACGGGTAGGTGCCCTCGTACTCGATGGGATTGTCGGTGGCGAGCACGATGAAGGGACGCGGCAGGATCCGGGTGGTGCCGTCGACGCTGACCTGCCCCTCCGCCATCGCCTCGAGCAGTGCGGCCTGGGTCTTGGGTGGAGTGCGGTTGATCTCGTCGGCGAGAAGCAGGTTGGTGAAGATCGGGCCCGGACGAAATTCGAACCGACCCGACGGCATGTCGTAGATGGTGGCGCCGAGCAGGTCGGCGGGCAGCAGGTCGGGGGTGAACTGGACCCGCGTGAAGTCGAGCCCGAGCGCGGCAGCGAAAGATCGTGCCACCAAGGTCTTTCCGAGTCCGGGCAGATCCTCGATGAGCACGTGCCCGCCGGCGAGTACCGCGAGCAGGATCGACGTGAGTTCGTCGTGTTTGCCGACCACCGCCCGTTCGACCTCCGCCAGCACCGCGTGGGCGCGCGCGGTGGTGACCTCGGCGGGCATCGTCACAGCTGCTCCAGCCGTTGCAGGATCCGGTCCAGCACGTCCCGGCCCGGCCCGGGTGCGGCCCTGTCGGAGCGCTGCACGCACTCGGGATCGACCCACTGCCACAAGTCGCCGAAGAACACCTCACCCGCGGCTGCGGTGTCGGCGGGGTCGAGTCCCTGCCGCTGTCCGGTGGACTGCTGGAACTCGCGCGCCAGGAGCGGACGCAGATGGTGGTCCCAGTCGCCGCGCGTACCGTCCGCCCAGCTGATCAATGATTCCGTCCGTGCCATCCAGCGGGCCGTCGCCTCGGCCCGCTCCGCCTCCGGTCCCGGCGGCTGATCCTCGACGTCCCCGGGTGCCATGCGCCGTCGAATCTCGAAGAGCACCAGCGCGGTCACCGCTCCCGCGATCAGCACGGCCGCACTGTACCGGCCGGCGGCCACCAGCGGGACCTCCACGGCCAGTACTGCCCCGACACCGGCTACCGCGACGGCGAGCACGCGTCGCTCCCCAGGTCGTCGAGCACACGCCGGAGCAGATCGGCGGCCTCGTCACGGTGCAGTTCGCCCATCGGATGCAGGCTGAACCGTGCCTCGGAGAACAGCCGCACCAGCGGCGCCGCCGCCTCGAAGCGCAGCGCTCCGAGTTGCACTGCGCGAGCCAGCACTTCGGACGGGGTGTCCGACTCCCGCGGTTCGGCGCCCGGCGCCTCGCGCAGCGCATCTTCCATGGCGGCGTAACTGGCGATGATGGCCTCACGCGGCGGCAGACTCGGGGCCACGACCACGGCGAGACCTTCCTCCGCTGCCCGGGCCAGCGACTGCGAGGCAGCCGGACCGTCGGGGGAACTCGCCGCGGTCCAGGCCCCGACCCGCGACCGGAGGGGGCGCCGGGCCACGGCGCCGAGGATCAGCACGGTCACCAGTATCGGACCGGCAATCGCTGCCGCGGTCCACAATTCCGTCAGGTCCTCGCGGGTCTCGTCCACCAGGTCGGGCGGCGGACGAGTCTCGGTGGGCACGGACTCGCCGGTTCGGTCGGCCCCGTCGTCGGCGGCCGGGCTCGCCGGCGACGGTTGACGGTCCGGTGGCTCGTCACCACCGACGGACCCGAGGAGGAACGCCGCGGCCACGAGGAGCGAGGCGAACGCCGCCCATCCGAGAATGTGCCGACGCGAGACCGAGGAGCCGGTGTTTCCGGTGAGCCCTACCGGCGGCGGGTCGGGGGCGACCCGCGGCCGGCCGCTGCGAAGGGCGGACGCCAGCGCCACCGCCGCGACGACGACGGCGATCGCCGAGAGGATGATCAGGGCGCGCGTCGCACCTGCGCCCGGCTCCGACGGTGTCGCGGGGGTGTCGGGCGCGGGGACCACCCGGACCGCAAGGGTGACCGTCACGACGGCCGCCAGCAGGGCGACCGTGTGGACGACCCTGCTTCGCACGCGACGGTCCGGCATCCTCACTCCCGAGTTGCCCCTCCATCGTGACACGCGCGGACCGGGAAAATCACCCGTTCGCGGCGGCGGACAGCGCAGCATGTTCGGGACGTATCCATCCACGAAGGAGAGTTACTTGACCACGTCCCCGGTAACCGGAGCCGAACTGGCTCGATCGCTGGAACCTCTGGGGGTTTCGGTTCCCTCGGCCGTACCCACGCACTGGTACAACCTTGCCGCCGATCTTCCGGAACCCGTTCCGCCGCACCTGCATCCCGGCACACGTGAGCCACTGGGACCGGAAGACCTGGCACCGCTGTTCCCCGCGAACCTTATCGAACAGGAGGTCGCGACGGAACGGTACATCGAGATCCCCGAGACGGTCCGCGAGATCTACGGCATGTGGCGCCCGTCGCCGCTGGTGCGCGCACACCGGCTCGAGCGAGTGCTCGGCACACCGGCACGGATCTATTACAAATACGAGGGCGTCAGCCCCGTCGGATCGCACAAGCCGAACACGGCTGTGGCACAGGCCTATTACAACGCGCTCGAGGGCACCACCAAGCTCACCACCGAGACCGGTGCGGGTCAGTGGGGCGCGTCGCTGTCGTTCGCCGGCGCCCTGCTCGGTCTCGAGGTGGAGGTCTGGCAGGTTCGCGCGTCCTTCGACGCCAAGCCGTACCGCCGGCTCCAGATGGAGGCATACGGCGGCATCTGTCATCCGTCTCCGTCCGACCTCACCGAAGCCGGTCGGGCGATCCTGGCCGAGCACCCCGACACCACCGGCTCGCTGGGCATGGCGATCAGCGAGGCCGTCGAGGTGGCCGCCAACGATCCCGACGCGCACTACTCGCTGGGCAGCGTCCTCAACCACGTCATGCTCCACCAGACGGTGATCGGCCAGGAAGCGATGGTCCAGCTGGAGGAGGCGGGTGAGCCTGTCGCGCACACGGTATTCGGTTGCGCCGGCGGTGGTTCCAATCTCGCGGGCCTGACCTTCCCGTTCCTGGGTCGCAATCTGCGTGAGGGCACCACCACCCGCCTCGTCGCCTGCGAGCCTGCGGCGTGCCCGTCGCTGACGCAGGGCGAATACCGCTACGACTTCGGCGACGTCGCCGGTCTGACGCCGCTGTTGAAGATGTACACGCTGGGCAACGATTTCGTTCCGCCCGCCATCCACGCGGGTGGTCTGCGGTATCACGGCATGTCGCCGATGGTCTCGCACGCCGTCGCCCTCGGGCTGATGGAGGCGACCGCGATCGAACAGGACGACGCACTCGCCGCGGGACTGCTCTTCGCCCGCGCCGAAGGCATCATCCCCGCGCCGGAATCGACGCACGCGGTGGCCGCGGCCATCGAGCACGCCCGCACGGTCACCGAACCGGAGGTCGTGGTCATCGGACTGTCCGGCAACGGCCAGCTGGACCTCCCCGCGTACAGCCGGTACGTCTGATCGATTCACCGAGGCAGACCCACGTACGGGTCTGCCTCGGTGGTCACCGGCTCAGCGTCGACAGCCTGCTCACCAGCCGGTCGACGTCGAGGGTGCCGTCGAGTCCGGCGAACACGTCGTCCCACGACGCATCGGCGACCAGGGTCAGCGAAGTCCCCCTGTCGTACAGCACGTCGACGACGTTCGCGAACCGTCGCACGGTCTCCGCGCCGACCTCCCGCAGTCGGGGCACACCGGTGATCACCCAGCATCCGAACCGCTCGGACAGTTCGAGGTAGTCGGCAGGTGCGGTCGGGGTGCCGCACAGCACCGCGAACTCGAACCAGACCGTGCGGTCCCGCACCGCGGAGGCCGTCACCGTGCGGGTCCCGACGGTCAGGGCGACGCGCTCGGACAGTGCCGGAGGCTCGGTGCCGGAAGCTCGGACGAAACGTCCGGCAGCGAACCCGCCGTCCGCCGTGGCCACGGTGCGGTAGTCGACGGGACCGGCCACCCGCACGACAGTCAAATTCTGTTCCAGCACCGCGATCGACGACGCGAACAGGTGATGGAACAGCGGATTCGGCAACAGCCCTTCCGGTGGATAGTTCGACGTCGCCACCAGCGTGATCCCGCGGGTGAACAGGGCCTTCAGCAGTCGCGCGACCAGCATCGCGTCCCCGACATCGTGCAGGTGGAACTCGTCGAAACACAGCAGCCGGACATCCCCGAGTGCCGCATCGATCGCGAGGTCGATGGACCCCAGCGTGTGCGCGTCGGCGTGGAGCCGGCGGAAGAACGAGTGGAAGTGCACGCGCCGCTTCGGGACCTCCGCCGACCCGTGGAAGCGGTCCATCAACCACGTCTTGCCACGTCCGACGGGTCCCCACAGGTACACGCCGCGAACTCCGGGCCTCCCCTGCTCCATGCCCTCGGCGGTCTCGTGCAGGACGGCCGCGGCCGCGCGCTGCGCGTCGTCCAACAGAACCTCTACATCCACAGAGGAAACACTACGAATGTAGAGTCTCGGGCGACAAGCCGATGTGAGGAGGACGACACCGTGCCCGAGCGGCGTGAGCAGATAGCCGACGCGGCGATCACGATCATCGCGCGGGAGGGCATCCGCGCGCTGACGCATCGGGCCGTCGACCGCGCACTGGATCTGCCGGGCGGATCCACGTCCTACTACTTCCGCACCCGGCGAGCACTGATCGAATCCGCCGTGCGCCGGCTCGCCGAACGCTCGCGGCAGGAATTCGAGACCACGGCGGCCCCGCCCCTCGACCTCGCCTCCGTCGCCGAGGGCGTGGCCCGGTCACTGGACCGGCTGCTGCACACCCGCCACGACGACGTCGTCGCGCGGCACGCGCTGACCGTCGAACTGTCCGGTGACGCCGACCTGCACGCACTCCTCGCGACGTGCCTGTTCTCCCGTGCCCGCGCCACCGAATTGTTCGACGCTCTCGGCGTCGCCGACCCCGAGAACGCGGGCGCGGACTTCGTCAGCGTCGTCGAAGGCCTGGTCTTCGACCGTTTCGTGGGAGCCCGGTCACTCGACGGCATCGAGCCAGGCACCGATCGCAGCGTGCGGCAACTGGCCCGCGCCGTCGAGTGGTATCTGCGCGGTGTGACGGCCTGAACGAAGGCCACCCGGCGGGGCGTGGACGACGAGAATCCCGCGTTTCTGCCAAGATCGTGGCGTGAACCCCCAGTACCTCAGCCGTCTCCCCGACAGCGGTTTCGACCGCGTCGACGCACTCCTCGACCCCGTCGACACCGAGCTCGCGGACGCCTTTCCGGGTGATCGGCAGCAACCGCAGCCCGTCCACACCGTCTACGTGAGTGCGGCGGACGCCGGACCGGACACCCCGAGGGTGTGGGGTGAGCAGGCTGTCGAACTGCTGGACAGGCACACGAATGCGCTGTCCGAAATCGGAACGACCGGTGCGCTTCCCGACGTCCGCGCGATGCTCGAGCACCGTCCGATCATGGATCTGCGGATCGATTTCGAGGACGGCTTCGGCTGGCGGAGCGACGACGTCGAGGACGCGGCCGCACTGGAGGCGGGACGTACGCTGCGACTGCTCTCGTCCGACCCGTCCGGCCCGCGGTCGCTGGGCATCCGCGCGAAGGGTCTGGCTCCGCACGAGCGCCGCCGCGGGATCCGGACGCTCGAACTCGTCCTCGAAGGCGCGGGTGGGGTTCCCGACGGCTTCGTGTTCACGGTGCCGAAACTGCGTGCAGCCCAGCAGGTCACCGCCGTCGTCGCGTTGTGCGAGGAACTCGAGCGAGCGTACGGGCTCCCCGACAGGTCGCTGCTCTTCGAGTTGCAGATCGAGAGCCCGCAGGCCGTGCTCGGACCGGACGGCACCGTGACCGTCGCGAAGGCCATCCACCTCGCCGACGGGCGCTGCACCGGATTGCACTACGGCACTTACGACTACAGCGCGGCCTGCGGAATCGCGTCACGGTTCCAGTCGCTCGAGCATCCGGTTGCCGACCACGCCAAGTCCGTGATGCTGGTGGCGGCGGCCCAGACCGGGGTGTGGGTGTGCGACGGATCCACCCAGGTCATCCCGCAGGGCAGCGACGAGGAGATCCACGCCGCGCTGGCCCGGCACTACCGGCTCGTCACCCGTTCGCTCGAACGCGGGTACTACCAGGGATGGGACATGCATCCCGGGCATCTGATCACCCGCTGGCTCGCGACGTTCGACTTCTACCGCGCCGCGCTGCCCGCCGCCGCCTCCCGTGTGCAGGCGTACCTCGACCGCCAGGGTGGCGGGGTGATGGACGAACCGGCTACCGCCCAGGCGCTCGCGACGGTGATCCTGCGGGGACTGGCGTGCGGCGCGTTCGACGAGGACGCGGTCCGCGCGCAAGCCCCCGGATGCACGGTGGACACGCTGCGCGACCTCCTCACCCGGGCGGTGGTTCCGGGGAGCTGAGCACCTCCCCGCACGAGGACCGCCCGCAGCACTCACTTCGACGCCCTACACTTGCCCGCACGCCCGATCAGGAGGTAGCCGCACCCGTGACCCCGAACACCTTGACCGCGCCCAGCTTCCACAGTCCGCCCCCGGGCGAGGCGAGCGTCCGCGACCGGGACGCCGGCACGGCGCGGTTGCGCCTGTGGGGTTCCCTGACCGAGGCGGGTCGGGCAGGCTTGGAATCATGACCCACGCTTTCGACTCCAGCTACCCCCGTGACCTGGTCGGATACGGGCAGCACCCACCCGATCCGCAGTGGCCGGGCGGCGCGAAGATCGCCGTCCAGTTCGTCCTCAACTACGAGGAGGGCGCCGAGAACAACGTGCTCCACGGCGACGAGGCGTCGGAGACGTTCCTGTCCGAGATGGTCGGGGCCCAGCCGTTCCCGAACCGGCACATGAGCATGGAATCGATCTACGAATACGGATCCCGCGCCGGACTGTGGCGCGTGCTCCGGGCATTCGAGCGACGCGGGCTGCCGCTCACGATCTTCGCGGTCGCCAAGGCGATGCAGCGGAACCCGGAGGCCGTCAGCGCCTTTCGCGAACTCGGTCACGAGATCGCCTGCCACGGTCTGTGGTGGAAGTCGTACCAGCTCTCCGACGAGGACGCCGAACGCAAGGACATGGCCGAGGCGGTGGCCATCCTGCGCGACCTCACCGGCGAGGCCCCGCTGGGCTGGTACACCGGCCGCGACTCCCCGCTCACCCGGCAGCTGGTCGTCGAGCACGGCGGCTTCGAGTACGACTCCGATTCGTACGCCGACGACCTGCCCTACTGGGTGAAGGTCGACGCCCCCGGAAAGGGCGTCGTCGACCACCTGGTGGTGCCGTACACCCTCGACACCAACGACATGCGGTTCGCGTCGCCCGGCGGTTTCCCGAGCGGTGAGCAGTTCTTCGCGCACCTGCGGGACGCCTTCGACGTCCTGTACGCGGAGGGAACGGCCGGGGCGCCGAAGATGCTGTCCGTGGGTCTGCACTGCCGCATCGTCGGACGGCCCGCCCGCACCGCGGCGCTGGAGCGGTTCCTCGATCACGTGCAGTCCCACGACGACGTGTGGATCGCCCGGCGCATCGAGATCGCCCGCCACTGGCGCGCCGTACACCCCGCCTGAGGACGGCCCGATGCCCCCGCGACGACCGTCGGTGCTGGTCATGAACCTGGCCAACCGGGATCCCGGCAGCTCGCAGACCGTGATCCTGGAGGAGTTGCGCCGGGTGATCCTCAGCGGCGGGGCCCCGCCGGGCACCCCGATTCCGGTGGACGAGGTGGCCGAGCACTTCGGCGTCAGCCGTATCCCGATCCGCGAGTCGCTGAAGACGCTGATCGGCGAAGGTCTCGTCGACCACCGAGCCAACGCCGGGTACACGGTCGCCCGGCTGACCGTCGACGAACTCGAGGAGCTCTACCTGGTGCGGGGGGTCCTCGAGTCGGCGGCGCACTCCGTGGCGGTCACCCTCGCCGACGAGGCCGACGACGCCCGGGCCCGGGAGGCGTACGCGGCACTCGACCGTTCGGTTCTCGAGGACGACCTGACCGCCTACCACCGGGAGAGCCGCAACTTTCACCTGGCCCTGGCATCGCCGTGCCGGATGCAGCGACTGCTGCACATGTTCGAGTCGGCGTGGAACATCACCGAGCCGGTGCAGCCGATGTCGCAGGTGGGGACGCCGGCACGGCTGCAACTTCACCTCGGGCACCGGGACATGCTGGCGGCGTTCCTCGCCCGCGACGGCGCGGCGTTGAAGGCGGCCACCGACCGGCACAACGAACAACTCGACACGGTGATCGCCGCCCTCCCCACGGACACCGGAATGTTCCGGGACACGCCCGGGTAGACCGTCCGGCAAGATATATTCTCGGCTCGGACCGTGCGCCGGCGAGAATATATCTTCGCCGTCACAACCAGGAAATATCCGAAAACTACTTTTGCTCCCAGCACTTCGGTGGTGTGCTTTTCACCGAGGCACCCTTACGTCGACGCAGTCGTGTCCGTACTGCACCAGGGAGCGAAACGATGACTCAGACAGCGCCCTCCAACGAGGGGGAAACAGTCCCCGGTGCACACCTGGCCGGCGCCGGGCTGATCAAGCCCGGCTATCACCCGAGACTCACCAACGACGATCTCGCGCCACTGAAGACGCAGTCGTGGTCGTCGTACAACATCTTCGCGTTCTGGATGTCCGACGTGCACAGCGTCGGCGGCTACGTCACCGCGGGCAGCCTGTTCGCGCTCGGCCTGACCAGCTGGCAAGTTCTCGTCGCCCTGGTGGTCGGTATCGCGATCGTCAACGTGTTCGCGAACCTGGTGGCCAAACCCAGCCAGGTCACCGGCGTCCCCTACCCGGTCATGTGCCGCAGCGCCTTCGGCGTTCTCGGCGCCAACGTCCCGGCCATCATCCGCGGCCTCATCGCGGTGGCCTGGTACGGAATCCAGACGTACCTGGCGTCGCACGCGTTCGTGATCCTCGGCCTGAAGATCTGGCCGGGTCTGGCGCCCTGGGCGGACGTGCACGAGCACGGGTTCCTCGGACTGTCGGCGCTCGGCTGGGCCGGGTTCATGACGATGTGGGTGCTGCAGGCGCTGGTCTTCTGGCGCGGCATGGAGAGCATCCGCAAGTTCATCGACTTCTGCGGCCCCGCGGTCTACGTGGTGATGCTGATGCTCGCGATCTACCTGATCAGCGAGGCCGGATGGTCGAACATCAGCCTGAACCTCGGCGAGGTGAACTACACCGGCTGGTCTGCTGTGCCCGTGGTGCTGGGCGCGATCGCACTTGTCGTGTCGTACTTCTCGGGCCCGATGCTCAATTTCGGCGACTTCTCCCGGTACGGCAAGACGTTCGGCGCGGTCAAACGCGGCAACTTCCTCGGCCTCCCGGTGAATTTCCTGTTCTTCTCGATCCTCACCGTCGTCACCGCCTCCGCGACCCTGCCCGTGTACGGCCGCCTGATCACCGATCCCGTCGAGACGGTCGCGCAGATGGACAACCTGTTCGCCGTCGTCCTCGGCCTCCTCACCTTCATCGTCGCCACCATCGGTATCAACATCGTCGCCAACTTCGTCTCCCCGGCATTCGACTTCTCGCACGTCAGCCCGCAGCGCATCAGCTGGCGTACGGGCGGGATGATCGCCGCCGTCGGATCCGTCCTGATCACACCGTGGAACCTGTACAACAATCCCGAGGTGATCCACTACACGCTCGAGACGCTGGGGGCGTTCATCGGACCGCTGTTCGGAATCCTCATCGCGGACTACTACCTGGTGCGCAGGCAGCGAGTGATCCTGGACGACATGTTCACCATGTCCGAGGGCGGAACATACTGGTACAAGAAGGGTTACAACCCGGCCGCGATCATCTCCACCGTCGTCGGAGCGCTGGTCGCCGTCGTGCCCGTCGTCTTCAAGGCGCAGCCGTTCGGACTCGACGTATGGGGCATGGCGGGCGCTGCCCAGTACTCGTGGTTCCTGGGCATGGGCGTCGGATTCACCTGCTATCTCCTGTTGTCCGCCGGCGCCCGTCGTGCGCATCGCGCGACCCCGATCGAAGCGTAGGTTCGAAACATCGTGCTCATCAAGATCGTCAATCCCAACACCACACAGTCGATGACCGACAAGATCGGCGACTGCGCCCGCTCCGTCGCGGGCCCCGGGACGCTCGTCGAGGCGGTGAGCCCGAAGATGGGTCCCGCGTCGATCGAGAGTCACTACGACGAAGCACTCAGCGTCCCCGGGCTTCTCGAGGAGATCGCCCGCGGTGAGGAGGCGGGGGTGGACGGTTACGTGATCGCCTGTTTCGGCGACCCGGGCCTCGACGCGGCCCGCGAACTGGCGTCCGGTCCCGTACTCGGAATCGCGGAGGCGGCCATGCACACCGCGAGCTTCCTCGGCCGCGGGTTCAGCGTCGTCACGACGCTGGGGCGCACCCGGGGCCGAGCGTGGGAACTGGCCGAACGGTATGGCATGCAACGCTTCTGCCTCGGGGTGCACGCGTGCGAGATCGCCGTCCTCGACCTCGACCGCGACCCGGATGCGGTGAAGGTGATCACCGAGGCGTGCCGGGCCGCCCTCGACGAGGACGGTTCGGACGCGATCGTGCTGGGCTGCGCGGGCATGGCCGACCTGTGTGCCGTCATCTCGGCGGAACTCGGGGTGCCCGTGGTCGACGGCGTGGCGGCGGCCACCCTCATGGTGCAGTCCCTCGTGACGCTCGGTCTCCGGACCGGTGCGCGCGGAGAATTCGCGGCGCCCCTGCCCAAGAAGTACACCGGACTGCTCGAGGGTTTCGGCCGCTGACGGTCAGAAGGACGGCGGGGTGCTCGTGATGAGGAACCGTGCCGGTTCCCCGGCGTCGTTGAACCACCGGTGCGGCACGGTGGCCGGGTAGTACAGCGTGTCTCCCCGGTCGAGCACGTAACTCTCCTCGACGCCGACCTCCACGCGGATGCTGCCGTCGATGACGTAGATGAACTCCTCGCCGGCGTGTTCGGTGTGTTCGCCGGCCTGCGAACCCGGTTGCGCCGTCACCTCGTTCGGTTCCATCGCGCGCACGCCCGTGGAGCAGAACCGCAGCACGGCGCCGTCCGACAGCGCGAAGCGCCTGCCCTCCCGGCTGCGCACCAGACTCGTCGGCGTGCGCGCGCCCTGTTCGAGCAGGGCGTGCGCCGTGGTTCCCAGCACCTGGGCCACCCGGTGCAGATTCATGACGCTCGGCACCGAGTGGCCGTTCTCCGCCTGACTCAGGAACGGCTGCGACAGTCCCGTTTCGGCCGCCACGTCGCGCAGGGTCAGTCCCGCATCACGCCGGGCCGACCTGATCGCCGTGCCGATAGCGACGGCCAGCGTGCGTTGATCCTCGTCCATGAAGCGAACGCTAGCACCGTGTTTCGCGGAAACCGCGACTGATAACACGGACGAAACGAAATTGACCCTGCTTAGTAAAGATTGACGTGCTCAATAGAACGTGAACTCGAACGCTCCCTTCACTCGGACGGAGATCGACCCATGTCCTTCCACGCAGTCGACCAGCGCCTGCCCTTGGTGCGGCAAGCGGCCTTCGGTCTGCAGCACGTGCTCATCATGTACACCGGCTGCATCACCGTCCCGCTGGTCTTCGGTGCCGCAGTAGGACTCGACAAGTCCACCGTCGCGTTGCTGATCAGCGCCGACCTTCTGATCGCCGGCATCATCACGATCATCCAGAGCCTCGGGGTGGGCAAGCTGGCCGGCGCACGGCTGCCGATCGTCTGCGGCGCCACGTTCGCCGGGCTGACTCCGATGATCCTCATCGCCAAGGAATACGGGCTGCAGGCGGTGTACGGTTCGATGCTCGCAGGCGGCCTCGTCGGACTCGCCCTCGCCGTACCCTTCGCGCGGCTGATCCGGTTCTTCCCACCGCTGGTCACCGGGGTCGTCCTCACCGTCGTCGGCATCTCCCTGATCGGCGTCGCCGCCGGCCTCATCGTCGGAAACGATCCGACGGCAGACGGTTTCGCGGATCCCGGCAACATCATGCTCGCCGGTGTCGTCGTGCTCGTCGCGATCGCCTTCCTCTGCCTCGGCCGCGGGATCTGGACCCAGCTCGGCGTGCTCCTCGCCCTCGTGATCGGCACGCTCGTCGCGATTCCGATGGGCTTGATCGACCTGGGCGGCGTCTCCGGCAGCCCCTGGTTCGGCATCACCGCTCCGTTCCACTTCGGGGCGCCGGAGTTCCCGATCACGGCGGTGGTGGCGATGAGCATCGTGATGGCAGTGGTGTTCGCGGAGTCGACGGCGAGCATGCTTGCGCTCGGCGAGATCACCGGAAAGCCCCTCACCAAGGGCGACGTGGCCCGTGGCCTCGTCGGCGATGCGCTGTCCGGCGTACTCGGCGGCATCTTCAATGCGTTCGTCGACACGATCTTCACGCAGAACGTCGGAGCCGTCGCCACCACCCGCGTCCACAGCCGGTACGTGACGGCCACCAGCGGTGCGATCCTGATCGTCCTCGGACTGATCCCGAAGATGGGCACCGTCGTCGCCGCTCTGCCCGCGCCGGTCGTCGGCGGGGTCGGCATCATCCTGTTCTCGACGGTCGCGGTGGTGGGGATGAACACGCTCCGCAAGGTGGATCTCAGCGACCGGATCAACACCACCATCGTCGCGGTGTCGGTGGGCATCGGCCTGCTCCCCGAGTTCGCCGAGGGCATGTTCGAGCACTTCAACTCGTCCGCCCAGATCCTGCTCGGCAGCGGCATCACACTCGCCGCCATCTCCGCGTTCTCCTTGAACCTGCTGTTCAACCACACTCGGATCGGCGCTGCCGCCCGCGCCGCCTCCGCACCCGTCATCGCAGCCGACCCCGTTCCCCCGACCTCCGAGGAGCCGCATGTTGCCGCCCGTGCCTGAGCCGTTCGACGTCCCCGTCATCGACATCTCCCCGTACGTGACCGGCGGGTCCGACACGGAACGCGCCCGGGTGGCGCGCGAGATCGACTCGGCCTGCGCCACCGTCGGATTCATCCAGATCCTCGGTCACGGCATCCCCGAACCGGTGGTCGAGGGACTCGCCGGCGCCGTCGACGACTTCTTCGCGCTGCCCCTGGAGACGAAGAAGACGTATCGCGTGGAGGGCGCCAACCGCGGGTACAGTCCGCCGAAGAGCGAATCACTCAGCCTGAGCCTGGGCGTCGAATCGGCCACCCGGATGAACGACTTCTTCGAGGCCTACAACGTCGGAACGGAGGCCCGGTCGTTCCCGGACCTGGACCTGTCCGAGGACGACTACGGACTGAACGTGTGGCCCGAGGTGCCCTCCTTCACGCACTCCGTGCAGGCCTACTACGCGCACGGCGAGCGCGTCGCCCGCACCCTGACGCGGATCTTCGCCGACGCCCTCGGGCTCGATCCGGAGTTCTTCACCGCCCTGACCGACCATTCCATCGACGTCCTCCGCATGAACAACTACGCGCTGCCGGAGGGCAGCGTCACCCTGGACGGCGAGCTGACCGGTATGGGTGAGCACACCGACTTCGGACTGGTCACCGTGCTGTGGGCCGATCGCGTGGCAGGCCTGCAGGTGCTCGGACGCGACGAGCGCTGGCACGATGTGAGCCCCGCGGAGGGCGCGCTGCTCGTCAACCTGGGCGATCTCACCGCCCGGCTCACGAACGACCGGTGGATGTCGACGCTGCACCGGGTGACTCCCCCCGTCGTCGACGGAACGATCAAGCGCCGGCGATCGGCGGCGTTCTTCCACGACGGCAACGTCGATGCGGTGATCGCGTCGTTGCCGCAATTGTGCGGCGGCTCCGAGGACGGCTACGAGCCGGTGACGGTCCGTGAGCACATCAAGGCGAAACTGGCGGGTTCGCGTCACGGCAAGAAGAACACGGCCGCGGGGCGGGAGGCCGAGCGGGTCCTCGCCGCGGCGGACCGGGCGGCCGCCCGGTGACCCGTGGGCACGTCGTATTGGTCCACGGCGCGTGGGCGGGCAGCTGGGTGTGGGACACACTTCTGGAGCCGTTGCGCGACAACGGGTACGAGCCGCACCCGCTCGACCTTCCCGGTGTCGGGAGCTGGCCGGACGGTGCGCGAACCGGCCTGGACGCCGTGGCGGATGACGTCGTGGCGCACATTGTTTCGCTGGGCGGGCCCGTGTTCGTGGCCGGACACTCCGGAGGCGGCATCGTGGCCACCCAGGTGGCCGAACGCATTCCGCACCGGATCGCGGGTGTGGTGTATGTCGCCGGAATGATGCTGCCCTCGGGAAGCAACTTCGGCGACCTCTGCGCAGACCTGCACCTACCGGAACCGGTCGGGGTCTCGGCCTGGCTGGAGTCCACCCCCGACGGATCCGGGACCATTGTGCCGCCGGAAGTCGCAGCCGCCGTGTTCTTTCACGAATCGTCGGCCGGTGATGCGATCACTGCTGCGCGAAAGCTGCTGCCGCAACTCGAGACTGCACGTCTCATGGCCCCGACGTGGACGCCGGAGCGGTTCGGCTCCGTCCCGCGCCTGTACGTGGAGGCGACGCTCGACCGTTCGGTACCGCTCGTGACGCAGCGTGCGATGCAGGACCGGGTGCCGGGCGCGCGGGTGGTGACGCTGGACAGCGATCACGCCCCGCAACTGTCGGCGCGCAAGGCCCTGGTCACGGCACTCGTCGACTTCTGCGCCTCGGTTGTCGCGAGACCTGTTTCTGCACAGGAAATCTGATGGAAACACGATCCCGCTATATTTCGGAGCACATTGCCCATGGCTGAAACGAGCAATGTGCGAACCCGTGTCCGGCGGGCGCGAACCAGCCGCACTCCCGAGAACCCATGGAGGATGCGGATGCATGCCGATCTGATTTCCGATGTCACCGTCTACTCGAACGGCAGCTGGCTGCCGCACCGCGAGGTCCTGATCGCCGACGGTCTGATCACCGAGATCCGCCCGACCGCTCCGGCACCGTCGGGGGCCACAGCGGTCGACGGTGCGGGGGCATATCTGATCCCCGGATTCGTCAACACCCACACCCACCTGCAGCAGTCGTTGATGCGCGGCATCGGCGAGGGGCAGCCGCTGCTCAGCTGGCTGCTGACCGTGGGTGAGGAATCCGCGGTCATCACCCCGGAGCGGGCCTACCTGGCCGCGGTCGCCGCGAGCCTCGACGCCCTGCGCAGCGGAACCACGGCGCTGGTCGAGCACATGTGGCCGCATCCGTCTCCGGACGTGCACGACGCGGTGCTGCGTGCCCTGGAAGACACCGGCGTGCGGGCGCTCCTCGGCCGCGGAGTGGCGGACCGCGCGGACACAACGCGCAAATGGGGCGTCGACCCGCGCCTCCTGCAGCCGCTGCCCGGCGTGCTCGAGCACACCGACCAGCTGGTCAAGCAGGCCGACGGCACACGCGTCACGGTCGGTCTGGCCGTCCCCAACCCCCGGTCGCTGACGCCGGAGGGGATGGCGGCAGTGCGGCAGTTCGCGGGCGAACGCGACATGACCGTGTCGATCCACCTACTGGAGACCCCCACCGACGACGTGATGTGCCGCGAACACGGCGGCGCGGGCGCGGTCGACTACCTCGACACGAACGGGTTCCTGTGGGACCGGTTGCTCGCCGTGCACTGCTGCGAACTCGACGCCCACGGGCGCGCGGTGCTGGCCCGCCGCGGTGTGGCCGTCTCGTACAACCCGATGAGCAACATGCGTCTCGGCAGCGGCGTCGCCCCCGTCCCGGAGATGCTCGAGGCAGGCATCGCGGTCGGGCTCGGCGTCGACGGCGCCGCCAGCAACGACACCCAGGACATGCTCGAAACGCTGCGCATGGGCGCCTACGTGCAGCGGGCGCATCGCAAGACGGCCGACCTGTTCGGATTCGACGCCATGATGGACCTCGCGACGAACGGCGCGAACGAGAATGTCGGTTTCGCGTCCCGCCCGAACGGTGTGGCCGTCGGCGGCGCAGCCGACCTGACCCTGATCCGCTTCGAGCGCGACTTCGGTTGCCTGCCGGTCCGCGACCCGGGCGCGACGCTGTTGACCACCGGGAGCCGGCAGATCGTCGACACCGTGCTGGTCGACGGCGAAGTGCTGATCCGGGACGGACACAGCACCAGGGTCGACGAAGCAGGGCTTATCGCCGAATTGACCGCCACCGGTGCGCCATAGTGGTAGCCAGAGGTACCGAAAAGGCGCACGAGCGAGGAGCCCTCATGACCGAACCGCCCGGCCTGATTTCGTTCAACGCACTGAGCGACGCGCGGGCCGTCGATCTGCTCGTGCAGTGCTGCTCGTCGACGGTGTGGGCGCAGCGGATGGCCGCCGGCCGTCCGTTTCCGTCCGCCGACGCGCTGTACACCGCCGCCGAGAACGTGCTCGGCGACCTGACGGAGTCCGAGATCGACGCGGCCCTGGCCGGCCACCCGAGGATCGGCGACCGGGCGGACAACCCGTCGTCCGCTCGCGAACAGTCGGCGGTCGCCGCCGCCGACGACGACGTCCGCGCGCGCCTGCGGGCCGGTAACGAGGAGTACGAGCAGAAGTTCGGGCACGTCTACCTGGTGTGCGCGTCCGGTCGGTCGGCGCACGAACTGCTGGACGTGCTGCGCGACCGCCTCGGCAACGACGGCGCCACGGAGCGCAAGATCCTGCGGACCGAACTGGCCGCCATCAACCGGATACGCCTCGAACGCCTTCTCGGCGAGATCGGAGACACGGCACACTGATGTCCAAGATCCTCAGCACCCACGTGCTCGACGCCACCGACGGCACACCCGCGGCCGGGATGCACGTCCGCCTGCTGTCACCTGAAGGCGACGTCATCGCGAGCGCGGCGACGGATTCGGACGGCCGCATCGCCGAAATCGCGCCGGAGGGTCTCATCGCGGCCACCTATTCGCTGGCCTTCGACACCGGCGAATACTTCGCCGCCCGCGGCCAGGAGACGTTCTACCCGGAGGTGTGCGTCACGTTCGTCCTCGACGACCCGCAGCGCGGTTACCACGTCCCGTTGCTGTTGTCCCCCTTCGCCTATTCCACCTACCGCGGGAGCTGAAGAATGACCGACCTCACCGGCGCCATCGTCCTGGGCGACAACCAGTACGGCAAAGCCGAGAACCGCATCGTGCGGATCTACCGCGACACCCCCCGGCACGAGATCCGGGACGTGAGCGTGTCGACCTGCCTGCGCGGCGATTTCTCGGCGGCGCATCTCGCCGGCGACCAGAGTTCGGTGCTGCCCACCGACACCCAGAAGCAGACGGCGTACTCCTACGCGAAGGAGAAGGGCCTCGACTCCATCGAGGAGTACGGGCTGACGCTGGCACGACATTTCGTGGACGACGTGGCCCCGGTCGAGGGCGCCCGCATCGAGATCGAGGAGTACGCCTGGCAGCGCGCGGTGGTCGACGGAGCGGAGCACGACCACACCTGGGTGCGCACGGGTGAGGAGGTGCGCACCGCGGCGATCACCGTCGACGCCGACGGCACGTGGGTCGTCGGCGGGCTGAAGGATCTGGTGATCCTCAAGTCCACGGGCAGTGAGTTCTTCGGATTCCTGAAGGACGAGTACACGATCCTCGAGGAGACCCACGACCGGGTGATGGCGACTTCGCTTGTCGTGCAATGGCGGTTCGTCACCACCGACGTCGACTGGAACGGTGTCTACGCCGGCATCAAGGAGCAGATCGTCGCGACGTTCGCGACCGTCCACTCGCTCGCCCTGCAGCAGACGCTGTACGAGATCGGCAAGGCCATCCTCGAGCGTTACCCCGTGCTCGCGGAAGTGCGCCTGTCCGCGCCCAACAAGCACCACTTCGCCCACGACCTCGCCCGCTTCGGGGTAGCGAACGACAACGAGGTCTTCCACGCCGCCGACCGCCCGTACGGCCTGATCCAGGCGACGGTGCAGCGGTCCGACGCCCCGGACGCCGGACCCGCGTGGTCGGCGTACGCAGGCTGGCTCAGCTGATGTCCGCCGACCCGGCCACCGTCGTCGTCTCCGGTGCGCACGTCGCCACCGTCGACACGGCGGGCACCGAGTATCCGGACGGTTACGTCGTCGTGCGGGGCAACCGCATCGTCGACGTCGGTGCCGGTCCCGCGCCGGTGATCGACGGCGCTCGGGTGATCGACGGACGGGGTTGCCTGCTCACCCCCGGGCTGGTGAACACCCACCATCACCTGTACCAGTGGATCACCCGCGGGCTCGCCGCCGACGACACCCTGTTCGGCTGGCTGACCACCCTGTACCCGATCTGGGCGGGCATCGACGCCGACGCCGTCCGGACCGCGGCCACCGGCGGTCTCGCCTGGCTGGCGAAGCACGGATGCACGACCACGACGGACCACCACTACGTCGTGCCGCGCGACGGCGGCGACGTCTTCGGAGCCGAGGTCGAGGCCGCGCAGACCGTCGGGCTCCGGTTCCACCCCAGCCGAGGGTCGATGGACCTCGGCCACAGTCAGGGCGGACTGCCACCGGATTCGGTGGTGGAGCGTCTCGAGGACGTCCTGAAGGGCACCCAGGACGTCATCGACCGCTGGCACGACCCGGCTCCCGACTCGATGCTGAGGATCGCGGTGGCGCCCTGCTCCCCGTTCTCCGTCACCGGCGACCTCCTGACCGAGGCCGCGGCCCTCGCCCGTTCCGCTGGCGTGCGGCTTCACACCCATCTCGCGGAAACCCTTGACGAGCAGGACTTCTGCCACGAGCGGTTCGGCTGCACCCCGGTGCAGTACATGGAGCAACTCGGCTGGGTGGGCCCCGACGTCTGGTACGCGCATGCCGTCCACCTGGACGACGTCGCGATCGCCGCGATGGCAGGCACCGGCACCGGCGCAGCCCACTGCCCCACGTCCAATGCGCGCCTCGGCGCCGGGATCGCCCGCGCCAAGGACCTCCACGCGGCGGGGGTTCCGCTGGGGCTCGGCGTCGACGGCGCCGCCAGCAACGAGGCGTGCAACATGCTCGAGGAGGCCCGGCACGCCGTGCTGTTCGCGCGGGCCCGCGGCGGCCCGGGCGAGATGACGGTGCGCACCGCCCTCGAACTCGCCACGCGCGGCGGGGCCCGCGTCCTGGGCAGGGAGGACGAACTGGGCTCCCTCGAGCCCGGCAAACTGGCCGACCTCGCACTGTGGCGGGTCGACACCCTCGCACATTCCGGCATCACCGATCCGGTGGCCGCGCTGGTGCTCGGAGTCACACCGCCGCTGGAGTTACTTCTGGTGAACGGGCGAGCGGTCGTCGAGCGTGGGAGAGTGATCACCATGAACGAGGAGAACGTCGCCGCGGAGGTCGAGCAGGCCCACCGGGCCCTGGTGCGCAAGGCGGGGTGAGTCGATGGATCTGTCGTTCGTGACGGAACTCTCGGCCCCACGCAGCCGTGACGACCTGCCCGCCCCGGAACCCGGAGCGGCGTTCCTGGCGGGCGGCACCTGGCTGTACTCGGAACCGCAGCCGACGGTCACCCGGCTGGTGGACCTGACCACCCTCGACTGGCCTGCGATCACCGTCCACGACGACGGACTCGAGCTCGCCGCGACGTGCACCATCGAGAATCTCTGCAACGCACCGCTTCCCGCCGAGTGGACGGCGACGAGCCTGTTCCGGCCGTGCGCCGAGTCCCTCGTCGCGTCGTGGAAGATCTGGCACACCGCGACCGTCGGCGGCAACCTCGCGCTGGCGCTCCCGGCCGGGGCCATGATCACGCTGTGCTGCGCCCTCGACGCCGAACTCCTGGTCTGGACCGCCGACGGGGGTGAACGCCGAGTCCCGGTCGACCGATTCGTCACCGATGCCGGTCGCACGGTGCTCGGAACCGGTGACCTGATCCGCAGCATCGACCTTCCCGCCACCGCATTGCGGGGCCGCACGTCGCTGCGCAAGATCGCGTACTCGCCGCTCGGACGGTCCGGCGCCCTGCTGGCCGGGCGTGCCGACGCGGACGGTTTCGCGCTGACCGTCACCGCGTCGACCGTCCGCCCGTTCGTCCTCCGCTTCCCCGCCGTTCCCGGCCCCGACGTGTTGAGCGGGTCTCTGTCGGAACGGATCTCCCCCGACGACTACCTGACCGACGCGCACGGCGCCGCGGACTGGCGTCGGCACGTCACGGGAGTCCTCGCCGAGGAGATCAGGAGGGAGCTGGAATGAAATTGACGGTCGACGGGCAGTCGGTGGATGCCGACCCACGACCCGGTCAGTGCCTGCGCACCTTCCTGCGGGAGCAGCAGCGGTTCGCGGTCAAGAAGGGTTGCGACGCCGGCGATTGCGGCGCCTGTTCCGTGCTGCTCGACGGCGCTCCGGTGCACTCGTGTGTGGTGCCGGCGCATCGCGCCGAGAACCGTGAGGTGACCACCGCGGCCGGGCTCGGCAGTCCCGATCGACTCCACCCCGTGCAGCAGCAGTTCGTCGATGCGGCCGGCTTCCAGTGCGGGTTCTGCACACCCGGAATTGTCGTGACGGCGTCCGCGCTCGACTCCGGTCAACGCGCCGACCTGCCGCGCTCACTGAAGGGGAATCTGTGCCGCTGCACCGGCTATCGCGCCATTCGCGACGCCGTCGGTGCCGTGTGCACCACCGAATCGGACAGTGCCGGTGAGTCGTTCGGCCGCTCCATTCGCGCGCCTGCCGCCACCCGGGTGGTGTGCGGCGCCGAACCCTACACCCTCGACCTGGCCGTCGAGGGCCTGACGCACATCCAGATCCTCGGCAGCCCGCACGCGCACGCCCGCATCACCCGACTCGACACGTCCGCCGCGGAGAGGCTGCCCGGCGTCCACGCGGTGCTCACCCACCGCGACAGTCCCGACGTCGCCTTCTCCACGGCCCGCCACGAGTTCCGCACCGACGACCCCGACGACACCTACGTGTTCGACACGATCCTCCGGTTCCGGGGGCAGCGCGTCGCGGCCGTCGTCGCGGATTCCGTCGACATCGCCCGGCGCGCAGTGGAACTGATCGACGTGGAATACGAAGTGCTGGAACCGGTCTTCGATCCCGACCTGGCACGCCGCCCCGGTGCCCCCCTGCTGCACGGTGACAAGGGCGCCGATTCCCGGATCGCGGACCCGTCCCGGAACCTGGTGGCCGAGGTCCACGGCGAAGTCGGCGACCTCGCGGGCGGACTCGCGGCGGCGCGGGACACGGGTGCCGTCGTGGAGGGCACGTGGCAGACGCAACGCGTGCAGCACGCGCATCTCGAAACCCACTCGGCCGTCGGCTGGCTCGACTCCGACGGGCGGCTCACCCTCCGCAGCAGCACCCAGGTGCCGTTCCTCGTCCGCGACGAACTCGCCCACCTGTTCTCGCTGGACCGCTCGCAGGTCCGGGTGTTCACCGCCCGCGTCGGTGGCGGATTCGGTGCGAAGCAGGAAATGCTGGTCGAGGACCTCGTGGCCCTCGCGGTTCTGCGCACCGGCAGACCGGTGCAGTACGAGTTCACCCGCTCCGACCAGTTCACGATCGCCCCGTGCCGGCATCCCATGCGGGTCGCGGTGAAGGTCGGGGCCGACGGGGACGGAAAGCTGACCGCGCTCGCCGTCGACGTGCTCTCGGACGCCGGCGCCTACGGCAACCACTCGGTCGGCGTGATGTTCCACGGCTGCAGCGAATCCGTTGCGCTGTACCGGTCGCCGAACAAGCGGGTGGACGCACAGGCCGTCTACACCAACAACCTGCCGTCCGGAGCGTTCCGCGGCTACGGGCTCGGCCAGATCATCTTCGCGGTGGAATCCGCGCTCGATCAGCTGGCGACGCAGCTGTCCATCGATCCGTTCGAACTGCGCCGCCGCAACGTGGTCGTCCCAGGCGACGACTTCGTCGACTTCGAGGTGGAGCACGGCGACCTCACGTACGGCAGCTACGGACTCGACCAGTGCCTCGACCTTGCGGAGGCCGCACTGCGCCGCGGCAACGACGTGCGCCCGCCGGACGGCCCGCAGTGGCGGGTCGGTGAGGGCATGGCGGCGTCCATGATCGCGACCATCCCGCCGCGGGGGCACTTCGCGGACGTGTCCTGCACCCTCGTCGAGGGCGGCCGGTACGAACTTCGGGTGGGTACCGCGGAGTTCGGCAACGGCACCACCACCGTGCACGCCCAGCTCGCCGCGTCCGCGCTGGGCACCACCGCCGACCGGATCACCGTGCTGCAATCCGACACCGACGTCGCCGGGCACGACACCGGCGCGTTCGGTTCGGCAGGCACTGTGGTCGCGGGGAAGGCGGTGCATCTTGCGGGAACCCGATTGCGGGAGCAGCTGTTCGAGGTGGCCCGCCGCGTCGCGGGTGCCGCCGAGGACGCACACTGCGCGCTGACACCCGACGCGGTCGAGGTCGCCGGGCGGGTCGTCGAACTCGACAAGCTGGTGCCCGAGGGACCGATCCGCGCCGAGGGCAGGCACGACGGCACCCCCCGCTCGGTGGTGTTCAACGTGCACGCGTTCCGGGTGGCGGTCGACACCGTCACCGGGGAGGTCCGGATCCTGCAGTCCATCCAGGCGGCGGATGCCGGCACGGTCCTCAACCCGCAGCAGTGCCGCGGGCAGGTCGAGGGCGGTGTCGCGCAGGCGATCGGCAGCGCGCTGTACGAGGAGATCCTGCTCGACGGCGCCGGGACAGTGCTCAACCCGCAGCTCCGGAATTACCACATCCCGCAGCTCGTGGACGTGCCGGACACCGAGGTCTATTTCGCGGACACCTACGACGAGCTGGGCCCGCACGGCGCCAAGTCGATGAGCGAGTCCCCGTACAACCCGGTCGCCCCCGCCCTGGCCAACGCGATCGCGGACGCCACCGGCGCCCGGCTTCGTCGTATCCCGATGACCCCCGCCGCCGTCTGGCGTGCGCTCCCGCGCCCGTGAGTACTTATTAACCGCGGGGGGTTAATAAGTACTCACGGGCGGCGAAGGCGCAACGCCTGGATGATCGGACGCTGCCCCTTGACCAGCTTCGTCTCGGCGACGCTCGCCGGGAACCAGCGGGCGTCGTCGACCTCGGGGAACTGCTGAAACTTCCCCGACCGCGGCGGCCACTCCAGCTCGAACGTGTTGCTCTCGACGAACGTGACATCCTCGCTCACCTCCGCCGCGTAGACGGTGATCAGCTTGCGTGAGGGCTGCCGGAATTCGCCGAGTAACTCGTACTCGACGGCCGGCGGCGGCGCGCCGATCTCTTCCTCGAACTCGCGCAGTGCGGCCGCGTAGGGATCCTCGCCCTCGGCGTATTCCCCCTTGGGGATCGACCACGCGGCCTCGTCCTTGCGCGCCCAGAACGGGCCGCCCATGTGCACGAGCCACAACTGCAGCACCCCCGCATCGTCGGTGCGATACAGGAGCACTCCAGCGCTGGTGACGGTCATCGACCGATGTCAGGCCGCGGCACCCTCTCGCTGCTCGGTCAGTTCGGCGGGTTCGATCTCCTGGGCGTAGTGGAAGTGCGGGCGGCGGTGTCCGAGGAACGAACCGCACCACGACATCACCGCGACGTACCGGTTGCGGAATCCGACCAGGTAGACGAGGTGCACGGCGAGCCACAGGAACCAGGCGAGTACACCGGTCAGCTCGACCTTGCCGACGCGGGTGATCGCACGGAACCGGTTGATGATCGCCATGCTGCCCTTGTCGCGGTACGTGAACGGCGTTCCGAGGGCGCGTTTCCCGGTGATGATGGCCGCGACGTGCCGTCCACCCTGCATCGCGAACGGCGACTGGGCGGGCAGGTTGTTCAGCGACGCCATGTCGCCGATCGCGTAGACGTCGTCGTAGCGGCCCACCGTGAGGTCCTCGTCGACCAGCAGGCGCCCGCCCCGGCCGGTCTCACAGCCGGTCCGGTCCGCCAGCACGGCGGCGAAGTCGTTGGCCTGGATGCCGGCCGACCAGATGATCGTGTCCGCCGTGAGGCGCTTCTCGAAACCGGTGCTCGGCGACGACAGCGTGGCACCGTGTTCGTCGATGTCGGTGACCATCGTGCCGAGCACCACCTCGACACCCGCCTTCTCCAGCGAGTCCTGCGTGTACTTGCTGAGCTTGCCGCCGAAGACCGGCAGCGTCTCGTTCGCACCCTCGACGAGGGTGACGGTGACGTCTTCGGACGTGATGTCGCGGAGCGACTTCTCGAAGTAGCGGCCCGCCAGTTCCTTGATCTGACCTGCCAGTTCGACACCGGTCGGACCGGCACCGATCACGATGAAGTGCAGCAGGTCGCGGCGACGCTCCGGGTCGGAGGTGGTGTGCGCCTCCTCGAAGCAGCGGACGATCTGCCGGCGCAGCCGGTCGGCGTCGGCGACGGTCTTGAGCGCGTACGTGACCTCGGCGAACTCGTCGTGGCCGAAGTAGGCCTGCCGGGCGCCCGTCGCGGCGATCAGGCTGTCGTAACCGATCGTGTGGCTCACCCCGCCGGCCTCGTAGACGACCTGCTTCTTGTCCGGGTCGACGTCGACGACGCGGCCGAGCCGGACGTCACCGCTGGGGTATTTGGCGAGGATCGCGCGGATGGACGGGGCGATCTCGCCGGGCGAGATGACACCGGTGGCGACCTGGTACAGAAGGGGCTGGAACAGATGCTCGGTGGTCTCGGAAATCAGCACGAACGGCGTGCCTGCCTTGCCGAGCTTCTTCGCCGCCGCAAGGGCGCCGAATCCCGATCCCACGATGACGACCTGTGTGCGATCCACCGAAAACCTCCTACTGCTTCTGGCGTCTACTTAGCGCCGCGTATGAGCTCCACATTAGGGATCGACCAATGTTAATCGCCAGTAAGCTGGGGAAATCGAAATTGTGTTATCTCGATTGCTCATAAGTCTTCACGGAAGGACGTAACCTCAGGTCATGGAGTTCCGACAGCTTCGCTACTTCCTCGCGGTCGGCGAGGAGGGCAGTTTCTCGCGCGCGGCGCAACGCTGCTTCATCTCCCAGTCGGCGATCAGCCACCAGATCGCGAAGCTCGAACACGAGTTGGGCACCACCCTCCTGGAGCGGTCGACGCGCGCCACGCGGCTGACCGCGGCAGGCGAACGGCTGATGCCCATCGCAGCCGAGATGATGGGCCTCGAGGCCCGCGCGCTGTCGGTGGGACTCGATCCCCGCAACCGGCTCCGTATCAGCGCGAGCATGAGCTTCGCAACCCAGAGCCTCGAGGCGATATCCACTGTCCGCGAAGACTTCCCGCAGCTCGACATCGAATTCGTCATCAAGGACTTCACCGACCGGATGACCGCGGTCGCGTCGGGGGACGCCGATCTCGCGCTCATTCGCGGCGGCGTCGACCGGCCCGGGCTCGAAACGGTGGAATTCGGGCTCGAGGACCTGGTGATCGTGACGTCGAGCAAACACCCACTGGCGGGGGTCTCGACCGTCGACCTGAGCGAACTGGCGCCGTACCCCCTGCTGCTCCCGCCACGCAGCAGTCAGATCCTGATCCACACCGTCGTCGAGGACGCGTTCCGGCAGGTCGGGCAGCGGGTCATGCTCGGACCGTCGATCCCCAGCGACCACACGGCCACCCTCGACGTCCTCACGACCCCGCGGTCGTGGACGGTGCTGTATGCCGACACGGCCGACGCGACTCCCCGCCGAGGGCTGAGCTTCCTGCGCGAGGCGCACGACCGGCTGCGCATCCCGGTGTGCGGGGTCGTCCGGAGCGGAACGGCGACGAGACCCGAACTCACCCACCTGTTCCGCGCGCTGGCGCAGTCGATCGCCGGGTCCGGCGGGTCGGCCGAAGCCTAGGCGTCGATCAGTCCGTGCCGGTCGACCCACGTGTGCACGTGGTCGAGCATCGTGTCGGGAACCTCGAGCTGCGGGGTGTGCCCCACGTTCGCGAGAATCACGCTGTCCCACCGCGGGTTTGCCGTCGCCACCTTGCGGGCCGCCGCGACCGGAACCAGTCGGTCGCGGTCGCCGTGGAGCAGGAGAACGGGTTGTGCGATCGACCGCATGGTGTCGAGGTATCGGCGCGGGCGAGCCAGGACCCGCATCAGCGACCGGCTGGCCTGAAGGAACGCAGCATCCTCGGACGGCAGCCCGCGCCGGTATCCCGTGAGAGCCGCTGCGGCGTCGAGGGAATCTTCCGACGCCCGGCTCGGCTCGGCGAAGCACAAATCGATCATCCGCTCGACCAACTGCCGGTCCGTCAACTTCCTGCTCGAGTACTGCAGGAACCGCTCCCCCACGAACGGCGTGAAGTACATCGCGAACTGCGCGGCGATCCGGGGGTCCGGGATCCGTTGCGCGACAGGGAGTGCGGGGTCGACGAGAACCAGCGCCGAAACCGTCTCGGGGTGCGCCGCCGCCTCGAACAGCGAGATCATGCCGCCCATCGAGTTGCCCATCAGGATCACGGGACCGCCGACGACGTCACGGAGGAAGCGATGCAGCACCTCGGCGTTGGCGCCGACCCCCGTCCGGCGATGCCCGGACGGACTGAGCCCGAATCCGGGGAGATCCACGGTGAGCACCCGGGTGCGCTCCGCGAGGACCGGTGCGATCCGGACCCAGTTGAGATGCGAGCCGCCGAGGCCGTGAACCATGACCACCGGAAGGGATCCGGTGTCGGCACCGTATTCGACCCAGTGGACGGGACCGTCGATGTCGACGACGCTGCCGGAGCCGCCCCACTGCTGCGCGAACTCCTGCCGGGCAGGTTCGCCGACTCTGTTCGGATCCACCATGTGTCCGTCCGTTCCGACTGTTGGCGTATCGAGGCCACCGGCCAGTCTACGGTGCACGCCCCGGCGGGGGCGTGAAGTATCGATTGCATGTAATTGCTTCCGAACTGTCCGGCCCGTCGACTCTACTTATGTGCCGATCATGCATTTAACGCGCACGTCACATCGAAGTCGTCACTCGTCACGTTTACGAGCAATAGTGGGTCAAACACGGAAGATTGCATGTAATCGAGGATGGAGAGACACGATGACCGGCAGCCACGCGCTGAACGAACTCGCCAAGGAATCCCGCATGGGTGGGCTCGGGACGGAGACTACCGATCGCGAGATCCGCCGAATCGACCTCTCGGACTTCGATGCTCGACGCTCCGACATCACCGAACAGCTGTGGAACGCGGCGGTCGACGTCGGCTTCTTCCAGGTCTACAACCACGGCATCGACCTCGCCGACGTGCGCAGGGCGTTCGCGATGTCCGAGCAGTTCTTCGCCCTCGATTCGGCCGTGAAGGCGCAGTACCCGCTGAAGAAGGGCTTCAACTCCGGGTGGGAGAGCAAAACCCAGGTGCGCCCGTCCATCGGCGTCCCGGACGAGAAGGAGTCGTACCAGATCACCCGGCCGCACATGGGCGACCTGTGGCCCACCGAGGAGGAGCTGGCCGGTTTCCGCGACACGATGCTCGGATTCGAGGCGCAGTGCTGGGACGTGGCGATGCGACTGCTGTCGTGCTTCGCCGACAAGCTCGGGTTCGAGCGCGGCTTCTTCGCCGAGGCCCACGACCCGTCGGTGGACAGCTACCAGAGCACCCTGCGGATGCTGCACTACTTCGCCATCCCGGAGCACCTTCGGAGCGACCTCGGCCTGTGGCGCGCCGGCGCCCACACCGACTTCGACTGCCTCACCCTCCTGTTCCAGCAAGAAGGCCAGGGCGGTCTGCAGGTGCTGCCGGGCAAGGAGATGGACACCCAGGAGTGGACGCTCATCGAGCCGTCCGGGGACGCGATCACCTGCAACATCGGCGACATGCTGATGCGGTGGAGCGACGACCGGTTGCCGTCCAACTTCCACCGCGTCAAGAATCCCGGACCGGACGGCGACCACGGCGCCCGCTACAGCCTCGCGTTCTTCGCCCAGGCCAACCGCGACGTCGTCATCTCCGGACCGGCGGGCAAGTACCCCGACATCACCGCCGAGGACTACCTCTACCAGCGTGTCAACGCGAACTTCGCCAGGGAAAAGTAAGTTGAACGCATGCAGCGCAGACCGGTGAGAACACGATGACGATCGGGGGCGTGCTGCTCGCCGCCGGGGCCGGTTCGCGCATGGGCATGCCCAAGGCACTCGTCGTCGGCGCGGACGGGGAACCGTGGCTCGCGCGCGGCGTGCGAGTGCTGTCGGACGCCGGATGCGCGCCCACCGTCGTGGTGCTCGGGGCCCGCGCAGACGAAGCCGAGGACCTACTGCCGGGCGGCGTCCCCGTCACCGTCGGGATCGCGGAGGACTGGCAGTCGGGGCTGTCGGCCTCCCTGCGCCGGGGGCTGGAGGTCGCGGCGACGTTCGACGACGTCGATGCCGTCGTCATCACCCTCGTCGATCTCCCCGACCTCGGTGTCGACGCCGTCCGTCGGGTGGCATCGGCGCCGCCCGGCGACGCCCGCTCGGCGCTCCGTCAGGCCCACTATTCCGGACGCCCGGGCCACCCCGTGCTGATCGGCCGCGCCCACTGGCTTCCGCTGCGGCGCAGTCTCACCGGAGACTCCGGCGCACGGAACTATCTCGGGGCACACGGCGCCGAGGCCGTCGACTGCTCCGACCTGGGGTCGGGCCGCGACGTCGACTCGCCGCGCGAACTCCGCTAACCCCTTGGACGAACGGGACGCTCGTTCGATCTGACGCAACGGGCGTCCCGTTGGTCCGGCCGGCAAGGGTGTACGCCGCGCCGCGACCGGCAGACAATGGAGTCATGTCACTGGAAACGAACAAGGAATTGATCCGGCGTTTCTACACCGAGATCGACGCAGGCAACATCGACGCACTGGATGAACTCGTCGACGAGAACTACCTCGACCATTCACCGGCGCCGTTTCCCGGTCTCGACGCACCAGGGCGTGAGGGACTGAAGCAGGAGTTCCGGTTGTTCTGGGATGCCACACCGGGGACACACCGGATCGACGATCAGGTGGCCGAGGGCGACAAGGTGGTCACCCGGCTGCTGTGCACCGGAACGCAGACGGGTGATCTTCCCGGAATTCCCGCGACGGGGAACCACATGGAGATGACCGCCACCGTCATCCACCGCATCGAGAACGGGCGGATCGCGGAGAAGTGGTCGGACAAGGACGTCCTCGCCATGCTCCAGCAGTTGGGGGTGATCCCCGCCGCGGCGAATTGACGCCAACCTTCAGCGGCTGACCGCCTTCTTGTACCGCCGGATCGCGAACGGCACGAAGATCACCAGCAGCACCGCCGACCATGCCAGGGAGGCGATGATCGGGTGCTGCAACGGCCACGCGTCGGGAACGGTCATGGCCGGGTTGGTGTTTCCGAACAGTTCCCGCACGGCCTGCGTCACCGCGGACACCGGATTCCATTCCGCGATCACCTTCAGCGGACCGGGCAGGTTGGTGGTCTCGACGAACGTGTTCGCGATGAACGAGAGCGGGAAGATGACGATGAAGCTGGCGTTGTTGAACACTTCCGGTGTTCGGATCCACAAACCGACCACCGCCATCACCCACGACAGCGCGTAGGCGAAGAGCAGCAGGAGCAGGTAGCCGAGCAGCGCTTCGCCGAGGCTCGAGTGGATGCGCCACCCGATGATCAGGCCGGTCAGCGACATCACGACGAGGCTGACGATGTTGATCAGGACGTCGGTGGAGGTGCGGCCGAGGAGCACGGCGGAGGGGGCCATCGGCAGCGACCGGAATCGGTCGATGATCCCCTTCTGCAGGTCCTCGACCATCCCGAGACCCGTCCACGTGGCCCCGAAGATGACTGTCTGCGTGAAGATCCCGGCGATCAGAAACTCCCGGTAGGACATCCCGGGAACCTGGATGGCACTACCGAACACGTACGCGAACAGCAGCACGAACATGATCGGCGACAACGTGGTGAACACGATGAGGTCGGGGACGCGCTTGATCTTGATCATGTTGCGCTTGGCGATCGTGAGCCCGTCCGCGAGTGCGGTGTGCACGGACGCCGTTTGTGGGGCGCTCATGAGACGTGCTCCTCTTCGGCTTCGTGTCCGGTCAGGGTGAGGAAGACGTCGTCCAGGGTCGGTCTGCGCAGGCCGACGTCGAACACCTTCACTCCTCTGTTGGAGAGGCGGCCCAGCGCCTCGACGAGGGCGTCCGCACCGCCGGTCACCGGCACCGTCACCCGGCGGACGTTTTCTTCCACCAGAATGTCGCCTGCGGCGAGTGGGGCCAGTTCGTCGCGCACGACGGAGAGTTCGATGCCCTCCCGGACGCTCAGCTCGATGCGCTCACCGCCCACGCGGTCCTTCAATTCGTCGGCGGTTCCGCGGGCGATGACCGAACCGTGGTCGATCACCGCGATCTGGTCGGCGAGGCGCTCGGCCTCTTCCATGTACTGGGTGGTCAGGAGAAGCGTGGTGCCCCTGGCGACGAGATTGTCGATGACGTCCCACAGAGCCAGCCGGGCGCGGGGGTCGAGCCCGGTGGTCGGTTCGTCCAGGAACAACACTTCCGGCTCGGCCACGAGCGCTCCCGCGAGGTCGAGACGCCGGCGCATGCCACCCGAGTAGCCCTTGACGGGACGATCTCCCGCCTCGACCAGGTCGAACTGTTCGAGCAGTTCACGGGCGCGTGCCTTACTGCGTTTGCCCCCGAGGTGGTAGAGCCGCCCGACCATCTCGAGGTTCTCGAAACCGGTGAGGTACTCGTCGACCGCCGCATACTGCCCCGACGCGCCGATCCGGGATCGGAGCACCCGCGCATCGTGGACGACGTCGAGACCGGCCACCTCCGCCCGGCCTGCGTCCGGGACGAGAAGCGTGGTGAAGACCCGCACCGCCGTCGTCTTGCCGGCGCCGTTCGGGCCGAGCAGCGCCATCACCGTTCCCGACGGGACCGCGAGGTCGACCCCGTCCAGCGCTGTGACCTTGCCGTACTTCTTGACCAGACCCTCTGCTGTTATCGCATCGACCATCAGAAGTTCCCATCCGTTGGCGTGTGGCCCCCAGTGTGACTCGAGGCACCGACAGGTTGCGAGGAATATTCGACGTTCCCGGCAGGCCCGGTGCGGCGGTAGTCTGAAAATCCGAGCAGGTCAGCGCGCAGATCTTCGGCAGGAGACAGTGATGTCCGACGCGACGTCGGAACTCCGGACGGGCCGTGCGGCCTTCGAACGACGAGACTGGCGCGACACCTACGCACGACTGTCGGGCGCCGACCGGCAGACCCCGCTGTCCGGTGACGACCTCGAACTGGTCGCCACTGCCGCCTACCTGCTCGGTGAGGACGACGCCAGCACCGAATGGTGGGAACGGGCGGTGCACGAGTGGGCCCGCGTGGGTCGACCGGTGCGCTCCGCGCGGTCCGCGTTCTGGCTCTCGTTCGTCCTGATCATGCGGGGCGAGCAGGCGCGCGGCGGCGGCTGGCTGGGCAAGGCGCAGCGACTGCTGGACACCGCGGGCGTCGATTGCGCCGAGCGCGGCTACCTGCTGGTGCCGCAGGGACTGCAACGGATCGACGCCGGTGACGGCAAGGCCGCATACGACATCTTCCGTGCGATCACGGAGGCGGGCACCCGGTTCGCCGACCCGGATCTGACGACGCTCGGGGTGCTGGGCACCGGCCATTCGCTCGTCCTGCTGGGGGACGTTGCCGACGCGGTGTCCGCGTTCGACGAGGCGATGGTCGGGGTGACGTCCGACGAGGTGTCCCCGGTGGTGGCGGGGATCGTGTACTGCGCCGTGATCGAGCAGTGCCAGAACATGTGCGATCTCCGCCGGTCCAGGGAATGGACTGTGGCGCTGGAGGAGTGGTGCTCTTCGCAACCCGACCTCGTCCCCTACCGCGGTCAGTGTCTCGTCCACCGCGCCGAGATCCTGCAACTGCAGGGCGAGTGGCCCACGGCGATGGACTCGGCGCGGCGGGCACACGAGCGGCTCGCCTCGCACGCCGCCGTCGGGTCCGCCGCCTACGTGATGGCCGACCTCCACCGCCTGCGCGGCGAGGTCGCCCAGGCCGAGAAGTTGTTCCTGGAGGCGAACCGTTGGGGCAGGCGACCGCAACCCGGACTCGCGCTGCTGCGGATGGCGCAGGGGCGGGTCGGCAGCGCGGTCGCCTCGATCCGCTGTGCGGTGGACGAGTCCACCGGCGCCGTGGAACGCGCACGGCTGCTGCCCGCCTGCGTGGACATCCAGCTCGCCGCCGGCGACGTCTCGGCGGCTCGCACCGCCGCCGACGAACTCGACTCGATCGCAACACGGTTCGCGATCCCCTACCTGCGCGCACTGTCAGCTCAGGCGTCGGGATCGGTGCTGCACGCCGAGGGACGGGGCAGCGACGCACTGACCGTTCTGCGCGACGCGTGGCGGCGCTGGCAGGACATCGGCGCGCCCTACGAGTGCGCGCGGGTCCGGGAGTCGGTCGCGCTGGTGTGCCGCGACCTGGGTGACGACGACACCGCGCAGATGGAGCACGACCTCGCGTCCGCCACCTACCGGCAACTGGGCGCGGTCCCGGATCTCGAGCGACTGCGGGCAGAGTTCCGCCCCGACCCGGCGGTCAGCACTCCCCTGACCGCGCGTGAAGTGTGTGTGCTCCGCCTCGTGGCGGCGGGCAAGAGCAACCGGGCGGTGGCGACGGAACTGTTCCTCAGCGAGAAGACGGTTGCGCGGCACCTGAGCAACATCTTCGTCAAGCTGGGGATCTCGTCTCGGTCCGCGGCCACGGCCTATGCCTACGAGCATCGCCTCGTCGGGCCGTCTGCATGAAAGTACCCATACGGTCGTACGTATCTGCGCCATTCTCCCGACGCGCCGAGATCGGCCCCGGTCATAGCGTTGAGCATGACCACCGATCACCCGAGGGAAGAAGACAGACGATGTCCACAGAACGCTTCGACACGATCGTGATCGGCGCCGGACAGGCCGGCCTCGCCACCGGATACCACCTCACAAGATGCGGGCAGCGATTCGTGATCCTCGACGCTCACGACCGCGTCGGAGACGTGTGGCGGGAACGGTTCGACTCGCTCCGGCTCTACAGTCCCGCCCGGTACGACAGTCTGCCCGGCTGGGGAATTCCCGCCCGGGGTTGGTCCTGGCCCGGGAAGGACGAGGTCGCGAACTACTTCGAGGCCTACGCGGAGCGATTCGCGTTACCGATCCGGACCGGCACCACCGTCGACGGCCTGTCCCGTGTCGGCGACCGATACGTCGTCACGGCCGGGACGGACCGATTCGAGGCAGACAACGTCGTCGTCGCCTCCGGAACGTGGCAGTCCCCGGTCCTCCCGGATCTCGCCGAGCGTCTCGACCCCCGGATCCGGCAACTGCATTCGAGCGACTACCGCAATCCGTCCCAACTGCAGGACGGGCCGGTGCTGGTGGTCGGGTGCAGCCACTCCGGCGCGGACATCGCGCTGGAAGTCTCCCATTCGCATCGCACCACGATCTCCGGACCGGTCCGCGGTGAGGTGCCGTTCGACCTCGAGGGGCGCGCCGCCCACGTCGCGATCCCCATCATGTGGTTCATGGCCAATCACGTTCTGACGGAACGCACACCCGTCGGCCGGAAGATGCGCGTCCACGTCCGTTCGGGTGGCGGACCGCTGCTGCGGGTCAAACGGGCCGACCTCGCCGCCGCCGGTGTAGAGCACTTCCCCGAGAAGGTCACCGGCGTCCACGACGGCAGACCGGTCCTCGACGACGGCACCGCACTCGACGTCCGCAACGTCATCTGGTGCACCGGGTTCCGCAAGGACACGTCGTGGATCCAGATCCCCGTCACCGGATCGGACGGGTGGCCCGAGCAGTCCCGCGGAGTCTCGCCGGACCATCCGGGACTGTATTTCGTGGGGCTGCCGTTCCTGCAGGCGTTCGCCTCGATGCTCACCGGCGGGGTGGGCAGGGATGCCGGGTATGTCGCGAAACACATTGCGCGACGACAGACTCGGGCCGGACTCAGGCCGTCAGCACCAACCCTGACGTAGGCACACCGGTCCCGGCGGTGACGAGGACGTTCTGCACGCCGGAGACCTGGTTCACGGACGTGCCGCGGATCTGACGCACACCCTCGGCGATGCCGTTCATCCCGTGGATGTAGGCCTCGCCGAGCTGGCCTCCGTGGGTGTTGAGCGGCAGACTGCCGTCGAGGTCGATGGCACCGTCGGCGATGAAGTCCTTGGCCTCGCCGCGGCCGCAGAAGCCGAGTTCTTCGAGCTGCATCAATACGTATGGTGTGAAGTGGTCGTAGAGGACGGCCAGATCCATGTCCTGCGGTCCGAGCCCGGCTTGATCCCACAGCTGCCTGCCGACCAGCTCCATCTCGGGCAGTCCCGCGAGCTCCGGACGGTAGTAGCTGGTCATGATGTACTGGTCGCTGCCGCTCCCCTGAGCCGCCGCGGCGATCACGGCCGGTTTCTGCTTCAGATCCTTCGCCCGCTCCGGTGACGTGACCACGATCGCGATGCCGCCGTCGGACTCCTGGCAGCAGTCGAGCAGGTGCAGGGGCTCGGCGATGAATCGGGAGTTCTGGTGGTCCTCGAGGGTGATCGGCTTGCCGTAGAAGAAGGCGTTCGGATTGGTGGCGGCGTGCTTGCGGTCGGTGACCGCGACCCGTCCGAAATCCTCGCTCGTAGCGCCGTATTCGTGCATGTATCGCTGGGCGACCATCGCGACGAACGCCGCCGGCGTCGACAGGCCGTGCGGGTAGGAGAACGCGTTGTCGGTACCCGACGAGTTCACCTGCTGCACCAGACCGGAGTTCACCTGCCCGAACCGCATTCCCGACCGCTCGTTGAACGCCCGGTACGCCACCACCACGTCGGCCACACCGGTGGCCACGGCCATCGCCGCCTGCTGCACGGTCGCGCACGCCGCGCCCCCGCCGTAGTGGATGCGGCTGAAGAACTTCAGGTCCGGAATGCCGACCGAACGGGCCACGGCCGCTTCGGTGTTGGTGTCCATCGTGAAGGACGTCAGGCCGCCGACGTCCGCGGGGGTCAGCCCGGCGTCGTCGAGCGCCGCAGTGACCGCCTCTGCCGCCAGCCGCAATTCGCTCCGGCCCGAGTTCTTCGAGAAGTCGGTGGCGCCGATCCCGGCGATGACAGCCTTGCCCGACAACCCGCTCATGCACCCGCTCCGTTCGTGCGTCCGTCCAGGACGAGGGTCACCTTCGACGTGATGTGGTCGCCGAGACCGTTCTTCCCGACGACGTCCAGAGTGACGACGCCGTCGTCCACCGACGCCACCGTGCCGCTCAGCGTGAGGGTGTCGTAGGCGTACCACGGAACCCCGAGGCGCAACGCGATCGACTTGATCACCGCGTTCGGTCCCGCCCAGTCGGTGACGAACCGCTGCACCAGTCCCGTGTCGGTGAGGATGTTGACGAAGATGTCCTTCGACCCGCGTTGCTGCGCCAGGTCGCGGTCGTGGTGGACGTCCTGGAAGTCGCGCGTCGCGAGCGCGGCCGAGACGACGAACGTCGGGTCGCCGGTCACGGTCAATTCCGGAAGCGTCGTTCCCACCGCGACATCGAGTGTGGACGTCATGACTGCTCCTTCGCTCCGCGCTGCCACGCGTACAGGGTCCACGGCGTGCCGCCCGTCTCTTGGTCACCCGGGAAGTCGAGGTAGATCGCCTCCACCGGCATCCCGACCGTCACCTCGGCAGGGTCGACACCGCGCAGCTCACCGAGCATCCGGACGCCTTCCTCCAGTTCGACCAGCGCCACCACGAACGGCAGCGAGCGTCCCGGGACCTTCGGCGCGTGGTGGACCACGTAGCTGAACACCGTGCCGCGACCCGACGCGACGACGTAGTCCGTCGTCTCCGCCTTGTCCTTCCACAGCGCGGGCACCGGCGGGTGCTGCAGCGATCCGTCCTCCCGCTGCTGGATCCGCAACTCGTGCGCGGCAACCCCGTCCCAGAAGAACTGGGTGTCCTGCGAGGCGCTGGGCCGCATCAACTTGGCGGGGTCGAGGTCGTCGAAGGACGCGCCCTGACCGTTCGCCGAAGGCGCCACCGGTTCAGCGGGTTTCGGGGCGAACTTCAGGATGCGGAACAGCATCTCGGCCACGACCTCGCCGGTGCCGTCGCCGTTCGCGACCCGCCACAGGCTGCGGGTGGTGAAGAACCACCCCTCACCGAGGCCCGTCTTCTTCGGACCCACGAGGTCCTCGAGGGTCGTGGTGATGGTGACCTCCTCGCCGACCTTCAGGTAGCGGTGGTAGATCTGATCGCAGTTGGTGGCGACGACGGACGTGAACCCGGCCTCGTCGAGGATCGTCGTCATCCGCCCGAGCGGGTCGTCGGGTTGCCGAACCGCGTTCAGTCCCTGCATCGTCCACACCTGGGCCATCGCGGGCGGGGCCACGACGGCGTCGTGTCCCGCTGCCCGCGCCGCCGCCTCGTCGACGTAGATCGGATTCCGGTCGCCGATCGCCTCCACCCAGTTGCGGATCATCGGCAGGTTGATCGGGTCCCGCCCGGGGCGAGGAGCGCTCGGGCCCGCCGACCGGACCTCTTCCGCGGCAGCGAGAATCTGTTCGGAACTCATTTCGCGCGGCGCTCCTATCGCGGGACTCGGGGAAGTTTCAGACCGGCTGTCGCGATCAGCTCGCGCATCACCTCGTTGACACCGCCACCGAACGTGATGACGAGGTTGCGCTTCACCTGCATGTCGAGCCACTTCATGAGGTCGGCGGTCTCCGGCTCGGACGGGTCGCCGTAGCGTCCGACGATCTCCTCGACGAGCCGGCCGATGCGCTGAATACGTTCGGTGGCGAACACTTTCGTCGCGGACGCGTCGGCGATGTCGACGGCGTCCGCCTCACTCGACGCCACCTGCCAGTTGAGTAGTTCGTTGAGGCGGAACGTCGCGTGGATCTCGCCGAGCGCGCGCCGCACGTCCGGCTCGTCGAGCAGTTCGTGCGCGACGGCCCAGTTGCGGATGCGGTCGTAGAGACCTCCCACCCGGCCTGCCGGTCCGAGCATGACGCGTTCGTGGTTGAGCTGGGTGGTGATCAGTCGCCAGCCCTGATTCTCTTCACCGACCAGCATGTCCGCGGGAACCCGGGCGTCGGAGTAGTAGGTGGCGTTGACGTGATGCGCACCGTCGCACGTGATGATCGGTGTCCAGCTGTAGCCAGGGTCCTTGGTGTCCATGATCAGGATGGAGATGCCGCGGTGACGCGAATCCGCCGAGCCCGTGCGGACGGCGAGCCACAGGTAGTCGGCGTCGTGACCGCCGGTGGTGAAGATCTTCTGCCCGTTGACGACGTACTCGTCACCCACGCGCACGGCCGTGGTCCGCAGCGCCGCGAGGTCGGTGCCCGCTTCCGGTTCGGTGTAGCCGATCGCGAAGTGCACCTCGCCGGCCAGGATCGCGGGAAGGAATTTGCGCTTCTGCTCCTCGGTCCCGTACTTCTGCAGCGTCGGACCCACCGTCTGCAACGTGACCGCGGGTAGCGGCACGTCGGCGCGGGTCGCCTCGTTGACGAAGATCTGCTGCTCGATCTCGCCGAAGCCGCGGCCTCCGAACTCCACCGGCCAGCCCACCCCGAGCCAGCCGTCCTTGCCCATCCGGCGGATGACCTCGCGGTAGGTGCTGCCATGGCGCTCCGTGCGCATCACCTCGGCCTCGGCCGGCGAGATCAGCCCGGAGAAGTAGCGCCTCAGTTCCGCTTGCAGCTCACGCTGCTCGTCGGTCAGATCGATGAACACCGGGCCCCCACGAGGTCGAGTCGGTACGAGGCGCCGCCCACGAGGCGGGCCAGGTCTTTGGCGGTCGAGTAGTAGCGGTGCAGCGGGTAGGTGACGTCGACGCCGATCCCGCCGTGCAGGTGGTGCAGAACCTGCATGGCGGCAGGCACTTCGGCGGCGATCCAGTACGCCATCACGTCCAGATCGTCCTGGGCGTCCAGGCCTTCGGACACCCGCCACGACGCCGCGAGCGCCGACACGTGGAGGGTGCGGGACGTGACATAGACGTCGGCGATCTGCTGCGACACGGCCTGGAACGTGGCGAGCGGCTTGCCGAACTGGTGGCGGGTCGCGAGGTGCTCTCCTGCCAGAACCGTTGCGCCCGAAAGCAGTCCGTCCGCGACCGCCCCGATCGACGCCAGGGCGATGCGGTACAGCGTCTGCACCGCGTCGTCGCCGGCCGCGAGCAGTTCGCCCCGCGCGCCGTCGAACGTGATCGCGAATTCGGGGCTCCCCGACGCCGAGGGTGTCGGCGTGAGCGTGACGCCGTCCGCGCCCGGGTCCACCAGCACCACCCCGGTGTCCGTGGGCACGAGGATCCGGTGCGCCCGCTCGGCGAACGGGACCGCGAGCACGCGCCCGGTCACGGAGTAGCCGTCCCCGTCCGCGACCGCGGTCACCGAGGGCCGTGCCGGGAACTGCGCCCCGGGTTCGGCGAGCGCCGCGGTGAACGTGCGGCCGTCGGCGAGACCGGTGAGCAGTGCGTCCTGTTGTGCGTCGTCGCCCAGTGCGACGATGGGCAGCACACCGAATCCGAGCGTTGCGAGGGCCGGGACCTGCGCCGCCTTCCGCCCGACCTCGGTGAGCAGCGCACCGACGTCGGTGACCGAGAGCCCTTCACCGCCGAGACGCTCCGGCAGTGCGAGGGTCAGCAGGTCGGCGTCGGCGAACGCGGCCCAGAGGGCGTCGCCGTCGAGGTCGCGGGCCAGCAGTCCCGCCGCGACCTGAGCCACGGCCTCCTGGGTTTCGTCTCGAGTGAAGTCCACGCTGACAATCCCACTTTCAATTTAGAACGTGTTCTAGTTGTATCACCATCCCGGACCCCGCGAAAGACCATCGCGACGCGGCTCAGCCCCGCGGTAGCCCGAGAATCCGCTCGGCCGCGACCGTCAGCAGGATCTGCGTCGTTCCGCCCGCGATGGACAGGCAGCGCGTGTTGAGGAATTCCCGCGCCAGCGGACCCTCCACCCAGCCGTCCACGCCACCGAGTTCCATCGCGAATTCCGCGACCGCCTGCCGCTGGCGGACACCGACCAACTTGCGGACACTCGATTCGGGTCCCGGGTCCTGACCGTCCAGCTGCCGGAGGGTGGTGCGCAGTTCGAGCTGCGAGCCGACGAGCGCATTACCGATGAGATGCCCGAGCTTGTAGTCGGTCACCGGGTCGCCGTCCCCCGCGAGCGCGAGCAGTTCCTCCATCGCCTCACCGAGCGAGGAGCCTCCGCCCATCACCACCCGCTCGTTCGCCAGCGTGGTGCGGGCCAGTTTCCAGCCGTCGCCGAGATTCCCGACCACCAGCTCGTCCGGCACGAACACGTCCTCGAGATACACCTCGTTGAACAGGGCGTCGCCGGTGATCTCGCGCAGCGGCGAGATGGTGATGCCGAGGCTCGTCATGTCGACGAGGAAGTAGCTGATGCCCTTGTGCTTGGGCGCGTCCCGGTCGGTGCGGGCCAGGCAGATCGCCCAGTCCGCTTCCTGCGCCCTCGACGTCCACACCTTCTGACCGTTCAGCCGCCACCCGCCGTCCACCTTCTCCGCGGACGTCCGCAGCGCCGCGAGGTCGGAGCCGGCGCCGGGTTCGCTGAACAGCTGGCACCAGATGATCTCGCCGCGCAGCGTCGGGGTCGCGAAACGCTCGATCTGCTCGGCACTGCCGTGCTCGAGGATGGTCGGCACGGCCCACCAGCCGATCACGAGGTCGGGCCTGCCGACCCCGGCGGCCGCCAGTTCCTCCTCGATCAGGATCTGCTCCGCGGCGCGCGCACCCCGCCCATAGGGCGCCGGCCAGTGCGGGGCCAGGTAGCCCGATTCCGCGAGGGCCGCGCGCCGCTCCGACTCCGGTCGCGCCACCAGCTCGGCGATCTCGGCGCGGATCTGCGCCCGCTCGTCGTCGAGCCCGGACAGGTCGATCGACAGGTGCCTGCGAGCACCGGCGCGCGTCAGTTCCGTGACCCGCGCCCGCCAGCGGGCGGAGCCGCCGAGCAGCTGTCGCAGCGACGTCGCCCGGCGCAAGTAGAAGTGCGCGTCGTGTTCCCAGGTGAAGCCGATCCCACCGAGCACCTGGATGCAGTCCTTGGCGGTCTCGACGGCGGCGTCGAGCGTGAGCGACGCCGCGACCGCGGCCGCGACCGGAAGCTCGCCGCCGCCCGCGCCCCACGCGTCCTCCGCCGCCACGGCCGCATCCCACGCCGCCGCGCCGGACTGTTCGACGCGGCACAGCATCTCCGCGCACAGATGCTTGATCGCCTGGAACGATCCGATCGGTTTGCCGAACTGCTCGCGAATCTTGGCGTACTCCACCGCCGTTCGCAGACACCAGGCCGCGATCCCGGACGCCTCCGCCGCGGCGAGTGTCGCGGCGAGGTCGGGCACGAGCCCGTCCGGCACCCCCGCGAGCACCCGGTCGGCCGCGATCGCCACACGATCGCACCGCACCCGCGCGAGCGGGCGGCTCTTGTCGATCGTGTCGGCGACCGTGATGTCCAGGCCGTCGGATTCGCCGTCGACCAGACACCACACGACGCCGTCGCCCGCGTCGGCAGGCAGCAGCACGGTCACCCCCGTGTCACCGCCGATCGCGAAGCCCGCATCGCCGGTGAGCGTCAGCCCGCCGTCGGCCGCGAGGGTCGCGTTCACCGGGGAGTTGCTGCCGAGAGCCACCGAGCACGGCATCGCGCCGTCGGCGAGGTCCTCGGACCACCGTTTCGCGGCGGCGCCGGAGCTGCGGCCGACGACGAGCGCGGCGAGAGCGGTCGAGAGAACAGGACCCGGGACGAGTTCAGTCGCGGCCTGTTCGAGCATCGCGGCGAGATCGACGATCTCCGCTCCCGACCCACCGACCTCGTCGGGCACGGCGACCGAGAAAATTCCGAGCGAGGCGAAGGACGGCCACGACGTACGCCACGAATCTGCTGGTCCTTGCCGTACTGTGACCAGCGGGTCCGTGGACCGCGCCCAAGCCTGGATCGAACCCGCTGCAGCCCTCTGTTCCTCGGTGGTGGCGATTGTCACAACGGGTATCCGCCTCTCCTGAATGACACATTCGTCTAGAACGTGTTCTAATATGACACCTGGCCATGAGTCAAGGCGCGAAGGAAAACAGGTAATGACGACCAGCTCTCGATCACGGTCCACGACGGTCGCTGCGGCGACGCTGGGCGAGGACGATCTCAGTTCCAACGCGCAGAAGGAACGGCGCAAGCGGATCCTCGACGCGACCCTGGCCCTGGCCTCCAAGGGCGGATACGAAGCCGTGCAGATGCGGGCCGTCGCCGAACGCGCCGACGTCGCCGTAGGGACGCTGTACCGCTACTTCCCGTCCAAGGTGCACCTGCTGGTGTCGGCGCTCGCCCGCGAGTTCGAGCGGATCGACTCGCGGGGAAAGAACCCGCCGGGCCGGAACCCGCTCGAGCGGATGCAGCTGATCCTCAGCCAGATCACCCGGGCCATGCAGCGCGATCCACTGCTGACCGAGGCCATGACGCGCGCCTTCATGTTCGCCGACGCGTCCGCCGCCGCCGAGGTCGATCAGGTGGGCAAGCTGATGGACCGTCTGTTCGCCCGCGCGATGACGGACACCGAGCCCACCGAAGACCAGTTGGCCGTCGCCCGCGTCATCTCCGACGTGTGGCTGTCGAACCTGGTGGCCTGGCTCACCCGCCGCTCGTCCGCGACCGATGTCGCGAATCGCCTCGAACTCACCGTCGAACTGCTGCTCGGTGACGGAAGCCGCAGACCCGAATAGGACGCGATCGGGGCACAGCCCCGGCCGACAACGCGCTCACAGCCGTCACATCCCCTAGATTTGAACATGTGAGCGCCCATGATCTGCCCATCGAACTTCGTCGTGCCCTCTCGCGGGTTGCGCGGACCCCTCGTCTGCTCGTCGCTTCCGATTACGACGGCACGATGGCCCCCATCGTCTCCGACCCCGAGAAGGCGTTCCCCCACGCCGAATCGGTGCGCGCTCTCCGCGCCCTGGCCAGCCTCGCCGGAACGACGGCGGCCGTGATCTCGGGCCGGGCACTCAAGGACCTCGCCGCGCTGTCGCGGCTGCCCGCCGAGGTTCAACTGGTCGGCAGCCACGGCTCGGAATTCGACATCGGGTTCATCCATGCGATCGACGCCGACGCCAAGAAACTTCTCGGTGAGATCACCGAGGAACTCACCCGGATCGCCGCGCTGCACGCCGGCACGTCGGTGGAAGCGAAGCCGGCGAGCGTCGCCCTCCACGTCCGCAACGCCGACGCGGAGGAAGGCGCCCTGGCCCTGGCCGCCGTGCGCGCCGACGCCGGACAGCGCGTGGGTGTGCAGATCACCGAGGGCAAGTCCGTCATCGAACTGGCCGTCGTCGCGACCGACAAGGGTCATGCGCTCGACCTGATCCGCCACCAGGACGGTGCGACGGCAGCCGTCTTCGTCGGCGACGACGTCACCGACGAGAAGGCTTTCGCCCGTCTCCAGGGCCCCGACCTCGGCGTGAAGGTGGGCCCCGGCGAGAGTCTCGCCGAATTCCGGGTGTCGACCACCGAAGACGTGGCCGCGGCCCTCGCGTTCCTGCTCGAGGAGCGCCGCACCTGGCTGTCCGGGGCACACGCGCCGCCGATCGAGCGCCTCACCATGCTCGCCAGCCCGCGGACCGTCGCCCTCGTCACCCCCGACGCGACTCTCACCTGGCTGTGTCATCCCGAACCCGACTCGGCGTCCGTGTTCGCGCACCTGCTCGGCGGACCGGAAGCCGGCCACTTCAGCGTCGGCCCGCACCGCAGCGCGCTGCCGCTGAGCCAGCGGTACATCGACAGCACCATGACCGTGCAGACACGGTGGGCCAGCCTGTCCGTCACCGACTACCTGCCGCACGACGTCCGCCAGGGCCGCACCGACCTGACCCGGGTGATCAGCGGGCAGGCCGCCGCCGTCGTGACGTTCGCACCGCGGCCCGAGTTCGGGCAGGGCCAGGTCATCCTCGAGGCAGTATCCGAGGGGCTGCGGGTGCACGGCACCAACGAGCCGATCGTGCTGCGCTCCCCCGGCGTGCAGTGGAACGTCACGTCCGACGGCAACCAGCAGACCGCGCACGCCGTCGTCGACCCGTCCGGCGGCGACGTCGTCCTGGAATTGCGGTGCGGCACCGAAGAACTCGGACCGTCGGAGACGCCCGAGCAGGAGCGCCGCGCACTGGCCGAATCGTACTGGTCGGACTGGGCGAAGAGCCTCACCCTGCCCACGCTCAAACCCGACCTGATGAAGCGCTCCGCGCTCACCCTCCGCGGCCTGGTGCACGTCGACTCCGGAGCGATCATGGCGGCGGCCACCACCTCGCTGCCCGAGGAGATCGGCGGCGTCCGCAACTGGGACTACCGCTACTGCTGGCTGCGTGACGCGGCGCTCACCGCGTCCGCGCTCGTCAGTCTCGGATCCCTCAGCGAGGCCGAGGGCTACCTCGACTGGGTGCACGACGTCCTCGAGACGCTGCCTGGCCCCGAACGCCTGCACCCCCTCTACACGCTGCACGGTGGCGGTCTGCCGCCCGAGGCCGTCATCGACTCGCTGCCCGGCTACGCGGGCTCGCGGCCGGTCCGCATCGGCAACGCGGCCAACCAGCAGGTGCAACTCGACGTGTTCGGGCCCATCGTCGAACTCATCCACGACCTGTCCCACGCCCGCGAGAAGCAGGGCGCCCTGGTGCCGCTCAACGACCGCGACTGGGAACTGGTCTGCGCCATGGTCGAGGCCGTCGAACGTCGCTGGTTCGAACCCGACCACGGCATCTGGGAGATCCGCGACAACCCGCGTCACCACGTGTACTCGAAGGTGATGGGCTGGGTCACCGTCGACCGTGCGGTGGCGCTGGCCGAGCACTTCGGCCGCGACATCGAGCCCGGCTGGACGCCGTTGCGCGACAAGATCGCCGAGGAGGTGCGCGAGAAGGGCTGGAAGGACGAGGTCCGCTCGTACACCGCCGCCTACGACGGCACCGACCTCGACGCCGCCACCCTGTACATCGGGCTGTCCGGGCTGATCGACCCGTCGGACGAGAAGTTCGCGGCCACCGTCACGGCCACCGAGGCGGAACTGCGCAGCGGTTCGACCGTGTACCGGTACCACCATGACGACGGACTGCCCGGCACCGAGGGCGGGTTCCACCTCTGCGCGGCGTGGCTGGTCGAGGCGTACCTGCTGATCGGTCAGCGGTCGCAAGCGGAGGCGTTGTTCGCGCAACTCGTCGACGCCGCCGGGCCGACCGGACTGCTCAGCGAGGAGTACGACCCCGTCGCCGAGCGGTCACTGGGTAACCACCCCCAGGCGTACAGCCACCTGGGACTGCTGCGCTGCGCTCAGCTGCTGGCCTAGCGTGTGTGGGATGGCCGGGTCAGCGCTTGGCGGGCCCGGCCGTCGAACCCCGCAGCAGTTCGGTTTCGAGCATCTCGACGGTCGCGACGCCGGAGTGCGACGGGGACATGAGCAGGGCGCCTGCCCGGCGCCCCTTCTCCTCCTGGGGTTGCCGCACGGTGGTCAGGCCCTCGCGCAGTGCGTCGTCGACTCCGTCGAATCCGGTGATCGAGAGCCGGCCGGGCACGTCGATGCCCTGCCAGCGCGCCCAGTCCAGCGCGCCGAGCGCGAGGACGTCGGTGGTGCACACGAGCGCGGTGATCCGCGGATTCACGCCCAGTGCCTGCGCGGCAGCGGCGTGCCCCGACTTCCCGGTGTGCTCGAACCGCTCGACGACGGTCAGCGTCCGAGGGTCCAGGCCGGCGTCGGACATGGCGTCGCGCACTCCCTCGATGCGTTCGCGCTGGACGTGGAAGTTCGGTGACCGCAAACGCTCGGCGTCGGCGACCCCATCCGAGCGGTCACGCCCCAGCCTCATGCTCAGCACGCCGATGTCGCGGTGGCCGAGCCCGATCAGATAGTCCGCGAGGCCCCGCATCGCGCCGCGGTCGTCGATGCCGACGAGCGACGCCCCCGGGATCTCCCGCGGCTGATCGCACACGACCATCGGCAGGTGACGCTCGCACACCGCCGCGAGATACGGGTCGTCGTCCGCCACCGAGTACACGACGAACCCGTCGACGCCCGCCTGCTGCACGACCGCGGCGGCGTCCGCCTCCTCGCGACCCGGGCCCGCCGGAATCAGCAGCAGACCCTGCCCGGCCGCCTCGCACGACTCGGCCAGTCCGGACAGAAAGCTCATCGCGGCGGGGTCGCGGAAGGAGTAGCTGAGGGCCTCGGTGAGCAGCAGTCCCACGGCACCGGCCTTGCGGGTGCGCAGGGAGCGGGCCACCGGGTCCGGGCCGGGATAGCCGCGGCGCTTGGCCGCCTGCAGCACCCGGTCGCGGAGTTCCGCGGAGAGTTGATCCGGCCGGTTGTAGGCGTTCGACACCGTCGTGCGCGAAATGTTGAGCTCGGCCGCGAGCGACGCCAGCGTGGCTTGGCGACGAGGCTGTCGAGACCTGGGCATAGGGGGACGTTAGTACCTGGCCCGCGTTCGGGCGCGTCGGGGCTGCACCGAAAGTGCACTACCAGGACCTATCCGCTAAAGTGCAACGGTAACGGTTTCCAATAGCGTTTAGCGTTCGTCTTCGGTCAGGAGTTTTCTGTGCGCGCTTCCTCAGGTTTTCGTGCCGCCACGGCGGCCGTCGGGCTGTCGTTCGCCGCGGCCCTCACCCTCACCGCGTGCAGCTCCGACACGACCGGCGACGGCACGCTGACCGTCGTCGCGTCGACGAACGTGTGGGGCAGCGTCGCGCAGGCCGTCGCCGGCGACAAGGTGGACGTCACCTCGATCATCACCGAACCGTCGTCCGACCCGCACTCGTTCGAGGCGAGCCCCACCGACGCCGCCACGCTCACCGACGCCTCCCTGATCGTCTACAACGGCGGCGGGTACGACCACTTCGTCGACGACATCATCGGCACCGGCAACAGCGACCAGCTCACGGTCAACGCGTTCGACCTCCTCGAGGGCGGCGCGCACGCGGGCGAGGACGAGCACTCGGACGGTGGCGACTCGCACGAGGGCCACGACCACGGCGACGTGAACGAACACGTCTGGTTCGACGTCGACACCGTCGACGCCACCGCGCAGTCCATCGCGGACAAGCTCGGCCAACTCGACCCCGACAACGCCGACGCCTACAAGGCCAACGCCGCCACCTTCCACGGTCAGCTCGAGCAGATCTCCGCGATCACCGACGGCATCGCGGCAGCGCACAAGGACGCACCCGTCGCCCAGACCGAACCGATCGCCTACTACCTGCTGCAGTCCGCGGGCCTGAAGGACGTCACCCCGCCCGACTTCACGAGCGCCATCGAGAACGGCAACGACCCCGCACCCGCCGCCATCGCCGCGACACGACAGCTGCTCACCGACAAGCAGGTGCAGGCCCTCGTCTACAACGTGCAGACGCAGGACCGGGTCACCCAGGACGTGCGGGCCACGGCCGAGTCAGCGGGTATCCCCGTCGTCGAGGTGACCGAAACCCTGCCCGAAGGCCTGGACTACATTCAGTGGCAGACCAACACCGCCGAGTCGCTTGCTGCGGCTCTGCAATAGAACTGATCGGCTTGTGACAGAACCCACTTCGAAGAACGCCGGCAACGGTCGCGTCCCCGCACTGGAATTGACGGGGGCGCGACTGTCCTTCGGCGAACGCACACTCTGGCAGGACCTCGACCTCACCGTGGAACCCGGCGAATTCGTCGCCGTCCTCGGACCCAACGGGTCGGGCAAGACGTCGCTGCTGAAGGTGCTGCTCGGCCAGCTCGCCCTCAGCTCCGGTACCGCGCGCATCGCCGGATCCCCGGCGCGGAAGGGCAATTCGCACGTCGGGTACATCCCTCAGCAGAAGTCGCTCGACGACGGGCTGCCGCTGCGGGGCCGCGACCTCGTCGGGCTCGGCGTCGACGGCCACCAGTGGGGAACCGGCATCCTCCGGCGAGGCCGGCGCCGGGCGATCGTCGACGCCGCCATCGCCGAAGTCGGCGCCCAGAACTACGCGGACGCACCGATCGGTTCCATGTCCGGCGGTGAGCAGCAACGACTGCGAATCGCGCAGGCCCTCGTCGGCAACCCGCAGATCCTGCTGTGCGACGAACCGCTGCTCAGCCTCGACCTGGCCAACCAGAATCTCGTGTCGGGACTCATCGACCGGCGGCGCCGCACCCACGACACCGCGGTGCTGTTCGTCACCCACGAGATCAACCCGATCCTCCCCCTCGTCGACCGCGTGCTCTACCTCGTCGACGGACAGTTCCGCATCGGCAAACCCGAAGAGGTCATGACGTCGGAAGTGCTGTCCGAGCTGTACCGCACCGACGTCGAGGTGCTGCACGTACGCGGCCGCCTCGTCGTCATCGGCACCGGCGACGCCATCGACGCGCTCGGCAGCGCGGGCGGCCTCCGCCCCGGTGAGGGTGTGCACCACACGGACGAGGGACACGCATGAGCAACAAATTCACCGACGCGATGTCGCACATGTTCGACGTCTCGGCCACCGTCGACCTCCTGCAGTACGACTTCGTCCAGCAGGCATTGATCGCCGGCGCAATCCTCGGCCTGCTGGCAGGAGCCATCGGCCCGCTGATCGTGAGCAGGCAGATGTCGTTCGCCGTGCACGGCACGAGCGAGCTGTCGCTGACCGGCGCGTCGGCGGCCCTGCTCATCGGAGTCAGCGTCGGGGCCGGCGCCATCGCCGGGTCGGTGGTCGCGGCGGTCCTGTTCGGGCTGCTCGGCGCGAAGGCCCGCGACCGCGACTCCGTGATCGGCGTGATCATGGCGTTCGGACTCGGTCTGTCGGTGCTGTTCATCTGGTCGTACCAAGGGCGCACCGGCACCAGTTTCTCACTGCTGATCGGCCAGATCGTGGCGCCCGGAGACAGCGGCCTCCAACTGCTGCTGCTCTGCGCCGTGCTGGTCATCGGGGTCCTCGGCCTCATCTACCGCCCCCTCCTCTTCGCGAGCACCGACCCCGACGTCGCCGAGGCCCGCGGCGTCCCCGTCCGTGCGCTGTCGATCGTGTTCGCCGTGCTCGTCGGCATCACAGCCGCCCTCGGCGTCCAGATCGTCGGGGCGCTGCTGGTGATGGCGCTGCTCATCACCCCCGCCGCGGCCGCCGCCTACGTCACCGCCAGCCCACTGAAGGCCACGATCCTGTCGATCGTGTTCGCCGAACTCGCCGCCGTCGGCGGCATCCTGCTGTCCCTCGCACCCGGAGTGCCCGTGTCGAGCTTCGTCACCACGATCTCGTTCGTCATCTACCTCGTGTGCCGGCTCAGCGGCTCCTCACGACGCAAGAACGCGGGACGCATCACCCCCACCCACGCACACACGCACTGAGCCGCCACTACAGGTGGTCAGGGAAATAGGGCGCCAACGTCGTCGCCACCTTCGTCGCCTGATCGCACGCCGCGTCGACTGTTGTGAAATCCTCCAACTCGCTGTACCCGATCATGAACTCGAGAATCCCCGGCTCGATCGCCACCGACACCGTGCACGCACTACCGCCGCGGAAATCCGACACCAGAGCACGCCGCCCGCCGATCTCGGTCTCACTCAGGATGTTGAAGCGGTCGTCGCTCGCGATGCCGCTGATGGATGCGCCGATCGCGGATACGACAGCTACGTAATAAGGGTCTCGAGACAAGAATCCGCACGCATGATTCGGCGGGTCATTTCGATCCGGCATCCGGTCAGGCGGGGCCGCATCGATCCTCGCCGCGGCAAGCGCTTCCGGCGAGAGGGCGTCGCATGGCTGGTAAGAAATCTCGATAGCAGGTTCTCCAGCGGGCTTCCCATCGACCGGCTGCGAGCACGCGCCGACCCCGACCACTGACAGCAGGCTCAGCGCCCCCATCATCGCGCGATATGAGTAACGCCTCACAGTTGCACTCCAACGGATCCCAATCGCGCGGCGGTTGCAGCGTCCTGCTCTTTGTAGCTCGCCAATACAGCCTCGAACATCGACTTCATGTCCGATGCGTAGGTTTCGTGAGCCAGAAACAAGCCCACCGCACTGTTGCCGAACTCGATGCCATCTCCGCCGATCGCCTTCTCATCAAACTTTCGTGCAAGTTGCCTGGCCGACTCGATGTCCTGTTCCCCCAGCCCAAGATCCGTGGCGCGAAGTTCTCGGCGCGCTCTGCCTCCGAGAAGTTTCATGCGATCCGCATGCTCCTGGCACAGCTTGATGCACTGCTCTATGCCGGCGGGGTCGAGTTCGAGCCTGCCTCCCCCGACGACGTTCTCGGTGAAAGCCTTCCATCCGGCTTCCGGTGCTTCTGGCCCCGCCATGTCGGTGTCTCCTCTGTGTGTCCTGCTGTGTCCCCACCTGTGCAATCGCCGGCGCGTGGCAATCTACCAACCGCGGGCACCGACCGAACCTGCTCGAGGAGTCGTACCGACCCTGATCAGGGTGTCGAGCGACGATACGAGCTGTTCGGGGCCTGCGGGGTGCGCGGCGGCGGGATCGTGCGGTCCGATCACGTAGCGTCCGTCGCCGGCGATGTCGATCCATTGCATGACGCCGACGTCCCTGCCGCTGCCGTAGCGAGGACCACGGAAGACCCGGATCTTCCCGCGTCCCGCGTATCCCTTCTGCACGGCGGATTCGAGTCGCGGGGCGGGGGCCACCCGATTGACCTCCTGCAGGATTCCCCGAGAGAAGTGGGTGTCCTGTTCGTCGCGCCGCTGGAACCGGCGTCGGCCTGCGGCGTTCTGCGGGATCAGCCCGATCAGTTGGGTGCCCAGTCGCCCGGCCGCACCGGCGCCGATCACGACGTCGCCACCGATCCGCGGTGCCCGGCCGGGGAGTTGCGAAGCGATCACCACCCATTGCCGGTGTTGCGCACCGATGATGCGGATCGGGGTCTCGTCGGCGGTCGAACCGGAGATCTCGACATACACCTCGGGCTCGGCGAGCACGCCCAACGCCGACCTCACATCGTCGTGTTCGGCTCCCGCGAACGCTTCGCGTATCCGGTTCTGCTCGGCGACATACGCATTGAGCCCGGGGTGCGCGCTCACGATTCGGAACGGGTACGGGATGCGGTCCTGCCCGGTACCGGCCCACAGCGCGTCGAACAGTTCTGGACGCAGCCGCCAATTGCGCATGTTCATGCGCCGATCACCGGCGGCGAGACGAGGGGCAGTGTGCCGATCAACTCGTTACCGTTGTCGAGGGTGATCAGGTAGTCGGGTGTCTTGTGTTCCTTGTCCTCGCCGCCACCCTTGGCGGCTCCTCCGCCGCCCATCATTCCCCCACCCATCGGGCCGGTACCCCGCATTCCGGCACCCGCGCGACCTCCGGCGTTGACCCCCGCGACCCCGGGTGCGGTGCCGGGCCGGGCCACGGCCCCCGGCCGGTTCCCGGCGCCGACGCCACCGCCGAGTCCGCCGACTCCCAGTCCGCCGCCACCGGAACCCACACCCACACCTGCGGATCGCGAGCCGGCACCAGCGGACGAATCGGCGCTGGGAGGCATGCCCGACCGGCTCTGCGCCTGATCCCCCGTCACCGAGGCCGGGGCCGTCGTCGCCGGTGTGGCGGCAGCCGACGGCGCGGTTGCTGCATTCTGCTGCGTGCCGTCCGCGGGTGCGCCGTCCACACCAGGCTCGCCGGACGGGTCGCTGACGGGAGCGTCGCCGGAATTCGGCTGCCCGGCGCTCGGTCCACCGAGCCGATCGCTCGAACCCGGGGTGCCGCTCGCGGAGTCGACACCGGGCCCGGCCGGACCCGCAGGAACGTCGACGATGCTCTCCGGTTTCGTGAACGACGGGACGTTGCCGTCCGAGGTCGCGAGTCCGGGGTTGTAGATCGTGGCCATTTTCTCGCGCGCTTCGCCCTCGCGCCGGTAGTACTCGTCTTCGGTGTCCGTGTCCCAGGGCGTCAACTTGTCCCACAGTCCGGTGCCGATGGTTTCGGGAACCTGCGACCGGAGCGACGCGACCGTCTCCGCCAGCGGCGTCAGCGCGTCCGCGACTCCGTGAAGCTGTGCCTGCGCCTGCGGCGCGGAGGTCGAGTACCGCTCGGTCTCGCCGTAGGCCGCCGACGCGGCTGCACCGTGCCAGCTGTCGCCGATCGTCTTCTTGATCGCGTCGCTGAACTCGACGATCGCGTCGTGGGCCGTCGTCCCCAGTTCGGTCCAGGCTCGTGCGATGCCGCTGACGTGCTCGACATTCATGCCGGCGACGGCGCTCGCGATCCTCGCGTGATCCCACTGATCCGAGTGAAAGTTCTCGGGATCCTTGATGTATGCCGGGTCGGTCACGTTTCCCCCTCCGATGGCGCAGTCCACCACGCACGGTCAATTGTTCTGACGCAGCAGGACCCTCACCGGTTCCGCCCCCGCGAGAGAATCTACAAGACGGCACTCGGAACCCTAGTATCGAATATGTGCCGGCAATCGATCTGAACAGCGACCTCGGCGAGAGCTACGGCGCCTGGACCCTCGGCGACGACCTGGCGATGCTGAAGCTCGTGACCAGCGCCAACGTGGCGTGCGGGTTTCATGCGGGCGATCCCGCGACGCTGCTGTCCACCTGTTCGGCGGCGTCCGAGCTGACAGTCCGGATCGGCGCGCAGGTGGGCTACCACGACCTCGCCGGGTTCGGACGCCGGTTCATCGACATCGTCCCACGCGACCTGACGGCCGACGTCGTCTATCAGATCGGCGCCCTCGACGGTCTCGCCCAGGTTTCCGGCTCCGCGGTGGCGTACGTGAAACCGCACGGCGCGCTGTACAACGCGATCGTCCACCACCGCGAGCAGGCCCGCGCGGTGGTCGCGGCAGTCCGCGCGTACGACGAGACGCTGCCCGTCCTCGGTCTGCCCGGTTCCGTGTTCCTCGAGGAGGCCGAGAAGGCCGGACTGCGGACGGTCACCGAGGCGTTCGCGGACCGCGCGTACACACCCGAGGGAACGCTGGTGCCGCGCACGACGGACGGGTCCGTCCTGCACGATCCCGCGGTGGTGGCCGAACGGGTCCGCAGGCTCGTCGCCGATCACACCCTCGAAGCGGTCGACGGCACGGTACTCACGGTCACCGCCGAATCAGTCTGCGTCCACGGCGATACGCCCGCAGCCGTCGAGATGGCCACCGCCATCCGGTCGTTGCTCGACACCGAGGGCATCACGGTGGAGCCGTTCGTGTGATGCGCATCCTCGACGTCGGAGAAAGCGCGGTCCTCGCCGAGTTCGAGGATCTCGGCACCGTACTCGCGCATTTTCGTGCGCTCGACAAGTCCCGGCCACCCGGGGTCGTCGAGGTGATTCCGGCGGCGCGCACCATCCTGGTGCGGTTCGACCACGGCGCGACCAGCCGTGACCGCGTCGCCAAGTGGGTGCGGACCACGGAATCGGAGGCGACGGTCGCCGAGGATGCCCCCGACGAGATCCGGATAGACGTGCGCTACGACGGTCCCGACCTCGAGGACGTGGCCGAGCTGACCGGTCTCGGTGTCGACGGCGTCGTCGCCGCACACACCGGAACACCGTGGACGGTGGCGTTCTGCGGCTTCGCACCGGGTTTCGGTTACCTCACCGGCGGCGCACCCGAGCTGCACGTCCCGCGTCGCTCGACGCCTCGGACCTCCGTCCCCGCCGGGACCGTGGCTCTGGGCGGGGAGTTCACGGGAATCTATCCCCGCAGCTCGCCCGGCGGGTGGCAACTCATCGGCACCACCGACGAACCGATCTGGGATGCCGAACGCACTCCCCCCGCCCTGCTGCGCCCCGGCGTCGTCGTGCGCTTCGCACCCGTGAGTACTTGTTAACCGCCCGACGTTAATAAGTACTCACAGGCGCGAAGCACGTTGTGTCAGTGCAGATCCGCCATCGATCGCACGTGACGCGCCGCTACCGACAGTGACGCGAGATCGTGGGTGGACGCGGCGTCGATCTCCGCCAACGTCCGGCGTGCACGCTCGATCCTCGCCCGGTTCGCATTCTCCCACAGCAGAATCCGGGAGTCCGGCGCATCGCCGGGCTCCCCCGACGACAGTACGTCCCGGGTCAGGAGCCGGACGGAGCGGTACAGGTCGTCCCGCAGCGCCACCCGGGCGAGGGTGTGCCACCGTTCACCCCGCGGAAGCGCCGACACCTTGATCAGCCACCGATCCACGCCGAGGTGATCGGAGAGGGCGAAGTAGAGCGGCGCCACCTCGGCGACGTCGTGCTCCAGTTCGCGGGCGACGTCCACGATGTCGAGCAGGCTGAACCGGTAGAGGCCGTCCGCGATACGCCGGGCGATGGACGTCTCGACGTCCGCCTCGTCGTAGGAGCGACGCGTGTCCTCCATCGCCAGCACCTCCGCGCCGCGGAGCCATCCGCCGACGTCGCCGGAATGCGTGTGGACTTCGCCCCGGAAATTGTCGATCTCGGCGTCCACCGACAGCGGCTGACGACGGTTGGCGAGGAACCACCGCGACGCCCGGTCGAGCAGCCGGCGGGCCTCGACGACCAGTTCGTACTCCGTCGCCGGTGGTAGTTTCGCCGCGGCGATGTCGGACCAGAGTTGCGCAAGCCCGAACACTTCCGATGTGATGGCGAACGCGCGCACCACATCCGCGGGCCCGGCCCCCGTCTCCTCACGCAGCCGGTACGCGTACGTGAGTCCGCCGCGGGCGAAGATGTCGTTCACGATCTCGGTGGCGAGGATCTCCTGGCGGAGGGGATGCGCGTCGACGGCGAGGACGGTGCGCAGCGCGGCCGGGAAGTACGCGCCGAGCCGTTCGGAGAAGTACCCGTCGGAGAAGACGTCCGTATCCTCGAGTTCCGCTTTCAGATCCAGCTTGGCGTGGGCGAGGAGGGTCGCCAGTTCCGGCGAGGTCAGTCCTTGCCCGGCCTCCGACAATTCGGCGAAGCCGTCGGGGTTCGGAAGCGCCTCCAGCTCGCAGTCCAGACCGCGCTTGTCGACCAGGTCGTTCACCATCCTCGAGTGCACGTCCACCATCCGGTGGGCGTTCGACCGGGCGTCGCCGAGCACCCGGTTCTGCGCACGGTTGTTGGCGAGCACGAGTTCCGACACGTCGCCGGTGAGCGCCCCGAGCAGGTCCGAGCGCCGGGCCGGGTCCAGCCGCCGGTCGACGGGCAGTGAGTCGAGCAGGATCTTGATGTTCACCTCGTGGTCCGAGCAGTCCACTCCGGCCGAGTTGTCCAGTGCATCCGTATTGACGAGCCCACCGGTCCGGGCGAACTCGATGCGGGCGAGCGCAGTCATGCCCAGGTTGCCGCCCTCGGCGACGGCCCGCGCGCGCAGCCGGCCCGCATCGATCCGGACGGTGTCGTTCGCTTTGTCACCCGCATCCGTGTGCGACTCCGACGAGGCCTTGACGTACGTCCCGACTCCGCCGTTGAACAGGAGATCCACCGGGGCGGCGAGGATGGCGCGGATCATCTCCGGCGGCGTCAACGTCGTCACCGACGGAGCGAGACCGAGCGCCGTCCGCATCTGGCTGCTCACCGGAATCGATTTGCTCTCACGCGACCAGACGCCGCCGCCTGCACTGATGAGGGTCCGGTCGTAGTCGGCCCACGACGATCGCGGCAGCTCGAACAGCCGGTAGCGTTCCTTCCAGGCCTGCTCCGTGCCGGGAGTGGGGTCGACGAAGATGTGGCGGTGGTCGAACGCGGCGACCAGCCCGATGCCGGTACTCGCCAGCATGGCGTTCCCGAAGACGTCGCCGCTCATGTCGCCGATCCCCGTCACCGTGAAACTGTCACGGTCGACATCGATACCGAGTTCGGCCAGATGCCGGGTGACGCTCACCCATGCACCCTTCGCGGTGATGCCCATCTTCTTGTGGTCGTAGCCGACCGAACCGCCGGACGCGAACGCGTCACCGAGCCAGAAGTCGTACGTCCGGGCCACGTCGTTGGCGGCGTCGGAGAACGTGGCAGTGCCCTTGTCCGCCGCCACCACGAGGTAGGGGTCGTCGCCGTCCCGGCAGACGACCCGGTCGGGATGAATCGATTCGGCTGTGTCCGAACGGTTGTCGGTGACGTCGAGCAGCCCGGAGATGAACTGGCGGTAGCAGTCCTGGCCGGTGGACGACGGGTTGCGCACGACGAATCCGCCCTTGGCGCCCGCGGGCACGATGACGGCGTTCTTCACTGCCTGCGCCTTGACGAGTCCGAGGATCTCGGTGCGGTAGTCGTCGAGGCGATCGGACCAGCGGAGCCCGCCGCGCGCGACGGGTCCGTACCGCAGGTGCACGCCCTCCATGTCCGGTGAATACACGAAGACCTCGTAGAACGGCCGCGGCCGCGGAAGCTCGTCGATCTCGGCGGAGCGGAACTTCAGCGACAACTGGGGACGAGCCGGACCGAGCGCTCCGTCCCGATAGAAGTTGGTGCGGGTCGTCGCCGCGACGAGGCCAGAGTAGGCGCGCAGGATGCGGTCGGCGTCGAGGCCCTCCACGTCGGCGAGCAGCGATTCGACTCGGCGCGCGCGCTGTTCGACCTCGTCGTCGCGGGACGTGCCGCCACCGGGACGGGATGGATCGAAATGCGCATGGAACAGATCCACGAGCGCCGACGCGAACTCGGGACGCGACAGCAGGACCGCCTCGATCCGGCCCTGGTCGTAGGGCAGAGCACTCTGCCGCAGAAAGCGGGCGTACGCGCGCAGGAGCACGACCTCCCGCCAGTCCAGGCCGGCAGCGAGCACCAGCACGTTGAACCGATCCGCCTCCGCGCGACGCGACCACATCGCACGAAAGGTCTCCAGGACAGCCTCGGGTTCGACGGATCCCGACGCCACCGCGGACGTGACGAGCGGTCCCGCGGACACCCGGAAGTCGTAGAGCCGGCACACCAGTCCGTCGGTGCGGCGGAACACCGACGTCCGCTGGTCGACGACCTCGAGGTCGAGGCTCCCGAGAAGTCGGAGCACCCGCTCGAGCGACACGGTCGAGCCTCCGCTGTAGAGCGTGACCCGGAATTGCCGGTTCTCGTTCGGTCCGACGGTGTCGACGTGCAGGTCGAATGCATCGGCACTCAATCGGTCGAGGATGGCGACGTCGGGAGCCGGTGGCCGATCCCGTTCTTCGACATAGCCTTCCGGCAGGGACAGTGCGAGCGTGGACGTGGTCGAGCTCATAGATTCTCTCCGTTGAGATCCGGGCGCCGTGTGTTTTCGTGGGAAATGAGAAAGATCCGCCCCGCGGGCGCCATTGACCGCGGGACGGATCGAGTGTCGGGACACGGGTGTGTCGGCAGACGGGGTGTGTCAGGAGTTGCGGTGCGCGTCCGCGATGTCGAGAACCGTGTCGAGGATCGCGAGCCCCTCACGGGCCTCGGCCTCGGTGACGGTGCACGGCGGCACAGCGTGAATGCGATTGAAGTTGGCGAACGGCAGCAATCCTCCTGCCTTGCACGCCGCGATCACCTCGTTCATCGCCGGACTGGAGGCGCCGTACGGAGCGAGCGGTTCCTTCGTGGCACGGTCGGCGACGAGTTCGATCGCCCAGAACACGCCGAGTCCGCGGACTTCACCGATCGACGGGTGCCGGTCGGCAAGGCCACGCAGTCCGGGACCGAGGATCTCGCTGCCGATCCGGGCCGCGTTCTCGACGATCCCCTCGTCCTCCATCGCGTTGATCGTCGCGACGGCGGCTGCAGTGGCAAGCGGATGTCCCGAATAGGTGAGCCCGCCGGGGTACGGCCGGTTGGCGAACGTCGCCGCGATCTTCTCGCTGATCGCGACACCACCGAGCGGGACGTAGCCGGAGTTGACCCCCTTCGCGAAGGTGATCAGGTCGGGAACGACACCGAAATGGTCGATCGCGAACCATTTTCCGGTCCGGCCGAACCCGGACATCACCTCGTCGGCGATGAACACGATGCCGTAGCGGTCACAGATTTCGCGGACACCGGCCATGTAACCAGGCGGGGGCACCATGATCCCCGCGGTCCCGGGAACCGATTCGAGCACGATCGCTGCGATCGAGTTCGGCCCCTCGAGGCGGATCAGCTGGTCGAGGTGCTCGAGCGCGCGCTCGGTCTCCTGCTGCTCGTTCTCCGAGTGGAACTGCGACCGGTACAGGAACGGTCCGTGGAAGTGGACGACTCCGCTGTTGCCGTAGTCGTTGGGCCACCGCCGCGGATCGCCGGTGAGGTTGATCGCCGTGTCCGTGCCGCCGTGATACGAGCGGTACCGCGACAGCACCTTGTAGCGGCCGGTGTGCAGCCGAGCCATGCGCACCGCGTGCTCGTTGGCGTCGGCGCCACCGTTGGTGAAGAACACCTTGTTCAGGTCACCCGGGGTCCGCTCGGCGATCAGCCGCGCGGCCTCGGAGCGGGCGTCGTTCACGTACTGCGGTGCGATGGTGCACAGCTTCGCGGCCTGGTCCTGGATGGCGGCAACGACTTTGGGGTGCTGGTGCCCGATGTTCGTGTTGACGAGCTGGGACGAGAAGTCGAGCATGCGGTTCCCGGCACCGTCCCACACGTACGAACCCTCGGACGCGAGGATCGTCATCGGGGTGATCTGCTCCTGCGCGGACCACGAGTGGAACACGTGCGCGCGGTCGAGGGCATACGCGCGCTCCCCTTCGGCACGGGCCGCGTCGAGGGACTGACCGGTGGGCAAGAGTTCCTGGGAGACTGTCGTCGTCATGACCGTAGGTCCTTTCCGGCTCAGTTGTTCTGGGGGAATCCGAGGTTGAGGCCGCCGTGGCTGGGGTCGAGCCAGCGGGTGGTGACGACCTTGCCGCGGGTGAAGAAGTGGACGCCTTCGGTGCCGTGGGCGTGGGTGTCGCCGAAGAGGGAGTTCTTCCAGCCGCCGAAGCTGTAGTAGGCCATGGGGACGGGGATGGGGACGTTGATGCCGACCATGCCGACCTCGACCTCGTTCTGGAACCGTCGGGCGGCGCCGCCGTCGTTGGTGAAGATGGCGGTGCCGTTGCCGAATTGGCTGGAGTTCACCAGTTCCAGGGCCTCGTCGTAGGAGTCGACGCGGATGACGGAGAGGACGGGTCCGAAGATTTCGTCGGTGTACACACTCATGTCGGTGGTGACGTGGTCGATCAGGGTGGGGCCGAGCCAGAACCCGTCCGCACCGCCATGTGCGTGCACGGTGCGGCCGTCGACGACGATGGTGGCCCCGTCGTTTTCGCCGGCGTCGATGTAGGAGGCGACCTTGTCGCGGTGCACCTTGGTCACCAGCGGGCCCATGTCGGAGTCGCGGGTGCCGTCGCCGATCTTCAACGTGTCGGTGCGCTCTTTGATCTTGGTCACGAGTTCGTCGGCGATGTCGCCGACCGCGACCAGGGCGGAGATGGCCATGCAGCGTTCGCCGGCGGAGCCGAAGCCGGCGTTGACCATGGCGTCGGCGGCGAGGTCGAGGTCGGCGTCGGGCAGGACGATGGCGTGGTTCTTCGCCCCACCCAGGGCTTGGACGCGTTTGCCGTGGGCGGTGCCGGTGGCGTAGACGTACTGGGCGATGGGGGTGGAGCCGACGAAGCTGATGGCCTTGATGGCGGGGTGGGTGAGGAGTTCGTCGACGGCGGTCTTGTCGCCTTGGAGGACGTTGAAGACGCCGGCGGGGAGTCCGGCTTCGGCCCAGAGTTCGGCCATCCAGATCGCGGCGGTCGGGTCCTTCTCGGACGGTTTGAGGACGACGGTGTTGCCGGCGGCGATGGCGATGGGGAAGAACCACATCGGGACCATGGCGGGGAAGTTGAACGGGGAGATGATGCCGACCGGGCCGACGGGCTGGCGGAGGGAGGAGACGTCGATGTTGGTGGAGGCGTTTTCGGTCATGCCGCCCTTGAGTAGGTGTGCGATGCCGCAGGCGAATTCGACGACCTCCTGGCCGCGGCTCACCTCACCCAATGCGTCGGAGACGACCTTGCCGTGTTCGGCGGTGATGATTTCCGCCAACTCGCCCTTGCGGGCGTTGAGCAGTTCCCGGAATGTGAAGATCACCTGGGTGCGCTTGGCGAGGGAGGTGTCGCGCCAGGCGGGGAACGCGGCGGCGGCGGCGTCGATGACGGCGCGGGCGTCCTCGACGCCGGCCAGGGCGACCTGACCGGTGACGGCACCGGTCGCCGGGTTCGTCACCGGAGCGGTGTTACCGCTCGTACCCGTGAAACTCTTGTTGTCGAACCAGTGTGGGATGGTCCGGGTCTGCGCTGCGCCATCGCTGTGTGTCATGGGTGTCCTTACCGAGAGAGCCGATACGCGGAAACTCCGCGCGAAGTGCGATGTCTTCACTCTGGTCCGCCGACAAGGCGCTGAAGCCCGACGTTCTGTAAGGAAATACGACTTCTGATTTACACTGTGTAAATGCAGCCCACCATCGTCGACATCCTGGCGCTCCCGGTCGTGCAGGCGGGAACACCCGAGGTGATCGGCGGCGGACCGCTCGACAGGCCGGTGCGTTGGGTGCACGTCAGCGATCTACCCGACTTGTCGAATCTCCTCCAGGGTGGCGAACTCGTCCTCACCACCGGCCAGCCGCTCGCGGACGACTCGTCGAGCGTGGCGTACCTGGAGGGACTGGCGGCGGCGGGCGCAGCCGGACTCGTCGTCGAACTCGGCGTCCACGTCGACACCGTGCCGGAAGGAGTAGCGCGCGCCGCCGACAGACTGTCGTTTCCCGTCATCGCACTGCACCGCCAGATCCGGTTCGTCGAGGTCACCGAGGAAGTGCACCGATCGATCGTCGCGGAGCAGTACGACGAGGTCGCGTTCGCCCGGCACGTGCACGAGGTCTTCACCGACCTGAGCATGAAGCGGGCGTCGCTCGGTGAGATCGTCGACGCCGCGGCCGGCATGCTCGGCGCCCCGATCGTGCTCGAGGACCTCAACCGGCAGGTACTGGCCTTCGCGGCGCAGGGAACCACGGCGGCGGATCTCCTCGCCGAGTGGGAACGTCGGTCGCGGCTGACGCCCGTGTCGCATCAGACCGCGATCGACGGCCCGGAGTCGTGGACGACGACGCCGGTCGGCGCGCATCGGCAGGAGTGGGGACGACTCGTCGCCCCTCGCCCCGTCGCCGCCGAAGGTCGGGCGCGGATGACCCTCGAGCGTGCCGCGCAGGCGCTCGCGCTGAACCGCATGGTCGAGCAGGACCGGACCGCGCTCGAGCAGCAGGCCCAGAGCGGGCTCATCGACGAACTCCGCCGCGGACGCATCCAGGACGAGGCCGAGGCGACGGCGCGCGCCCATGCGCTCGGCCTCCGGCCGGCACTGACCTACCTGCCGATGACGGTCCGGGTCAGCGAAACCGCCAGCGCCGACCAGGTTCTCGCGCAGCGGCGACGTGTGAACATGCTGGACGCCGTCCGCCACGCTGTCCGGACGTCGCGGCAAACCGCACTCACCGCGAACACCCGCGCCGGACAGATCGACCTGCTCCTGTCGCATCCGCCGGCGTCCACACCCGACGCGCTGTCCGAACTCTGTGCGGCGATCCGTGCCGCGCTCACCCGGCTGGACGGCGTCCTCCATTGCACGATCGGCGTCGGTCCCGAATCGACCCGGCTCCTGGACGCCGCGGGCGGCCTGACGGAATCCGCTCACATCGCCGAGGTCGCGCTGTCGTTGCCACCGGGCGACAAGGTCTTTCACCGAGCGGCCGACATCCGGTTGCGCGGGCTGCTCGCCCTCATCCGGACCGATCCGCGGGTGCAGGCCTTCGCCGAGACCGAACTCCGTGGCCTGCTGGAACATCAGGCGCGACACGGCGGCGACAGTGTCGACGTCCTGCGCAGCTTCCTCGAACTCGGTGGCAACAAGACCGAACTCGCGAAACAGCTCCACCTCTCTCGCCCCACGCTCTACGCGAAACTGGCCACGATCCAGCGACTGCTCGGTGTCGACCTGGACGACGCCGAGTCCCGGACGTCGCTGCACACGGCCATGCTGATCCTGCGGCTCCGCCACCCGTGAGTACTTGTTAACGGCGGGCGGTTAATAAGTACTCACGGGGCGAAGCCACTCTCCGAACATCGTTCGACGACGACCGGCTAGGGGCGCCGGCATTCGAATAGTCGCGAGCCAGTACCTCAATGTCGAGAATTATCTTCACAACTGTTGGCAGGAATAGATGCTTTCTTCACTATTGGCACCTACCAATCGAATTTCCGACAGCACGGAGCTCTCATGAAGATCGGCATCCCCCGCGAGATCAAGAACCACGAATACCGCGTGGCCATCAGCCCCGCCGGTGTCCACGAACTCAGCGAACGCGGCCACGAAGTCATCATCGAATCCGACGCCGGCATCGGCTCGTCCTTCGCCGACGAAGACTTCAAAGCCGCAGGCGCCCAAATCCTCCAGGCCGCCGACCAGGTATGGGACACCGCCGACCTGCTCCTGAAGGTCAAAGAACCCATCGCCGAGGAATACGCGCGCCTGCGCCAAGACCAGGTGCTCTTCACCTACCTGCACCTCGCCGCATCCAAGGACTGCACCGACGCCCTGCTCGCGTCGAAAACCACCGCCATCGCCTACGAAACCGTCGTCGGCGCCGACGGCTCCCTCCCCCTGCTCGCCCCGATGAGCGAGGTCGCCGGACGCCTCGCCCCACAGGCCGGCGCCTACCACCTCATGCGCCAGGGCGGCGGCCGCGGCGTCCTGATGGGCGGCGTCCCCGGCGTCCGCCCGGCCAAGGTCGTCGTCATCGGCGCCGGCGTCTCCGGCCGCAACGCCACCGCCGTCGCCTACGGCATGCAGGCCGACGTCACCGTCCTCGACCTGTCCATCGCCCGCCTCCGCGAGATCGACGCCCAGTACCACGGCCAGGTCAAAACCATCACCTCCAACAGCCTCGAACTCGAACAGGCCGTCGAGGGCGCCGACCTCGTCATCGGCGCCGTCCTCGTCCCCGGCGCCAAGGCCCCCACCCTCGTCTCCAACAACCTCGTCTCGCGGATGAAGCCCGGGTCGGTGCTCGTCGACATCGCCATCGACCAGGGCGGCTGCTTCGAGGACTCGAAACCCACCACCCACGCCGAACCCACCTACCAGGTCCACGACTCCGTCTTCTACTGCGTCGCCAACATGCCCGGCGCCGTCCCCCGCACCTCCACCTACGCGCTCACCAACGCCACCCTCCCCTACGTCGTCACCCTCGCCGACAAGGGCTGGAAAGACGCCACCGCGACCGTCCCCGGACTCGCCGAGGGACTGTCCACCCACGACGGACAACTGCTCTCCGCCGAAGTCGCTGCCGCCCACGGCTACACCGCAGTCTCCTGAGCGACTGATCCGACGAGAGCGTATCCGGCGGACCTGCGGATGCGGGACAATCGAACGATGGCTTGGCTCGAGGTCGTGCGCACCGGACCCTTCACCACCGTGCAGGATCGGGGCCGCCCCGGTTACGCGTCGATCGGCGTCGGCGAGTCGGGTGCCGCCGACCGCGAAGCGCACGACAGCGCAAACCGGTTGGTGGGCAACCATTCCGACGCAGCCACGCTGGAGGTCACGCTCGGTGGGCTCGCGGTGCGTGCGGCCGGGACCGTCTCCGTCGCCGTCACGGGCGCCCGCAATCCCGTCACCGTCAATTCCGAACCCCGGCCCGACTACACGATGCTGCACCTGAACACCGGCGACCTGCTGGAGATCGCGTTCGCGCCGGAAGGGCTTCGCAGCTATGTCGCGGTGCGCGGAGGTTTCGACGTGCCCGCGGTGATGGGGAGCCGGTCCACCGACACTCTGTCGGGGATCGGCCCCGATCCCGTCGCCGAGGGTGATCGGCTGCTGGTCGGTGCGGATGCCGGCGACTGGCCCGCGGACGAGATCATCCCCCCACCCACCGCCCCCGAGGATCCGCTGATGATGCGCGTCCGGCTCGGGCCACGGGACGACTGGTTCACCCCTGCGTCCGTCGAGGCCCTTCTCCGCGAGACGTGGACGGTCAGCTCCGACACCAATCGCGTCGGGGCGCGGCTCGAGGGTCCGGGACCGTTGCACCGCGCCGTGACGGAGGAGATGCCGAGCGAGGCCATGGTCGCGGGGGCGCTGCAGGTGCCGCCCAACGGTCAGCCCATCCTGTTCCTCGCCGATCATCCGGTGACCGGCGGCTATCCGGTGATCGCTGTGGTCGCCGAGGCCGATCTTGCGGTGGCCGCACAATTGCGACCCGGGCACCGGGTCCGCTTCCACCGCATGGTGGCGTCGACCATTCCGCGGTGACGGCCTACCTCGCTGCCAGCGCGGTCCGGAGCCCGCGAAGCCGTCCGGTCACGGGATCGGCTCCGAGCGCCGACCGCCCACGGAACTTCGCTTCCGAGGCCGTCTCCGGCGCGTCGTCCGACGTCGCCCGGAGGAATCGGTTGGGCAGCGCCAGTTTGTGAATGGTGCGCAGCGTCAGAAGGTACTGCCGCGCAAGCGAACCGGTGGTGTACGGCAGGTCGTACTTCTCGCACAGGCCGCGCACCGCGGTCGAGATCTCGGCGTACCGATTGCTGGGAATGTCGGGGAAGAGATGGTGCTCGATCTGATAGCACAGGTTGCCGCTCATGAAGGCCATGACGGCGCCTGCCCGGAAGTTCGCGGTGCCGAGCATCTGTCGGAGATACCACTCGGCCCGGCTTTCGTCCTCGAGTTCCGCGAGCGTGAACTTCTCGGCTCCGTCGGGGAAGTGCCCGCAGAAGATCACGACGTACGACCATACGTTCCGCAGCAGGTTGGCAACGAGATTCGCCTTCAGCGTTCGTCGCCACCGCCGTCCGCTGAGAACCGGGAACAGCACGTAGTCCTTGCCCATCTGCCGCGCGATCTTGCCGAGCAGATCTCGCACCGGTGGACGCAGACGCCGACTCGCCTTGTCTTCGGCACTGGGCGGAAGCAGGTCGTGGAGCGCGATGCCCCATTCGAACGACGCCGCGAGCAGAAGGTTCTGAATCGGCTGCACCAGGTGGATCGGACGCCATTCCTGATCGCGAGTGACGCGCATGACGCCGAACCCGACGTCCTCGTCCATTCCGAGCACGTTGGTGTACTTGTGGTGACGGAAGTTGTGCGCATACTTCCACTGCGACGACGGCCCCACCTGATCCCACTCCCAGGTGCTCGAGTGGATCTCGGGATCGTTCATCCAGTCCCACTGCCCGTGCGAGACGTTGTGGCCGATCTCCATGTTCTCGACGCTCTTGGCCACACCCAGTGCCGTCGTCCCGAGGACCACGCCCGTGGACGACCGGCTGCCGTGGATCATCAGTCGGGCGAGTCCGTCGAGCACTCGCTGGAACGCGATGGTGCGGCGGATGTACGTCGCGTCCTTCGACCTGAGGGACTCCGCGACGTCGCGGCGTAGTGCGTCGAGTTCGAATCCGAGCGCCTCGACATCCTGCTGGGTGAGGTGCGCGTATTCCTTGATATCGGTGATTGCCATGACCGGCCTCCAACCTCGCCGTCACTGATGACCTCAGTGAACGCCGCTGGTAGCAGCCTGTCAACACTGTAGGTCTACGGTAGGTGCCGACAGTGTTGACAGCGGCGCCCTCAGCCCGCTACCGACCGTGCGGGCTTGCCCGACGACGACCTGCTGTTCGCTGGGTCCGGGAGGCCTAGCCGCGGCGACGACGGGCGATGTCGGCGAGCACGACACCCGCGGCGACGGACGCGTTGAGCGATTCGACGGGGCCCGCCATCGGGATGCTGAGGATGGCGTCGCAGTTCTCGCGGACCAGGCGCGACAGGCCCTTGCCCTCCGAGCCGACCACGACCACCACGGGGCCGCTGCCGTCGAACTCGTCGAGGGTGGTGTCGCCACCCGCATCGAGACCGACCACCTGGACGCCCTTGGACGCCCAATCCTTCAGCGTGCGAGTGAGATTGGTGGCGCGAGCGATCGGCAGGCGGGCTGCCGCGCCGGCGCTCGTCCGCCACGCGACCGCGGTGACCGACGCACTGCGGCGCTCCGGGATCACCACACCGTGACCACCGAACGCGGCCACCGAACGCACGACGGCACCGAGGTTGCGGGGATCGGTGATGTTGTCGAGAGCCACGAGCAGCGGCGCCTCCTGATGCTTGCGGGCTTCCGCGATCAGGTCGTCGGGGTGCGCGTAGCGGTACGGCGGCACCTGCAACGCGATGCCCTGGTGCATGCCGTTGGCGCTGAGCCGGTCGAGATCGGTCCGGGGAACCTCGAGAATGGAGATGCCCGCGTCGGCCGCCCGCTGAACGGATTCCTTGAGGCGATCGTCGCTCTCGGTCCCGACCGCCACGTACAGCGCGGTCGCGGGGACGCCGGCGCGCAGACACTCGACGACGGGGTTGCGACCGAGCACATTCTCGGGGCCGTCGAGCACCTTGCGTCCGGCGGTCTGACGACCGCGGCCGGGCTGCTTGTCGGCTTCCCTGGACGCGCGGGCGGCGCGCTTGGCGGCGGGGTGCTTGGTGCGGGCTTCCGCGGGCGGGGTGGCGCCGCGGCCTTCCAGTCCCTTGCGGCGCTGGCCACCGGAACCGGCGACCTGCCCCTTCTTGGTACCGGCCTTGCGGATGGCTCCGCGCCTACTCGAATTTCCAGCCATTACTACTGTCCTGCCTTGAGAGACCACTCGGGCCCGTTGGGGGTATCGGTGACCTCGATGCCCGCCCGGATGAGACGGTCACGCACCTCGTCGGCCACAGCCCAGTTCTTCTCGGCGCGGGCACTCTGCCTGCGCTCGAGTTCGGCCCGGACCAGAACGTCCAGGGCATCGGTTGCCGCGGACGCATCCGCGGTCTCCTGAGTCCAGTGCTCGTCCAGCGGGTCGACGCCGAGGATTCCGAGCATGGCCCGGACCTGCGACGCGATCCCGCGCGCACCCTCGAGATCTCCGCCGTCGAGGGCGATGTTGCCCTCGCGGACCTTGCCGTGCACCTCGGCGAGCGCGGCGGGGACGGCGAGATCGTCGTCGAGCGCGCGAGCGAACGCCTCGGTCCACCGACCGACCGGCACCTCACCGGCACGCTCCTGCGTGCGCATGACGAACGACTCGATCCGGCGGAACGCCGCGGCCCCCTCGTCGAGCGCAGTGTCGGAGTACTCGAGCATCGACCGGTAGTGGGCACTGCCCAGGTAGTAGCGAAGCTCTTGCGGCCGAACCTTTTTCAACACGTTCGGCACCGAGAGAACGTTGCCGAGCGACTTCGACATCTTCTCGCCACCCATGGTGACCCACCCGTTGTGCAGCCAGTACTGCGCAAAGTCGTCGCCGGAGCACTTGGCCTGCGCGATCTCGTTCTCGTGGTGCGGGAACACCAGGTCCAGGCCACCGCAGTGGATGTCGAACGCCGCCCCGAGATAGAACTCGGCCATCGCGGAGCACTCGAGGTGCCAGCCCGGCCGGCCCCGGCCCCACGGCGTCGGCCACGACGGCTCGCCCGGCTTCTCCGCCTTCCACAGCGTGAAGTCGCGGGGATCGCGCTTGCATTCGCCGGCGCTCTCGCCCTGGTGCACGTCGTCGAGCTTGTGCCCGGACAGGCTGCCGTACCGCGGGTAGCTGCGGACGTCGAAGTAGACGTCCCCGCCCGCCGCGTACGCGTGGCCGTTGTCGATGAGGCGCTGCATCATCTCGACCATCTGCGTGATGTGGCCGGTGGCTCGCGGCTCGACGGACGGCGGCAGCACACCCAGCTGCTGATAGGCCCACGTGAAGGACCGCTCGAACGTGGCGGCCCACTCCCACCACGGCCTGCCCGCCTCCGCGGCCTTGTTCAGGATCTTGTCTTCGATGTCCGTGACGTTGCGGACGAATGCCACGTCGTAGTCGTGGGCGAGCAGCCAGCGTCGCAGCACGTCGAATGCGACGCCGCTGCGTACGTGGCCGATATGGGGGTCGCCCTGCACCGTGGCGCCACACAGGTACACCGATGCGTGTCCAGGGGCCAGCGGAACGAAGTCACGCATGGCCCGCGTCTCGGTGTCGAATAGGCGCAGGGTCACGACCAGCGATCCTACCTGGCGCTTCGATCGGGAATGACCAACGCGGTGGCCATGGCGGCGATCCCCTCGCCGCGCCCGGTGAGGCCGAGCCCGTCCGTGGTGGTCGCGGACACCGAAACCGGCGCGCCCAGAATGTCGCTCAGCACCTTCTGCGCCTCGTTTCGGCGCGGGCCGATCTTCGGCCGGTTCCCGATCACCTGGACCGCGGCGTTGGCGACACCGAAGTCGTCCTCTTCGAGGAGGCGGCGTACCTCGGCGAGCATCGCGGCACCGCTCACCCCGGACCATTCGGGTCTGCCGGTTCCGAAGACGGAGCCGAGATCGCCGAGTCCGGCGGCGGAGAGCAGGGCGTCGCAGAGTGCGTGAACGGCCACGTCGCCGTCGGAATGACCCGCGCAGCCGTTCTCGTCCTCGAAGAGCAGGCCGGCCATCCAGCACGGCCGTCCCTGCTCGATCGGGTGGACGTCCGTCCCGATTCCGACTCGCACTAGTGCGCTCCCTCTTCCACCAGCGCGCGGGCCAGCACGAGGTCCAGCGGCGTGGTGATCTTGAATGCTGTGGGTTCTCCGACGATGCTGCGGACCCGTTCCCCGAGGCGCTCCACCAGGCCGGCGTCGTCCGTGGCGATGCCGTCGGCGGCGTCGTAGGCGCGCCGGAGCAGTTCCGCGGTGAAACCCTGCGGCGTCTGTACGGCCCGCAGTTCGGACCGTTCGGGGGTGCCGGTGACCGCGCCGAGAACGTCGACGGTCTTGATGGTGTCCGTCACCGGGAGGACGGGGATGACCGCGCTGCGGCCGCACCGCAGCTCCGCGACCACCCGCGCGATGAGCGACGGTGGTGTGAGCGCTCGGGCGGCGTCGTGCACGAGCACGTATTCGGCGTCGTCCGCGACGGCGAGTCCGGCGCGAACCGAATCGGTCCGCTCGCTTCCGCCGGCGACGACGGTGACTTCACCGGGGAGGAGGTTTCGCGTCGACTCGACGAGCTCCTCCGGAACGATCACGACGACGCGGTCGACAGCCCCCGACTGCAGGAGCCCGTCGACCGCGCGTGTAAGCATGGTCGTCCCACCCAGATCAACGAATGCCTTGGGCTTGTTCTCGCCCAAACGCACTCCCTGACCTGCGGCGGGAACCAGTGCGACTACAGGACCATTTCCCTCGGCCACTGTGGGTATCGCGACTGTCTAGGACGCGGCCGCGAGGACCTCGTCGAGGATGGTCTCGGCCTTGTCGCTGTCGGTGCCTTCGGCCAGTGCGAGTTCGCCGACAAGAATCTGCCGCGCCTTCGCGAGCATGCGCTTCTCTCCTGCGGACAGGCCGCGATCCTGCTCACGACGCCACAGGTCCCGAACGACCTCGGCGACCTTGTTGACGTCACCTGACGCGAGCTTTTCGAGATTCGCCTTGTAGCGGCGCGACCAGTTGGTGGGTTCTTCGGTGTGCGGTGCCCGCAGTACCTGGAAGACCTTGTCGAGACCTTCCTGGCCGACGACGTCGCGTACGCCCACGTACTCTGCGTTGTCTGCGGGAACCCGTACGGTGAGATCGCCCTGAGCAACCTTGAGAACGAGATATTCCTTCTGCTCACCCTTGATGGTGCGGGTTTCAATTGCTTCGATCAGCGCCGCACCGTGATGGGGGTATACGACGGTGTCTCCGACCTTAAAAATCATCTGTCCCGTGCCCCTTTCGATCATTCGAGTTTAACACGTGTCCGGAACCTGGTCTCATCAACGGTGCAGGTCAGGGGCATCATGGCCTGACCGTAGGGGTTGACAGGGTCCCCGATACGTGCATTCCGGACACCCCGATCGGGCGGTTCTCCAGCGCCGAAACCGCACGCAGACAACCATTGTGAGTACCCAGCGAGCAGGCCACGCGGACGAACTACTACTCTGCCTAGTTGAAGTGCGAACCTGACACCGGAGGACAACTCGTGACTGCTCTCGACAAGTCGACTCGCCGAGTCGCTACCGCCGTCGCTCTCGCTGCCGGCGCAGCACTCGTGCTGTCCGCCTGCAGCGCGGGCCAGATCACTCAGACGTCGAGTCAGGTCGCCGCGGTCAACGGCAACAGCGCGGACGTCGGGTCGATCGCCCTGCGGAACGTGCACGTGGTCTACCCCAACTCCGCCGAGTACAGCCTCGAGCCGGGCGGCAACGCCGTCCTCTCGTTCATCGCGATCAACAACAACGAGGACACCCCGGACAAGCTGACCCGGATCAGCACCGACTTCGCGCAGTCCGTCACCCTCGGCGACAAGGCGGGCGGCCTCGAGATCGCGCCGCAGACCGCGCTCGTCGCCGGCCAGCCGGGCGAGGACGCCGAAGCGAGCGCCGACGCCGCCGGCCAGACGGACGAAGGTGCCGACGCACCGATCGACGTCGTCCTCGTCACCCTGGACGGCCTGAAGGAAGGCGTCCGCCCGGGCCTCACCGTCCCCGTCACGTTCGCGTTCGAGAAGGCCGGAGACGTCACCGTGTCCGTTCCCGTCGACGCGGGCCACGAGACCGAGCGCCACGTCTCCGACACGTCCCCCGGATCCGAAGCCGAGGGCGGCGGACACTAACAGCCGGACCGGGTCCGCTGTCGGACCCGATACCTAGGCTGGCCCGGTGGCCAAACTCAAAACCAGCTTCCGCTGCTCGTCGTGCCAGTGCACCGTTCCCAAATGGGTCGGCCGGTGCCCCGAGTGCGGTAGCTGGGGATCGATGGACGAGGCCCCGATCGTCGCGTCCGTCGCCAGCCGCCCCGGTGCCTCGCTCGCGAAAGCCGGGGCCGGAGCGGTACTTCCGTCCACCCCGGCCACTCCGATCACGCGAATCGACAGCACGTCCACCCGCGCCAAGCCCACGGGCATCGACGAACTCGACCGTGTGCTCGGCGGCGGCGTGGTACCCGGTTCCGTCGTTCTCCTCGCCGGCGAACCCGGCGTCGGCAAGTCGACCCTGCTCCTCGAGGTGGTCCACCAGTGGGCCCGCCGCGGCCCGGACGACCGCTCCCTCTACGTCACCGGTGAGGAATCCGCCGGACAGGTGCGGCTGCGTGCCGACCGCACGGGTGCCGTCCACGAGCGGGTCTATCTCGCCGCCGAATCCGACCTCGCGACCATCCTCGGTCACGTGGAGCAGGTGCGCCCCACCCTGCTGATCGTCGACTCCGTGCAGACCATGCTGGCCGCGGACGTCGACGGCGTGGTCGGCGGAGTCACCCAGGTGAAGGCCGTCACCAGCGCCCTCACCTCCCTCGCGAAGGCCAGCGGCGTGCCGGTGCTCCTCATCGGCCACGTCACCAAGGACGGTGCGGTCGCCGGACCGCGGTCGCTCGAGCATCTCGTCGACGTGGTGCTGCACTTCGAGGGCGACAAACACTCCACGCTGCGGATGGTGCGCGGCGTCAAGAACCGTTTCGGCGCCGCCGACGAGGTCGGTTGCTTCGAACTGCGGGAAGACGGCATCGCCGGCATCAGCGACCCGTCCGGACTGTTCCTTCATCACCGTGCCGAGGCCGTTCCCGGAACCGCAGTCACCGTCATGATGGACGGCAAGCGGCCCCTCCTCGGTGAGGTGCAGGCTCTCGTGGCCGCCACATCCATGCCGGCACCCCGGCGTGCCGTGAGCGGGCTCGACAGCGCCCGCGTGGCCATGGTGCTGGCCGTGCTCGACCGCCGGTGCGGGGTGCCGATCGCGAAGAACGACGTCTACGCGGCCACCGTCGGCGGAATGCGGATGACCGAGCCCTCCGCCGATCTCGCGTTGGCCCTCGCCGTCGCGTCCGCGGTCAAGGACAAGCCCGTTCCGGACGGACTGGTGATCCTCGGCGAAGTGGGACTGGCCGGTGAGGTTCGCCGGGTACCCGGCGTCGGGCGCAGGCTCGCCGAGGCCTACCGCCTCGGATTCACCCGCGCGATCGTTCCCCTCGACTCCGGGGCGGCTCCGAAGGGCATGAAGGTCACCGAGGTCGGGAACCTGGGGGCAGCCATCGCGTCACTGCGGTGACGCTCGGATCGCGGTGACGCTCAGATCGACGACGTGCCGAACGGGCGCTCCGGCACACCGTCGACGAAGTCCTTGGTCTTCTCGAAGTGCTCGGCCGTCACGGTGAGGAACAGCCCCCGCGACGTCGCCACGACCACGTCGGGATCGGCAGTCGGCCCCTCGACGATGCGCGCCTCGGCGCTCGCGTACACCTTGCGGCGGATCGATCCGTCGATGCGCGCGTGGAATTCGAGGACGGAACCCAGCGGGATGGGCTTGGCGAAGTCGATCTCCAGATGACCCGTGACCACCGGTCCGTCGACGATCGATCGGCACACCATGCCCAGCGCCTCGTCGAACGCGGTCGAGAGGATGCCGCCGTGGATCACTCCCGGACCGCCCTGGTAGCGAGGGGCCACCTCGAGCCGGCCCCACACGTCGAGCCCCTCCCCGGCCGTGAAGCTCATCGACATCCCGGCAGGAGACTGGTCGCCGCACCCGAAGCACCGTGACCAGTGCTGCGGCACGGGCTGACCTGCGGCGGGGAAACTGCCGACCGGTGCGGGCAGGGTCAGGTCGTCGGGCAAAGTCCAGGTACTACTCATGGATAGGTAATCTAAACGCGGGTCCGGACGTGTTTCCGCGGCGGTCCCCGACAAGTGACGTCTACCTCAGCGGGAGTATTGCGCGATGAACGATGCCGAGTCGTCGTCTGCGCTGCGCGAAACGATAGCCCGGCTGGCTCCCGGAACAGCACTTCGCGACGGCCTGGAACGCATTCTGCGCGGTCGCACGGGCGCCCTGATCGTCCTCGGCTACGACGAGCAGATGGAAGAGATCTGCGACGGCGGCTTCGAGCTCGACGTGGAGTTCGCGCCGACCCGCCTGCGTGAGCTGTCGAAGATGGACGGCGCCGTGGTTCTGTCCACCGACGGGTCCCGCATCGTGCGCGCCAACGTCCAGCTGGTCCCCGACCACAAGATCCCGACCGTCGAGTCCGGCACGCGTCACCGTGCCGCCGAGCGGACGGCAATGCAGACCGGGTACCCCGTGGTGTCGGTCAGCCAGTCGATGAGCATCGTCAGCGTGTACGTCGGCGGCATCCGGCACGTCATCGACGGGTCCGCCACGATCCTGTCGCGTGCCAATCAGGCGGTGGCCACCCTCGAGCGGTACAAGGCGCGGCTCGACGAGGTGACCCGCCAGTTGTCGGTGGTCGAGATCGAGGATTTCGTCACGCTCCGCGACGCCCTGACCGTGGTACAGCGGCTGGAGATGGTGCGGCGTGTGTCCGTCGAGATCGAGCAGGACGTGCTCGAGCTCGGCACGGACGGGCGTCAGCTCGCACTGCAACTCGAGGAACTCGTCGGCGACAACGACGTGGCGCGAGAACTCATCGTGCGCGACTACCTGGCCGGCACCGGCCCGGCGCCCGCCGACGACGTCGAGAAGTCCCTCTCCGCGCTCGACAGGATCACGGACGCAGACCTTCTCGACCTCACGACGTTGGCCCGGGCGTTCGGCTACCCTGGCACCATCGAAGCGCTCGAGGCGCCGATGAGTCCTCGCGGCTACCGCGTCCTCACCCGCGTTCCCCGACTGCAGTTCAACCAGATTCACCGGCTCGTCGGCTCGTTCGGGACGCTGCAGTCACTGCTGGCCGCGACAGCCGCCGATCTGCAGTCGGTGGAGGGGATCGGTGGGCTGTGGGCCCGGCACATCCGCGAGGGCCTGTCCCGGCTCGCCGAGACGTCGATCTCGGGCCCGTACGACTAGGGCTTGTTCTCGTCCTTACCGTCGGCGGTCCGGGCCGGCATCTCCGACCACGGATTCCAGTGCGACCCGGACGGCGTCCAGGTGTTCGGCCATGGCGCGGGCGGCCTTGTCGTAACTTCCGGAGGCGATGCCCTCCACGATCCGGTCGTGCTCGTCGTTCGACTTCTGCTGCCGCCCCGCAACGAGATTCAGCGTTTCGGACTGCCGGGTGAGTGCCTCGCGGATGTCGACGATCACGGATTCGAACACGCGGTTCCGGCTCGTCCTGGCGATGAACGCGTGGAACTGCGCATCCAGGGACACCCACACGAGGGGATCGTCCTCGTCCCGCATCTGGTCCACGAGGCCGCGCAGGGCGGCCAGGTCCTCGACGGTGTGCCGCTGCGCCGCCCATCCGGCGGCGGGAATCTCCACGTGCGGACGCGCCTCGACGAGCTCGTTGGCCGCATAGTTCCCGAAGTCGAGGTCGCGAGCGATCGAATCGCTGACGACGAACGTTCCGAGGCCCGACTTCGTCTCCGTGAGTCCGAGCGCATGGCAGGACCGCAGGGCCTCCCGGATCACCGACCTGCTGACCCCGTGCCGCGCGGCGAGGGACGCTTCGGAGGGAAGTCGTTCGCCGACCGTCAGCTCACCCGAGGTGATCGCGTCGCGAAGGTCCGCGAGGACCGCCTCCGCAGCACTGACCCGCGCCGTGACGGGACGCCTGGCTGCCCAGCTGTCTGACAGGTTCATGTAGATATTCTGCTCACGCACCGGCGGCAACGTCAATCCGAGGCACCGCCGGGGGTTGACGCCTGCGAGTGAGCGCGGTAACAACTGCACCTGTCTGACAGCCTGGCAGGTGGATAGCCGGGTGGCTCGACCGAGAAATCTACCCTCTTCGAGCAGCAGACTCCATCCGCCGCATCCGTGCAGAGCAACGGCTCGCGCGAATCCCCGTGAGGAATGATCAAGTGCTCGAAACGCGAACAGAACACGATCTGCTCGGCGACCGCCAAGTGCCTGCGGATTCCTACTGGGGAATCCACACGCTGCGGGCCGTGGAGAACTTCCCCATCACCGGCCGGCCGATCTCCACCAACCCCTATCTGATTCGCGGGCTCGCCTACGTCAAATGGGCCGCGGCGAGCGCCAACGAGAAACTCGGGATCCTCGATCACCGCCGGGCCGACGCCATCGGGGAGGCGTGCCGGGAGATCGTCGACGGCCGCTGGCACGAGCAGTTCGTCGTCGACGTCATCCAGGGCGGCGCCGGGACGTCGACCAACATGAACGCCAACGAGGTGATCGCCAACCGGGCACTCGAGATCCTCGGCCACGGGCGCGGGGAGTACGCGGAGCTCCATCCCAACGAGCACGTGAACCTCAGCCAGTCGACCAACGACGTCTACCCCACCGCGGTCAACATCGCGACGATCTTCGCGATCGACGACCTGCTGGATGCGATGCGCGTCCTGCAGGAGGCCTTCGCGACCAAGGCGGTCGAGTTCGCCGACACCGTGAAGATGGGGCGCACCCAACTCCAGGACGCGGTGCCGATGACGCTCGGCCAGGAATTCGCCACGTACTCGGTGATGATCGACGAGGACCGCACCCGCCTCGACGAGGCCGCTCTCCTCGTCCACGAGATCAATCTCGGCGCCACCGCGATCGGCACGGGCCTGAACGCCCCCGCGGGCTACGCCGAGGCAGCGTGCGACACGCTGCGGGAACTCACCGGATTCCCCCTCGTCCTGGCCACGGACCTGGTCGAGGCAACCCAGGACGTCGGTCAGTTCGTCCACCTCTCGGGCGTGCTCAAGCGGATCGCGGTCAAGTTGTCCAAGGTGTGCAACGACCTCCGCCTGCTGTCGTCGGGGCCGCGCGCGGGCCTGAACGAGATCAATCTCCCACCGGTACAGGCCGGTTCGTCGATCATGCCCGGCAAGGTCAATCCGGTGATCCCCGAAGTCCTCAACCAGGTGGCCTACGAGGTCATCGGCAACGACGTCACCATCACGATGGCCGCCGAATCCGGGCAGCTCCAGCTCAATGCGTTCGAACCGATCATCGTGCACTCCCTGTCCGAGGGGATGCGCCACCTCGGCGCCGCCTGCCGGATCCTGGCCGACCGCTGCGTACTCGGCATCACGGCCAACACCGATCTGCTGCGTGCCCGGGTCGAGGACTCCATCGGACTCGTCACCGCGCTCAACCCGTACATCGGCTACACCGCCTCGACCCGGATCGCACAGGAAGCGCTGGTCTCCGGCCGCCGGGTCGCCGACCTCGTGATCGAGGCCGGTCTGCTCGACCGTGAAGAACTCGACCGCCTCCTCAGCCCCGAGCATCTCGCCAACCTGAGAGCGTCCGGTTCGCCACGGCAGACACCCGTCGCCGCTGCCGCGGAGGTGGTCTCGTGACGATCGAGAAGGACGACACCTCCGGCGCAGACATCTTCGTCGAGGAAGACCTCGGCTACCGGAAAGCGCTCGGCCCGAGACAGATCCAGATGATCGCGATCGGCGGAGCGATCGGCACCGGCCTGTTCATGGGCGCGGGCGGACGCCTCCAGCAAGCCGGCCCCGCCCTCGTCCTCGTCTACGCCCTCTGCGGGTTCTTCGCCTTCCTGATCCTGCGAGCCCTGGGCGAACTCGTGATGCACCGACCCACCTCCGGGTCGTTCGTGTCGTACTCGCGGGAATTCTTCGGCGAGAAGATGGCCTTCGCCGCGGGCTGGCTGTACTGGATGAACTGGGCGATGACAGCCGTCGTCGACGTCACCGCCGTCGCGCTGTACATGAACTTCTTCAAGAAGTACTGGGCACCGCTCGGAAACGTCGACCAATGGGTCTTCGCCCTCGCCGCGGTCGTACTGGTCCTCGGGCTGAATCTCGTCTCCGTCAAGGTGTTCGGTGAACTGGAGTTCTGGTTCGCCCTCATCAAGGTCGTCGCCCTCGCCGCGTTCCTCGGCTTCGGCATCTACTTCGTGCTGTTCGGAACGCCGATCGAAGGACATTCGTCGGGCTTCAGCATGATCACCGACAACGGCGGACTCTTCCCCAACGGAATCCTGCCCGCCGTCGTGGTGATCCAGGGCGTCGTCTTCGCCTACGCTTCCATCGAACTCGTGGGAACCACTGCGGGCGAGACGAAGAACCCGCAGAAGGTCATCCCCAAGGCGATCAACACGGTCATCATCCGGATCCTCGTCTTCTACGTCGGCTCCGTCCTGCTGCTGTCGCTGCTGCTCCCCTACACCGAGTACCACGCCGGCGAGAGCCCGTTCGTCACGTTCTTCGGCTCCATCGATGTGCAGGGCGCCGACGCGATCATGAACCTCGTGGTGCTCACGGCCGCGCTGTCCTCGCTCAACGCCGGCCTGTACTCCACCGGCCGAATACTGCACTCGATGGCCATGGCCGGATCGGCGCCCTCGTTCGCCGCCCGCATGAACAAGGCCGGGGTGCCCTACGGCGGCATCGCCCTCACCGGATTCGTCATCCTGCTCGGCGTCGGACTCAACGCCGTCGTTCCCGCGCAGGCGTTCGAGATCGTCCTGAACCTCGCTGCGCTCGGGATCATCAGCGCCTGGGCCGTGATCGTGCTGTGCCAGCTGAAACTGTGGAAATTCGCCAAGGAAGGGAAACTCGCCCGGCCCGGTTTCCGGATGTTCGGCGCCCCCTACACCGGGCTCCTGACCCTGGCGTTCCTCGCGTGCGTCGTCATACTGATGGCGTTCGATCACCCCGTCGGAACCTGGACCGTCGGGTCCATCGCGATCATCGCCCCGCTGTTGGTGATCGGCTGGTTCGGCGCGCGGAACCGCATCCGCACCCTGGCCTCGGACCGCCCGACCGTTTAGCGAGAAAGGACAACAGTGCCGAAAGTCGCCGTCGTCACCACCGGAGGCACCATCGCCAGCAGGCGGGACGGGCAGGGTGTCAGCAGACCGGTGGTCGCAGGCCCGGACCTGCTGGGCAGTGCGTGGACCGGGACGGAACTCCGTGTCGTCGACGTGATGTCGAAGGACAGTTCGAGCATGACGTTCGCCGACATGGACCGGGTCCGCGACGCCGTCACCGCGGAACTGCGCGACCCCGAACTCGACGCGGTGGTCGTGCTCCACGGAACCGACACCATGGAGGAGACCGCGTACCTGGTCGACCTCCACCACGCCGACCCGCGGCCGGTGGTGTTCACGGGTGCGCAGCGCACGTTCGACCACCCGGAATCCGATGCCCAGGCCAATCTGGCCGACGCGGTGGCCGCGGGATCGGATCCCGCTCTGCGCGGCGCGGGTGTCCTCATCGCGTTCGGAGGCGCCCTGCACCGGGCGTCGGGAACGCGGAAGGTCGACACGACGTCACTCGACGCGTTCCGATCCGTCCACCCCGCCGGTGTCACCCCGCGGCGAAGTCTCGATCCGCTGCCGTGGCATCCGATCTCCGGAACCCGCGTCGACATCGTCGCCGCCTATCCCGGGGCCGACCGCGTCCAAATCGACGCGTGCCGGGCCGCCGGGGCCCAAGGACTGGTGCTCGACGGGCTCGGATCCGGGAACGCGAACCCGGCGATCGTCGAGGCGGTCCGGGACTGCGCCTCCGCCGGGATCCCGGTCGTGGTCACCACCCGGGTGCCGCAGGGCCCGACCTCCGCCACCTACGGCGGTGGAGGCGGCGGGCACGACCTCGTCTCGGCGGGTGCACTGTTTTCCACCGACCTCAGAGCAGGTCAGGCCCGCATCCTTCTCGCGGCGCTGCTCGCCGACCCCGAGCACACCGACCTCGACAAGGAATTCGATCGACGCTCACGCATCGACCCCGCACCGAGGATCAGCTGAGGTTGAACGGCTCCGGCGCGCTGCGGAGCTGACCGAGTTGGCCGACCACGGTGTACGCACCGGGCCCCACCGGATCACGCTGGGGTTCCGGTTGCGTCAGGCAGTCGGGGGCGGAGGTCTTGGCCGACCACTTCACGGTGAACTGAGCCTGCTCACCGGGCGCGAGGGTGCGCACGTCGGCCGCGGACTGCGGGAAGCAGTCGATGTTGGACCACAGCCGCACGGCACCGTCGATCGTGTAGACGAGCACCTGCTGGAGGCTGCTGCCCAGATCACGTTCGCACGGTGTGGTGCCGATGTTGGTGACGACCGTCGTGAAGCTCGGCTCCTCACCCGCCAGGTACGTCGGCTTGTCGGCGGCCACCTTGATGGCCAGCGACTGGTCCGGGCACTGTCCCGCGGCGACCGGCTGGCCGCTGGGAGCCGCGCTACTCGAGGCACCGCTGCTCGACGCCCCGGACGAACCGGACGCGCCCGAGGAGGCCTCGCCGCCGGCGGCAGCGGCGCCACCGCCACCGGAACCGCCCGAACTGCCGCTGGACGTGGACGAACCCGAGGCTGTCGGGGAAATCGACACAGGAGTGGTCAACGAGGAACTCGCTGCCGCCGGATCCGTCTCGGAGTCACCGCCACCACGAAGCGAGTTGATCAACCACACGACGAGCAGCAACACGACGATGGCGCCGCCGATCGCCAGCGCCCTGCGGCGCCAGTAAATCTCGGGGGGCAACGGTCCATTCGGTTCCAGCACGACGTCAACGGTAGTTCGGCGTCGCGCGGCAACGGCTCAGCGGGTGCGGCGTGTCGCGGTCAGTCCGTGAGCTCACCGATGTCCCCGACGGCGCCCTGCAGGTGGGTGCGGCCGTCGGACAGCTTGTACGTGACACCCGCGATGGCGCACGCGCCGCTCTCCACCTTCTCCGCGATGATGCGCGACCGCTGCATGAGCAGCGCCCCGGTCTCCACCACGTGGCGGCCCTCGAGTTCGTCGACGGTACTGAGGCCCTCGCGGCGTCCCATGAGGATCGACGGCGCGACACGTTCCACGATGCTGCGGATGAACCCGGGCGGCACGTTGCCGTCGTCGAGGGCGTCGAGCGTCGCCTTGACGGCACCGCAGCTGTCGTGACCGAGCACGACGATGAGCGGCACGTTCAGCACCCCGACGGCGTACTCGATGGACCCGAGCACGGCGTCGTCGATCACGTGACCGGCGGTGCGGACGACGAACATGTCGCCCAGACCCTGATCGAAGATGATCTCGGCGGCGACGCGGGAGTCTCCGCATCCGAACAGGACGGCCGTGGGGTGCTGGCCGCCGACGAGCTTCGCGCGATCGGCGATGCCCTGGCTGGGATGGAGCGAGGTGCCGCTCACGAATCTGTCGTTACCCTGACGCAGGGCCTTCCACGCGGACACGGGGTTGGAATTAGGCATGGGATCATTGTGCACCGAGCGTGTCGCACCGTCGCGACGGGAATGTGACGACCGCGGAAAATCTGTTTCCCCCGTGAACGAAGGGACTTGTGAGGACGAAGTGGCCGTTGACTCCTCCGCGCTGATCAACTGGTACGACGTACAGGCCCGGGATCTGCCGTGGCGCCGCGACGGCGTCACCGCCTGGCACATCCTGATGAGCGAGATCATGCTGCAGCAGACGCCCGTCGTCCGGGTGGCCCCGATCTGGGAGGAATGGGTGCAGCGCTGGCCCGTCCCGTCCCGCATGGCCGCGTCGAGTCAGGCCGACGTACTGCGCGCGTGGGGCAAGCTCGGCTACCCGCGCCGCGCGCTGCGACTCCACGAGTGCGCCGGAGTACTGGCCGCCGAGCACGGCGACGTGGTTCCGAGCGACGTCGACACTCTCCTCGGCCTGCCCGGCATCGGTGCCTACACCGCGCGGGCCGTCGCCTGCTTCGCCTACGGACAGCGGGTCCCCGTCGTCGACACGAACGTCCGGCGGGTGGTCGCCAGGGCCGTACACGGAAGCGCCGAGCCGGGAAATCCCTCGACCACGCGTGACCTCGCCGACGTGTCCGCGCTGCTCCCCCGCACCCGGGCACGGGCGGCCACGTTCTCCGCGGCCCTCATGGAGCTGGGGGCCACCGTGTGCACCGCCCGCTCCCCCGAATGCGCTCGCTGCCCGCTGCCCAGCTGCGCCTGGGTGGATGCCGGACGTCCGGCGCACACCGGTGAGCGCCGGAAGGTCCAGAAGTTCGCAGGCACCGACCGTCAGGTGCGCGGCAAGCTCATGGCCGTACTCCGTGAGAGCTCCGCCCCGGTCGAACGGGTCCGGCTCGACCAGGTGTGGCCGGGCGATCCGGGCCAACGCGACCGCGCCCTCCACTCCCTGCTCGTCGACGGACTCGTCGAGCAGACCGACGACGGCCTCTTCGCCCTGGCCGGCGAGGGAAGCTAGCCGCCGGGCGGCTCAGCCGAGCCCGTCGAGGAATGCCTCGACCACCTTCCGGTACTGCTCCGGCTGGTCGTCGTGGACGAGGTGCCCGGCCTGCTCGATACGGACGTACTCGGCGCCGGGATGCCGCTCCGCCATGGTCCGCATCTGACCGTCTGGGGTGATGGTGAACTCCCCCTCGATCAGCAGGGCCGGAACCGTGATCGACGCCCACTGGTCCCAGAAGTGCCTGCCGCCCCACTCCTCGGAGATGTCGCGGAACGTGTCGACGTCCCCGTGCAGGTACCAGCCGTCGGCGCGTTTCTCGAAAGAATCCAGGAAGTACTGTCCGGCAACCGGACCGAAGAATTCGAGCAGGTCTTCCCGGGTCGCGAACGGCTGCGGCCAGTTCGAGATCATCGCCGCCCAGTCCGCGGCGGTCCGGCCCCGGAAGTCGGGGGCCATGTCTTCGAGCACGAGCGCCGATACCTTCTCTGGGTGTTCGGCCGCAAGGCACCACGCGTGCAGGGCGCCCATCGAGTGACCGATCACCACCCACGGCTCGGTGAAGGGCGCGACCGCGGCGGCCAGGTCTTCCACGAACGCTTCCGTCGTCAACCGCGACGGTGCGGGCCTGCCGTGACCTGCGGCGTCGAACGTGAAGACGTGGCCGTGCTCGCGCAACCACGGCACGTGCCGGCCCCACGTCCGGGCGCTGCCCATCAGCCCGTGCAGCAGCAGAATCGGCTGTCCCGTCCCACCCTCGTCGTGCAACGCACTCTCACCCACCACCCCTCCGACGCTAGCGGAGTAATCTCGCCCGCATGGCAGTGGTGAAGATCAACGCAATCGAAATCCCCGAGGGCGCGGGCCCCGAACTCGAGAAGCGCTTCGCGGCGCGCGCGCACGCCGTGGAGAACTCCCCCGGCTTCCTCGGATTCCAGCTTCTGCGCCCCGTCAAGGGCGAGAACCGCTACTTCGTCGTCACCCAGTGGGAGAGCGAAGAGGCATTCGCGGCGTGGCGCGACGGTCCGGCCCGGGAAGCACACGCGGGTGAGCAGAAGAAGCCGGTGGCGTCCGGAGCTTCGCTGCTCGAGTTCGAGGTCGTTCTCGACGTCGCGGCGGCGAACAAGAACTGAGAGCCAGGGCCGAGCGGGAGGATTGACACGACGGCCCGCCGGGTGCAAAAGTTCGCAGGACAAAGCGATGGTTCGGCAGGAATCCGGTGCAATCCCGGAGCGGTCGCGCCACTGTAAATCGGAGTAGTCCTTCACGGGAGCCACCTCGACAGCCAGATACTGCGGCCATCGCCTGGACCTAGGGGACGCGAAATCCCAGGAGGAACTATGGCACTCGCCTACGCACCCGGCTCGTCGGTCGACACGACCCGTCTCGCCGTCATCTCTTTCGCGATCGTTCTGTTCGCGATGCTCGCTCTCTATCTCGTTGGCTTCGACCAGGGCGCGATTTCGCGCAGTGGCATGTACATGCATGAACTGATGCACGACGGCCGCCACCTCCTGGGCCTGCCATGCCACTGACCGATTCCTTCGCGAAACTCCTCATCCGCGGTCTGCTGGCCGGCCTGATCGCAGGCATCCTGGCCGGTGGCGTCGCCTTCGTCCTCGGTGAGTCGCACATCGATGCGGCCATCGCGATCGAAGAGTCGAACAGCGCTGCCGAAGCCGAAGTCCACTCGCACGACGCCACGCAGGCAGAGGAGCCGGCCGGGCACTCGCACGACGAGGAAGAAGCACTGGTCAGCCGTGACGGACAGCGCTTCGGACTGTTCCTCGCCACGTCCCTCGCGGGCCTGGCTCTGGGAGCGATCTTCGCCGTCGTCGCGAATTACGCGCGTCGGCTGACGACGCTGTCGGGGCCGTTGCTCGGGCTGACACTGGCCACGTTGGGCTGGTTGGCAATCGAGGCGGTGCCGTTCTTCAAGTACCCCGCCAACCCACCGGCTGTCGGAGACCCCGAAACGATCACCCAGCGCACCTGGCTGTGGCTCGCCGCAGTCGTGCTGGGCCTGCTCGCGGTGGTGGCCTCCGTCTTCGCGGCGAAGGCCGTCGCAGCGCAGGAGTTCCTGTCGGTGCGGATCGCGGCGCCGGTTCTCGCCTTCCTCGTGGTGGTGACCGTCGGATACCTCGTGCTGCCCACCGTCAACGAAGTGGGCGACGACTTCCCCGCAGTGCTTCTGTGGCAGTTCCGCCTGTCGTCCCTCGCGACGCAGGCCACGTTGTGGCTGGTCCTCGGACTGGCATTCGCGTTCCTCACGGAGCGTGCCACCCGGGTCACGACGCCCGCGTCGGCGAACGCCGCCTGACCCACCTGTCAGGGCGTCAGCGGGATTTGTCCCATCGGGCCGGGTCCGCCTCCAGGGCGGCCCGGTCCCAGCCACCCCGTTCGGCGGCCGCGTCGTACGTGCTGTGCAGGAACTTCAGCAGTGCGGCATCGGGATCGTCTGCGGTTCGGACGGTCTCGTACGGCAGCAGGAACTGTCCGTTCTCCTTGCTGTAGAACGCTCCGTCGGGCCCGGCCGGGTAGTCGGCGAAGCCGTCCGGTTCCGGGTAGGCGTACGCGTAGAACGCGCCTTCGACACCACCGCCGGGCCAGAAACCGCAGCTGCTCAGCTCGTGCGAGTAGCCCTCGACCATCACCCAGTCTCCGCAGTTCGGTGCTCCCCCAGGGTGAGTCGGTGCGGTTCGCCCGGAGAACCGGGTGCAGGCCAGGTCGAGCGCACCCCAGAAGAAGTGCACGGGACTGACCTTCCCGATGAAATGGGAACGGAACTCGTGCAGGACGCGGTCCGCCTGCACGAGTTGCCGCCAGAACTGGTGCACCGACTCACCGTCGTACGAGCAGTGCTGGGTGTCCTCCGCGAACGGGACGGCGGGGTCCACCTCGTTGGGCCGGGCCAGAATGGTCGTCGCCACACCCAGTTCGGCCAGCGTGTCCATCGTCTCCGCATAGAAATCGGCCACCGACTTCGGTTCGAGGGCAACCGTCCCGGTGCCGCCGGTGCTCGTGCGGATCACCAGTCGATGGTCGGCGAAGTCGAATTCGATGTCGAAACAGTCGGTGCCGTACGGGACTGTCGACGTCGTGAGACCGCGGGGACTCACGTACAGCGGGACCTGCCACCAGTGGTTGATCAACGGTGCGTGGGCCAAGCGGATCTTTCCGACTATCTGCGTCCACATGTGCAGGGTGTCCCGCGTCGTCGTCCAGTCGTCCACCTTCAACGCCGGCCATGCATCTCCGGGTCGTGTCTGCTCGCGCACAGTGCCTCCCTGCCGATGACGTGCATTTCAATGTGCCCCTCGTCCGGGGTGATGGCAAGCACGTCGCACCGATACCCGGGTAGGGGTGAACTCCACTCCGTGGGGTGATGTGCCGCGACGTCGCCGATACCAGCATGGGGACATGACCACTCGTACTGCACCCTCGGTCCCGCAGACGGTCGAGCGCGCGTACTGGCTGCTCGGACTCGCCCTGTTCGCCGGCGTGGTCGAGGCCATCGCGCACACATCGACGGCATTGGACGGCCCGGACCCCGACGTCGGCAGCCTCGCCGGACAACTCGCGGTCCGCGTCGTCGTCTACGGCGCGGTGCTGTTCGTCATGACCCGATTCCGCAGTGGCAGGGCGTGGGCGCGGAACACTCTCGCGATCGGTCTCGGCGTCTTCGGCGTCGCTTCGCTCGTGATGGAGCCGCTCGCCTGGTTGTCGGCCGGCAACGACCCGATGTCCGCCGTCGCAGGTCTGACGCTCGACGTCGCGGTGATCGCGACCGCCCGGCTCACCCATCTCGTGGCGGTGATCGCGGCGGTGGCACTCATGTTCCGGCCCGACGCCAACCGGTACGTCACGCGCCGCTAGTTCACCGGCGCCGCGCTCGCCTGCGTCAGAAGCTGCAGGAACACGTCCTTCGGCTGCGCACCGGACACGGCGACGCGGCGGTTGGCGACGAAGAACGGCACCGCCGACACCTGCAGTCGACGGGCGGTCTCGAGGTCGGCGCGGACCGCGTCCGCACCGGCATCGGACTCGAGTTCGGCGCGCACGGTGTCGGCGTCGAGCCCGGCCCGCGACGCGATGTCGACGAGCACCTCGCGGTCGTCGATCACGGCTCCCTCACCGAAGTGCGCGCGGAACAGCGCCTCCACCACGGCATCTCGCTCGTCGCCCGCCAGGTGGATCAACCGGTGGGCGTCGAAGGTGTTGGCGGCGATCACGGTGTCGAAGTCGAGACTCAGCCCCTCGTCGGCCGCCGTGCGCGCAACGTGTCCGAACATCTGACGGACCTGCTCGGCAGACATGCCCTTGCTCTCCACCAGGGCGTCGAGTTCGCTGCGCCGCTCGCCCACCGGCGTCTCCGGCGACAGCTGATACGACCGCCACACCACGTTCACCCGGTCACGCCCCTCGAACTCCGCGAGGGCGGCCAGGAAACGGTGCTTGCCGATGTAGCACCAGGGGCAGGCGACGTCGGACCAGATTTCGATCTCGATGTCGCCGTCGGTGTTCTGCTGTGTCGTCACAGTTCAGTGGAACGAATCGCCGGTGCATTCTGTTCCGCCGGGTGCGACACGGTGTTTGTCTTGGTTCGCCGCGCTGCATTTCCGCACGCCGGATTCGACCGAACGGTACGGTGATGAGATCGACACGGCGAGAGTAACGTCGTATCGATCGTGCCGCTGAGTGAGGGGCGCTCGTCGCGATGCCCGGACAATCGACGGCCGACAGTTGCGGAACCCGAACTCCTCCAGGAGTAGCCATGGTTTACGTCTCTTCACCGAGCAAGTCCGTCGAGTCACTCGGAATCGTGCTGATCGCCGTCGGAGTCGTCCTGCTCGCTCTGCTCACCCTCTACCTGGTCGGATTCGACCAGGGTGCGATCTCCCGAAGTGGCATGTACCTGCACGAATTGATGCACGACGGCCGCCATCTCCTGGGAGTTCCCTGTCACTAGTTCCACCACCACCGGAGCACGCGATGAACTCTCCAGCAGATTTCGAAGCACAGGCGAACAGGGTCGCGGAGTACGGCCCGGTCCATCACGCAGAGATGGATTCGCCGTATTACCTGTCCAATTCCGCGTTCGACGCGTTGCGACACGTTCTCCACGACGTCGGCGGCCAGACCGCCCTTCCCGTCAAGTACGAGGAGAAGGTCGAAGAGGACTGGGAGATGAGTACATACGTCACGTGCGAGTGCCTCGGGTGGCGCGGTGTGTGGAACTCCGAGGAGCGCCGGCGCGCCGAGAACGACCTGGGCGCAACGCTGTACTTCGGGTTGCCGTACTACGCGCGGTGGATCACGGTGGCCGCCAAGACACTCATCAACAAGGGCCTGATCACGCCCGACGAACTCTCCGCCAAGATCGACGAGGTCCGGGCCCGGTCGGGTGGCGGGAACGCGACCGGAGGCCGGTCATGACGAAATTCGAGATCGGCGACCGGGTCACCGTCAAGGACGCGACGTCGATGTTCCACACCCGAACCCAGGCATTCATCCGCGGGCGCACCGGAGTCGTCGTCGAGCACCGCCCGGAGTGGGTGATTCCCGAGGACGAGGCGTGGGGACGCGTGGACGACGGCCGGACCGAGCCGTTCTACGTCGTCCGCTTCCGGCAGACCGACCTCTGGCCCCGCTACACCGGATTCGAGATCGACACGTTGGAAACCGAGTGCTCCGAGCGCTGGCTCGAGCCGGCAGGAGAGGCGGACACATGACGCACTCGCACGACGATCACGCCCCGATCCAGGCCTCGGAGGAGGTCAGCGAATTCGAGATCCTGGAGACCGCGATTCGGGAACTGTCCATCGAACACGGACTGTTCTCCCGCGAGGATCACCGCCGTTTCTCCGAATGGGCCGAATCGGTAGGGCCCTCGGGTGGTTCGAAATTGGTCGCGAAAGCGTGGGTCGACCCGGAATTCAAGAAGCGACTGCTGGCCGACGGCACCGAAACCTGCAAAGAAGTGGGGATCGACTGGCGCGACCCGACCGGATCGGGCACGCCGAGCGACTACACCTACTTCTACGTGCTGGAGAACACTCCGAAGGTCCACAACGTCATCGTCTGCACGTTGTGTTCGTGCTATCCGCGGCCCGTTCTCGGTATGTCTCCGGACTGGTACCGCACCCCCAACTATCGTCGCCGGTTGGTGCGCTGGCCCCGCGAGGTGATTGCGGAGTTCGGTCTACACTTCCCGTCGGATGTCGAAGTGCGCGTGCATGATTCGAATCAAAAATCACGGTTCATGGTGATGCCCATGCGCCCCGAGGGCACCGAGGGGTGGAGTGAGGAACAACTGGCGTCGATCGTCACCCGCGACACCATGATCGGCGTCGCCGTCCCGCAGGTCGATTGGACTGCGACCACACCACCCTCGGACAACGGAGGAACCGCGCGATGATGACGGACAAGGCATACGACGTCATCCTGAACACGCTGACGCCGGAGACGACCCGCGACGACGTGACGCTACCGGACCTCGACCGCAAGCCCGACCCGTGGGAATCGAGCATGCAGGCCACCGCGGAATGCCTGTCCTGGCGTGGCGCCTGGGACAATCTCGACAGGCGCCACACCGAGGACCAGCTGGGCGAAACCGTCTACCGCGACTTCCCCGTCCGCTCCCGGTCCGTCGTCGCCACCGCTCACGCGTTGATGGACAAGGGCGTCATCAGCCCGGACGAACTCCAGGCGAAGATGGAGGAAGTGCGCGCACGGTTCAACCGTCAGTAGCCGACTGGACTCAGGACTCGAGTGCCGCGTCCAGCGTGATCTCGACTCCGGTGAGCGCCTTGCTGACGGGGCACGACTCCTTGGCGGCCTGAGCGGCCTTCGCGAAGCCGTCGGCGTCGAGACCGTCCACCTCGCCGCGGACCGTCAGCTTGATGCCGGTGAGCTTGAAACCCGGGTTGTCCGGTCCGAGTGAGACATCCGCCTTCACCTCGAGGCTCTGCGGGGTGCCGCCTGCCTCTGCGATGAGTGCGGACAGCTGCATCGCGTAGCAGGAGGAATGCGCCGCGGCGATCAGCTCCTCCGGGCTGGTGGTTCCACCCGCCTCTTCGGCCGCCCGCTTGGGGAACGAGACGTCGAAGGTCGCGACTCCGGAACTGGTGAGTTCCACCTGGCCGCTTCCCTGTTCGAGCGATCCGTTCCAAGCGGTCCGTGCGGTACGTGTCGGCATGCCACATCCTCTCGTGGTTCTTCGGTTTACGTGTCGAACCTACTCGTACCGGGTGGCCATCCGCAGCGCGCGGGAACGCAGGGCGGCCCGCAGAGCGTCCGGTGCCAGCACTTCCGCGTCCTCGCCGAACGCCCACAGAACCCCGCGTGCGTGGGAGTCGTCGCCGAACACCACTTCCAGGCGCACCCGGTCGCCGTCGACCGACTGCTCGGATCGGACGGCATAGGCACGCTCCACCAGGTCGTCGCGGCGCTCACGGCGCACGAGAACGTCGGTGACCACCGGTGTCCCGCGCGCCCGGAACGCCGAACGGCGACGCTCCCAGATCGCGGCCAGGTCGATGTCGGCCGATCTCTGCGCCGGCTCGTCGAGTTCGCGGACGTCCTCGATCCGCTCGAGCCGGTACGTCCGGTCGCGGCCGGCGTCCGTCGCCACCAGATACCACCGTCCCGCCGCATGGATGAGGCCCTGCGGGTCGATGACGCGCCACACCGCATCGTTGCCCCGCGACGGGTAGAGGATGCTCAGCCGCCGGCCCACGAACACCGCCTGCTGGATCAGCCCGAGATGATCGTCGACCGGCTCCGGATCGGTCAGCCACGTTCCCTGGGTGACGAACACCCGCTCCGCCACCTTCGTCGCCGCCGCCCGGTGCGCGTCGGGCATCGCCGCCACCACCTTGCGCATGGCCGAGGCGAACGCCGGTGCCATGCCCAGCGATTCCGACGTCACCGCAGAGCCTGCCGCCAGAAGGGCCTTGGCCTCGTCGACAGTCAGGCCCGTGAGGTCGGTGGTGAATCCCGGCAGCAACTCGAAGCCGCCGTCACGGCCGCGTTCGGCGTACACCGGTATCCCCGCCGTGGACAATGCGTCGATGTCCCGCAGCACGGTGCGCGGGGACACCTCGAGTTCGCGGGCCAACGCCGACGCCGACATGCGCCCGCGGTTGCGGAGCAGGAGGACGAGCGAGAGCAGGCGATCGGCGCGCATGGGAGAAGTCTGTCAGAAATACATGACAGGAGATGTCATGTTTTGCGGCGATAGTTGCCTCATGACGAACACGACAGATCCCCGGCCCCTGCACCGCGAAGCCCTCACCTGGACGACCGGCCTCATCGAGAAAGTCCGCGAGGACCAGCTGACGGCATCCACTCCGTGCGCCGACTTCGACGTCCGCACCCTGCTCGGCCACCTGGTCGCCACCGTGGAGCGTGCCCGCGTGATCGGTGAGGGCGGCGACCCGAGCACCGTTCCGCTCGTCGTCACCGACATCTCCGGCGACGGCTACGCGGACGCCTACCGGTCCGCCACGGACCGCATGTGGCCCGTCTGGACCGACGACAGCCGGCTCGACGCGACGGTGACGGCGCCGTGGGGCACCGTCCCCGGCCGTGCCGCCATCTGGGGCTACATCAACGAGACCCTCGTGCACGGCTGGGACCTGGCCGTCGCCACCGGCCAACCCTCCGAAACTCGCCCGGAACTCGCCGAGGCCATGCTCGCCGTCGCACGGCATGCGATCCCGGCGGAGACGCGCGGCGGGCACGTGCCGTTCGCGGACGTGGTCGAGCCGCACCCCACCGCCGGTCCCACCGAGCGCCTCGCCAACTGGTCGGGACGCAAGAGCATCTGACCCTGCACACACGAACGGGCCGCCGGTGGAAAACCACCGGCGGCCCGTTGTCGTGCGATTGCTGCCTGTCTACTCCGAGTCGGCTGCGCCGGACTTGGCCAGGTCGACCGGAACCTCGTCGGGAACCGTGACCGGCTTCGTCTCGCCGCGGAACGTGAACTTCGCGTCCTCGCCCGCGCCTTCGCCGTCCCAGTTCTCGACGTCGACGTACACGATCTGACCGGGGCCGACCTCGCCGAAGAGGATCTTCTCCGACAGCTGGTCCTCGATCTCGCGCTGGATGGTGCGACGCAGCGGCCGCGCACCCAGGACCGGATCGAAGCCACGCTTGGCCAGCAGCGACTTGGCCTTGTCGGTGACCTCCATCGTCATGTCCTTGTTCTTCAAGGCCACCTCGACGCGTGCCACCATCAGGTCCACCATCTGAACGATCTGCTCGGTGGTGAGCTGGTGGAACACGACGATGTCGTCGATGCGGTTGAGGAACTCGGGACGGAAGTGCTTCTTCAGCTCGTCGTGGACCTTGAGCTTCATCCGCTCGTAGTTCGACTCGTCGCCCTTACCGGACGTGAAGCCGAGACCCACAGCCTTGGAGATGTCCGAGGTACCGAGGTTCGAGGTGAAGATGAGCACCGTGTTCTTGAAGTCCACGGTCCGGCCCTGACCGTCGGTGAGACGGCCGTCTTCGAGCACCTGCAGGAGCGTGTTGTAGATCTCCTGGTGTGCCTTCTCGATCTCGTCGAACAGCACCACACTGAACGGCTTGCGGCGCACCTTCTCGGTGAGCTGGCCGCCCTCTTCGTAGCCGACGTAGCCGGGAGGGGCACCGAACAGCCGCGACGCCGTGAAGCGGTCGTGGAACTCACCCATGTCGATCTGGATGAGAGCGTCGTCCTCACCGAACAGGAAGTTGGCGAGCGACTTGGCCAGCTCGGTCTTACCGACACCGGACGGGCCGGCGAAGATGAACGAACCGGACGGACGCTTCGGGTCCTTCAGGCCGGCACGGGTACGACGGATCGCCTTGGCGACCGCCTTGACCGCGTCTTCCTGACCGATGATCCGCTTGTGCAGCTCCTCCTCCATACGGAGCAGACGCGTGGTCTCCTCCTCGGTGAGCTTGAACACGGGGATGCCGGTCCAGTTACCCAGGACCTCGGCGATCTGCTCGTCGTCGACCTCGGCGATGACGTCCAGGTCACCGGAACGCCACTGCTTCTCCCGCTCCGCACGCTGAGCGACGAGGGTCTTCTCCTTGTCGCGCAGGTTCGCGGCCTTCTCGAAGTCCTGCGCGTCGATCGCGGACTCCTTCTCGCGGCGGGCGTCGGCGATCTTGTCGTCGAACTCGCGGAGGTCCGGCGGTGCGGTCATCCGGCGGATGCGCATCCGGGCTCCGGCCTCGTCGATGAGGTCGATGGCCTTGTCCGGCAGGAAGCGGTCGTTGATGTAGCGATCGGCCAGGGTGGCCGCGGCGACGAGTGCACCGTCCGTGATGGACACGCGGTGGTGCGCCTCGTAACGGTCGCGAAGGCCCTTGAGGATCTCGATGGTGTGTTCCACTGTCGGCTCGCCGACCTGCACCGGCTGGAAGCGGCGCTCCAGTGCGGCGTCCTTCTCGATGTACTTGCGGTACTCGTCGAGGGTGGTGGCACCGATGGTCTGCAGCTCACCGCGGGCGAGCTTCGGCTTGAGGATCGAGGCCGCGTCGATGGCGCCCTCGGCCGCGCCTGCACCCACGAGGGTGTGCAGCTCGTCGATGAACAGAATGATGTCGCCGCGGGTGTTGATCTCCTTGAGGACCTTCTTCAGTCGCTCTTCGAAGTCACCGCGGTAACGGCTGCCGGCCACGAGCGACCCGAGGTCGAGCGTGTACAGCTGCTTGTCCTTGAGCGTCTCGGGCACCTCGCCGTTGACGATGGCCTGAGCGAGCCCCTCGACGACGGCGGTCTTACCGACACCGGGCTCGCCGATCAGCACCGGGTTGTTCTTGGTACGGCGCGACAGCACCTGCATGACGCGCTCGATTTCCTTCGAGCGGCCAATGACGGGGTCGAGCTTGCCTTCGAGGGCGGCCTGGGTGAGGTTGCGACCGAACTGGTCGAGCACCAGCGACGTGGACGGGGTGCCCGCCTCGCCACGAGTGCCGCCGGCCTCGGCCGGCTCCTTGCCCTGGTAGCCGGAGAGCAGCTGGATGACCTGCTGACGCACCCGGTTGAGGTCGGCACCGAGCTTGACCAGCACCTGCGCTGCGACGCCTTCACCCTCGCGGATGAGGCCGAGCAGGATGTGCTCCGTGCCGATGTAGTTGTGTCCGAGCTGCAGTGCCTCGCGCAGGCTGAGCTCCAGGACTTTTTTGGCACGCGGGGTGAAGGGGATGTGGCCGGACGGGGCCTGCTGGCCCTGGCCGATGATCTCCTCGACCTGGCTGCGCACTCCTTCGAGGGAGATGCCCAACGACTCCAGCGACTTGGCAGCGACACCTTCGCCCTCGTGAATGAGGCCGAGCAGGATGTGCTCCGTACCGATGTAGTTGTGGTTGAGCATCCTGGCTTCTTCTTGAGCCAGGACAACAACGCGCCGTGCGCGATCGGTGAACCTCTCGAACATCGCTCTCCCTCACACTTTCCGACGTGCAGTCACGAGACCGGGTGTCTCGTCCCTGTTCGCCGCGTTTCGCTCCGGCACTACAAGCAGATCGCCAGCGCCTGCTCGGAGGGCAGAAGCCCCGAACCGACGAAGGTTCCACGACCCCAGCTATTACTCTAGTTGGCTGCCGATCGACCTGCTGCCCCTCCACCCCTTTAGGTGGAAGAGCAGGCCTGCTTACCCGTATTTAACGCCCCAGCTCCGGCAATCGTTTCCCCTTCGCTGTACGCCTGGAGCGAACAGGTTCCGCGATGCCGATGTGGACCACCATTTCGTAGCCGCCGGGACTGGCTCGAATGGACACTTCTTTCCAGTTGTTCACCATCCAGACGTTCCTGGACGGGACCCTGCGGGCACGTCGTGACCGTGGTGTCGCAGAAATGCGACAACCTCTTGCCCGCGAAGTTCGCGACCCGTTTCCCGAAGGAAGCGAGACCTGCGTGTCCGGACAGGGTATGTCGATGAGCTGTGAGTTCGCCACCCATACGTTTCCACCCGGCGTCGGCGGCGATACCCAGCGGGTTCCTCAGGACTCCCCCGGTAACCGGCGACGAGGCGGGAAAGGGCTACCCCGCGACGGGGGCGACGAAACGGCACGGCACGTCGCGCGGGTGGGCGGGATCGAGCGCGTTGAGCACGAATCCGGCGGCCCGTGCCGAACCGGCGACGGCGACGTGGTCGGAGTAGTCCTGCTCGCAACCGTCCTGGACGACGATGTTCGTGGTGCTCGGGCCCGGCTCGATGCCGCTCGTGTACGGGACGACCAGTTCGTCGTAGCGGGTGGCGATGTTCGTGTACTCGATGCCGGGGACGTAGACCCCGTCCGCCCGCATGCGGTCGATGAACGCGGACCCCTGGAACATCTCGGGGCAGGCCCCGCAGACGGGGAAACCTGCCGCCACCTCGTCGTCGACGCCGAGCGCCCGCAGGGACCGCCCGACGCTGATCTGATCGTTGCCGTACGTTCCGTGCCACGGCGGTGCCAATGACACGATCTTCGAGACCTTGTCTGCGCCGCCGAAGAACTTCACGTAGTTGTTCGCCTGCAGGGTGCCCTGGGAATGTCCGACGAGATCGACTTTCGAGGCCCCCGTGCTCGACAGCACCTGATCGACGAACGTGGCGATCTGAGCGGTGCCGCTGTCGATGGGCGTCATCCCGCCGATCGCATCGAGCGGCCACGGCAGTTCGGGGAAGTTGCCGTAGGTGAGGGAATACACGCAGTAGCCCTCGTTCGCGAGGAGTGGTGCGTACACCGCCCAGTTGGTCTGGCGTGCGCCTCCAGTGCCGTGGACGAGGACCACCGGTTCGGGATGCGCGTCACTCGGCAGGCAGGACCAGTCGTTCGAACCCGGGGCCGAACCGCCCGGATTTCCCAATTCGAGGGGCACGCCGGCGAGGAACGAATCCGGCACCGGATAGGTCGGCGCTGCGGACGCCACCCCGGACCACATCACGAACGCCAGGAACAGAATCCCTGAAACGGTCACGCAGCGCCGCACAGCTACCCCCCAGACTTCCCGATTAACGGATCAGTGCGGGACGGTAACAGTCCAGGTCACGTCGCGTAGCGAATCAGCGAATTCTGTTCCCAGCTAACTTTCAGTTCGCCTTGTTGTAGGCGTCGATAATTTCCGCGGAGATACGCCCGCGCGCAGAAACCTTTTTGTTGTTCTTGCGCGCCCATTCCCGGATAGCGGCGCTCTGTTCCCGATCGACCGAAACTCGAGACTTGGTGGCGGCCGGAGCCGCCACGGCCTTGCCGCGCTTGCGCGAGCTCACCTTGCGCGCGTGGGAAACCCACACGTCGAGCTGCTCGCGCAATTTCGCCGCATTCTCCGAGGAAAGGTCGATCTCGTACTGGACACCGTCGAGTCCGAACTCGACCGTCTCGTCGGCAGACGCCTCTTGATCGACATCGTCGATCAGGGTGACAGTGACCTTCTTAGCCATGGGATGAAATTCCTCTCGAATGAAGCGACGTCTCATCGTCAACGTGAGCTACGACCCGGAGGTAACCATACCCCTGTTCTTCCGATTCGGAATACGAGGAATGGATCGAATTTATCCGCGCGAATTCACCCTGGTGAATCAGCGAGTAGAAGGCCGAACAATGGGAAAGAGGATTGTTTCGCGGATTCCCAATCCCGTCAAAGCCATGAGCAGACGGTCGATTCCCATTCCGGTACCGGTGGTCGGCGGCATTCCCTGCTCCATTGCGGCGAGGAATTCTTCGTCGAGGGCCATCGCCTCGTCGTCGCCGGCCGACGCGAGACGCGCCTGATCGACGAACCGCTCACGCTGGATGACCGGATCGACCAATTCCGAATAGCCCGTGGCCAACTCGAACCCGCGGATGTAGAGGTCCCACTTCTCCGTCACCCCGGCCTTGCTGCGGTGGTCACGAGTCAGCGGCGAGGTCTCGACCGGGAAATCACGGACGAACGTCGGCTCGAACAACTGGTCGCCGCACTGGTGCTCCCACAGTTCCTCGACGAGCTTCCCATGCCCGTAACCCTTGTCCTTCGGGACCTCCAGGCCCACCTTCTCGGCGAGCGCCAGCAATTCCTCGACGGTGGAATCAGGAGTGACCTCGACACCGATCGCCTGCGACAGCGACGGGTACATCTCGAGGGTCTTCCATTCACCACTGAAGTCGTATTCGGTGCCGTCGGCGAGAGTGACGACCTGCGAACCGAAAGCGGCCTGCGCCACTTCCTGGACGAGTTCCCGGATCATGACGGCAGAATCGTCGTACGTGCCGTACGCCTCGTATGTCTCGAGCATCGCGAATTCCGGCGAGTGCGTCGAGTCGACACCCTCGTTGCGGAAATTCCGGTTGATCTCGAAGACCTTCTCGATACCGCCGACGACGCACCGCTTCAGGAACAGTTCGGGCGCGATACGGAGGTAGAGATCGATATCGAGGGCATTGGAGTGCGTGATGAAGGGACGGGCCGCCGCGCCGCCCGCCACCGTCTGCAGCATCGGCGTCTCGACCTCGAGGAACCCGCGACGCTCGAGCGCGTTCCGGAGCTCACGGACGACAGCCACCCGCTTACGCGCATTCTCCCGCGCCTCGGAGCGCACGATCAGATCGGCGTAGCGCTGCCGGACCCGCGACTCCTCGTTCATCTCCTTGTGCGCAACGGGCAGCGGCCGGAGCGACTTGGACGCGATCTGCCACGAATCGGCCATCACGCTCAGCTCACCGCGACGGGAGCTGATCACCTCACCGTGCACGAACACGAAGTCGCCGAGGTCGACATCGGCCTTCCACGACGCGAGAGCGTCCTCGCCGACAGCGGCGAGACTGATCATCGCCTGCAGCTGGGTGCCGTCGCCTTCCTGCAGCGTCGCGAAGCACAACTTGCCCGTGTTGCGCACGAAGATCACCCGGCCGACGACACCGACCTGGTCACCGGTGGCCGTGTCGGGCTCGAGTTCCGGGTACTTGGCCCGGATCTCCGCCAGCGAGTGGGTGCGCGCCACCGACACCGGGTACGCCTCGCGTCCCTCCGCGAGGATGCGCTCACGCTTCTCCTGGCGGATCCGAAGCTGCTCGGGGGTGTCGTCGACTGGCTGGGCTGCTACTTCACTCACGGGTCACCAGCCTAATCGACAGCCGACCGTGCCCCTATTCAGAGGTCAGTGTCATGCGACGGCTCGCCGTCAGTGTCATGAGACGGCTCGCCGTCAGTGTCATGAGACGGCTCGCCGTCAGTGTCATGAGACGGCTCGCCGTCAGTGAGCCGAGACGGTGGCCAGCTCCCGCACGCAGTGCTGCGTGGCGATGAGCGAGCCCAGCAGTCCCGCCGCCTTGATCGCCTTGTACCCGCCGACGAGATCGGTCGCCTTGTGCAGGCCCAGCTGCTGCAGCGCCGCCGCGGCGAGACTCGACGTGTAGCCCTCGGAGCAGACGATGATCCACTCGACGTCGTGGTCCACTGCCAGCGCCAGGTGCGCCGAGCTGGTGGGATCGCAACGCCACTCGAGGACGTTGCGTTCGATGGCGAGTGCACCGGGCAGCGTTCCCTCGATCGCTCGCTGCGCCTGCGGGCGGATGTCCACCACGATCGCGCCGCGCGCCACGGCCTCGGGCAGCTCGAATGCGTACATGCGGTCGATCTGGGTGCGGGCCTCTTCGAGCATCTGGTCGATGTTCACTTCGAACCACCCTCGGGGAGATCGGTGAGCTCGGTCCGGGTACGGCGCAGCGTGCCGTGGTCGGTGACCTCGTAATAGGACATGGCCGATAGCGGCGGCGAGTAGGCGTGCACGCTCAGGGTCGGCGTCACCACCTCCGCCCCGGGTGCGTCCGGCGCCCGCACGACGTCGTGGACCCAGCCGAGCGGGAACGAGGCCTGATCGCCTGCCTCGAGAGTGCGGTGACGCAGACGGTCACCCGCCCAACGGAACTCGGACAACGCGCCGCTGAGAACGGTGAGCGCGCCGAAAGAGCCTGCGTGGTCGTGCAATTCGGTGTTCCGGTCGGGAACCCAGCTGATCAGCCAGACGTCGACGTCGTCATCCGAGTAGAGCCGGGTCGACCAGCGCTCGTCGGTGGGCCAGCTCTGCGGGAGCAGGACGTCGTGGCGGCCGTCGAGGACCTCGGAAGCACCCTGGTCGGTGATGCGCAGCAGGTCAGCCGGGCGAAGACGGGTGGGTACAGATGCAGAAGAATACGTTGCGAGCACGAGAGAGACTCCCAGAAGTGTGAATTGGTCAAGGCAGCGTTCAGCCTCGACAACACTCCTGAGCACTCGTGCAGAGATTCACGGGGACCATTCTGACATAACTTCCGCGAAGAGGGAACCCGTCACTCGAGCGGGCTGCGACGCGCCCCCCGGCGAGCCTGATTCCGCTCGTAGACCAGGCGCAGCCCTTCGAGCGTGAGATCCGGTTCGTGCTCGTCGACGGTTTCCGTCTCGGGCATGATCAGCGGCGCGCGGTCACCGGTCGCGATCACCACCACGTCGGAACCGGAGAAGGCGGGCAGTTCCTTGCGCACGCGGCGGACCAGCCCGTCGACGAGCCCGGCGAAACCGAACACCGCACCCGACTGCATGCACTCGACGGTGTTCTTACCGACGACGGAGCGGGGACGCACCAGTTCGACCTTGCGCAGAGCCGCCGACTGCGACGCGAGTGCGTCCGAGGAGATCTCGAGGCCCGGCGCGATGGCGCCGCCGAGGAACTCACCCTTGGCGGACACGACGTCGACGCACGTGGACGTCCCGAAGTCGACCACGATGCACGGTGCGTCGTAGAGGTGATGCGCCGCAAGACTGTTCACGATCCGGTCGGCGCCCACCTCCTTGGGGTTGTCGACGAGCAGCGGAACACCGGTTCGCACCCCGGGTTCCACCAGCACGTGCGGGACGTGCCCCCAGTACCGCGTCAGCATCACGCGGATCTCCCGCAGCACCGACGGCACCGTCGACAGCGCGGACACACCTGTGATCTGATCGGCGTGCGCGCCGAGGAGCCCCCGGAAGATGAGGGCCAGCTCGTCGGCCGTCATCCTCGCGTCGGTGCGCATCCGCCAGTCCTGCACCAACTTCGAGTGTTCACCGGTACCGGTGAACAGTCCGAGAACGATGTTCGTGTTCCGGACGTCGACGGTGAGGAGCATGGGTTACACCAAACTGGATTCGCGCTCGGCGTCGAGCGTCGACAGCATGCGCGGGGTGATGAGACCGGAGCCCTCCGGCGCGTGCGCCGGGTCGGCACCGAGCTCGATCGGCGAGTTGGCGGCGTCGACGAACACGACGCGCGGCTCGTAGTCGCGCACCTCCTGCTCGTTCATGACGCCGTAGGCGATGAGGATGACGAGGTCGCCGGGCTTGACCAGATGCGCTGCCGCACCGTTGATCCCGATGACACCACTTCCCCGCTCGCCGGCGATCACATAGGTTTCGAGCCGCGCGCCGTTGTCGATGTCGACGATGCACACCTGCTCGCCCTCGAGGAGGTCGGCGGCGTCCATCAGATCCTGGTCGACCGTCACCGAGCCTACGTAGTGCAGGTCGGCGTGTGTGACGGTGGCGCGGTGGATCTTCGACTTCATCATGGTGCGAAACATGTTCCGGTCCTTACTCTTCTAGCGGGAAAGAAGTTCGTCTGTGGCCGCGCCCGACGGTGGTTCGGCGTCGCGTTCGAGGAAACCGGTGCCGACGGCGACACCGACGTTGTCGATCAATCGGGTGGTTCCGAGCTTGGCGGCGACGAGCAGCCGGCCGTCGCCTCGTTCGGGGGCGGGACCGAGATCGACGCCCCGCACTTCGAGGTAGTCGACCTCCACTTCCGGGACGGACGCCAGCACCTCGCGCGCGGTGGCCAGGATCGCCTCGGCGCCACCGGCGGCGGCGTGGGCCCCGGCGATCAGGGCCGCGGACAGTGCCGTCGCCGCGTTGCGCTGCGCCTCGTCGAGGTAGCGGTTGCGCGAGGACAGTGCCAGCCCGTCGTGCTCACGCACCGTGGGCACGCCGAAGATCCGGACGTCGAAGTTCAGGTCGGTCACCATCTGCCGGATCAGCGTCAGCTGCTGGTAGTCCTTCTCGCCGAAATACGCGACGTTCGGCGCTGCGATCTGCAGCAGCTTGGCGACGACGGTGAGCATGCCCGCGAAGTGTGTCGGCCGGGACGCGCCCTCCAGCTCGGCACCCAGCGGTCCGGGATGGATCGTGGTCCGCGGTCCTGCCGGGTACATGGTGGCTGCGGTGGGCACGAACGCCAGCTCGACTCCGGCCTCGCGCAGCAGTTCGAGATCGGCGTCGAGGGTGCGCGGGTAGGCGTCGAGGTCTTCGCCGGCGCCGAACTGCAACGGGTTGACGAAGATCGAGACGATCACCACCGCGCCGGTGAGCTTGGCCTGCCGCACCAGTTCCAGGTGACCCGTGTGGAGGGCTCCCATCGTCGGCACGAGCGCGACCTGGCGGCCGACACCGCGGAGCGCCTTCGAGACCCGGGTCAGCACGTTCGGGTCGTGGTGCACGGTCAGTTCGCCGCGCTTGTATCCGCCCTGCAGATCGCTCACGGAACTCACCTCCGGTCTTCCAGGATTTCCAGCAGTTCAGGTGTGGCGCCGGCGCGTTGCGCCGACCTCAGAGACAGGGCACGGTAGCCGGCCGCGATCCGCGGATCGACCTCTTCGAGTACCCGCAGATGCGTGGCAACCGCTTCCGAATCGCCTCGCGCGACCGGCCCGGTCAGTGCCGACGGCCCACGCCGCAGGGCGTTGTCGAGCGCCGCGGAGAGCAGCGGCTGGAGGACTCGCTCGGCCAGGCCGTTCGGATCGTCGCCGATCAGCTCCTGGCCGAGCAATTCCTGGCCCTCGAGGGCGACGCGCAGCGCGGCCACGGCGTCGACGACGAGCGTCACCAGGTGGTTGCTGCCGTGCGCGAGAGCGGCGTGGTACAGCGGCCGCATGTCCTCGCGGACCCGGACGGGCTCGCCGCCGATCTCGAGGACCAGCGACTGTGCGATCGCGTAACCGATGTCGTCGGCGGCGGTGATGCCGAAACAGGCGGACGCGAGACGGACGGTGTCCTCGTCGTGCCCGGTGAACGTCATCGCGGGGTGAATCGCGAGCGGAACGACGCCCTGCTCGGTGAGGGGGTCGAGGATCCCGATGCCGTTCGCGCCGGAGGTGTGAGCCACGATCGCGCGACTCGGCACCGCGCTGGTGGAGGCCAGCCCAGCGATCAGTGACGGCAGTTCGGCGTCGGGGACGGCGAGAACGAGCAGTTCTGAGCGGGCCGCGACCTCTGCCACCGGCAGAATCTCGGTCTCGGGAAGCCGGGTCCGTGCCCGGTGACGTGACGCGTCGGAGACAGCCGAGCAGGCGACGACGACGTGACCTGCCCGCTCCAACGCGGCACCGATTGCTGTACCGACCCGGCCGGCGGAGACGATTCCCACCGTCAACCTCGCAGGCGCAGGGCCATTAGTGATCCCGAAAGAGGTCACCTTCGTCCTCTCGTTCGTTCCAGTCCCGCTCGGCGGGTACCAGACGTTCTCGAGTGAGGATAGCCCGGCTCGAACGCACCCCGCCATGTGCCTGCGGAGTGATATATGCCTCACACGATGCGGGTTGATCCTCGGGCGCGTCCGGCCTTATTCGGCCCGGCGACGCCTGCCTCCGGCGCTCTGGCCGGTTCCGGATGCCGACTGCATGTTGGCCATGATCTCGGCGACGGACAGCCCGTTCGAGTGCGCACCCGACGATTCGTCGTCCTCGGGCGCCCGTCGGCGGCCCCGCCGCGCTTCGGGCTCTGCCTCCGCCTCGGAGTCGGGCTCGGACTCCGCTACAGGCTCGGGCTCGGGGACCGGTTCGGGCTCGGGGACCAGTTCGGGCCCGACCTCGGCAACAGGCTCGGGTGCCGGCCGGGTCTCGGCAACCGGCTCGGGCTCCGGTTCCGGTTCCGGTTCGACCTCGATCTCGGGTTCGGTGTATCCGGCGTACGCAGGTTCCACGATGGACGTCTCGGCGGTGACCGGATCGTCGTCCGGATTCGCGAAATGGTGAGAAGTCTGGGCGGAACCGCTCTGATGCCCCGCCCCGGCGGCATGCCCTGCTCCCGGGATGTACAGGCCCGACGCAGCAGGCTGGTAGCTGCTGTACGACCCGCCTGCGAGTTCCTGCACACGCGTCGAATCCGCCCGCAGCGCGATCCGTTCGGTCGGCATCGCGCCGTCGAACAGGGCCTCGAGATTCTTGCGGAGCGACGAGAGTTCGGCACGCAGCGCCGCGAGTTCTTCGGCGTCGGCGCGCACCTCGCTGCGCACCCGCTTCTCGACGGTGAGCTCGTATTCGCGCCGTGCCGAGATCTCCCGCTCGAGCTGCAACTCGTAGACGGTCTGCAGGTCGTTGACCTTCGCCTTGTCGAGCGCCGACTCGCGCCGGTACTTCGTCATGGCGATGGCACCGACCGTGGCAGCCCACAGCGCGGCAACCAGGCCCACCCGCAGGAGTTGGACGCTGTCGCTGAAGATCAGGAAGAGGGACGCGATCACCGCGAGGGCGAGCAACCCCGCAACGATCATCTGGCTCGCGCTGCGCTTGTTGCGGCGCGCAGACTTGAGGCGACCAGGATTCGTCATGGTGCCAGGGTACTTGGCCGCGAAGGGTGCACCGCGCATTCCATCGGACCTGCGGTGATCCTCCATGTCCTCAATGCGCCGGCTCGTCCGTGGGGTCGTCGGGGGTGCGGCAGCAGTGTTCCAGCCACAGTGCCGCGCCGACGAGGGCCAGTGCGGCGACGAGGCCCACCCACGCGCCGGGAGTGTCCGAGCCCGCGGCCCGGAGCACCGAACGCTGCGGAAGCAGGTACAGCAGGAAGCCGCCCCACACCCCGGCCGTCGCGGCACCGACGAGCGCGGACGCCTTGGCGAGCGCCGCCACCCGGGCGGCGGTGATCGGGTGCAGCTGACGCGGTCCGTCGCCCACCTGATGATTGCTGACCCGGGATCGCACCATGAACGCGAGGACGACCTCGATCAGCGCGACCGGGTACAGCGACGCCCCGGCGTACACGGGAATCGGCGGAAACGAGCCGTAGAACACACGGACCAGAATCCAGGTGGCGGCGACGGCGAGAGCGGCCAGGAACAGCAGATCCCAGATCCGGGTGGGCTTCATCGTGCCCGTCGGTTCCGGCTTCATCGCGACCGCCGGTCCAGAACGAGCTGCGTCCGGCGCACACCGGCCCGTTCGTCTTCGCCCAGCAGTGGCAGCAGCGCGTCCACCCGGGTCGTCGTCCCGGCGACCGGCAGCACGGCGTCGGGTTCGACGTCCAGCCACGGAATCAGCACGAAGGCACGCTCGTGCGCTCTCGGATGCGGCAACGTCAGTTCCGGGTCGTCGCTGCGGACGTCGTCGCACGTGACGACGTCGACGTCGAGCGTGCGCGGGCCCCACCGTTCGATCCGCACCCGGTCGGCGGCGGTCTCGAGTTCCTGCCCGCGCCGCAGCCAGCCGTAACCGTCGAGGGCGGGATCGTCGACGACGAGGACCGCGTTGAGGAAGTCCTGCTGCTCGACACCGCCCCACGGCGCCGTCGAATACACCGGAGAGACCGCCACGACCGCGTCGCCCAGACCGTCGAGAACGGACTGCAGATGGGCAAGGCTGTCGCCGACGTTCGACCCGATCGACAACACCGCGCGACTCATGGCCGCGACCTGTGCGCGACCACCGCGACGTCCGCGAAGGTCAGCGGGATCGGCGCGGACGGCTTGTGCAACACCACCTCGGTGCGCCGGACACGAGGGTCGGTCATCACCCCGTCCGCGATCTCCGCGGCGACGGTCTCGATGAGATCCCGTGAGGGTCCCGCGACGATCGCGGCCGCGCGCTCGGCCAAACCGCCGTAGTCGAGGGTGTCGTCGAGGTCGTCGGACGCGGCCGCCGGGGCGAGGTCCATCCACACGGTGATGTCGACGTAGAAGTCCTGACCGTCCCGCTTCTCGTGTTCGAACACGCCATGATTGCCACGAACCTTCAAGCCGCGCAACTCTATTCGATCACTCACGTCCGGCTGCACCCTTTGCCCAGGCCTCGGCGACCGCGATGGCGTCCAGAGAACCCTGCGCGTCGTGCACGCGCACTCCCCACGCTCCGTGGGTCGCGGCGAGCGCCGAGACGACGGCGGTCGCGATCTCCCGGCCGGCGGGCGGGCGCGGTTCCCCGTCCGCATCCGCCAGCAGCGAACCCAGGAACCGCTTGCGGGACGCGCCGATCAGGACGGGGAATCCCAGCGCGTTGAACTCGGGCAGCGCCTTCAGCAGAGCCCAGTTGTGGTCGGCGTTCTTCGCGAAACCGAGACCCGGATCCAGCACCAGTGAACCCGGATCCACCCCGGCCTTCACGGCCAGTTCGACCTGGGTCATCAGTTCGTCCCGGACCTCACGGACCACGTCCTCGTAGTGGTCGGCTGTGCCGCGGTGCACGTAGTCGGCAGCCGAACGCCAGTGCATCAGGATCCACGGCACTCCGGCGTCCGCGACGACCGATGCCATCGCGGCATCCGCACGGCCACCGGCGACGTCGTTGATGATCGACGCACCCGCCTCGATCGCGGCCTCCGCGACCGACGCCCGCATCGTGTCCACGCTGACGCAGATGCCCTCGCCCACCAGGTCCGCGATCACGGGTGCGACGCGACCGGCTTCGACGTCGGGATCGACCCGCGCCGCGCCCGGCCGGGTGGACTCGCCGCCGACGTCGACGATGTCGACGCCGAGACGCTTCAGTTCCAGACCGCGCGCGAGCGCCGCGTCACGATCGAGGAAACGCCCGCCGTCGGAAAAGGAATCGGTGGTGACGTTCAGCACGCCCATCACCACGGTTCGGCCTGGCGCGGGCAACTCGATCACGGTCACTTCCGCAGAATAAGGTCCAGAGCCTCGGAACGTGAGGCCGCGCTGGACTGGAGCAGACCACGCACCGCGGAGGTGGTGGTACTCGCACCAGGCTTGCGGATCCCCCGCATCGCCATGCACAGGTGCTCCGCCTCGATGACCACGATCGCACCCCGCGGGTCGAGCTTGCGCATGACGGCGTCGGCGATCTGGCTGGTCAGACGTTCCTGCACCTGCGGACGCTTGGCGTAGAGGTCGACCACGCGCGCCAGCTTCGACAGGCCGGTCACCTTGCCCGTCTTACCGGGGATGTACCCGACGTGGGCGACCCCGTGGAACGACACGAGATGGTGCTCACACGTGGAGTACAACGGAATGTCGCGAACGAGCACCAGCTCCTGGTGCCCCTCGTCGAACGTCGTGTTCAGCACGGTGTCCGGGTCGGTGTAGAGGCCCGCGAAGACCTCGCGGTACGACCGCGCCACGCGGGCGGGCGTATCCCGGAGTCCGGGACGGTCCGGGTTTTCACCGATCGCGATCAGCAGTTCGCGCACCGCAGCTTCGGCACGCGGCTGATCGAACACCCGGCCTGTCTCGAGTGCCACGGGCTCACTACCGAGATGATTCACCGACAACCGAAACTCCTCCAGTACCGGGACCGATCGTCCCGAAGCAACAGCCTAGTGTCGGGCGGATCAGTTCGATCCGTCCGGTCCTTTCCAGGCCCTCGTCTGCGCGTCGTCGTCGCCGGTGCCACGCTGCTCGTGCGGTGGGTTCCACTGGTTCCCCGGACCCTGGTTTCCGGAGTACTGACCCTCCGGATTCTGGTTGCCCGGATCGCGAGGCGGCCAGCCCGGAGCCGACCAACCCGCGGGGGCGCCGTAGTCCGGACGCGGCTGCGTCATCCCACCCTGCGGCCTGGCCGGTGCCGGCTGCGAGTAACCGTTGGCGGGTGCCGGCTGCGGGAACTGCTGCTGCTGCGGAGCCTGCTGCGACTGCTGCTGGGCGAACACCGGCTCGGGCTGCTGGGGCCACGGCTCGCCGCGCTCGACGGCGAGTTCTCGCGGCGTCTTGACCGGCGGCTTGTCGGACGGGGTCCGGTGGCCGAAGTCGTTGAACGCGGTGATGCGCGGGCGCTTCTCGACACTGTGGAAGATCTTCTCGAGATCCTTGCGGGTGAGCGTCTCACGTTCGAGCAGCTCGGTGGCCAGGATGTCCAGCACGTCGCGGTATTCGTTGAGGATCGCCCACGCCTCGGTGTGCGCGGCCTCGATGAGGTTGCGGACCTCTTCGTCGATCTCGCGCGCGACCTCGTGGGAGTAGTCGGACTGCTGACCCATCGACCGGCCCAGGAACGGGTCTCCGCCCTCCTGGCCGTACCGCACCGCACCCAGCTTGGCGCTCATGCCGTACTCGGTGACCATCGACCGGGCGATCTTCGTCGCCATGTCGATGTCGGACGATGCACCGGTGGTCGGCTCGTGGAACACGAGTTCCTCGGCCGCGCGGCCACCCATCGCCATGACGAGTCGAGCGATCATCTCGGACCGCGTCATCAGGCCCTTGTCGTCCTCGGGCACCGTCATCGCGTGACCGCCGGTGCGGCCGCGGGCGAGGATTGTGACCTTGTAGACGGGCTCGATGTCGGGCATCGCCCACGCGGCGAGCGTGTGCCCACCCTCGTGGTACGCGGTGATCTTCTTCTCGTGCTCGCTGATGATGCGGCTCTTGCGGCGGGGACCGCCGACGACACGGTCGACGGACTCCTCGAGTGCGGCCTCCGTGATGACGGTGCCGTTCTCGCGTGCCGTGAGCAGCGCGGCCTCGTTGATGACGTTGGCCAGATCGGCACCCGACATTCCGACGGTGCGCTTGGCCAGGCCCTCGAGGTCGGCGTGCTGATCGATCGGCTTGCCCTGCGAGTGAACCTTCAGGATGGCGCGACGACCGGCGAGGTCGGGGGCGCCGACGGGGATCTGCCGGTCGAAGCGGCCCGGGCGCAGCAGCGCCGGGTCCAGGATGTCGGGGCGGTTGGTGGCGGCGATGAGGATGACGCCGGTGCGGTCACCGAAACCGTCCATCTCCACCAGCAACTGGTTGAGGGTCTGCTCACGCTCGTCGTGACCGCCACCGAGGCCGGCGCCACGCTGGCGTCCGACGGCGTCGATCTCGTCGACGAAGATGATGCAGGGGCTGTTCTGCTTGGCCTGGTCGAACATGTCGCGCACGCGGGACGCACCCACACCGACGAACATCTCGACGAAGTCCGAACCAGAGATCGTGAAGAACGGGACACCGGCCTCGCCTGCCACGGCGCGGGCGAGCAGGGTCTTACCGGTTCCGGGCGGCCCGTACAGCAGCACACCGCGCGGGATCTTCGCTCCCAGCGACTGGTAGCGCATCGGGTTCTGCAGGAAGTCCTTGATCTCGTACAGCTCTTCGACGGCCTCGTCCGCACCCGCGACGTCGGCGAACGTGGTCTTCGGCATGTCCTTGTTGAGCTGCTTGGCCTTCGACTTGCCGAAGCCCATGACGCCGCCGCGACCACCGCCCTGCATGCGGCTCATCACGAAGAAGAAGATGCCGAGCAGGATCACCATCGGCAGGACGAACAGCAGGATGGACGTGAGCCAGCTCTCCTGCGTGACCGTGGTGTTGTAGCTCTGAAGGCCCTTGTCGGAGATCTCGTTGAAGATCTGCTCGGAAGCCGATGCCGGATACTTCGCGAGGATTTCGGTCTTGCCGTCGGTCGCGTCGTTGCCGTCCTTCAGCCACAGGCGGACCTGCTGCTCCCGGTCGTCGATCTGCGCCTTGTCGACGTTGTTCGCGTCGAGCTGCGCGATCGCCACGGAGGTGTCGACACCCTTGAATCCGCGCGTGTCGTTGCCGAAGTAGCTGAAGGCGTAGATCACCAGCAGGATGCCGGCAACTATCGCCAGGTTTCGAAACACAGTCTTACGGTTCATACAGGTCGGCCGATATGGCCGGTCCTTTCGAGAGTGCGGGTCTTCCGGGTGCGCCTTCCGGCTGCCAACCGGACAAACCAGGTTACCGCGAAGGCACCCCGGCGACTCCAGGTAGCAGCCAACCGCTGTAGGGAGCGGTCTCTTTCTTTTCAACGCATGCGGTTGCCCATCGGTTCCCTCGGACTCGATCCGGGTCCGAATGTGCGGGAGTTCACCGCGCGGGCGCGACCCTCGGCCAGCCGCCGCCCACCCGCTCGATGTGAGCGGCCAGGGCCAGAATCCTGGCCTCTCCTCCGGGCGGTGCCGCGATCTGCACGGCCAGCGGGGTGCCCGAGTGCGAGTGCGTGCCGACGGGCACACTCGCCGCAGGCCACCCGACGAGATTCCACAGCGCGCTCAACGGGGCGTACCGCACGTTGGCCACGATGTTCGACAGCCACGACCGCTCGCTCCACGTCGTCGCTGCGAGCGGCGGCTGCGCGAGAGCGGGTGTGATCACCACGTCGTAGTTCTCGAAGAATGCGCGCAGCGACTCTTCGAGCCTGCCCACCTGCTCGGGGCGGACGAACCGGCCCAGCGCGCGGCCCACCGCGACGTGCCTGCGCGTCCGGGGCTGCAGTAGCCGCAGATCGAGGCCCTTCGCGTCGGCGGCCGTTCCCGCGGTCCAGCGGGCGAGAACGGGAAGCAGGTTGACCGGGTACGGCAACGTCGCAGGCTCGACGTCGTGGCCCGAGCCGGTCAGTTCCCTGCCCGCGCGCACGGCCGCATCCCGCCACTGCGGGTCGACCGTGGCCAGGAACGTCGGCGACCCTGCCGCCACCGCGATCCGCAGTGGTTCCGACGCACCGATCCGCGCGAGTTCGGGCCGGTCGGCGAGGACGGACAGCATGAGAGCGGCGTCGTCGACGGTCGTGGCGATGGGCCCGTTCTCGGCCATCCCGAACCACGAGGTGGCGCCGAGTTCGGACGGCACCACTCCCCTGCCCGGTTTGATACCGAACACTCCGCAGTTCGCCGAGGGGATGCGGATCGACCCCAGACCGTCGGTCCCGTGGGCCAGGGGCACCATCCCCGCGGCGACGGCGGCGGCCGCTCCCCCGGACGAACCCCCGCAGGTCCGCGACGGATTCCACGGATTGCGGGTGATGTGGCCGGGCGCGTCGGTGGTTCCCCACACCGCCAGTTCGGGGAGGGTGGTCAGGCCGACGACCACCGCTCCCGCCGCCCGCAGTCGCGCGACGACCGGGTGATCGGAAACCTTCGGTTCGGCACTGGTCGCACCCGATCCCTCGCGCATCGGCAGTCCGGCCACGGAAATGACGTCCTTGATCGCGACGGGCACTCCTGCCAGCGGGAGTGTGGACAGATCCGGCCGGTGAGAGAGGGCGAGAGCGTCGGCTCGGGCCTGTTCGGCGAGGACGGCGACGAACGCCTGAATCTTCGGTTCACGCTCTTCGATGGCCGCGAGCGCGGCCTCGACATGCTCCATCGGGCTCGAGACGCCCGAGCGAACCTGCTCGGCGACGACGACGGCTGAGGTGAACGGGGAGTCCCCCATCACCCGAGTATATGGTGCAGGGAAGCAGTCATTTCGAGTATTCGCGCTGGATACAGTAGGTCTGCGGGGTTACCATTCGCTTGTCCCTGGATGGGACTCTTCACACCGCTCCAGACAACCTCGATGTGCCCAGAGAACCCGCCCAGTAGAACCCTCGATGTGCAATGACCAGAGGAAACGGGTCGGGCAGAGACGGATCGGCCGCTGGATCGGACTCTGCCGAACGGACCGTCGGAGTCACGAACTCCGAACACGAGAGCAGCGAAGCGACGGTCGCGGCCGGACCGTCGACGGTGGTTGCTGAGCAAACCATGTCCGCACGGACGATGACCGCCGAGCAGACCGCCGCCGCCGAACACACCGCGGCGGCCGAGCAGACCGCACCCGCCGAGCAGACCGCACCCGCCGAGCAGACCGCCGCCGCTGAGCACACCGCACCCGCCGACCAGACCGCGGCCGCCAGTCCGACCGTGACCGCCCGGCAGCCGGACACGCTCATCACCACGCCGCCGGGCAATGCGGCGCTCGACGATGTGGAGGTCGGACAGCAGGTCGACGACTTCGATCTGCTGATGGGCCTGGGCAGCGGCGCGTTCGGCCGCGTGTTCCTGGCACGGCAGCGGTCGATGCAGCGACTCGTCGCGGTGAAGATCTCGCACGACAAGGGGAACGAGCCGCAGACCCTCGCTCAGCTCGACCACAACTACATCGTGCGCGTGTTCGACCAGCGGTTGCTCGAGGACCGCCAACTGCGCCTTCTCTACATGCAGTACCTGCCGGGTGGCACCCTGCTGCGGGTTCTGCGCCGCGTACGCGTCACCCCGGAACAAGACCGGACGGGCAGCCTGCTGCTGGACGTGGTCGACGAGGAGATGCGGGAGAAGGGCGAGATCAGGCCCACCGACTCGAGTGTGCGGGACGAGATCGCGTCGCTCACCTGGCCGGAGACGATCGCGTGGCTGGGGCGGCGACTGGCCGAAGCCCTCGACTACGCCGGCAAGCGCGGCGTCCTGCACCGCGACATCAAGCCCGCCAACATCCTGCTCACGGCCGAGGGTGTGCCGAAGCTCGCCGATTTCAACATCAGTTTCAGCGACACCGTCACCGGGGCGTCACCGCTCGCCTACTTCGGCGGGTCCCTGGCCTACATGTCCCCGGAACAACTCGAGGCGTGTCACCGCGGAATGCCGGGGACGGCGGCGGACCTCGACACCCGCAGCGACATCTTCGCGCTCGGCGTGATGTTGTGGGAGCTGATGTGCGGGCGGCGTCCGTTCGAGGACGAGGAGGTGTCGAGCGAGTCGCTCGTCGCACTGGAAGCGATGCTGGACCGCCGCAGCCGCGACATCGACCCGGAGTTTCTCGACCAGTTGCCCTACGACTGCCCGCCGTCGCTACGACGGGTACTCCTGACGTGTCTGGCACCGAAGCCGGAGGACCGGTGGTCGTCCGGTGCCGAACTGGCCCAGCAATTCGACCTGTGCCTGAATCCCCGGGCCCGCGACCTCGTCGATCCGCCGCCGAACAGTTGGCGCATGCGGCTGCGCCGCTTCGCGCTCCCGATTCTGGTGATCGGTATCGCGGTGCCGAACGCTCTCGCCGGCGCGTACAACTACCACCACAACAAGATGCTGATCATCAGCAATCTGACGCCGGAGGCCCAGCACTCGTTCGAATCGATCCAATTGGTGATCAATTCGATTGCGTTCCCACTGGGCGCGATCATGCTGCTCTACTGGTGCCGATATCCGCTTCTCGTTCCGCGTGGTCTGCGCAAGGGGAAAACGTACGACCGCCAGACACTGGCCCGGGCCCGCACCGACACGCTGCTGCTCGGCGACCGCGTCGTGCTGGTGGTGTTCGGGTTGTGGGTCATCGCGGGCATCGCCTATCCGATTTCCCTGCAACTCGCGGCGGGGAACGTTCCGCCGGGCGCGTACGTGCACTTCATCGCGTCACTGATCGTGTGCGGTGCCGTTTCGGTGGCGTACCCGTTCTTCGTGGTCGCGTTCTTCGCGGTGCGCTGCATCTACCCGACCCTGCTGCCTCAGGACATCGCCAGCAGCGCCGACGCGCACAAACTGCGGGGCCTCGACCGCCGGAGCACGCTCTATCTCGCGGTGGCCGCCTCGGTTCCGCTGGCCGGTGTGGCCGGGGTGACGTTCCTGTCGCCCGACGAGATCACGCTCGTGATCATCGCGGTCCGCATCCTGTGCGTCGGCGGCATCTTCGCGTTCGTCGGCGTGTACTGGCTGTTCCGGCAACTGGAGCAGGACCTGCGGGCGCTGGAGCTCGCCGTGTCGCACGAACCCGTCCGCTGACGAGCAGCGCGGAGATCAGCCGCCGTAGACGGAAGGCTCGAGGGTCCCGATGTACGGCAGGTCGCGGTACCGCTCGGCATAGTCGAGGCCGTAGCCGACGACGAATTCGTTGGGGATGTCGAAGCCGACGTTCGCGACGTTGACGTCGACCTTGATGGCGTCGGGCTTGCGCAGCAGCGTGACGACCTCGAGGGACGCCGGGTTGCGGCTCGACAGGTTGCGCATCAGCCAGGACAGCGTCAGACCGGAGTCGATGATGTCCTCGACGATCAGCACGTGCCGGCCGGCGATGTCCTTGTCGAGGTCCTTGAGGATGCGCACGACGCCGGAGGACGACGTCGACGACCCGTAGGAGCTGACGGCCATGAACTCCATCTGGGTGGGGATGGGGAGGGCCCGCGCGAAGTCGGTCATGAAGAAGATGGCGCCCTTGAGGACACCCACCAGGAGCAGATCCCCTTCCGGGGCACCCTCCGGGTAGCGCTTGGCGATCTCCTCGGCCAGTTCGACGGTACGTCGACGAATCTCGTCCTCGGAGATCAGTACCGATGCGATGTCGCCTTCGTACACGCGATCAAACCCTTCGTCGGTCGTCCAATCCGACGTTCAGCCTGCCACGTCGTCGGCGGACCACCAACCTCGCGTCCGGTGTTCCGCCCCCGATCGCCACCTGTCCCTGTCCCCGCCACCGTGCGACGAGGTCGTCCACGGCCCGCAGTTGTCTGTCTCCGAGACCGCGCGCACCGGCTGCGAGGAGCCAGCTGCGCAGCACCCGCCTGCGGACGGGTGGCGCCGACAGAACGAGTAGGGCCGCGTCGATTTCGCCGTTCACCACGACTTTCGCCTCGGCGTCGGCGGCCATCGCGTCGAGGACCGCCCCTTCCTCGCGCAGGTGTTCCCCGGTGCGGGCGAGGGCCCCGGCGACGCCGCCGCCCAGGACGTCCTCGAGCAGCGGCAGCACCTCGGTGCGCAGCCGCACCCGCACGAAGTCGGGTGAGGCGTTGTGCGGATCCTCGTGCGGGCTGAGTGCCAGTTCCGCGCAGGCCTGCCGGGTCACCGCGCGTTTCACGTCCAGCAGCGGTCGCCCCCACGGGCTGTCGTACGCGCTCATCCCCCAGATGGATCGACCACCCGAACCGCGCGACAACCCCAGCAGCACTGTTTCGGCCTGGTCGTCGAGGGTGTGTCCCAACAGCACCGGGCGGGTTCCGCGCGCCGCGTCGAGGGCGCGGTAACGGGCCTGCCGGGCCGCCGCCTCGAGCCCGCCCGACCCGGTCACATCGACGGGAAGCACCTCGGCGGACACGCAGCCGAGCGCCCGGGCACGGGCCGCGGCCTCGTCGGCCACGTCGGCCGACCCCGGCTGCAGCCGATGGTCGACGACGAGGGCACACACCGAACGCGCCTCCGCGGCGGCCGCCGCGGTCAGCGCCAGTGAGTCGGCACCGCCCGACAACGCGACCGCGATCTCGCCGTCCGGGGCGTGCGCCGCGATCCAGCGCCGCACGGCGTGACGAACCTCGAGGATCGCCGGCTCCTCGGGAAGCAGCGTCACCGGCTCAGCCCTTCTCGAATCAGCCCAGTACCCGGGACACCCAGGCGTCCGGCGCGTCGATCTCCGCGAGCCGGGGCAACGTGTCGGGGCCGGTCCACACGACGTTGAACCGGTCCATCCCGACCTTGTCCACGACGGCATCGACGAACGCCTTGCCGCGCACGTATTGCGCCATCTTGGCGTCCATCCCGAGCAGCGCCCGGACGAGACGCTGCACCGGGTTGCTCTTGCGGCGGCGCCGCTGATCGAACGCGGCCCGGATGGCGGCCACCGACGGCACGACCGCAGGTCCGACGGCATCCATCACGTGGTCCGCATGTCCCTCGAGGAGGGTGCCGAGCACCAGCAGACGGTCGAGTGCCTCGCGTTGCGGCTCCGCCTGGGTGGCGCGCAGCAGCCCGACGATGCCGCCCGGTGCGCCCGACTCGTCCGGCTCTGTGCGCCCGCGGTCGCGCAGCGCGGAGGACAACCGGCCGACCATGTCGGTGACGGACTCGTCCTCGGCGGATCCGAGCGTCTCCACCGACTCCTGCATGTACCCGGTGAGCCACGGTGACGACGAGAACTGCACCCGGTGCGTCACCTCGTGGAGGCACACCCAGAGCCGGAAGTCGCTGGGCCGCACCCGCAACGTACGCTCGACGGACACCACGTTGGGCGCCACCAGCAGCAGGGTTCCGTTGTCGCCGGTGAACGGGTCGTACTGGCCGAGGATCGCCGACGACAAGTACGCGAGCATCGCCCCGGCCTGAAGGCCCGCCGGCTTGCCGAGCAGCATGCCGGGAGCGGCGTCGCCGCCCGTGAGTTGCGACATCGAATGCGCGGCGGCGTGGATCCACCCGGCCCGGTCGAGAATCTGGGCGGTCGGCACCGGAAGTCCGTCGGCGAGGCCGGTGACTTCCCGGACGGGCAGTTCCGCGCGCATCGACGCGTCGGCCAGTTCCGCGACCACGGTTTCGGCCGTGTACCGCGACGTCACCGGTCCGCTGCGCGCGAGCTTCACCCCCGTCCTGGCTGCGAGCTTCCAGTCGACGGCACCACTGAAGGCGTTTCCCTCGGCGGCCATCACTGGCACCCGCACGTGCGGAGCGCAGCGGCAAGTGCGTCGAGTGCGGGACGGCTGACCTCCGGCGGGCGGTCGTTGGACATCAGCGCGAACGTCAGCACCCGCCCGTTCTGGTCCACCACGTAGCCGGCGAGCGCGCTGGCCGTGGACAGGGTGCCGGTCTTCGCCCGCACCCACCCGGCGCCCGTGCGGTTCCCCGACGCGTAGCGGTCGGACAGGCTGCCCGTGGCGCCGGCCACCGGCAGGTAGTCGAGCATCGGCCGCAGGGCGGGATTGCCGTCGCCCGCGGCCGCCGTGAGGACCTGGTCGAGTGTGTGCGGCGCGATGCGGTCGTCGACGGACAACCCGCTCGCGTCGTGCAGGGTGAACCCCGACAGATCGAATCCTGCCGCGGTCAGCGTCTGGCCGATGGTCGCGACGGCGCCCTCGAACGATGCTTCCGCGCCGGCATTCATGGCAACCTCCCGCCCGATCGCTTCGGCAAGCACATTGTCCGAGTGTTCCATCATCTGCCGCAACCGGTCGCGCAGCGGCGCGGACTGCACACTCGCCACGGTAGCCGCACCGGGCGCCGCGACCCCCGACGTGACCGCCGACGGGGCGACGCCGAGCGCACCGGCGAGCGTCCGCCCGGCGTCGAGCGCGGGTGTCGAACTGCGCGGCGACTCGTCCACGAGCGGGTCGGCCCGCCCGCCGTCGATCATGATCGGTTCGGTGGGGGTGATGAATCCGGCGCCGACGTCCGTCGGGAACCACCCCTGCGCCATGGTGTCGCCCGAGTAGATGCTGGTGTCGACCACGATGCTCGTCACCTGGACGCCCGCGTTCCGGATCTGATCGACCAGCTGCGAGATGTGCGCCGCACCCGGGTAGTAGCCGTTCTCCCCGACCGGCTTCGCGGTGAGAGTGGGATCACCACCGCCGACGAGGACGATCTCGCCGGGAGTCGCCCCCTGCACCACCTTCGTCGTCACACGACGGTCGGACGGCAGCGCCAGCAGCGCGGATCCCGCGGTGAGGACCTTGGTGGTCGACGCCGGGGTCATCGGGGTCTGCGGGTTGACGCTCCACAGGACCTGACCCGTGACCGCGTCGGCGACCGTTCCGCTGAACTTGCCGAGGTCGGGGTTGGCGGCGGCCGGACCGACCGCGGCGGCGATCCCCTGCGCCGTCGGCATCGGCGCGTCGTCCGGCACCGGCGTGACCTGCGGGGCCGCCGTGATCGGTGCCGGTTCGGGCGCGATCGTCAGTTCACCGCGGCCCGCCGACGCGTTGTGCGCCGTCACCGCGACCACCAGAACAGCCGCCATCGCGAGCACCACGACGACGACCGACGCGAACAGAATTCGCATGTTCCGACGGTGGCGTCCCGCCAACGAGCCCATCTTCTTCTTTCCCTGGCCCGGCAACGCGCCTCCGTCTTCACTGTGATTCGTGGGTGGTCAGACAACCAACCTTATCCTCGACCCGATATCCTCTCCCCGAATCATCATCGACACGACAGCGAGGAATCGGCGTGGAGTTCGACGTCACCATCGAGATCCCCAAGGGTCAGCGAAACAAGTACGAGGTCGACCACGTGACCGGTCGCGTGAAGCTGGACCGCTACCTCTACACCGCGTTCGGCTACCCGGCCGACTACGGCTTCATCGAGAACACCCTCGGCGAGGACGGCGATCCGCTGGACGCGCTGGTCCTGCTCCCCGAGTCCGTGTTCCCCGGCGTCATCGTCGAGGCACGTCCCGTCGGCATGTTCAAGATGGTCGACGAGGCCGGCGGCGACGACAAGGTGCTGTGCGTGCCGGCCGGCGACCCGCGCTGGGACCACATCCAGGACATCGGCGACGTCCCGCAGTTCGAGCTGGACGCCATCAAGCACTTCTTCGTCCACTACAAGGACCTCGAGCCGGGCAAGCACGTCGAGGCAGCCGACTGGGTCGGGCTCGCCGAGGCGAAGGCCGAGGTCGAGGCTTCGCTCAAGCGACTGAAGGACAACGGCGGGCACTGAGCCGGCGGCGAATCGTCTGGCACCGAGCCGGCGGCGAATCGTCTGGCACCGAGCCGGCGGCGAATCGTCTGGCACCGAGCCGGCGGCGAATCGTCTGGCACTGAGCCGGCGGCGAAACGTCTGGCACTGAGCCTCCCGACGTTCACGGTAACGGCGTCCATCCCCCGCGGGGGGGTGGGCGCCGTTGTCGTCTCTCACTCCTCCGCTTCTCCCCGCGCTGCGGCCTGGAGTCCGGACTCGCTCCGGAGCGGTACTTCCTTCCACAGCACGGTGAGGACGAAGGCGACGACGGCGAGCATCGACACGCTGAGGAAGACGGATCCGATGGCGTCGGCGAATCCTTCCCGGAAGGGCAGGGCCAGCACGTCGTCGAGTTTCCCGATCACCGAACTGTCCGTGAGGACTCCGCTGACGCCGGCGTGGTCGGGGCTGAGCATTCCCTGGCCCATGGCGGCCTCGGCCGGGTCGTTGCTCTGCGCTGCTGCGACCACGGCTCGACGGAAGTCGGATGTGCCTGCGGCGGCCGTCACCCGCTCGCCGATGGCCGGGGTGAGGCGGGAGAAGAGGATCGACAGGAAGATCGCGACGCCGGCGGTGCCGCCGATCTGCCGGAAGAACGTGGCCGCCCCGGTCGACACCCCCATGTCCTGTGGGGGCAGCGCGTTCTGAATGGCGAGGGTGAGGGGCTGCATCAAGTTTCCGAGACCGAGGCCGAGGATCAGCATGAACACCATCACGACGGGCATCGGGGTGTCGGCGGCCAGCGTGTGCAGCAGGAACGCGCCGACCGCGATCAGGGCGGTGCCCAGGATCGGGAAGTACCGGTACCGTCCGGTCCGCGAGATCATCTGACCGCTGACCACCGAGCCGGCCATGAGACCGAGGACCATCGGCAGGATCTGGAACCCGGCGAGGGTGGGGCTCGAGCCCTTCACCACCTGCAGGTACTGAGGTAGGAGGGTGATGCCGCCGAACATGACGGCGCCCACGACGAGGCTGATCACGACGCCGAGCGCGAAGGTGCTGTTGCGGAAGAAGCGCATCGGGATGAGCGCGTCGTCTTTCATCGCCAGTTCCACGAGCACGAAGGCCAGCACGCCGATGACGCCGATGACATAGCACGCCAGCGACTTCGAGCTGTCCCATCCCCAGCTGTGCCCCTGTTCGGCGACAACGAGCAACGGCACCACACCCACCGCGAGGGCGATCGCACCCCACCAGTCGATCCGCCGGCTTCCGCTCGGTCGTCGCGGGAGGTGCAATACCCGCGAGACGACGGTGAGCGCGACCAGTCCCACCGGCACGTTGACGAGGAAAACCCAACGCCAGCCGTCGATTCCGAGGATCTCGTCCTGTCCGGCGAACACTCCGCCGAGGACCGGACCGAGGACGCTGGACGTGCCGAACACGGCCAGGAAGTAGCCCTGGTACTTGGCCCGTTCACGCGGGGAGACGATGTCGCCGATGATGGTGAGCGCCAACGAGAACAGACCGCCCGCACCGAGTCCCTGGACCGCACGGAAGGCAGCGAGCATGTACATCGACGTCGAGAACGTGCACAGGACCGAGCCGATCACGAACACCGTGATCGCGAACATGAAGAACGGCTTGCGGCCGTAGATGTCGGACAGTTTGCCGTAGAGCGGCGTCGCCAGGGTGGCGGTGACGAGGTACGCCGTGGTGGCCCACGCCTGCAGCGAGTACCCGTCGAGGTCGTCGGCGATGGTGCGGATCGCCGTCGCCACGATCGTCTGGTCGAGCGCGGCGAGGAACATGCCGAGCATCAACCCACTGAGTACAGCCAGGATCTGCCGGTGGGTGTAGGCCACCGGCGTTTCGACCGAATTCGACACTGTTTCCTCGCTGCGCTGTCGTTTACTTGTAGTCCGCAAGTATGCGAGCGCGGCGAGGTTTCGGGCAACTGATGAACTGGGCTTTACCTGCGGATAATCCTCTGCGACCGGTACAACCGCACCCGTTCCGGAAGTGCGGCTGTACCGACGGACGGACTATTCGCCTGTGAATTCGGGGGCGCGCTTCTCGAAGACGGCGGTGATCGCCTCGGTCAGGTCCTGCGACGGCAGGAACGCGGCGTTCCATGCGGCGACGTAGCGCAGGCTGTCGTCGACGGCGGCCGCGCGGGAGTGGTCGAGGACGTCTTTGATGCCGTGGACGACGAGCGGCGGGTTCGCCGCGATCTCGGCCGCGGTCTCCTGCGCGGCGGCGAGGACGGCGTCGGCGTCCGCGAAGACGCCGTTGACGAGACCGATCTTCTCGGCGCGCCCGGAGTCGATGTCCTTGCCGGTGAGCGCGAGTTCCCGCAGATGGCCGTCGCCGATGATGGCGGGAAGCCTGGCGAAGCTGCCCATGTCGGCGACGATCGCGACCTTGACCTCACGGATGCTGAACTTCGCGTCGGTGCTGGCGTAGCGGATGTCGCACGCAGAGATCAGGTCGACGCCACCGCCGATGCACCAGCCCTGGATGGCCGCGACCACCGGTTTGCGGCAGTCGGCGACCGCGTTGATGCCGGACTGCATCCGCTTGATCATGTCGTGGAACGCGGTACGCGGGCCGGCCTGCGCCTTGTCGGCGAGGACGGAACCGAAGCTGCCGCTCATGGCGGGAAGATCGAGACCGAAGGAGAAGTTCTTGCCGGAGCCGGCGATCACCACGGCCCGCACGTCCGGATCGGCGTCGAGTTCACCGAAGATCTCGGGGAGCTCGCTCCAGAAATCCGGGCCCATCGCGTTGCCCTTTCCGGGTCCGATGAGCGTCACCTGCGCGACGTGATCCTTGCGCTCGACGGTGAACGCATTCCAGGTCTTCTGTTCGGTCATTACTCCAGAGTAACCACCGCTGTTCGAGGTCAGGCGAAATACCCTGGAGGTCTCTGCACCGTCTTGTGAACGGACAGCCGCCATGACGCACCGGACGACCCCGGCCGGCAACGCCGTGGTCGTCGGCGCCGGAATGGGGGGACTGCTTGCCGCGGCGGCTCTCGCCGGAGCGTTCCGGAGCGTCGTCGTCCTCGAGCGCGACGTCCTGCCCGAGACGGCCACCCCACGCCGGTGCGTGCCGCAGGCCCGGCACGTGCACGCCCTGCTCGCCGGCGGGCAGTCCGCGATGGAGGACCTCCTGCCGGGTTTCGTGGCCGAACTCCTCGCCCTCGGCGCCACCGGCGGCGACGCGCTCGGCGACATCCGGTGGATCGTCGACGGACACCGGATGGCACGCGAGACCAGCGGGGTTCCCGGGATTCTCGCGAGCCGGGCGCTCGTCGAGTGGCAGGTGCGCCGGCGGGTGGGGGCCCTGCCGAACGTGCGGATCCTGGACCGGTCCGACGGCACCGGTCTCACCGCCGACGGCGCGAGGGTGACCGGCGTGACCGTGCAGCACCGGGGCGGCGTCCCGCCGGAGGTCGCCCCGGCCGATCTCGTCGTGGACTCGTCCGGCCGGAGTTCGCAGAGCGTCGCCCGGCTCGGGGAGCTGGGGTTCGCGCCCCCGTCCGAGTCGCAGGTGGCCGTCGACGTCAGCTACGCGACGAGGCATTTCCGGCTCGACCCGCCGCACCTGGACGGGGATTCCGGCATCGGGATGGCGCCGGGACCGTCGAGTCCGCGCAGCGGTTTCATGGGCGTGCAGGAGGACGGCACCTGGATCGTCACTCTCGCCGGGTACGGGGACGACGTGCCTCCGCTGGATCCGGACGGCTTCCTCGACTTCGTGAAGTCGTTTCCCGCCCCGGACATGTACGACGCGCTGCGCACGGCCGAGCCGGTGGACGACGGCGTGCGCTACCGGATCCCGACGACCGTCCGCCGGCACTATTCCGCGGACGATCTGCCGTCGAATTACTTGCCGTTCGCGGACGCCATCTGCTCGTTCAACCCGATCTACGGCCAGGGCATGAGCGTCGCCGCGGTGGAGGCGACGATCCTGCGGGACTGCCTGCAGTCGGGGCGCGCGCATCTCGCTCGCCGGTTCCTCCGCGGGGCGAACCGGTGTATCGATGCCGCGTGGACGCTCACCGTGGACAACGACCTCCGGATCCCGGCCGTGCCAGGTCGGCGGTCGGCGCGGGTCCGGTTGGTCAATGCGTACACGTCCCGGCTCGATCGGGCGGCGTCCGTCGACCCGGCCGTGGGGTCCGCGTTCCTCCGGGTGACGCATCTGCTCGACCGCCCGGGGTCGCTGCTCCGGCCCGCGACGGTGCTGCGGGTTCTGCTCGCCTCCCACTGACGGACGACCGCGAGATTACCTGTATGTTGACGTCACAGATACCTGAAGGATCTGCGCCGCCACGAGAGGAAATCCGTGCTCGACATCGCCTGGAACCCGACGCTGAACACGCTGACCCGCAACGCCTGGCGACTGTCCTTCGGCGGCGGAATCGCACCGGTCCAGCGAACCCCGTCGACGCGCATCCACGAGGCGCCCCATCAGGACCTGTACCGATTCGACAGCACCGAGACCGACGGCGGCCGGCCCGTCCTCCTCGTGCCCCCGCTCGCGGCGCCCGCACACTGCTTCGACCTCCGGCCGGGCCAGAGCCTGGCCGCGCACCTGGTCGGTTCGGGCAAGGCGGCGTATCTCGTCGACTACGGCACGATGGGCTACTCGGACCGCGGCCTCGGATTCGAGGATTGGATCGACGACTTCATCCCGACGGCGGTCGATCGCGTGTCCCGACTCCACGACGGTGCACCCGTCGACCTGATCGGCTGGAGCCTCGGGGGAACGATGTCGCTGCTCACGGCGGCGGGCCGAAACTATCTGCCGATCGGTTCGGTGACGGCGATCGGCACGCCGATCGACTACGAGTCGGTGACCATGATCGCGCCGCTGCGGATGGTCGGCCGGTTCACGGGCGATCGCCCCCTCACCACCGCGACGCGGGCGATGGGCGGGCTGCCCGCGCCGCTGGTCCAGGCGAGCTACCGTTTCACCGCACTGCAGCGCGAGCTCACCAAGCCGTGGTTCATCGCCCGGAACCTGCACGACACCGAGACCCTGGCACGCATGGAGTCCATCGACCGGTTCATGGCCGACATGCCGGGTTATCCCGCGCGGTTCTTCCGCCAGGTCTGCACCGAGCTGATCCTCGGGAACGCGCTCGCCGCGGGGAGTTTCCAGACCCGGAACGGCGCGATCGCGCTGGCCGATCTCGCGGTGCCGGTTCTCGCGATCGGCGGCACCGAGGACGTCATCGCGCCGATCCCGTCGGTCCGGGCGGCGACGGACGTGCTCACAGGTTCTCCGTCGGTGCGGTTCGAGTCCGCGCCGGGCAGCCACCTCGGGCTCGTCGCGGGCCCGAAGGCCAAGGACTCCACGTGGGCCCACATAGACGGCTTCCTCGACGGGGTCGTCGCCCAGACCGCCTGAGATCAGGTCAGCCCGGCCCTGGCGACGGCGCCCGCGAACAGTGCGGTGACCGCGGCGCCCATCGTCGACTGATCCACTTCCTCGGGGTCGACGGAGTGTTCGAGCACGAGGCCGGAGATGAGCGCCATCAGCGAGATGGCCGTGGTGCGGACGTCGAACGTGTCGTCGACCCCCCACTCCCGCGCGCGCTCGCCGATCAATTCGACGAGCTTTCCCCGCAATTGCCGCCGCTCCCGCAGGTAGGCCTGGGCGATCTGCGGGTCGCGTGCGGCGAGCACGCCGAATTCGAGCACCAGCAGCGACCAGCCCGGTTCGCGCACCATCCACGACGCGACGGCCTCGCCGCCTTTGCCCGCGGCGTCCGAGGGGTTCATGCCGGCGATCTCGGCGAGGACCCGTCCCGCCAGTTCGAGTGAGCGTGCCGCGAAGAGTTCGGCGAACAGGTCCTGCTTCGACTCGAAGTTCGAATAGACCGCCCCCTTGGTGAACCCGGCCCGGCGCGCCACCTCGGCGAGCCTGGCCGCGCTGAAGCCCCGTTCCGCGAATTCCTCCGCCGCCGCGTCGAGGAGGCGCTGACGCACGACGTCACGACCGGGACGCGGCGTGGGCGCCCATTCGGTGTGACGACTGTCCCGTTGACGATCTTCAGTCACGATACCTAGGGTATTCAATACCCACGGTATCGACAAGGATCGAGGACGTCCGATGACCATGACCGACAGCGAATCCCCCACCCAGGCTCCCGTGCACCACGACAGTCCGGTGTCGAAGTACGGCGCGCCCAAGGTGATGGTCGCGCTGGTCTTCGGCGTTCTGCTCCTCCAGCTCGGCTTCATCCTCAGCTACGTGGCCGCGTTCCATCAGCCCACGCCCCGCGACATCGAGATCGGTGTCGTCGCAGCGGAGGGACTGCCCACAGGCACGGACCAGCAGGTCGCCGACCGGCTCGACGCGATCGACGGCCGGCCGCTGCGGGCCCGTGTCGTCTCGGACACCGCGGAAGCCCGGCGGCTCCTTCACGACCGCGAGATCCAGGGTGCGTTCGTCGTGAACCCCGTCGGCCCCGACACCCTGATCACGGCGAGCGCGGGCGGCAGCTCCATCTCCAGCGCGCTCGAATCGGTCTTCGCCCAGGTGGAGAACAGTCAGGGCCGTCAGTTCACGGTCCGCGACGAAATTCCGGTCGGTGCGCACGACAACCGTGGACTCTCCGGCTTCTATCTGGCGGTCGGCTGGGTGGTCGGCGGCTACCTGCTCGCGGCGGCGATCGGCCTGTTCATCGGCGCCCCGCGAACCCTGCGTCAGGCGTCCGCGCACACGGCTGTCCTGCTCGGGTACGCCGTGCTGTCCGGCGCCCTCGGCGCCCTGATCACCACTCACGTGCTCGGCACGTTCGCAGGACACTGGTTCCCGCTGTGGCTCCTCGGAACCGGCGTCGTCTTCGGCACCGCCGTGTTCACGCTGGGGTTGCGCGCCTCGGTCGGCATCCTCGCCGTCCCTCTCGCGATCGCCGTCTTCGTCATTCTGGGCAATCCCAGCGCCGGCGGGGCGTTCGGTTCGAACGTCATCCCCGCCTTCTACGCGGCCATCGGACGCTGGATCACCCCGGGCGCCGGCACCGAGGGAATTCGCAGCATCGTGTACTTCGACGACGTGGGGCTCGGACAGCCCGCGCTCGCCCTCGCGCTCTACTCGGCGGTCGGGCTCGGACTGCTGTTCGGGTTCACCGCCCGGCGCCTCCGGAAGCCGGAATCGACTACGCCCCGTTCCGATGTCGTGTCGGACGACGCTTCTTGATGTCGTACCGGGGGAATGGACCTACTCTTGGTTCATGCCGACGCCCCTGCACCCCCACGCCGCGCATGTCGCCGAGACTCTGATCGCGCGAGGGCACCATGGGGTGATCGTGACCCAGCCCGACTCCACCCACTCCGCGGCCGAGGCGGCGGAGTCGCTGGGGGTCGATATCGGGGCCATCACCAAGTCGCTGGTGTTCCTCCTGGACGACGATCCGATCCTGCTCCTCGTGTCGGGGGCGCACGAGGTGGATCTGGCGAACACGGGCAAACGGCTGCAGGGAAATCTGACCCGGGCGCCCCTCGACATGGTGCGGATCGCGACCGGCCAGCCGATCGGGGGTATCGCTCCGCTCGGACATCCCACGAACCTTCCGACGTACGTCGACAACGCCCTGTCCGAGTACGCGGAACTGTGGGCGGCCGCCGGGCACCCGGACACGGTCTTCCGCACGTCCTTCTCGGAGTTGGTGCGGATCACCGCGGGCCTGGCGATCGACGTCGACTGAATCCCGGGCGGTTCACGCCCCTATAGTTGACGTCAGATCTCGTGAACAAGGGTGACGTGAACGAGAATGACACAGTGCCCACACGGGCCGACCCGGAGAATGATTTGTCCGACAGAGCCGAGAACGCCGAAACCGTCGATGGTTCGGACCTCCCCCGCGACCCTGAACTCGCCCCCGGAATCTGCGCCGAGGATTACCGCGCAGCCCTGCGTCGTCACCCGGCGGGCGTCACCATCGTGACTCTCGACTCGGGGTCCGGCCCGGTCGGGTTCACCGCGTCCTCGTTCTCGTCCGTGTCATTGGACCCGCCGTTGGTGTCGTTCAACATCGCGAACACCTCGTCCAGCATCGAGGCACTGCATTCCGCGGATTCGCTGGTGATCCATCTGCTCGGGGAGCACCAGCAGCACCTGGCTCAGCGATTCTCCCGAAGCGCCGACCAGAGGTTCACCGACGAGTCGCTCTGGGCGCGACTCGACACCGGCGAACCGGTCCTCCACGGAACTCCCAGCTGGTTGCGGGTCATCGTGGACCAGCTGATTCCCGTCGGCGATCACACACTCGTCATCGGCCTCGTCACCCGCGTCCATGCCGAGGCAGACGACGATTCCGCGTCAGCTCCCCTGCTGTATCACGAGGGCCGGTACTACCGGCCCACTCCGCTCGGTTCAGCGAACAACGGCAACTGACCTGGTCAGGACGCCAGTACCCGCTCGCGGAGGGGGAGGCCGAAGCGGCGCAGCGCTTCGTCGACGGCGTCGGCGGAGGTGACGAGACCTCGCTCCTCCAGCCACGGGAGGGTGCCGTCGACGAGCTGCTCCAGAACCCTGGGCAGTGACAGCGGCAGCAGGGTCACACCGTCGGCGACGCCGGCCGCCTGGATGTCGGCGATGAGCCCGGCGAGGCCGACCGGAGTTCCGATGTACTGCAACGACACCGGAGCACGCGGTGCATCCAGTGCGCTGTCGAGGAGGGCCAGCTCCTTGCGCGCGGCGCGGGCCTCTCCGGCGATGAGCACCTCGAGGTCCACCAGGACGGTGACGCTGTCGGGGTCGCGCCCGTCGGCGACGAGTTCGGCGCGGATCCGCGCGCGTTCCTGCTGCGCCTCACGCAGATCGGACGCCCGGATCCGGACGACGTTCGGCGGGAACGACGTGAGGTCGAGCTGATCCGTCGAGTCGGCGGTCAGGTCCACCCAGTAGTCCGCACCGTTGATCGGCCGCGTGCCCGGGGCACCCTCGGCCGCCGGGTGGTGGCCGGAGCCGGTCAGTTCGACGGCGACGCGAAGGGGACGGGAAACGAAGGCATTGTCTCGAGACATAAGGGTTCCTCGGGAATGACGTGTGAATGAAACGGAGCTGGAAGAACGGTCAGCTCGAACACATACCCGAGGCGGTTCGGCACAGATCGACATGCCGACGGCACCAGTGAGCAATCATTGCGCTCCCAGCCTGCGATGCCATGCGGTCATACTAGCGCGTCCCGCGAAAAACGCGTCTCCGGCACCGGATTCCACTGGCCGCTCTCCTTGGCGTAGGTCCAGTTCCGGCGCCCCGCCACCAGCGTGCGCACCGCGTCGACCAGCCGATCCACGTCCTCGGAGCAGCTTCCGAGACCCACACTCACCCGCACGGCGCCGTCGGGCCTGCCGAGGCGTCCCAGCAGCGGATGGGCGCAGAAACGCCCGTCGCGAACTCCGATTCCGTGTTCGGCGGACAGGTAGGCGGCGATCTCTCCCGGTTCGAACCCGTCGATCGTGAACGTCACAATCCCCACGGTGTCGGGGGCGTCCGACCACAGCCGCAGGAACTCCAGGCCGTCGACGGAGCCGAGGCCGTCGAGGAGGCGGCCGGTGAGCGCCGCCTCGTGTTCGGCCACCGTGCCGAAGTCCAGCTCGGACAGCGCATCGCACGCGGCGGCGAGCGCTGCTGCGCCGAGCACGTTAGGGGTGCCCGCCTCGTGCCGGGCCGGGGCGGGCGCCCACTGGGTGGATTCGACGGTCACGTTCCGGACCGCGCCGCCGCCTGCGAGGTAGGGCTCGGCGGCGTCGAGCCAGTCCCGGCGGCCGACCAGCACGCCGGCGCCGAAGGGCGCGTACAACTTGTGCCCGGAGAAGGCGAGGTAGTCGACGCCCCACTCCTCGACGTCGATGCGGCGGTGCGGTGCGAGCTGAGCGGCGTCGACGAGAATCCGTGCGCCGCAACGATGCGCTACCTCGGCGAGGGCTGCGATCGGCAGCACCTCGCCGGTCACGTTGGACGCTCCGGTCACCGCGAGCAGGGCGGTGGGCTTGGAGCACAGTTCGGCGACGAGCCGGCGGACGGTCTCGTCCAGCGTGTCCGCCGCCCGCACGACGCGAGAGTTCTTCCACGGCAGCAGGTTCGCGTGGTGCTCGATGTCGAGGACCACGGTGCTGCCAGGGACGCAGCCGGCGAGCAGATTCAGCGAGTCGGTCGTGTTCCGGGTGAAGACCACCACCTGGTCCTCACCCGCTCCGACGAACCGGGCGACCGAGTCGCGGGCCTTCTCGTAGCATTCGGTCGACACCCGCGACGCGTAGCCGGCGCCGCGGTGCACGCTGGAGTACGTCGGGAGCAGTGCCCCGATTCGGTCGGTCACCTGCGCCAACGCCGGAGCGCTGGCGGCGTAGTCGAAGTTGACGTAGGTGCAATTGCCGCCCTGGACGAGCGGAACCCGCAGGTCGGAGCCCGAAACCTGAGCCAGGGGGGCAACACACACGTCGGCGGTCAATACAGCAGTCATCACGACATCCCTCGTAGTCAGGGACTCGTCGCAGGGTCGGTGCCCTCTCGGAGTCCGCGCTTGCCGGGTCCGGTATGGACCTCAGCCTGGTCGTCACCCGGAGCACCCCGCCGCGGTGGAGGGTTGCCGACCAGCAAGCCGGGGCTTGACGCTGGTACTCGTGACCTGTTTCGAAGATTGCAGGATCGACGCGCAGTTGTCAACCCGGAGCCCGGGAGGGTCCGGGATCCGGGCCGAGAACTCGCGTCAGTTGGGGGTCACCCCGAGGAGCGGGGCGAGCTGATTCGCAATCGGGTTGAGGTCCAACTTGTTCGGGTCCTTCTTGGGTGTGGAGTCCCACGGCTGCACGGTGGCGGGGTCTCCGAACACGATCCGGTTCGCGCTGCGGACACCGGTGAGGCTGCCCTGCGGAGCCGCACAGGACGCGGCAGTGTTCTGCGGGAAGTCCTGCTGCGTGTCGTCGAAGTTCGGATCGTTCCGCTTCATCTCCCGGAGGATCGCCTGGGTGCCCTCGTAGCCGACGGTGCACGACGGCGGATTGTTGGCCTCTGCCACCAGACCCAGGTGCACGGTTCCGTCGTCGGGCGCAATGGTCGAGGACGCCGCCGCCACCCCCGGCAGATACACGAACAGTGTCCGCAGGGCCGTGGCCTGCACCGAGACCGCCTTCGCCGTAGCGGACAGGTTGGCGAGGTTCGTCGCGATACCCGGCCCGGCCTCCGAGACGAGTTGCCCCAGTTCATCGCTCGCCGGATTGCCGTTGCCGATCAGCCGCCGGACGTCCGGGTCGCTGCTGCGCAGCCGGTCCGCGAGCGAGTCCAGGTCGGCACTGAAACCCTTGATCGCCGAAGACTGTTCGGACTGCGTTCCCAGAACGCTGCGGCCGTCGCGCACCAAAGCCACTGTCCGATCGAGCGATTCGGCGCCCGACGCCGACAGTCCGGACAACGAATCCGCGAGCGACCGAAGGTCTTCGCCCTTGCCGTCCAACGCCGCCCCGAGTTCCGTCACGACGGTGTGGAGCGCGTCGATCGGCACGGATTCCGTCAATCCCTGTGTGCCGGCGAGCAATTCTTCGACGGGAACCGGCGTCGACGTGTCGACGGCGGCGATACGGGATCCGCCCGCCAGGTACGGCCCGCGATCGGTGGCAGGCTGAAGGTCGACGTACTGCTCGCCGATCGCCGACCTGTTGGCCACGACGGCTTTCGCGGAGGCGGGAATGCCGGGTGTGCTCGTGTCGATCCTCAGTTCGACGACGACGCCGTCCGCGGTCAGGGACATGGCCCCGACGCGGCCGACCGGCACGCCGCGGTACGTGACTTCCGCATTGGTGAAGATGCCGCCCGACGTCTCCAATTCGAGTTGCACGGTGTATTCGCCGAATCCGAGGATATTGCCCAGGCGCACGTAGTTGGCACCCACGTAGACGAGGCCCATGAGGGCCACGAGAACGAAGCCGATCAGCTGCCACCGGACGAGCGGCGACCTCACCGTCCACCCTCGACGTCGCGTAGCCCGAACGCCGTCCCCGCGGCGGCGAGCCGGCACCGGTTCGCGAAACGACTGTTGATGGCGGCGGCAGACACAGGCACTCCGATGACAGAGGGATACGTGAGACAAGCGGTCACACATATATCTAGTCCAGTCGCCGTAGCAGCGCAAACTCCGAACCACGCTCGGTGGCGCACGTCACTCACCGGTATTGACTGAATTTTCAGTTTGGAATATCTTCGGTACCCACCAGGACGTGATGACAGTCACCTCCGCCCCGGAATGTGAGGTCCGCAGTGTCCACGAATCTCGACCCGACGACGCCCCTCGACGACACCGCCCCCTCCCCACCGGAGGACCGCTTCGGACACGTCGAGACGATCGGCGTGGAATACATCCCCGAATCGGAACGCGATTCGCGACCGCTCAACCTGCTCGCCGTGTTCTTCGGCGGCAACCTGGCGTTCTCGGTGATCGTGTTCGGCTGGCTCCCCATCACGTTCGGACTCGGGTTCGGCAGCGCGATCGCGGCCAGCGCGGTCGGCATCGGGCTCGGCACGCTCCTCATCGCGCCCCTGTCACTCCTGGGCCCGCGCACCGGCACGAACAACACCGTGTCGAGTGGTGCGCACTTCGGAGTGAGCGGACGGATGATCGGCTCGGGGCTCACATTGCTCTTCGCCCTCGCGTACGCCGCGATCGCGGTCTGGACCTCGGGTGACGCGCTGATCGCCGCCGCCCACCGCCTACTCGGCACACCGGTCGACAACGGCATGCTCGCCCTCGGCTACGGCATCATCGCCGCCGAGATCGTGGCCGTCGCGCTGTTCGGTCACGGCACGGTGGTCGCGCTCCAGAAGTTCGTGCTGCCCGTCGTCGCCGCGCTGCTCCTGCTCGGTGTGCTCGCGTTCGGTGGTCGCTTCGACGGCGGGGCGGGCAGCGGCGACTATCTCCTCGGCGGATTCTGGCCCACCTGGATTCTGGCCGTGGTCCTCGCCGTCGGCGGTCCGCTGTCGTACGCCCCGACGCTCGGCGACTACAGCAGGCGGATCTCCCGGGCGCGGTTCAGCGACCGTTCGATCGTCGCGGCCACCATGGCAGGCATCTTCTTCGGGCTGTTCCTGACCGCCGCTTTCGGATCGTTCACCGCGTCGACCTTCACCACGCTGAGCAACTCCTACGTTGCCGACCTGGTGGCGGAGGCGCCCGGTTGGTACGTGCTGCCGATCGTCCTCGTCGCTCTCGCGGGAGGACTCGGGCAGGGCGTACTCAACGTCTACGCCAGCGGCCTCGACCTGGAGGCGCTGATCCCCCGGTTGCGCCGCGTCCACACCACGCTGATCACGTCGGCGCTCGCGGTCGCCCTGCTCTACATCGGCGTGTTCGTCGTCGACGCCGTCGATTCGATCACCGCGATGACCTTGGTGCTCAACGGTTTCGCCGCGCCGTGGGTGGCGATCAACGTCGCCGGCTTCCTTGTTGCGAGGCGAGGGCAGTACGACGCGGTCGACCTCCAGGTCTTCAACCTGGGCCGCAAGGGCGGGCGGTACTGGTTCACCGGCGGCTGGAATCTGCGCGCTGTCATCCCGTGGGCGGCCGGATCCGTGTTCGGCGTCCTCGCCGTCGACACGTCGCTGTACTCCGGGCCCCTTGCCGACATCGCGCACGGTGTCGATGTCAGTCTTGTCGGATCGTCGGCCATCGCAGTGGCCGGCTACCTCGTCGCGCTGCGACTGTGGCCCGAACACGTGGCCCCGGTCGAGGCGCCGACGTCCTAGGACGACACGAACCGAAGGAGATTCACCGATGAGCGAGCGACGCGATGCGATTCTGAAGGCCAGCGCCACCGCCATTGCCCAACGAGGTATCCGCGGGCTTCGCGTCAACGATGTCGCGGAGGTCGCGGGCGTGTCGCCGGGACTGCTGTACTACCACTTCAAGGATCGCATCGGCCTCCTCGAGGCCGCCCTGAACTACATCAACGACCGTGCCCGCGCCTACCGCAGCGAGGGTGAGGGATCCGGCGACTCCGCCCGCGACCGGCTCACCCGCTCCCTCCTCGGCGAGATCCAGGACCGCCCCGAGGTCGTGGAAAACTCGTTGGCCTGGAACGAGTTACGCGCCTCCGCCGTGTACGAGGAGGCGCTGCGGGAGCCGCTCGCACGGACCACCGCGGCGTGGGTGTCGGAGATCGCCGACGCGATCGCGCAGGCGCAGGTCACCGGCGAGATCTCCCGCTCGCTCGACCCCCAGCCCACCGCGGTCACGATGACCGCCCTCGTCGAAGGCCTGTCCGGGCGGTGGCTCTGCAAGGAGATCTCCACCGAGGACGCCCGCTCCCATCTGCTCGGCGCGATCGACGTCGTGATGTCCGAGCCCACCCCCCACACTCCCATCACATCCAGACCGAAGGAATAACGATGACCATTCGCACGATCACCGCACTGCCCGCGCCGTCCTCACCGGCGCGCTTCACCGAATCTGCCCGCACGCCGCTGCGGGTCGGGCTGGTGCAGCACCGCTGGCGTCCCGATGCGGACGCATTGCGCACCGAATTGACCGACGCGATCGGCGAGGCGGCCGCACTCGGCGCTGCGGTGGTGTTCCTGCCGGAACTCACGTTGTCGAAGTACCCCGCCGACACCCGCGCGACCGGGACCCCCGGCCGCGACGCCGAGGACCTCACGACCGGACCCACGTACAGTTTCGCGGCCGCGGCTGCTGCCCGGCACGGGGTCTGCGTCCACGCCTCCCTCTACGAACGAGCCGACGGCCCCGACGGTCTCGGTTTCAACACCGCCATCCTCGTCGCCCCGTCCGGTGAATTGCTCTCCCGGACCCGCAAGCTGCACATCCCGGTCAGCGCCGGCTACTACGAGGACACCTACTTCCGCGGCGGTCCCGCCCACGACGCCTACCCCGTCTACCGCCCGGCCGAACTGGACGGTGCCGCACTCGGTTTGCCGACGTGCTGGGACGAATGGTTCCCCGAAGTCGCGCGGATGTATTCGCTCGGCGGCGCCGAGATCCTCGTCTACCCCACGGCGATCGGGTCGGAGCCGAGCGCCCCGTCCTTCGACACCCAGCCGATCTGGCAGCACGTGATCGTCGGAAACGGCATCACCAGTGGCACATTCATGGTGGTCCCGAACCGCTGCGGCAACGAGGGCGGCATCGACTTCTACGGTTCCTCGTTCATCTCCGACCCGTACGGCCGCGTGCTCGTGTCGGCTCCCCGCGACGAGGAGGCGGTCCTGGTGGCCGATCTCGACCTCGATCAGAGGAAGGACTGGCTCGATCTCTTCCCGTTCCTGACCACCCGCAGGCCGGACACCTACACCCGGCTGACCGATCCCGTGGACCACGAGCACCCCTACGGCCTTCCGACGACGGTATCGGCCGCGGAGACCCGGTCATGACCTGGCGGATGCCGAGCGAGACCGAACCGCAGGAACGGGTGTGGATGGCGTTCCCGCCCCTCGGGGCCTCGATGACCGCGACCGCGGACGACGCGCACGAGGCGCGGACCGCGTGGACGGCAGTCGCCCACACGATCGCCGAATTCGAGCCGGTCACCATGGTCGTCGATCCGGCGGATCGGGACGTCGCCCGGCAGTATCTGTCCGCGGACATCGATGTGGTCGAGGCTCCCCTCGACGACGCCTGGATGCGCGACATCGGACCCACGTTCGTCCTCGACGAGGACGACCGACTCGGTGCCGTCGACTGGACGTTCAACGGCTGGGGACAGCAGGAGTGGGCCACCTGGGATCGCGACCGGTCGATCGGCGCGGCCGTCACCGGGTGGTCCGGTGCGCAAGCGGTCCCGTCGTCGATGGTCAACGAGGGCGGCGGGATCCAGGTCGACGGTCGCGGAACCGTGCTCGTCACCGAGACCGTGCAACTGGACCCGCTGCGCAACCCCGGCCTGGACGCGGCGGGAGTCGAGGCGGAACTCGCGCGCACGATCGGCGCCGAGCACGTCGTCTGGCTCCCCCGCGGCCTCGCGCGAGATTCCGAGAAGTTCGGCACCAAGGGGCACGTCGACATCGTCGCAGCGCTGCCCGCACCCGGTGTGGCTCTCGTGCACTCCCAGCGCGACCGATCCCACCCCGACCACGAGGTGTCCGCCGAGATCCTGAAAGTTCTGTCCGACAGCCGTGACCGTTCCGGTGCGCCGTGGCGGATCGTCGAGGTGCCTGCCCCGACGGTCCTGCGTGACGAGGAGGGCTGGGTCGACTACAGCTACATCAATCATCTCGTCGTCAACGGCGGCGTCATCGCGTGCGGCTTCGACGACCCTCACGATGCCCTCGCCCGCGACATCCTGTCGAGCGTCTACCCCGGTCGCCGCGTCGTCACGGTCGATGCCCGGCAGATCTTCGCGCGGGGCGGCGGCATCCACTGCATCACCCAGCACCAGCCTCGCGGGCGGATCTAGCGGGCACCGTTCTCGCTGTCCACTTCCGCGAGCCGCCTCGCCAGGAATCGCCGGGTCGGTTCGTTCGCCGCCAGGCCGATCGCGGCGCGGTACTCCGCGCTCGCCTCCGCGGGCCTGCCCGCTCGGCGCAGCAGGTCGGCGCGGGTCGCGTGCACGTTGTGCGTTCGCGCCAGCCTCGGCTCACCGGCGAGCGCGTCCAACTCGGCGAGTCCGGCGTCGGGGCCGTCGCGGAAGCTCACTGCGACAGCGCGATTGAGACGAACGGCGGGCGAGTCACCGTACGTGCCGAGTTCGTCGTATCCGGCGACGACGGCGTTCCAATCGGTGGCCGCCCAGTTCGGCGCCGTCGCGTGGGCGGCCGCGATCGTGGCCTGCGCGCCGTACGGACCACCTCCCCTGCGCCGTGCGGCCTGCAGGCACACGACACCTTCCTCGATCTTCGCCCGGTCCCAGCGCCGACGGTCCTGCTCCTCGAGGGGGACGAGATCACCCACGACGTCCGTTCGCTGAGCGCGCCTGCTGTCGTGAAACAGCATGAGCGCCATCAGCGCCCACGCCTCACCCTCGTCCGGCATCAGCTCACACAGCAACCGGCCGAGGCGCAGCGCCTCCTCGCAGAGTTCGTCCCGGATCGCGGTGTCGCCGGACGTCGCCGAATAGCCCTCGGTGAACACCAGATAGATGCAGGCGAGCACCTGCGGGGTGCGCTCGGGCAGCAGATGGTCGGGCGGGACCCGGAACGGGATACCGGCCGTCCGGATCTTCGACTTCGCACGGCTGAGCCGTTGGGACACGGTCGGTTCCGGGGCGAGAAACAACCGGGCGATCTCCGCCGGCCGCAGCCCGGCCACCAGGCGGAGAGTCAACGCGACCTGCGACTCCGGGGACAGCGCGGGATGGCAGCAGGTGAACATGAGCCGCAACTGATCGTCACGCACCGGCCACACCTCTTCCTCGTCCGGAGGGGGAACGAGCCGCGCCGCATCGTGCTCCTTGTCGCCGCGCAACGACTCCCGGCGCAACCGGTCCAGTGCCCGGTTGCGGGCGACGGTCGTGATCCAGGCTCCCGGGTTCTTCGGCAGACCCGCCTCCGGCCAGCTGCGGATCGCCTCGGCGAACGCCTCCTGCACCGCGTCTTCCGCGAGGGACAGGTCGCCGACCATCCGTGCCACGGTGGCCAGCGCCCGACCGGACTCCTCCCGGAAGACGCGGCTCAGCGTGTCGCCGTCCATTACTCGGAGTAGGCGACGATCTGCCGGAGTTCGATGCAGCCCTTCGGCGTCACCGGGATCTTCGCCGACAACGCGATCGCACTCTCCCGGTCGTCGGCTGCGAGCACGTACAGGCCGTTCGCGACCTCGGCTGTCTCGGCGAAGGGGCCGTCGGTGAGAAGGAGTTCCCCGTCGCGAACGCGGATCGTCGTCGCGGAGTCCGGCGGATAGAGGGCTCCGCCGCCACGCACCGCGGACCCGGCAAGCCGACCGAACTTCTCGTGCTCGGCCATTCCCTCGTCCCACTGGGGTGTGCCCGGCGCCACCGCCGCCGCCACCGGTTCGCGGAGCAGCGCCATCCAGCAGCCTTTCTGATCGGTCACGGGCATCCACTCGAACATCGGCCACAACTCGATGATCGCCTCGGGGATGTGCCGCGCGACATTCAGCACCTCGTCCAGGTCCGATCCCTCGAGGACGTAGTAACCGCCGATCACCTCCGCGGTCTCCGCGAACGGACCGTCCGTGATCAGCGTCCGGCCGCCCTCGTTCCGAATGGTCGCCGCCTCCGCGCTCGGATACAGGGCACCACCTCCGACGATCGCGGAGCCCGCTCTCTCCGTGAACGCCTCGTGGCGCGCAACGGCCACCGCGAACTCCGGACTGTCCGGTGCCCATTCGGTGGCGTTCTTCTCGTCCGCCAGCAATGCCAGGTAGTACATGAGGTCATCCTTCCTCGAAAAGAAGGAACTCGGGTGCTCCTTCTGACCAGACGACGAAGAAGAGGGACGAACTTCGACACGTGCGGCGAGAGAACCGGCACCTGCGGGTGAAGAATGGACGACGAAGCCCTACGAACCACCAACTGTTCACCATCTGGCCACTTGATCGTGAGATAACGAGCCGTACGCACCACCACCCGCTCAGAGAAGGAATTCTGGATTGTCTCTCCAGTCGCCGACGGATTCGGACCTGTCGCTCCGTATACCCCGGGAATTCCTCCGCCGTGAATTCGCACCGGCGCCGCGCACCCTCGTCGACATCCTGTTCGCGACGGCCGAGGCGAACCCCGAAGCCCCGGCGATCGACGACGGCTCGACGTCGCTCACCTACCAGGAACTGCTCGAGGAGATCCGGCAGACCGCGGAGGTCCTGGCCGAGTCGGGAGTCGGGGCCGGCGATCGCGTCGGAATCCGCATGCCGTCCGGGTCCTGCTCGCTCTACGTCGCCATCCTGTCGACTCTCGCCGTCGGCGCCGCCTACGTGCCGGTCGACGCGGACGACCCCGACGAACGCGCCGAACTCGTGTTCGGTGAGGCACTGGTCCGGTGTGTGATGACCGGGTCGGGCATCACCGCCGGCACCGCGCCGGCCCGGGAGGACTCGCCGAGCGCCCGCCCGCCCACCGTCGACGACGACGCCTGGATCATCTTCACCTCCGGTTCCACCGGCACCCCCAAGGGTGTCGCGGTGAACCATCGCAACGCGGCGGCGTTCGTGGATGCCGAAGCCCGGATGTTCCTGCAGGAAGACCCGATCCGGCCCGGCGACCGGGTGCTGGCCGGACTGTCGGTCGCGTTCGACGCGTCCTGCGAGGAGATGTGGCTGGCGTGGCGTCACGGCGCCTGCCTCGTGCCCGCGCCCCGGTCCCTGGTGCGCAGCGGCATGGACCTGGGCCCGTGGCTCGTCGCGCGCGACGTCAGCATCGTCTCGACGGTGCCGACCCTCGCGTCATTGTGGCCCGCCGAGGCCCTCGAGGCCGTGCGCCTGCTGATCTTCGGCGGCGAGGCCTGCCCACCGGAGCTGGCGGAACGCCTCGCCGTCGACGGACGCGAGGTGTGGAACACGTACGGCCCCACCGAGGCGACCGTCGTGGCGTGCGGCGCCCTGATGGACGGCAGGGGTCCGGTCAGCATCGGTCTGCCGCTGGACGGCTGGGATCTCGCAGTGGTCGACGGATCCGGTGAACCCGTACCCGAGGGCGAGGTGGGCGAACTGGTGATCGGTGGTGTCGGCCTGGCCCGCTACCTGGACCCCGCGAAGGACGCCGAGAAGTACGCGCCGATGCCGACCCTCGGCTGGGATCGCGCCTACCGCAGCGGCGACCTCGTCCGCCTCGACCGACGCGGACTGCTGTTCCAGGGTCGCGCGGACGATCAGGTGAAGCTGGGCGGCAGGCGGATCGAACTGGGCGAGGTCGACAACGCTCTGCAGAACCTTCCCGGCGTCGGCGGCGCCGCCGCGGCCGTGCGCCGGACCGGAGCCGGTCACCAGGTACTCGTCGGCTACCTGGTCAGCACCAACCCCGACTTCGACCTCAAGGCGGCGCACGCGGCGCTCACCGAGCAGCTGCCGGGGGCGCTGGTTCCCCGGTTGGTCCTGGTCGACGAACTGCCCACCCGCACGTCGGGCAAGGTCGACCGGAACGCCCTGCCCTGGCCCCCGCCGGGTATCGACGACGCCGCGGAGAAACTGGGTCTCGAGGGCACGCAGGCCTGGGTCGCGGGGCTGTGGACGGCGATTCTCGGCGCCGAGATCACGGGCCCCGACGACGACTTCTTCGAGCTCGGCGGCGGATCCCTCTCGGCAGCCCAGCTGGTCACGGCACTGCGCGAACGGTTCCCCGAAGTGACGGTCGCGCAACTCTACGACCATCCGCGGCTCGGTTCGCTCGCGGAATACCTCGACGAGCTGGCGCCGATCGACGCCGCCGAACCCCGCATCGTCACGCCGACTCCGCGTCGGAGCCAGCTCGCGCAGATCGCGGCCACGGTTCCGCTCACCACGCTCACCGGCCTGCAGTGGGTCACGTGGCTGGCCATCGCCAACAACGTCTTCTCGTGGTTCACGACGGTGTCGTGGGCGCCCACGGTGTCGTGGTGGTGGATTCTGCTCGCGTTCTTCGCGTTCATCAGCCCGGTCGGCCGGATGGCGATCTCGGTGATCGGCTCACGGATCCTGCTGCGCGGACTCGAGCCGGGAACGTATCCCCGAGGCGGCAGCGAACACCTGCGACTGTGGGTGGCGCTGCGCCTGACCGAGGCCAGCGGCGCCGCGAACCTGTCTGGCGCGCCGTGGATGCTCTACTACGCGCGGGCGCTCGGCGCCAAGGTCGGCAAGGGGGTCGACCTGCACACGCTCCCGCCGGTCACCGGCATGCTCGAGCTCGGCGACGGTTGCTCCATCGAACCCGAGGTCGACCTGTCCGGGCACTGGGTGGACGGCGACGTCGTCCACATCGGTGCGATCAAGATCGGTCCGGGTGCGTCGGTCGGCGCCCGGTCCACGCTGATTCCCGGCGCCACCATCGGGCGAAACGCCGAAGTCGAGGCCGGTTCCGCCGTGTTCGGACGCGTCAAGGCCAATCAGCACTGGGCCGGTTCACCGGCGGTCAAGGTCGGCAAGGCCGTCCACCCGTGGCCCGAGGAGACCCCGCGCCGCGCGGCCTATTGGGTTCCCGCGTTCGGCGTGACGTCGATGCTCATCGCCGGACTGCCGATCTTCGCCCTCGTCGCCGGCATCGTAGTCATCGGCTGGTGGATCCGCGACGCCGGCACGATCGGATCCGCCGTACTCCAGTCGCTGGTGATCCTTCCCGTCGCGACGCTCGTCAGCCTCGCCGTATTCGCCCTCCTCACGGTCGTGTCCGTCCGGCTGCTGTCCATCGGGCTGCACGAGGGGTATCACCCGGTCCGCAGTCGCATCGGCTGGCAGGTGTGGGCCACCGAACGACTCATGGACTCCGCCCGCACGTTCCTGTTCCCGCTGTATGCGAGTCTCCTGACGCCGGGATGGCTGCGGCTGCTCGGCGCCCGGATCGGCAAGAACGTGGAAGCGTCGACCGTCCTCATGCTGCCGAAGTTCACCACCGTGGCGGACGGCGCATTCCTCGCCGACGACACGATGATCGCGAGTTACGAACTCGGCGGCGGCTGGATGCACATCGAACACGCGAAGGTCGGCAAGCGCGCCTTCCTCGGCAACTCCGGAATGACCGGTCCGGGTCGGCGCGTGCCCAAGAACGGTCTCGTCGCGGTGCTCTCGGCCACGCCGTCGAAGGCGAAATCCGGTTCCTCCTGGCTGGGCAGTCCCCCGGTCCGTCTCCGCAGGGCGCCCGGCGACACCGACGCCTCCCGCACGTTCCGCCCCCCGGTCCGGCTCAAGATCGCCCGTGCGGTCGTGGAGACGTGCCGCCTCATCCCGGTGACGGTGACGTTCGGAATCGGCCTCGGCGTGCTGTTCGCGCTGCAGGTGATGGCTCACCACATCGGCTTCTGGCTCGCGGCGCTGGCCAGCGGTGTCGTCCTCCTCGTCGCGGGCGCGGTCGCCGGGCTGATCTCCGTGATCGCGAAGTGGCTGGTGGTGGGTCGGATCGGGAAGATCGAACACCCGCTGTGGAGTTCGTTCGTGTGGCGGAACGAGGTGTCGGACGCCTTCGTGGAGACCGTCGCCGCACCCTGGTTCGCCCGTGCCGCCACCGGCACCGCCGTGCTCAACGTCTGGTTGCGGGGTCTCGGCGCCACCATCGGCAAGGGTGTGTGGTGTGAAACCTATTGGCTCCCCGAGGCGGATCTGGTGACGCTGGGCGACGGCGCGACCGTGGAACGGGGGTGTGTCGTGCAGACTCACCTGTTCCATGATCGGATCATGTCCATGGACACCGTCATCCTCGGAGCCGGCGCCACCCTCGGGCCGCATTGTGTCGCGTTGCCCGCCGCCCGGATCGGCGAAGGCGCCACGGTCGGCCCTGCCTCACTCGTCATGCGCGGCGACACCGTGCCGCAGTCCACGCGCTGGCAGGGGAATCCGATCGCCCCCTGGGCGGCGACGTGAAGGCCGAGAAGGGGATCGACGAGCCGGTCGACCCGTACCTCCCCCAGAACGGCAACCGCGGATACCGGGTGTCCCGGTACGAACTCGACCTCACCTACAAGGTTCACAGCAACCGGCTGACAGGCAAGGCCACGATCACCGCGGTCACCACGGAGGCTCGCTCCCGATTCGCCCTGGATCTGGCGTCCAACCTGCACGTCACGAAGGTCGCGACCAACGGTTCCCGCAACACGAAGTGGTTACACCGGAACGGCAAGCTGATCGTCACGCCTGCGCAGGCGATCCCCGCGGGCGGCGCCCTCGTGCTCACCGTCCAGTACGGGGGTTCGCCGAAACCGATCCGCAGCGTGTGGGGCGAGGTCGGCTGGGAGGAGCTGTCCGAGGGCGCGCTCGTCGCCAGTCAGCCCAACGGGGCGGCGTCCTGGTTCCCGTGCGACGACCACCCGAGTTCGAAGGCGAGTTACCGCATCGCGATCACGACCGATTCGCCGTATTACACGGTGGCCAACGGTGCGCTGGTCAGCAAGCAGACTCGGGCCAGCCAGACGACGTGGGTGTACGAGCAGACCGAGCCGATGGCGAGCTACCTGGCCACCATCCAGATCGGACCGTACGAACGCCGGAGCCTCGGTTCCGGCGGTGTTCCCATGTTCGCCGTCCATCCGCCGCGGCTGCGTCCGACGTTCGACGTGGACTTCGGCCGGCAGCCTCAGATGATGGACGTGTTCTCCCGGTTGTTCGGTCCCTACCCGTTCGCCGACTACACGGTGGTCGTGACGGACGACGAGCTGGAGATCCCGCTCGAGGCGCAGGGACTGTCGATTTTCGGCGCCAACCATTGCACCGGGCGGCGCTGGTCCGAACGTCTGGTGGCGCACGAACTGGCCCATCAGTGGTTCGGCAACAGCCTGACGCTCGGCCAGTGGCGGGACATCTGGCTGCACGAAGGCTTCGCCTGTTACGCGGAGTGGATCTGGTCGGAGAACTCCGGTGGACATTCCGCGCACCAGCTCGCCCTGCAGGCGCATCAGGGCCTGGCCCGCAAACCGCAGGACCTGGTGATCGCCGATCCGGGACCGCAGCTGATGTTCGACGACCGCGTCTACAAGCGCGGCGCTCTCACACTCCACGCCTTGCGACGCCGGCTCGGCGACGACAAGTTCTTCGGGTTGCTGCGGCAGTGGACGCTGGCCCATCGCCACTCCACCGTCACGAGCGAGCAATTCACCGACCTGGCCACCCACTTCACCGACGAGCCGCTGCGCCGGCTGTGGGATTCCTGGCTCGGCGAGAAGACTCTGCCGCCGATGTGAGCTGCGCTCACTCCGGGTGCGGCAGGTGCGCGCGCCACTTCGTGAGGGCGAGCGCAAGACAGCCCGCGGCCGCGACCGTGCCGAAGACGAACATTCTCGGGTACGTCACCGCCGGGAACGTCTCGGACAGATAGGCCATCACGGCGGGCGTCCCGAATCCCAGGTACGTGAGCGAGTAGAAGACGGCGGTCAGTCCGGCCAGGTCGTCCGGTCCTGCGATCCGCTGAATCTCCTGCAGTCCCGACACCATGGCCATGCCGTATCCGCAGCCGAGCACGACGGCGGCGGCGAGCGCGGGCGGAACGGTCAGCGCCGATGCGGCAACGGCGGCGACGCCCATTCCGGCGAGGACGACGACGAGTGACACCACGACGGCACGCGCGTTGCGGGGGGTGTCGATCTTGCGGCCGAGTGCCTGGATCGCGAATCCCGCCCCGAGACCGACCATGCACATGAGCGCCGAGAACGCGAGCGGCAGCCCACCGGTGTTCCCGGACATCAGCGACGGCAGCACCGCGTAGGCGGCGGCCGCCGTACCGAACACCCATGGTGCGAGCGGTGCGATCACGAACAGGAATCGCTTGTGGGCGGCGGACGGGATCGCGAGGTCGCGGGCGAGCGAGACGCGTTCGGAGACCGGCTGGGCCGCCCGGGTCTCGGGGGCCCGCCACAGTGCGACGGCAGCGGCGACGGCGATCGCGCTGTGCACGACGTAGGACAGGACACTCGGCAGTGGCGCCCACTGCGCGAGGACGCCGGCGACGCCCGCGCCGAGGCCGAATCCGCCGGTCAGGCTCATCGCTGCCCGTCGCGCACCGGCACCCTCCGTGGCCGCGGGATCCCACGGCGCGGAGGACAGTTCCTTCACCCAGCTGCCACCGACGGCCATGCCGAGGCCGAGCGCGATACCGCACAGGACGCGGCCGACGATGAGCATCGCCGCGGAGTCGGCGCCGAGGGCCAGGAGCGCGGAACCGGCGATCGTCAGGAACGGTGCCGGGAGCAGGATCGGCCGCCGTCCCAGTCGGTCGGAGAGTGGTCCGCCGAGGAGCAGGGCGGGGACGATCCCGACAACGTAGGCGAACAGGAACAGATCGACCGTGACCGGCGAGAAGCCGCGATCGGCGCGGTACATGCCGAGCAGCGGCGTGAATTCGTTGCCGCCCCACGCGACCGCGAACATGGTCGCGGCCACCAGCAGCCAGGCGCGCGGCGACGCGAGGGCCTCCGGCACCTCCATCGGGGATTCGCGGACGACGGTCATCGCGCAACTCCTCTCGGGTTGAGGGCGTGGACCTGGCGCATGTGGACGAGCACCGCGGCGTCGAACCCGGCGGCGTCGCCCGCTTCGACGAGTTCGGTCAGCTGCTGGTGGTCGGCGATGATCCTGGGCAGCTGTCCCGGATCACGGGTGATCGAGTGTGCCGTCATGCGGCGCTGACGCTCGCGGATGCTGGAGTAGAACGTCGCGAGCAGCGGATTCTCGCCCGCCTCGACGATCATCCGATGGAAGTCGGCGTCGGCGGCGCTGAAGGCGGCGACGTCGCCGCGCTCGGCGATCTCCCGCTGCTCCACGAGGTTCTCGCGCAGGCGGGCGACGAGGAGTTCGCGGGCGTGGGGCTGGTCGGCCAGCACCCGGACGCTGTGCGTCTCGACGAGCTGCCGGGCGTCGACCACGTGTTCCGCCTCGCCGTCCGCGACGGGCACGATGAGCGCGCCCCGCTTCGGGTACAGCCGCATCCAGCCCTCGGACTCGAGCCGGAGGAAGGCTTCGCGCACCGGGGTACGGCTGAGCCCCATGCGCCCGGCGATCTCGCCCTCGCTGATCAGCTCACCGCCGGGCAGACCGCCCGACAGGATGAGCTCCTTGACCTCGCGATAGGCCTGCTCCGCGGCGGAATACAACATAGACACAAGATGTATTTATACTCCGGAGATGGGTGCGGGTCTATGCGCGAACAGCCACTGTGAGCTCTATCTCCACGGGTGCGCCGGACGGCAGGGCGTACACGCCGATCGCGCTGCGCACCGGCAACGCGTCGAATCCCAGGCATTCGACCAGCACGTCCGACGCGCCGTCGGCCACCGCGGACAGCTCGCGGAAGTCCGGGGTACACGCGACGAAGACGCTCATGCGCAGGCACCGGGAGATGGCCGCCGTTCCGCCGACAGCCGCGGCGACGGCGGCGATCGCGTTTCTCGCCGCCACCCCGGCCGCCTCCCGGGCCCGCGGGATGTCCAGGTCCCGTCCGACGATGCCGGTAACCGTCAGCACCCCGTCGCGGCGTGGCGTCATGCCGGCGCTGTACGCGATCCCGTCGTGCACGACAGCGGGAATGTAGCGGCCCTGTGGCCGTGGGGCGGCGGCGATGGATTCCTGCTCAGACACCGAGTGCAATTCCTTCCTGGCGGGGGTCGGCGGCGCCGGACAGCAGGCCGCGCGCGGCGTCGAGGGTGATGATCTGCGCGCTTCCACCGGCGGCCCACGGACCCTGCAGTGCGACGTCGTGACCCAGGCGCTCCAACTCGGTGCGCACCTCCTCCGGAATGCGGGACTCGCAGCGCAGCTCCGCCGGGCGACCGACCACATCGGCGTCACTGCCGGGGAAGACGGTGAAGCGGGGTGCCGCGACGGCCTCCGCCGGGTCGAGCCCGTGATCGAGCAGGTGCGAGATCAGTTGCATGTTCCATTGCACCTGCCCGTCCCCGCCCGGGGTGTTCCCGACGTGCAGGAGATTCCCGGACGTATCGGTGATCACCCACGCATTGAGGGTGTGCAGCGGTTTACGCCGCGGCGCCGCGGCGTTGGGATGTCCCGGGATCAAGTAGGACCCGCGGCCGTATCGGTTGTTCAGCACCACTCCGGTGCCGGGGACGGTCATCTTGGCGCCGAACGTGAAGGCGAGCGAGTGGATGAAGCTGACGGCACGGCCGTCGGAGTCCACCGCGACGGTCGAGGTGGTGTCTCCGGCGCTGACGCTGAAGGCGCCCGACGACGCCCGCCGGCCGTCCAGCCGGTCTCTCGCCTCCCCGATCGCGGCCGGCTGGAGCACGTCCCTCCACCCGTCGTTGCCGGCACCGCACGTCGCGAACCGATCCTCGAAGGCCAGACGGGCTGCTCTCGCCATGCGATCGACGGCCGGAGCGGTGAGCCACGGGGAGAAGCCGACGACGCTGTCGTTCAGCGCCGCCTGCTGGAGCACCATCCATCCAGGGGTGGGCAGGGGTGTCTGGTGAACGACAGCACCGGCGTAGTTTCCGCTGATCGCGGCCTCCGGTCGCACGTCGGCGCCTGCCGCCCACTCGTCCCCGCCGAACGGCGCCCCACCGGCGCGGAGCGCCTCGACAGCCTGCCGAGCGAACGAACCGGTGTAGAAACCATGCACGTCGCGCGCCAGTGCACGAATGGACCGGGCCAGGTCGCGCTGCGGCAGCAGCTCCCCGACCTGCGGCAACCGCCCGCCGGGGAGATACACCGCACGCAGTCCGGGGTCGGCGGCGATCGCGGTCTGCGCTTCTCGCACGTCGTCGCGAGTCTTGGCCGAGCAGGGAAGCCCCTTCTCCGCCGCACGCACGGCCGGTGCCCAGAGGTCCGTCAGCGAGCGCGTGGCGCCACCCGCGTGCAACGCACCGAGGGCGGCCGGCGCCCCGGGAACCGCCACCGCCAGTGCCCCGTCGAGGGGAATCGACCGCAGCCCGCGTTCGGTGTAGAAGTCCACGTCACCGCCGTCGGGCCCGAAGCCGCTGCCCCCGATCGTCCACACCGATCCGTCCGGTTCGCGGACGACGGCGAACGCGTCACCGCCGATCCCGCATTGCCCCGGCAACGTCAGCCAGGTCATCGCGGCCATGGCCAACGTCGCGTCGATGGCGTTGCCTCCGTCGGCCAGTACGCGGGCACCTACGGTGCTCGCCGCGGGATGACTGGACGAGACCATGCCGTCGGCGGAGAGAGTGGACGGTCGACGGTTCACTTCATGCACCCCCGCGCGGCCCGCCGGCGCGGGATGGAACTGGTGTCGTCGGGGTCGATGCCGACGAAGATCTCGCCGTCACGTTCCTCGACCGGGTAGGTCTTGATGGCCACCGTCGCCGGTGGGCACACGGGTTCCCCGGTCTCCAGATCGAATACGCTTCCGTGGCAGGAGCATCCGATGCCGTCGTCGACGAGTTTCCCGGACGAGAGCAGGCAGTCCAGGTGTGTGCAGTAGTTGGAGGTGGCGTAGGCCTTCCCGTTCAGGCGGGCCACGGCGAACTCGTGTTCGCCGGCGAAGAAGCGGCGCACGATGCCTTCGGAAACCTGTCCGGAGCGCGCAACTCGAGTGAATTCCATGGTCTTCTCCCTCTGTCGACAGGTAGGTCTCAGGCCGAAGGGCTGAGGTAGACGGTCTTTTCGGCTTGGTAGAACTGCATCATCGAGTCGCCCGCCTGCTCCTTGTGGGTCTGCGTGCTCGATGCCTTGTAACCGCCGAACGGCGCGTTCATGCTCATGCCGGTGGTGGGCTGGTTGATCTTCACCAGACCCGATTCGGAACGGCCCGCGAACGCGAGCGCTTTGGTCACGTCGTTGGTGACGATTCCCGCGCTGAGCCCGAATTCCGTGTCGTTCGCGAGTGCGACCGCCTCGTCGAAGCCGGACGCCCGCAGGAAGACCAGCAGTGGCCCGAACACTTCTTCCGTGACCACCCGCATGCCGGGGCTGCCACCGGCGAACACGGTCGGGACGGCGAAATAGCCGTTTCCACTGTCGAGACTTACTCCGCCACAGACCAGTTCGGCTCCCTCGTCGCGGCCGACCTGCACGTACTCGAGGAACTTGGCGAGCTGCCCCGCGCTCGCGAGAGCCCCCATGCCCACACCCGGGTCGGCGCCCGGGCCGACGGTGATCCCTTCGGCGAGTTCCACCACGCGGTCCAGCAACCGGTCGTGGATCGCGTCCACCGCGATCACCCGGCTGGTGCCCGTGCACGCCTGCCCGGACAAGCCGAAGGCGCCCTTGACGATCAGTGCGGCCGCCTTGTCCACGTCGGCGTCGTCGAGGACCACCACAGGGTTCTTGCCGCCCATCTCGAGCTGACTGCGGCGAGACGGACCCACTGCCGCGTGGATCGCGCGGCCCACGTGGGTGGAACCCGTGAACGTCACGGCATCGACGCGTTCGTCCGCCGCGACCGCGGCACCGGCACGACCGGAACCCTGGACCAGGGCGAGGGCACCGGCCGGAAGTCCCCCGGCCAGCAGCGCCTCGACCAGTCGCTGTCCCATCAGCGGCGTGAGTTCCGACGGTTTGAACACCACGACATTGCCGGCAGCCAGCGCCGGTCCGAGTTTGCGCGACGGAATGTTGAGCGGGAAGTTCCAGGGGGTGATCGCCCCGACGATTCCGACGGGTTCGCGCAGGGTGATGACGAGTCCCTCACCCGGGGTGGGGTATGTACTGCCGGTGGTGCGGAGCGCTTCACCGGCGTAGAAGCGCAGGTTCATCGGTGTGCGACCGACTTCCATGGTCGCCTCGGCCCGGGTCTTGCCCTCTTCGCGGACGAGTTCGTCGACGAGTTCGCCTGCCCGCGTCTCGAGGTGTGCGGCCGCGGCCTCCAGGATTGCCGCGCGGCGTTCCGGGGGCGTCGCGGCCCACTGCGGCGCCACCTTGGCCAGCGCGCTGACGGCGGCATCCACGTCGGCCTCGGTCGAATCCGGGAACACGCCGATCACGTCGTCGTGGTCGGCGGGGTTGCGCCGCTCGAACGTTGCTCCGGAGGATGACGGGACCCACTGCCCGTCAATGAAATTGAGTCCCTCGATCATGACACCGTCACCAATTCCTCGTCGTCGTCCATCAGGTCGAACAGGTCGACGTCCTGATCCGCCAACCGGGCCGGCGCGATCGACCGGCCGATCAGTTCTCTGGCCGCGCTGATCTCGTCGCCGCGGTCGAGTGAGAAGGCGCCGCGCACAACACCGCTGTCCAGATAGAAGGCGGTGAACTCGCCGTCGTCGGTGCTGCCGCGGAAGACCAGGTCGGTGTAGCGGGCGGTGCCGGTGAACTGGATGTTCTTGCCGAACTGATCGGACCAGAACCAGTGCGCGGGGTCCACCACCCCGACGCGTCCGAGCATGAGGTTCGCAGTCGCCGCCCCCTGCTTGCTTGCGTTGTCGAAGTGTTCGACGCGAACGTGCCTGCCTGCCGCGTCGGAGAATCGCGCTGCCACGTCGCCGGCGGCGTACACGTGTGGAATCGATGTCCGCCCCTGTGCATCCACGAGGATTCCGCCGTCGACGGCCAGTCCGGAGGCCTGCGCGACCTCGACGTTGGGGACGATCCCGATGCCCACCACCACGACGTCGGCCTGAAGCACCTCTCCGCCGTCGAGGGCGATGAGCACGCCGTCCGGCCGGGTCGTCACGGTGTCGACCCGGACGCCGGCGCGGACGGTGACTCCGTTCTCCCGCTGCAATCGCGTGCAGACGTCGCCCATCTCGGCTCCGACGATTCGAGCGAGTGGCACCGCGTCCGCCTCGAGAACGGTCACCTCTGCTCCCAGCGCCTGTGCAGTGGCGGCAATTTCGAGCCCGACGAAGCCCCCGCCGATCAGGACCAGACCGACGCCGGGACGAAGGTGGGAGGCGAGCCGTTCGGCGTCGTCGATCGTCCTCAGGTAGTGCACCCGTTCGGATGCAGGCCCGTTCACCGGCATCGTGCGCGGTCTGCCGCCGGTCGCGACGAGCACCGCGTCGGCCGCGATGCTCCGCCCGTCGGACAGGTCGACCGATCCGCCGCTCGCGTCGATCCGGGTCACTGTCGTGCCGGTGAGGAGTTCGACGTTCTGCTTGTCTCGCCACGCGTCGGGAAGCAGCATCAACGACTCGCGATCCTCCTGCCCGGCAAGGAATTCCTTGGACAGTGGTGGCCGCTGATACGGCGCGTGCGGCTCGTCGCCGACGAGGAGGATCCTGCCGTCGAACCCTCGGCGCCGCAGGGTGCGCGCCGCGACGGCAGCGGTCTGGCCGGCGCCGATGGTGACGATGGTGTTCAACGTCATGGGGTCACTCGCTCTCTCAGTCGACTTCGGCGGGCGAAGTCGCGGTCTCGGCGTAATCGGGGCTGCGGGTGAGATCCACGTAGACGACGTCGTCCTCGACCTTCACCGCGTAGGTCGGCTGGCACAGGTCCTGGTCTTCCTCGTAGCCGGTGTCGAGGTCGAACGCCCACTGGTGGCCCGGACAGATGACCCGCCCGTGCAGCAGGGTGCCTTTCGCCAGTGACCGATCCTGATGGATGCACAGATCACGAAAGGCGTAGATCCGGTCGTCGGCCTGGAACAGGGCGACCGCGGTGTCCCCGACCTCGACGCGAAGCTTCCGGCGGCGGCCGAGCTCACGCACGGTGACCAGCCGGGTCCAGTTCGTCTCCATCGTTCTCTCCTGTCGGGCGAGTTGCCTGCGTCCGGAGGGGCCCGATGCGGGCCCCTCCCTTCACACGGTCAGGCGGTCGCGAGCTCGAGGTCGGTTGCCACGTACGTGTCGTAGAGCCCCTTCGTGTACGAGAAGCGCATCTCGGCTCCCCACTGCACGAGTTGCAGGCAGCGCTGCTGCAGCTGCGGGGTATCCGCGTGGTCGAGCACGATCTGGTATCCACGCTCACCGTGCACGACGTCCGACGTGATGTGCAGGTCGAAGAATTCGATCTCGTCCTCGGTGAACCCGTACACCTCGCGCAGAGGGATGATCTGCTTCTTGTAGATGCTCGGTACCTGCGACTCGAGTCCGACGACGAGCGCGGCGGTGGCCACGACGAAGTGCTCACGCTGCGACACCGCGTAGCACCAGGACTGCAGACCGCGGGTGATCGCGTTCATGTTCGACGGATCCTCGACACGTTCCTTCGTGGTGCCGCACGCCTCGGCGAACTTGATGAGGAGGTCGGTGTGCCGGATGTCGGCCAGTTCCTCCTCGTACATGTTCTGGAGGGTGAAATCCTTTGCATTGGTAAAGGTGTCGGGGGTGTTCGAGTAGATGTTCGCGAGGTAGTCGGCGAAGGGGCCGACGTAGTGGTAGTGGTTCTCCGCCCACCGCGCGAAATGGTGCTTCTCGAGCTTGCCCTCGGCCCACGCCTTGCTGAACGAGGCGTTCTTCGCCTCGCGGCCCTTGATGGCGTTCTCCAGAGCTGCGCGGAAATCGTCCCTGCCTAGAAGTTCGGTCATGATGTGCCTCGTCTTCCTCGAGTATGAGAATGGTTGGGGATGCTCCGACTGGAGTGAATTCGACGTTATCGACTCGCGGCCTGCCCGACCACGGTCGAAGTGACTGCGTTGGAAGGGTTTCGATGTGCACGTTGTCGGCACATCGTGGCCATTCAGCCGGGTACTGCGGCGAGGGCTTCGAACTCGGCCAGCATCGCCGCTCCGACTGCCTTGTCCTGCTTGCCGTTTCCGCCGCTGATACCTACGCCGCCGACGATCTGGCCGTCGAAGACGAGGGGAAATCCGCCGACGAACACCGCGAACTTGCCCGGCAGCATCTGGCTGATGCCGAATGCTTCGTTCCCGGGCAACGCCGGACCGTCGGGAGCCTCGTTGAACAGGTGCGTCGCCCGTTCGTGGCCGGCAGCGGTGAACGCTTTGGCGATCGCGATGTCGACGCCGGTGAGGCGCGCTCCCGGCAGTCGGTGCAGGGCGAGCACGTTACCGCCGTCGTCGCAGACGCACAGGGTCTGCTTGACGCCGATTTCCTCTGCCTTCGCGCGTCCCGCTGCGAGCAGTGGGAGTGCGTCGTCGAGCGTGATTCGGTGAACCTGATGCATTGTCTTCTCCGTTGCGTATTCGGGAGGAAGTGATGCACCGATTTCTATCACCGGCATCGCCGGAGGAACCATGGTCACAATATCCGGCAATCTCGGCGAAATCAGGGCATAGTGCATAGGCAGTGCAGGCGCGCGCTCCGCCATACTGCACTTTTCGATGCCACCCGAGGAGGGTCCGCAGTGGACGACACCACGACACCGAACGCGGAGGACGAACGACTGTCGTTACGCGGCCTCCTGGAAGAGCCCCTGCTCGCGTCGGCCCGGCTGCTGTCCGGCACGGACGCCCAGAGCGGCCCGGTGACGTGGTGCCTGCCGTGGGGTGAGGTGATGAGCCGGCCCGACTCCCTCGCCGAGGTCGCTGTGTACACCCGGCCGGAAACCCTGTCCGCGCACGGACGCGAACTCGAATCGCTGGTGGCACGGGGAGCCGGGGTCCTTCTCGTCGACGGGTCGGCGCCCGCGGGCACGGTCTGGCCGACCGGACTCACGGTCGTGGAGCTGGGATTTCCCGTCGGTTTCACCGCACTCAACCGGCTCCTCGCCGAGCGCGCACTCACCCAGGAAGCGCACGTGATGCGCTATGCCCTCACGGTGCACCAGTCGCTCGCGGGGTTGCTGCACCGCGGAGCGGGCCTGCCGATGCTGATCCGCGAGGTGGCGACGCTGACCTCGGACGTCGCCGTCGCTCTGGACGTCCGGGGGCGGCTCCTCGCCCATGCGGGTCTCCCGGACGCCGAGGACACGGGCACCGTCGCCCTGCTGGAGGCTCTCGCGGACGCCCTGCCGCGGCTCGAGGAATCACCACCGGCACGGATGCACAACGTTCACGTGTTCCGCCTGGAGCATCCGGAGGGACTGTTCGCGCCCACGACGGCAGTCGCCGGGGCCATGCAACTCGCCGGTCGCTACGAGGGCTGGATCGTGGTCGTCGTGCCCGGGGCGAACCCCCGCAGGCACGACATCGCACAGCACCGGGTGGTCGTCGAACAGGCCGGGACGATCATCGGCACCGAGATGCTCCGGCAGCGGAGCGTGGACGAGGCCGAGGAGCGGGCGCGCGGCGACTTCGTCCAGGCTCTGGTGCACGGCAACTTCGCCAACGACCACGACCTGCGCACCCGGGCGGCGCTGCACGAGATCGATCTGGACCTGCACTACATCGTGTTCGTCGCGCCCGGCCTCGTCGACCGGGCGTCGGGACGTCCCGGCGCGAGCATGGTCCGGCTGGCACGGTACGCCGCCGGCGTCCTCCCACGTCCGGGCGTACGTTCTCACGTCACCGTCATCGGCGACGTGCTCGTGGTGATCCGTTCGTTGAGTTCCGTCGACACACCCGGCGTCGAATCCGAGATCAGCGAGTACGCGCACGCCATGTCGCTCGATCTCGAAACCCGTTTGGGTCAGCGGATCCCGGTGGCCCACGGACGTCCCGCGGCGGGCGCCCGCGATATCGGGGAAAGCTACCGCGAAGCCCGCATCACTCTGGGCATCGCCCAGCGGCTCGGGCTGTCCGGTTCGGTGGCGTACAACGACCTGCGCGGGTTCAGTGTGCTCGCCCGCGCGACCGACACCGACGAGAGCCGACGGCTCATCCGTGACGTCCTCGGCCCCCTCCGGGCGTCGAGTTCGCACGCCGACACCGAGGAGTTGCTTTTCGCCTACCTCGAAGAGGGCGGCAACATCAACGCGGCCGCACGGCGCCTCCGGATCCACCGGAACACGATGATCGCCAAGCTCGATCGCACGTCGCGGCTCATCGGCATGGACATCCGGGAACCCGAGAACCAGTTCACCCTGTGGCTGGCTCTCCGTCTCGATCTGCTCTCCCAGGTGCAGGACACCGTCAACCACGAGATCGTGACCCACTAACCCTCAGACGGCCACCGGGTTCTCGCCGGCGAACGTCCCGGCCAATCCGGCGAGCACGACGAGTGCCGCCACGGCGAACAGCAGTCCGTACGGATCGGCCGCCAGGTGTGCGGCCACGCCCACCCAGGCGGCGCCCACGGCGGAGCCGCCGAAGCGGATGAGGTTGAACAGTCCCAGACCCGTTCCGACGGCCCCCGCGGGCGATCGGGTCGAACCGGCCGCGGCGGGCGTCTGGACCATGCCGATCCCCACTCCGGCGACGACGAGCACGGCGCCGACGGCGATCGGGTTCCGGACATCGACGGACAACGTGATCGCCAGTGCGGCTTGACTACTGATCAAGACCGCCAGACCGGACCGCATCACCACCCGGGCCCCGATCCTGTCGACGAGACGCCCGACGACCGGCGCCACGCACGTCATGACGACCGGCAGCACGAAGAGCATCAGCCCCGCCTGTGTGGTCGAACTGCCCGAGCCCGTCAGGTAGAGCGGAAGCGCGAGCAACAGCGCGCCCAGCGCGAACATCTGGGTGAAGGCGGCGAGAGCGCTACGCAGGAACCGTGATTCGATCACCAGGTCGATGGGCACGAACGGGTTCGCCGCCCGCCGGCAATGGACCACGAACCCGGCCGTGACGACCGCTCCGCCGCCGATCGTCGCGATGCTGACCCAGACGGGAACCTGCTCCATCGAGACGGTCGTGAGGCCGAGGATCAGCAGAACCGCGCCGAGCGTGACGGTGAACGCCCCGATCACGTCGAGCCGCATCTTCTTGCCGGGGTAGCGCGGGATGTAGCGGAGGGTCGCGGCGAACCCGATCAGCGCCACCGGCACCAGTGGCACGAACGCCCACCGCCAGCCCCACCAGTCGCTGACGATTCCGCCCATCGACGGACCGACGGCCTGACCGATCCCGTTCACCGCCGCCCAGGCGCCGACCGCACGCGCCCGACGTGCGGGCCCGAACAGCCACGCGATCAGGCCCATGACAGCGGGCGCGAACGCGGCCGCGGCGATCCCGCCGAGCGACCGCCAGATCACGAGCACGGGCAGGGACGGCGCGAACGCCGCGCCGAGCGAGCAGACCGCGGTTCCCAGCAAGGCGGCGCAGTACACGCGCCGGCGACCGAACCGGTCCCCGACCCACCCGGCCAGCGGCATCGTCGCCGCGAACGTCAGGAGGAATCCGACGACGACGAAGATGCCGCTGCCCAGACCGGCGTCGAAGTCCGTGAGGATCGAGTTCAACGGGACGTTGACGATGTTGTTGCTGACCGTGCCGACGAACGTTCCGGCGAGCAGCGCCGCCAGCGCGGGCGACGTGCCGGGTCCGCGTTCGTCACCCGCGGTTGCACTCTGAGCCTGACCGACCGCCGTGTTCATAGAGTCCACTTTCATTCGAGAATTCGCGTTCCGGCGATGCCAGTTCTCGCCGGGATCCCTTGCCGCACCCCGCTCGCCAAATTTGGTTAGGCAAGCCTAATTATGAACACAGGATTCCGTGAAACGGCCTCTGCCGAGCATTCCTTTACTTGCGCGTGACAACAAGCAATCCCGGCGAAAAATGCCGGGCACAATGCACAAATACGCTGGTTATCGATGTGCACTCTGGACGTTGACCCTGGAAAACGCCCCGCGCAGTATCACTGCACTGTGACTAGTGCCACTAGTCTGTACCTATTTCGAAGGGGCGCACCGTGGATGTAAGTCTCACCGCCGCACATTGGGTGTATCTCGGAGGAATCATCGTCATCCTCGGGACGATGCTCATGCGGAAGAACATCGTCGTCCCCGCCGTCATCGGCACGTTCCTGACCGCCTTCGTGTTCTCCGACAGCCTCGTCACCGGTCTCGCGTCGATTTTCAACGCGAGCCTCGTCGCCGCCCGCGAGCTGTTCAACATCTTCCTCATCATCTCGTTGGTGACGGCGATGCTCGGCGCCCTCCGGCAGATGGGAGCCGACCGGTTGATGGTCGCCCCGTTCCGGCGCGTCATGCGCGGCGGTACCAGCAGCTTCATCGTCCTGGCCGTCGTCACCTACACGATCTCGCTGTTCTTCTGGCCCACCCCCGCGGTTCCGTTGATCGGAGCCGTCCTCATCCCCGTCGCCATCCGCGCCGGCCTTCCCCCGATGGCGGTCGGCATGGCGATCGCCATCTGCGGGCAGGGCATGGCGCTGTCGTCCGACTACATCATCAAGGTGGCGCCGGGTCTGTCCGCGAAGTCGGCAGGAGTCGATCCGGACGTCGTCGCGGACCGCGCCCTGGTGATGTCCCTGATCGTCGGTCTCACCGCGCTTCTCATCGCCTACTTCACGCAGCGCAGGCACATGCGCCGCCCCGCACCGGAACTGCTCACCGACTGGGAGTCACGCGCGGAGAGCGACTTCGGCAAGCCCGGCGGCGACGCCCCCGAGGGCGGTGCGACCCCCACCGGCGGCGGTGCGATCGATCGTGCACCGGCCGAAGCGGCGACGAGTGCCGCTCCCCCGACGACGACGGCCGTCCTCGCCGAACCCGTCACGGCCTCCGCCCGGCAGGTCATCGACGACACGTTCAAGAGCATCCGTGCCGCAAAGACTTTCGCAGTACTCGTGCCCACCGCGTATCTGGCGTTCATCGTCTACCTCATGGTCGGCAAGTTCACCGATCTGGTGCCCGACCTCAAGGGCGGCGACGCGGCGGCGATGGTCGGCGGCATCGCCGCGCTCATCCTGTTCGCCGCGGCCGCGACCAACGACAAGAAGGGCTTCCTCGAGACGACGTCCGAGCATCTGATCGACGGCCTGGTCTTCGCGTTCAAGGCCATGGGCATCGTGATCCCGATCGCCGGATTCTTCTTCATCGGCAACGGTGATTTCTCCGCCGCCATTCTGGGACTTCCCGCGGACGCGACCGGACCGACGCTGCTCTTCGACCTGGTGAACGCCGCGCAGTCCCACCTGCCGCAGAACGCGTTCGTCACGTCGTTCGGCATTCTCGCCATCGGAATGATCGCGGGTCTCGAGGGCTCCGGATTCACCGGGCTGCCGCTCACCGGTTCACTCGCGGGCGCGCTCGGGCCTGCTGTCGGGATGGACCCCGCAACCCTGGCGGCGATCGGTCAGATGGGGAACATCTGGTCCGGCGGCGGAACGCTCGTCGCCTGGTCGTCGTTGATCGCGGTGGCCGGCTTCGCCCGTGTGCCCGTCCTCGAACTCGCCCGGAAGTGTTTCGTGCCCGTGGTGTCCGGCCTGGTGCTGTCCACCGCGCTGTCCGTGCTCATCTTCTGACAGCTCGGCGGCCTCGGTGGGGCGGTTTCCCCGCCGAGGTCACGCGCGCAGTCGATCCGCATTCTCGAGGATGGCGGCACGCAGCGCCTGCTCCGGTTCGCTGAGAACGCTCCGGCGGGCCTCCAGCACGAATTCGACGTCGACGTTGGGCCCCCATTCGTCGCGCGAGCGCATCCGCACCGGCACCAGCCCCGCCGGCGGCAGCGTCTCCGCATGGAACACGACGCCGAGACCCGCAAGGCAGGCAGCCCGCAACCCGTTCAAACTGTCCGTCACACAGGCCACCCGCGCGCCGCGCCCGGATTTCTCCAGGACGTCGAGCGCCGCTTCCCTCGTGATCGACGGCGGCGGATACGTCACCAGCGGCACCGGCCCCTCTACATCCGGAACGAAGTCGGGTGCCGCGAAGAACGCCAGCCGGTCGGTCCACACCAGTTCGCCGTGCCGGTCTCCTCTGCGACGCTTCCCGAAGACCAGGTCCAGCCGGCCTTCGTGCAGTTGCCGGAACAACACTTCGCTCAACGCCACCGTGAGTTCGAGATCCACGAGCGGATGGCTGCGGCGGAATTCACCCAGAATCCGAGGAAGCTCGTGCAGAACCAGATCTTCGGACGCCCCGAACCGGACGCGTCCTCGCACACCGGATTGCGTGAAGTAGCGCTCGGCGTCCGACTGCCGCTCGAGTATCGACGTCGCGAAACCCACCATCACCGAGCCGTCCGCGGTCAGCTCGACCGAATGCGTGTCCCGCAGAAACAGGCGGCGCCCGGCGGCCAGTTCGAGCTTTCCGACGTGCTGGCTGACCGTCGACTGCCGCAGGTTCAGTCGCCGGGCCGCGGCGGTGAAACTCCGGGTGCGCGCGACCGCGAGAAAGCTCCGCAGATGAACGGGATCGAACATCACCCATTGTTATCACGGTTCAGCATTACAGTAAACGTAACTATCGTCTTTCGAAATATCCGCGTGTTCCTTACGGTCGAACCATGCTGACGAAGATTCCGCTGCTCAGAAGACTCGATCCGTTCATTCTCGGCATCCTGATCACCGTCGGGATCGCCAGCCTGGTCCCCGCGGACGGCACGGCCCTGACCGCGTTCACCTGGGCCACGAAGGTGGCCGTCGGAATTCTGTTCTTCCTCTACGGCGCCCGACTCTCCACGCAGGAGGCGCTGCACGGTCTGCGTCACTGGCGTCTGCACGTCACCATCCTCGCGGCGACGTTCGTGATCTTCCCGCTGCTCGGAATCGCTGCGCGCGTGCTGGTCCCGACGATCCTGACCCAACCGCTGTACCTGGGCCTCCTCTACGTCTGCCTGCTGCCGTCGACCGTCCAGTCGTCGATCGCCTTCGTGTCGATCGCCCGAGGCAACGTGCCCGGCGCCATCGTCAGCGCCTCGTTCTCCAACATCCTCGGCATCTTCGTCACCCCACTCCTCGTCGCATTGCTGATGACGAGCGAGGGGGCAGGCTTCGACGCGTCCTCCGCGATCGGCATCCTCGTCATGCTCCTGCTCCCGTTCATCGCCGGCCAGGCAGTGCGGCGGTGGATCGGTCCCTGGGTGAAGAAGCACGGCGCACCGCTCAAGCTCGTCGACCGGGGATCGATCCTGCTGGTCGTCTACGTCGCATTCAGTGAGGGAATGAACGAGGGGATCTGGGGCACGCTGTCCGCCGGCCGGCTCCTGGCTCTGCTCGCGGTGTGCGCGGTGCTGCTCGCGATCATCCTGTCCGTCACCTGGTTCGGGTCGAAGCGACTCGGTTTCGACCGGGCCGATCAGATCACGATCACGTTCTGCGGGTCGAAGAAGAGCCTCGCCACCGGTCTTCCGATGGCCACCGTCCTCTTCGCCAGCCAGCCGATCGGCCTGATCGTGCTGCCGCTCATGCTGTTCCACCAACTGCAGTTGCTGGTGTGCGCGTGGATGGCGGGCCGGCTGGCCCGACGCGCCGCAGCCGAGGAGACGGAACTCGCGACCAGTTCGAGCTAGCCCGGAATCAGTCGGCCAGCACGGCCTTCAGGAAGGTCTTGGTGCGCTCGTTCTTCGGCGCGGTGAAGATCGTCGCCGGGTCGCCTTCCTCCACGATCCGCCCGGCGTCGAACATCATCACCCGGTTCGACACGTCCCGCGCGAACTGCATCTCATGCGTGACGATCAGCATCGTGATGTCCGTGGTGCGCGCGACGTTCCTCAGCACGTCGAGGACGTCCGCCACCAACTCCGGATCCAGCGCCGACGTGACCTCGTCGAGCAGCAGAATGTCGGGGTCCATGGCCAGTGCCCTCGCGATCGCGACCCGCTGCTGCTGGCCACCGGACAGTTGCGTCGGATGCGCGGTCTCCTTGTCCGAGAGCCCGACCGTCTCCAGCAACTCGCGAGCCCGCTTCACGGCCGCGGCCTTGTCGAGTCCGAGAACGTGGATCGGCGCTTCGGTGATGTTCTCGATCACGTTCATGTTGGGGAACAGGTTGAACTGTTGGAAGACCATGCCGATCCGGCGTCGTATCCGGCGCACGTACTTCTCCGACGCCGGCACGAGTTTGCTTCCCTTCTCCTCGTGCGTCAACGGTGTCCCGTCGACCCAGATGACACCCTCGTTCACCTTCTCCAGCGTCATGAGCAGCCGCAGGATCGTCGTCTTCCCCGATCCGCTCGGACCGATCAGGGTCACCCGGTCGCCGCGCGCGACCTGAAAATCCAGGTGGTCGAGCACGACGTGGTCGCCGAACTGCTTCACGACGTCGTCGAATCGGATCATCGGGGTTGCTGCGCTCGCGTCATCGGGCAAGACGTCTCTCCAATCGCCGTATGAGCAGGGACGTCGGGTAGCTGGCGACGAGGAAGATCACACCCGCCAGCGTCAACGGTTCGAGGTATTGGAAATGCCGGGCACCGAACTGTTGCGCAGCCGTCACCATCTCCACCACCGTGATGGCGAACAGGAACGGGGTGTCCTTGAACATCGACACCGCATAGTTGCCCAGCGCGGGGACGACGCGACGGATGGCCTGCGGCAGGATGATCGCCCGCCACGTCCGAGTGGGCGCGATGGACAGCGCCCGCGCGGCCTCCCACTGGCCGACGGGCACTGCTTCGATACCCGCCCGGTACACCTCGGCCATGTACGTCGAATAGTGGACTCCGAGTACGACGACACCGATCTGCAGCGGCGACAGTCCGGTGAACGTGTAGTACACGAACAGAAGTTGCACGACGAGCGGGGTCAGCCGGATGAATTCACTGATCGCGCGGACCGGGACACTCACCCATCGCGGCGCGGCCTGCCGGATCAATGCGATGACGAGTCCGAGAACGACAGAGATCAGGAAACCGAGAACGGTGGCGATGAGGGTGATCTTGAAACCCTCGAGCAGCACGGGCAACGCCTCGAACGCTCGGTCCCAACTCCACTGGACGCTCATTGCTTCGCGGCCTCCAGTCCCCGTGGATCGGAGGGCGCGAGGCTGAAGATCTCACGCAGGGACGGCCCTGTGCCGAGGCGATTCTTCGCCCGCACCTCCAGCGCGTTCATCACCAGTGTCAGCACGTAGCCGATGACGAAGTAGATGACGAGCCCGACGCCGAACGCGAAGAGGGTGTTCCCGGTCGTCTGCCGGAGCTGGTCGATCTCGAAGGTCAGGTCCTGCAGAAGGATATAACTCGCGAGCGCCGTGCCCTTGAGGAGCTGGATCAGGAGGTTCGTCAACGGAGGAATCATCTCGGCCCAGGCCTGCGGGAATACCACCCGGCGCAACCGCTGCCAGTGACTGAAGTCCAGTGCCGTCGCCGCCTCCCATTGTGATTGCGGCACCGAGTTGATCGCGCCGCGCACCACCTCGGCTCCGTAGGCGCCGTAGTTCAGCCCGAGCGCAAGGATTCCGCAGAGCACCGGGTCGATGAGATAGCCGAACAGCGGAACCACGTAGAACAACCAGAAAAGCTGCACCAACAACGAAGTGCCCCGGAAGAATTCGATGAACGCGCGAGCCGATCCTCTGATCACGATGTTGTGCGCACGGGCTGCCAACCCGAGCGCGAGCGCGAGGACGAACGCGAGGAGGGCACCTCCCGCCGTCAGTTGGAGCGTGACGACGATGCCTTCCTGGATGCTCGGCCACGCATCCAGGAAGGCATCGATGTTCTCCTTCACAGGCAGCAGACCTCTACGGCGATCAGCCGGCCCCTCCGCAGAGTTTGGCGGTGGTCAGGTTCGGATCGGGCAGTTCCTCCGCGGTGAATCCGAACGGTCCGACGATGGACAGGTACTTGTCCTTGTCGGAGGTGATCTTGGCGAGCTCGGCGTTGTAGGCGTCGCGCAACTCGGTGTCCTCCTTACGGAAGACCGTGCCGCCGGCACCGACCTGGGGTACCCCGTCGATCTCGGCGACGAAGGAGCTGGTCACCTCCACCGGGGCCTGTGGGTTGTTTTTCGCCAGCCAGTTCAGCGAGATCCCGGTGAGCGCAAAGACATCGGCTCGCCCGTTGGCGACGGCGTCCATTCCATCTTGCGGCGACGCCACCTGCATTGCATCGATCCCGAGCTGCTGCGCGTAGTCCGATTCGATCGCCCCGGTCATCGCGGCCATCCGCACCCCGCTCTGCTGCACCGACTGCATGTCGGTGAGGTTCGCGGGATTGCCCTTGGGCACCATCAGCGCGGTCGTGTAGTTGAACTCCGGCTCACTGAACGCTGCCTGCTCGCACCGCTGCGGCAGGATCGACATACCCGCGCTGACGACGTCGAAGCGGCGGGCCTGCAGTCCGGGTATGAGCGCTCCGAAGTCGGTACTCACACCCTCGACGTTGTCGATGCCCAGGTTCTTGAAGATCTCGCGGTGCAGGGCCACGGTGGCGCCGGTCAACTGGCCGTCCTGCTCGAAGCTGTACGGCGCCTCGCCGGCGAAGCCGACGGTCACCGTTCCGCTGTCCTGCAGTTGCTGGAGGAGCGATCCGCCGCTGGTCGTGTCGGTCTTCGTGCACCCCGCCAGGGAGCCGGCGGCCACCATCATGCCTGCGAAGGCGACAGCCGCTCTGACCGCCGGACGTTGTTTCGACATCGTGCTCGTCACCACAGATTCCCTTCGTCACCTCGGGTGATCCGGGAGGACGCGCACCGCACGGCACGATCCCAACGGATCTGCCCGGGCCACGTTACGCAGGCGAAGGACCTGCCATAGGGGAACCGAGGGGACGTTACCGCAGCGTTATCAAGTTGCGGTCGGCGAAAGTCCCTGGGAATGCCGAAAGCCCCCCAACGTGGTTGGGGGGCTTTCGGTAACGGATGTTCGGCGGTGTCCTACTCTCCCACACCCTGTCGGGTGCAGTACCATCGGCG
>NZ_NSDX01000047.1:0-218 GCF_002300195.1 Rhodococcus sp. ACPA1 | reverse complement strand
ACTTGACGGGCTTGATCGGAGAATCTCTCGAACACCATGACGTACTTCCTCCCCAGGCGTCGCCGCGAGCGACGCGAACTACTGCTGAATTCCCTGCTGCCCATTCTGGGCGGTGTGCAGGTGGTTAGGGGTGGGATCGATGCGACCTCGGCACCCGCGGCCGTAATTGTGCTGTGACCTGGTGTGATGACATGTCCCCGGTTTGTGATGTGGGGGTC
>NZ_NSDX01000046.1:0-285 GCF_002300195.1 Rhodococcus sp. ACPA1 | reverse complement strand
GTGGGCGGCCATCCAGGCGTCGAGCACGCCGAGGATGAGTTCGATCTGTCGTTCCGCCGCTGGGGGGTCGGTGAACACCAGCCAGTTGAGCGCGAATCCGTCCGACAATGTGGACACGATGTACGTCAGTGCGTCGATGGTGTCCGGGTCGACCGGCCGGCCGGAAGCGGTCGCGACGGACTCGAGTTTCGTCCGTATGGTCGCGGATGCCTCGTTGTACACCATCTCGGCTTGCTGGCCTTCCTGACGCTGGCCCCAGCTGATCAGCTCGACGATCGCCGCGCC
>NZ_NSDX01000045.1:0-317 GCF_002300195.1 Rhodococcus sp. ACPA1 | reverse complement strand
GTGGTCATGTCACCTCGTCGATATCGAAGGATTCGGTCTCAGAGCACCTCTGCGCTCGCAGCACCCATGCAACGCCGGCAGCTGCCCGCGTGGGAGGCGAGGATTAGGGGGGTGCTGGCAGCACCCCCCTCGCAGCACCTGGCAACGGCCGACGCGCGGGTCGTAGCCTCGGTTGTATGGAGTCCACCAACCGAGTCGCCGAGATCGGCCAATTCCTGGCGTCACGGCGGGCCAAGATCGCCCCTGAACACGTCGGGCTGCCCGTCTACGACGCCGCCAAACGCCGCGTCCCCGGCCTACGCCGCCAAGAGGTCGCC
>NZ_NSDX01000044.1:0-331 GCF_002300195.1 Rhodococcus sp. ACPA1 | reverse complement strand
GTTGATTTCTCCTCTGGCAGAGACTGTTTCGTTCCCACATGTGGAACGGCAGACGCTCATGGGTGGAACACTGACAAGCATTCTTTTCACTACTGCCGGCCCGAGTGCCGGTGGGAGAAGAGTTATATCGATGCACTGTTGGGTCCTGAGAGAACACGCGAGTGTTTTTTCTAGGCAAGAACTTACAAGTGATCATGGTGGTCATACCGGCCGGGTTTTCCTGGTGTTCGGTGGCGACGAGGACATGGTTGGTTGTGTGTTGTTTGAGAACTGCACAGTGGACGCGAGCATCTTTGTTGTAAGTAATGAAGAGCGTACGGTGGATGCCTTG
>NZ_NSDX01000043.1:0-338 GCF_002300195.1 Rhodococcus sp. ACPA1 | reverse complement strand
CATCGACGCCAGACGGTCCGTCAGCTCGTCGAGCTGCTCGTGAAACTTCATCCGCATAACCATCATCCTCGTGCACCCGACGAAGACAGCACACCGGGACGTGTCATCTTCCCTGGTCAGACGGCTCGCCCAGGCCGCGGTTCTTCCCCGTCCACCCACGCGATCACATCGAACACCCGGAGCACGGAGATCTCCTCGGCGAGGCCGGCCTCCCCCCGGATCGACAGCAGCCGGCGGTGCAACGCCCCGTCGTCCGCCCGCAGCGCCTCCCGGGCCGGATTCAGATGTGCCCGCTCGTGCCCAGCACCCGACCACCGAAACCGAAGATCGGATACAGC
>NZ_NSDX01000042.1:0-369 GCF_002300195.1 Rhodococcus sp. ACPA1 | reverse complement strand
GACCGGTGACATCGACTGCGATGTCGTCGTGATCGGCGGCGGCGGGGGCGGCATGTCGGCCGCCATCCGCCTCGCCGAGAAGGGCGTCGACGTGGTGCTCCTCGAGGCGCAGACCCTCGGCTGGGGCGCCAGCTCCCGCAACGCCGGATACATCACGAACTCGGTCGCCGCCGATCCGGAGCTGTTGGGTTTTCTGCTGAAGCGCGAGCGGCTGCGCGACCTCTACCGGTACGCCGAAAACGCGGTGCACTTCGCCGAGGACGCCATCACCCACTACGGGATCGACTGCGGCTACCAGCAGGAGGGCATCGTGATGGCCGCCGTGTCCAAGGGGCAGCTGCGGCACGCGCGCCGCAATGCGAAGGTCAT
>NZ_NSDX01000041.1:0-369 GCF_002300195.1 Rhodococcus sp. ACPA1 | reverse complement strand
GACCGGTGACATCGACTGCGATGTCGTCGTGATCGGCGGCGGCGGGGGCGGCATGTCGGCCGCCATCCGCCTCGCCGGGAAGGGCGTCGACGTGGTGCTCCTCGAGGCGCAGACCCTCGGCTGGGGCGCCAGTTCCCGCAACGCCGGATACATCACGAACTCGGTCGCCGCCGATCCGGAGCTGTTGGGTTTTCTGCTGAGGCGCGAGCGGCTGCGCGACCTCTACCGGTACGCCGAGAACGCGGTGCACTTCGCCGAGGACGCCATCACCCACTACGGGATCGACTGCGGATACCAGCAGGAGGGCATCGTGATGGCCGCCGTGTCCAAGGGGCAGCTGCGGCACGCGCGCCGCAATGCGAAGGTCAT
>NZ_NSDX01000040.1:0-370 GCF_002300195.1 Rhodococcus sp. ACPA1 | reverse complement strand
TCACCCACGCCGCAGTGACAGTCCACCACGACCACCACACCGGCGACCGACTCGTCGGCTACGTCGTCCCCCGCGACGGCGCCCGCCTCGACCCGGCTCGTGTCCGCGTGTTGGTCGCGGACCGCCTCCCCGACTACATGGTGCCCTCACCGATTACCGTGCTGGATCGATTGCCGTTGACGGCCAGTGGGAAGGTGGATCGGCGGGCGTTGCCGGCACCGGTGTTTCCGGTGCCGCAGTACCGGGCGCCGGTGTCGGTGGCGGAGGGGGTCGTTGCCGGCGTGTTCGCAGATGTCCTCGATCGCGAGAGGGTCGGGCTCGACGACGACTTCTTCGCCCTGGGCGGCAACTCGCTGCTCGCGACGCAGGT